>CAZHCA010000022.1:0-76667 GCA_964530825.1 uncultured Saprospiraceae bacterium
TGTACGTCTGACCACCTTGGAGATCGTCATCCGTAACTACGATTTCATTTTGTGCCAATAGGGCCGTAAAGGTGCTTCCTAGGAGGCCAATAACCAACAAGGAGCAAACGAGAATGGGTGCTCTATTCATGTTTTAGGTGTGTAGATAGATGTTTATTAAAGGGTTTTCTTTGTGATCTTTTTGGTTCCTATCGTTCCCTCGCCACGCAAGTGTTATAATAATTTACAAGATTATATTCATTAATTTCAAGTATCTAGTAGTGTAAATTCGACTTTTAAAGTGCCGGTAGCCAACGCACGGCTACCGGCCGAAAATGGAAATTCATCCATCTACAGTTATTTGAGGTTATTCGGACGACAGGTCTTGCCTATTTCTAGTACAGAAAATAACAAGCGCCGATCCGCTGCTGATGACTGGGTTAGTCTCGCGGAAAGGCTATTCTATTAAAGGGAGCAAAATGTTGTGGTACCACATTAGAGGCGTTCTACCATTCCTTCTTTCAATGTTAATGCACCTCGAAATAAAAATCCAGAAAAAAAGCGGGAAAAAACGGGCGATTGTATCGTACTTTTCAGCCATTGTTTCAATTCAAAGAACTGATAATCATTTCCTTAAAAAACGAATTTGTATTTCTCTCCCATAAAAAAGGTCGCCGGTGCATGATGCATCGGCGACCTTTTACCAGTTTATATGTTGATCGGTTCCTATTCCAGCACCAGCATTCGTTTGGTGGCCTGGTAATTACCTGCCTGCAAGGTATAAGTCAGTACGCCCGTAGATAAATTATTGTGGGCTATGCGAACCCGATTGCGTCCTGCGGCGTATTCGCCCCGCACCACGTGTACGACCTTACCGGTCACATCGGCAATAGTTAAGGTAGCTACGCCATCCTCGGGCAGATAGAACTCGATCCACGTCGAATTACCGGCCACTGGATTAGGTACATTCTGGTAGAGCTCAAATCCGTCAGCTACACTGAGAGTCCTGCCAATATTTAATTGTACGTCCATCAAGCTGCCGTCCTGCCCGTATGCTTCGGCCCGGGTTAACTGCGACCCAAAACGCAGAGCGTCTTTCAACTGTACCTCGTCTTTGGCTGCGAATGTTAAACTAAATAACGCCGCATCCGTATCCAATACACCGTTCCAGGAGATGGTAATCAGCCCTTGGTCGGCGTACCTCCAGCCGAAGTGCTCGGTACCAGCCTGACCCTCTCCCAAGTTGATCAGTTCCAATTGATCCACATCAAAATGGATAGTTCCCTGGAACCCTTGTACTGCTTCTTCGGCACTAAAAGTAACCGTGTGCGACGCACCGGCTTGCAGCTCGGCATTTTGGGTACGCAGCTGGAATACGCCTCCCGTACGGGGTTGAGCACCAGCGCCAAAGGTAACCGAACCGTTTACGTCTCCTATCTTAACCGCAATGAAGTCGGTTGATAGCTGACGCCCTTTCAAATCATTGAAATTCTTCACCTCCGGGAAAGGTACGTCCCACGGATTGTCCGGATTGGGGAAGGTATAAGTGGCATCGACGAATCGCCAGCTGGTATTTTCCAGGAACCGATCTTCCACTCTCAAGATGATTTTCCGGATTTGCACCAAATCCAGGGCCGATAGATTACCGGAGTTATTTGCATCGGCAGCTAGGATTTTATAGGGGCTACCGAGCGGCTCTACACCCAGAATATGCTTCTGGATCTCTACAATATCCAAGGTGGAAATGCCATTACCGTGATCCTCATCGCGCTTGGGCCGCACGGTGTAGTCGTAGCCATACTCCAGGTTTTTGAAGGCAAAAACACCGGAGGCATCCGTCATATACATCATTTCTCGGTTACCGGAAAGGCTCACCTCTACCCCTTCTACACCTAAATCTTCTTCGGTATGAATATTACCGGCGATTTCACCAATGATCGTGGTATCTTCGCAGTTCCCCATATTGTCCTGTACCAAGACGTAAGTTTCGCAAAAATCATAGTTCCCCTCCGTATCGCAGGCGTAGATTTCAA
Organism: uncultured Saprospiraceae bacterium; assembly: GCA_964530825.1. Lineage (GTDB taxonomy): Bacteria > Bacteroidota > Bacteroidia > Chitinophagales > Saprospiraceae > CAZHCA01. Next base: position 2,013 of record CAZHCA010000022.1, read on the forward strand.
CGGTTACCGACCCCAGATCTGAGCAGTACAGTGACAATCCGGTACGGTTTTTGTCAATAGTATCCCGCCCGAGGCCGAGTTTATCATCGACCATCTTAATGAAGTAATTGGTAACAGTATCGCCCTGCTGCCCATTACAATCAAAAGACGGGGAGGCAATGAAATCGTTGGCCCAGATGGTCATGGCGGCCGGTCCGAGTTCATCGACTACTTCGCGGGGCATGAGCTCTATGGCCAGTCCGTTGATGCAAATGGGTGATGGCGCCTTGCAGTCGACCACGCTAAAAGGTATACGCTCTGTGCGGAAATTGCCGCAGCCATCGCGTGCGGTCACCACGGCGGTATGCTCGCCCTGCGGGAAGGTGCCACTAATAACAAAGTTGGGCCAGCTACCGCTTACGGTCCCATTGAAATCATAGCGCGGATCGTTGTTCAATGCATACAGATCGAGGGTGCTATTGAAGGCATCGATTTGCGCACTCAACGTACCGCCCGTGCTACAACTGTCCGAAATCATCACTGGAATCTCCACAAAGGCCGGGCAACCCGCCTCGGAATTGTTGTTAAAACTGCATACCTCTAGAGTATCGGCTATGATGTCCGGACGGGAATCATCATAAACTTTTATCAGTTGCACGTAGCGGTAGTATCCTACCTCCCGCGGATCGTAAGTCTTTTTCCAATAGGCCTTATCATTGATATCGGGCAGGTCGATAAATATCGGATTGAGCGCATCCAATGGCTCATCGGTATAAATATTGGAGAAATCCTGCGACCAGACGACCAAGGGCACGTATATGTCTTCATCGCCCAGGTCCACATCGGGTTGCTCGTTGCCGGCCCCACCATCAAAGGGCTCAGGGAATATAAAATCACCGCGCCCGTCACCGTCATCGTCGTCATAGTCTTCGTAATCGTAGGGGAATTTCTCGGCGGCATCGTTGTACCGTACCAACCAGAAGCTCTTATCGCCAGGAATACCGTTGTTATCGAAATCACGGTACAGGTTCCAGGGTTCTTCCGGATAAAAGCCGTCGTATTCGCACCAGTTGATGATGGTGAAGGTGCGTTGAATTTTGTAGCACTCGTCGGCAGTGGTAAAGAAGGTATCGTTTGTCACATTCACGGCGATAATATCACAGGCCTCCTCGACCACCTCCAGGGTATCCACAAAGGGTTCGCCGCAAATTTGCTCCGCATCTTTTGGAAATTTAATGGCGTAGCGGTGTATTTCCTCAATATCAATGCGTTGGGTGCAGACTGGACCGCTCGAACCCGATCGCACGTTGTAGGGCTGAAAGGTGCGCACCACATAACCAGCCCCGCAATCATCCAGTACGACTTGAGGGGCAAGCTCCCGAACCAGTGCATTACAATAGACGATCTCGCCCGGTCCCTGAATGCTGGCATTACCAAAGGTTGCCTGGAGTGCCAGGGTATCAGTTAGATCAATGGCTGCCTCAGGATCAATACATTCGATAACCACATCTTTCGGTGCTGCACATTGCGGTATGGTTTTGTCCTCGATCATGACATCGGTCCAGCAACTGTTGCTGTTGGGCATATCCATGAAATAGCAGATGGGCGCTCCCTGGTCGTCAGTAATCACCTCCCCGTTGCTATTGTATTTGTAAAAGGGTAAACGAGCATCATCCTGACCTCGAAGATCAACCGTAATTGCGGTACCTACGTCGCAACAGAAAAACTCTACGTAGTCGGCATATGGCGTATACCAAATGCCATTGACCAGTGAAAACCCGTCTATCGTGTTTAACACCCCATCGTTGTTCAGGTCATAGCCGCGCAAAAGGAATTCTTCGGTGCAGGCTTCGGGTACCGCCCGTCGCACACTGAGCGTAACCTGGTCGGCACAATTATCCCGGCTGTTCTCATCGATATCTTCGGCGTATACCCTTGCGTAACCGTTAGCTGATATCGAGACGTTCAGCTGATTATCGCATTTCATGACGGGCTGGATCAAATCTTTTACGATAAAGGGTACGCTATCCCGGGTGGAGTTGTAACAATCATCGAAGGCTTCGATGACCAGATTATAAATCCCTTCCGGTACGCCGGTGACAATACCATTAGGACTAGTGCCGGCCACTTTGCGGTAGGTTTTTGTGCCGGTGGGGATACCATAGATCAGCTCGTCCACCCAACCGTATACCGACAGATTGAGCTGTGGGTTCTCGCCGGGACAATCCTCAACGGTGATGCCCCACTTGTTGAGGGTACTCTCGGTCGCAGCAAAAGAAGCCGTGCATTCAAACGGTCCGGTAGAAACCACAGCCGTATCGACTGGTCCGCTGATAACCGGACCTTCAAAATCACCAATCTTGCCCACTACTTGACCGAATTCGGTAGGCCGGCCAGCTGGGAAACTCACTCCGCACCAGTCGATGATGCGGTAGGTGCGCACGACCTTCAGGCTGCGTCCCTCGCAAACTTCTACTACGTCGTCCTCGAAGCTGAGTGCGTAATTGCAGGTGATGGCGCTAAGTGGTACTTCGTCGCCAAAGGCATTCGTAATACCGAATGCCTGGCTAAGAGTCGATTCCAATTCACCAAGGGTGGGCGTACAATCTTGAATTTCTCCCGTCTGGATCAACCCGGCAGCGGTCAACTGGGGGATGAAAAAATCATAGGTCACGCTGGTTTCGGCCTGCTGGGGCTCTTTTTTTGAATTCTTTCCACCGTCTTCGGCTACAAAATGGCGAGTGAGCCGGGCAAAGAGGAACTGACCGTTTTCTGTTTGGCAATCGAAATACTCGATTTCATCGGAAAAAGAAAGGGTGACCGGCCCGCAGTTGTCTACGAAAATCGGACGACCCAGATAAAACTTGCTGGTCGGATCGATCGTCTCCGGGTTGTTCAGTACCAGCTCCACATCGGTACAAATGAGACTGTCGGCAGAAGGATCGGCATCAAAACCGATCTTCTTAGGAGCAGTTTTGTCTTCCGCATTCACTTCGCCCCAGCAAACGCCTTCTCCCTGACTGTTTACAATTACGTAGCGGAAAGTGCCCGCCCCATCCACGACAGGGCCATTCGACACCCCATCATCTACGATAATTTGTCCACCGACACAGTCCTGGCTACCAGTCTGTACCGAGGTCAGTTCGAATTGACAATTCTCATCGAGCGTCACATTGATCTGATCGGCACAGGCACAAATTTCCTGCAGAGGCGGCAAAATGGTTATGGGCGTTTCCAATATTGTTGTACAACCTGGATAAGCAGGGTCGGCTAGTGTACCGCCAGTATTATCGGCAAAAGTCCCGGTAAAGGTGGCCGTAACGCCTTGCAGCCCCTCTGCAAGATTGATCGGATCCAACTCAGTGATCGGACCGTAGCCAGCGTCGAAAACGACATTTCCGCCGCGGCCCTGTACCTCCTCCACGCCCAGCGGCAAAGGTACCGCGTCATTTGGATATTCAGCAGGGAGTTCGGGGTCCAACGCGATTTCCGGGTAAACACAAACATTGCTAATCGAGCGCGTAACGTTATTTATGTTACCCTGGTCAAAAGGCCCTTCCATGGTGATTGCATAACCATCGTCGTCCGTATGGCTAAAAGAAATCTCATGGCGATTGTCCCCTACCTTAAAGCTAAGTTCATTGGTTACGGCAACACCAGCCGGAATGGAGCCCCCTGGGCGCAGGGGGTTAATGGCCACTACAGTCCAGATTTCGCTATCAGTCGTATTCAGAATAGCTACGGTCTCACCGAAGGTGCCGTCTTGTGTTCCGGTCGCCGTTTCGTCGTTATTACAACTACAGGGGTCGGTTTGCTTTTGATCGTTGGCGATCACACAGCTTTTTGTCGATACGGAGAACGATTCGCCGGTGATAGTAGTAACGCAGTTGTTAGCATCGGTCACCGAGACTAAATTATAAGCGGCCGTAGCTGTAGGCAACTGAATAATGGCTTGGCCCGCATTGTCGGTACTAAAGTTTAAATCGCTGACACCGTCGTTGAGCACAAAATCATAAGGTGCTTGCCCACCTGTAAAACGAACACGTACCGTTACCTGAGCCAAGTCGTCGCAAACGGTGAGCGAGGCCGGTAATTCTGGCGCAATGGCTGGTGTGTTCACCGTCACGTCGAATGTACAGGTATTGGAGTTGCCGGCTTCGTCGGTTGCTGTAACCGTCACGGTCGTCGTACCTTCCGGGAAGGCGGTACCCGGATTTTGGGAATAAGAAATGGCCGGATCGGCCGTGCAATTGTCGGTCGCAGTAGCCGTAAATTCAACGAGCGCCGAGCAGTTAGTCTGGTCAGCCGTCACCGTTATATCGCCCGGGCAGTTAGGCACGGGCGTTTCGGTATCATTCACCGTAATCACCTGGGTATGGCTAGTGGTATTGTCGCAGTTATCGGTAGCGGTCCAGGTACGGGTTAGCGTGAAGGTATGAGGGGATGTCTGGTCTGTAGTCGTTTCCGAGAATTGAACTTCCACCCCGTCATCACAATTATCGGTTGCCGTAAGGATAGTAGGGGCAGGTATATCCAGTGCGCAAGCGACAGTTTGGTTGCCGGGTAAGGCTTCCACAAATTCAGGCGGTGTCTTGTCTTCTACCGTAAGGGATTGGCTATGGGTAATCGAATTGCCAGTCGCATCGGTGGCAGTCCAGGTACGGATGAGCAGGTAGCTGTTCGGGCAGTCGCCGTCGGTGCGCGTTTCCGAAAACGTTACCGTGGCGTCATCATCGCAATTGTCGGAGGCGGTCAGCGTGGCTGCAACGGGAATGTTATCGCAGGTAACTGTCTCATTGGCCGGCAGGCTCTCATTAAAGGCTGGCGGTTGATTGTCATTGACGGTAATATCAAAGGCACAGTTATTGGTGCGTCCGAATTCATTAGTCGCCGTGGCGGTGACTTTAGTGACCCCCAAGTTGAAAGCCGTGCCGGGATCTTGCGAGAAAGTGATAACCGGGTCGCTGTCGCAGTTATCGGTAGCAGTGGCTTCAAAATTTATTACGGCGGTACAAAGGCCGGGGTCGGCATTGACCGTAATATCTTCCGGACAAGTGATTACCGGATCGGATTCGATGATATTCCCGAACTCCACCGCGGCCGACTCCCCCAAACTGATCGCGAATTCCTGGCATACTTGCCCGTCGACCGGAGCGGCTCCGGTCGGGTTGATCCATCCGGATTGTAAGGTTTCACATACTGTATACGTACCCGGGTCCAGACTGGTAAAGATCGTTCTGCCGTCCGCATTTGTGGTTTTGGTTTGTTGTATTTGCTCGCCGGTAGTGGTATTGAAAAGGGAAATTTCCCAACCCTCCAACGGCAATTCGCCCTCGTCAAAAATGCCATTGCTATTACAATCCTGGAATTTCAACACCTCGAGTCGCCCCAGGCGATTGTTGAAAAAAGTACAGGTAACTTCCTGGTCGGGCTCGTCGATTGTTACCGTTACCGATGCGTTGTCCAGGTCAATGGAACTAGCGCCACCCTGACAAAACAGGTCGCTCAATATCCAGTTACCTGGTAAATCAACCTCCTGAATGGTGTAGTCGCCATTGGGCAAGTTGCCGACCGTGAATCGGTCTTCTACGGTGCCATCATCGGGGTCGGTATCCAGACTAAAAGCACCCAGGTCACCATCAAAGGTAAAGTCAAACCCCGTAATGCCCGAAGGATTGGACTCCTTGACAATGGTAATGCTTCCTCCCGTCTGAGCGTTCAGGGAAAAGTAACTGAGCGCCAAAAACAGCCCGGCAAAAAAGCCCTGGTAAGCAAATAGTTTGGTAGGATTAAGCAGTGCAGGTAGGCTGCGGAGCCCAGGAGCGCACTGGTGGCGTTGTTCATTCATGAGATCAATAGTTTGTAAACGTCAATCGTATAGCGTTGCCTGTTTGGCGATTGATGACTTTATTAGGACTAATACCTTTTTTCGTACCCCGGTAACGGGGAACCATTTATGCAGCACAACCTAATTGAAACCGCGGCAATCTTGCTTCAGGTAAGGACTCCTTTACTTTACTACTTGCTTCCCGTAGATTAAGCCAGCCGGGAAGGGGAAACGAGGAATAGGCCAACAGTAATTGTTTCCAACAGATCCGCGATTATAATGCTTCGAGGGTAGCATCTATAATGGTAAAAGTATTAAAAAATCCTTACTAGGGAAAGCTGCACGACCGATTGGACTAAAAATTAACGTCTCGTTAGACCTTTTTCCTAAAAAAACACCTCCTCGGTAGGCCTCCCGACGGGTTTGGTTAAATTTGGGGGTAATTCGAGGCCCGTCACAGCTTTACAGAAGGCTGAAATCTAATTTAAAATGGCCGCTGGGCCTGTAAAGCCGCTTATTCTTTTTTCATCTAAAACTGAAACTTTAGAAAGCTTGTTAAGTCAATAAATTAAACCAGCCGCTTTATGGTAACAACTAGCGATATTTCGCTGCTCTTACACGACGATAGCCTGGATAGTAATCTGCGCACGGTAGCAGAAAAGGTAAAGCAGCAGGAACGCATCACCGAAGCCGAAGGACGCTACCTGTACGAGCATGCCCCCCTCGGTTATCTGGGCGCCCTGGCCAACCACATACGCGAGCGCCGGCACGGCCACCGCACTTATTTCAACCGCAATTTCCATGTTGAACCCACCAACGTTTGTCTCTACACTTGCACCTTCTGTTCCTATTCCCGGCTGATCAAAAAGCGGGAAGAAGGCTGGGAATACTCCATGGATGACATCATGGAGATCATCAAAAAGTACGACGGAGAGCCAGTTACGGAGGTTCACATCGTAGGAGGCGTGTTGCCACAGTATGACGTCGCCTTCTACACCAAACTTTTCCGGCGCATCAAGGCGCACCGTCCCGATTTGCACGTGAAGGCGCTTACGCCGGTTGAATACCACTACATCTTTAAAAAAGACAAGGTCAGCTACGAGGAAGGTATGCGCCTGATGAAAGAGGCCGGACTCGATTCCATGCCGGGGGGCGGCGCAGAAATTTTCCACCCTGAGATTCGCGATCAGATCGCCGGTGGCAAATGCACCGGCGAACAGTGGTTGCGTATCCACGAGATATGGCATGAGTTGGGGGGCCGCTCGAACGCTACTATGCTTTACGGCCACATCGAGCGCTTTGAACATCGCATTCACCACCTTGAAGAACTGCGCAAACTGCAGGATAAAACCGGCGGCTTTCAGACCTTTATCCCGCTGAAATTCCGCAACCAGGGCAATCAGATGTCGCACGTTCCCGAGTCGACCACATTGGAAGACCTGCGCAATTACGCTATAAGCCGCATTTACCTCGACAATTTCGACCACATCAAAGCCTACTGGCCCATGATCGGGCGCAATGTAGCGCAACTGTCCCTAGCCTTCGGCGTCGATGACATCGATGGCACGATCGACGACACCACTAAAATCTATTCCATGGCGGGCTCGGAAGAGCAAAACCCAGCCATGAGCACCCGTGATTTGGTCAACCTCATCCGACGCGTGGGGCGTGAACCGATTGAACGCGACACCCTTTATAACGTTATCCAGGACTACACCGAACACGTATTCGAAGAAGACAAACAGTTTAAAGGATATCTTTCGCTACCGGTAGTGAATAAGTAGCAAGTGATAGCAAGTACATGGAAAAACACATTTTTATCGTTAGGCACGGTGAGACAGAACTGAACCGGCGCAAAATCATTCAGGGTAGTGGCGTGGATGCCCCACTGAATGCCACGGGCCGGAAGCAGGCCCACCTGTTTTTCGAAAAATACCGCGAAGAGCCCTTTGAGGGTGTCATTACTTCTGCTCTACAACGTACGCACCAGACTATGGCCCCATTTATCGAAGCCGGCCTTTCCTGGGAGCAGACGCCCGATATCAATGAGATGAGTTGGGGTCGCCACGAAGGTAAGGGCAGCACTCCAGAGTTGCACGAACGCTACCGCGCCATGATCGATGCCTGGCAACGAGGTGACCTCGATGCTCGGCTGGACGATGGGGAGAGCCTGCGTGAGATGGCCGACCGTCTGAACCGCTTTATCGAACGCCTGCGCCAACGACCCGAGCAATACCTGCTGGTATGCAGCCACGGCAGGGCTATGCGCGCCCTCATGTGTTTGCTTAAACAGCAAGACTTGAAAATGATGGAAAAATACCGCCACTCCAACACGGGCTTGTACCGAACCCTATACCGCAACGATTATTTTCACTTCCTACTAGAAAATGACACCTCCCATCTGGAAGGCGTACAGCTCAGCTAGGGAGTCAGGGACCAAAAGCCAAAATGTGCAAAAGTACCGCATCACCGCTGTAAGCTACCTCAATACCAAGCCTTTGCTGTACGGGCTGCTGCAGAGCCCGCTGGCCGATCGCATTGAGCTGGCACTAGACATTCCATCGGCCTGCGCCCAAAAGCTCCAGACTGGCGAAGCGGATCTGGGCCTGGTACCCGTAGCAGTCTTACCCGAACTGCAGAATCCGCAGATCATTTCCGATTACTGTATCGGAACGGTAGGCGAGGTTAAAACCGTCGCTATCTACGCCGACCGACCGCTCGACCAGCTCGCTACCATCTACCTCGACTTCCACTCCCGCACTTCGGCAGCCCTCGCCCGCATTCTGGCACGTGAGTACTGGAATATTTCAGCCGACCTGCTTCCAGCGCCACCCGACTTCGAATCGCGTATTGGCGGCGCTGCCGGCGGCCTGATCATTGGCGACCGCACTATCGGACGGGAAGATCGCCACGCATACCATTACGATCTCGGTCAGGCCTGGATGGACTATACCGGCCTGCCTTTTGTTTTTGCCGCCTGGGTGAGCAACCGTCCGCTCCCGACTGCTTTTGTTCATGCTTTCAACGGCGCCCTGGCCCGCGGTGTAGCCAGCGTCCCACAACTCATGTACCTCCTGCCCTCCCCCGACCCGCGCTTCGACCTGGAGCAATATTTTACGCGCTACATCAGCTACGATTTGGACCACCACAAGCGGGAAGCCCTCAACCTGTTCTTGAACAAAATTCAGACTTTGGAGACCATGCGCGTCGCATAGCAGGCGAAGGCCCTTTTTGGCATCCTTTCGCCCGCTTATTTGTTACTAAAGAAAAAACTTTCATGTCGAACTCATTGGAAAAAATCACCCTGGGCGGTGGTTGTTTTTGGTGCGTAGAAGCCGTCTTCCAGGAAGTGGAGGGCGTTGTAAATGTCGTATCCGGCTACGCTGGCGGCACGGCCGAAACGGCAGACTACCAAACCGTCTGCACTGGCACTACCGACCACGCTGAGGTCGTGCAGGTAACCTTCGATCCGGGTGTGATCGATTTAGCCGCCATACTGGAAATTTTCTGGACGACCCACGATCCGACCACACTCAACCGGCAGGGTAACGACGTAGGCCCCCAGTACCGCTCGGTCATTTTCTACGAAAACGATACCCAGCGTACAACGGCCGAACAGTCGAAAACCGAGGTGGCCGCTTCGTTATATGATGACCCTATCGTCACGCAGATCAGCCCGTTACCGGAATTCTTTCCGGCCGAAGATTACCACCAGGACTATTACCGAAGCATAGGCAACCGCAATCCGTATTGTACCTTTGTTATTACACCTAAAGTCGGTAAACTGCGCAAAAAATTTGCTCACCGCTTGAAACAAGGAGCCTAGCCCCGCAGTTCCGTTCGACGGGCCGGAGCGCGCTGGCAGACAATCATTAAGCCCAGGCAGGGAGGCAAAGAAAAGCAGGCTTGCCAGTGCGCCCGCTATTAGGTTTCTTTATTCCAAAGTCAAAATCCTGTATTTATTACCCTAAATAGAGCCTGCCTATTTATTCCTAAGGGACTTTTGCTATTTTTAGAAAATTGCAGATGCACGCCCAAACATACAACTAGTAGCATTATACGGAAAGCTGCATAAAAGAACGCACCTATTATGATCATAGGAATCCTAAAAGAACCCAACGACCGACGGGTAGCGCTCACTCCCCTTCAATTGCCTAAGTTTGATGAATCCGGTATCGATTTTTTGGTCGAGACCGGCGCCGGCGCCGACGCCCGCTACACCGACGAGGCTTACGCCGGAAAAGCAGAAGTGACCGATCGAAACAGCGTGCTGGAACGGGCCGATTTACTGCTAAGCATTGCCCCCCTGCCCGATGCAGAACTGGATCAGCTGACGGCCGGCAAAACCCTCGTTGCGCAGTTTGCGCCTTTTCAGGACCCTGACATCAAGCAGAAGCTTATCCAGCGCCAGCTTCACGGCTTAAGTCTCGATATGATCCCGCGCACGACTTTGGCCCAGTCGATGGACGTTTTATCTTCTATGGCCTCGGTTGCCGGCTACCGCGCCGTACTCGAAGCAGCAAACCACCTGCCGCGCTACTTCCCTATGCTCATAACTGCAGCCGGTAGCATACGCCCAGCTACGGTGCTCATACTGGGGGCCGGCGTTGCCGGCCTGCAGGCCATCGCTACTGCTCGTAGGCTGGGGGCGCAGGTCGAGGCCTTTGACACCCGGCAGGCAGCAAAGGAAGAGGTCGAAAGTTTGGGAGCTCGCTTCGTCGAGGTGGAAGGCGCCAAAGATGATACCTCGGCCGGGGGATATGCCGTTGAACAGAGTGAGGAATTCCTGGAGCGCCAACGCCAGGAAGTACAAACCCGGGCCGCGAAGGCTGATGTGATTATCACTACGGCCCAGGTACGGGGTCGGAAAGCGCCGCTGCTAGTCCCCGCCTCGACGGTAGAAAAAATGAAGTCGGGCTCGGTAATCGTCGACCTCGCCGCCTCCACGGGGGGTAACTGCGAGCTTACGCAAAACGACCGTATCGTGGAAGCTCATGGGGTAATCATTATCGGTAACTCGAATTTACCGCAGCAAATGGCCCAAGATGCCAGCCAACTCTACGGCAATAACGTGACCAATTTTCTCCAATACATTATTAAAGACGGGGAGCTGGCCCTCGACCAGGAAGATGAAATCATTCGCTCGGCTTATTTTACCGCCGACATCCCCGAACAAACCAATGCCTAAACGATATGGAAGGCTTCGCTACCTTTTTTAACGAAAACCTGCTGTTGATTTACCTTATCCTTTTCACGATTCTATTGGGCTTCGAGCTCATTTCTAAAGTACCCACGGTACTGCATACGCCTCTGATGTCGGGGGCCAATGCAATAAGCGGGGTAGTTATCATTGGAGCGATTCTACTGATCCGGCAGGCTGGGCCCGATGATTACCCTACTCTTATCCTGGGGCTGATCGGTATCATACTGGGTATGACCAATGTGGTAGGCGGCTTCGCCGTGACCGACCGCATGCTGGAAATGTTTAAAAAGAAAAAATAAGTGTACTGATGACCTTATTGATCAATCTAACTTATTTGATCGGCGCTATTGCTTTTGTCTGGGGACTGCGCCTGCTGAGCTCGCCCGATACGGCCCGGCGCGGGAATATCCTTGCGGGAACTGGTATGGGCATTGCCATTCTTGCTGCCCTGCTACAACCTCTGCCGGAAGGGGCCAATAATTATGGCTGGATTGGCGGCGGTCTCGCCGTGGGCGCTGCGGTAGGTCTGGTAGCTGCCCGCCGGGTACAAATGACCGCCATGCCCCAAATGGTCTCCATTTTTAACGGCCTGGGCGGAGCATGTGCCGTCGTTTTGGCGAGTGCCGAACTCTATTACCTGTATGCGGGTGCCAGTCCGATGTCAAGCGGTCAGCTCGTAATCACGATGTTGGCACTTATTATCGGTGGCATTTCTTTTACCGGCAGTATGCTAGCCTTCGGTAAATTGGAAGGCCTGGTACGCGACAACACCTTGACCCTGCCACGCCACGACCTCGTCAACCTCGTCATGCTGATTGTCTTGTTGGTGCTGGCGGTCATCATCGTGCGCGGCGGGCAGAATCTGGGCTGGATTCCGGCTATCCTATTGCTCTTCTTGACGCTTGTTTACGGATTTTCATTCGTCATTCCGATCGGTGGGGCCGATATGCCGGTAGTGATTTCCCTACTGAACTCCTTCACCGGTCTCTCGGCAGCCGCTACCGGCCTGCTCTACGATAGCAAGATAATGTGGGTTGGGGGTATTCTGGTTGGTGCCAGCGGTACCATCCTGACGATCCTGATGTGCCGCGCTATGAACCGCTCTCTGGTGAATGTGATCATTGGCGGCTTTGGCGGCGGTGGTGCAGCAGGTGCTAAAGGCGACGGTGATCAGGTGGCTAAAGAAGTAAACGTCAACGATGCGGCCATCCAGCTCTATTACGCACAGCAGGTACTCATTGTGCCGGGCTACGGCCTCGCGGTTGCGCAGGCCCAAAAGGTAGTCAAGGAAGTAGATGACCTGTTAGACAAAAACCGCGTCGATGTCAAATACGCTATCCACCCGGTGGCAGGCCGGATGCCCGGCCACATGAATGTACTATTGGCCGAAGCCGATGTCCCCTATCCGAAACTGCTCGATTTGGAGGATGCCAACGACCAGCTCCCGAGCACCGATGTAGTGGTAGTGGTCGGCGCCAACGATGTAGTCAACCCAGCAGCCCTCGATGATCCGGGAAGCCCAGTATACGGTATGCCGGTATTGAAAGTCTGGGAGGCCAAAAATGTGATCGTGCTCAAGCGTAGCATGCGCCCGGGTTACGCCGGCATTCAAAACCAGTTGTTCTTCCACGACCGCACCCGCATGCTGTTCGGCGATGCGAAGGATTCGCTTAGCAAGCTTGCGAACGAGATCAAACAGTTGTAAAGATCGATGCACTCGGCGATTTTTTAGCGTATTTTATCCAGTAATCGTGGCATCTCTGCTCTAAGCTTCTTACTTTATGTTAGTATTTAGCGATCCTAACACATCCAAAAAAACATAAGCCATGTTCGGTACTCCATTCCTCATTTTTATTATCGCCATGGGCGTTCTGATTTTGCTGTCAGGTATTTTCACTGTCAAGCAGCAGACTTCCGCTGTAGTAGAACGGCTGGGTCGTTTTCACAGCATCAAGCGCCCGGGCTTGCAGTTTAAAATTCCCATCGTCGACCGGGTATCCGGTCGGGTATCGCTGCGCGTGCAGCAACTCGATGTGATGGTTGAAACTAAAACTCAAGATAACGTTTTCGTTAAGTTGAAAGTGTCCGTCCAGTACTATATTCTGCCCGACTCGATCTATGATGCCTTTTACAGATTATCCAGCCCGCATGATCAGATCACGGCCTACGTTTTCGACACTGTCCGTGCCGAAGTACCAAAGATGAAACTCGACGATGTCTTCGAACGTAAAGACGATATTGCAGTGGCTATCCGCCGGGAGCTGGAAGAAGCCATGCATGATTACGGCTATGGTATCGTCAAGGCGCTGGTTACCGACATTGACCCCGACATGGAGGTAAAAAGTGCCATGAACCGCATCAACGCCGCCGAACGGATCAAAAAGGCAGCGGAGTACGAAGCAGAAGCGGATCGTATCCGGATTGTAGCCAAGGCCAAAGCCGAAGCGGAAAGTAAGCGTCTGCAGGGCCAGGGTATTGCCGATCAACGGCGCGAAATTGCCCGCGGCCTGGAAGAGTCGGTAGAGGTGCTGAATCGCGTGGGTATAAACTCGCAGGAAGCCTCCGCCTTGATTGTGGTCACCCAGCATTACGACACCCTGCAATCGATGGGTGAAAATTCCAATAGCAACCTGATTTTACTCCCAAATACTCCCAATGCTGGTAGTGATATGTTGGCTGATATGGTTACTTCTTTTGCCGCTTCCCAACAGCTAGGCGAGGAAATGAAAAAGGGTAAGCAGACCAACGGCAATCAAGCGAGCAGCGTTCAGCCGCCCCGATTGAAATAAAAAGTCCTCCCCTTTCCTCCTTCATCGGGTTCCCCTGGCTAGATCATCCCGGTCTATCCAAGGGAACTCGACTCAAAAACGGTCTTTCCCTACGGGTAGGTAAAAACCCAGTAAGAGCAACTCGCCCTGATTGTACATTGCAGCATCGCGGCGGTCATTGATGTCGACTAAGCCCAGGAAATAACGAAATTCCAAGGTGATCAGGCCGCCCCTGCCAACCTGCTGCCCAAAGCCGCCGCCTAAAACTAAACCTGCATCCCAACTGTTCAGCCGGACCGCTTCCGGCTGAAAGGATACGATTTGGCTGCTCAGCCCGTTACGGGTATACTGGCCGTTTGCACGGTGTAGCCGCCCTACCTCCGGGCCACCTTCCAAGAAAAGTCGTGACTGCCCGAAGGGTAGGTTTACCCGCACCAGCACGGGCAGTGTCAAGTAATGCAGTTGTGCAGTATAATATTCCTGATCGGTCGGAAAATTATCGGTAACTTGAGGGTTTTCGCGCAAGGTATAAGCCAGCTCGGTGAGCCCGCTCAGGCTTCCGTTATGCACCCACTCCACGCCAATACCCCCGCTGATCGGTACCGAAGTCGGAAGGCCACCACCCCGAATGCCCACAAACCATTGAGCGGTCAGCAAAAAAGGACTGCCGAGAAATAGGTAAAGTAGCAAATATCGCTTCATGGGCTAGGAGTTAATCGCACTTACTTCACCAACGGCAATCCTGGGCGACTAGTATTCTTTCGTATTAAATTTTAGGAAATGGGTAATTATCCGACGTTTTAGAGGCCCAGCCGCGCTTTGATAGCCGGCGGGATACCGTCTTTATGTAACAAGATACCGACCGTTTTTAATCGTAGGTAAGGAACCGACATGTATAAAAAGCCCTTGTAATGCCCCATCTCGCCCCAGGAGTTTTTAGCCTGGTAGTACCGGTTACCCTGACCATCTTCAGCAATACCAGTCAGGTGCATCAGGTGATCATCGGTCGTGACGAAGGTCTCGAATTGCTCCTGTCGCAGGGCCTGATCGACCTCTAACTCGGGGCCCTCCTCAGTAAACAAGTCTTTACGATTATCATCGACGGGCACGACCGCCACCCCGAAGCGCTGGCTGAAACCAGTCTCACTTACATCACCGTCCCAAGAAATGGAATAACCGTTTTCCAGCGCGTGATCGACCGTAGCCTGAAGATCATCCAGGGGTAAATTATAGTAACTCCCGTTGGAGTAATTATCGGGGATTTCCAGAATGAAGGGTTCGTAAAAGGGATGATGACTGAATGACGTGAGGCTTACGTAATCATCGGGATCGATACTCAAGCTGGCGGCAAAGGACTGGGGGGTATAGGTTACGCCTGCGTATTCGAACTCTGCTGGCGGCGTCCCGCCAAGGCCGTTATCAAGCAATTGAGTATAAAAGGTCCGCCAGTCTTTGCCATGGTTCTCTTTCGCAATGACGTTGTCGAGGTAATCTTTAAGATCCGACTCCAACTGACTGTGATTATAGCGTTCCTTCCCGCGGGGCAATCCCGTATAGATTTCTTCCGGAACAATACCAGCCATCTCCAGGGCCCGAATGACATCGTGTCCGAGGCTGCCCTGGCTAAAATTCGCTTTGCCTTGCCGGAGAAAATAGTTCTGCCCTTTATCCAGGTAGATAGTGCGCACAATATACATTTCGGAAAAATCGATTGGCGCCATTCCTAAGCGGATCAATTCGGACTCGAGGAAGGAAACGGTCGAAAAACTCCAACAGGTGCCGGTACGATCCTGACTCTTAACATCGGTACAGGCTATCTCCTGAACCGGCTCCAGCGCGTACTGCGCCGGCGTCTCACTGATGGCTAAGCAGCACAACAGGAAGCTCCAAA
Source organism: uncultured Saprospiraceae bacterium (assembly GCA_964530825.1). Classification (GTDB taxonomy): domain Bacteria; phylum Bacteroidota; class Bacteroidia; order Chitinophagales; family Saprospiraceae; genus CAZHCA01. The sequence goes on from CAZHCA010000022.1 coordinate 17,681, forward strand.
ATACTCTTTGCATTTTTCAAGGAAATATAAGGAAAACCGCTCAATCCAGGTGAAAGGCAACGGTACGTACACACTTCATCGGGGAGCCGTCGGGCAGGTGTCCCTTCAGGATCATCTGCTTTGCCGCGGGGTCGTTAAAAACATCGCGCATATTTTTGACGTGCCCGACGGGTACGCCTGCTCTCTGCAGGGCCCCTGTCAGGTCGCTAAGGGTCCAGTTATGGACTGCTTTTTCCAGTTCGGAATACAAGGCTTGGCGGTGCCGCACCCGTTCGGCATTCGAGGCAAAGCGTGCCTCTTCTAGCAAGTCGGGTAAATCCAAGACAGCGCATAGGGATTGAAAATGGCGCTCCGTACCGGCGGCCAGAACGATCCAGTGCCCGTCGGCCGTTTGCATGCAGTCGCCGTAGGGGGCGATATTTGGATGGGCTGTACCCATGGGTTGTGGCAAATGCCCGGCCATGAGCCAATTGGTTGCCTGATTAGCCAGGGCAGCCAGGGCCGATTCGAAAAGAGAGGTACGCACCCGCCTGCCTTCGCCCGTACGTGCGCGCAGCAGCAACGCCAGCAGGATGCCTTCCTTGAGTTGGTGGGCCGCAAGTAAATCGATCAGGGCAACGGGCATCTTGACCGGCGGCCGGTCGGGCTCACCAGTCATAAACAAAAAACCGCTTTCGGCTTGCAGCACGATATCAAACGCCGGCCGGTCATCCCCTTCCGGAAACCCGGTAAGCTCTGCATAAATGATGTCGGGACGATGTTTGCGTAGCTGTTCGTATCCCATCCCGAATGCCGTTGCTTTCCCGCGTCGAAAATTGGACAGTACTACGTCGGCTTGTTGAATTTGCTGCATTACCCAGTCCCGGTCCTGCGGATCATTCAGATCCTTGAGTACGACTGTTTTACCCCAGTTTACCGATGCGTAGTAGGCCGAAAAAGGGGCAACGGGCGACGCTCCGGGTGATTTCCACCGCCGGGTGATATCGCCGCCGGTGGTCGCATTTTCGACTTTGATTACCCTTGCGCCGAGTTCGGCGAAAAACATCCCCACCGCCGGTCCGGCCAGTACGCTCGAAAGCTCGACGAGGGTCAACCCCTGGAATACTTGTTGTAGTGATGCGTTCATATCCAAATTTGTTTTCCTCCCCGGCGTACCTTATTTTCCCTCCAGTGTACGAATCTCCACTTATGCAGGGGCAAAAGATCTTTTCCGCCGAACAGGTCCGGAAATGGGACCAATATACGATCCAGCACGAACCTATCCCCTCGATAGCGCTCATGGAAAGAGCCTGCCGTGCTTTTACAGGCTGGTTTATCCGCCGTTTTCCCAAGCGCCGGGGTACTATCCACCTTTTCTGCGGCCGTGGCAACAACGGCGGTGATGGCCTAGCCATCGCACGCTTGCTGCATGGTCGCGGGTACCGGGTAGCAGTATGGGACTGTCAGCTGGGCAGCGGCCGCAGCCCCGACAATCAGACTAATTGGGACCGTCTGGTCCGGAGGCCCGAGATTCCACGCCACGCTGTCGTTCCAGAGAAGCCACTCCCAACGATCTTAACTCCTAAGGATACGGTCATCGACGCCCTATTCGGCTCGGGACTTAATCGGCCAGTCGAGGGATACTGGGGAGCGTTACTCACCCAGATCAGCGCCCACGGCGGGCCGAAAATCGCCATCGATATGCCATCCGGTGTTTTTGCTGACCAGCCGTCCGCCGGCGCCGCTTTCGCAGCCGACTACACAATCACCTTCGAATCCCCGAAATTAGGGCTCTTGCTCCCCGAAAACGGCGACTTGGTGGGAGCGCTGACCATCCTCCCCATTGGCTTGCACACCGCCTATGTCGAACACACCCCCAGTACTACCTACCTGACCACTGCCCAGTCATTACAGGTGACCCTCCGGCCCAGAACAGTACACAGCCACAAGGGTACCTACGGCCATGCCCTGCTCATTGCAGGCAGCCGCGGAATGATGGGGGCCGCCGTACTGGCAGTACGATCCGCACTGCGATCGGGTGTGGGCCTGGTGACGACCTACCTGCCCAAGGTGGGTTACCCCATTCTGCAAATCGCCGCCCCCGAAGCCATGGCACTCACCGATCCGCACGAAGACTGCTTAACCGAAGCGCCGCCGGCCGACCGCTACCAGGCCATCGGCATCGGCAGCGGCATCGGCCAGCGTGTACAGACCCAGCGCACCGTCCGAGAAGTCCTCCAGCGAAGTGGTCCCAGCCTGATAATCGATGCCGATGCATTAAATATCATTGCCCGGATACCGGGAGGGATCGATCAACTACCAGCGGGCGCCATCCTAACGCCCCACCCCGGAGAATATCGCCGTCTTTTTGGTAATTTTAGCAGTGATTTTGAACGGCTAGAGCACCAGCGCCGCTTTTCTGCCGAGCGGTCCGTGACGGTGGTGCACAAAGGAGCATTCACTTGCATTACTACGCCGGACGGGGCTACCTTTTTCAACCCGACGGGTAATCCAGGTATGGCCACCGGCGGAAGCGGCGACGTGCTCACCGGATTGCTGACCGGCCTGGTAGCTCAGGGATATACTGCTCCCGAGGCAGCTGTGCTGGGTGTCTACCTGCATGGGCTTGCGGGAGACCTAGCTGCCGGAATTGTTGGTCAGGAAGCTCTTACCGCATCAGATATCATCCATCAACTTGGCCCGGCGTTCCGGGCGCTAAAAGCAGGGAAAACATGAAAAAAATCGTCGTCCTCACCGGCGCTGGTATCAGTGCCGAGAGCGGTATTAAAACCTTCCGCGACCACGGCGGGCTTTGGGAAGACCACGACATCATGGATGTGGCCTCGCCCCAGGGCTGGCAACGCAACCCCGAGCTCGTTCTCGATTTTTATAACCGGCGCCGCGCCCAATTGCAGGAAGTGCAACCCAATGCCGCCCATCAGGACCTCGTCGAACTCGAACAGCATTTCGAAGAAGTCGTTATCGTGACCCAAAACGTGGATGACCTGCACGAAAAAGCCGGAAGTCGCCACATTATCCATCTGCACGGCGAACTGAACAAGGTGCGCAGTACAAAAGATGAGACGCGCATCTACGAATGGAAACAGGATCTACGCCTGGGAGATTTGTGTGAGCTGGGCTCCCAACTACGCCCCCACGTGGTCTGGTTTGGTGAGACCGTGCCCATGATCGAAGTAGCCGCCTTGGAGATTACCGGAGCAGACTCGGTATTGATTGTCGGCACCTCCATGCAGGTTTATCCGGCCGCCGGACTCATTCAATTTGCCCCGCCCGAGGCGCCGGTATTCTACATTGACCCCAAACCTAATGTAAGTTGGGAATTGGAGCAGCGCCTGCAACTGGAGGTCATCTCCGAGAACGCCTCGGATGGTGTACCACAGGCCTTGGAAGCACTGCTTAAGCTGAAAAATGGGACGTAAAAAAAGCAAAGGCCGGATGGCCTTTGCACAAAAAGCTCTCTTGAAAGCCCGTTAAAAATCTCCTTGCGCAATGGGCATTTACTGTGTAAAACGATAGTACAGCATTGCGCCGACTAAAATATAGGCATCGTTGGCGTCGGGATTACCCGATTCCGAGACGCCGTCGAGATAATCGGAAAAAGCAAAGCGAACGCCACCGTCGACCGCAATCGTAAATTTTGAATCAAGGTCAATTTTTAACCCCAACCCCACCGGTAAAATAAAGGAGGTTTTGGTAGACCCCGCATTCCGGTCGGCCATTATTCCCGGTAAAAGAGACTCCCCTTCATAACCGGAATAATCGGTATTTAAATTCAGAAAGCTCAAGCCGACCCCAGCGTACAGATAAGGCGATACCAGTTTATCCATAAACTTATTGCCATCGGCATCGGAGAAATAGCGCTTACCACCAAAAGGCTCCCACTCAACCAGGCTGGAGAGTTCGACGTAGTTGGTTTTGAAAGTGAAGTTCCGGCCCTCTAGGTCGCTGTAATCCGCGTCGCGCCCCTTGAGCTGGCCGTAGGTCAAATTGGTGCGCATGCCGATCTGCTCGGTGATGTAGATTTGCCCGGCTACGCCTACCGCTATTCCCGTTTGGCTTAAATTGGGCGTTGAAGAACTGACCATGTCTCCCATATAATGACTGCTACCAACGTAAATACCGCCTGCCCAGGTATCAAGTTGTGCCCAAAGGCAAAAGGGTATTCCGGTAAGCACGATCAGCGTATACAATAGTTTCATTCTCATCGGTTTTGCAGCAAGTAAAATGGTCTTTCTGCAGGCTTTATAAATAGCCAGCTGATTGTTTTCTGATGGATATGCAGGGATTTAAGCTATCAGAGCAGGCAGGGTAGTCGAAAAAGCTTAGCGCTTGTGTAATGCCCGAAAAGATTTTTTAATACCGGTACCAAAAATTTACGGGGTTTTCTGGACACGCATTGTAAAATAACGCACTTAAAAGTTTTTTTCAAAGAAAAATCTGCTATTCTTCCGCCGGCTCCTCCTGGTGGTCAACCATTTGGATATCAAATTCTACCCGCCGGTTCAGGCGGCGACCTTCGGCCGTACTGTTATCCCCAATGGGATTGCTTTCGCCCAGGCCGGCGAAATTCATCCGCCCGCTGGCAATGCCGGCATCGACGAGGTAGTCGAAACAAGCTTTTGCGCGGCGTTCGGATAGCTTCTGGTTGCTTTCAGCTTTGCCCTGGTCGTCGGTATACCCTCGAATGCTCAAAAAATACTGCGGGTATTTTTTCAAAACTAAAGCCAACTGGTCTAGGATAGCCTCCGATTCTTCGGTCAGGTCGCTACTACCGGTGCGAAACTGTACTTCTTTCTGCGCCGTAAGGAAAACCTTTTTCTCTTCGGGCTCCATCTCGGGGCATCCCTGCATGGCTGCCGTACCTTTCAGGTCCGGACAGCGGTCGAAAGGGTCGGCTAGGCCATCGCCATCGGTATCGGGGCACCCAGTGAACCCGACAGTATCCGGTACCTCCGGGCAGTAATCGTCGCGGTCCAGGATGCCGTCACAGTCGGTATCGGGAAGCGGACAACCTCCCTGGGCTACCAGTCCCGCTTCAGTCGGACAGGGGTCCAGGTGATCGGCAAAGGTATCGCCGTCGGTGTCCGGACAACCGTCCAGTTCGACTAGCCCGGCTTGGTCGGGACATACGTCCAGGCTATCGCGAACGCAATCAAAATCGCGGTCGGGACACCCTTCAGTCGCGTCGTAGCCGAAAATTTCAGGGCACTGGTCCAGGATGTCCATGATGTCATCACCGTCGGTATCCGGACAGCCGTTGAACACGTACTCGCCGGCAATATTGGGGCACACGTCTTCGGCATCCTCTACCCCGTCGCCGTCCATATCGGGACACCCCTTGGCGCTGACCGCACCAACGAAACGCGGGCAAGCATCTTCTTTATCGACAATGCCGTCGCCATCGCTGTCTTTGGCATCGAAGCGAAAGGTAGCACTGGCAGCCCCCAACCAGTACCAATCATTGGTCTCGGCATTTCCAAGCAAGCTGACGCCATCGAGATAGTCGGTAAAATTGTAGTTTGCAGCCAGGTGCACCCCCAGGGTAAAGGCGCGACTAAAATCAAATTTCAGTCCGCCGCCGATCGTCGTACTGGGGTTAAAAGAAGGTTCCCCGGCTCGGCGTTCGTTCTCTACCTTCGTCATCAATTCCTCGAGTTCGTCCTCTGAAATGGGTAGGCTGGGATTGTACGATCCGAATACGACATCCGTGTTACGATGAATGAAGCCGCCCCCTATAAAGCCGTAGGGCGTAACTTTTTTGGTAAATTTAAACGGTTCCTGATGGCGTTTGTGGCCGAAGGGATCCCATTCGATCATCCCGTTAAGCTCGTGCAGGGTGGTGGTGAAGCGGTAACGCCGCTCCTGGGTGGCCGTCAGATCGGAGTTGCTGTCATTGCCGCTGAGTTGCCCGCGCACCCCCTGTAACCGGAAAGAGAAATTGGGATTGAAATACCAACGGCTGAAAATGCCGTAAGCAAGATTCGTCTCTTCCGGTACCGGGTATATTTCGGGTACTAAATCGCCCTGGTAGTTCATTCCCCCCAAAATGACCCCGGCCTCCCATTTGGACTGCGCCCCCAGTAGCAGAGGCCCCCAAATGAGAAAAGCTAGGATGTAGTTTCTCATGGAATCACACTTTTGCTAAATACCAATATGTAAGTACTAAAGTTAAACGGGGTTTCTCTTTAAATGGTACGCCTTAGAATCAAAAAATGGCGAACAGCAAGGCTGCCCGCCACAAGTATCAGTAAGTTAACAAGAAAGGGATCAGTAAGACCGATCTTTTAATTCCTATGCCGTTTGGCAAATATGTTTCTTTCCTTTATTTGCTCCCCAAAATAAATAATTTGTGAATACTTTGGAAGTCAGTTATCCACATTTCGTGAACAACTTAACTAAGTAATTGAAATTCAAAATCTTATAAAATTAATTAATTTTCCACATTGTGGATAACCGGTGAAATCTGTGGAAAAGTGGCCGATAAGCCAATTCAAAACAGGCGCTTGCGCTGAAAGTACCATCCTAATGCCAAACTAAGTAGCAGGGCCAGAATAATGATGAAGTACATCGCATAGGGGTTTTGTTCGAAGGGAAGGGGTACGTTCATGCCGTAGAAACTGGCCACCAGTGTCGGCACGGTTAAGAAAATGGTAATGAGTGTCAGCCGGTGGATCGTCACGTTCATATTATTGCTGATAATTGAAGCGTACGTATCCATTGTACCACTCAGGATATTACTGTACACATTCGCCATCTCCAGCGCCTGCCCGTTATCGATGATAATATCTTCAAAGAGATCGGCCTTTTCCTCATCCTGTCGGATGTGGAGGAAATCGGTCCGTTTCATCTTCATCTTCAGCAGTTCATTAGCATTGAGCGAGTTGAGAAAATATACGTAGCTCTTTTCGATAGCCAGCAGTTGTTGCAGTTCGCGGTTGCGGCTGGCATGGTATAATTCCTGTTCGATCAGGTTTCGCTTCAGGTTGAGCTTTTTGAGGCAGGTAAGAAAGCGATACACGTTTTGCTCCAGGATATGCAGGATAAAGAGCGTTTCGTCTTCAGGGTCGAAATTTTTCACCTTATCTTCCAGAAAGCGGCGCAACACAGGGTTTTCGGTCGAGGTGATCGTGATGACGTTATCGGGGGTCAGGATGATGCCGATCGGGATGGTGAGGTAAATAGCGTCATTATCGTCTTCCTCTTCATTGAGGATCGGCGTGTTGATCAAAATCAGCCGTACATCTTCTTCCCGCTCGTAGCGCGAACGCTCATCGATATCCAGGGAATCGGTTAGAAAATCCAGCGGCACATCAAAACGCTGCGCAATTTCCTCCAACTCTTCCTGGCTAAATGGAGGGGCTACGTTTACCCAACAACCGTGGATAGGGCCTTCCAATTCTTTTAACCGTCCGTCAAATTTTGCATAGTACCTTACCATAATTGCACTTTACCCGAGTCGTTCCGAGGTCGTGCACAATATTACGATTTCTTATCGGCCCCCACAATGGAGGAAAAAAAGGGGGACGCCAGGATTATGCCGGCATTTTCAAAAAAGCAAGGCTTCAGCTGGCACTTTGTAGTTGTTCGGCGTAGTGCGCATAATCGTTTAAGTCGGGTCGGCTATTGCGGCTCCAGACGGGCCGTTGACCGTTTCGCAGGCGGTAGTAATCGGTAATGATATCAGCTTGCTGTTCGTAGTTGAAATCGAGTAACCGCTTGCCGGTCAGCCGGCCACGGCTCAGGGCTTCGGCACCGCCGTAATCATATCCCTCTTCCGAGACCAGCGCCCGGAGGGCGCGGGGGATGTAAGCTATGCCTACCCGCTGGTATTGCCACACGTGTACCAGCTCGTGAATGAGAATCGCGTCCGTCATAGGCCCCCAACTATTAATAGTGAAAAAACTCACGTAGCAGTAGCGCCCCTGCCGGGGTCCTAGCCAGGCGCGTTCGTCGAGGCGCACCCGCCGATAATTGACACGTTCACCAAAAACAGAACGCGCCAGTTTTAGCTCGCGGTCCGTCAATCCTCTGGTATTAAATTTAACCCAGTCGGCGACCGTTTCGTACAACTCCACTACACCCGAAAGGTCTAGCACGTAAAGGGCCGCCTCTATCCACCAGAAAAACGCACCCTCCGCACTGTGCCGACCACCTCCCAGGCTGCGCACCCCCGAGCCGAAATGCATGGCCGTGCGCAACAAGCGTCGGGGCAACAGCCAAATAACCTGACTTGCCCGGTAAACGGTAAGGGTGAGTTTAGCAGCAACTTGTCGCCCAAGCCACCGCAGCGTATCGGTGCGCATTATTTAAAACTAATAGCCTTGACCGGACTAATGCGGGTTACCAAATAGGATGGCAACAATAAAAACAATAGGGTAATCAGCAAGGTTCCGAGATTCAGGAGCAGAATGGTCCAGATGTTTAACTCAATCGGCGCTACCGATAGATAGTAATTCTCCTCCGACAGCTTAATGGGCTGAAAGTACTCTTGAATCAAACAAAGCCCGATCCCAATGATGTTGCCCCACACTAGCCCCAGCACAATAATGTAACCGGCATAGTATAGAAAAATCTTGCGGATCTTCCAGTTGGAACTGCCAAGCGCTTTCAAAATACCGATCATTTTGGTGCGTTCCAAAATCAAAATGAGTAAGGCTGTCACCATATTGATGATAGCTACTATGACCATTAGACTCAGGATGACCACCTCGTTGATATTCTGCAATTCGAGCCATTCAAATATTTCGGGCAATTTATCGCGTATGGTCTCTGCGTACAGGTCTGGGGGCAGGCGTTCGAAATAAATGTACTCGGCCATGGGTTGCAGATCGTCGATATCCTCAATAAAAACCTCGAACCCCCCTACCTGATTTTCGCTCCACCCCATCAGTTGTTGGATTTTGCGCAAATCGACCAGCGCAAATTTTTTGTCGTATTCTTCCAGCCCGGTTTTGTAAATTCCGGCAATCTGAAAGCGGCGACGCAGCTGCGCCCCTTCCTTTACAAAGTGAACGATGAAGAAATCGCTGGTATCTACTCGCAGCCGGTCGGCAGTTTGCTGGCTGATCAGGATTTCGCCCGAAGGCTCTTCCTGGCCAACCTCCAATCGACGCCCTTTTTTCAGGTACTGCTCCATAAAGGTCCAATCAAAGTCCTGGCCGATGCCTTTCAGAATAATACCTTCGATTTCGTCGCCGGCCTTGATAATCCCTGGATAGAGCGCAAAAGCCTGCACGTGACGGACCCCGCCTTCAGTGGAGCGCATGCGCTCTACTTCCTGACCAAACCAATTTTCCCAAACCGGATATTCGACTGCCTTCACGGTATCCAAGTGGGGATAAAAAAGCTGATCGACACTGACCGGCTGCATGTCCAACAGGTCGGAATAAATGCCGGTGGCAGTAATGTGAATGTGGCCCCAGAAGCCAAAAATTTTTGAGCTGATCTCATTTTTGAATCCCGCAATAAGAGCGGATGCGCTGATCATGACGGTCATGCTCAGCGCAATGGCCACGATAGCAATTCTTATGATGACGCGAGCGAAAGATTGTTCGCCCGAGCGCGCTACTTTACGCGCAATGAAAAGTTCGGTATTTTTCATAAGCTGTCTCCCAAAAGTACAGCTTATCGATCAAAATTATTGTTTCACCACCAATTGATGCACAGGAGCACCTTCAATTATGAGTGATATTTGATAAGTGCCGGCAGGTAACTGGTCTACCGGCCACTGTTCGGTATGCTGACCAGCGGGCAGTCGGCACTCGGTGGCCCGAACGACCCGGCCCTCCAGATCCGACAAGCGAATTTGTACGCGCCTGTCCTCGGGCAGTTCGAACTCCAGACGCAGTACCGAACGCACCGGGTTGGGCTGTACCTTTAAGTTTACCGCACCGGAGACATGGGGAGTGGTCCGGAACTCGAGCGGACGGGACTGGTGGTCCTCCTGCCAAACGGTGGCCTCTTGCAGTTGTAAGGCCGTTGCTGCACGACCGTTTCGTCGCACAGCAACGTCGAGATGAAACAAGGGAGTTTCCCTGGATAGGGCCGCATGTTCTCGGTACCAGGCCATGGGCAGGATACCCGCTGCGAGGGATTCGTCATTCCAGCTTTTTTCCAGAAGCTGCCCAGGTAAAACACGCAACACTTGCAGTTGGTCCGGATCGATCCGTAACCGGCCCTGCGCAGCCACCCATTGACCTGCATTACCATAGATTGGTAGCCGTACCCGGTCGCCCGCACGCAGCATTCGATCGGCTGTTTCTAAATAGGCAGACGGCTGGCTGCTGCGCGGTTCTGCCTCCATGGCATCGCCGCTCAAATCCCCCACTTTAATGGCCACCAGTTGCAAATGGGGCATGCGGTCGGATCGGTCCACTTCGACGGGCAGATCATCGGAAAAGAGCCTGATATCGCGGGCTTTGAAGTCGGCCGGAGCTACCCGCCAGGCCGAATTGCCAGGGAAGGTATCGGTATACCCCAGGATGGTTTTTTGCATTTGTACCAAGTCAAAAGTCGACGTTTTTCCGTCGGCATTCACATCGGCTGCCAGCAACAAAAAAGGATCTGCAATTGGCGCGATTTGTAAGATATGCCGATACAGAATCAGCATGTCCAGACTACTGACGCCCCGCAGCGCGTCATCCTCGTAAGTCGCCCGAATGCGGTAATCTCCGCCGGGCGGCAGATGGGGCAGTTCGAAATTGCCCTCGGCATCCGTTACGGTCTGCGCATTCCGGTCGCCGGTTAGCAGGATGTTGACGTCGGCCATTCCCTGCCCGGACGCATTAACCACTTGCCCATGCACCAAGGGCGACGCCTGGCCAGTGCAGGCCAGTCCCTGGTTATCCTGGATGTCGATTGTCGTCTCGCACCAGTCGTGATTGCCTTGGGAATCCCAGGCGTGAATTTCCACAAAAACCAGCCCAGTGTCGGCACAGGTAAAGACCAGTTTTTTACGGTCGCGATCGACCACGTCCCGTCCTTGCGGATCGGGCACAACGTCTGGTACCAGATTAATGGAAAAATCAGTCACCGTGACGCCATCCTGCCCGTTACAGTCGGTAACAGGCGAAGCGATAAAGTCACTGGCCGAAACCTCGCCAAGGCCGACGCCGGCGTGCAAGCTATCGGGCATAAGCTGCAGCGAAAGCCCCTCGATACAAATGGGCGCCGGTCCTTTGCAATCAACTACAGAAAAAGGAATGGAAGTCTTGATCAGGTTGCCGCAGTTATCGCGGGCAGTAACCACGAAACGGTGGCTGCCCTGGGGAAACGTACCCTGCACCTGGAAATTTGGCCATTCGCCGCTCAGGGCTCCATCAAGTGGCGCTAAGTTCCCGCTTAAAAATGGATCCAATTCGACGGATACCGAACCGTTGGGCGAGCAGGAATCGGTTACAGTAAAGGGATAGACGACCTCGCCCGGGCATCCATCTTCGACTGCGTTACTGAAGCTACAAAAAGGAGCTAGGTCACCAAATTCGACCGCTGGCTTCTCATCGTCGTAGACTTTTATGATTTGGACATAAGAATAATAGCCCAGGGCGGCACGGTTGTAAAACTTCCGGCTGGGTTCCGTTACGTCGGGCAGATCGAAAAAGCGCGATTGAACTTTGTCGAGCGGCTCATCGGTATAAAATCCGTTAGCGAGGTTGCGATCATCATCGATAAAGAGCTGTCCGTAGCTATCGCCCTGGTGGTCGGCGCCGGCGGTACGGATCAGCCAGAAGGGTTTGTCGCCGGGCTTACCGTTATCGTCGAAGTCGCGGTAGAGATCCCAGGGTTCCTCCGGATAATGGCCGTCGTACTCACACCAATTGATAACCTGGTGCGTGCGAAAAATTTTGTAACACTCCTCGCCGGTCCCCTGCAGGCGTTGATCTGAAGTGTTGACCGCCAGTAGGTCACAACCGATTTCGTAATAGGCCAATCCCTCCGGTTCTGGGGCGCTGCACACCGCTTCGGCATCGGCCGGAAAACGAATCTGGTAATGGTGAAAATCTTTGATGGTAATCAATTGGGAACACTCCTCTACCGGTTGGTGCGGATCGTCCCATTTGAAAGATTGAAACCGGCGATGGACCGTACCCACGCCGCACTGATTGATGTCAACCAGCGGGGGACGTTCTTCGATGTATACCCCGCCGACGCCGGCCGCAACTTTGGCTTTTCCAAAAGTATTTTGCAGTTCCTGAATATCGTAAAAATTGATACGCGCTTCGTAATCGGTACACCGCAGCACGACATCAGCCGGCGGTTTACAAAAACCACTGAACGGAACTTCGTCATCCGCTCGTCCAAAAGAGGTCCAGGCTGGGAATATCAACAGGAAAACGAGTACGATCAGGCTGGATTGGGAACCAACGAAGAGGTTTTGGGCATTCATGATTATAATCTGTTAGCGTGGAATATCTTATGCCGTAATCATAAAGAATTTAGGGAAAGAATGCAATACCCCGGTCAGGGTAAATCCGATGGATGGTATGGACGATGATTCTTCAGCAAAAATTCTAAATTTGTTTGCCGAAAAAATCGCCGCCGCATGAATTTTATCGAAGAACTTAGATGGCGGGGCATGCTCAATGACATGACCCCGGGAACCGACGAATTACTCCGCCAAGAGAAAACCGTAGGTTACATTGGTTTCGACCCTACTGCTCCTTCCCTGACAATCGGTAATTATGTACAAATTATGTTGCTCCAGTTATTTCAGCGGTCGGGTCATCAGCCCATCGTCTTGATGGGAGGCGCTACAGGGCGGATCGGCGACCCTTCATTTAAAGATACCGAGCGTTCGCTAAAAAGCTACGAGGAGCTAGATGCCAATCTGGAACGCCAGACGGCACAATTTCACAAGCTGCTCGACTTTGAAGCGGCCGAAAACCCGGCCCTGCTGATCAACAACCTGGATTTTTACCGCGATATGAATGTATTGGACTTCCTGCGAAAGGTAGGTAAGACGCTAACGGTAAATTACATGATGTCGAAAGAGTCGGTAAAAAAAAGAATCGAGACGGGAATCTCATTTACCGAGTTCAGTTACCAGTTGTTGCAAGGTTACGACTTTCAGGTATTATTTGAAAAACACAACTGCCGCATCCAGATGGGTGGCTCGGATCAGTGGGGTAACATCACGGCTGGCACGGAATTCATCCGCCGCAACCTGAGTGGCAAGGCTTACGCTGTTACCACACCCTTACTGACCAAGGCCGACGGGAAGAAATTCGGGAAATCCGAAAAAGGTAATATTTGGCTCGATCCCGATCTGACCTCTCCTTACAAGTTCTACCAATTCTGGATCAATGCTGATGATGCTGATGTACCCAGGTTTACGCGCTATTTCACCTTGCGCTCCCGGGAAGAGATCGAAACGCACGAGGCGGAACTGGCCGATAATCCGCAGGAGCGGAAACGCCTGCTGGCAGAGGAATTAACGGTACGCATTCACTCCCGGGTAGCGTACGAATCGGTACTCAACGTTTCCAAACTCCTCTTCAACCGCAAAGCCGGTACCGACACCCTTCTTGGCTTGGATGAAGGAGAATTGGCAACCGTAGCCGAAGAAATACCCAGCTTTTTCGTCCCACGCGATTTGCTCGCCGGCGGGGTTAATGTCGTCGATCTGCTGGCAGAATCCACCCGTATTGTGAGCTCCAAAGGTGATGCCCGCCGGGCCATCAGGAGCAATGCCATTGCAGTGAATAAAAATAAAATCACCGACCACGAAACCACTGTAGGACCTGAGCAGTTGTTACACGGCAAGTACCTGATGGTAGAAAATGGCAAGAAGAATAAATTTATGGTTATCGTTGAGGGCTAAGAGGTTCGTTCCTTGCAAAAGAACTCCTCACATATTGCCCTCATCCCGAAACCTGAACCACAACCTCCGCCTCAACCTGGTCATCCATGGAATATACAAAATACCAAGTCGATGCTTTTGCAGGAAAAGTCTTTGAAGGTAACCCGGCTGCTGTAATCCCACTGACTGAGTGGCTTCCCGAAGACACCCTGCAGGCTATCGCCATGGAGAACAACCTATCGGAGACGGCTTTTTTTCTTCCCTTGGAGGACCGGTATCACTTGCGGTGGTTTACCCCTAACCGGGAGGTGCGGCTGTGCGGCCACGCCACCCTGGCAACCGCACACGTGTTGTATCAACACTTGGGACATCAGGCCTCGACGGTCACCTTCGACACGCTGAGCGGCACCGTCACCGTTGCACACTCCGGACAGGATTACAGCATGAACTTTCCGGCCGACTTACCCATCCCCATCAGTACGCCTATCCCTATTCCCCAGGCACTGGGGTTCGAGCCAGAGGCAACCTTCGAAGGGAAAGATGATCTACTGGTAGTGCTGGACGATCCCGAGCAACTTATTCGCCTCAAACCCAGCCTCGATGCCATCCGCCGCCTAGATGCCCGTGGCCTGATCGTCACTGCTCCAGGCAGGAAAACCGACTTTATTTCCCGCTGTTTTTATCCGCTCTACGGTGTCGATGAAGACCCGGTAACCGGCTCGGCACATACCACACTGACGCCCTACTGGGCAAACCGTTTGGGCAAACCACAGCTGACGGCCTACCAGGCATCACGCCGGGGAGGGCACCTGCAGTGTGTCATGCTCGACGAACGGGTCGAACTCAGTGGACAGGCCGTCACCTACGCCATTGGTAAGATCTACGTTTAACCCTGAAAACACCGCTTATGCATCTAAGTGAACTGCTTTTCCACTATGGAGAGGAGCGGGACCGGTATTTCCAAGCTGTGACTCCGCCCATTATCCAATCCAGTAATTTTGCTTTTCCCTCTCTCGAGGAGTTTCGCGCTGCCCTGGCCAGGGAGATGGACCAGCATGTGTATTCGCGCGGGAATAACCCTACGGTGGCGATCCTCCGCAAAAAACTAGCAGCCCTGGAAGGGGCCGAAGATGCCTTGGTATTCGGCAGCGGAAGCGCCGCAGTAGCAGCGCCCCTCCTCAACCACCTGGAAACAGGTGATCACGTGGTATGTGTAGCTGCCCCCTACTCCTGGACCAAGGCCCTCCTTACCGATCTTCTAGCGCGCTTCGGCGTAACCACAACTTTCATCGACGCCACTAACACCGGCATCATCGAAAAGGCAATCCAGTCCAACACCAAAGTGCTTTTCCTGGAGAGTCCCAATTCGCTAACCTTCGAGCTTCAGGATCTGGTAGCCTGCGCCCAGCTGGCCAAAGACCACAATCTGATCAGCATCATCGATAATAGCTACGCAACCCCCCTGTACCAACGACCGATCGACTATGGTATCGATTATTCCGTTCATGCGGTCACTAAATACCTCAATGGCCACAGCGATGTGATGGCCGGCGTTGTCTGTGGCCGGCGCAAGTACCTGGAAGATCTTTTTAGCCGGGTTTACATGGCCGTTGGGGCCGTGCTCTCCCCGCATGATGCCGCCTTGGTTCTGCGCGGGTTGCGGACATTACCCCTACGCCTGGAGCGGTCCGATCAAAGCGCCCGCCTGTTGGTCGAACGGCTCCACCAGCATCCTCAGGTGGAGCAGGTGCTTTATCCTTTTCATTACACTTTCCCGCAGTATGAACTGGCCCAACGACAAATGCAGGGTGCCGGCGGACTGTTTTCCGTTCTATTGCGGATAAACGAGCTTTCTGAGGCCGAAGCCTTCTTTCATCGACTCCAGAACTTTCTATTGGCAGCCTCCTGGGGCGGCTACGAGTCGCTGGTCTTGCCTTCGGCAGCCTTTTACAAAGTACCCGGAAGGGAAGATACCCCCATCACATTCAAATTGGTACGCTTTTTTGTGGGATTGGAAGATCCGGAGTGGTTATGGGCAGACCTGAAGCAGGCGCTGGAAGCAATCAAAGCTCCTTAGCCCAGTCAAACAGTAAAGAAGGAGTTCATTGCCAAAAAAAATTATATTTGCAATTATTCTAATAATAACACCTAAAATCCAAACATGAAACTTCAGACACTAGAGCCGGTAAGCCAGCTCCACGTTCCGTTGAGTCTTGAGCAGGAAGCCGCCCTGACCGCGTTAAAAATCTATTCTATTCGGGATTTAGCAGAATATACGCCCGCACGTTATGCAGAATCCCTTATGAATTACCGGGCGAATAACAATCTTGATGCTATCCCACTCGACACCTACCTCAACAAGGCGGTTATTCAGCCTAACCTTGCTGTGGTGCTTCCCAACCTAGATATTGTACAACTTAAAATTATCGGAGAAGTAACCGCTAAACACCTCAAGAAAGGGTTTAACATCCATACCATCCAGCAATTGAGTGAGTGGCCGCTCTTCAGAAAAGCCCGCATGGATTTTCACCAGGAAATCGTTGAAGAGGCCTTTCAGGAACTACCCTCGGCGCCCGAAGATCTCATGCCTAAGCTCATCGGTAGTACCTATACGGCAGCTCGTTTTAGTAGTTTCGTTAAAGGAAAAATCCGGGAATTTGACTCCCAAAGCTTAACAGTCATCAAACGATACGACAATACCCATGCGCTGGTACACCTTTTTACGCGCGAGCCCCTTCAGTACTACCTGGGTTATGTTGCTGGTATTCGCCAAAAATGGGTCAATGACGGTACCCATCTGGGAGAAATCATTCACAGTATCGCCCTGGCGCCCGGCGAGTCCCGGAACTTGGCGTTTATTGATTGGTATCAGCGCCAGACGAGCAGCCGTACGGAGGACACCGATGCTACGGAAATCTTTCAAAACCAATTTCTACAAACCCGCGCCCTTAACGAAGTAGTCACCGCTACCGCTAGCGAACACCTGGAGGGTAACACCACCGTTGATAGCCGTACAAAAAATACAGGCTCAGGTCTTGCTTACGGAGCTGGAGCTGCGTTGGGAGTCCCAATCAAAGGAGCCATTCTGGGCGTAGGTAGCTCACTGGGGAGTTCAACCATTATTAGCAGTAATTCGGTGCAAGGTACCCTGCAATCTGTCACTACTGGCGACCGGGAGATGATGGCCGAGGTGGTCCAAAACATTTCAGATAGCACGGTCCAAAACGCCTCCAACGTTCGCTCCCTAATGTCAACAGTCGTTGTCGAAGACCAGCAGTCAGGAAGCCAGACCGCAGAGACCCGCAACATCACCAACTACAACCACTCCCATGCCCTGACCATGCAATACTACGAAGTGCTGCAGAAGTACAATATCGTTACGCAAATCGATACGATCCGTCCTTTGTTATTCCTGCCCTTCCAGCCGCTCCACTTTTCCATTTCTACCATCCAGGCCTATTGGACGATTTTAGGGCGGCGAGTTCGCAATCAATACCCCCAGCGTTTTAAACGCATGAAGGAAGTCCTGAAAAGCATTACGCCTTTTCAAGAGGCCTTCGATCCCGATGGTCAACATTCCATCCAGGCGATCAAGATTACCAGAGGATATCAGCTTTCCGAAAAATTTGAAGTTGTCGTCGATGCCAATCCGGATGTACGTATAGTAATCAACAAACGCGACCTCAATAACTTCATGCGGTTAGCGGTCCGGGGGACTAACAACATTCTTAAATACAATGTGCTAAGCAGCTCGAATACCACCCGGTCCCTTTCAACTGCAGAAGTTCGACAGATAGACCTGGCGGGATCTTACTATTTGGAGTTAAGCGACACCTTTAAGAACGATCTCAAAAAGGAACTGCGACGGCAGATTGATGCTGGAAATTTCGAACAACTGAATCCGGGCATTAGTAACCGGAGCAAATTGAAAGAAAAAGTAAATGACGATCAATATGAGTTAGAAAATCCGCAAGGGACCCTAAGCCTGGATATCAAGATCGAGATTACCGTAGCAGACCAGCAAAGCAACCGAGTTACGCTTTCGCGGGAGCTCGGAGCTTCCTATAACTATGCGGCTTTAAACAACGGGATTGGGAAAGACGATCTCATCAATTTCACCCAGGCCACCCGAGAAGATATCGCCCAACTGGAAGACATCAATCCGGTGCAGGATATTGATGATATCGAAGATTTTTTCCACCAGCATCGCTATGAATTCACCCGGTTTTTGCTCAATAATATTGAAAAAGAGCAACTTATCGATGTAGTTCAAAACCTCAAAGTCCTTGCCAAAGACTGGGAAATGCCGCTGGTGCAGCTCGTCAACCCGGCACCCCTGGCCATGACCGAAAACTTGCTGGTATTCGAATTGTACCAACCGTCTGAGGAAAAGAAAGCGAACGCTACCCAAGGAAAAGCCCGCTCGTCAGCCAACAATTTGGGCATTCTGCAAAGCATTCGCCGGCATTTTGCCGAGCTGGGTAAGCTGGAATCCGAAATGCGCCAACGCGGTAAGCAGGAAACGGTATTCTTGCCCACAGCGGGTGTCTTCGGCGAAGCGATTTTGGGCCGGTCCAACGCCTCTGAATTCATCGATATGCGGCGCTTCTACAACTGGCAGGATTCTCCCATTCCGCATCACAGTCCTGCTATCGATGCGATCAATATCAACCAATCATTCGCTCAACCGGTCGCAGATGGGCTGGACCCAAACATTCCGGATAGTACAATTGAGCAGATGCAGCCCCAACAGTTGCCCGTACCCAATCTAGCAGCCATGATCCAGGCCATTCAGAACGGAAATATGTTTCGTGACATGTCCAAAACAGATCAATTCATGAGCATCCTGGGTGAGCTGGCCAAATTGGCGGGCACCACTGCCCAGGCAGCCGGTAACCTTGCAGGCGAAGCCGGCAAAGATGCCCTTGCAGCAGCCGTCGCCATGGGGCAGTCGGTCATGGGCATGGCCGGCAAAGGACTTGACTTAAGCGATTCCGCGCCTCCGTCTAATGTGACCGAAAAGGGTGGTGCCCACAATATTGGGGAAACCATCAAAGAGAACCAAAATGGGCCGCTCACGCCCATCGAACAGGGGCAACTGGAAAATGCCGGGATCCCCATCAGCCGCCCGGGGAATGGCATTGGGGGCGGCAGTGATAATACCGGCGGCAACGGCACACCGATCAATCCCGGCCAACCCGGCGGCCAACCCGGCGGAAGCGAGCCTCAAACGGGAGGTGATGCCTTGTCCGACCCCAATTTACTTGCCGGCGCTGTGCGCTTTCGGGTTGCCCTGCCGGGAAGCACTCAGTACACCAGCTTGAACCTGCTGGAAATAGCCGAGAATTTTATCCCAAACAGTATGGAAGCTGCCTTCCGGGAAATGATGGATCAATTCTACCAACTGGCAACAGCCGAAGGCAGTAACGACGGCTTTACCTTGATCCCTTTTGTTTTGAAAATACCCGAAATATCCGGCAAAGTAAAAGGGGTAGAGTTTGGCATTCAACTGGAAGATGATAACCACATGAATGCGATGATTAATCAGAGCTATCTATTGACCCAGGCCATGAATAATCTTCTCCTGGAGATGATGTACCACTTTGCCCATACTAAAGTCAAAATCGAAAATCAAACAAATGCGGCCCCCAACGGTACCCTGCTACAGGCAACACTCAATGTGCGCAAACAAAAGGGTAAAGTTGTGGAAACGGAAGTGAAAGACATCGTCTACGGCAGTATCAG
Organism: uncultured Saprospiraceae bacterium; assembly: GCA_964530825.1. Classification (GTDB taxonomy): domain Bacteria; phylum Bacteroidota; class Bacteroidia; order Chitinophagales; family Saprospiraceae; genus CAZHCA01. The sequence continues at coordinate 37,224 of CAZHCA010000022.1, forward strand.
CTACTGGATAGGAGGCGACATGATCGGCATGGATAGTACCAGCCTCAATGCCGAAGGTTTACATGGTGGTTTGCGTTTGGCCAACCACGGCACTGCCGGTGCCCTGATCAATACCCAATTTTCAGACCTCGGTAATGGAACGGGTTTCAAACTCATTTTTGAAGGCACCCACCAAATCATTCCACACCTGAATCATTTAGTGGCCTATTACCAGCAATGGTACGCTGCCGAGATTGAGCGTATCATCAATCAAGACTTCGGCGAAGCCGAGTGTATTGAACAACTGTTGGATATTTTCCAGGCCGTTATCGACCGGTTTGATTTACTCGAGGAACTGCTTCGCTACATGGGCCTCTCCGAGGCAACTATCGAAACCATTATGACCGGAGTTGAAGCCGCTCAAAACGCAGGAGATGCCGTACTGGACTACTTGAGTAGTGTGCTGAACCTGCTATTCCAAACCGGCTTGGTCAGCGCTAAATCCCTCATGGCGAAATTCTTTAAGCTGTTCTTCGATCTGACTTTCCTACCATTTTCCATTTTGGATGCCCATTGGCAATACCAAGCACGGGTAGAAGTAGAGATAGACTACTTCGGAGGGCTCACCCCTGGCTGGCGGACCTCCACTCAAGGAAGCATCCGAGAGTTTCCCTGGGTAGAACTGCAGTTTTTGAATGGTAGCGAGCAGCGCACCATATACGAATTTCATGAAACCTATCCGCAAGGATTGTTAGGCTTGAATGCCGATCGAGCCATCCAGCAGCAACTGCCTACAGAACTATAAAATTGATAAATTACTAGACAATGTGGGAGTAAGGAATGGTTTCCTTGCTCCCCGTTTTTGATCAGGAAAAAATTGGTTTATAGTTCCTATAGCTTCATCAGGCTCTGCTCTGCCTAATTATGGTAAGCTAGGTTCATTTTCGAAACGCCCTCCTTAGCAATCATTTGTTTTTTATTTAGCTCTAATCTGTATAAAGTAAGTTTTATTTGGCGAGGATTTTTTATCTGAGTAAAAAGTCAAAATGTATAGAAACAAGAACAAAAGGTCAACCTCTATTTTGTTTCTTCCCGAAACCAATTATATTTGTATCGCACACAAAATCAAGGTGAAATGAAGAAACAATCCGTTCACCGGCAATATAATTTTCCGGATGCCGACCTTTACGTGCAATGCATGGAGCGCATCCGCTATGCGCACCGGGATCTAGAGAAGTTTGAGCAATACGGCTACAGCCGCGATAAATTGATGGGGTTTCATCGCTTGTGCGAAAAATTCCGGGCCCTGCCGGACGACGATGAGTTGCTGGGCGACCAGATGATTACCACCGAAAAGAAATATGCCGCTGCCGAAAAACTGAAGTCGGCCATCCGCAGCTTGATGACGCGCGTGGCCGTGAAATACAATAATCGCTCGGGCCGTTACCGGAAGTTCGGTACTGCCAAGTTAGGCGACATGACCGATGCCCAGCTCCTCTTCTGCGGGCGCCGGGTGGCGCGTGTAGCTCGCCAGCAAATTGATTTCCTGGCGGATGTAGGCGTTAATGAGCAGGTAATCAAACGGATCACCGATGCCTGCAAAGACTTTGAGGTGGCGCTCAACGTTCAGCAGGACAGGGTCGCTGACCGTGATATCGCTGTTGAACGCAGGACAGAACAGGGCAATAAGCTCTATCAGGAACTTATTACCCTGTGTAATATCGGTAAAGATATCTGGGCCGAAATCGACCCGGTCAAATACGAAAACTACTGCGTCTATGAGAGCAATAACGAACAGAAAAAAGCACGCAAGGCCAAGTCTACTTAAACAGTTTATTGCTCTATCGGAATGAAATCCATGGAAACAGAATTGATGCAGTACCGTAATCCGGTGGGCTGGGGGCCGTCTTCAAAAACATGGCCCTGGTGGCCTCCGCAGCGAGCGCACAAAACCTCGGTGCGTACCATGCCGTAGCTGCGATCTTCTTTTTCGATAATGTAACCCTCGCGGATGGGTTGGTAAAAACTCGGCCAGCCCGTACCAGATTTGAATTTCGTTTCGGAGCTGAACAGGGGTAGTTCGCAACCAGCACATACGTAAGTGCCTTCCTCTTTATTATTCCAGAGGTCACCGGTGAAGGGGCGCTCCGTTCCCGCTTTCCGTAAAACGCGAAATTCTTCATTGGTCAGCAGGGCCTTCCACTCCGCTTCCGATTTTTCTACCGGCACAATGGTATCGCCCTGACGCAAAACCGATACTGGGTGGAAATTCAAATTAACGGTAGCGGCTTGACTTTCGGTCGATTTGGGCTGCGAACAAGCGAGGCTAAGGCTGCCGGTTAATCCAACAAACAGCAATAACTTAATATTCATTTGGATAGTTTTTTATTTTTTAAGCAAACGCTTTCAGCAGCAACTATGATGAATTGGAAGATGGCCCTTTACTACGATTGTCACCATACGGACCTTTTTTGCCTTTCCGGCGGCGCATGCGCGGATGGTGCCATTCCTCCCGTTCGGCAAACTCTACGATATTCCGCATAAAGGTCATCATGGAAAGGAAAACCAGATAGGCTACCGATAACACAATATAAATCCAGCTGTACGACCCGGCATCAAAAATGGATAAACTGCTAATCCCCCAGGCTACGAGTCCGCCGGTTACCGCTAGACCCATGAAACTGTACAGCGACCTTCCCCAATAACGACCCGTATTTTTCGAGGATAGTAAGAAAACGGAATTGAAAAGGGAAAAACACAGCATGAAGGAGGCGGCTGTAAGCCAGGGAAAACGCTGGCTGATATCAAACAGACCTGTCCAGCCGATGAGCTTGGCAATCACGGAAACGATAATGATACCGCCTAAGGTCATAACGGCTTGAAAAACCGGACTGACAGCCCGGTCCATAAATGAACGATTGGCAGTTGTTTCTTTACCCATAACTACTCCCTACAATAGATTTTCAGGCATTTATGTTTAACCTGCTCCGGATGGCTTCACAAATTTTGTCCAAACTGTTGCCGAAAAGGGGTAATTGCAACAATACCCTCTATTTCCCGGCGTTTTCAAGGTAATAAGTTTACATTCACTAGTGTTGACGATCTATGGCAGCTTACTGGCTTTTTACGCTACTGTTTCTGCAAACGGCTTCTCCTATCCAACCCGAAGGCGAATGGCTCACTGGCCACTGGGAGGGCACCAATAACAGCCAACGGCAAGTGCGCATTGCGTTTACTGAAACCGGCGTTTACCGGCTCTGGGTCGACGATGTGGAGCTTACTGCCAACCTGATCGACCAGGGGCCTATCCAGTACCACGCCCACTACGGCAAGTTTCCGCTTCGTATCGATTTGTACGCAGAATCAGAGCAAGTGATCATCAGTTACCTGTTCGCGAGTTGGGACGATAAGCGTAAACAGATGCTGCTCAGTATCTCAGACCGCCATCGCAATGTGACGGATCGCATTTGGCTGAAGAAAAAAACATAGGAATATCCTGGATCTGAGCCACTACACTCCTCAACTAGCCCAAAATTTTCCCGTATAAATCGTACTCCGTGGCATCGGTAATCTCGACCGTCGCAAAATCGCCAATGCGGGCGTACTGCTGCTCGGCCGCCACCCATACCTCATTATCCACCTCGGGCGAATCGAACTCCGTACGGCCGATGAAGTATTCGGCTTCCTTGCGGTCGAAGAGCACCCGAAGATGTTGACCGATGCGGCTCCTATTTTTTTCGTACGAAATGTCCTGCTGGATTTCCATGATGTAGTTGGCCCGCTCAGCTTTGATGGCTTCCGGTACATCGTCGGTGCTTTCGTGCGCGCGGGTGCCCTCCTCATGGGAGTACTGAAAAACACCCAACCGGTCAAAATCCATATCGCGTACGAAGTCGCACAACTCCTGAAACTCCGCCTCCGTCTCGCCGGGAAAACCCACCAGCATCGTGGTGCGGATGGCGATCCCGGGCACCCGCTCGCGGGCATATGCCAGCAGGTCGCGCGTCTCGGCTTGGGTGATCTGGCGCCGCATGCGCTTCAGCACGCTATCGCTGGCATGTTGCAATGGGATGTCAAGGTAATTGCAAATCTCCTGGCGCTCGGCCATTACGTCGAAGATCTCCCTCGGAAATTTGCTGGGGTAGGCATAGTGCAGGCGGATCCATTCGATGCCCTCCACGTCCGCCAGCGCGTGCAACAGGCGGGGCAGGGCGCGTTCCTTATAGAGGTCCAGACCGTAGTAAGTAAGTTCCTGGGCAATCAGCATCAGTTCCTTCACACCCAGCCGTGCCAGGTGTTGAGCTTCTTTCACCAATTCTTCGACGGGGCGTGAAACGTGGCCGCCCCGCATCAGCGGAATGGCGCAAAAGCTGCAGGTGCGGTTACACCCCTCGGCAATCTTTAGGTAGGCGTAGTGCTGGGGAGTGGTCGTTAGGCGCTCCCCGATCAGCTCGTGCTTGTAGTCGGCCTGGAGCTTAGCCAAAAGCCCGGGCAACTCCAGGGTGCCGAAGTAGGCATCGACTTCGGGGATCTCCTGCTCCAGGTCCTCTTTGTAGCGTTGGGAAAGGCAGCCGGTCACAAAGAGCTTATCGATGCCGCCCGACTTTTTCACCTCCGCGTATTCCAGAATGGTATTAATTGATTCTTCTTTGGCCAGGTCAATAAATCCGCAGGTATTTACGATCACCACATTGGCGTCATCCTCGTCTGCCTCGTGGGTGACTTCAAAATCGTTGCCCTGCAGTTGGGTGATGATATTTTCACTGTCGACCAGGTTCTTGGAGCAACCCAGGGTCACTACATTGACTTTATCGCGCCTTAATGTTTTCGTCTTCATAATACGGTTGGTTCGGTCGAATGCGCAAAATTATGGCTTTTGCCGGAAAGATGCTGGCTATGAAAATCGCGCCGGTAATTAATATTATTTTTTGTCCCAACACGTTATACCTCTGGTTTGATTCCGTCAAACCCCGTGCCCGCTTTGGTAAACTAAACTGACGAATATGCTCAAAGCAATCCTCCTGACCCTTGCGCTCTTCGCTGCACCAGTCTTCACCCAAGCTCAGTTCGGCATCAATGGCTCGTACCGGACGGCCACGGCGCCCGACTGGGACCTAGTCAATACCAACAACGGCGAGCGTACTGAACTGCTGGGCGCCGGCTTCGCTGTCGGTATCGACTACTGGTTTCGCCTACCCAATTACCGGGTCGAGCTGCTACCCGAACTCAACGCCTTCCGCAGCACCGCTCAGATCCCCGGAAGTATTGAGCTGACGAACTCGCTCTACAGCCTCTTTCTCAACACCAACATCTACATACTTGATTTCCGGGGCGACTGTGAGTGTCCAACCTTCAGCAAATCGGGCGCCACCTTCGAAAAAGGCTTTTTCCTACAAGTATCACCCGGCATTTCGCTTCCTGTCTTCGAAGACACCATGCCGAACCTCCCCGACAAAAGCACCGTGACCGGTTCGCCCACTATCAGCATCGGCCTGGGTGTCGGAATAGACCTGGGCGTATCCGACCTGCTCACCATCACGCCCCTGGTGGGTTTTCGCTACTACCCTAGCCTCACCTGGAAGGGACGTTTTCCCGCCATCGAGGGCGACGAACTCGACAACTTTATCCTTGAATCGGAAGAAAGCCACCTCAACCAGTTCTACGGAGGCATCCGGTTTGGATTCCGGTTTGATGATTAAGGGTGGTCCGGGGCGCTCCGCCACTGTCGACTCCACCCAAAAAGCGGAGCAAGCGCTAGTAGTCACCGGAATTCAACTTGATTTAATCTGCTGATTTTCAGCATATCTTTCACCTGGACTTGTTTCTCGCCCTCCGTACTTCCCGCCATTTCCAGATTGGGATATTCCAGCTATACCAATACATTTCATTCCATATCGGGCATGCCCGTTTTAGCAAAAAATTCACCTATCATGCTCAACCGCTACAGTCGGGAAATTACCCAAGACGACGCTCGTCCTGCTGCCCAGGCGATGTTTTACGCCATAGGACTAGAGGATGAAGATTTCGATAAAGCCCAGATTGGCATTGCCAGTACGGGCTGGGAAGGCAATCCTTGCAATATGCACCTCAACGACCTGGCCGGACATATCAAGGTTGGGGTGCAGGACAGCGGCCTGTTGGGCCTCATCTTTCACACCATTGGGGTGAGCGACGGCATGTCGATGGGTACTACGGGCATGCGCTACTCCCTACCCTCGCGCGATATCATTGCCGACTCGATCGAGACGGTCGCGGCCGCCCAGTGGTATGACGGGCTGGCTGCCGTGGTTGGTTGCGACAAAAATATGCCCGGCGCCATGATGGCCCTGGCCCGCCTGAACCGGCCGGCCATTGTCGTCTACGGCGGCACCATTAAACCGGGCTGCTATGCGGATAAAAAACTGGATATTGTCTCGGCCTTCGAAGCTTATGGCCAGCGCCTCGCCGGAGCCATACCCGAGGCCGACTTCCGCGGGATTATCCGCAACGCCTGCCCGGGTCCCGGCTCTTGCGGGGGCATGTACACCGCCAACACCATGGCCTCGGCCATTGAAGCTATGGGCCTGAGCCTGCCTTATAATTCCTCTATCCCGGCCGATAGCAAGCAAAAGACCGAGGAATGCGCCCGGGTGGGGACGGCACTTTTGCATTTGCTGGAAAAAGACATCAAACCGCGCGACATCCTCACGCGACCGGCTTTCGAAAATGCCATCCGGGTAGTCATTGCCCTGGGGGGCTCGACAAATGCTGTACTGCACCTACTAGCCATTGCCCGCAGCGCGGAAGTCGAGCTGGAGCTAACCGACTTCCAGCGCCTGAGCGACCGTACCCCTTTTCTGGCCGACCTCAAACCCAGCGGCCGCTATGTCATGGAGGACCTCTACCGCGCCGGCGGTGTGCCTGCCGTAATGAAGCTCCTGCTGGAGCACGATCTGCTGCACGGCGACTGCCTTACTGTGACCGGAAAAACTGTGGCTGAAAACCTGCGGGAGGTAGCCCCTTTGACGCCCGGGCAGGATGTTATCCGTCCGGTCGACCAGCCGATCAAAGCGACCGGCCACATCCAGATCCTTTTCGGCAACCTGGCTGAGGAGGGGGCCGTAGCCAAGATTACCGGCAAAGAGGGCGACTATTTCCAGGGACCAGCCCGCGTATTCGACAACGAAGAGGCTGCCAATGCCGCCATCGCCAGCCGGCAGATTCAAGCGGGCGACGTAGTAGTGATCCGATACTGCGGACCCAAGGGCGGCCCTGGCATGCCCGAAATGCTCAAGCCCACCTCGGCCCTCATGGGCGCCGGTCTAGGCGGCGATGTCGCCCTAATCACCGACGGCCGCTTTTCTGGCGGCACCCATGGCTTCGTAGTGGGACACATTACGCCCGAAGCTCAGACCGGCGGCGCCATTGCCTTGCTACAAGACGGCGACATGATCACTATCGATGCCCGGAACAAGCGCATAGCGGTCGACCTCAGGCCGGAAGAATGGAGCGAACGGCAGGCAGCCTGGACGGCACCGCCAATCAAAGCCACCCACGGGATTTTAAAAAAATACGCCCGGACCGTACAGTCGGCCAGCCAGGGCTGTATTACCGATTAAAAAGCGAACCATCCTATGCAAAAGCGACCTACAACCATTGATCCGCCCCTGCCCATGGCGGTGCCCGCCACCATCAGCGGGGCAGAAGCCATCCTGAAGTGCCTGCTGGCTGAGGGCGTAAAAACGGTATTCGGCTACCCCGGCGGCGCCATCATGCCAGTATATGACGCCTTGGTGGGGTACGAGGACCGCATTCGCCACATCCTGCCGCGCCACGAGCAGGGGGCCATTCACGCGGCACAGGGTTTTGCCCGCACCACCCGCCAGACGGGCGTATGTCTGGCTACTTCGGGCCCCGGTGCTACCAACCTGATGACCGGTCTCTCTGACGCCTTGCTCGATTCGACGCCCCTGGTGTGCATCACCGGGCAGGTGTTTTACAAATTACTCGGCACCGACGCCTTCCAGGAAACCGATGTGGTTAACTGCACTCTGCCGGTGACCAAGTGGAACTACCAAATCACTAGGGCAGAGGAGATCCCAGAAGTGTTCGCCAAGGCCTTCTACGTTGCCAACTCGGGCCGCCCGGGACCGGTCGTAATCGATGTTACGAAAAACGCTCAAGTAGAGCAAATGACCTTCCACTATCCCGGCCAGCCCCAGATTCGTTCCTACCGACCCAGGCCCGCGCTCAACCCCGATCGCCTGCACGAGGCAGCCGCCCTGATCAACCGGGCCGAGCGGCCCATGATCCTGGCCGGCCACGGCATCCAAATCGCAGGCGGCCAGCCGGTATTTCGGGACTTTGTAGAAAAAACCGGTATCCCGGTCGCAGCCACCCTAAATGGCCTTTCGACTATTCCGACAGACCATCCACTCTACGTAGGCATGCTGGGTATGCACGGCAACTATGGCGCCAATGTCAAACAGAACGAATGTGACGTCTTGCTGGCCATTGGTATGCGCTTTGACGACCGCGTGACCGGCAACTTGAGCAAGTACGCCCGCCAGGCCCGCGTGATCCATATCGAGATTGACCCCTCCGAAATCAACAAAAACGTACCGGCCGAGGTGCCTGTGCTGGCCGATGCGAAAGAGGCGCTGGAAGCCCTCCTGCCCCTGGTGCAACCCAAGGCTTATCCCGAATGGCTAGCTGAATTCCGTGCTTGCGACGCTATCGAGTACGAGCAGGTCATCCGACGCGACCTGAGTCCCTCGGAGCGGGGTGAAATCCGCATGGGTATGGTGGTCCGCGAGGTTTCGAACCAGACTCAGGGGCAGGCCATCGTAGCAACCGACGTGGGGCAACACCAGATGATTGCCGCCCGCTACTACCAATACCGCAGTACCAACCAGTGGGTTTCCTCGGGCGGGGCCGGCACCATGGGCTTCGGGTTACCTGCCGCTTTCGGAGCCCAACTGGCAAACCCCGAAAAGACCACCGTGGCTTTCATCGGCGACGGCGGTTTCCAAATGACCATCCAGGAGCTCGGCATGCTGGCTCAGTGGCAAGTACCCGTCAAGATCCTGTTGCTCGACAACGAATACTTGGGCATGGTACGCCAGTGGCAACAGCTGTTTTTTGAGAAACGCTATTCTTCCGTGGCCCTGCAAAATCCCGACTTCCTGAAAATTGCCGAAGGATTTGGCGTGCCCGGCCGCCGCATCGACCGCCCCGAAGACTTAGGCCACGCGGTGGGCGAGATGCTGGCTCACAACGGGCCATACCTACTACATGTGCGGGTCGAAAAAGAAGATAATACCTTCCCTATGGTGCCTGCGGGTGCCGGGGTGGGCGAAATAGTGCTGAACAGATCGCAGTTGAACCGTTGAGTTTCTCACCATCGGCCTGCAGTAAAATATGCCCTGCATATGACTCAATATACCCTCATCGTCTTCACCGAAAACCAGTCCGGCCTGCTTGCGCGGGTGGTGTCCGTTTTCTCGCGCCGCCACATCAACATCGAGAGCCTCACTACCTCTCAGTCAAGTCTGCCCGGTATTCACCGTTTTACCATCGTGGTGCGGGTCAAGGCACCCATGGTCGAAAAGCTGGTCGCCCAGCTCGAGAAACAGGTCGATGTGCTCAAAGCCTTCTACTACGAGGCCGGGGAGATTGTGCACCAAGAGCTGGCCTTGTACAAGGTGCCCACCCATGTGTTCACCAACAGCAGTCAGGTCGAACAACTGGTACGCCGCCACAACGCCCGCATCCTGGAGATCGAACGGGAGTTCACCGTGATCGAAAAGACGGGCCATGAGGAAGAAATAAGTGCTTTGTACGAGGCCCTGGCCCCCATCGGCATCTACGAGTTCGTACGCTCGGGAAGAATCGCCATCACCCGGCCGATGGAGCGGCTGAATAAGTACTTGGCCGAGGTGAAAGCAGCAAACGCTACCTGATAGAAAGGTCAGGAGAAAAGCAGGACTGGCAACTAATGCACCTTCCTATACCCCGTGCACACCTCGCTCTTCACCAATTTTACCTTATTGTTTATAAGCACCTGTAACAAATTATAGAGCAGAGTCGAAATGATAGGGTAGACGGGATAGTACAATATTTTAGAATAACCTCCCGGCCGATTAGCGCTGGGAACTAAAGCCACTCCAGACACTACATTTCCCTGAAAAAGAACCATTCCGCATATTAACTTACCTTGCCATTTAATTCATCCGTTCTCTTTTTAGCTTGTTAGCCAAACCCAACACCAAAGCTATGGCTAATCGCCTTTCTGCCCGGATCGAATCCCAAGGCTTTTGACCTCAGGAAGCGGTTCAATAACATCAATATTAGCTACTACGTGAGCAGGGCCATCCGCAAAGAGCTGAAAATCAGCACGCGCCAGGAAAGCGAGCCGCTGTATGGTTTTCAATTGACCTGCAAACTGCCGGCTACCAAAGCACTAGATAAAGAATTCACTGCATAGAAAAACTTGGGAAGACTTGTTTTTGAACAGGTGTGAAATGTTGAAACCTCTGGCATAGAAATTAATGAATAGGGTCAGGTATCAAATTAAAGCGTACCCACACTCCACACCCACACCCTACTTCATTCCCTTCTCAATCGCAGCCTGGAACTGCTCATAGGGGGCAAACCCTCGCGCTAAAAGGAAAAACTGTCCGTTGTTTTCCATGATCACCGTTGGGAAACCGGACACCCCGATCTCCTGGGTCATCCGGAACTCCTGAATGGCATCTTCCTGGGTGCTTTCGGCCTGCATTTGTTGTACCTGTTCTTGACCGTCGAGACCGTATTGCTCGAAATAGGCGGCATAGGCAGGAAAGTTAGCAGGCTCCATCCCGTCGTAGTAGACCGCCTTTTGCAAGGTAGCCGCAAAGGAAAGTGCCTGATCGGGCTTTTGTGCCTTAAAAGCTGCCATGGCCAGGGCGGGGGGAATGGAACTGAACATCGCCTTGCCCGGCTCCAGGATATTTTTCAGGAAGCCCTGGCCGAACTGAACGCCCGTAGCGCGTTCCACATCTTTGTAGGCTTGCTTAATGTAGCCCGCCACCTCGCCGATGGGCCCCTCGCGTTCACCTATAACCATGCCACCGGAAATGGGAAAAAAGTCGAGGCGATCACCGTAGTCTTTTTCTGCTTGCTCGATCACCGGACTGAACCCATAGCACCAGCCGCAAAGAACGTCGAAGAAATAATAGAGCTTCCCTTTTTCCATAAAGAAGTTTACTCCGTGTACAATTGGCATCTCAAATGGTTGGACTTACACGTCTACCTTTTCGGCCAGTTCGTCGACGGTGCGCAGCAACCAGCTCTGGTTGAATATGTTGGACGTCTGCCCAATGGCCCGCCGCAGGCGCTCGATGTCCTTGCGATTTTTTTCGGCCGATGTATAGTCCAGCCGGTCGCGAATGCCCGCCGCCCGGCGTGTAAACTTGAATAAATTATAGTACCCCTTACGGCGTACATCGGCCATCAGTTTATTGCGAAGCAGATAGATCCGGAAGGACTCGACCAGGGAAGCCAGGGCGTCGTATTCTTCTAGGGCGTAATAGGTACGCAGCAGCAACTCCTTGCTACCCAGGTTATAGCGAAGGTCGGTATACTCGATGCGGGTGAGCAGAGCCAGTACATCGTCGTAGCGGCCAGTGGCGTAATAGTAGGCGGCCAGGTTAAAAGAAAAGGCATTTTCGCGTTCGCGGGGGTCCAGCCGGTCGCGGTATTCGTACAGGAAGTTGTGCACCCATTCGAAAGCTTCGAGGCGCAATCCGGTGGTGACGATATTTTTGTAGTGCCATTCGCTCAACAGGCCGTCTTCGATAAGAAGTTCCTGGTCGAGCTGGCGCTGGTACAACTGGAAAATTTCCTGGTAAAAAGCTACCTGCCCCCGGTTGATCTGGTCGATACAGAAGTTTTGGAAATAATTGTATAGCGTCTTGCGCTCAACTGCACCGAATGCCTGTTCGTGCGCTCGCAGGGTACCGAAAGCCCGCTGATATTCTTCCTCCGACCCGGTATCGAGCATGCGGTAGGTGCGGTAGTAGACCAGGACCGGCGGCACGGCAGCGTAGCGACCGGGGTGGTTGTCGACTTCCCGCAGAATGGCTTGCAGAAATTGCGGCCGGTAGTCGACCGAGAGGATCCGTTGCCGGATGCGCAACTCACAGGCATCTTTTAGTTTTTCGGCAATAAAATAATGGTCGAGTTGCGTTTGTTTATCTTGTAGGGTGCGATCCTCTTGCCAACGCTCGGTCTGGTCAAAGTAAATAGCTGCTTCGCCCAAAAGATCCGCCCGCCTGCGGTAGTAAGTGTTATCGTATTGATCGCTCCCCCTTTCCAGAAGCTGCCGTAGTTTTTTTTCATACAAGTCCGACCACTCGCGCGCCCGTAGCTGCCGCAACAATAATAGATCGGCTTGGTGGTCTTCCAGTTCCAATTGCTGCTGCACTAAAAATTTCTCTAACAGATTAAAGGTATAGGTCAGGACGGGCGCCAAACGCTTTTCTGCATCGGCATCGCTGGGAAAAAGCCGCCCTGCTAGTCCGGACCGGTCGGGAAAATGTGGCGCTGTATGTACCAACACACCAACCAATTTGCGAACACCCCGGTGCTTGTTGTGGTAGGGGGAGTCGACAAATTCCTGGAATAGTCGGGCGTCGCGCTGAGATAATTGCTGAAAATACCGTAAAAGTTTCATGCTAGGTTTACCAAAAAACGTAACGACATAGAAATCATAAAATGATGATTATCAATAGTAAAGAATTAAAATTATAAAATATCTCTCTAAAAAGGGCCAAAAGAGGGCCCAAAAAGTATTTTCCCTAGCGATGAGAAAAGAACACTTTTGTATCGAGAGCTAAAGCATGATCTCTTAAACCGATATGACCATGAACAAAATGCTACGTACCAACACCCTTCTGACCTTCCTTTTGCTACTGGCCTGGCAGTGGAGCCGGGCACAGGAGCTATGCCTGGATTTCGAGCAGTTCGAATATGACTCGGCCATCGGAGCGGAGTCGGATTACGAGCCTGGCGACTTCGTTTTTTTCGAAAACGGCATTAATGTTTTTCTCGATAACTTCTTGTATACCAATGGAAATACCGGCTTCTGGAACGTCGTCGGCTACCATGCCGATTCCATCAATCTAAACATTCCTTTTGGTAAGGGCGCTTTCGCCTTTATCAGCAATATCAACGTTCGATTTGACTTTTCCCAGGCCCCGGCCGATATCCGTACAGTGTGTTTTGATTTTTGGGATGGGGGCGGCGAAGAAAACATTGCCATCAACGGCATCGGGCCGTTTCCCGCCCAAACCCTGAAAGACCTCGATTTCGCGACCCTTTTCCCCGATCTCGATATCGACCTCCGCATCGCCGATTCCAGCAATTCGGGCTTTGTATCGGCCGGCACGCTTTGCGTTACCGGCAACATCAGCAGCCTGACCATCGGAGGTCAGGAGTTTGGCCTGGACAATCTTTGTGCCACTACCGCCGATCCCAATACCTGTTCGATCCGAAACCTCGAAGTAAAACCGGAGCCCTGTACCCCCGATGATGTTTTCTATGCCCAATTAGCATTCGAGTTTGACAACCCCGGCAATGCTGGCTATGGTGTGCAGGTGAATGGAGTAGTAGTTGATACGCTATCCTACGACGAGGCGCCCCGCGTAGGACCTCTAGAGGTGAATGCGGCCGGAAACTACACCTTCTGGGTCTATGACCTGGAAAATCCCAATTGTGGCCAGCGAGTCGTGCTGGACACCTTTCCGTGCAACGCAGGTTGTTATGTCGAAAACATTAAAGCCCATTACTCCATCTGCAAAGACGATTCCATTGACGTATACCTCGACTTCGATTACCTGTCGACCAATGCCGCCGATAACCCCAACTGGCAACTCGTCATCAATAATGCTGGCATCTTGGAATTTGAAAATAAGGACCTGCCCCTCACCCTTACCCTACCCCAGGATTTGCTCAGCGCTGCCGATGCCCTTCGCTTTGAGGTATGTGCCCAAAACCGCCCGCTTAACTTTCCCTGCTGTCTCGAGGGCTTCTTCGACTTTCGCGATTGCAATTCCACAACCTGTAAGATAGAGAACCTGGAAGCCTATTATACCAATTGCGAGGACGATGACGACGACAAACTGGAACTCTATGTCGACTTCGACTATCAGCCTGCTACAACAAGTGATAATCCCAAATTTATTCTATCCCTCCAGGGCGAGCCTTTCTTCGACTTTTCACAGAAAGACCTGCCCCTGGAGGTCGATCTTCCGGACCGATTCTTGTCCACCAATGAAGCGCTGAAGGTAGAAGTTTGTGGTTTAAATAACGGCGTGGAGACCTGCTGTGCTGCCCGCGAAGCCTTCTTCCGCGTATGTGAAGACACCTGCCCCATTGACAACCTAGAGGTTAAGGCATTTGAATGTCTCCCCGGCGGGAAGTACAACATCAAGGTAGACTTCGACCTGAATGACGACCTGGCCGGTTCGGATACCCGGTTCTTAGTGGAGGTCGACGGTACGGCATACGGACCCATCTCCATCAACCGGTTGCCCTACACCGTGGAAAACGCACCAGTGTTTACCGAAGCCTTAACTTTCCCGGTCGCTGTTTATCTGGAAAGAGATACCCTGTGCCGCCTCGAAAAACAATCGTACCGGCCCAACTGCGATCCGAGCACCTGCTTTCTCAACAGTGTGGGCGCAACAATAAAAAGATGTTATGACGACGGCAGCTATGATATTCAAGTCGGGGCATCCTTTGACTACGGCATCAATATCGATCCCGGTACCGAATTAAAAGTGTGGATCGACGGGGTGGAAAAAGGCACCTTTAAAGTCGACCAATTCCCGGTTTCTTTAGAAAAAGTACCCATTCTGACTGATGCGCTCTTTTTCGAGGTAGGTCTCAGCGTGGCCGGTAATGACACCTGCTCGGTCACTGCCCTGATCGATAAGCCCGAGAACTGCACTGATACTTGTGCAGTCGTGGGCGTGGAGGCAAGCATCACCAATTGTTACGAAGGCAGCCTGTACGATCTGAAAATTGCACCCGTCATTAACCCCAAAATTATCCTCATCCCGGAGGCCCAGTTTGAAGTGTGGATCGATGGGCAAAATTACGGCGTATTCTTTTTGTATGAATTCCCATTGCTCATCGAAAGCTATCCCATCCAGACCGAAGCTGCCACCATCGAGGTTGGGGTCAACCTGGCTGGTGAGGATTGCGAGGGGAAAAACCAGTTGAGGAAACCGGCTACCTGCCCGCTTGCTTGCCCCATCGGGCCGGCCAGGTTTACCCTTACCGATTGTGCAGAAGGTGACGACGACGAGATCAAGTATTTTGTACTCCTTGAAGCGCCCGTCTATGACTCCGCGGCTCAGTTGGTAATCGAATCGGAAAATGGCTTCCGCGAGACCTTCCAGGCAGGTGAACTACCATATGTATTCGATTTTTATTCTGACGATCCCGGGGATCAGATAACGTTTTTCTTGTGCAGCGAAAACGACAGTGAGGATTGCTGCCAGAAAGCTGAACTTACCCTGAATTGTGGATCGTTGGGCGATTGCCCGCTCGTAGCCCTGGAAGCCGAAGCCAAAAACTGCTACGACAACGGCTCCTATGACTTCTCCCTTGACCTAGCGATCAAAGATGATCAGGAGGTGAACCCGGAAACCCCGGTCGAAATACTAATTGAAGGCGAGCGTTACGGCCTCTTTCCCATTAAGGATTTTCCGCTATTGCTGGAACAGGTGCCGGTGAATACCAGCGCGCTCGATGTTTCAGTAGGGGTGGTTTTGCGCGACTACGAAAACTGTGATCAGAAGGTGTCCGTTCATCTGCCTGATTGCAATGGTATCAACTGCCCGATCGGCCAGGTAAAAGCCAGTAATCTGGAATGCCATGGTGAAGGAAGGTATTCGGTTACCCTCGATGCCGAAGTATTTCGCCCGGAGACTTACCTGGTGATCAGCTTCAATGATATACGCAAAGAAATTCAAGCCGGAGAATTGCCTATCCGGCTCGATTTCGAATCCGCTGCCAATGCTGCCGTAGAGGTATTCGAGATCTGTACCGCCGACGCACCCGGCAATTGCTGCCGCCGGCTGGAAGTGAAGCTCGACTGCAATTCCGGCGATTGCCACATCGGCGCCCTAAAAACCGAGATTATAGACTGCGAAGGGGATAGCTTCAGCTTACTCTTGAATTTCAGCCATGCCAATGTTTCCGATAGCTTCCGGCTTATGGTGGCTGGCGAGTGGGCCGCATCTTATAGCTATGAGGACCTTCCCATAAAAATTGGTCCCCTGCCCCTCCGCAATGCCAACCGGCAGTACATCATCGCCGCGCAGGATAACCAATCCCTCAACTGCGTTGCACGCAAGATCATCGAAGCACCGGATTGCAAAAAGCCAAGTTGCGCTTTCGAAGACCTTTGGGCTGAAACCACCGATTGCAATGATCAAGAGCGCTTTTACGTAGAAGTGGGGCTGGGGGCAGATGAACGTGCCGGACTCGGCTACCTCATCTTTGCCAACGGACGCATGTTCGGGCCATATCAATATGGTCAAAACCGGTTGAAAATCGGCCCGTTTTTCGGCGATGACCGACGTGGCGTCGACCTGCTGGTGGTAGATATGGAAGATCCCACCTGCTTCGGTCACCGTTTTCTGAAAGCACCCGATTGCGATTATGACGACTACTGCATCCTAGATGACTTCACCTTGAAAGCAACCGAATGCCTGAACGATGGAGGCTATGAATTGCTGGTGGATTTTGATGCCGATGATGCCGATGATCGATTCTTTAACCTCTTCCAGGGCGACGCTTACCTGGGCACCTATAGCTTGTACGAACTACCAGTGCACATCACCTTTACGACCGATCGCAACGCCACTGTTCCTTTCCGAATCTGTCTTTTCGACGATGAGGACGACGACGGCGGCGATGAGGACGACGACGACGACGGCGATGACGACGACGACGGCGGCGATGACGACGACGACGGCGATGAGGACGACGACGGCGATGAGGACGACGACGACGGCGATGAGGACGACGACGACGGCGATGAGGACGACGACGGCGATGAGGACGACGACGACGGCGATGAGGACGACGACGACGGCGATGGTGATGGCGATGATGACTTAGACAACCCAGAAGGAGGTGTGCGTGGCAATGTGGAAGAATGCTGTAAAACTTTCCAGGTAACTTTGCCGAGTTGCACCACGCCTTGCGAGCCATTGAATGCTCATTTTGAAGCAGGTGTCTGCGAAGATGACCACTTTACGGCCATTCTAAAAATTGAAGGCCCGGTGAGCGGCCTGCCGCTCCACGCCATCGTCCAAGAAACCAACGACACCTTCCTGTTACAAACCAGGGAGACCGAAATTGGACCGCTGCCCCAGGATGGTAGTGGACGTTATACCGTAATTGTCTATAATCCCAACATCGAGCGTTGCATCACCCGCCTTATCCTCATGCCCTCCCTTTGCGGTGGAGAGGAAGTATGGCCGGGCGATGCCAACCTCGACAACCAGGCCAACCATTTTGATTTGATCAATATTGGCATTGCTTTTGGCAGTGAGGGGCCGGGACGCAACGATCGCTCCGGTGTGTGGGCCGGCATCCCTGCCGCCAACTGGCCCGACTTCTTTGCCGACGGTCTCAACTACAAGCATGCCGACGCCAATGGCGACGGCCGCATCAACGAGGGTGACGTAGCGGTTCTGCAACGCAATTACGGAGAAAATAACGGCCTAGCCGTCGACGTGGCGGTACCGGAGGCTGCCGAGTTCAACCCGACCGTTTACCTCAACCTCCCAGAACAGGGTGAATTACCGCCGGGTGCTGAGTTTGAAATACCGATCTATATCGCCGAACCCGACAACCCGCTGGTCGATGTCTACGGACTGGCTTTTACTATCGAGTTCGACCCTGAGCTCATCAGCGCCACTGATTTAGAGATCCATTATCCTACGAGCTGGCTGGGCGCCCAGGGCGTAAACCTAATCACTATCGACAAGGTCTTTCCGGCAGAGGGGCGTATCGAGATTGGCCTCTCGCGCACCGACCAGAACAACGTGAGTGGCTACGGACCGGTGGCTTATATGCGCGGCATTATCGACGATATTGTCGGATTTAATCACGAAGAGGTCCAAATCAGCAGTGCCTCGGCCATGAATACAGCCCGCGACATGATCCCGCTGAAGGTAGGCCGCGCCCCTGCCGAAGAGCCGGAGGATGCCGACAAGGAATTGGTGGAAGAATCAACTATTCTCTACCCCAACCCGGTCAGCAACCTACTGCGCGTCAGCAACAACCTGGGGCTACCGGTACACCAGATGGAGATGCTCGACCTTAGTGGCGCCCCCATTGGCCTACAGACCCGCGGCGAGAACCGAATCGACCTCCGTTCAATACCGGCAGGCATCTACATCGTACGTCTCCATGTTGGCGACTACATCCTATACAAAAAAGTAATTAAGCATTAGAGCAGTAGTTATTTAAGCAACTTAGTGCAGATTCCGCAGCTGCCCTTATCGCAAGGGCAGCTGTTTTTTTGCGTATCCAAAACTGGCGACCGGGCCTAAAAGGTCGCCGTCCCGTCCACATTATTTCGCTGATAGGGTATTTTGATAAAGTCGAAGCTGCCCGGTTTCACCCGGATATTGAAGTTGTAAGTATTTCGTTGGGGAAACCAGTCGAAAGTGAGCTCCCAGCAGTGGAGATCGCGATAAAAGCCTACAGAAGGATAGGATATCCGTTTGTTACGAAAATCGTAGCCGAAGTTTCCCACATTGATCCCCCAGTTTTTGGTGAGCTGAATGCTACCACGAAAGTCGACGGTATGGGTTTGCAACTCGTATTCAATGGGGCCGCCGCTCAGCGCCTGCCAGTTGAACACGATATTGTGTGCGATCCGGAAGTTTTGGAATAGATCGTAGAAGCTTTGCAAGTTATCTTCCTGTTGGCGGCGCTCCCGACGTTCGCGCTCGCGGGTTTTGGCCTCTTCCTCTAGGTCGGTCACCACGCGCTGCTGCTCGCCCGTAAAGAGTTTCCGCAGCTTACTGATCGTAATGTTGGTGGTGAATCGCGCCTGGGCACGATCCAGCCGAACAAGCCGCCCTCTATCTTCAAGAACAGTCGTATTGATTCGCCGACCCTGGGCATTTTCGATGTAAGGGTCGAAAGCGGCATTTAGGTTGAGGATGGTGATACCCTCAAAAAAACGCGCCGTCCCGATCACTGTTACCGGACTCCACCGCAACGAATCGGCTGCGAAGTTATAATTGCCGTTCACCCGTAAGTTGTCGAAGAGTTTGATCTTGCGTTCGCCCTCTTTATCTCGTTCGCGCCGCGACCGCACCTTAGCCTCGAAAATATTATTAAACCCGTAACTGATCGCCATCTGTCGTCCCGATTGGGGCGGGCCACCGAAGATCCCCAACCCAAAGGTTGGGAAAGTCTGGGTTTGCTCCGGGAAACGCGAATCGGTAGGCAATTGGTCGAAGTAGTCCAGGCCGGAGTTGAGATAGTTCGGAGCGAATACAAAAGATAAACTCGGCTTGATGATATGGCGCAGGCCACGGATCAGGCCATTGCCGCGAAAACGCAGCGTACCGAAGATTTGGGTATTCACCCCTACGCTGGCCGAATATTGCCGGAAGGCCCGAAAACCCCAAAGGGTGTCGGTCAGCACCTGTCCGAAATCAGTGGTATCCATGACGATCTGAAAGTCGGTAGAGTCTTCGGGATTGAAGATGGTATCAGTTTCGATGGTCGGCGTGTCGTCGAAAGCATAATCCAGGGAGCGCCAATTCCAGGTCTCCTCGTAATTGACACTGGGCACCACGTTGAGGTAGCGCAATAATTTGAAGGAGGTATTCAAACTCATTCGTTGGTTCACCCCGAATTCGGCGCTCTCCAGGGCTTGATTGGTGAACAGGGCGGTATCGGGCACCTGAATGCGGTTACGCGCTTCGGCCGAGTACTGCATCACAATTTCTTCGTACCAGCGCCGACCGCCGCTGCTGACCTCACGCTCGAAAGGATTGATAGAGGAAGTCACAAAACGCAGATTGGGAAAATTAATCGTCACGTTGCGCGTCCGGGTGTTTTGGCTGTGATTGAAAGCGGCGGTAAAATTGAAGGGTCTATTCAGCCAGTTTTTCGTAAAAGTCATGTTCGAGTTCAGCTGGTTCTCGAACACGTTATTGGCATCGTTATTGACGATGCTCTGGTAGTTGTTGGTCTGCAGGTTGATCGAGCCCCCAAAAGTATTGGTGGGGTGGGCAGTGGCATCCTGGCGGTGA
This sequence comes from uncultured Saprospiraceae bacterium, assembly GCA_964530825.1. Lineage (GTDB taxonomy): Bacteria > Bacteroidota > Bacteroidia > Chitinophagales > Saprospiraceae > CAZHCA01. The sequence continues at coordinate 57,521 of CAZHCA010000022.1, forward strand.
CTCCAGTTGAGCGAAAAAGATTCGACGTTGGTAAAGGTGGCGTCAGGTAGCTCGCGCCGCTGGGAATTAAAGCCGATACGAAAGTTGCCATTGTAACGATAACGCTGGCGGTAGCGAGCCGAGGCTCTGATTCCCCAGGATCCCTTCAGGTAAATATCACTGGTCAATGCCAGGTTGAACGTCTCGCCAATAGGAAAAAACCAGCCCACATCGCGCAATCCGAAGCCAAGCTGATTGGAATACTCAAAATCGCGCGGGAAGAGCAAACCGGTCGAACGCCCGCTGGAAATCGGAAAAAACCCGAACGGCAGCCAGATAGGCGTGGGGACATCCATAATTTCCATTTGCGAAGGGCCCACCACCACTACCTTGTTGGGGACTACTTTCTGCTTATTGCTGCGAATGCCGAAGTGCGGATGGTCGGCCGTGCAGGTGGTAAAGATCGCGTCTTGGCTATAGATGACGTCTTCGGCCCGGCTCTTCGTGTCACCGCCCACGTACTTGGTTTTGTTACCCCGCACAATTACATCTTGTTGCTGACTGACTACATCGTAGATGATACCGCGCTCGGTTTCGAAATTGTAGCGCATCTTACCCATTTGGAATTCCTGGTCGCCGTCTTTAAAGGTAGGCAGCCCTGCCAGCCGGCCGGTGCTGTCGGGCAGGCCTTCGGCCGTAGCAATGCTTTCTTCCCAGTTGAGCACAATAAAGTCGGCCGAGAGGGACATATTGGTGTAGGTGACGATAGCATCGCCGAAGAGGTAGATCTCTTTTTTGATATTATCGATGATCATGGAGTCGCGAGCATCGTATTGTACGGGTGCGTCGAGGCTATCAGAAGACAGGCGAATCTGCTGTAAATTCCGCCGGGTAGTATCGGTAAAAAAAGCCAGTGAATCGGTACCTAGAGAATCCGCACCGGGAGCATCAGCGGGGTTTGCCAGTACGGTGGTATCGGTGGATTGAGCAAAAAGTTGATAACCTGCAAGCAGAATGATGAAAATTATGTATCGCCTTCTTGTACCCAATGGATGAAATGCCTTAAATTGTGGGAAAATCTAGAAATAATCGCTCCTCAGAAGGGTAATAAGCAAATAATTTATTCAACTCCATGATGCCGCGATCCCTATTGCAAACGTCCTTTTCCTCCGAGACGCCGCTAATTGCCTCTGCTTTTAACATATCTTTTACGGTCGTGCTGGCCGCCTGGATATTAGTCCTGCCGGCCCGGGCAAGCAGCTTAGCGCCTACCACCGATACCACGGAGTCGGCCAAAGTTATCAATCCTGCGGAAAAACCCGCCCATGAATACGCGATAAAAACTGTCGTGATCGATCCGGGTCATGGTGGGCACGATCCGGGGTGCCTGGGGGGACATTCGCGCGAGAAACATTTAGCCCTGGCCATCGGGCTAAAATTCGCCGACTTCCTGCGCACTGCCTACCCCCACTTGCAAGTCATCCTTACCCGCGATCATGACGTGTTCATCCCGCTTTACGAACGGGCCGCCATCGCCAATCGCAACAATGCCGACCTCTTTGTCTCTATTCATTGTAATTTCATGCCCGGCTCAAGTGCCACCCGCGGTACGGAGACCTATGTCATGGGCTTACACACCGCCGAACACAACTTAAATGTAGCCAAACGAGAAAACTCGGCTATTTTGCTGGAAGACAACTACGAGCAAAACTACGACTACGACCCCAACTCGCCCGAGGGCCACATCATGCTGAGCATGTTCCAAAATGCCTTTCTCGAGCAAAGCATCCTTTTTGCCGAGGCTGTTGAGAACAAATTTGCCGACCACGCCAACCGCAAGAGCCGCGGAGTAAAGCAAGCCGGATTCGTAGTCCTCAAAGAAACAACCATGCCCAGCGTGCTGGTCGAAACCGGCTTTCTCAGCAACCGGCGCGAAGAGGCTTTTCTCATGTCTGCCGACGGGCAGCGGGTCGTCGCCGAAGCCATGCTGCAAGCCTTTACTGACTATTTACAAGAAGTATCCTCGGCCGCCTTTCAACCCGGAAAAGTAGCGCCCCAACAACAAGCGGCGGCATCCCCGGCCGTTGCCGTACCCGCTACGCCGTCGGCGGTACCGGTGGTCAACAAAACCGTCCAGAAAGAACAACAACCCAACACCCAGGCCGGCTCCTTCAATCCTTACGAATCGGCTGTACCCCCGTCCACTACGCCAAAATCGGTGCTCCCCGAACCCGCAGTACAAATCGAATTTTGTGTACAGCTCGCGGCCGCACAAGAACCCCAGGACACCCAAAATGGAAAATGGCACGATATCCCTTACCTGGTAGAAGTTGTACAGGAAAATAATTTGTACAAGTACCTGGCACGCAATTTCGCCTCCTTGCAACATGCCCAGTCGGCTAGGGAAGAATTGCAGCAAATGGGATTCACCGACGCCTTCCTCGTGGCCTATTACAATGGCGGACGCATCTCTTTAAAGGAGGCCAAATCACTGCTCGGACTGTAGGTAGGACAACCTAATCCCCCCTAACCGCGTTCTACCAAAGTATTTTTTTACATTTGGAGCGCACAAACCAAATGATATGTCTAGAGAAGTTCGAGTGGCACTACTTGCCATCGTCGCCATTGCCCTCACCTACGGAGGCTACAAATTTATCCGCGGAAAAAATGTCCTCGTAAATACCAATGTCTATTACGCTAAATACAATAGTGTGGATGGAATGCGCTTATCTACGCCGGTTAATATCAATGGCGTACAGGTAGGTTTCGTGTCTGATATCCAGCTCGACCGAATCAAAGATGAAGTGGTCGTCACCTTCGACTTGAAAAGCAATACCCGTATTCCCAAAGACGCTGTGGCCATCATCAAAGCCGATGGCTTCATGGGTGGCAAATTGGTAGAAATTGAATACGATGCCCCCTGTACCGATGCCAACTGTGCCAAAAGCGGGGATTATATCGAAGGGCGACTGCTCGGCATGCTAGGTACCTTCTTCCCCGAAGAGGACCTGGGAAATTACCTGGTAGCCGTACGGCAAGCCTTGAAAGAGGTTACCGACACCCTCACCAGGCGCTTTCTCAGCGAAGACTCCGATAATGCCATCGCCAACAGCTTACGCGACCTCGAATCGACCATGGCCAACCTCGACGCCAGTTCGGCCCGACTCAACGGACTGATCGCCGGCTCATCGAGTGATATCCAGGGCACCATCAGTAACCTGCGGGGTATTACCGACAACCTCGAGGCCAGCAATGCAGACATCGGTCGCTTGATCAGCAATACCAGCCAGTTCAGCGAACAGTTGACCGAAGTGGAACTGAAGCGGACCCTGCAGGAGGTGGAAACGACTATTACCAATTTGAAATCGACCCTGGACGAGGCCGACCGCGCCATTGCGGGCGTCGCCGATGTGGTGGATATGGCTAAATCGGGCGATGGTACCCTCGGTAAGCTACTACAGGACGAACAGCTCTACAACAACCTGGAGGATTTATCCCACGCCATCGATTCCCTCGCCAGCGACCTGCAAGAACGCCCCTACCGCTACGTGCCGCTCATGAGCCGGAACCGGGTCAAGCGTTACGACCGCAAGGACGCCAAGGAGTAGTAAGCCCCGCAGGTCTGCATCCCACACTTCTTTTCCCTTTTGCAAATAACAGCAAAGGAGTAATTCAAAACGGAAGACTTGCCACCTGCGGACGCTCATGATGCCAGGGAAGTCAAATGATATTTACCTCCGGTTTCAGTATAATCCCAAACCGCTCCTGCACTGAATCCATCACCCGCTGGGCATGTGCGTAAACTTCCCTTCCGCTAGCGCCGCCATAATTGACCAGTACCAGCGCCTGTTTTTCATAACAGCCGGTTTGGCCCACCCTTTTGCCTTTCCAGCCGCACTGCTCAATGAGCCAGCCGGCAGGGATTTTGTACATTCCCCCAGGCAGCGCATAGTAAACCAGGTTGGGAAAATCAGCGCGCAAGCGCTCGCAGGTAGTGGCGTCAACTACTGGGTTTTTGAAAAAGCTTCCCGAATTACCCAGTTCCGCCGGGTCGGGCAGCTTCTGCCGCCGAATATGAATGACTGCTCGGGCTACATCACGGATCGTAGGCTGCTGTACAGCCCATCCGCCTAGGGTGTCGCGTATGGCGCCATATTCGGTACACACCCTCCATGGGTTGCGGTGCAGCCGCAGATAGACCTGGGTGATAATCAGCTTACCTTTGAGTTCATTTTTAAAAACGCTATCCCGGTAGCCGAAGTGACAATCAGCCCCGGTAAACCAGCTGTGCCGGCCCGTAGCCAGGTCATAGGCCTCCAAACGGTCGAAGACCTCGCGGAGCTCTACGCCATACGCGCCAATATTCTGGATCGGTGCTGCCCCTACCGTACCTGGGATAAGGGACAGGTTTTCGATGCCGCCATATCCCTGATTAACTGCCCACTTGGTGAGTGCATGCCAAGAAACACCGCCGCCTGCCTTAATCAAAACGGATGATCCGCTATGCTCGATAAGGGTAATCCCTGGTATTTGGTTAAGCAGCACCAATTTATCAATGTCCTGCGTGAGTAGCAGATTGCTGCCTCCACCCAGCACAAAGGTATTTTCGGGATCGATTGGTAACAGCCGTCGGAGTGTAGATTCGTCTCGGATATGAGCCAGCCGACGTGCCTGCACATCAATGCCGAAAGTATTATAAGAAGCTAGGGAGTGCTGCCGCACGATTGGTACCTCGCTCATGAGACCGATTCAAATTGCAGTTTAGCCAGAGCGTTATAAGCTCCGTCTTCGACGGCTGATAGCTCCTCGTGCGTACCCTGCTCTACAATTTGGCCCTGCTCCAAGACGTAGATCTGATCTACGTCACGTATGGTACTCAGCCGGTGAGCAATGATGATCGAAGTTCGCCCGACCATTAGTACATTTAGTGCTTCCTGCACCAATCGCTCCGATTCGGCATCCAGTGAGGAGGTAGCTTCGTCGAGCAGTAAGATCGCAGGGTCTTTTAGAATAGCGCGTGCGATGGCGACCCGCTGACGCTGACCGCCCGAAAGCTTGACGCCCCGTTCGCCGACCACCGTATCCAGCCCCTCAGGAAAAGAGGAAATGAAGTCCCAGGCATTGGCTTTCTCTGCGGCCTCCTGCACTTCCTGGTCGGTAGCACCTGGCTGGCCGTAGCGGATATTTTCTCCGATGGTACCACCGAACAGCAACACTTCCTGTGGAACAATGGCGATATTCTGACGGTATTCGTAAAGGTCATTGTCGTAAATCGATTGCCCGTCCACCAGAATATCGCCTTCGTCGACCCGGTAGAACTGCAACAGTAATTGCATGATGGTCGACTTACCGGCCCCGCTGGCCCCGACCAACGCTACTTTTTGTCCGCTGGTAATTTCCATATCGATACCCTTGAGCACAGGTACATCTTTACGGGTAGGATAGGCAAAATGAACATCGCGCAGTGCGATATCGCCCCGGTAACGGGTGGCGGAAGGTTGGCGTTGCTCGAGCGGCAGCTCCGAAGATTCACCCAGGATGGCAAAGATGCGTTCGGTAGCACCAACGGCACTGACAATTTCGGTATAAAACCCGCCGATGCTCGCAATGGAGCCGCCAATGATACCGGTATACACCAGAAAATTAATCAGGTCGCCGGTTGCCAGGTTGCCCGTCTGGACTAACAATACCGCCTGCCACAGAATGAAAAAAAGAGATCCAAATATAGCCAGGATAACAAAGGAGGCGAATAGTCCGCGAAAGTGGGCAGCCTTCAGCGAAATGCGCACTGCTTCCTTCAGATTAGTCAGGTAACGCTGTACCTCAAACCACTCGTTGGTGTAGGCCTTGACGGTCTGGATGTTTTGCATAGTTTCTTCCACCACCACGTTGGTCTTGGCCAATTGGTCCTGCCGTTCACGAGACAGCCTACGGATGTAACGGCCAAAAATCATGGCAATAACGATCACAACCGGAAAGGTCAGCAGCATGATCATAGTCAGACGCGGCATCATACCGATGATGAGGGCAATGCCACCCACCAGTACAATAAGCTGGCGTAAAAACTCGGCTAAGGTTACCGACACAATTCCCTGCACCTGGGCCACGTCGGTGGTCATGCGACTGGTCAGTTCCCCAACCCGGCGTTCTTCGAGAAAGGGAATGCCCAAAGAAATCATTTTACTGTATAAATCCTGACGCAAGTTCGCCATACTTTTTTCCGACACATAAGCAAAAATGCGCACCCGCAGGTAAGACAAAATCCCTTGTACCAGCAGGAGGCTAATGATGAGCAGAAATACCTGGTTGACGGTTGCATCGTAGGCGGACTCGCCCGACATGATGTTGACCATTTCGCCGGGTAGCCACATGATACCCAGGAAGAGCAAGCTGCCAAGCGACAGTAAGATCATACCCACTATAAACGCCCACCGGTAAGGTAGGACGTATTGAAATATTTTTAGCGCATTCTTTAAGCGCTCCCGGCTGATTTTTGGCTTTTCTTCCCCATTTTCGGCAAGGGAGCGCTTCGACCGACGCATACTCATAGCTCTTCTAAATTTTGACAATCGAAGAAAAGGACGGTACTCCCCCTTTTCTCGAGGCCAGGGTTTGTGCGCCGAACCAGCAAGCGGTCGCAACGCATTTGAGTTTCCAACTTATGAAAATAAGCCCAAAGCGGAAATAGTTGTTTGGGGTAGCCCGGGCTTCGGTGTTAAAGGTTAAAAAAATTGACGGAGGCCTGAAATATTTTCGTAATCTGTCAAGTTTGAAGAATTGAGTATTCCCAGCCCCAAGTCTGCATGTGTTTTTTTCATATTCTAAATAACCCATTTTTTAAGGTTCGATTATCTTGCGAATTCATCCGCCCCTGACCAAATGAATTTGGTCTACTGACTTTATCCCAAGAGCTGAAAGTTGTTTTTATGAAAAAGCTGTACACGCTTATCCTTTGTTTTTCTTTGACGTATCCCTTTTCTTCTGCACAAGATATCGATTTAGGCGTGGCGCTGGGCACTACCTTTTACAGTGGTGACCTCGTACCGAGGGAGTTCGGAATTTACGTCAATGACCTATACCCCAGCGGCGGCCCCTTTGCCCGTTTTAACTTCAACCGTTTTTTGAGCGTACGGACTGGTTTTTTGTATGCACGAGTTTCGGGCGATGATGCCAACTACGGCCTGGATCAAGTCCGCGGTTTGAACTTCCGCAGCGATATATTTGAGCTTTACGCCCTGGGCGAAATTAATTTAGGCAACTTTGGTTACCGGACATCCAGCGCTGTATTTATGCCCTACTTGGCAGCCGGCGGAGGCGTTTTTTACTTTAACCCGCAGTTCAACCGCGATGGAGAATGGATCGATACGCAGCCGCTAGGTACAGAAGCCCAGGGCCTGGAGGGATATCCCGCCCCCTACGACCGCGTTCAGTACAATTTACAACTTGGAGCGGGCGTCAAACTGTTGCTCAATGAACGCTGGATGATCGGCGGGGAACTGGTGGGGCGCTATCTCTTCACCGATTACCTGGATGATGTGGGCAGCATGCCGGTCAACTACCAGACCATTTTTGATGGCAACGGCCCCACTGCAGCCTACGTTAGCCGGCCAACCCTGGACCCTGGGCAGGAAAATACTGATGTCACTTACGTACGTGGCGGCGAAGGCAGAGACTGGTATTACTTTATGGGGCTGACTCTTTCTTTTCGGCTGGTTAGTGAAAACGTATTCTACGGCCCACGAAAATTTGATGTCATGTGCCCGGTTTTTAACCAATGAAAGGATAAAAAAATTGCGGCTTAAACATGAAAAAGAAAAAAATACATGGCAGCACTGGCGTGACCCATATTTTTCCCCTAATTTAATTAACTCAAAGTTAAGTTAACCTTACCAAGGCGTTATTCGATGCAACGCGTACTTATTTTATGCTCCCAAAACACCGCTCGAAGCCAAATGGCCCAAGCTTACTTCCAATTCTATGCCAACGGTCAAGCCATTTTTGAAAGTGCCGGCCTCACCTCCGGCAAGGTTCATCCCCAGGCTATTGCCGTAATGGAGGAAGATAACATCGACCTCGCTCACCACACTTCTAAATCGATCCATGAGCTAGACGAAGAGCCCTGGGACCTCCTGATCACGGTCTGTGAAAACGCCCGGCAGCTCTTGCCCGCCGACCTTGTATACCGACGGCATATTCACTTTCCCGGTATCCAGAATCCAGCCGCGTGCACTGGCCCTCCCGAAGAGATCCGGCAATGCTTCCAGATGGTCCGGGAAATGCTGAAAAAAGAAGTGCTCCGGCTGGTCGGCCAGGAGTTTCAATCCGCCCTTTCGGTTGCCTGAGCAGAATACTTTTAATGCTGGCTTTACATTAAAAGGCTACCTTCGTTAGTTAAAAGGTCCGGCATGGCCTTGCTATCCGCCAGGTCCCCACTTTTGCGATCGATCTGAATACCTGCTTTATGGATCCATATTTCTATCATACCCGCGACATCAGTTGGCTGGCATTCAACCACCGCGTACTGCAGGAAGCGACCGACAAAAACGTACCCCTTTACGAGCGCATTAAATTCCTTGCAATCTACAGTTCGAACCTGGATGAATTTTACCGGGTACGCGTCTCCTACCTGCGCAGTTTCAAGGCACTGCGCAAAAAAGAAGATATCTACGCCGAGATCAGTCCTAAGAAAGAGCTGAAGGCCATTCGCAAGACGGTGCACCACCAACAAGTTGAATTCGGCATTATTTTCCGGTCGCAAATCTTGCCTGGACTGAAATCACACCACATTCACCTCATCCATAAGGAGCAATATTCCGCCGACCAAAAACGCTACCTCAACCAGTATTTCGAAGAAAAAATCCGTCCACTGATCGTGGCACGCATTGTAGAAGAACCGGTCGACCAGCCGCCTTTTCTGCAAAACCAAGGCCTTTACTTGGTGGCTGAACTCGACGGCGCTCGCCTTGCTCTCCTGGAAATACCCAGCCATGAACACGACCGTTTTTTAAAGCTGCCGTCGCCAGGTGGCGAGTTTCACTACACCTGGATCGACGATATTCTACGCTACAAATTGCCCGAACTGCTCGGCGAACCCATCGAAGCGGTTTATGCGATCAAGCTATCGCGCGATGCCGAACTGTATATAGAGGATGAATTTTCGGGCGACCTGTTAGAAAAGATCCGGCGCAGCCTGAAAGAGCGCACCATCGGTCTTCCGACGCGTTTTCTATATGACAGCGAGATGCCCATCGAAATGGTCAAACGGCTGAAACAGATATTCCGCCTGCGCAAGAACGACCTCTTCCCGGGCGGTCGCTACCACAATCTGAACGATCTGCATCAGCTGCCCAATCCCTATCCCGACGGGCGCCTGCAAGACGAAGCCTTGCCTCCCCTGCCCCATCCCCACCTAGAAGACGCAACTTCCCTGATCGACAGCATCTTGGAGCAGGACCGGATTCTGCATTTCCCCTACCAACGCTACGGCTACGTACCGCGGCTCATCCACGAGGCCGCCAATAATGTTGCGGTGATTTACATCAAGATCACCCTGTACCGGGTAGCCTCGAAATCGGCAGTTGTTACCTCCTTGCTGGAAGCTCTGGCCAAAGGCAAAGAAGTGGTTGTCTTTATTGAAGCAAAAGCACGTTTCGACGAAGAGAGCAACCTCTATTGGGGCGAACGGCTCGAGCAAGCCGGCGCCAAGGTGCTTTACAGCAACCCCGGAATTAAAGTGCATACGAAACTGTTACTTATTGGTATACAGCGTAGGACAGACCTCCAGCATATCGCTTACCTAGGTACCGGTAATTTTAACGAGAAGACCGCCCGCATCTATTGCGACCACGCCTTACTTACTTCCGATTTACGCCTGACCGAAGGTGTAGCCCAGATTTTTTCCCATCTGGAAAAAAAGATCGATCGTCCCAAATCCGAGCATCTCTTTGTTTCGCCCTTCACAACCCGCGAGCGTTTTGAACATCTAGTCCGAAAAGAAATAAAAAACGCCCGCGCCGGCAAGAAGGCCTACCTCATCCTGAAAATGAACAGCCTGGAAGATACCGGGCTGATTAATTTGCTTTACGAGGCCAGCGGAGCGGGTGTCGATATCCAGCTGATCGTGCGCGGCATCTGCCGGTTGGTACCCGGCGTAGCCGGTATGAGTGAAAACATTCAGGTCATCAGCATTATCGATCGATTTTTGGAGCACGCCCGCGTGTATATTTTCGGCAACAAGGGAAAGGAAAAAATGTACATCGCCTCGGCTGACTGGATGACCCGCAATCTAGATAAGCGGATCGAAGTGGTCTTTCCCATTTACGATCCACGAATATTCCAGGAGTTCCGCGAGATTATCGATCTGCAACTCGCCGATAACGTGAAAGCGCGCTTTATCAACGCCTCTCTATCCAATCCCTACCGGCAATGCGGGCCCGAAGAAACGGCCGTGCGGGCACAGACCGCAATTTACTGGATGCTCCATGGGCGCCTGCAAGAACAAAAAGCCAAGACCATTTCAAAGGAAGGTAACCCGACCGGATAGAAAAATTTGCCGGTCATTTCCTAATTTCGTTTTAGTTTTGCCTGGCAAACCCGGAATTTTTCCGGAAAAAACAAATACGGATCCATGCAACAAATGGATAAAATACGGGACTGGACCTTCCAGAAGATCCACAGTCATAATCTGGTTTACAATACCTGTTGGGAAGATCCACGCTGCGACCGGCAACTCATGCAGCTCCAGGGCGATAGCGAAGTGGTCATGATAACCAGCGCCGGCTGTAATGCCCTGGAATATTTGCTCGATGGGCCCCGCCGCGTTCATTGCATCGATATGAACTCGCGCCAAAATGCTTTGCTGGAACTCAAAAAAGCCGCTTTGCGGCACGGCGACCACGATGAGCTGTTCCGCATGTTTGGCGAGGGTGTGCACCCCCGGATTGACCATTTTTACCGGGAATCTTTGCGCGGGCAGCTCCCCGAATTTGCTCGTGATTACTGGGATCGCAAACTCAATTTTTTCAACGGCAGGGGCTTGCGCAAATCCTTTTACCACTACAGTACATCCGGCACCTTTGCCTGGCTCACCAACCAATACCTGAAAGCGCGCCGCAATCTCTACCTTCAGGTGCAGCAACTTTTTTCTGCTGATAGCCTAGAAAAACAAGCGGCTATCTACTACCAGGTCGAAGAAAAGATCATGAACCGCATCGTTGAGTTTTTCGTCAATCGGCATTTTACAATGTGCCTGGTGGGCGTACCGCGCAGCCAGCAGATGCTCTTCCGGGAAAAATACGAGCGGGGCGCCCTGGGTTTCATTCAGGAGTGCCTGCGCAAGGTTTTCACCGAGCTGCCGATCAGCGACAATTACTTCTGGCGATTGTATTTCGAAGGACGATACACTACCAACTGCTGTCCGGCCTATCTGGAGCCCCACCACCTCGCCCCCCTTCAAGACCAGCTGGATCAGGTGATCACCCATACCAATACCATTTCGGGCTTCTTGCGGGAAAACCCGGGACAGTACTCCCATTTTGTTCTACTCGATCACCAGGACTGGCTGGCCGATAATGACCGTCCCGCCCTGGAAGAGGAATGGCGCCTGATTCTGAAAAACAGTCGCCCCGGAGCACGCATTTTACTGCGTAGCGCGGCCCACAAAGTCGACTTTTTCCCCGATTTTGTGCACGACCGCGTGGTTTTCGAAAAAGAGCTCACCGAACAGACCCACCGCGAAGACCGCGTAGGCACCTATGCCAGCGTATACCTGGGAATCGTTCAGTAGCCGGATTAATCACCAAAAACACTTGTTTTGCCAGACCGCCAAGCGAATAACAACAACGCCCGCAACTTCTCAACCCAATCGGCCGAGCAGCAAGGAGCGAACATTCAACAATACTATCGTTTTCAATCTAAAATTTACGACCTCACGCGCTGGACTTTTCTCTTCGGGCGACGCGAGTTGGTTAGGGATTTCCCATTGAGCAAGGAGGGCGCACATTACATCCTAGAAGTCGGCTGCGGCACCGGATCGAACCTGGCGCTGCTCGCCAGGCGGTTTCCCAATGCACAACTCATCGGCATGGACGTGTCGGGCGACATGTTGAATATCGCCCAGAAGAAACTGCAGCCCATCAAAGACCGGCTGGAACTGATCGAACGCCCTTATGGAGCTATGGAGGAAGCTTTTAGCGGGCAGCTCGATGGGGTGTTGTTTTCGTATGCCCTCACGATGATCAACCCCCAGTATGCACAGTTGATCGAACGGGCCTGGCGCGACCTCAAGCCCGGCGGTATGATCGGCGTGACGGATTTTCATAACTCGCGCTTTCAATGGTTCAAAAACCACATGTCGAACCACCATGTGCGCATGGATAGCCACCTGCCGCCTGCCCTGGAAAAACATTTTAAGACCATCAAAAACGAAGCAAAGCCGGCTTACTTTGGCGTTTGGCAGTACTTGATCTATTTTGGCCGTAAAGCCACCTAACCATGAACCAACCACTTAGTAAGACCGAGCGCCGCCAGGTGATCCTGATGGCTGTTGGCACCGTAGCTGCCTATTTCTGGAATCTGGGCTACAACATTATCTGGACACCCAATGAGGCTTTCTACGCCGAAGCAGTCCGGGAGATGATAGAAGCCGGCGATTACGTCAATATCAATTACAATTACGAGCCCCGCTTCAATAAGCCGCCGTTGCTATATTGGCTAATCGCACTGTCGGGGCACCTTTTTGGCCTTACCGAATTCGCTGTACGCCTACCCAGCGCCTTGGCGGGGCTGGGCGCCACCTGGCTCACCTATCGTTTGGGCAGTCGCCTCGATAACCAGCGGTTAGGAGTCGCCGCCGGTGTAGTGATGGCCTTCAGTTTTCAGTTTGTAATCAATGCCCGCTACGCTGCTCCGACCGTATTACTGACCTTCTTTTTCACACTCACCATCTACTGGTTCTTGGTCGCTTACCAGGAGCGCAAGCGTGCTTATCTCTGGTTGGCTTACGCAGCCCTGGGTTTGACCGTCCTGACCAAAGGCTATCCTTACATCATTGTAATTGGTTCCATTATCCTGTTCTACCTTCTGCTGGACAAACAGTTCGACTGGCGGGCCTGGTGGCGCGAGATCGTTTGGCTGCGCTTGCCTCTGGGGCTTACGCTAGCGCTGCTCATCGGCATGAGTTGGGTAATTTATATGTACTTCCAATACGGCGAAGCGTTTTTGGAGGTTTTCACGCGCGAGACCTTTGATCGCGCCTTCCGCCGCAAGTCCAGTTTCAAACCCTTCTTTTACCTCGAGGCTAACAGCTGGGGGTTTCTCCCCTACTCGCTGACGTTTTATTTTGGGCTCATTTACCTATTGGTCACCCGCTTTCGATCACTGGCCGGCAATGGCCCCCTGCTAATGGGGCTAGCCTGGTTTGCCGTTATGCTGGTTATTTTCACGGTGGCTAAAGGTAAAATCCCTACCTACTTCATCCAGGCACACCCTGGGATGTCACTAATCACTGCTTATTTCATAGTTTCCTACCTACCCGAGCGAAAGTGGCTGCACGGCCTGCGACAGGTCACTTATTTTCTTCCTGCTCTGTTGTTCTTTGCCGGTGGCTTTGGATTGATTTACATTTTTCAGGCGCACCGGGCTTTATATTTGATCGCAGCCATTCCGGCCACCCTGGCGATACTCGGGCTAAGTGTGAAATCGCTGACCTACTTTCGGCTTCCTTTCTGGCCTTACTGGTCTTTTTTGGTGATGTATCTTTTGTTCAGCGTGATCGTCATCCCCCACGTAGAGGATGGCTACCGCAACCAAGCGCAATTGGGACAGGTCATTCGGGAAAAAGGGGCATCTGGAGCACCCATTTTGCTCGAAGACGTCAACATTCACAATCTCCCCTTTTACGCAGCGCGCCGAACAATGCCTTACATTAGCTCCGAAACTATTCGGGAGCAGGCCATGACCGGCCCCGTATTCATCGTTACCAGGCGGGCACAGTGCGAAAATTACCCGGGAGCGCAGCAACTTTGGGAAGGACTTATTTACGACGGCAGTGAAACGCGTACCCTTGAGCTGATCATCGCTACCCTGCAGGAGGCCAGGGGCGAGGAGACCCGTTTTGAGAACTTCTGCCTGCTCTATTGGGAAGGTATTGATGACTAGTACCCGGCCCATCCCCCCTACTTAGCCATTGTAAAACCCGCCCTTTTTAAGCCGAATTCCTACTCGCAAGATTTTGCCATTCTTTTCGTTCCCTGCATTTTAGCTACGGTGTGAGATAGGCCACCAACTAACATATGCCTTATCCCTAAAAAAAGAACAATATGGCACAAATCAACTTTGGCGGCGTAATGGAAGAAGTCGTCACCCGGGAAGAGTTCTCATTAGCGCAGGCGCGGAACACCCTTCAGGCAGAAACAATTGCGATCATCGGTTACGGTGTGCAGGGACCGGGGCAGGCACTCAACCTGCGCGACAATGGATTCAACGTGATTGTAGGACAGCGGCGCCCTTCCAAATCCTGGGATAAGGCCCTGTCCGATGGCTGGGAACCCGGTGCGACCCTCTTTAATATCGAAGATGCCGTCAAACAGGCGACCATCGTACAGTATCTATTGAGCGATGCGGCCCAGATTGCATGCTGGCCGGAGGTAAAAAGCCAATTACAGTCCGGAGATGCACTTTATTTCTCCCATGGCTTCGGTATTACCTACAACGATCGCACCGGCATCCGCCCGCCCAAGGATGTGGACGTCATTCTGGTAGCTCCTAAAGGTTCGGGAACCAGCCTGCGCCGCCTATTCCTAGAAAACCGTGGACTCAACAGCAGTTTTGCAGTACACCAGGATGCTACCGGTCGTGCACGCGAGCGTTGTATTGCATTGGGCATTGGCATCGGTTCGGGCTACCTTTTCGAGACCACTTTCAAGCGAGAGGTATACAGTGATCTTACGGGCGAGCGCGGCAGCCTCATGGGCGCCATTCAGGGCTTATTCGAAGCGCAATATAATGTGCTTCGCAAGCACGGTCACTCTCCCAGTGAAGCCTTTAACGAAACTGTAGAAGAACTTACCCAGAGCCTCATGCCCCTAGTCGCTGAGAACGGTATGGACTGGATGTACGCCAACTGCTCGACTACAGCCCAACGAGGTGCCCTAGACTGGAAAGACAAATTCCGCGATGCCGTAAGTCCCGTTTTTGAAGCGCTTTACCAAAGCGTTGCTTCCGGTCAGGAGGCCCAGCGCTCCATCGACAGTAATAGCCAACCCGACTACCGCGAAAAGCTTCAGAGCGAACTGGACCACCTGTACCAAAGCGAAATGTGGCAGACGGGCCAAGCCGTAAGGGCTTTACGTCCAGAGCAGAGCAAGACGCCGGTAGAAAAATGAGAAAGACATTATCCTTTGTGGTTACTATCTACCGAACAATACGGCCCAAAGCACCACACCAACACATACCGATACATTTAGCGAATGTTTGGTGCCGAATTGTGGCACCTCGATCGCACCGTCGATCCATTCCATAGCTGCATCGGTAACGCCTGTAACCTCGTTGCCGAAAATCAGCGCGACCTTTTGATCGGGCTCCCGCTGAAAGGTACGGAGGTCGGTACTGCCCTCGGCCTGTTCGACAGCCCAGATGACATACCCCTCCCGACGTAGCGCTTCGATGGCTGCAACAGTATCCTCAAAATATGTCCAATCGACCGACTCAGTAGCGCCGATGGCCGTCTTCAGAATTTCGCGGTGGGGAGGCCGGGCCGTTATGCCGGTTAGCACCACCCGGGTTATCGCAAATGCATCGGCCGTGCGAAATGCCGACCCGACATTGAGAGCCGACCGAATGTTATCGAGCACAAGAACGACGGGTTGCTTTGGAGCTTCTTTAAAAGCTTCGGGGCGCAAGCGCCCGAGTTCGTTTAAGCTTTTTTTGCGCATACTTACTCGTTTTGGGGCGCCCGGTAAAGGACGATCGCGATCCATCGGTCCTGCCACTTTTGCAGTGGAACCCAGTCACTGACCAATTGTGCGCGCTCGCGATCGGTAAAATCATTCATCAGGTTGGAATACAGGATATACTGCTGCCGATCAAGGTCTTTGGGGATCATGCCGTGCGGATTATCGCTCAGATCTTTGTAGCGCTGGGGTCCTATTTCAGGGAATGCCGTACCGATCGATTCCAGCGGAATGCCCATGCGTTTAATATCGGCCAGGGCCTGACTACGCACCCGGTAGTAGGGCCAGTGAGCAAGAGTGGCGTCCCAGGCCTGCGCAATATGGGGTGGATAAACCCAAAAGTTGCCCAAAAAGAGGCCGGCAGTGACAAGGATAGCCAGTCGATCCTTAGTTCTGATCTGCCAAGGTAGGCACTGCACAATCGCCACGAGTAAAAAAGACCCTCCGAAATAAAGGGGCAGCAGGTACCGGTGCCCCTGCAAACCGGCGTAGAATAGAAAAGTAGGTACGAGAAAAATAGTAAGTATCAAGACGAGCACAAATGCTCGTTGCACCTGGGGTTGCTTTCTCAGGGTTGCCCGGTAGCGCACCCCTAAGATAACCAACGGCAACCAGATAAAAACATTCCCATGATCAAGGAGGCGCCATCCCAAGATAGCTGCATTTCGGAAAAAACCTATTAGGTCGACCCGCTCAAAGCTGGGCGCCCAGGAGCTCTCCGCATGATAACCGATCCAGCCTGCCTGCCGGTAATGCCACACCAGGTACGCCAGGCCTAGCAATCCGCCGGGCAAGAAAGGCAGCACCCGACGCCAAATCAACGACCATTTCCAACCACTGTTTTGGGACCGGGTGTAGAGGTCAAAAACATAGAGTGCCAACCCCGTCATCATACCACGGGTGCTGATCAAGGCTAGACCGATTACACCTACTAATAGCCAATTATTATTTTTCTCTAGAACACCAGCCAGTGACCACAAGAAGGAAGCCGTAAGCCACAAATCAGGGCTCACCAATACCGCCTGCCCCAGCCATACCGGATTGAGCATTACCAGGGCTAGTCCTAGCCAGGGTTGCCGGGGAGACCAATACCGACCTAACTGCCAGGCAGCCCCGACCGTCAACAGGAGAAAGGGTAGCATCGACCAGTGGCTTACCGACAGGCTTTTACCGGCGATCGTCCAGGCGAAGGCCAATGCTAAACCAAAGGTCGGAGGGTGTCCGCTATCCAATTCTACAGGCAATAACAACTGCCCAAACTGGTTATCGAAATAATACAATCCGTGCTTGCCAGCAAACTGAATAGTATCCCAAAAGAAAACATGATCAGCAGCGGCGGCCGTTAGAAGCAGTAGCCCGGCAGCTGCCAAAATCGGCGGAATGTACTGGCTCCAGTGCATCATGATAGTACGCCCCGGTAAACCATAGCCGCCTTAACAAAAGCTACAAACAAAGGGTGCGGCTTCTCTACCGTACTCTTGAGCTCGGGGTGAAACTGGGTACCCAGCAACCAGGGATGGTCCCGCAGTTCGATGATCTCTACTAGCCCCGATTCGGGATTTTTACCGCTGGCGATCATTCCGGCTTTTTCCAAATCCTGGAGGTAGGCATTGTTAAACTCGTACCGGTGACGGTGGCGTTCCAGAATTTTTAACGCACCATAGGCCGCCTGGGCCTTGCTCTTGCGGCGGATCTCACAGGCATAAGCACCAAGCCGCATCGTTCCGCCCTTGCGCGTGATAATTTTCTGATCGGCCATCAAGTCGATCACCGGGTGGGGCGTATCGGGGTGCCATTCGGTAGAGGAAGCGTCCTCCAGCCCCAAAATATGGCGGGCGAACTCGACCACGGCGCACTGCATACCCAGGCAGATACCGAAAAAGGGAATCTGATTTTCGCGCACGTAGCGAACGGCTTGAATTTTACCTTCAATCCCTCGTTCACCGAAACCGGGAGCGACCAGGACGCCGTCGTGTCCACGCAAGCGCTCGCTCACAGATTCGTAATCCACCTCGAGACTTTCGGAATGAATAGGTTCGACGACCACCTTGCATTCATTTGCCGTACCCGCATGGACAAAAGCTTCAAAAATCGACTTGTAAGCGTCAGGCAGCTCATGGTATTTGCCGACCATGCCGATCTTCACCTCGTAGGTCGGATTTTTGAGCTTGCCCAGAAAAGTCTTCCACGCTTTGAGTTGGGGCTCACGCCGGTCGGGTAATCGAAGCTTGGAGATCACGGTAGCATCGAGTTTCTCGCGCAGCATTAATAAGGGTACGTCGTAGATCGTCTCGGCATCAATCGCCTCAATGACCGATCCAACACCGACATTGCAGAAAAGGGCTAGCTTACGTCGGATATCCATACCGATCGGGTATTCGGTGCGACACACCAGAATATCTGGTTGAATCCCGGCGTTGAGCAGCTCCTTAACGGAGTGTTGAGTAGGTTTCGTTTTCAACTCCTTAGCCGCTCGCAGATAAGGCACCAGGGTGAGATGAATAACGAGGCAATTGTCCCCACCCAGTTCCCACCGCAATTGGCGCAGGCTTTCAAGGTAGGGCAAGGATTCAATATCGCCTACGGTCCCGCCCAGTTCCGTGATGACAATGTCGTAGGTGTTAGCTTCGCCCAGAAGCTGCACGCGGTGCTTAATTTCATCGGTAATGTGGGGGATGACCTGCACGGTTTTGCCCAAGTAGTCGCCCGCCCGCTCTTTATTGATGACTGTCTGGTAGATTCGCCCCGTCGTCACATTATTAGCTTGCGATGTAGGTTTGTTGAGGAAACGCTCATAATGCCCCAGGTCGAGGTCGGTCTCGGCGCCGTCGTCGGTCACGTAGCACTCTCCATGCTCGTAGGGGTTGAGCGTCCCTGGATCTACATTGATGTAGGGATCGAATTTTTGGATGGTCACCGAGAATCCACGAGCTTGCAATAGCTTGGCCAAAGAGGCCGAAATGATGCCTTTACCTAATGACGAGGTTACGCCTCCCGTAACGAAAATATATTTGGTCATACGGTCCTGTTAACGAACCCGGGAGCGGGCCCGGTTTATTTTTTGTTACGGGATGCAAAGATACAAAAAAAGTAGGGCGAGTATGGAGGGTTAGCATTTGCTGAAACGAAGGGTACCATTCGGACAGTAAGGTCGATTCGACGATGGTAATGGGTCAAATTAGTTGAATTCGTATATTTGGGTTAAAAAGATGAAGCAG
>CAZHCA010000023.1:0-76157 GCA_964530825.1 uncultured Saprospiraceae bacterium
CACCGGCTGAAGACTGGTGGGTTTTACGCTCCATTATATAAAAGCGCATCACTGGTATACCTTCTATGTAGTAGATACCCGTTAAAAATATACGAAATCCTTAGTTTTGAGAAAATGCTGCCACCATGACCACGACCCCCAATGCCTATCCCCTACCTATCTTTGAAGGTTTCATCCCTCGGCTTACCATCGAACAGATGATCGAGGTGGACCGCCTCATGATCGAGACCTACCGTATTGAGCTCATACAGATGATGGAAAATGCAGGTCGTGGCCTGGCATTGCTCGCCAAAACCCGCTTTCTGCAAGAAGCGACCGCCCAAAGCCCAATAGTCGTGCTGGCCGGTACAGGTGGCAATGGCGGCGGGGCACTCGTATGTGCCCGCAGACTCGCCACATGGGGATATAACGTTTTGGTAGTAGTGACCGCCCCTGAAAAAATGACGCCGGTGCCGGACCAACAACTAACCATTTTGCGCAACATGGAGGTACCGATCCATACCGTCAATGACTTGGCAACCTTCTCCGACCCGGAACTGGTCATTGATGGCATCATCGGATACAGTCTTTCCGGGAATCCGTTCGGAACTGCTCGCACGATGATCGAATGGGCCAACGAGCAACCTGCGCCAACGCTATCGCTGGATACGCCCTCCGGTATAGACCTGACGAGTGGAACAATTTTCGAACCAGCCATGCGGGCACAAGCTACACTTACGTTAGCATTGCCTAAGGAAGGACTTTTCAACCAGCAAGTGATACCCTTGCGGGGCGAGCTTTATCTTGCCGATATCAGCGTACCCCCGGCCCTATACCGCCACCCGGGTCTCGAAATCGAGCTACCGACGATTTTTCGGAACTCCGATATTCTACGGATCGACTAAGCAATCCTTTACCGGAAATTATTCGGCATATTTATATTCCGACACCTTGCCTAACGCGCTGTGCTAATTAGGGAAGTAGGTACCCCAGGCATTCGTTTTCTTCCAGTCGTTTCAATCCAGGAAAGGGGCCGCTTTCTGTCTGAACCAACGTGCAGGGTGCCCTTGTATCTGCTTGCGGTCTCCGGCAACCTGGTAGCTATTCAAAGAAAATACCTATACCTCCATCCGTAATCCTGCAGTAATTGATTTTTATCACTCCGGAAAAAAGAATAAAGCGGTAAATTTTCCATAGTTTTTCGTGTCTTTGGTCATCTCAAAAATTGTTTTTGATGGTGAAAAGGCCGTATTTCGTTGCTGCATCAGATTGCATATCCCATAATTACTAGAGGATAGCTCTCCAATTTTTTCTAGCTAGCTTGGTTAAATGGTGCCTATGCAGCCCAAAGTATTTTTCTGAGGTGACTTATTAAATAACCACACCAAAAAGCCTCCATGCGCCGTACAATCCCGATTTATGTACTTTCCTATTTCATCTTACTCGTCTACGCCCCCGCTTATGCGCAGAAGACCGCAGCTATTTTAATCACTAACGTCAATATCTTCGACGGTCAGCAAGAAGCGCTGCGCACTGGCAGCAGCATTTTGATCGAAGGCAATACCATTACCCAAATCGCAGATAAGATTCAGACGCCAGCAGGTGCGACGGTAATTGATGCCGGTGGAAGAACCTTAATGCCAGGATTGATTGATATGCACTACCACATCATGCTGGCCGGTCTGCCGCAACAGGTAGGCATCACGGCCGACGTGGGGTACGTCAATCATCTTGCGGCCCAGACAGCCCGGCAGGTATTGATGCAGGGCTTTACCAGTATACGCGATCTTGGCGGCAATTGCTTTGGTTTGAAACGCGCCATCGATGAAGGACTCCTCGCCGGCCCTCGCATCTATCCCTCAGGGCCGATGATCGGACAAACCGGAGGGCATAGTGACTTTCGCGCCTACACCGCAGTCCCCAGCGACCCGGGCGCCCCACTCGACTACCTGCAACGCAACGGCATGATCATCGTAGCCGACGGGGTTCCAGAGGTACTGATGCGGGCCCGAGAGGCGCTGCGTATGGGTGCCACCCAAATCAAAATTATGGCCGGCGGCGGGGTGGCATCTTCTTACGATCCGCTGGATGTTTCTCAGTATACTTTTGAAGAGATGAAAGCAGCAGTAGATGCCGCCGCCAATTGGAATACTTATGTCACGGTCCATGCTTACACCCCAAAAGCCATCCAGCAAGCGATCCGGGCGGGCGTCAAATGTATTGATCACGGCCAGCTTATGGATGATCCCACCGCCCGAATGATGGCGGACTCCGGTACCTGGCTGTCGCTACAACCCTTTCTGGATGATGAAGACGCTAACCCCTACCCAGCAGGAAGCCCCAATCGAGAAAAGCAAAAACGAATGATGACCGGAACCGAAAAAGCTTATCAATTTGCCAAAAAATATAATATCAAAACCGCCTTCGGCACCGATGTGCTTTTTGCCCCTAAAAAAGTGTCGATCAATGGTAAGCAACTCGCCAAGCTCACCCGATGGTACGCACCTTTCGAGGTCTTGAAGATGGCTACCCACGATAATGCGCAGTTGCTCCAACTTTGCGGTCCCCGCAATCCCTATGGCGTTTTAGGAGTCGTGAAGGAAGGCGCCCTGGCCGATTTGATATTGGTCGACGGCAATCCGTTGGAAAATATGGATCTTATCGCCGATCCGGATAAGAACTTCCTGCTGATCATGAAAGATGGTAAGATTTTTAAAAATACGGTACCAAACTAGGAGAGTAAGGCTTACCGGAAACCAGTTGGCACAGTACTAGGAATTAATCTTTTCCCTAACGACTGCTCATTAAGGTAGGGCCCCGGACGGTCACTATTGGGACCACACTACGGTACGAAATCCGTGGTGCTCAGCAACAACTCAGCTATCGGCGGGGTACCAACCCAGTAACTCTATGCTACAACCCGCCCACCTGACGCTATTAGAAAACCCGGCTTTACCCATAAACGCCGACGCCTTAGCATGAACGAAAAATAATCATCCTTTAAATTTAAATAGTTAGGATTCCTTACTTAATATTGCAGTGGCAATATTGCCGGTCCTTTTAAATAATCCAACCATGCAAAAATCTATTTTTTATCATGCCGGTTGCCCGGTATGCGCCAGCGCCGAGCGCGAAATCGTTGATCTGATTGGAGCCGAAAATGTCCAAATCGTCCACTTGGGTGAAAAGCCCGGTTACATTTTGGAAGCCAAACAGGCAGGCGTAAAATCCGTACCTGCGCTACGCACGCCTAACGGTAACATCCTGCACATTAACTTCGGCGCCGCACTGGCCGACCTCCCGGCTGGTTAATTTTTCCTTAATTTAGTTAGGACTCCTTATTTTAAAACAAAAAACTCTCGATTATGAAAAACTTGAGCTTATGGACCTTACTCTTACTTACCATCCCGCTCTACGGAAACGATTGCTGCCCCGGCCCCAACGAGAACAATGACTTCCAGATTGAATCGGTGCGCGTCGCCCACTATCCGGAATTAGCGGCTACCGTATGGGAAATTAAGGTAAAAGGCCGGGCCGGCGCAACCAAGCCCGAGCCGGCGGGTCAATTACACGGCGCCCCGGTGCTGGGCTACGTCTTTCCTACGACTTTGAAGCCAACGGATGTAGGGTTCAACGCTACCGAAGGCATCCTGGCCCTAGCCCTAACCTCCCACCCTGACTTCGACGATACGCCCCTCTGGGATGAAAATAACGATAGCCGCTACGATAACGACGGCATAGTGTGGCATCCGCATTGGGTTGTACTTAATGAAGACAATCGCGTACCAGGCGGGCTTGCTGTGAAGCAATTCAAAAAAGGTGACCTCAAGGTTGTCTTGCCGCCGACTAACCCCGGTATGCCCATGTATATGGACTCCCCGGGCTTCCAGGTCATCACCCAGGGCAACACCATCCGGGTGGTGGTACCCGATTACCGCATGAATCACCGGACCCAGTTTAACTACGACGGGGTCGCCGCCTATATGGAGGTTAATACCGAAGATAACGACCGCCCGATGCTGGGCGTATACGAGGTCTACAGCGTAGCCGGCAACGAATTGACATTGCCCTATACCGTATACAATGGGGGATCTTAGACGCAAAAAATTGCGCCTAATAATTAGGATTGCTAACTTTGCTTGGAGCATCTTGCTCCGGGCCTTTTCTTTTAACGAACACTTTATGGCTACTTTTCCGGTCTCTGATGATTTAGACACCAAGATCGCCGTCGGCCTCGAAAGAATTGCCGATGCCGTTAAATCCCTGCTTTGGGAAAAAGCCAAACAGTTTGGGTTGAGTCCCATTCAGATCCAAATCCTAGAATTTATAGCCCGCCACGACCTCGCGCTCTGCAACGTAAGTCACTTGGCCCGTGAGTTCAATCTCACCAAGCCCACCGTAAGTGATGCAGTGCGAGTGCTCCACCAAAAGAAATTGATCGGAAAGGACTTTTCGCCTGCCGATAGCCGTCGGTATACGATCACCCTAACGGCAAAAGGCGGGTCGATGTTAGCGGAAATTGGCGATTACCGGGCTGCCCTTCACCAGTCGCTAAAACCAATCGCGGATAATCAAAAAGCTACGCTCTTTACGGCTCTGGCACAATTGATCTACCAACTGAACCGCAGTGGTATCCTTCAAGTCCAGCGCACTTGCTTTGGTTGCCGCTATTACCAGCCCGACGGGCAGCAGCACTATTGCCGGTTGCTGCAAAAACCATTATTGGACGACGATATTCGATTAGATTGCCCCGAATATGAAGCAAAAACCGAACTTCCGCATTAAACGGGTAGGCAAAAAGATCGTCTGATGAGAAAAAACATGCGGTGCATTATTCTCTTTATTTTCTCAACAGTACTCCTGACTACCGCTTGCGATGACGATTCGGAAAGGAGCTCGGTGACCCCGCCCCCCGTTTTTGATATCTTTGGTACGCTGCGGTGGGATGGCCTTACCCGGGATTTTTTGCTGCACCTGCCGCCCGATTATTACGAAAACGAAGAAAGACGTCCCGTCCTCTTGGCTTTCCACGGAGGAACCGGTTCGCCCAGCGCCTTTCGCGAAAATACCCAGCTCAATGTCACTGCCGATGCCGAAGATTTCGTAGTCGTATATCCGGGCGGCCACGCTCCTACCGGCACACGTACCTGGAATGCCGGCCGTTGCTGCGGTCCTAATGCCGAGAATAACCTGGATACCGACGACGTCGGTTTTGTTTCGGCACTGATCGACACTCTAATTGCCAATTACCGGGTCGATCCCAGTCGTGTCTATGCTACCGGTATGTCGAATGGTGCTATGCTCTGCTACCGCTTGCTGTGCGAACTGCCCGAAAAAATCGCCGCTTTTGCGCCCAACGCCGGCGTTGATATGTATGACCTGGATTGCCCTGGCTATGTACCGCGTCCGTTGTTGCACATCCATTCGGTGAAGGATGTGCTCGTGCCCGTCGACGGCGGCCTGAACCCGAGCGGCATTCCCTTGCCACCGCTTTCCAAAAACTTCGCCGAGTGGGCGGTGCGCAATGGATGTGACCCTGAGCGAGTGTTGTTTATTGACGAGCCCCTCTATCAAGCCTATAGTTGGACCAACTGCGACGGCGATGCCCAAATCAACTATTACCTCACCCTAGACGGTGGTCACAGCTGGCCCGGCGGAACCAATACAACCGTCGATCCGCCCTCCGCAGCATTCGACAACAATGACCTGATCTGGGAATTTGTGCGGAAGTATACCCGCTGACCGGACCTGAGCTCAATCCATTAAAAAAAAGGCAGCACTGGATGGTGCTGCCCGGCAAATTAAGGAAGTCTATTCTTCCTCACTAGTTACTCTTCTGTGCCTTAAAGTCTTTTGCCTGATAAGTAGAAAACAGGGTCTATGTTAATAAATTTTTAATTTATAATTAACAAAAAGCGCTAATATTTAATGATCATTTTGAAATTTTTTAACTCCTAGTATTTTTTTACTGCTGGCAGTTTGGCTTCCGCCAGCACTGCTTGAAAAGCAGAGAGCGATAAATACTTGAATGTAATCAGCATTCTATCTAGTTTTGAAAGGTCTGGTAAGCTGCGTAAAAACTCGACCTGAAGAATCTGCACCTGCTCAAATTATTGCTTGCTGGATTGTATTTTCCACCACCTAAAACCTGCGATCATGGTTTATTTATTCTTAGTGTTGAGCTGTTGCACCCTGCTCACTTTTTCTCAAGCCCAATCCTTCACGGGTTACTATGTCAATACCAGCAATACCATTGCCCTACAGCTCAAACCAGTCAGCGACGGTTACCATGGCCTAATGTCTACCGCCGGCGGCAACTTCGCCTTAAAGGCCGTAGCGTCTGGGGATCAGCTCTTGGGCACCATCTACGCCATGGATGGGCCCGCCAGTTTCACGGCTACTGCCACCGGGGGCGGTATGGTGCTCAATGCCTTCGGAGCCTCGGAATCATTCCTGTTCGTTACCGTCGAACACGCTTTAGCCAATGTCGACCTTACCCCCTATTTCCAGGACAGTAGCGCCGTTCTCCCTGGCAGAAGCTCGGGCGATTACGATTACAGCTACTCCCAGCACAGCCGCGGCAGTGCTAGTGAAAGCTACCAAAGCTACGAATCCCAAACGCCGGCCGAGAGCCCCTACCCCGCCCTTGACGACAGCGAGCTACGCAGCCTAGTGGCGGGCAGCCAGGTCGTCTATTACACGCGGACCTCTTACCTCAACGACGCCACTGCCAGTTCCATCACGTACGTAAATTTTTGCAGGAACGGCAACTTCAGCATGAATTACGACGGCTCTTTCGCCGTAGAAGGCTACTACGGCGATAACGCCCAAGGCGCTACCCACGGCCAAAATTCCGGCACCTGGCAACTGGTGGAATACAAGGGCCAGCCGGCGGTCTTCCTCGCTTTTTACAACGGCAACACCAGTGTCAATCCCGTAAATAAGCAACGTATCCGTGAGGGGCGCTGGCGCATCGGCAATACCCAGTACGCCGTACAACGCAACAAAGTCATTTGTGACTAGCCAGTCGTTTGAAGCCGGGTTTCCATCTGGTTTCAAACGGCCCATGGCCGATTTTTAAAAAATCTCACCCTCGCCACTGATAATTGTCATTCTTCCTTTCCCTGTCCTGACCTATTTTAGTCTCCGACTGAAACTAGAACTTCTTCATTCCTCGCGAATGAAGCAAATCGTTTACCACCAATGAGTCGCAATCCATTTCCCCGGAACAGCTTGGGGCGCAAAAATCTTATGGCCCTGACCGGCCTTTTTCTCTGCTTATTTCTTGTCATCCATCTGGCCGGCAATCTGCAACTCTTACTCCCGGCAGAGCGTGCTCAAATCCAGTATAACTTTTACTCCGAACTACTGACGCACAATATCATCATAAAGGTGATTTCCTACATTTTGTATGCCAGCATTCTGGCACACGCCGCCTATGCTATTTTGCTCGAGGTAAAAAGTCGGGCAGCGAACGGCAGGCGCTATGCCTACGATCGGCGCAGTCAGGTCACGCCCTGGTACCGGCGCCAGATGACCTTCCTGGGAATCCTGCTGCTGGTATTTCTGGTAGTTCATATGAAAAACTTTTGGTATACCTATAAATTCGGCGCACCAGCAATCGACACGGCCGGTCGTAAAGACCTTTACACCATTGTAGCTACCGCTTATTCTCAGTGGTGGTACGTTTTATTTTACGTCGTCTCGATGCTCGTGCTGGGCTTTCATCTCTGGCACGGATTCTTCAGCGCCTTCCAGACGATAGGGCTGTACCACACCAAATACGGCCGCTGGATGAAGCTCTTCGGAAAGGTTTTCACGGTTGCTATTACTGGGGGTTTTATTATCATTCCGATTTATATGTACTTCAACCAAACGCCTGTCTTATCATGAATTTAGATGCCAAAATACCCGAAGGTCAATTGACTGATAAATGGGCACGGTACAAAGCCACCTGCCGGCTGGTCAGTCCCAACAACAAAAAAAAGCTGCACGTGATCGTCGTGGGTACCGGATTGGCCGGCAGCTCGGCGGCGGCCTCCCTGGCCGAGATGGGCTACAATGTGTCCTCTTTCTGCTTCCAGGACAGCCCGCGCCGGGCGCACTCGGTAGCAGCCCAGGGGGGCGTGAATGCTTCAAAAAACTACCAGAACGATGGCGACAGCGCCTTCCGCATGTTTTACGACACCCTGAAAGGCGGCGACTTTCGAGCGCGCGAGGCCAATGTTTACCGGCTGGCGGAATGCTCGGCCAACCTGATCGACCAAGCTGTTGCCCAAGGGGTTCCCTTCGCCCGGGAGTACGGCGGCTACTTAGCCAATCGCTCTTTCGGGGGTGTCCAGGTGATGCGTACCTTTTACGCCCGCGGCCAGACTGGCCAGCAACTGCTGTTGGGTGCCTACTCGGCGCTGAGCCGCCAGGTCGACAACGGAAAGGTAAAGCTCTACACGCGCCACGAGATGCTCGAGCTGGTAGTCGAAGAGGGCAAGGCGTGCGGCATCATCGCCCGCAATCTCGACACCGGCACCATCGAACGGCACGCTGCTCACGCAGTGGTACTGGCAACGGGTGGGTACGGAAAAATCTATTATCTGTCGACCCTGGCCATGGGTTGTAACGGCTCGGCCATCTGGCGGGCTCATAAAAAAGGCGCCGGCTTCGCTGCGGCCAGCTGGACCCAAATCCACCCGACCTGCCTACCGCAATCGGGCGCATACCAATCCAAACTGACTCTAATGTCGGAATCGCTTCGCAACGACGGACGCATCTGGGTACCTAAAAGGGCCGCAGACCCACGGCTGCCGGGCGACATCCCGGAAGAGGAGCGCGACTATTACCTAGAGCGGCGCTACCCGGCCTTCGGCAACCTGGCGCCCCGCGACATTGCCTCGCGTGCGGCCAAGGAACGCATTGATGCCGGCTTTGGCGTAGGTCCCCAGCGCAATGCTGTATACCTCGACTTCGCCCACGCCATTGACGAATACGGAATCGATACCATCCGCGACCGCTACGGCAACCTGTTCCGGATGTATGAAAAGATCACTGGCTTCAACGCTTATGAGCGCCCCATGATGATTTCGCCGGCCGCGCATTTCTCCATGGGCGGCCTGTGGGTCGACTATGAACTCATGACCACTATCCCCGGTCTCTATGCCATCGGCGAATGTAATTTTAGCGACCACGGAGCCAACCGGCTAGGCGCCAACTCTTTGCTCCAAGCCTGCGTCGACGGCTATTTTATCCTGCCCTACACCATCGGGAACTACCTGGCCGACGAACTGGGCGGCCCGGCCCTGTCGACCGGTACGGCCAGTTTCGACCAGGCAGAAAAAAGCGTTCGCCACCAACTTGACCACCTGACTAGCATTGGGGGCACACGTACCGCTACCGACTACCACAAAGAGTTGGGTAACCTGCTCTACGATAAATGCGGCGTGCAGCGCTCGCGCGAAGGACTCGAGCAGGCCATCGACGATATTCGACAGTTACGGTCGGACTTCTGGACCAACCTGAGCGTACCCGGTGGGGCCAGCAACGTCAATTCCGAGCTAGAAAAGGCCGGCCGAGTGGCCGACTACCTGGAACTCGCCGAGGTAATGTGCTACGACGCGCTCACCCGCGATGAATCCTGCGGGGCGCATTTCCGCGATGAATACCAAACCGCCGAAGGCGAAGCCCAACGACGCGACGACCTCTTCCAATTCGTGTCGGTTTGGGGCTACCGAGGTCCGGATACCGAACCGGAGTTGCACCGCGAAGCGTTATCATTCGAAACCATTCAACCTTCTGTAAGATCGTACAAATGAAAATTTACCTTAAAATATGGCGGCAGGAAAATGCCGACACTCCGGGCCGGATGGTCGATTATGAGCTACCCGACGTAAACCCGGAAATGTCTTTCTTGGAAATGCTCGATGTCCTGAACGAAAAACTGGTAACCGACGGCGAACCGGCAATTGAGTTCGACCACGACTGCCGCGAAGGTATCTGCGGCCAATGCGGCCTGTTCATCAACGGGCGCGCCCACGGGCCCTTGGCGGCAACGACGACCTGCCAGCTGCACATGCGGTCGTTTGCCGACGGCGATACGGTCTACATCGAGCCCTTCCGGGCTAGCGCCTTTCCCGTCATCCGGGATCTGCGTATTGATCGCTCGGCTTTTGACCGGATTATCCAATCGGGTGGTTATATTAGTACCCGTACTGGCGATGCGCCTGAGGCAAATGCCATACCGATCCCCCACCAAGCGGCCGAAGATGCTTTCGACGCAGCGGCCTGCATCGGTTGCGGGGCTTGCGTAGCCACCTGCAAGAACGCCTCGGCGGCCCTGTTCACCGGGGCGAAGGTGAGTCACCTGGCCATGCTACCACAGGGGCGGCCCGAAGCGGCCGGGCGCGTAACCCGCATGGTCGACCAGATGGAAGCCGAAGGTTTCGGTCACTGCACCAATACCGGTGCTTGCGAGGTGGAATGCCCGCAAGAGATATCCATTACCCATATTGCGCGTATGAATTTTGAATACAACAAGGCTGTCCTGTTTAAAGAGGATTAACATGGAAGAAAAATTACAAGTATTACTGGACCGCATCCGGGAGGAAGGGGTCGAACAAGCCCGCCGGAAAGCCGACCAGTTGGTGCAAGAAGCCCAGGCAAAAGCCGATGAGACGGTAGCTACTGCCGAACAAAAAGCCGCCAAAATAATGGAAGACGCCCGGGCCGAAGCCGATGCGCACCGCCGCAACGTAGAAGCCGAACTGAAACTGTCCATTCAACAGGCCACCGACGCCCTGAAGCAGGAAATTACCAGCCTGGTCACCACAAAAGCTGTAGACGCCCCACTTAAATCGGCGTTCCAAGATGGAGATTTCTTGAAAAATTTCATTTTACAGTTGGTTCAGAAGTGGTCGCCAGAAGAAGGGCTAGCCCTGCAACTCCCGGCTGATCGGCAGCAGGCCCTCATCGAATTTTTTGAGCAACAAACCCACGATACGCTGGGCCAGGAACTCATGGTACAGCCCGTAGCTAGTATGCGCGACGGATTCCGACTGGGTCCAGCCGACGGCAGCTACGTGCTCTCCTTTACAAGCGATGATTTCGCCGCTTTCTTCGCCGAGTATCTTCGCCCGCAAACCAAAAAAATATTATTTGAAAAATAGTCGTTTTCCTAACGATTCCTAACAACCGGCATGTTTCAAAGATCGTATTTCTACCTGGTCGCCAGTCTACCCGAGCTCGCCTTACAGCAGCAACAGACCCCTTTCTCGGTAGCGGAATGGGTGCAGCAGCTAAAGCAGGCGCTTGCTCCGATCGAGCGCACCCAGCTAGATCTTCTGCTCCTGCCGGCCGACCACCGCAACCTGCTAAACTGGCTGGACCTAGGTGAAACGACAGAATGGTCGCCCTTGGCCCAGTACGCACGTAGCTACTTCCTCGATAGCTTAAACAATGGCAGCGGCTTGCCGGCCTACCTGCACGAGGTCTTCGATATGGCCCAGCAGCAAAAAGAACCATCTCCGCTGCTCTTGGAACACCAACTTACGGTTGGTTACTATGCGTATGCCTTGCCGCTTAGCCGGGGCTTGGTACGCCAGTGGCTGATCTTCGACCGCGACCTACGTAACCTCCTTTCGGGATGGAACCGTCGCAAACGCCGCATTCCGGACCAGCACCAAGTGGTGGGTCAGAACGCGGTCACCGAAGCAGTGGCAACTTCACAGGCCCGTGATTTCGGCCTGGGGCAACAGTTGCCGGCTTGGGGCTGGTGGGTAGAAGAAGCATCGGAAGACGACCTGCTAGAGCGCCAGCAAAATGTGGATCGCATCCGCTGGAACTTTATTTTGGAAAACCTGCGCTTTGAATATTTTTCGGCCGACGTTTTGCTGGGCTACCTCCTCCGCTTGCAAATTCTGGAGGAACGCACCCGGCTCGACGCCCAGCACGGCCAGGAACGACTCGATGCCTACATTCAAAACGCGGCGGAAAAATTCTCCTTACTATGACTGTACACCAGCCCAAGACTACCGGACGCGTCCGAGGCGTGGTCGCCAACCTCGTCACCGTAAATGTCGATGGCCCCGTCGGACAAAATGAAATCTGCTATATCGAGCACGACGATACCCGCCTAATGGCCGAAGTCATCAAGGTGGAAGGAACTACGGCTTTCACCCAGGTTTTCGAGAGTACCCGTGGCCTAAAACCCGGCGCCCCGGTTGCCTTTACCGGCCAGCTGCTGGAGGCTACCTTGGCGCCCGGAGTGTTGTCGCGCAACTACGATGGCCTCATGCACGATCTCAATACCATGACCGGCATTTTTCTCCAGCGCGGCGAGTACACCTCAGCCATCGACCTGGAACGCACCTGGGACTTTGAGCCCATTGCTAAGCCAGGTGAGCGCGTTCGTGCCGGCGACTGGCTGGGCCAAGTCGACGAAAACAGCATACCGCACAAAATAATGGTACCTTTCCGCTTCGTAGGAGTTTACACTGTTGAGTCGATCGCCGAAGCCGGTAGCTACCGGGTCGAAGATACCATCGCTACGCTCTCCGATGCAGAGGGGGCGACCCTCCAGATTACCATGGTGCAGCGTTTCCCGGTCAAGCAAGCCGTGCGCACCTACCAAAGTAAACCCCGGCCCTTTCAATTGCTGGAAACCGGTATCCGCATCATTGATACCCTGAACCCTATGGTCGAGGGCGGCACCGGCTTTATCCCAGGGCCCTTTGGGAGTGGTAAAACCGTGTTGCAGCAGGCCATCTCCCGCCAGGCGGAAGCCGACATCGTGGTGATGGCAGCCTGTGGGGAGCGCGCCAATGAGGTCGTCGATCTGTTTGCCGAATTCCCCGAGCTGGACGACCCCTGGACGGGACGCAAGCTAATGGAGCGCACGACCATCATTGCCAATACCTCCAACATGCCTGTAGCCGCCCGCGAAGCTTCGGTGTATACGGCAATGACCATCGCCGAATACTACCGGGCTATGGGCCTGAAAGTCCTCCTGCTGGCCGACTCCACCTCGCGCTGGGCCCAGGCGCTGCGCGAAATGTCAAACCGCATGGAAGAGCTGCCGGGTCCCGATGCTTTCCCGATGGATCTCTCGGCCATTATCTCGAATTTTTACTCGCGTGCCGGCGTGGTTTACCTCAACAACGGCCAGACGGGTTCGATTACCTTCATCGGTACCGTCTCGCCAGCCGGGGGCAACCTCAAAGAACCAGTGACCGAATCGACCAAAAAGGTCGCGCGCTGCTTTTACGCCCTCTCCCAACAACGGGCCGACAGCAAACGCTACCCGGCTATTGATCCTATCGAAAGTTACTCGAAATACCTGGAATACCCGGAGCTGGTTAAAACCCTAAATGAAAGCATCGATCCGGAGTGGACCAACAAAGTAGAATCATTGCGCAACCGCATGATCCAGGGCAAGGAAGCCGCCGAGCAGATCAATATCCTGGGCGACGACGGTGTATCGGTCGATACCCACCTGATATTCTGGCGCTCCGAAGTAATTGACGAGATCATCCTGCAGCAAAATGCCTTTGACGATGTAGATGCCCGCACTCCCATGAAGCGTCAACAATACATGGTCGATAAAATCCTAGAAGTTGTCAATACGCCCCTGGCATTTGATACCTACGAGGCGGTGAACCCTTTCTTTAAGCGGGTCATCAATGCGCTGAAGCAAATGAACTATTCGCCCCTGGATTCGGAGGCCTTTCAGCAGCACCTGTCGGACCTGGAAACTATTTTGGAAGAACGAAAAGAGACCACCTAGCAGCCCCGAGTGCAGGCTGTTCAAAAAGAACGCTATGATAAAGAAGGCATTTCAACGCATATACACCAAGGTAGAACAAATCACGAAAGCGACTTGCACCGTGCATGCCCAGGACGTCGGCTACGAAGAACTGGCCCTCGTTAACGGGCGACTGGCCCAGGTCGTCAAAATTCTGGACGAGGAGGTCACCTTACAGGTCTTTGCGGGCACTGAAGGGGTGCCCACCAATGCCGAGGTCGTCTTTTTGGGGAAGGCCCCTACCCTGACAGTAGGCGACACCCTGGCGGGACGCTTCTTCAACGCCTACGGCGATCCCATCGACGGCGGCGCCCCCATCGACGGGACCGACCGCGAGATTGGCGGCCCTTCCGTCAATCCGGTGCGCCGCAAGCAACCCTCTGAATTGATCGTGACCGGTATCGCCGGTATCGACCTCAATAATACACTGGTGACCGGACAGAAGATCCCATTCTTCGCCGACCCGGACCAGCCCTACAATCAGGTGATGGCTACGGTAGCCTTGCGCGCCAAGGCCGACCGCATCGTGCTGGGCGGCATGGGCCTGACCAACGACGACTACCTGTATTTTCGCAATGTCTTCGAAAACGCCGGTGCCCTGCACCGCATCGTCAGTTTTATTAACACTACGGAAGATCCGCCCGTCGAGCGACTGCTCGTGCCCGATATGGCCCTGACAGCCGCTGAGTATTTTGCCGTTGATAAAAAGGAAAACGTGTTGGTCCTGCTGACCGACATGACGCTCTACGCCGATGCCCTGAGTATCGTTTCGAACCGCATGGACCAGATTCCTTCCAAGGATAGCATGCCGGGCTCGCTCTACAGCGACTTAGCCAAAATTTATGAAAAAGCGGTTCAGTTCGCCGACGGGGGTACCATCACCATCATTGCCGTGACGACGCTTTCCGGTGGTGACATCACCCACGCTATCCCTGACAACACCGGATACATCACCGAAGGCCAGCTTTTCCTACGCCGCGACACCCAGATCGGCAAGGTGATCGTGGATCCTTTCCGGAGTCTTTCACGCCTAAAACAACTGGTGATCGGTAAAAAGACTCGCCGCGACCATCCGCAGGTAATGAATGCCGCCGTGCGCCTCTACGCCGATGCCGCAAATGCGCGCACCAAGCTGGAGAACGGCTTTGAGCTGACCGACTATGACGAACGAGCGTTGGATTTTGCCAAAAATTACGCCGATCGACTCTTGGCCATCGATGTGAATATGGACCCCGATACTATGCTAGATACCACCTGGGAGTTATTTTCCAGCCACTTTTCCCAAGCCGAAGTCGGTATCAAGCAGGAGCTGACGCAGGCTTTCTGGCCCGGAAAAACCACAAGCGAGTAGTCTATGGCCATTACGTTTCAATACAACAAGACCGCCCTGCAACAGCTGGAAAAGCAGCTGAAAGTACGCCGCAACGCTTTGCCGATCCTAAAAAACAAGGAGGCTGCACTGCGTGTAGAAGTCAAAAAGGCCCGCAAAGAAGCCGAAGCGATGGACAAACGCCTGCGGGCTTCGATGGACAAACACAGCGAAATGGCCCACTTATGGGATCAGTTCGACTTTGATTTGCTGGAAGTGGAAGACGTCGAACTCAACGAACGCAAAATAGCAGGCATCAAGACCCCGGTTTTGAATGAAATAACCTTCCGGCCAAAACCTTACCTGCTTTTCAACCGGCCGGCCTGGTTCCCTGACGGAATCGAACTGCTGAAGGAATGGACCACTCTCGTATTGAAACGCACCTTGCTGGAGCGCCGGACGGCCTTGCTGGAGCACGCTCGCAAGAAAACCACTCAGAAAGTCAACCTGTACGAGAAAGTGCAGATCCCCGGATACGAAGAGGCGATCCTGAAAATCAAGCGTTTCCTGGAAGATCAGGAAAACCTAACCAAGGCCGCTCAAAAAATTGTTAAAAAACGCCAGGAAGAACGCCGATCGTCATGATTGAACCCATGTACAAATATCAATTCTTAGTTGAGCGAAACGGCTACCTTCCTTTCCTGCAGGAATTGCGCAAGTTGGGTGTTCTGCACGTCCGAGAACAAGCCGAAGGGATGCCCGAAGCGGCCCGTGAGCAATTGGAAGGGCAGCGCCGGCTGCGACGCATCCTGGATCAACTGGAAAAACGTGAGGTAGAAGGAAGTTCGGCGCTACCGTCCGAACCGGAAACGGGTTGGCAGCTCGCTCAGCAATTCGAGGACTGTAACGAACGCCTCGACGACTTGGAGCAGGAATTGGAAGAAGCCCGGACCGAACTGCAGCGCTGGCGTCCTTGGGGGCTTTTTTCCCGCCAGACTCTTGATGTACTAGCGGACAGCGGATTGCATATCGGATTTTACACTTGCCCGAATAAAAAGTGGAAACCGGAGTGGCCCAAAGCCTACCCACTTGCCGTCATTGAGCGGGCGCAAGGCTCCACCTACTTTATTGCCTTGCAGCCAGAGGGAGAAGCCGTAGCGTTGCCCCCAGCCGGCGAAGCCTGGCCTTCACCGGCCTTAGGTACAGTAGAGTGGCAGGAAAAGATCGCCCGGCTCGAAAAAGAACAAAGTGCACTGGAAGAAGAACTCGACGAGCTGGCGGCCAAAGGCATACCGGCGCTGTATGCAGCGCTGCAAAGCCTGCAGGATCGCACGCAATTCGCTGAAGTGATGTACCACACCCGGGTCGAGGCCGACGAGCATCTCATGGTGCTCGAAGGATTTGCACCCCAGGCGCGCAAAAAAGAGTTGGACCAATGGCTGGAGGCCTCGCATACGTTTTACCTGGAAGAGCAGGCCACACCAGAAGATACGCCTCCGGTCCTGTTGCGCAACGGCCCCTACGCCCGCCTGTTCGAACCCATTGCCGAGCTCTTTGCCCTGCCCGATTACGCCGAGTTGGACCTGACGCCCCTGTTTGCACCTTTTTTCATGCTGTTTTTTGGCTTCTGCCTGGGCGACGCCGGATACGGCTTGGTGATGGTGTTGGGCGCCTTTATCTACCAGTTTTGGGCGCGCGAAGACCTGAAACCCATACTGCGCCTTGTCCAGTGGCTGGGGCTTGCGACGGTACTTTTTGGAGCGCTGTCGGGCACCCTATTCGGCATCAATTTGCTGGACAATCCCCTGCCCGGGCTGGAAGCGGCTCGACAATACATGCTCGATAGCAATCAGCTTTTCCAACTGGCATTGATCCTGGGCCTGGTACAAATCATTTTCGGCCTCACCATAAAAGCCGTAAACCAGTCGCGCCGTTTTGGATGGGCCTACGCCATGGTCCCCGTAGGCTGGATTATCGTACTGCTGAGTTTGCTGGATATCGGGGTTTTAAAACTATTACAACCGTATAGTAATTATTCCTCCTATGCAGGGCTGGGATTGATCATCCTGTTCAGCGATCCCAAGGCCGGACTATTCGGCAGGATCGGTAAGGGCTTATGGGAGCTCTACGGGATTACGGGCTTTTTTGGCGATCTGCTCAGCTATATTCGTTTATTTGCGCTAGGGATCTCCAGCGCCATTCTAGGATACGTCGTCAACAGTATCGGCGTACAGTTGAAAGATAGTATTCCCTACCTCGGGCCGGTTTTGTTTATGCTGTTCCTGCTGGTAGGACACGGGGCTAATTTATTGATTGCCTCGCTGGGCGCCTTTGTCCATCCCTTACGATTAACCTTTGTAGAATTCTATAAAAATGCCGGATTCGTCGGCGGCGGCCGAAAATACGACCCTTTGCGGCAACGAACGCCAGAGACCGAATCCGAAACCTTCTAAAAACAAGTTTTACCGAAAACAACAAAAGACATGAGTACAGGAATTATTTTGGCTTACGTAGGCATCGCCCTCATGATTGGCCTCTCTGGTGTAGGTAGCGCCATTGGCGTATCCATGGGCGGTAATGCCACGGTAGGTGCCCTGCAAAAGAATGAAAAAGCCTTCGGCAGCTACATGCTGCTCAGCGCCATGCCCGGCACCCAGGGGCTGTATGGCTTTGCCGGATTTTTCATCATCAATTCTTCGGGTATTCTAACCGACGGAATCACTACCCTGCAAGGTATGGCCATCCTGGCTGCGGGGGTTGCGCTGGGCCTGGTTGCCCTCATTTCGGCCATGCGCCAGGGCCAGATCTGTGCCAACGGCATTTCGAGTATCGGTTCGGGGTACGACGTTTTCGGTAGAACCATTGTCTTGGCTGTATTCCCAGAGTTATACGCCATTGTCGCCTTTGCCGCCACGTTCTTGATCAATGCGGGCTTGTAGAAAAGATCTTCTTGCTACCGCAAGGATGGGATCCGTCCTAAAAAATTGCAACTTGCGCCCCAAACCATTTTCTTATAACACATGCATGTAGCCATCATCGGTGGGGGCGCCGCTGGTTTCTTCGCCGCCATTCAGGTCAGGTCGCACCACCCGAAGGCGAGGGTTACGATCTTTGAGAAAATACCCAAGTTGCTTGCCAAGGTGCGCATCTCCGGTGGCGGGCGCTGCAATGTGACCAACGCCTGCCCCTCCCTGAAAGATTTGGTGCAGGCCTACCCACGGGGCGGTAAACAGCTCAAAGGCGCCTTTCGGATATTCAGCAACCGCCACATGATCGACTGGTTGGAAGAGCGCGGCATTGACCTGGTGGAAGAGGCGCACGGACACCTCTTTCCGGCTACCCAAACCTCCCAGACCATTATCGATTGTTTTCTCCGTGAAACGCGTCCGAGGGTTGGTATCCATACCGGACGGGGCGTAGTACGTATCGAACCCCGGCGCGACCGGTTAATCCTCCACTTTGCCGGCACCCGTTACCCCTCAGAAGCCGCCGATCGGGTCATTGTAGCTACCGGCGGCTCGCCCAAACGCAGCGGCCTCGCCTGGTTAGAGGACCTAGGTCACCGCATCATCGACCCCGTACCCTCGCTATTCACCTTCAACATGCCCGGCAACTCGGTACGGGAACTGATGGGGGTTTCAGCGGACCGGGCGCAGGCCCGTATCTCTACAACCAAGCTACAGGCAGCGGGTCCGGTACTGATCACCCACTGGGGCATGAGCGGGCCGGCTATCCTCAAGCTCTCAGCCTGGGGCGCCCGCGAGCTCTACGAACGCAATTACCAATTTGAAACCCAAATCAACTGGGCCGACGAGCGCAACCAGAATGCCGTGGCGGATACCCTTCGGGCCATCGCAAAGGAGCACGCCAAAAAACAACTCTCGAATTACCGACCCTACGGATTGCCCGAGCGTTTATGGCTGTTTTTACTAGAAAAATGCAACCTCACCCCCGGTAAACGCTGGGAAGAATTGGGCAATAAAGGGCACAACAAACTCGTCAATATCCTGACCCATGATGCCTATCCGGTGCAGGGCAAAACCACCTACAAAGAAGAATTCGTCACCAGTGGAGGGGTACATCTCGACGATGTGGATTTTCGGACCCTGCAGAGCAAGATCGTACCGGGGCTCTACTTCGCCGGAGAAGTGCTCGACGTCGACGGCATCACGGGCGGTTACAATTTTCAGGCTGCCTGGACGACGGCCTATATTGCCAGCCGGTTGGGGTAGGCCTTGGATGGCGATGCGCCCGGCCTGCAGCCCGGATAGTTGATTTGGCCTCCCTGCAAAAGCGGAGACAATCGGAAAAAACAGGTCAGAAGAATGGGGCGGAGCCATGCAGGAGGATCAACCTTTCCCTACTCTAGATTGACTTTGATTCATTTCACCCAAGATCGCCTGAAATTCGATTATCCAGCTACACGCGAGATGACCTTCGATTTGCTGGAGGCTTTCGATACCGGAGTTGGAAAAATAATTCCCGACCGTAACGGAATTTGGTATATTGGATCAAGCAACTCCTTCACCTAAACCAATAACCCAATGAGAATCTTAAAGTGGTTTTTGATTATCGTTTTCGGCTTAATTGCCGTTTTATTTCTTTTGTATCGCTTTTATCTATTACCGCAAACCAAAAAAGCCAGCCCCGAAGACACGGTCATTTTTAACCGGGGCGATCTGAAAATCGAGGTTTTTTACAACCGGCCCTCGGCAAAAGGGCGCGAAATCTTTGGCGACCTGGTACCCTACGACGAGACCTGGCGCACCGGCGCGAACGAAGCCACGACCTTTGAAACCAACCAGTCCCTGACCATCGACGGGCAGGAACTGCCGGCCGGCAAGTATACACTCTGGACCGTTCCTCGCCCCAATGAGTGGGAAGTCATTTTCAATAACAAAATGTACGGCTGGGGCGTTGGCTTCGACGGCAAGGCCTCACGCGATCCGAAACACGACCAGCTCAACGTAACGGTACCCACTCAACGGACCGACAACCCAGTCGAAATGTTTACCATTGCTGTCGAGGAAGGCCCCGCGCTTCAACTCGCCTGGGACGATACCCGGGTCGTGGTACCAATGCAGACCCGATGATTTTTCTGTTACAAAGGGGATTCCAGTACAGTAATCCCCTTTTTTTCTTTAAAAACCATTTTTATAGTTAATTTTTCTAATTATTGCTCAGGTATTGGATAATTGTTACTTAATCTAGAAATTGTTAGGGATACATTTTTTCCCTTAATAATTTTCAAGTTCATGGAACACCAAATGAAACCCGAAAGTCTGATGATGACCTACGGTTACAAACCGGAGTTATCGGAAGGCGCAGTAAAATGTCCTATATTCCAGACTTCCACTTTTGCATTCCAAACGGCAGAGGAGGGAAAAGCCTTTTTCGAAGTAGCTTACGGCAAGCGCGAAAAACTGCCCAATGAAGAACTAGGGCTAATCTACAGTCGAATCAATAACCCTGATCTGGAGATCCTGGAAAACCGCTTATGTCTGTGGGACCAAGCCGAGGATTGCGCCGTTTTTGAAAGCGGCATGTCGGCCATCACTACGGTATTGCTAGAGTTTTTATCCCCAGGTGATTTGTTATTGTACAGTACACCACTCTACGGAGGTACTGACCACTTCATCCATCACTTTTTGCCTAAACTGGGCATCCACACGTTGGGTTTCAAACCCGGGCAGGAGCGCGCCGAGATTGAAGCGATGCTGCAGGCTTCGGGCTACGCCGATCGCCTGCGGATGATTTACATCGAAACGCCCGCCAATCCTACCAACGATCTGATTGACATCAGTTGCTGCAAAACGGTAGCGAATGCCTACAGCACGATGGAAAGCCCTGTCTTTATCGCTGTAGACAACACCTACATGGGGCCACTTTGGCAGCACCCGCTCCGGTTGGGCGCCGATTTGGTGATGTACTCAGCCACCAAATACATCGGCGGCCACAGCGACATCATTGCCGGCGCCGTACTCGGGAGTAAAGCGCTCATGGCCCGTATCAAGACCCTGCGCACCTTCCTAGGCAATATGGCGGGCCCCTGGACAGGGTGGTTGCTCATGCGGAGCCTGGAAACGCTCAAATTGCGCATGGAGCAACAGCAACGCAATGCGGTTGAAGTAGCCCGCTACCTGCAGGCCCACCCAAAAGTTACCCACGTCAACTATTTGGGGTTGATTGAGCCCGGTACGCCCGAACACGATATCCTGCAAAAGCAATATTCGGGAACCGGCGCCATGCTATCCTTTCATATTCAAGGTGGCGAGAGCGAGGCTTTTGCTTTTCTGAACGCTCTGCGATTGATAAAATTAGCCGTTAGCCTGGGTAGTACGGAAAGTCTGGCAGAGCACCCGAAACCCATGACGCACGCCGGCGTAGACGCAAACCACTTGCAAGAGATGGGCATTACCGATGCCTTGGTGCGCCTGTCGATCGGGGTGGAAAATTATGCCGACATTATTTGGGATATCGAACAAGCCCTGGAGCAAATATAGTATATCAATTATGTTGAAGACCGAGCTAGTACCAGGTAGTCTTCCTGTGATCTTGTCTTTCATCCTTCTAGTGGGCGGCACGGCAAGAAGCCAAAGCCAAACGCTATCCCCTGAGGCTTCAGCGGCAAACCGAATCATCTCTCGGTCGGACTATCACGATGCCCTCTACGGCTTTTGGCTGGGACAGTGTATCGCCAACTGGACCGGCCTGGTCACCGAAATGGACAAAATTGGTAATATCGGAGACATCCAGACGGGACCCTTCTACACTCGCGACGATTGGGGAGCACCCGACCAGCCCAATATCTGGAACCCCGAGCACCCCAGCGATATCAGTGACACTATCGGTTTTGTATTCGAAGACCCAGGAGCAGTTTGGGGTGCCGACGATGATACCGACATCGAGTACCTGTACCAGCACTTACTCGACACCTTCCAAACCGCCATCCTAAAGCCCGAGCAAATCCGGCAAGGCTGGCTACGCCATATTCGGCCCGAGGAAGAAAATTACCTCTGGGTTTCTAACCAGACTGCTTACGACTTGATGCGAAAGGGCCTGCTCCCCCCAGCCACCAGCGATCCAGACCGCAACCCGCACTACGAAATGATTGATGCCCAACTGACGACCGAAATCTTCGGGCTTTTCGCACCAGGACGCCCCGACCTAGCGCTAGAGATGGCCTACCTACCCATTCGCACCACTGCCCGGGGCAACGCCGCCTGGATCGCCGAATTTTACATCATCATGCACAGTTTGGCGGCTGTAGTCGATACGAACCAGTCGCGCATCCAACAAATCCGCTGGATGGCCGACAGCGCCCGCACTCACCTTCCCGATACGAGCTATGCTGCCAAAATGTACGATTTTGTGCTGGATCAACACCAATCGGGGGCATCATGGGAAATGGCGCGCGATGCCATCTACCAACGCTACCAAGTTGCACAGGATGACGGCTACGATTTTACCAGCCGGGAACTGTACTGCAATGCCTGCTATGCCGCCGGAATTAACTTTGCCGCCAGCCTGATAAGTTTGTTTTACGGCGAGGGCAACCTGAAGGCGACCATTAAAATCGGTGCTCTGGCCGGCTGGGACAGCGATAACCCGACCGCCACCTGGGCCGGCTTGTTGGGTTTTATGTATGGAAAAAAAGGAATCGAGGCCGCCTTTGGCCGCAAGTTTGCCGAGCGCTTTCACATCCACCGTACAAGGCGCAACTTTACACATGGCGTTGACCACTTCGACCGTATGGCAGAACAAGGCTGCTCCATTGTGGATCGCGTAGTGCAAGAGCTAATGGGCGGTAAACTCAATTCGCAGCAACAGGAATGGGTGTTACCAACCGGATCCTCTTCCCTGCCGGCTGCGGAATGAGCAGGTTTGTGCTAAATTTGCCGGACCATTGCGCCAACCTAAAAAATGACCATGAAAAAGAAGAGACTCTTTTTTTCCGGCCTGTTCTTTCTAGGCCTCAGCTTTGCCCTTAAAGCCCAAGAGGAAGTGCCGATCGCGGAGGATATCCGAAAGCAGACCTTTGCTTTTGTAGAGCGCGACTCCACCCTGCGCCTGGATTTTTACCAGTCGGAGGGGGAGGACGAAGTACGGCCGTTGCTCATCTTTGTTTTCGGGGGTGGTTTTTACACTGGTAAGAGGAACGCTCCTTACTACAACCACTATTTTAACACCTTGGTAAAAAACGGATTGAAGGTCGCTGCTATCGACTACCGCTTGGGGCTTAAGGGGCAATACGACGAGGTTGGCGTTTTTAATACCCAGCCATTAGAAAACGCCATTCAATTGGCGGTAGCAGACCTATACGCCGCCACTGCCTATCTGCTGGAACGCTCCGGAGCATTGGGTATCGATCCTGAGCGCATAATCCTTTCCGGGTCCAGTGCGGGTGCCATCACTTCCCTACACGGCGATTGGCACAAGCGCAACCAGGATGCGGTAGCTGCAGCTCTGCCGACTGGTTTTCAGTATGCCGGCGTTATCGCCTTCGCTGGTGCCATCTTTAGCACAACCGGCAAGCCCAGATATGATATCCCCCCAGCGCCCACTATGCTCTTTCACGGTACCGAGGACTCTACTGTCCCCTACAACAAGGTCAAGCTATTCAACAAAGGGTTTTTCGGCTCGAATTTCCTGGCCAAACGATTTGGAAAGCAAGGCTATCCCTATTACTTCCTTCGGGTAAAGGGAGCCGATCACTCCATCGCCTCAACGCCCATGTACAACCACAGCGAAAAGATTTTGCGCTTTATCGAAAAGGCAATTCTGGAAGACAGGTCTTACCAGTTTGAAGCTACCCTGAATCCTCTGGTCGACTAGCTGCGCACTGCCGACCGCAGGGATACGCTACCCACAACGAAAAGAAAAAGGGCCATGACGACTGCCAGCCAGAATAGATCCTCCTCCTGCCCATTCAAGCGCACAGCTATGCCGGTGTAGGCCCACACGAGTGCTAAAGCAAACATGCCGCCCCGGTGGTGCAGGACCATCCAGCCCCCGATAGTCACGCCTACTGTCAGTAGGAAAGCCGTCCAGAACCGGGGACTGGGCAGCATATCTCCTAAACCGCGCGACACCAGAAAAGCCGCCGCATTCGCCATGGTCGCAACGCTTATCCATCCCAGATAGATGGCGAAGGGGGCCCAACCCGCCCAAAAGCGTGGCCCGGAGGCCAAGGCGTAATAGGGCCGTAGCTTACTGTAAAGCCCAATCAGGGTTATTAGTAATGCGACCATGATGACCAGCGATAGCCACAGCATTTCGTAATGCCAGGCGAACAACCAGGCAATATTTAGAGCACAGGAAATGGGGAATTCCAGGCCGGTAAGGTACACCAACTCGTCGTCGCGCCATTGCCGCAGAATGAAATAGCCCAACAGCAGGTAAATAACCAGCCAAATGGAAAAGGTGTACCCCGCCGGTACGAAAAGATTGTCGTAGCGGGCGGCAATATCGCCGGTGTCGCCGTTGCCAATAGGTAAGGCATTGGCCAGGAAATTCACCATCAGCATGAGCAGGAAGGCGATGGTATTGGTGAGGGCGCGGGAGGTCATGATTTTTACCTGGAAGGTAGGAAATTTCGGGTAGGGCCCCTACCGGTTACCGGCGAATTGTAGCAGGAATTGACCCTTCAACCTCCCCTCCGGTTCCCCCATCAGGATGTAGGCTTTGTACCGGCGGCTGCGGGGTCTAAACTGCTGTAGTGGTGCCAGCCATGGTAACCTCCATCTGGGGAAACGGAATGTGGATCCCCGTTTCGTCAAACGCCAGTTTGACCTGCTCTTGCATGAAAAAACGCGCAGGAAAATAATCCTCATTTGAGGTCCAGAACCGCACAGTAAAATTCACCGAACTATCGCCTAACTCCTTAACGAAGACGTCAAGACCGCGGTTTTCCAGATAGCCGGGGCATTTTTTTACCGTCTCGATAAGGATTTGCCGAGCCGTGGCGATGTCATCCTGGTACCCGATGCCGAAGGTCATATCGTGGCGACGCAACGACTCTGCGCTAAAGTTTTCGATAGGTCCCGAGATAATAATCCCATTGGGAATGATGACGCGATGATTGTCAAAGGTCAGGATGATCGTACTGAACAATTGGATCGATTGGACGGTGCCCGAGTATCCCTGAGCGGTAATCCACTCCCCGCTGCGGTA
This sequence comes from uncultured Saprospiraceae bacterium, assembly GCA_964530825.1. GTDB lineage: Bacteria > Bacteroidota > Bacteroidia > Chitinophagales > Saprospiraceae > CAZHCA01. The sequence goes on from CAZHCA010000023.1 coordinate 25,251, forward strand.
AGGCTTGAAAACGAGCACCAGGATGCCGGCAGCCAGGTTACCCAGCGCACCTTGCAGGGCCAGACCGAGGGCAAAACCCAAAGCACCGATGGCCGCCGCTAACGAGGTCGTTTCTACCCCCAAAATCGCAATGGCCGAAATGACCACCAATATTTTAAGTACCAAACTCAACGTGCGATCCAGAAATGACCGCACATCCACATCAAGCTGAGGACTACGCTTTTCAATCTGCCGGTTGATCCGGCTCATTAAAAAGTTGACAAAGGGAAAACCAAATATTAATACGGCAAAAAAAGCCGCAAGTCGGGGAATAAGCTGGACAATAGCCGCCAGAATGTCATTGAGAATTTCCACAGGGTTGTAGGTATTGATTATTGCCTTAAAGCACAAACATTTTTTTTGTTTGTTATGGATTCCCGAAAAAAAATAATCCGACTGCTCGGTTCTCGGTTACCACGAAACACTCACCCCTCTTCGGGGTACAGCAGGTCCATTTGGCGAACGCCCTCTTCGGTGAGAAAGGGTCGGTAAAGTTCCAAAATCCAGCGTAGATAGAGCGGCTTGGCCTGCTCGAACTCCAAGCGATGACCATATAATCTGAAATGAAAAATCCAGGCCGAAAAGAGCGCAGTAAACTGAAAGAAAAAGCCATCAAAGGTAGCCTCTTCCAATAGCCGGCTTGAAAGCACATCCTTTCGGACCAGTCGTTCAATTTCCCGGCGCACATTCCGCCGCCCTTGCTCGTAGGTTTTATGGGTATGCTGCACCACACCCTGACTATCGAGGCAGGAACTCAAAATATAGACGATGGCAGACTGGTACCTATACTGCAGATCCAGCAAAGCGCTGAAATAATGCTGGTGGCTTCGGAGTGGTAATTCCTGAGTAGGGTGCTGATTATCGTCGTTTAATTTTTGGCGCTCCTCTTCGTAGGCCTGCGCAATGGCTAAAAAGAGCCGCTCCTTGGTGGGGAAAAAGTGATTGATACGGCCACGACTTACTCCCATCTGACCAGCAAGCCGGTTAAGGGTGATTCGCAACCCCTCCCGATTGAAGATACTGGTCGCTGATGCTATGATTTGGTTCTTCGAATATTCCCCTTTTTCCATTACAAAAAAATATTTTGTTTGTTATTGCGATGTAATCTTTCCAAGCAACTGCCATGCTGCATCGTAATAAAGGAAAAAAGCACAAACATGCCAGCTCAACAATTTTTGGGCTTGTCAATTTAAAAATTTCATCTATTTTACATAAGCAGCTGACGCTTTGCCAAAACCAAAATGCGCACAGACCGCTGGGTGCTGAAGTCGCTGCTTTTAATTAAGGAAGCTAAGGAAGTAGAACAGCCCCTCGAGCCGGCGTAGCTGGCAGCCATTGCGAAAATCGGCCCCAACTCTGCAAAAAGTAAGCATACCGGTAATTGATAGCTTATAGTGTTTTTAAGGCGAGGCGCCGCTTAGATCAGCCGGTGCCCTGAGCCGTGCAGGAAGGGTCAGAACATAGCCATTACCCCTGTCATTAGCTCGATAAAATCGGCAGCCTGGTCAGCCGCTAGGCCCGGGTCGGGATCGTTCGGCAATGAGATGTCGAACAGGTATTGGCCCCGGAAGATGACCGCCCGGTAGGTACGGCCATCCATCGCCTGATAGACGTCAATGCCATTGACGATAGACTCCTGGTAGTTCACCATATTGACAAAACTACGCTGGACCACTTCGGGTGTAACGATGATTACTTCCCCCGTGAGATTAGCTACAGCCCCAACGAGGACATTTTGGTCGTTTACTACTGCGTTGTAAAGACCGGTTGCATCACTGGGGAGGTTTTCGTTGTAAAAAGAGCTTTCGTAACCGGTAGGTGGTAGGACATTGAAAACGGAACGAACATCGTCTTCGGAAATGAACATTTCTTCCGGCTCCACATCATTGTCATCATCGTCATCATCACAGCTCTGCAGGAGAGGAGCAACCCCCAAAAGCATAATTAGCCAAAACAATTTTTGCATAGCAAAAGACATTTAGGTGGTTTAAATACGTTAATTATTTGCCCACGCGTTTACCGTGGGCGCCTAGAAATCTGGTTTGTATTATAAATCAATTTTATTGGATTTACGCGACCTTTATCACTAGCTTCGAAACCTTGGAGCGAACGCTTCCCCCCGGCTATTTCCCACCTGCTCGCTCATTACACACCCAGCCAGGAAGGAGGGCTTATTTTTTAAAAAAATGGTCCTTTCTTCCCGCAGGCTTTGATGCCAAGATGGTGTTTTACTAGATAATAACCGTAAATATGTAAATTTCCCTAAACATTTTGAGCATCCAGCGTTGCAAAACTGTGCGGGTAGGCTACCCTTAAGGATGTTTTTTACCATTATTACCTTCACCATACTCCGTCTATGATGCCTGAAAATAACCGTCCCTACCACCTTGTTCTACTCGGCGCTACTGGCTTCACCGGCCAGTTCGTAGCGCGATACCTGATGCGCACCTACGGCCTGAACGAGGACTTGCGCTGGGCTATCGCCGGCCGCAATCTGGCAAAACTCCAGCAGTTACGCAGCGAACTGGGGCAAGCGGAACTGCCAATTCTTACCGCCGACAGCTCAGACGCCGGCTCCCTGGATCACCTAACACAGCAAACCAAAGTCCTCTGCACCACCGTGGGCCCCTACGCCAAGTACGGCACCGAGACAGTGGCTGCATGCGTGCGTAACGGCGCCCACTACTGCGACATCACCGGCGAAATACCCTGGATGCGTCGCATGATCGACGCCCACCACGAAGCAGCTAAGGCCAAGAAATTGAAGCTCGTACACACCTGCGGATTTGATTCTATTCCTTCCGACTTTGGCGTCCTATTCCTGCAACAGCATGCTCAGGAACGGTATGGCGCTTATTGCCAGCACATCAAGCTTGGCCTGAAGGGCGCCAGCGGCGGCTTCAGTGGCAGTACCATCGCTAGTTTGCTGAATGTCATCGACGAAACAGCGGCCGACACAACCGGCTACAAAGTGCTGTTCAACCCCTACGGTCTCAATCCGCGCGACCAGATGGACGGTCCCGACCAAGCTGATCTGCGGCGGGTAGTCTACGACCCCGACTTCGGCAGCTGGACCTGCCCCTTTGTGATGGCCGCCATCAACACCCGGGTGGTGCGGCGCAGCCACGCCCTGCTGGGGCGCCCCTACGGATTGAATTTCCGTTACCAGGAAGTTACCCTTACCGGTGGCGGCTTACCGGGCCGTCTGAAGGGTTATGCCGCAAGTCTCCCCCTGCGCCTGATTTTTAGTGCCAAGCCTGGCACGCTGGTGCGCAAAGTCGTGGATCGTTTGCGGCCTCAACCCGGACAGGGACCATCGGCAGCCACACTCGACAAAGGTTTCTGGGTATATGAACAGGTAGGCTTGCTGCCCGGTGGCCAGCGCATCCGGGCCCAGATCAAGGGCGATCGGGACCCCGGCTACGGATCGACCTCCAAGATGCTGGCCGAGGCAGCCGTAAGCCTCGCTCTGGATGAGCTCCCGCCCTACTGTGGAGTACTCACCCCCGCCACCGCCTTGGGCAAGGCACTCCTAATGCGCCTGCAAGCAAATGCCGGGGTGGAGTTCCGGTTACAGCACAACGAGTCGTAAATCCTCACCAAATAAGAACGAAGGGTTATCAATTTGCTCAGAAGGAAACAGTAGGTTAGCTCAAACTACGGTCCACTTATATAAAGAATAGCTACCCCCAGTGGGTGACTTGGATTAAGGAACAGCCATCTCATCTACGCATTTACTTTTCGTGCACAGTTTTATCAGGAGGGCCATGCTGAGTCATTGCCAAGCCTGGCTTCTCATCTGCCGTTCGAATAATGTCCCGGGGAATACTTATCTTCCAAATCGAAAATTAAAACCCATTACCATATTTTTAAAAATCACCTTTACCTTCTGTGGCACGTATAACGATCATTGACCTGACTATAACGTTGGAGGAAACGCGTACGATACTACTGGCGGCTGCTGATGACGACGGTATGGTCAGTCGCGCCGACCTCAAGCAGTTGCTCCAACAAACGGAAGACGACCTAAAAAGGCGGTTTTTGGAAATGTTCTACGGCTTTTTAATCAAGCTGGAAAACCGGCCGAGAATGCGAGTAACCCGGGAGGTTATCGACAAAGGCATCACTTTCATTAATGAGCAGATCATTCCGAATTTTGAATTGCATCTTCACTTCTCTCTTAGTACGGAACAGAAAATTGCCCAAGTTCACGAGTCGGCCCTCCCGATAGCTATGCAACTCATCCGAAGGACGACCCATAGGGTCACCCTTAGCCCCCGTGAAGTCTACCAACGCATTACTCCGCTAACAGATGGGCTATTCTTTGATGACTATGGGTCCGAAGCCGCAATGGCCATCACGCCTTTTTTTCTAGAACACCCGGACCAGCCGCTAAGTGCAGCATCTTTTGTGCAGGCCTTAGGCATAGATCCCCAAAGCCCCAAAGGCAAGGTAGAGCGTTTTGAACCCGCAGAACAAGGTCTTCGGACCTTCGTCGAACAGCACGTTCGAAGCGGGCTTTCCGAACGTGCCCGAACACTGGCAGAGCTGATGCAGACCCATCTCAACGACCTTACCATCTTCATACTTGGGGAAGATAACCACCCGGACCTGAATTCTAATCATCCCGTTTATGTAGTGGGTAGCGGACAATACGGACACCTCGCAGGCTTTGAATCGGTAGTGATTTGGACTTAAAAGGCGATAGTAAGCTACGATTACTCCGTAGGGCTACCTCCCTAAATGCCAGGCGGTCAATTTTTTTTGCATTCTATTTTTCCCACGGATTCACAAGAGGATGGACCGGTTGCGGTGCAGTATTTTATCGGTATCGCGCACGGCTTACGCGGTGGCCTCACGCAGGCGTATGTGGTATTCATTTTCACCCCCGAGCGAGCAAAAAGTGGTTGCCCCCACGCCCGGCCTTCTACACAAACGTCAAGGGGATTTTGCAGCACGCATAAGAAAGGTTTGGTAGGGGTCGTTCGGAAGGTTGCGGCGGGCAGAACGTTTGGTGCAATGCAACTAAATCCTTGCCCTGTCATAAGCGGTTGTTGAATAAGAAATACCGGGAAGAGATTTGAGCCGGGATCACCCGGATGGAGGGATGGACGGGATGCCGCGCCGACGTGAACCGCTGCTGAAAAACCATCCCGGCCATCCTGGTCATCCTGGCCATCCCGGTCAAGACAATTTCCGAGGCGCAAAGTTACTTATTGCACAGTGTACTAATTTACCCTGTAGAATTCGAAAAAATATTTCAAAGGGTCAAATAGTCAAAAGTTTTCTGGCTTAAGGCCGAAAAATTAGTCCTGTACGCAGCGGCAAGAATGCCCGAGGGACTTAGAAGTGCTGCCGCGGTCCAGCTCGCCGTAGTTGTGGTAGAAGAGGAATTTGTAGCTCCACGCGCTGCCGCTACCGCGCTCCGTAGCGCTCCAGTAGAGGCCGTAGACGCCAAGGGAGTTGAAGTCGCCATCGGAGAAGCGGTAGCCGCCTAGCCGCGCAGAAAAGCCGCTATTACCGCCCTCGATCATTGCCTTGTAAGCCGCCTTACCATCGTCCTAAGCATCATCATCGGCGCCGCCAAAGCGCTTGGCCAGATCGCGCCATTCCTGGTCGGTGGGCAGGCGCCAGCCGTTGCCTAAGGATTGGCATGCCTTTTTAGCAGCTTCCCAGGTGTAAAGCCGGCCGTACTCGGCACAATTGGCCGGATCGTTATCGTAGCACCAGGAATCAGGAAGCTCGTAATTGAGGTTCTTGGTCATCCAGGTCAGGCCGCCGGCGGAGTATTGGATGGTGCTGTAATTTTCACCTTTGAGGGTTACGCTCCCTTTTTTGGGGAAGGCATTGGCAACAGCTCTTCTACTCGCCGTTTCCTCCAGATCATTTTTTCTCTTTTTTGCTTCCGAAGCATAACTGCCACGTGGATATTCATCCAGGTAGCGATCATAAGCGGTGACGGTATTCGCATTCTTTGCCGTCTGCCAGGCACGGTCTTCTGCTTGGGCTGCTTGTCTACGCTGAACCTCCCGATTCATCTCATCGATCTTTTGCTGCGCTTCGCTGCTCTGAAACAGAAAAGGGAACTCGCCGTAGTTGGTCAGCAGTTGCTTGGCCCTGCTCAGCGCAACCGCCGTAGCTTGGGCCGTTTCCGCCTCGGTGATCAGGCCGATGATGCCCGTTTCATTGACCAATGGCGCGCCGGAGGTGCCCCGCGACAGGCCGATGATGTCCACTAAGATGCGGCTATCGCGCACCCGGTTGATCACGCCGGTAATTGCGACGGTAGGCACGTACCACTCGCCGTTCCGGCCGATGTAGCTAACTTGCTGATTGCGTTGGGGGGCATCCCCCGCGTAGTCCTCCTCCCAGCGGTAATTACCCGGGCGGTCGCATTCCAGCAGGGCTACGTCCCATTCCGTATTCGAACGGATCAGCCGGACCGTATATTCCCGGTAGTCACCCCGGAAGCGCAACTTGATCGTAGCCCGCTCCGCCCCCTGTTCCACCACGTGGGCAGCGGTGGCGATGAAGAGCAAGCCGTCGCGCCCACCGGTGACGAAGCCAAAGCCGTCTTCTTCGTAGCCGCTTTCGAAGGTGGTGTGAATAGCCACCACGTTATCGCGCAATTGTTCGGCCTTACGGGTCTGCGCTGGAAGCATTGTTTGCAGAAGTCAAAGAAGGGGAGCAGGAGGTTTACTCGGTTCATGATTATCAGGGTGATTTTTAGGAAACCGCCTGTAATGGTAAAGTTAGGCAATTTCTCTGGGGATACCTTCATTAAGCCAATTACATCAACTGATGGGGATGCCAAAACCCAACATCCACTCCTTTCATTGGTAGATGCTTCTAAAATCCAGGTTACGGAGGAGCAAGGAAATGCAAATGGGATTCATGAATGCTATATGGTGTAGCCGAAGGACAAAAGCTGCAGCATGGAACATGGCCAGAGCTCCTTTGATTTTGATGAAGGGTAATGATCTTCCTTGCTCCGAGACAGGTTTACACATTCATCAAACCATAGCCGAATTGAATTGTGGAGGCATTTCCGTAAATGACATCCCCCCAATATCTGGCTAAACGCCTACCTGGCTCGGGGAGGATGTGGTGGGACGACTGAAGATTTCGTATCTGGTGTGGGTAATTTTGGCCTTCCGCTGAATTTAGAAAACGCAAAGAAATCGATATTGATCAATGATTATAATGCCTCCAGTTTTAAATTCACCAATCGAAAGCGCGTTGAGCACTTGGTTGAAAATTATTCTAATTTCAGTACTGATCAGATCTGGGGACATTTCCTGAGGCTAGCCGGACAATTGACAACTTAAAAAGCAAAGATTTTAAAAATAGAAAATTATGAAAAAACCAGCATTAATCACTGGAGCAAGCAGCGGAATAGGCAGAGCGTTGGCACGCATTCATGCCCAAAGAGGAGGCGACTTAATCATCGTAGCCAGAAGGCTGAAAAAACTCGAAGAACTCAAGGTAGAATTGGAGGCCAAGCACAAGGTGCACGTAGTACCTATTTGCAAAAGACCTGGGTACACCGGGAGCTGCTAAGGAACTTTTTTATGAGGTCAAAAAGCATAATATTCAGGTGGATTACCTGATCAATAATGCCGGGTTTGGGCTAAGGGGCAAATTCTACGAGTGAGACTGGGAGCGACAAATTGAGATGATCAACCTCAACATGATTGCATTAACCGAGTTGATGTATTTGTTTTTGCCGGAAATGGTCAATAGGAACGCAGGTAAGATCCTGAATGTATCATCTACGGCTTCTCTTCTGCCGGGCCCACTGCAGGCTGTATATTATGCCACTAAAGCCTATGTTACATCAATAAGCAATGCAGTAGCCGAAGAATTGCACGATACGAACGTTACCGTTACTGCGCTGATGCCCGGTGCAACAGAAACGGAGTTTGCCAGCACGTCAGGCTTAAACAGAACCGATCTGTTCAAAAAAACCGCTAGTGCCGAAAGCGTGGCGGAAGATGGCTACAATGCCATGATAAAAGGCAAATTAGGCGTCGTATCGGGTTTGACTTTTTCACAAAAAGTGTCACTATCCCTAATTCCATTAATGCCCAGTAAAATGGTACTTAAACAAGTGAGAACTATGCAGGAGTTGAAGTAAAGAGCCGTTATTGCGGTGGAGATGGCAACCCGCCTGATGCCAATTTGCAACAATACGACCAACATTCCCACCAATAGCTCAAGCCCCGCTTGGCGGTACCGCATACATGAGCGGCAATGTTGCAACCTCTATTCTATAATTTCAAAACACTGTTACCTATGAAGGCGAGATACCCTTGCACTTTTTATTCACAATCATCGGTTTGCTTGCCCAGATAAGCATTACGACCGAGTGTTAAGCCTCAAGGCTGGGGGTGGCACCCACTGGCTAAAGGATGATTTTATTTCAGATAGAACTCAATGGGTAAGCGAAATCGCTGTACCTTTATCTATATCAAATTCAAACCCATATCACACCTGACATGAACCCAAAAGACATCCCTGCCTCGGTAGCCGACCGTATCCTTGACTTCTTCAATCGCGTCCGAGAAGTATCAGATATCACCGACACGCTCATCGAGGACGACCCCTCCGACGGTCCGGGCCGTACAATTGGTCCTACCTTGGCCTCCCGCATTCTGCGCACGCGTTCCGAACAAGAGTTCAATCGATTTGAAGACCTGAAGCAACTGGATGCCATCTCCGGCTTTGGGGAGGGGACCTGGAAAGACCTCGCCTATACCTTTGGCCGCACGGCAGCCGAAGCTTTTCGCGACAACCTGTACAAGAATAACCTTCTTTTTCGGGAGAACTGGCCCGTCTGGTTCTTCGAATTCCCCATCGAAGATAAGGAGCTATTCGAGGAGTTGGGATTTAGGGATGAAACTTATCGGGCCTTCATTTCCACCAAACTCGAAGAAGTTGCCCGGCAGGAATCCGTGGTAGACAGCCTGGCGGAATCCGCCATACGCAACGCCAAAGAAGCCCCCCTAGACCGCTTCCAAGACCCGACCCTGTCCGCGCTCAGTTTCGCTATCTGGTTTTACCGGTTAGATCCTGGGAACTGGTTCAGTTTCGACCGGATGTACGAGCAAACCACTACTTACTTTGACTACCACACCCCCAAATATTCCTTCCAAAAGAGAAATTTTAACACCTTGCTGGAGTTTGTTGCCCTCCGGGGGATACCCGGCACGATCATGGATCCGGCGGGCATCGCGGCGCCCGATCTGGTCACGATCCTGAATTATCCCGAACAGCGTATCACCATCTGGATGAGCACCTTGTATGATTAGAACTGAGTAGGTTTTTCTGATCTGGCCAAACAAACCGGGAAAACCTCCTCATCTCCCTTTTTCCTTAGCCCCATACCCAAAAAAAGGTCTGGCTTGGCATTTTTGACTAAAAGCCGATAAAAGCTTAACTTACTATTGACTTCCCGGAGTCGCCCGCCACAAAAACCTATACATCATGTCCAAAACGCTCGTCGCTTACCACTCCTTTTCCGGTAACAATCGTTTCTTGGCAGAAAAAATTGCCACGCTCCTCGAGGCGGACCTCCAGCCTATACAACCACGCTTTAAGCACCCGGGCATCCTATACCTGCTTTCCCTGCTGAAGTGGCGCTCGGGTATCCGGATTGATGCCGCCCAGTTGGAGCCCTACGACGAAGTCGTTATGCTCGGGCCTGTCTGGGGTGGGCTGCTGATCGCCCCTCTGCGCGACCTGATTCGCCAGTGCAAACAAACGGGTAAACCTTTCCACTTCGCTACCTGCTGTGGCTCGGCTGACGAACAAAAGAATGACCGCTACGGCTACGAGCAGGTCCTGGAAGCAGTGCGCCAGCTAGGTGGCGAACTCGCCAAATCCTGCGAAGCCCTACCCGTAGGATTAGTCCTTCCGGCCGGCACCAATCCAGAAGACAAAGAATTAATGGAGCTGCGCCTGAACGACGACAACTATCCGGGCGCCATGGAAGAACGATTGCGATCGTTCGTAGAAAAAATGAGCCCGGTTTCAGCTTAAGCGTATATTTTTCTTGCAGCTTTGATAACGCTGATATCCCCTTGGATAAGTAGCCGATTCTGATAGGGGCTAGGCGCTTTTTTTCACATCAAGACCTAAAGCACCGACCATGCTGCAAGACACCAAAATCGACCCCAAAATTCAACTGGCTGGCCTGTGGGTGGCAACCATCCTACTTTACCTGTATGGCGATCTCTTCTCCATGTGGATACCTCAAAAACTGCAGGGACTGCTGGACGGCCGCATGGGATCGGGCGCTACGACCCCGGGAAGATTACTGGCGGTAGGTGTGGCTATGGCGATCCCCCCTTTCATGGTAGCCCTTTCCCTGACTTTGCCGGCCCCAATTAACCGGTGGGCCAATGTGATCGTGGGGGTCTTATATACCCTTTTCGTCCTGCTCGTTTTGCTCTTTTCTTCTTTTGACGGCTGGTATAATTTTTTCATCCTATACAGCATTATCGAAATCATTTTCACGAGCTGGATCGTCTTCACCGCTTGGCGCTGGCCCCGCGAAGGCCATGTTGCTCGCCAATCCTCTTCCATCGCCTAAATTGACGTTTATGGACCGTACTGCTACCTTACCTTCCAAGCCAATCGTCCGCGTAGCCGGACTGCTGTATTTACTCATTCTCTTCGGGGCCATATTCGCCGAATACTACGTGCGCAATTCCCTGATCATGAGCGGTGATGCGACGGCCACCCTACAAAATATTGCCGGGAACCACCAGCGCTTCCGGCTGGGCATGGCAGCCGAGTTACTCACTTTTGTGGGCATCATCGCCCTGGCCTGGTCCTTTTACTTAGTCTTGCGATCGGTAAATCGCAACCTGGCGTTGCTGGGTATGCTCTTTTGGGTAGCCGAAGGTATTCTGTTGGGCACGGCCCTCGTTTTTCACTTCGGCGTGCTCTATTTTGTGCGAGACCCCGCCTTTCTGCAGGACTTAGATAGCCAACAGCAAGATGCCCTGAGCTACCTTTTCCTCTTGCTTTTTTACAAGCAATACGAAATCGGCCTGCTTTTTTTCAGCGTCGGTTCTTTCCTGTTCAGTTTATTGTTTTTTAAAAGCCGGTATATCCCCCGCCTGCTGGCAGTATTGGGCATGATCGGTGCGGCCTTGATGTTTGTAAGGGTGCCGGCGGTCACGCTGGTTCCGACCACCAGCGTCTTTTTCATGGGTGTTACGGGCACGCTCCCAATCGCTTTGTATGAACTTCTCACAGGTCTTTGGTTGATCATCCGGGGAGTGAAAATTTCTGATCACGCTTAAAATCCAATCATGGCAAACCGACACCGACAAACCCGCCTGGCGGGTCTCTTTTACCTGATCCTGGTGATCAGCGGCATCCTGACGTTCATGGTCCTTCCCGGGCGCCTGATCACCTGGGACGACCCGGCGCAGACCCTTGCTTCCATTCAGGAGCACGGGCAGCTCTATCGTTGGTGGATCGTCACTGAGGTTGTTATGTTGCTAGCTTTCACTTTTCTACCCCTGGCCCTCTACCGCTTTTTACGTCCGGTACACGCTCTTGCGGCTGCCCTTATGGTGATCTTGGTCGCCATCAGCCTTCCCATATCTTTTAGTTACTTGATCGACAAGATGCACGTGCTCACCCTGCTGGGAGATGATGCTTATCTGCAAGAAGCAGACGCTTCCCTTATCCAATTCGAAGTCATGAACCACCTCCGGGTATACAGCAATGGCATTAAGCTCGTGCAGATTTTTTGGGGTTTGTGGCTACTGCCTTTCGGCTACCTGGTCTACCGGTCCGGCTTCCTGCCCCGGATTCTGGGTATCTTTCTGATGGTGGGCTGCCTGGGCTACCTCGTCACCTTTTTTGGTGAACTATTAGTGGAGCATTACAGCGGCAGCCTGGCCTCTACAATAGCCGGCATCCCCGCCTCGGTCGGCGAGATCGGTATCTGCCTCTGGATGCTGATCATGGGCGCCCGGCAGGGATTCCGGTCGACCTGACGCTATTTGCTAGCTAAAACAGTGCCCGTTTTTGCGGTATTTTCAGCAGCGGCACGAACGCATACGACAGGCTCCGGGATTTAGCGCACAAACCCAGTATAAAATAAATTAGGCTTATTATATTTAAAAATCTATAAACCGCAAAAAACGAGTGTTGTCAAACCCAGTTCTAACATGATTCACATTTACCCTGCGCACCCAGCTGAAGCGGCGGCAATCAGCCGCCTGATCGAGGAAAATACCGAGCAAGTAACCGGCAATCACGACACAGCCCCCCAGGCTACGGTATGGGGAAAAGCCGAAAGCCCGGAGTATATCCGCAACCTTTTGTACCGGCGTACCATCTTTTGCGCTTATGAACAGGGACGACTGGTAGGTACCGTCGGACTAGAGGGTCGGAAAATCGTGGGTTTGTACGTCGACCACACCCGGCAAAGTAAGGGGATCGGTAATATATTACTGGCTCACTTGGAAGCCCACGCTCGCGAGCAAGGCATCGAAGAACTTGTTGTGACGGTGGTCCCATCGGCCATTCCGTTTTACGAGCAGCATGGCTACCTGGCGCAGGGTCAGGAAGGGGTAGTCGTAGACGGCGTAGTATTTGAGGAAATCAGCATGCGGAAAATACTGATTCGATAACCCACCCGGGAAGGCCCTTCTTATGGTTATCGCCTAGAAGTACTCGGGCGTACTGGCGAGCAATCGCCAAAAATTCCAATTGTATTACCGGATAGTAGATCGTACGCTGCCCACAAAGGGTTCGTAGTAGCCGGACCCAAGGTTGCCTTCATCTATTTTGGCGCTGGCAGACAGGTCGGAGCCGGAAGCGAAAGAAGGACGGCTTTTGATTTTCAATGTTTTCAGAAACTTTGAACAAATAGCCTTACTTCTTGTCCTACTACCGTTCGATTAAAAAGCATCCAAAAATTTACCTGCGTTATGATTCACATGACCACTGGGTATTCTATGGAAACCTATGGGGCCAGGATAGCTTTGGAAAAAAGCAAACCTTTCATGGCCAAGGCCATCCAGCATTTACCTGACGCTCCCCTGCAACTTATCGATTACGGCATAGCTGACGGAGGCACGGCCCTCATCTTCTTCAAAGACTTACTCGCCAGTATACGGGTGAAAAATACACACTCGATGCAGTTTATCGGAAATGACCTTCCCTCCAACCCACACGGAGATTTGGCGCTGCAACTGGAACAGCTGCGTACGACTATTCCCGATCTACGGGTGTTCATCTCCCCGACCAGTTTTTACGAACAGGTAGTGGCCGACGATTCCATCGACTTGGCCTTCACGGCTACGGCCATGCATTGGTTGTCGGCCGTACCGGCAGAACTCAGCAGCCATATTCACGCCAATAGCGCCGAGGAGACAGAGCGATCGGTTTATCGCCACCAGGCGCTCGATGATTTTGAGAGGCTAATGAACCGGCGCGCCAAAGAGTTGAAAAGTGGTGCTCACATGGTGCTGGTCAATTTAGCGGAAGCCGACGACGGGCAGTCCCTGGGCAAAAATTTCCAGGACAAGCCCATGTTTGACTATCTGCAATCCTTATTCTACCAGACGCTGCAAGACCGTCAAGTTCCGAAAGGAGTGCTCACCAGTACCAATTTTCAGAACTACTACAAGCGAAAAGAGGACTTTGAGGAAGTTTTGGAACGCGCCGGTCTGGCCTCAGAATTTCGCATCCTGGCACACACCATCGAGCATACCCCTTGTCCCTACCGGACTCAATTCGATAAAGACCGGGATGTCGAACGTTTTGCCGATGGGCTCATGAAAACCATCCGGAGTTGGAGCCGCCATACCTTTCTTAAAGCACTTGCAACCCACGAGCAGGACCCGGCTATTGTCGACGCTTTCTACGATAACTTGCGCAGCGCCATTGCCAAAGATCCATCGCAGTACAGCATGGACTATATTCACAGCTTTTTGCATATCGAAAAAATTTAATTCAATGATTCAAGTTGATGAGCTCTCCTTTGACGGCGGGCAGGTTTTTTGCGCCTACGCTCAAAATGAATCCCTGCCTGCCAACGGCGGCTTACGGGTTATGCAATATCCTTCCGAAAAAGATGCCAAAATGGAGGCTATCGGATTGGCTGCCAGGATGATCCAAAAACACGCCAACTACCGCACCGGATTTAGCGGCGGCAAAATTGTTGCCTCCCTGCGCGAGCGGAATCCCCGAACCATGAAAGCACTGATCGAAGTAGTAGGCAACTACCTTAATGAAAGGCAAGGCGATTTTCTTACGGGTTGCGATCTGAACTTTGGCGACCGGGAGGTAGTCCAACTGTCGAAAAAAAGCCGGTACATTCTAGCGGCCCTCGACTCGGAGGTTCACTATGCCGAAGCCACCGCCGCCGGCGTGGTGGGCGCCGTAAAAGCATGCGTAAAACGCAAGGGCATCAGAGCACCTCGGGTCATCATCCACGGTTGCGGAGCGGTCGGTTCGCGGTGTGCCCAACGCCTGGCCCCCCACATGCAGGTGAGCACTTACGACCTTTTCCCTGAAAAGGCAGCGCTATCAGGCTGCATCAATATTTCTGAAGAGCAGGACTGGATCGACCAACCGTGCGATGTATTGATTATGGTGTCGGCCTCCAGGGTCATCGATCAGGCCACCCTAAACCGCTTCAGGGGCGATGCCATTGTCAGTGGTGCCAATTTACCCTTTGCTGATGAAGCTACCGAGGCGTTTGCCGATCGCCAATTTTTATTAATTGACGAAGGCGTAGCCAGTGCTGGTGCCGTTATCGCCGACTCTATCGAATACTACGCCCGCGAAAAGTGGCAGTCTACACCTCCACAAGCGATCTATGACTTTATCGAGCAGCATATTTTCGAACTTTCCTTCGGCAAAAAGAAGCTGGCAGCAGAGCAAAAATTTATCGGACAATTGATCTAAAGCATATGCCTGACAACCATTACGATATCATCATCATCGGCGCCGGGATGGCCGGCATGAGTGCCGCTTACCATTTGATCGGCAAAGCCGAACGCGTATTGATTTGCGAACAAAAAACACCAGCTCACCCTGGATCGAGCAGCTTCGGCGATACACGAATGTACCGGGAAATGTATTCCGATCCTTGGCTATGTACGGTCGCAAAAAAGACCAATACCCTGTGGGCCGAGATGGAAGCAGCCAGCGGAAAAGCCCTGCGGGCTGCTCATGGGCTGCTCTTCTACGGCGAGGACTGGGGCGAAGAAACCATTGAAGGCAGTATACAGGGCGCCAAAAAAGTAATGCTCGACCAGAACATCCCATTCCAGGAATACGACGCCCAGGGCATTGAGCGGGATTTTCCACTCAATGCAAAAAACGAGTGGATCGGTTTGTTCGAACCCCAGGCCGGAGCGGTCATGGTAGAAGAAGTTTTCGACACCTGGCAACGGGCGATCGATCATGCAGGTTTCACCCTGAAAAACTACACCCGGGTCGTAGATTTCGAAGATCAGGTTACCCATACTGCAGTGCATCTCGAGAACGGGGAAAAGGTCTACGCCCAAAAATTGATCCTCACCGCTGGTCCCTGGACCCGGCAGTTCTACAGCCCCCGGTATCAAGAGGTAGACTATTCCGTTTGGCACATGCTCTGGGCTTATTACACCATCGACCCCGCCTACCGCGACCAGTTTCCGCAATGGTTCAACTTTCAGCATAAAGCTTCCGAAGATCCAAACCAAGGGCTCTTTTACGGCTTCCCTTGCTTGGCCCAAACCCAGGACGGACGGCCCTACGTAAAAGTGGGTATCGACTGGACTTCCGAAGAGCTTAAACAGGACAACCTGGCGCCGGGCGCACAATTCGAACCACCGGGCCAATTACTGCAAATCTTAGACGATTTTGTAGAGCAATATACGGTCGGCATCCGCAAGCGGATTCACGCTCAACTGAACCCTTATACCATGAGCGGGGATGTACAGTTTTGCCTGGACCGGCTGTCGGATAACGTAGCGCTTTTCAGTCACGGCTCAGGACAATCGTTTAAATTTGCGCCCATGATCGGTAAATGCCTGGCTGCCCTAGTGCTGGAAGAGACCGTACCCATCGATTTGCATCCCTGGCGCCTGGAGCGCTTGGCTGTTTGATGAGGTAAAGAGGGTTTTCCAGGAGCCGCTTATTTCAACTGCGCTCAAATGAATGAGACATCGAATTACACACTCCTAGGGCGCAAATAAAATGGTCCAGTAGATGTTAAGGGTAAGCGTTTGAGATTGCTTTTGCAGCAAAATTGCGATATTTAATAGGTTCCGGATCAAGATAAAAGTTGTTATGCACCCAACGCTCCTATCGCAGTTTAAAGCTTATTTCGAAGAAATGGATCTAAAGGATTTGACGCCGCTCGAATGGCTGTACGCGGAAGATATTCGTTTTAAAGATCCCATCCATGAGATTGTCGGGCGGGAAGCGCTGAAAGCTTACTTTCAAAAGCTCAATGACAATCTCCTGTCGGGTAGCTTTGTATTTGAACGAACCTACGCATTCGAGGGAGTAGCTTACCTCACCTGGGAAATGCACCTCGACCTTAAAAGGCCCAAAAAGCAAATCGTCGCCGAAGGCCTATCGGTATTGACCGGTGATCAGCACATTCAATTTCAACGAGATTACTTTGATGCCGGACAGGTTTTCTACGAACATGTTCCCCTGCTAGGTAGCATGGTCCGGTATCTGAAAAAACAGCTTGGGCGGTGATGTAACGGCCGCTTCATTCGGCTGCGCTCAATGATCTGGTGGGAGTAGGTCTGTGTTACACACTCCTTCCGTTCTTGACGATTCTCTCCCTTACCCTTGAGAAATGTCATTCCGTCATTTGGTAGAGGCCCCTAACTTGAGGGGTAGCTAAAACCATTTGTTATGATGACTACTAATGTAAGTACCTTATACGGCAAGGCGCAGGACTTGATGCGCGCCATCGACCAGGAGTTGAACCGACCGGAAGAGGATGCCGTGGCCCATTTCATCTGCCATAACTCGCGCCAGTGCATCAAGAATTACCTGACGGGCTTCCTTAACGAAAATGGCATTGTGCCGAAGGATCCGGTGAGCCTGGATAGCCTTCTGAAGCAGTGCCAAGCACTCGACGTTCGTTTCCTGCGCCTAGACATGTCGCCCATCAGTTGCCGCCTGGAAAACGAGATCGAAGACCACTGTGAAGACCTGAGTAAGGTACGAGAATGCTACCAGGTTGCCCAGCAGATCCAGCAACTGGTCCAGGCTTAAGACTTATTTGCATTTCAACAGACCACAACCTGTCTCATCGGTGCGGCCCACCAAATTAATGTGGGACCCTCGCACCGATTATGCCCTAACCAACCAAATCAGCGCCGGCGACCATTGTCATAGTCCTGCCTGACATTTGTCATGCGTCGCCGGCCTGGGTACTTCTATTTTGAACCAATCCTCCCGAAATCACCTACCTGAACCGGAATCCGTTCAAAAGTAACACCTATGCGTAAGAAAAATGTAGTCGTGAAATATCCGGGCGTACGCGCCGCCATGGACGGCAACACCGCAGCCATTATGTGCGAACGCAACGCGTCCGATGCCGCCGGAGCCTATCCGATCACCCCCTCCACCCAGATGGGCGAATACTGGGCCGAAAACGCCGCTAAGGGCTATCTTAACATCTCGGACCGCCCTCTGATCTTCATCGAGCCGGAGGGTGAACACGCAGCTGCAGCAGTGACGGCGGGCCTCTCCATGACGGGGCTGCGGGCAGCCAATTTCTCTTCAGGCCAGGGTATCGCGTACATGCACGAGTCGCTTTACGCTGCCGTGGGTAAGCGCCTGACTTACGTATTGAACATCGGTGCGCGGGCCATGACCAAGTCTACCCTCAACGTACACGCCGGCCATGATGATTACCACGCCATCGATGATACAGGCTTTTTCCAGCTGTTTGCTAAAAACGCCCAGCACGTAGCTGACCTCAATATTCTGGCGCACCGCATTGCCGAGCTGGCCCTCAATCCGGGCATCGTAGCCCAGGACGGCTTCCTGACCACCCATCTCATCGAGTCGCTATCCTTGCCCGAGCGCGAGCTAATCCAGGCTTTTCTGGGCCGGCCCGACGATATCATTGATACGCCGACACCGGCCCAACGCATTATCTACGGTGATACGCGCCGCCGCATTCCAGAGCTCTGGGATGTCGACAACCCCGTGATGGCGGGTGTCGTACAGAACCAGGACGCCTACATGCAAAGTGTGGCGGCCCAGCGCCCTTTCTTCTTTGACCACATCCGGGAACTGTCCGATCAGGCCTTCGAAGAATACGCTCAACTGACCGGTCGCCGCTACGAGCGCGTAATGACCTACCGGGCCGACGATGCCGATTACCTCATCCTGGGTCAAGGTAGCGTGGTGCCTAGCGCCGAGGCAGTAGCCGATTACTTGCGCCAGACACGTGGCCTCAAAGTGGGCGTGGTCGACCTCGTCATGTTCCGCCCCTTCCCGGCCGACCGGGTCGGTAAAATCCTAAAGGGCAAAAAAGGAGTGACCATCCTCGAGCGCCTCGACCAACCCCTGGCAGTCGACGCCCCCATTATGCGCGAAGTGCGCTCGACCCTGAATAAATGCCTGGAGAACGGAGTCGCCAAAAAACGACAGCCCTACCCCGACCTAGAGGCTTATAAGATCGACGATTTTCCGGCCCTTTATAGTGGCTCCTTTGGCATGGGCAGCCGCGACCTTCAGCCGGAAGGTATCGTAGGAGCCATTGAAAATATGCTGCCCGACGGCGACCAAAAGAAACAGTTTTACCTGTCTATCGATTTTGTCCGCAAGTCACCTTTTACGCCCAAACAGCGGGTATACCAGGAGTCCATTGAGGAAGCCTACCCTAAAGTCCTGGAGCTGGCGGTCCGCGGATCCGAAAACCCCAATCTCATGCCCAAGGAGGCCATCACAGTGCGCTTCCACTCCATCGGCGGCTGGGGCGCCATCACCACGGGTAAAAACCTGGCCATGACCCTTTTCGATTTGTTGGGATACGACATTAAGGCCAACCCCAAGTACGGATCGGAGAAAAAAGGTCAACCTACGACTTACTACCTGTCGGCTGCCCCCGAGCCCATCCGCGTCAATTGCGAGTATTACTTCGTCGACGCAGTGCTCTCACCCGACCCTAACGTTTTTAAACATACCAACGCATTAGCGGGCTTGAAAAAAGGAGGCGTGCTAATCATCCAGAGCGAAAAGAAAAAGCCGGAGCAGGTGTGGGCCGACATTCCTAAGCCTTACCGAAAGATCATTGTCGACAACGAAATCCAAGTGTTTTACATCGACGGCTTCCGCATTGCCCGCGAGGAAGCGACCGACCCTGAACTGCAGCTGCGCATGCAGGGTATCGCCTTCCAGGGAGCCTTCTTTGCTGCCTCGTCCCTGATGACGAAGGCCGGGCTTACCGACGCCCAGCTGCTCAAGGCTATCGAGGACCAGGTACAGGCCAAGTTCGGCAATAAAGGGCAGCGCGTTGTCGATGACAATATGCGAGTCGTCAAGCGCGGCTTCGACGAAGTCTACGAAATTAAAGATAGACCCCTGGATATCCAGGCCGACCCGCAAAGCAACGGACAGGCCACTAACGGTCTGCCAACCATGCTCAAGCGCCTACCGCAGAGCCAATCCAAACTAAGCGATATTCACCGCTTCTGGGAGCAGACTGGCGAATTTTATGCCCGCGGCAACGGCAGCGATAACCTCACCGATCCCTTCATCGGGCTGAGCGTAATGCCAGCCGTCACCTCCATCTTCCGCGACATGACAGGCATCCGCTTCGAGCACCCTGAATGGATCCCCAACAATTGTACTGCCTGCGGCGACTGCTATACTATTTGCCCCGATACGGCCATCCCGGGCCTGGTCAGTGACCTAACCGACGTGCTCGACACCATCGTGCAGCGGGTAAAGCAACGCCACGGCAACCTTGAGCATCTGCCCCGCGCCGTGCGCCAGATGGAAGCCCCCATCCGGCAACTCTTCAACGGTGACCGCAATGGGGCCACCGTCAACAACTTACTGCAGGATGCCATCGACCAGGCGATCACCAACTCCAACGGGGACGGAAGCGCCGCCCGCGAGCTGGAATGGTTCCGCGAGGAGCTGGGCGACTTCGATTTTGCCCTCACCCGCCCCTACTACGATTTGATGGAAAAAGATCAACCCAACAACGGTGGGCTGTTCAGTATTACCATCAACCCTACAACCTGCAAGGGATGTATGGCGTGCGTAGAAGTTTGCAACGACGACGCCCTGCGCATTGTCCCGCAAACCGAAGCATCGGTCGCCAATCTGCAAAAGAACTGGGAACTGTGGGTTGACCTGCCCACTACACCCGACAAATACAACCGGGTCGAAGATCTGGAAGAAAAAATCGGTCCGCTAGAGAGCATCCTGCTTAACAAGGAAGCCTACCAAAGCTTTGCCAGCGGCGATGGTGCCTGCCTGGGCTGCTCCGAGAAGTCGGTCATCCACCTTTTTATCGCCACCGTAGAGTCCTTGATGCAGCCGCGCATCCGCAAGCACGTGGCTAAGCTGGAGGATTTGATCAGCGGCTTAGAGGAGCATGTACAGAAAAAACTCCTGGGTTCAGTCGACATCAGCGACGCCGACCGCATGGCTGACATTCTGGCCAGAACCCAGGGCCAGGACCTTACTATCTCGGGTATCGCCCAACAGCTAGAGGCCGGCGCCGAAACGCAGCCCATCGATCAGGAATGGCTGCAGGAGATGACCCAATTGTTGGCTAAATTGAAAAAGCTCCACTGGAAATATACCGAAGGGCAAACCGGCCAGGGTCGCTCCACCATGGGCATCTGCAACGCTACCGGCTGCACCTCAGTATGGGGTAGCACCTACCCTTACAATCCCTATCCCTTCCCCTGGGCCAACCACCTGTTCCAGGATTCCGCCTCTATGGCCATGGGCATCTTTGAAGGACACATGGCCAAAATGGCCGAAGGCTTCCGCGCCATTCGCAAGGCCGAGCTGGAATTGGACGGCAAATACAACCCTCGCGAGCACGAGACGTTTTTCACCTACTTCAACTGGCACCAGTTCACCGACGAGGAGTGGCTCCTGTGTCCGCCTGTGACGGTGATTGGTGGCGACGGCGCCATGTACGATATTGGGTTCCAGAATCTCTCGCGCCTCATGGCTTCGGGCAAACCTATCAAGACCATCGTAGTCGACACCCAGGTATACTCCAACACCGGGGGACAAGCGTGCACCTCCGGCTTCATCGGGCAGGTATCCGATATGGCGCAGTACGGCAAGGTGCAAAAAGGCAAGGAAGAACCCCGCAAAGAGATCGGACTGATCGGGATGGCGCATCGCAACACTTACGTACTGCAGGCCTCCCTGGCCAACACCAGCCAGATGATCGAAGGCTTTATCGACGGCCTCATGACCAGGCGGCCGGCCCTTTTTAACCTTTACACGACCTGCCAACCCGAGCATGGCGTAGGCGATGACCTCGGTGCTCACCAGGCCAAGCTGGCACTGGAATCGCGGGCTTATCCCATTTTCAAATACAATCCCGATAAGGGGGTCAAGGCAAGCGAGGCCTTCGACTTGAGCGGCAACCCCGCCCTTAATCAGCTATGGCCTACCTACCAACTCAAATACCTGGCAAACGGACGCGAAAAGACTATGGAAGTACCCATGACCTTCGCCGACTTTGCCATTACCGAAGGGCGTTTCCGCAAGCATTTTCGCAAGGTACCCCGCGACGCTTGGAACGACAATATGGTGCTCCTGGCCGACTTCCTGGAAATGGATGCCGCCGAGCGCGAGGGTCGCTACCCGTTCATCTGGGCAGTCGACCGCAATCAGCAGCTGAGCCGCGTATTGGTGGCCCAGACCATCGTAGAGTCGTGCGAAGATCGCCGCAACTTCTGGATTCTGCTGCGCGAGCTGGCCGGTGTCGATGCCGAGCCTAAGGTCGAGGAAACCGACCTTGAGGGGCGCATCCGCTCCGAGGTCGTCGGCAAGATAGCCCAGGGCTTGCTCAAGCTGGCCGGGGACGAAAGCAGCGGCATTGCGGCACTGGCCATCGAGCCCGATACTATAAGTACCGAATCCACCCCCACCACCAGCTACAACATGGACCAATACCTGGCCCCCTGGCTGGAGACCGAGCACTGTACCGCCTGCGACGAGTGCGTCAATCTGAATCCCGATATGTTTGCCTATAATGCCGACAATAAGGCCTACATCAAGGACCCGAAGGCGGGCCCCTACCAAGACCTAGTCAGAGCGGCCGAGAAGTGTACGGCCCGGGTTATCCACCCCGGCCTGCCCGCCGACAGAAATACACCGGATATGGACAAGTGGGTGAAGCGGGGGGAGAAGTTTAATTGATGCATCAAGACCACCCTCCACCACGCTTCAAATATCAAAATGCCGATATATATGACCCTAAATATCTTTCGCAAAAAAACCTTCAGGCACGGGGTGCACCCGCCGGAATACAAAGACGAGACTAACGGACTGCCCATCCGGCAGTTTCCCTTTGCGCCAGTGATCATATTGCCAATGGCACAACACATCGGCGCGCCTTCGAAGGTGGTGGTACGCGAGGGTCAGGAGGTCGTTCGCGGCCAACTGCTGGCTGAGGCCAATGGCTACGTATCGGTACCCACGCACGCACCCGTTTCGGGGCGGGTACGCAAGATCGGCAATGTACCCACGATTTCGGGCCAGATGTCGACCGGCATCTACCTGGAAGCTTTTCCGGGATCGAGCCAGGAGGTTGTCGAGGGCACGCCCGTAGAGCTGGAAACGGCTACGCCGGAGACCATCCTCGAGGGCATCCAGCGGGCCGGCATCGTCGGCTTGGGCGGAGCGGCCTTTCCTACTCATGTAAAGCTAAAGATTCCAAAAGATAAGCACTGTGAAATCCTGATCATCAATGGGATCGAGTGTGAGCCCTATCTGACCACCGATCACCGCGTGATGCTGGAGCAGGCCGATGATATCTACCGTGGTATGCGCTATCTACTGAAAACCACGGGCGCCGAACGGGCCATTATCGGTATTGAAGCCAATAAGCAGGATGCCGCCGACCATCTGGCGCAGCATATGCCCGCCGGTTTGCCGGCGACGGTCGAGGTGTTGCCAGTGAAATACCCGCAGGGAGCCGAGAAAATGCTAATCACGGCTTTGCTGGGGCGAGAGGTGCCCTCGGGCGGGTTGCCCATCGATGTGGGTGTCGTATCCGTCAACGTAGCTACCTGCGCCGAGATCGGGCGGTTGCTGCCAACCGGACGCGGTATTCAAGAGCGGGTGGTGACCATTACCGGGCCTGGAGTAAAGAAAAAAGGCAACTACCTCATCCCGATCGGTACGCCCCTACGCTTCGTACTGGAACAGGTAGGTGCCAACGAGAACATCAGCGAGGTCTACTTGGGAGGTCCCATGATGGGGGTGGCCGTATCAAACCTGGAGATATCAATAGTGAAAGGCACCTCGGGCATCGTGGTCTTTTCGGAAAAAGAAGTCTGGCGCCCGCAGAAGATCTATCCATGCATCAAGTGTGGGGCTTGCTTGGACGCATGTCCGCTATCGCTGAATCCATCACAATTGGGTATCCTGGCTAAGCACGAAGCCTACGACCAGATGGCCCAGGATTTCAACCTCATGGATTGTTTCGAGTGCGGATCGTGCGCTTACGTATGCCCCTCGAATATACCCCTGGTACAATATTTTCGCATGGCCAAACGCACGGTAAAACAACGCCGCGCCCAAAAATAACCGAGTCGCATGGTGCAGCCTACCTTAAAAATCAGTACTTCTCCCCATCTCAAAAAGCGCATCACCACCGATACGATCATGCGCAACGTGGTATGGGCCCTGATGCCAGTAGCCGCCTTCGCCGTTTTTTCCTTTGGCCTTAGCGCGCTGCTGGTGTTGATCACCACCACGCTAGCCTGCGTACTTACCGAGCACTTGCTCTGCCGGGTGTCCAACCAAGACAGCACGGTTGGCGATTGGTCAGCCGTAATCACTGGGTTGCTGTTGGGGCTCACCCTGCCGCCCATCTTCCCACTTTGGATGGCTTTTGTGGGTGGGGTGATCGCCATCGGGCTCGGCAAATTCATCTTCGGCGGACTGGGCTACAACGTCTTCAACCCTGCTTTGGTAGGGCGAGCGGTACTGCAGGCCGCATTTCCGGTCGCCATCACTACCTGGTACCCGGCCTTCGTGGCCGACCGCTTCGGCAATGTGGTCGCCCCGACCCTGGCCTTACCCTTCATGAAGCCACCGGATACGGATGCCGTTTCCGGCGCCACGCCCCTGGCCGCTTTTAAGTTTGAAGGCATCCGGACCGATACTACCGACTTGGCCATGGGCCTAATCAGCGGCTCGACCGGCGAGACCTGCGCCATGCTCATTCTACTGGGGGGGCTGTACCTGATCATCCGGAAGATGATGAACTGGCGCATCCCGGTGGCCGTACTCGGCAGCGCTTTTTTGCTGAGTGGTCTGTTTTACCTGATCGATCCGGCCGGGTATCCCCACCCTGTCTTCATGTTGTTTTCGGGCGGGCTGATGCTGGGGGCTGTCTTTATGGCCACCGACATGGTCGCCTCCCCCCTAACGCCCCAGGGTATTTGGATTTACGGCGCTTTCATCGGGATCGTCACCATAGTGATCCGGTTGTGGGGCGGATTACCCGAGGGCGTGATGTACGCCATTTTGCTGGCCAACGCAGTTTCGCCACACATCGACAGCTGGATACAGCCACGCGTGTACGGGACCGCTAAAAAATCATCGACTCCATGAATGCCCCTACCCAACAACCAGTAGCGCCTGCTGCCAACAGCGGTAAGATGCTCCGCGCCATGGTAGGCATCGGCATCCTATGCGGCCTGCTAATCGTGCTTACCTATGAGGGCACCCTGCCCATTATCGAAGCCAACCGGGTAGATGCACTGGAGCAAGCTATTTTCCGGGTCGTTCCAGGGACGGAGCAGACCCAGACCTTCCGGTGGGCCGAAAACGAAGGATTCAAGCCGGTAAATGGAGGAACAGCTGCTGGCGAGGAGTTGGTATATGCCGGCTACGACGCCTCGGGTCAGCTGCTGGGGCTGGCCATCCCTACCAGTGGCCAGGGCTATGCCGACGTGATCCGCATCCTGTACGGGTACGATCCCGGTAAGCAAACTGTGACCGGTTTTTATGTACTGGAAAGCAAAGAGACGCCCGGCCTGGGCGACAAGATAGAAAAAGATCCCGCCTTCCTGGCCAATTTTGAGGCCCTGGAAGTACCCCTGAATGCCGATGGAAGCGCGATCGCCAACCCGATACGACCCGTCAAGAGCGGGGAGGGAACCGAGCCCTGGGAGATCGACTGCATTACCGGAGCGACGATCTCCTCCCGCGCCATCGGCGAAATGATCGGTGCAAGTACCGCCCGCTGGGCTCCGGTGATCCAACGGCACTTTGCTGATTTTTCCATTGCCAACAACTGAGCTGATGCTGAAAACACCAACAACGACCGACGATCATCGCACCGCACCACCCGCCACCGATGAGTTCATCAAAGGGCTGTGGCGCGACAATCCCGTATTTGTACAAGTGCTGGGCATGTGCCCGGTGCTGGCCGTATCGAATACGGCGGTGAATGCCCTGGCCATGGGGCTGGCCACCTTATTTGTGATGCTGATGTCGAATGTGCTGGTGTCGCTCCTGCGCAGTTTCATCCCCAAACAAGTTCGCATCGCTTGCTATATCCTGATCATCGCCACCTTCGTGACCATCACTGATTACACCATCCAGGCCATCAGCGTAGAGCTGCACAAGAGCCTGGGCGCCTTCATCGCCCTCATCGTTGTGAACTGCCTGATCCTAAGCCGGGCCGAAGCTTTTGCCTCCAAGAACAGCCTAGGACGCTCGGTGCTCGACGCCCTGGGCATGGGGGTAGGCTTCACCTTTGCCCTTTTCTGCCTGGGCGCCGTGCGTGAGTTGCTGGGTAACGGCAGCCTCTTCGGGGCCGCCATCTTCCCGGCCGGCTTCCAGCCCTGGATTGTGATGATCTTGCCCGCCGGGGGCTTTTTTACCCTGGCCCTCTGGTTATTGATTTTTAATGCGGCGCAAGCCAAAACTGCTACGACATGAGCACCGAATCGCTGTGGCACATCTTCATCAACGCCAGCCTAGTTAACAACTTTGTGCTGGCCTATTTCCTGGGCATCTGTCCCTTCCTGGGCGTGTCGGGTAAACTGGAAACCGCCACCAAGATGGGCGGAGCCGTCATGTTCGTGATGCTCATCAGTTCGATGTGCGCCTACGGCATTCATCGGCTGCTGGTGGTGATCAACGCCCCATATCTAGAGCTGATCAGCTTTATCGTGGTGATTGCCTCGACAGTGCAGCTGGTCGAAATGTTTATCAAAAAAATGAGTCCGGCGCTATTTCGGTCGCTGGGCATTTTTTTGCCTCTGATCACTACCAACTGTGCCATTCTGGGCCTAGCCCTTTTTCAAACCAACAAGGGCTACAATTTCGGGCAGAGCCTAGTGTATGCCCTGGGCGCCGGCGCCGGCTTCACCCTGGCCCTGGTATTGATTGCCGGGCTGCGCGAGCAGCTGGGTTTGGCCGACGTTCCCGATATTGTCAAAGGGGCGGCCCTAACCCTGTTCATTGCCGGTATTTTATCCCTCACCTTTATGGGCTTTGCCGGGTTGGGGGCACAATAAAAACGAAAAGTCATGATGCAAACTCTACTCACAGCAATTGGCGGCATCGCGGGCTTGATGGTTGGCTGGATGCTGGTGCAGGCCGGCTGGCGCCGCGCCTTCGCCGACTACCTCGACGAAGACGATGTGCTGGCCCACCGCCGCAGCTGCGGCAACTGCGGCTGTAGTACCGCCTGCCGGCGACCCGATTCGAACACACCCAAAAAAGTATAGCCATGGCACAAATCGCTGATTTAAAAACCGACCAACAATACCAGGCGACCGTCTTGCAGACTGAGCGCCTCACGCCCGAAGACACGGAGGAAGTGCGTGAGATTCAGCTCGAAGTGCAGCAGTTCGACTTTCGCTGCGAGGTCGACCAGAGCTTCGGTGTACTCGTCGACATCACCGACGACTTTGGGCCCCGCAGCCACCACCGCCTGTATAGCGTGGCCGACGTGCCCGCCCTCACCAATGGCAAGCAGCGCCTAACGATGCTCGTCAAGCGCTGCTCTTACGTCGACCCCTTCAGCGGGGAGCTGCACCACGGCGTAGCCTCCCACTACCTCTGCGACCGCCGGGCCGGCGACACCATCACCATCACCGGGCCTCACCACCTGCCTTTCGAAGTGCCCGAAGACACCGCGGCCAACATCATCATGATCGGAATGGGCACCGGTATTGCGCCTTTCCGTTCCTTCGTCAAGCACATCTACCACTACGCGCCCGACTGGAGCGGCAAGATTCGCCTTTTTTACGGGGCCCGTTCCGGCTTGGAGTTGCTTTACCTAAACGATAAGGATGGTGACCTGACCAATTACTACGATCGCGATACCTTTGAAGCCTTCGCCGCTCTGAGTCCGCGCCCCGCCTTCGACGACCCTATCGATCTCGACAAGGCCATTGAGGAGCGGGCAACAGAAATCGTCGAGCTGCTTGGCTACACCAACACCTACGTCTACGTAGCCGGTTACGCCAAGGTCAACGACATGCTCAACCAAGCTTTCGCCAACATATTAGGCTCCGAAGAAAAGTGGGCCACCCGCAAAGCCGAGCTGGTAGCCGGTAAGAAGTGGGCCGAAATTTTATACTAAATGCTTATGTCCGTGCTCATCGCCATCGCCGCCCTCGGCGGTCTGACCCTCCTGCTTGCCCTCTTGTTAGTAGTCGCCAACCGTCTGCTCTACGTATACGAAGATCCCCGCATCGATACCGTAGAAGACATGCTGCCCCACGCCAACTGCGGCGCCTGCGGCTACCCCGGCTGCCGCCCTTTCGCCGAGGCCCTGGTCGCCGGTGAGGCCGCCCCCGCCAAGTGCACCGTGAGCACACCCGAAGGACAATCCGCCATCGCCCAGTTTTTAGGCGTGGCCCTGGGTGCGGAAGAGAAAATGGTCGCCCGCCTCGCCTGTGCGGGCGGCGCCCACGTGGCCCGCAACCGCGCCCGCTACGAGGGGCTAGCCTCCTGCCGGGCCGCCGACCTCGTATCCGGCGGCGGCAAGGGCTGCTTCTGGGGTTGTCTCGGCTTTGGCGACTGCGACATTGCTTGCGACTTCGACGCCATCACCATGGACCCCCACGGCCTGCCCGTAGTGGATGCGGACAAATGCACCGCCTGCGGCGACTGCGTGGAGGTGTGTCCTAAGGATCTATTCTCGCTGCAGCCACTCTCCCACCGCCTTTGGGTTGCCTGCAAAAACCAGGAAGCCGGCGAAGATATCCTTGAAGAATGTCAAGTCGCCTGCACTGCCTGTGGCAAGTGCGCAATGGACGCCCCCGGCGATCTGATCACCATGGCCCACAACCTGCCCGTGGTGCACTACGGTGCCCAGCCCCAGACTCCGGCACCGATCGAGCGCTGCCCCACCGGCGCCATCGTTTGGCTAGCCAAGGATGGGACCACGGTCAAGGGTGCGGCAGCACCGGAGATCCTGCGTAAGGGCGAGCGGGGGATGGGAAGAACGTGATTTGGGCTGGCCTGTAGTCCTGGTGATAAGTTGTGATCGAGGGAGCGTTTACTTCGAAGGTTTCCAGTATTTTCCGTAAGGCTTGCTATACCACTCCCGAGATAATATCGATGGAAAAAAGCTGACTGTAGCAATTTCTACCGCAACCTTTCCCAAAAATTTAACTCCCCCAATACTAAACCCTCGACCTCAATCGCAAGATTTCCCTAGCTTTTGAAATATCATATAGCGCCTAGGCACCCACATTCCATGCACCCAAAAGATATCTCCACCGATGTGGCGGCCGGTATTTTTGATTTCTTCGCTCGCGTGAAGAACGTGGGGATATCAACGATACGCTAATCCAGGAATGCCTAACGACGGCCCGGGCACCACCACCGGCCCCAAACTGGCATATCGCATCCTGCACACGCGCGCCGAACGGGAATTCAACCGCTTCGATAGCCTGGATCAGATTTCGGCCTATTTCGATTATCACGCAACCAAGTATCCCTTACAGCAGGTGACTTTTAATACCTGGCTAGAACGGGCCGCTTTCAAGAGCATACCGGCAACGATCAACGACCCGGCCGGCTCGGTGACCAACTGAATGACCACGCTCGACGATGGAGGATACCCAATGGCCTGACAGCCGCCATCTTTTCGGGGCCCGGGAAAATCCCTTAAGCGTCCCTTCCCTTGCACTATGCGCGTGTATGAATTGCGTCTTGCAAGCAATCTTTTCGGTGCTTTTAGGATACGGATCAGGAAAACCTTATGGAGTACCGATTTCGTTGCGATTGCCCAATTACCTCTGCAATTGATGTGGTAGGAGACAAATGGAGTCTGGTTATTGTCAAGCAGATGCTTCTGGAAGGGAAGGTAACCTTCAAGGATTTTACGGAAAGCGATGAGGCCATCGCCACCAATATCCTGTCCGCACGCCTGAAAATGTTGGAGGAGTTCAAGATCCTCCGGAAGGAAAAGGATCCCAATGACAAAAAGAAAAAACTGTACCACCTCACCGAAAAGGGACTGGCGCTAGCGCCCATCATCGTAGAGTTGGCGCTTTGGAGCGACGATCACGTGCGGGAGTTTAACCCCATCTTGACCACGGGGAGTGAGATGGAATACATGCGCCACAACAAGGAAGCCTTCGTGCAGAAGATTCAGGAAAATTACCGGGTACAGCATGACCTGCCGAAAGGATAGGCGGTATCCAAGCATCTGAAATTGATACGGGTATACCCACCTCAACATCTAGGACAGGAGTCCGTTACAATCAGCGTGGGATTAACAGCTACCATCGGACTATTTCTGGTATGCGCCGCAGCCATTGCAGTGGCCGGTTTCCAGCTCGTACGGTACGCCGACAAGTTGGCTGACCTGACCGGCATTGGAGAGGCCCTATTCGGGGCTATTCTGCTCGGGGCCGTGACATCGTTGGCCGGCATCGTCACCTCGGTTACGGCAGCCTGGCGGGGCCATCCGCACCTAGCCATGAGCAACGCGATCGGAGGCATTGCAGCGCAAACGCTCTTCCTTGCCCTGGCCGATTTGGTCTATCGAAGGGCCAACCTAGAACACTCTTCAGCTTCTTTTACCAACCTGCTGGTAGGCCTGCTGCTGATCATTATGTTGTGCTTCATTATGCTGGTCATCTTTGCACCGGAGGTTACCCTCTTCCACATCCATCCGGCCTCGGTGTTACTACTGATCATTTATTGGGTGGGCAACCAACTGATCAACCAAGCTAAACAACAGCCCATGTGATTTCCGAAGAACACCCAAGCTACCGTGCGCGACGTACCCGACACCCAACATATCGCACAAGCCAGTCTGTATTGGGTATGGATAAAATTTGTGCTGCTAGCCCTTGTTGTAGGAGTTTGCGGCTACGCAATAGCTACCACCGGTATCCGGTTGGCCCAACAGACCGGACTGACCGAGGGGCTGGTGGGCAGCCTCCTCACGGCTGTGATTACCTCCCTGCCGGAATTGATCGTCACCATTGCGGCCGTGAGGCAAAACGCTCTCACCCTGGCCGTGGCCAATATCATCGGAGGTAACTCATTTGATGTATTGTTCGTTTCCTTTTCCGATTTTTTCTACCGAAGGGGCTCCCTTTTTCACGCAGTGGGCGACGAGCAGATATTCGTTCTCATCCTCACCCAACTGCTGACCGCTATCCTGATTGGGGGTTTGCTGATCCGCCAGCGCGAAGGAGTAGTAAAGATCGGCTGGGAAAGCGCCCTGATCATCTTACTCTTCGCAGGGGGGTACGCTATTCTTTACGCTTAGCCCAAAAACGGCAAGTACTTACCCACCCGGACAATGAAGGAATGGGCAGGGTGAAAACCCTAATTGGCTCAAGAAGACAAATGATTATGTTCTTACACAGCATTGAAGGTGTTTCATGAACTTTACTCCTATCCCACCCTGTCTTTATAGGTAAACCCAAGTTGAACGCTGCAAAAAATCAGGTATGAATAACCACATCTACTTTCCCCTTGGGCTGCTTTGGCTTTGCTGCCTTTTTATTTCCCCTCGCGCTTCGCAAGCTCAGAAAGGGATTTTCAATGGCCACGTCGTCGTAAAATCGTATGATCTGCTGCACGACAACAATCAATCCATAATGGCCACGGCACTCGTGCAGTACAGCGGTCACGATCGCAGCTACTTCGATACCATCTATCACAGCGCTCACATTTGCAGCGACACGCTGATTTCTGAGTGGCGCGGCATGGGCGATAGCGTGGTCCATAAATCAACCATTGTGGGCAACTCCAAGATACTGGTGAGCCCCTCTCGTAGTCAAGCCAATTCGATTAGTTTGCGGTTAGATAAAAATCAGAGCCGGATCGGGTCGGCCAAGGCGAAAGATTGGAAAAAGAACAAGCGAAAAGAACAGTATGCCGGCTTCGAATACGACTACTACCTCCGCAACCCCGATAATCCAGCGGTTCAATTGTATGCGGGTGTGAATCAATCCATAGTTTACCGGTAACAATTCGAGATCGGGGGCCCTTTCAAAAATGCTTTTCACCACTTCGGCATTTACGACACACTCCTATTCCAGGACGGACGCACTAATGTACTCATGACCTATACCTACCGACCGGCGATAGACGATCATTGCGCAGAAGATTTCCCAGACTACTACGGGAAAGATTTCTCTGAGGTGGAGGCCGACCGGCTACTGATGCAACTCCGGGGTAGAGAAAGCACCTACATTATCGAACCCAACCGGAGAAAACCCTTGGAGATTACCGGAGCAATAGCTAAGGGAAAAAATACGCCCCCATCAGTGGCCGAATTCCAGGGCAGGTACCTACTCATCGACCTGTGGGCCACCTGGTGCGCGCCTTGCCGGGCAGAAATGCCTTTTTTGGCCGAGCTTCGGAAAAAATACCCCACGGATGAATTAGCGATCCTTTCGATCTCCCTCGATAAGGAAAAAGATCTTCTCAAATGGGAAGCCGCTGTCGCTGAGCTGCAGATGGACTGGTCCAACTGGATCATCTTCAACGGCACGGAATCAGAATTCTCCTCGGCGTACACCATTTCTACCCTACCCCGCTATTTCATCGTAGACCCACAGGGTCGGGTTGTCAATGATCAGGCACCGCGCCCATCCGATCCTGCCTTGACCGATATGCTCGACCACCTATTGGCAATGGATGAAAAAAGGTAGTACTCTCCACTCATTGAGCGTTGCCGAAAGACCGGAATAGAAAAAAAATCCCCTCTGAAAATGGCTGTCTTGCTATCTTTGGAGGGTAATTTCCCAATGCCTAGGATGAATGGACAGCATACTACCCCTACTAATCGGCGGACTGGTCCTGTTTCTATACGCGATATCGCAGCTGTCGGGTGTTCTGAAAGATATCTTTTCCGATCGGGCCAAGCGCATCATTCGCAAGCGCACCTCCAATATTTTTTCTTCTATCCTGATCGGCACCCTTCTCACTATTATTCTGGATTCTTCTTCGGCTGTCATCATTCTGGTCATCGTATTTATCAACGCCCGCACACTGACTTTTAAGCAGGCGATCGGGCTGATCATGGGCGCCAATATCGGCACTACCTTTTCGAATCAGATCATCGCAATGGATGTAGGGAAATATTCTATCATTCCGCTGTTTATCGGTCTGGTCTTTGAAGTATTCGTCAAAAAGGATCCATGGAAACGCTACGGTAACGTGCTGTTGTATTTCGGTATGCTCTTTTTCGGTCTCTATATCATGGAAGAATCGGTACTACCGCTGCGCGACAGCCCAGTTTTTTCCAAATGGATCGAACGGGTAGAAGGTAACCCCCTTCAGGGAGCGCTGATCGGGGGCTTCATTACCCTGATCATACAATCTTCCAGCGGAACGGTTGGCATGGCCATCGTGTTGGGCAAACAAAACCTACTATCTGTGGCCGGCGGCATTGCCGTAATGCTGGGCGCCGAGCTGGGCACTTGCTCCGACACCCTAATCGCCACCATCAACGGTACCCGGCAAGCCTTCAAGGCCGGACTATTCCACTTGCTTTTCAATCTAACCACCATTATCATTGGCTTAATGCTGTTCGAGCCCTTTGTTTCCCTGGTCGATCGCATCTCCTCCACCGAAGATATCGGGCGGGTGATCGCCAACGCCCATATGCTCTTCAATATCCTGGGTGTGGTATTGTTTTTACCTTTCGTTGGACTGGTAGCATCCGGGCTGAATCGATTGATCCCGGAAAAAGCAGGAGTGCAAAAAAGCGACAAAGTACCCGCTGAATGAGGAACTGGTATCCGTATCTATTTCCCAATCCTAGCGAATGGCCAACGTTATGCCGGCCGGTTCCGCTTGCAGGTAGATTGTATTTCTCAGAATAATTGCGAAAATAAAAGGATTGTGCTGTACGTAATCGGCATTAGCCAATTCCCGCATGGAGGCAGTGTCTTGTTGCAATACAGCGTTTAAAAAGCACCGACGGTTTCTTTTTTGCTCATTGTTGAAATTTTTGGATTAGAATGCTCGGTTGGTTCCCCACCGTTTCTCGAGTGTGTTGAACTGCAGGCCGCAAGGAGGCCCGTTACTAATAGGGTTGCAATACGTAATCTCATAGGCAAGCATCATTGATTTTAATTTGCAAGCAAAATTTGAGTTAATTGCATATTACAAGTAAAAATGAATGTTCTGTTAACCTGAAATAGCCTTTCCCAGGCGGATTGCCTTGCTGGTCCAACGGAAAAAATTATAAAATAAGAAAGTTGAACATTGGTAATGGAAGACGAGTACAACCTGAAGTGAAGTAAATTACAACTAAATCATTCTATGAAAATACTATTCGCTATTGGGCTAATCCTTCAGCTTATTGCACAGATATCCTTCTCGATTCATTCCAAAGAAATAAATCTCCTAAAACCTATTGATTTTATTCATTGGATGCTCTTAGTTGGGGTTGTTCTAATCATTCCACATGCGCTGAATTTTTCCAAGGGAGTATTTCAGAAATTTGGAGTAGTCTGCACTCTGATTGGAATCATTTCTCATATCGGCATGTGTGCAATCGATTTTGTGTTGTGGTCATTTGAAGATAACCTGGAAGGCAGAAATGCGCTGATTGAACAACTCAGGGCAGAGCCATCCATATGGCTGGTATTTTTTTCCATTGGACCAGTATTTTTGGGTACCGGATTGACCATTCAAGCTTTAGGACATTGGAAAGACCACTTTACAGGCACAATGAGTACGCTACTCGGTACTTTGCTCATGGGCGTTTACATATTCCTTGTTCCAGAACAACGCCTGATCCTTATCGTGGGTTATTTAGTATTTGCTATTGGGCTTTTAATAATCACTTTTGGTAAGAAGGAATAATGGTTTGCAAAAAGTCTATTTTTCTCAATTCACAAAGCTTTTTATCTGTTGTTTTGCGCCATTAAAAAATCCCACCATTTTAAAACCTCAATAACTTTCCTTTTCCTTATCATATAAAAATATATATCATCCAATATCCGAGAAACCGTAAGCAACTCAACAACCTAATTAGCTGTGTTTGATAGGCTCCCCAAAAAAAGGCAGCCCACCGACGGGCTGCCTCCTTTAAAAAATATCTTATGTAATGACTAGGCCACTTGTTTAGGCACTCGGTAAATCAAAGCGGTCGAGATTCATCACCTTATCCCATGCGGCAATGAAGTCGTGTACAAACTTTTCCCGGCCGTCGGTGCAGCCGTACACTTCGGCGATTGCGCGCAGTTCGGTATTGGAGCCAAAGATCAAATCCACCCGGGTACCGGTCCATTTAACTTGGCCGGTCTTGCGGTCGCGACCTTCGAACACATCTTCTGCTTCGGATACAGGCCTCCATTGGATACTCAGATCTAGCAGATTCACGAAAAAGTCGTTGGTCAGCACTTCGGGACGATCGGTGAACAGGCCGTGGCGGGAGCCGTCGTAATTGGTATGGAGTACACGCAGACCGCCCACCAACGCCGCCATCTCGGGTGCGGTCAGGTTGAGCAACTGGGCTTTGTCAATCAGCATCTCTTCGGCGGTTACGGTATAGCCTTTTTTCATGTAGTTGCGGAAGCCATCGGCGAAGGGTTCGAGTGCAGCAAACGATTCTACATCGGTCTGAGCCTGGCTGGCGTCGGTGCGGCCAGGCGTGAAGGGTACGACCACATCACTGTGTCCGGCATCGTTAGCTGACTTCTCGATGGCAGCGCAACCGGCCAGTACGATCAAGTCGGCCAGAGATACCCGTTTATTACCGGTCTGGCTTTCGTTGAATTCTTTTTGGATAGCCTCCAGGGTATCGAGTACCTTGCCCAATTCGGCCGGATTATTCACCTCCCAAAATTTCTGTGGTGCCAGGCGAATGCGGGCGCCATTTGCGCCGCCGCGCTTATCAGAGCCGCGAAAGGTTGAAGCTGAAGCCCAAGCGGTACGCACCAGTTGGGATACACTAAGGCCGGAAGCCAGGATCATAGCTTTGAGCTTGGAAATGTCTTGGGTATCGATCATCTCGTAGTCGACTGCAGGTACGGGATCCTGCCAGATCAGTTCTTCCTCAGGTACCTCGGGGCCCAAGTAGCGATTGCGCGGGCCCATATCGCGGTGTGTCAGCTTGAACCATGCGCGGGCAAAGGCATCGGCAAACTCCTCTGGATTTTCGTAGAAGCGGCGCGAGATCTTCTCGTAGGCGGGATCCATGCGCAGCGACAAGTCGGTGGTCAGCATCATGGGCTGGTGCCGCTTTGCTGGATCGTGGGCATCGGGCACTGTGTTGGCGCCGCCATCTCCTTTGGGTTTCCACTGGTAGGCCCCGGCTGGGCTCTTGGTCAGCTCCCATTCGTAACCGAATAAGTTTTCGAAGTAGTTGTTACTCCACTGGGTTGGGGTAGTGGTCCAGGCGCCTTCCAATCCGCTGGTGATAGTGTCGGGCCCCATTCCGGTGCCGAAGGAATTTTTCCAGCCCATGCTTTGCTCCTCAATGCTGGCGCCAGCCGGCTCGCGACCGATGTGCGGTTCTTCGGGCGCTGCACCGTGGGTTTTACCAAAGGTGTGTCCGCCGGCGATCAGGGCAACCGTTTCTTCGTCGTTCATGGCCATACGGCCGAAGGTTTCGCGAATATCACGGGCCGCGGCGATCGGATCGGGATTGCCATTGGGACCTTCCGGGTTTACGTAGATCAGTCCCATCTGCACGGCGCCCAGGGGATTTTCCAACTTGCGATCGCCAGTATAGCGCTTGTCGCCCAGCCATTCAGTTTCGGGGCCCCAGTAGATATC
Source organism: uncultured Saprospiraceae bacterium (assembly GCA_964530825.1). Lineage (GTDB taxonomy): Bacteria > Bacteroidota > Bacteroidia > Chitinophagales > Saprospiraceae > CAZHCA01. The sequence goes on from CAZHCA010000023.1 coordinate 61,731, forward strand.
TTGCTCGGGCTCCCATACGTCTTCGCGTCCGCCCGCAAAACCGAAAGTCTTGAAGCCCATCGATTCCAAAGCGCAATTCCCGGCCAGAATCATCAGGTCGGCCCAAGAAATTTGTCTGCCGTACTTTTGCTTGACTGGCCACAGCAATAAACGGGCCTTGTCGAGGTTGGCGTTATCGGGCCAGCTGTTAAGAGGCGCAAAACGCTGGGTTCCCGAACCGGCGCCGCCACGTCCGTCGGCAATGCGGTAGGTACCGGCACTGTGCCAAGCCATCCGGATGAAGAAGGGGCCATAATGCCCGTAATCGGCTGGCCACCAGTCTTGCGAGTCGGTCATCAGGTCATAGAGATCCCGTTTAACGGCTTCCAGATCTAGTTTCTTAAATTCTTCGGCGTAGTCGAAATCTTCTCCCATTGGATTGGACAGGTTCGAATGCTGACGCAGAATATTGAGGTTCAGGGCATTGGGCCACCAGTCTCGGTTCGAGGGGCCGCCGCCGGCGCCACGAGTTAGGGTGCCATTCAAGAACGGACATGCGGAAGCATCACCATTGTTCATCTGGTAACTGTGTCCGTTACCATTAGGTGTAGCGCTGGGATGTGTTTTTTCTGCCATATTTGTTGATTTAAAAGTTTATGTGATACCCTAAATGTACGATAAGCCTCATTTATAAAACCTATTTAGCGATAAGTAAAGGTTATAGCTAAAGATCCGAATTTCGTCGGGGGGCGTTAGACGTACCACAGGCTATAGTGGCTCTGGATATTTAAGATTAACACCGGTGACCAGAATGATAATAAGCAGGGCCTATTCCCGATCCAAGGTATTGTGCTGATTGTAACTCCATAACCATTTATCGCCCCTTTGTAGATGTCAATTATTCCTGCATGTCTCGTAGGTGAGGCAGTCCGTGAAATCCTTTCTAAGCATATAGCTGCGAACATTCTGATTTTTTTCGGATATTTAGTGTTAATACCTGCCTGGTAAGCGCTGGCAATTGCCCGAAATTTATCCCACTATATCCTTCAATTTGCATATACACCTGTTAAGTGAGCCATGAAAAATCTTCAACTCCAGGACTTCCCATCGCGGACTTATGATAAGCTGCGCTATGGTGACACCGACCGGCAGGGCCATGTCAACAATGCCGTATTTGCATCTTTTCTGGAAACGGGCCGCGTCGAATTATTGTACCATTCGGAGCGACCGCTCCTACCGGATGGGGCAAGCTTCGTCATTGTTTCCCTTCAGCTAAATTTCATCCGGGAAATTACCTGGCCGGGAAAAATCGACATTGGCACGGGCATTACTCAGATCGGCAACAGTTCGATAAAGATCTACCAGCAGCTCTTCCAAAACGAACAGTTGGTAGCCGATGCCGAAACGGTCATCGTGCAGGTCGATGGCGCTACCGGCCGGAGCAGGCCGCTGGAGCCAAAAGCCAAGGCTATATTAGAACAGTTGATAATGCAAGAATGACCTAGAATCACCCTGGAGATCTTGTCTTGTTGGCGCCCCTATATCCATTTGATTTAAATTGCGGCCATGAGGATAGTTGCCAAATTCCCACCGTTCATCGTAGGGGATCTTCGGTACATTTTCCATCCCTCCCATGAACACAACATGAAACACCATGGAATCTACCTCTACTAATGGGCAAACCGACAACTCCAATCGTTCGATCCTGCCTATTTTGGTCATCTTCGGCATCTACTTTGTGCTTGATCAAATGTATTTTAGCAGCCTTCGGCAGTGGATTTTCCAATACGTTCCGCAGATCGGTGCTGCCCATATCCTCGCCTACCTGGCATCTTGCCTTACGCTATTTATCGGTCTGCTTTGGTTACATGGCAAACATTCATTCTTCGAAAGCCTGGGCCTGAGTCGGTCCTTCCGGCGAGCGGTATTATTCGCCTTTTTGTGCACCTTGCCCATGTTTGTGGGTTACGCGGTTGTGTCTAATTTCACCATCGGCCTTACCGTTGACGGTTTTCTGATCAGCGTACTGGCGGCCGCTTTTTTCGAAGAGCTGATTTTTCGGGGATTCTTTTTCGGTCAATTGTTCCGGTATACCAAATTGGGGTTTATCACCTCTGTAATCCTGAATGCACTCATTTTCGGTTTGCTTCACTTGTACCAGGGAACCGAATGGCAAGAAATCCTTGGTATCTTCCTTGTTACCTTTTCTGGTGGCGTACTATTCGCCTGGGCCTATGTCGAGTGGGATTTCAACCTGTGGGTTCCCATTTTTCTGCATTTTTTCATGAACCTTTCCTGGGACTTATTCAACATTAGCGACGATGCCCTGGGTACAGTTTATGGGAATTTATTTCGAATCCTGACCATAGCGCTGATTATTTTCCTTACCCTAGTATACAAAAGACGAAAAGGGCTGTCTTTGGCAGTGCAGCGGCACAATCTTTGGGTGAAGCCAACCGCATAGAGAACAGGTCAGTTCTTCCCATGTCTTTGCACTACTGGGGTGCAGAGTAATCCATCAGGTGAGGGCATTTTTGCAACGCCGTCCATCCTTTTAACATGACAAATAATCGCCCCTGAAAAGAAGTAAAAACAAAATTCGATTTTTCTTTTTAGCGTTTTGTCAAAAATTTACCATTAGGTAATAGAAGGGGCTGAATAAGAGTGGTTCGGAAAAGTTGTTAGGGCTATAGCGCTGTTAGCTCTTGCACATTGCCACTATCCTTTGTATTATTATAGGTGTTTTAAAACATCTTTACGATTTTTATTATCGCATTTCACCTTACTATTTACTTTCAACAAGAGACATTCTAGTCAACCTGTCAATCCCTTTGTTTAGTATTTTGCTTCAGCCATAGTTCTCCTTCATTCTGCAGCTGAACAAAAAACAGTTTACCTCGGTACATACGGGTACAGGGTACCTTCGGTAACCGGCTAACAGTCAACCTTCGATGGCGCCAAAAAGCCTGTAATATGCGCGACCAAGCAGCTTCCAATAATGGCCAAAACCATCATGCCCGAATGATCGAAGATTTCAAAAATCGATTTTGGATATCGCTGATCATCACCATTCCCATTGTCGCCTTAGCCCCCCTCATCCAGGATTGGCTTGGGTACGAATTACAATTTAGGGGAGACCATTATGTGCGATTTGCGCTTGCTTCTGCCATCTTCATCTATGGAGGGTGGCCTTTTCTCCAAGGTACGGCTAGAGAGTTAAAGTGCCGGGCGCCAGGCATGATGACCCTTATCGGACTGGCTATTGCCGTTGCTTATATTTATAGTTCGGCCGTAGTGTTCGGACTGAGTGGAAAGACTTTCTTCTGGGAGCTGGCCACCCTGATCGTGGTTATGTTACTGGGACACTGGTTCGAAATGCGGTCGGTCATGGGGGCTTCTAACGCCCTCCAAGAATTGGCAGAGATGCTCCCGGCTGAAGCTCGTCGCGTTCGAGCGGACGGTCAGCAGGAAGCTATTTCGATCGACGAAATCCAAACCGACGATGTTGTACTGATCCGCCCGGGCGAAAAAATTCCGGCCGACGGCACGGTTATCGAAGGGGAAAGTTACGTTAACGAAGCCATGCTAACCGGCGAGTCGAAACCAGTAGCTAAACATCCGGACGCCGAGGTCATCGGTGGATCTATCAACGAAAACGGAGCCCTGAAAGTAAAGGTGGACCGTACCGGCAAGGACGCCTATTTGTCACAAGTCATTCATCTGGTCGAAGAAGCGCAACAAACGAAGTCCAACACACAAAATCTAGCGAACCGAGCAGCCGGATGGCTTTTCTACTTGGCCCTGGGCGCTGGCCTCATTACCTTAGTTGCCTGGTTGGCATCAGGTCGAGCCTTCGATTATTCCTTGGAACGCATGGTTACGGTGATGGTTATCTCATGCCCCCACGCGCTTGGATTGGCGGTCCCGCTGGTAGCTGCTATTTCGATGGCTGTTTCGGCCAGCAATGGTTTATTGATTCGCAACCGGACGGCTTTCGAAAATGCCCGAAACCTTACCATGGTCCTTTTCGATAAAACGGGCACCTTAACAGAGGGATCATTTAGCGTGACGCGCTATAAAAGCCTACAGGAGGAGCGATCGGATGATGCCTTACTCAGCTTGGCCGCCTCAATCGAATCCAGCTCCGAACACCCCATTGCTGCCGGCATCGTTCGCAAGGCGCAATCGGCCGAAATAGCAGTGACCGAACCCGAAACTTTCTCAAATATCACTGGCAAAGGCGTACAAGCAACCCTGCATGGCAGAGAAATAAAAATTGTAAGCCCGGGCATGGTCCGCGAATTGGATTTGTCCATTCCAGAAGAAGCTATTCAAGACGAAGCCGAAACCGTGGTCTTCTTAGTTGAAGGCGGCGACTTGCTCGGTTATGTGGCGCTGGCCGATGCTATACGACAAGAGTCCTACCCTGCGGTTGCACAACTGCGAAAGGCTGGCCTAAAAGTCGCTATGGCTACGGGCGATAACGCTCGGGTTGCGGCTGCCGTGCAGGCAGCACTTGACTTGGATGATTACTTTGCCGAGATCCTTCCAGAAAAAAAACAGCAGATTATCAAAGACTACCAGGATGCTGGGGAAATCCTTGCCATGGTAGGTGATGGGGTCAATGACGCTCCGGCCTTGGCTCAGGCCAACGTAGGTATTGCTATTGGTTCGGGAACCAATGTGGCAGCCGAGACGGCCGATATTATTTTAGTAAAAAACAACCCTCGGGATATCGTAAGCCTTATCCGGTTTGGATCGGCTACTTATGCAAAAATGGTGCAAAACCTGTGGTGGGCAGCTGGATATAACATCCTAGCTATTCCACTCGCTGCTGGTGCCTTTGCTGCCTGGGAAATCATCCTTAGCCCAGCAGTAGGAGCTATCCTGATGAGCCTTAGTACCGTAATTGTCGCCTTCAACGCCCAGCTCCTACGACGACAAATGAACGTGAAAGCCGCTTAACATCTTACCAAAGGGCATCCATTTGTAGGGGCCTGCCTGGCTTCCCTGCATCTTTATCGTAAGTGATTTCAAAAACGCCTGATAAAATGCCACGGAAGTACCTGCTCTTCTTATGGATGGCGCTTGCCTCTTGTAATCGACAAGATGGGACCTTCATCTGCCGTCCCTGCAATCTATCGTGTGATGACTATACCTTTTCCCGGCCAGGTGAATGCCCGCATTGCCATATGGAGCTTTATCCACTGGCCGAGGTAAGCAATCCTAAGACCGCCATCCAACCTGGTTCTGGCTTTTTCCATTCTCGGGTACAGCGCGGATCCGGTAGCATAACCGTACCCGTATATTATCACATGCCCCAAAACTTTACCTCCGCCTCCGACATTTGGTTGGTCATACCTGGTACGGGGCGCAGCGCTGAGCAGTACCGCGACGCCTGGGTGGAGGCTTCGGAAAAGTACAGTCTGCTGATTGTGGCTCCCCTTTATCCCGAGCGGCACTTTCCCTTCGAAGCTTACCACCTGGGTGGAATTATACAGGATTCCAACCTGGAAGCAGTTGTCACGTATGAAGAAGGTACGCCCAATGTTTGGTTGGACGAAGCAGCCTGGAAGTACACCCTGAACCTGGATGCAAAATCCTGGCTGTTTGCTGATTTTGACCAGCTTTTTGAAAAAGTGGTAGCGGCGGTGGGTTCTAACCAATCGTCTTACTCGGTTTTCGGTCATTCGGCGGGCGGTCATATTGCCCATCGGTTAGCCCTCCTGGGCGGAAATACTAAAGCCAAACGTATACTGGCGGCCAATGCCAGCTTCTATACCCTACCCGTCGATGATGTCGACTTCCCCTTCGGACTTGGTAACTTGCCGGTGGACACCACGGCTTTAAAGTTGGCTTTGCAAAAAAACTTTACCCTCCTGCTCGGCGAGCTCGACAATACCAAAGAAACCCATGGCAACTTTCTGCGATCGCCCACTGCGGACCTACAGGGTTTGCACCGCTTCGCCAGAGGACGCTTTTTTTACCGCAACGCGCAAAATGTCGCTGTTCTGCTTGGGGTGCGTTTAAACTGGTCGCTGTACCGCGTCCCAGGTGTAGGGCACGATGAACGGTTGATGAGTAAGGCGGCAGCAGAATATGTATATGGACAGGAAAAGTAATGTCTCTCCTATCCTTACGGCCAATGCACAGGCAGGCTTAAAAGATTGGATAGATGAGGTATATGTAGGTTAAAGATGACCGCACCGTTTGGCCACGTCAACCTAACCCCGCAAGTACGAATTAGCATTTGATCTAATCTCCTTTCTTCCGTATATTATGTAATAGGCAACGAACCTTATTCAACCCTTATTGAATTTTCCCTATCACCCGGCTCACACCATTAAAACCAATCGTATGCAACAACTGCTTAACAAGGTCACCATAGTTACGGGTGCAGGTGCGGGTATGGGAAAAGCCATTGCCCTTTTATTTGCCGCCGAGGGAAGTAAGGTCGTAGCTACGGACATCGATCAACAGCGGCTGGATGTACTCGCTACAGAGAGCCAATACCCGCTTACTACCCTGATCGCCGACATGGGTAAAGAAGCCGATATCGACAAGATGATCGAAGCGGCCGTCTCGACCTATGGCACGCTCGACATCCTAGTCAACAACGCTGGCATTATGGATAACTTCGAACCAGTCGCAGAAGTCGATAATGCGCTGATGGACAAAATCATGCGGGTCAACTTCGAGGGGCCTTTTAAGGCAATGCGTAGGGCCGTTCACCTTTTCCTGAAAAAGGGAAGCGGTGTTATTATCAACATCAGTTCGATCGGTGGCATCAAAGGTGGAGTAGCAGGCGCTGCTTACACTTCGAGCAAGTATGCACTGAACGGTCTCACCCGAAGTACAGGCTACCTTTATTCCAAATCAGGTATCCGTTGTAATGCTATTGCCCCTGGCGCGGTAAATACTCGCATCGCAGAAACCATCGATATGGAAAAAGTAACGCCGCTAGTCAACGATCGCATTATGACAGGCTTGGCTCTCAATCCGAAAACCGGCCAGCCGGAGGAGATTGCCCGGGTTGCCTTGTTTTTAGCAACCGAAGCCGCTAGCTTCATCAATGGCCAGATCATTGCAGTGGATGGAGGTTGGAGCGCCTATTAGAAGCAAGCAACATTGTTTTTTTTGCTTATTGTCAGCATCCCTCCACTGCCTTTTCGGGCTGCTGACCGTTTTTTTATCAAAGAAAATCGATTGGTAAGGGTCAATAAAACTGGCCAACAGTGGGCAAAACAATGTTTTGGACAATCTACATTTGGCGATTTCCTTCCACCTCTGCTTTCGGGAGAGCCGTTAAGGTGACCTGTCCTTCTGCATCCCTAACCACCTTTTGGAGTAGCGCTTTAAGACTAGCCGTTGTCCAAACTACAGCCCCGATAAGCCGCTTTTCTGGCCGACGCAAAATAACGCCGATTAACTCCATGGATTTTGAGGGTTGCACCTCCACCTAAGGATAGGATGACCGGCCATCACTGGCAGAATGTAGGTTAACGAGATCTAAGGTGGCCTCGCCTTTGATTGGCACTACGGGGTTGGCTATTCCACCGTAGTTGAAATATATAGGTAGCCGTTGCTGTCGAAGACTAAGGACGAACAGTCATCTTAAAGTCAACATAAGAATACCCCACTTGGTCATAGGGTCAAGCCCAATCGGGTCCGTCTTTACGAGAAGGCGCTACGAGGGTCCCGATCTGTTCGGTAGCGTCGGCAAAAAAGAGGAGCCTGGAAACCTTCTATTGGGCAGATAGAATGGAAAAGATAAAGAAGGCCCATCAGGAATGAAGCGGCCCCTTCATTTTTCGAATACAACTGAGCTTCAAGGACCTCATTAGATTCTAGTTTTGAGGTTATGAAAAGAAGATAAATGAAGAATGCTCGAACCGCGCGGATCTTACCGAATTACCAATCGCTTTTTACACTTAAAAAGCCTCGTTCACCCCGAAGTAGATGCCCGAGCCACCTTCTTGATTGAATCCAACGTCCAGCCGGATCAAGGTAGGTTGGTTGCGACTTAATTGGAAGCGCAGTCCGCCCCCGAAACTAGTTCGGATTACTTGAAAATAGTTATTGGGCAAAGGAGCCACTTCCCCTAGCGATACGAACCCAGCGGCAATCCACCGGGGCTTGAAGCGCCAGCGATATTCTGATTGTAGAATGAACATATGGTCGTCAATGTAACGCCCTCGGAAGTAGCCACGCATTTTTTCGCCCCCGCCCAGCCAGGCTTTTTCCTGGAAAGGCACATCGCCATAGTTCGCTTCCGAGTACAACTGTACTGCAAGAATACTAGCATCGGTTAAAGGAAAGTAATGGCGAAAATCCAATGTAAACTTATTAAAGCTGTGGGTGGCCCCGAAAGCCCGGCTGGCAAAGGCGCCGCTGAATTGTACAAGGTTACCGCGTGTGGGTGCTTCTTGTACGTCGCGATCGTCGAGGTTAATTATGGCGCCGAGTCCGATGAGCCGGGCACCCTCCGAACCCTCCACGGATTCCGAAGCCAAGATGCCTTCTTCTGCGATTTCCAGCAATTCGTGATCTTTAAACCAAAACCGGAGCCCAAAATTAAAAGCGGGCGGCAGCCGCTGTAACAGGGAAGCCTCAATGCTAATCGTGCGCATATTGTACTGCTCTTCATCTTCCTCCGGTGTGCGGTTTCCGATTCCCCAGAATAGGTTGGGAAAAACCTTGTATTGAAAAGGCGCCAGCAATTCCAAGTCGCCGTCCAAGAGATAGAGTTGCGGTTTAATATCTATAAAAAACTGATTTTGAGTAGTATAAATCGCACTAGCAAAGATATTGGTCTTGCGCTTGTTGTACACATTTTGAGCGGAGGGGAAAAACAGTTGAGCGCCGGCGCCAAACCCAAATTGTGTTTCGGGGGTGTAAAACAATAGCGGCAAGCCCACTAACTGAATTCGGTCAGGTCGGCCCATCGTATCCGACTGCACGACCGGGTCTCCCCCTTCCTGAGCGCTACTCCGAGGAAGGAAGGTCGCCAATAGCAGCAGGGCCATCACTGCGGGGCGGGCCCTTTTCACCCAATAATGTCGGATGTAGCAAGTGCTCATTTTCTAATCAATACATTAAATCCGAAAGTGAAAGTAATTTGCGTACGCGAAAACCCCCGTTCTGAGGAAGTGCTTTCTATGCGATCATCGAGGCGCCCGTCGAGAAAAAATTGGTTATAATGCAGCCCAACATCAAAGACCATGAGGTCCAATACTGTATAGGCAAAGCCCAGCCCCAGACCAAAGCCGACGCCGTCGGCCTCCAAAATTTGATTGATAATGGGCTGGTTGTTGGCAGCGAGTTCGCTTTGCTCGAGATAGCGCGTATAAAAAAAGGATAGCTCGGGGTACAAGCTCGCAGCATCGGCGTCCAAATAGTAGCGAGCCCAGGGACCAACTGTAAACGTTTCTTGGTTCCGGTTAAATTGATCTCGTGAATTGCTTCTCAAAGTATTCACCGACACCCCGACCGGCAACCGGTCAAGCACGAAATAGCCCGCCCGAAAATTAATTTGATGGCTATTGTTAAAATTGATGGTATCCGTTTGGCCAAAGCCCTGGTTTGTATTCGAAGCGCTGATGGCGCCATTCAGGCCGACCAACCAGCGCCCGAGGCGATAGGGATTTACTGGCCTGGCTTCCATGCTATCGGCCGGCTGGGCAACAACCATCCCCCAGCCGAGGAGGGCGAGGAATAAAGAGCAGGCGATTTTTTTCATAATTTGCGTAAGGTACAAAAGCCCCTTCTACTGATCGACGGTAGTGCTCCGTTCGATGCGGATAGGCTGTAAATGGATGAATCGCTCAAAGCTAGGAAAATAAAAGGAAGGCCATCTCTCAAAGATTATCTCCAATTTTATTAATTTATAGTGTATTCTAAATTTCCGAATCAGGGAGGCAACTTAGCAAGACCTTCCCAGTTGCTCAAGGATATTACATTACGCAAATGGCCGTCATCGGAGCTACCGGCGGAACAGGGCGCGAGGTCGTCCGTAAGGCACTCGAACATGGATATGTTGTATGGGCCTTTTCGCCCCATTACTTAAAATTCAAATTTCAAGTGTATTAATTTATGGTTTAAAGCTGCTGTCTATGCTACGTTTATATGTGGTTATCACCGGTTTACTATTTATTTCCTTGCTATCTGGATGCAAGTGTGATGAAATACTTATCGATGAAAGGGACACGACACCTCCTGAAATCGGCGAATTGAACTTTCTTGTCAATGGTGATGAACAGCCGGTGGTGACCCTTCCCGGAGAACGGTTCGAACCTTTTCGTTTTGTTGTTTTGGTTGAGAAAAACCCGATTACTGTAAAAGATCAGTTGGACTATTTTTTTAAAGTCAGCGATGAGGAGTCCGGAATCAAACAATACTCCGTGGGTATTGACTACAATTACCAGTGTGGCGATACATGTACGGCTGACGGTGGTGATGCGCCGTTGGGTTATGATGCTATCTTTGCCACCGACCCAACACCGGGTTATGCTATGGAATGTATGAACCATACCCAATCTTGGCCTATGGAAAGCTTTCTCAGCCGCTGCGATACTGCAGACCTCGCCTACCATGGTACTGGCGAACTACCATGCGCTGCTTATTTTTGTCCTCTATCGACCAGTCGTTCCACTATCCGGCATGAGGGACGGGACTATGTACCTACCATTAGCTTACAGATACAAGCCATTAACGGAGTAACCATGGAGTATAATGCAGCGTATACTATTGCGTTTCCTAATGATTGTGTTCTTGCAAGGCGGGAAAGCGAATAATTAGTACAGCTAAGGTTGGTGTTGCCAAAGCGTTTGCCCTGATCGCTCTGTCCCTAGTTAAATAACTTACTGTCGTTACAGAAGGAGCGTTCTAACTATTGACCTTCCCTGAAAAAAAGGACAATACCAATAGCGAATGGAAAAGATAAATCCTGCACTACCTTCTTTTTACCAGAAACCAGGAACGCTATAGCAAAGAAAGAAATAGCTTTAAAATATAAGGTATTTATTGAAGCGGTGCAACAGCTGTTAGCGCTTAAGCGCTGTTAGGGCTATAGCGCTAACAGCCCTATAGCGCTGTTAGCTTTTTCACGCCTACTTTCGTACTTTAACCATTACGTACTAAAACTTTACAAAACATTTGACATGCACCGATTATCGTTATTTTGCATCATCTTTTTTCCCCTGCTACTAACCTGGGATGGACTTCAAGCTACACCGACAACCATCATTGTGCGGGCCAAGGCTAGAGACGCCAAATTCATCGGCACCTCCATCGGGGGCGCCTACGTTAAAATCGAAGATACCCGAACCGGCTCTATTTTGGCAGAGGGAGTCACCGAAGGCTCGACCGGCAACACCAGCCTGATCATGAAGACCCCCCACGAAAGATACATGGCTATCGCCGATGAACAGACGGCTAAATTCCAGGCCACGATCGACATCGACCGACCGGTATTTGTGCGTATTTCAGCGGTAGCTCCTGTTAACAGTCGCCACGCAAGCGTGCAAGCCACTACCGAATTATGTTTGGTGCCTGGTAAAAATATTGTGGGCGACGGCGTCATTCTCGAAATACCGGGTTTCGTAGTGGAGGTTTTAGCGCCGCGCACCCACCAGTACCTTCGCCTCTCGCAACTCCAGGACCAAAAACTAACCATACAGTCTAACATCGTGATGATGTGTGGCTGTACCATCTCCGATGGTGGCCTTTGGGACTCGAACGACATCGAAGTTAAAGCCATCGTGGAGCATGAAGGGGAGCAAATCTCGACTGTCCCGCTTGAGATTGTATCGCCTAATTTTTTCGAAGCGCAGTTACCGGTCGAGCAAAAAGGCAAGTACCAAGTCACCGTTTATGCCTATCAGCCCCAGAGCGGCAATACCGGTGTTGATTATGTACATTTCATCATAGTGGATTGAGACGGCAAAATGCATCTTTAAAGCAAACCCATTTCATGCGGTCCGCTCCCAACCCTGCATTTCTGAGCCTACTTTTATGCCTTGCGGCAGGTATACTCTTCACCCATTGCCGGCGTGCCCCTTCGCTCTCCCATCGCGCTTTCTTGGCTACCCACCCCTACGCAGTGGGGCAAATGCACTTCGAGTGGCACGACACCACGCGCAACCGCCCCTTGCGGATAGAGTTGTGGTACCCAACCCACGATACCATGGGCACTAATCTGGTGGATGATTACCCGTTTGTTTTACCCGCTACCTCTTTCAATGCACCGCTGTTGCCGGGCAAATTCCCTCTGGTCCTCTTATCGCACGGCACTGGCGGGAATCGCATCAGCCAGATGTGGCTAGCTACCGAGTTGGCCGGCCACGGCAATTTGGTAGCCGCCGTAGACCATTATGGCAACACCCTTGATAATAAGATCCCGGAGCATTTTGTCAAAATCTGGCATCGTCCTTTAGACCTGAGCTTCGTACTGGATCAGATGCTACAACACGACGACATCGGGTCCCATATCGATCCGGACCGCCTTGGAGCAGCCGGTTTTTCCCTTGGCGGTTTCACCACCCTCGCACTCGCAGGGGGCCGGATCGATTACCAGGAACTGCGGGCTTTCGCCGGTACCGAGGGCGGAAAACAAGAGTTTGTCGTGCCTGAACTGGGTGATCTACGTCCGATGATTCAGTCGGATAGCATCCAGCGCCTATCGCAGCGCTATAGAGATGTCCAAGATGATCGCTTCCGCGCTTTCGTAGCTATGGCACCATCCGTAGGTCAGGGATATCGTAATCCAGACCAGTTTGCGAACGTCGCAAACCCAGTGCTTATCATCGGAGCCGCTGCGGATACCCGTACACCGGTAGCCACCAATGCCTACCATTACCACCAGCTCATCGAAGGCTCGCAATATCTGGAGCTTGGCGGGGATGCCGGACATTATATTTTCATGAATCGTGCTCAGACCGGCCTGCGCCGCCGTGCCAAACAGGTCTTTCAGGATGCACCAGGCATCGACCGGGCGCAGGTACATAGGGAAGTGGCAGATACCATCCGTGCGTTTTTGAAAAAAAGCTGGCATACCCAGTGAGCTAAAAAATACTGGGTCAAACAGAGACCTGAGCCGACCATAACCACTCGGTACAGAAGCAACAAGCACCTGGGAATTTTCCAATGGAGCCCTGGCATTGTAAGTTTGATCAGAAATCGGTAGATTATTATTAACCAGTTTTTATTAAAGGATCACTGAAGTCGAACAATTAGGTATACCTATCTATGGACATCGTTTACGAAGTAGAGCTGCAAAAGAATCAAGAAACCATCGAAGTATTTTTTATTAGGTCGGTACCATTGTCTACCAGGAAAAAGAAAAGAAAGCGAATGAAGAAAAATAAAAGCCTCCATTCCACTAACTACTTCAATACCTTTATTGAAGTGGCAGAAGATTGCCCGGTCGATATCGGTACCGTTCCGCCCATGCGAAGCGACAAGCTGACCGTCGCCGGTTACCAATATGAAATACTGCGGAATGCACCGTATCAGTATACCTCCGACGATGTCTTTTTCCGTGTATTTGCAATGCGAAACGACCTGTCGGAGCCGGAATGGCCGGAAGCCCGGGCCGAATTTTTCTCCAAAGGCCAGCCGTGTTTTCGGGCCAGTCCTCTTACCAAACGGTTCGGCTGGGGGGTGCACTGCGATGAAGCAGGTAAGTTAGCCCTCTACGGCATGGAAACACTAGCCTATGCAGAAATGCTGCAACGACAAGACCTAAAAGTGGTGCGGGCGATGCGCGCCAAACGATAAGGTGGTACTAGATAAAGGATATAAGGTGTATCAAGGTAGACTATATTGGGTATTTCTTCTTAAAAATACTGCCCAAATCCAATCACCAGTCCCTGCTCTCCGACCTGGTACAGATCAAAACCATAATCTACCCGGAACACGGCATTAAAGGCTTTTTTGTAGATAACCCGAAATCCGGGCCCTACGAAGTGCCGAATGTAATCTGGGTTAACAAAATCGTCGAAACGGCCGCCGGCATTGCGCCAGGCGCCCGCGTCGGAGAAGATTACCCCTTGAGTTGCAAACAGGTCATTCTGCCAGATGGTATAGCGATACTCGACGTTGAGCACCAGGGTGCCAGTACCGCGGTCGATGCGGTTGCCGGCACCACGAATATTAAAGCGGCTATCGAGTACGAAAGGAGCAAAGGGCGTGTTCAGGTTGGTCGACAGGCCCATCCGTAGCCGCATGGCTAGGTTGCCGCGCCGCCCTACTCGGCGGTAGTAGTGCAGGTCGTTGATCGCCATGTTGAACCAACTGCCATCGTCAGTATTGTAGACAGTCTCCAGCCAGGTGAGGTTAAGCAGACCTTCGAGGCGTACGCCGTGGTAATCAATGCGGTCGAAACGGTGGTTTAGTTTAGGGCTTCCTCAAAAAGTCGCACCCATTAGTGCTATTTTTCTGTGATCGGTC
>CAZHCA010000024.1:0-73430 GCA_964530825.1 uncultured Saprospiraceae bacterium
CCCACCAGTCTTTAGCTGGTGGATAGTTCACTGTCCCTGCGACCTGGTCAGCGTGGTCCGTAGATTCTGGACCACCGGAACAAATACTGCCGCTTTGAATATAGATGCGCACCCGAGTTGCTCCAAAAAGGTGCGCAGTTGGGCCTTGGGCATCTTGCGCTTGCCACCTACATTAATGCCGCGGAGCAGAGTGAGGTGTTATTTCATTAAATATGCAGGTCCCTAGTTTTCAGTTCTAGGTTTTAACGGCTCCTTGCTCTTCTGCTACACGTAGGAGCTTGCCGGACGTCTTATTTTTACCCACGCGAATGGGTTTTGTCGTCTTCCCATTTTAGCCATCAGTTTACTGTAGAACCCTTGGCTAGGCCGGTATAAAATCTCGTAGGGGTAATGATCGAGATCCTGCCAGGTGTGGTGGTGGTAGTGGGCTGCCATTTCCGTTTCCCCCATTTTCAGGAAGTAATCTCGACTGCGTGCCCGGGCTGCGTCACGGGTTTCCAGGGTGTAGAGTGGGCTATCCAGAATGTGGATCTCGCCATATGTTGTAAGGATGCCTAACAGCCGATCTAGCAATTGGGGCAGGCTAGCAAAATACTGGATCACGCTATTGCAAACGACGATTTGAAACGACCCGTCGGGCAAGTCATCTTCAAAAACGTCACCATAGGCAAAACGAACATTTGCCTGACCGAAGCAGCGCTCGGCTTGGGTCAACTCGGTATGATTCACATCCAGACCGAGTACCGGAACGCCCGTCCACCGGTGCAGGTGGGCGGTGAGCCAACCGTTGCCGGCCCCCAGATCGAGGATCGGAGCCCTCCAAGTAAGCGTTTGTAAATAATGTACCAGTCGGCGGAAACTCTGCTGCCGAAGTTGCCATTCTGTCCGGTTCGGGTTTTCTTGGCTGGCGTAGGGAAGCCGTTTTACTTCGTCATCACTGTACAATCGAGCCTCACTGCGGCGGACACTCAAGTAGGCATCTTCAAAATCATCGATTGGGCTAGAAAGGCGATAAACGCCAGCTTGGTCACGTAAGTAATACTGCAAAAACTCCATCAGCGGGCGGGTATCAGGTTGCGTGTTCTATACATTTCCATAGCCAGACGGGCTTTTGCTGATCGCAGTTTGGTGGTTAGCAAGCCCGGTCGCAGCCCCGCCTGCCGGCCCAACCGGTGAAAATCCACCTCGTGTTTGATCCAGCGCATGGCGTGTTCGTAGTAAGCGCGTGGGTAGGTGCGTTCAAAGTCGATATCGCGATCGGTGCTTGTAGCCCAGTCGAGTTCCTGTACGAATTGGCTTTCCACCTCTTCGTAGAAAGGGGTGCCTTTAATCGGATAAGCGACTGTAATGGTGTAGTGGTCGGGGTCAGCATCCAGCAGATATTCTAGCGTTCGGCGGATGTCGCGTTGGGTTTCTCCGGGATAGCCCAGCATCAGGAAGGTGCCTGTCTCTATGCCGTATTGCTTGCTCAATTGTACCATGGCCCTCACCTTATCGATCTTCACCATGCGGTTCATCGCGTCGAGTATTCTCTGCGAGCCGCTTTCGGCACCGATCCAGATTCGAAAACAGCCCGTGCGTTGCAGGAGTTCGACCACTTCTTCGTTCATGCGATCGGCCCGCGAGATCGCCTCATAACTAATGGTAATGCCCTGCGCTTCCAAGGCCGCTGCAAACCTTCGCAACCAACGGTGGTTGATGGTGAACACATCGTCGACAAACCAAATTTTGTGATAGGTATAATGCGCCTGCAGGCTGGCGATCTCTTCTACTACGGCTTCGGGGCTGCGTCGCCGGTAGGTTTTGCCGTATACAGCCCGGCTGCACCAGCGACAGGCGTAGGGGCACCCGCGCATAGTGCTCAGCGAGATCATGCTGTACCCATGGCGGCTTTGCCAGGTATCGAGGTAGGGTTGGAGATCGATTTTGCGCGGACTGGGTAAAATGAGGGCATCCAGGTCGTGGATAAGCGGCCGGTCGCGGTTGATATTTACGGTGCCGTCGGTCGACTGATAAGCGATACCTGCAATGTTTTGTAAAACAGGATGCTCCGTCGAGTCGTATTGCTGTACCAATTCGAGCATGGTAGCCTCGCCTTCTCCCACGACGATAGCGTCGGCACCGTGTTGCAGGAAATGCTGTCGGTGGTGGCGCACCTCAGGGCCGCCCAGCACGATTTTGGTGCCGACCAATACGGGCTGAGCCTTTACAAATTGCATGATCCGCAGCACCTGCTGCTTGGTCATCAGGTTTACGTAAATGCCCAGCACCTTTGGAGGTGCTTCCAGGAGGTAAGCGCACAAAGCATCGAAGGTGGTAAAGGTTGTATCGAAAATATCATTGGGGTAGCCATGTCGCTCCAGATAGGCCGACAGGTACTGCAGGCCCAAGGGAGGGTAGGGCTTCATGATCTGCTGTTCCTTTTCGTCTTCGGCCAGAAAATAGCCGTGGGTCAGTGCGATGCGCATGATTCGGGTATTACGGTTTTTTTTTCTCCATGATAAGCGCGAAGTGATCGGCATAATCAGCCAGGAAGGGCCGGCCCAGCCATTCTCGATCCAGCCGATCAAAAAATGATATCCAACGTTGGCGGTTGCGAAAAGCTTCCCCTAAATACGAAGGCGGAACGATCAAGCCCACGGGTTTGACCATCTTTTGGTGCCACTTTTGGGCCAATAAGCTTTGCACTTCCCCTGGCCGGTAATACCAAACTTTAATTCTCGAACTTTTTACCGCCACGGTTTGTGGATCCAACTGCCGGCGTCGCCGGGCGGTAACAGGCTGGTTTTTACAGGTAAAGTAGAAGCGTTCCCAGAGACAATCCCGGCTCATGTATACGAAGAATAGGCAACCCCGTGCGGTGGTTAATCGGTGGAATACGAAGCTCAGCGTTTGGTGTTCTTGCGGGCTGATGCAGTTTAGCCCGCCAAAGTTGGAAAACACCAGGTCGAACTGATTGGGGGCAAAATGATCTTCCAGATCGCGCAGGTCTACGGTTCGGAAGGAAATATCTAGATCTTTTTTTTCTTCCGTCAGCTTTTTCTCAGCTTGATAAACCATTTGAGATGACACATCGGTAGCCACTACCGTATGGCCTTGGCGGGCCAAGTCCAGGGCGTCAGCACCCGTTCCGCAATTAATTTCCAAGATGCGGAGCGGCCGGTGCAATAAAGGCTGTAGCCAACGCCAGACCTGACCGCGTTGGGCGCGGCCGATGGTCGTATCGGTGAACTCGACGTCGTAGTCGGCGGCGTAGGCGTCAAATGCGGGCGGCTGCTTCATGGTCGATTCGTTGTAGTTGCCGCCGCGTTAGCTGGCGGGCAGGCGCGTAATAAGCTAAGGATGCGGCTCGCTTCAGGCGGGCCGGGGTAAGGTTGGCCGGCCGGCGCCACAGTTCGCGCCACTGCCGTTTGGCCTGGTGCATGCGGAAATGCTGATGGACGTACCGGTGCAGGGTTTTGTAAAAGGCTGGTGTGTAGGTGTTCTGGAACATCAAATCGAGATCATCGCTATCCGTCCAGTTGGCTTTTTCGCGTAAATCAGCTTTCACCATATCATAAAACTTGGTGCCCGGCAAGGGGTAAGATACTGATATACCGATATCGTGTGGCAACAATTCGGTGATCAGGTCAATCGTCTTTCGAATGTCGGCTGCCGTCTCATTGAGGTAGCCGAATTGAATGAAAAAGCAGGGATTGATCCTATGCTGACGCATGAGTTGACTGGCTTCCCGGATCTGTTCAACCGTGGTACCTTTTTCCATGGCGTCCAGGATATTTTGAGAGCCGCTTTCCACGCCCATCCAGGCTTCGATACAGCCTGAGTCGGCCAAGGCAGTAACGTATTTTTCTTTGACCAATAGGTCGGCCCGCGTTTGGATTTTGTACTGCAGTTGTAGATTCTTGTGTTTGACAAGGTCAGCGAATTCAATCACCCAGCTGCGCTTGAGGCCGAAAATGTCGTCACAAAACCAGATATGATCGAAGTCGAAAAGCGAGCGGACATACATGATTTCTTCCACTACCTTTTGGGGGCTGCGCATCTGGTAGGAATCACCGTAAATCGGTTTGGCGCACCAATTGCACTTAAAAGGACAACCCCTGGTAGTTGCCTGGTTGATGGAAAAATAGCCCCAATGGTCGACCCAGCGCTGCCGGTAACCGCTGATATCGAGCAGGTCCCAGGCGGGCATAGGTAAGGCGTCGAGATCTTTCATAACGGCGCGGGGCGGGGTACGTACGATTTTTCCGTTGGTATCCCGGTAGGCTATACCTTGCACAGCTGCAGGATTGCCTCCGGCATCGAGGGTAAGTACCAGTTCCCGCAGGCTCATCTCGCCCTCGCCCAAGAGTATGTAATCTGCGCCATTTTCCAGATAGCTAGCGTAGTGATCAGTAGCGTCGGAGCTGCAAACGATCACCCGGCAATCGCGGGCCCGGGCGGCTTGCGCTATCTGCCAGGCGGCTTCTCGCATGTTGGTCAAGCACATCTTGGTAAGGTAGTTGAAGCCGTCGTCAAAAATGACCAAAGTGTCCGGGCGTTCACGATCGAGTGCCGAAACGATTTTCTCGCCATTTGCTTCAAACATCGTATCGAACAGTGCTACTGGGTACCCAGATTCGCGTAAAATGGCGGCGGCCAGTAAAGTCATCAGCGGCGGGTAGGGCTTATGACATTGTTCCTGCTTGGGATCGAGGGCCAGGAAGTAAGAATGGGTAAATAAAATTTTTGAATGGGCCATATGCTATGTTTCACCCGGTAAAGAATTCTTTAATATCTGTTTTCTATAGCAATCGTTCAAATGACCGATGCTTAATGGAGGACAAATACCACCTAAACGGGCCTTTTTTTTAAAAAAATCCCCCTTTTTGAGGAGGTAGAATCTACGTAAGTGTTTTTCCCGTAACCCATCGAAGCAGGAGGGTTTCCAGCAACCAGGGGTAATAGGTCCATTGCAACAGGTAGCGCTGCCAGTTCGGAGCACTCACGTAATGCTTTAGGTAGTAGTCGGTACTGGCGCGTCGAATGCGCTGCAATTCGGCCAAACGGCGGACCCGCCGGGTAGTTGCCCCGTGCTCGTGATGGAAGTACCCACCGCGCATGAAATAATTTTGCAGGCCCAGGTCCCGCATGCGGTACGCAAGGATGTTTTCCTCCATATAGAGGAAGGTGTTCTCATCGAGGGGCCCCAGGCGGTCAAATAAGGCTTTGCTGCCCAAGAAAAAGGAACCCGACAGGCAGTCGACTGGGTGTACTTCCCGATCGGTTTCGGGGAAGCGATAGGTATTGGTCCAACCGAAACATTTGCCCAGGGCATACAACCCCCGCAGGGATAAAAGTAGTTCATCGCGAAATCCAGGTAACTTCCAGGCCTGGTGTTTGGTATCCTCATGCCCGTCAACTAGCATGCGAGGCGCCAGGAAGCCAGGTCGGTCCAGTGTTGGGTAAAGGGCAGCCATCTTGCGGACTAAGTGGTTGTCATCAATACGGATATCGGTATTTGATACCAGTAGGTAATCCAATGGGAAGCTTCGCCAATGGCGTAAGCCGATATTATTGCCGTAGGCATAACCGCCATTGCGATTGCTACGCAGCACTTCGACCATCGGGTCAGCGGCAAATAGATTCTGCAATCGTTCATAGTCACCGTCAGGCGAGCAGTTATCGACGATAAGGATGGAAAGCCGGACCCCTAGCTGCTGTTGCAGATTGGCTACATAGCGGACTGTATCCGCATACGATCGATAGTTGAGTAGCAGCACGCCTACGTGGTCCATCGGTTAGCGGTTTGTTTTGTGGGTGAAAAAATGACGGGCCTGGCCCCACGCAGTACGGAGCAGTCCGGTGATGTCGGGGGCCAGGTTAAAACGCAGCACAAGCACGCCGTAAAGGCATACCATTGTAGTAGTGCGTACCAATACATCACGGAGAAAATGTCCGGGCAAACGGGGCAAGAGCATCCCCGCAGTAAAAGTCAGCAGTCCGGCGAGGAGTACGTATCCCATAGAACGGGAGAAAGGATAAAGGCCGTATTGGCGGACCAGCACCCATTGGATTAATACATTCCTGGCGATTAAGGTGAGTGCAGTGGCCAGGGCAGCCCCCGCTACTCCCATCCAACGGATAAATAGAAAATTGGAAACGATAGTGATGAGGACGGTCAGCAAGCGGATCGGCAAGTCGAGATGATAGTGACGAGAGTGGATCAATATCAATCCATTGTAGCCGTTCAGGATGTGGATAAGCTGTGCGCCACCTAGATAGACAGCGACCCAAATGCCGGGCCGGTAGTCTTCACCCAGCAAGGCGACGGCGTTTTCTAGGTTGGCGAGTATCCCGACGTAGAGCAATACACCGGGTACGGTATTATTTAGGGCAGCCCTTCGGTAAAGACGGCTTATTTCCTTGCGCCGGTTATTCGCCCAATGTTCGGCAAAAGTAGGGTGGGCAATTTCGGCAATGCCGTGATGCAGCACGGGTATGACCATGGCTAGGGCGTAAAAAACCGCGTAAATTCCAACGTCTTTCCACGCCAGCATACCCGAAAGCATTATGGTATCAATGCGGTTGATGAGCACGCTGCCGGACAGTGCAAAAAAGGCATATCCGCCATAGCGAAGCATTTCCGGGAAATCTGGTTGCCGATGGATATTCCAATCGACGCGTGTATGCCACTCGCCGATCCGGTAAATATGGAAAATCAGAGCACAGGCGGCGATTACCATCTGCAAGGCGAATAGCCAAAGGAAAACCGGCAGGTCAATCCATTCGAAGAAAAAAGCAATTAAAAGGAGGGTCGTGATCATTCGAATGCCGACCTGTTGCCAAAATACCGAAACGCGTGGCTGTTTTAATGCTGTGAGGTAGCTGCCTAGTAGCCGAACAACAGCCGTTGCAATAGACAGGATAAGTAGGGCCCAGTAAAAGTTGCGGAGGTAAGTATCCCCTTCCCCTCCGAACAAGTGGAGTACAGTGGGGCGAAAAATCAGCAGTACAATGACTACAAGTAAGGTACCCCAACCGCCCAAAAAGGCGAAGAGGGCCGGATAGCCCCCATGCTGATTGGACCGATCTTGAAAACGCGGAAAAAAGTGAACCATAACATTGGGTAAGCCTAGTAGGCCGATAGTGGCCACCATTTGAGAAGATTGGAGCAGAAATTGGCAGAAGCCGAATGCTTCCTGCCCCAGTATTTTGGGGAAGAGCAGGAAGGCGTTCACGAAACCCAAGAGTACGCCCAGATACATCCAGAGTCCCGAACCCAAGCCTTGCCGTTGTATTTTTCCCAATAGACTGATTTGCTTTTTGGCGACTAATAACCGATTATAACGAAAAAATAAGCTTGTTACGCCGAACCATTGCACCTCCCTCTGCCCGCAGCCAAGCTACAGAAGTCACGCTCAATCAGCCAGTGCCGCGAGTCGAAAAATTGCGGCGCATCGCCTCTGCGCCGTGGCGCAAACTACCGGATTTTTTGATCATTGGCGCCCAGAAAGGGGGGACTTCTTCGCTCTTTTACTATCTCTCACAGCATCCGCAGGTCCTGCCGGCCGCCCAGAAGGAGGTGCATTATTTCGATATGCATTATAGGAAGGGGCCGTGGTGGTACCGCAGTTTCTTTCCGTATAAAGACACGGGAAAAATGACCGGTGAAGCTTCGCCCTGCTATCTCTTTCATCCAACTACGCCGGAGCGTGTTCGCCGCCTCCTGCCCGGCGTTCGTTTAATTGTCTTGTTGCGCGACCCTGTACGGCGCGCCTATTCCCAATACCAAATGATGCGCCTATGGGGATTCGAGTCCCTGCCTACCTTCGCCGAGGCCATACGGGCCGAAGAAAGACGCTTGCATGGCGAATTTGAAAAAATGCGTACACGAAAATATTATCGGAGCTTCGCTTATGAAAACTTCGGCTACCTTGCGAGGAGTCGATACAGTCAACAACTGGATCGATGGCTTCAGTATTTTCCCCGCGAGCAGTTTCTCGTCCTGCGTAGTGAAGCTTTTTTTGAAGCGCCGGCCACTACCCTGGCCCGCGTTTACGATTTCTTAGGACTTCAACACTACCGTCCGAAAGACCTGTGCGCGCAGCATGTGGGCGACTACCCGCCCCTAGGCGATGAGGAACAATCCTTTCTGCATGGTTTCTTTGACGCAGAAAGGGATCAATTACAGCGTTGGCTTGGAGAAGAGCAAAATTGGTGATATGAGAGTCTACCGTTGAAGCTGCGGTTTGAAAGGGCTATTTGCTAGGGCTCCTTCGCAAAAATACGACCAGGCTCGCTAATGCGAAACCCAATAGAGCGCCTGAAAGCCCCCGCTTCAGAATGGGGCCCGCTGCGAAACGCGCTTTGGGCAGGACCAGAAAATTATCGACCGGTGTGGCGTTGTTGGGCTGAAAGAGCTCATTCTGGATTTGTGATTTGCGCTTCATCAGTTCGCGAGAGAACTGGAAGAGATCATAGGCGTCTTTACCAGTGCTGTTTTCAATCTTGACCGAACTGGCGGTTTCGGCGCCTTCAGAGCTATCACCATTTGCATAGACGTTGGTTAGGACCGAATCAACGGTCTTCAGTTTGCGCTCAACGAAAATAAGCTCCTCGCGTAAAAGGTCTTTCTTGTGTTCCAACCGGTCGGCAATAAAGGGATTGCTATTGAGGAATTGGGTCAATCCTGCGCGCAAGCTATCGGCAGCAATCGGCTGCTGCATAGTCAGGGTGACCACCATTGGCTCTTTGCGGTAGGCGTAATTTTCAACGAACGGTTTGCCGCGCTCGTCGGTGATCTGGATGCTGGTGATAAAGCGAGCCTGCTCTTCGTTGAGGGACATGAGGTCGGCAACTTGATCGTACTGGCCGTACTGGATCAGTGCATTGAGCTTTTTACCCATCTCGCCGAAAATTTTGGGATGCAGCTCGTTGTAAACATAGGTAGTTTGTAACTGGTAAGCCTGGGCGTCCAGGTACAGCAAACCAATGGCGACGGCAGCAAACCCGCCCATCAGCGGCCAACTGATACGCCAGTGACGAGTAATTACCTGCTGGAAAAATTGGAGGGCACGGGTGAGTTGTACACTCCACCACTGGGCATGGTTTTGGAAATCTTGCCAGGTTAGTATGTCGCGCTGCCGCGGTTCTTTGGTCATAGATCAGATACGGTTGCTCGGTCAGGAAATTAGGGCTTTTGCCAAAGGTCTGCAATCTTTGCGCGTCATTCTGATTGCGTTCTGGTAAGCACTCCATATTTTGCTGCTGCTAAAAAGAAACGGATGCTATGGATACACCTTCGCCATACCCTGTTGCTCGTGTCGGCCCGGGAACATTGCTGCTGGTCGGATTCTATTTCTTCAATACTTTCCTGCTACCCGCCGGATTACTATACACGACGTTGTTGACGCCGCTCTTCCTGTGGTTTACCTTGCAGCGGGGTGCTTTTCGGTTCTGGACGGTTTACCTGATGTTGTCCGGAGCGGTGGCTTGGTATCATGCCGGAACGGGTGCTGATATGCAGGTTTATGCCCGATCTTACCTATTGCTTACCAGTGTAGTCGTTTTTACCCTTTGGGCATATTTTTTTTTGTTGGAAAACAGCGATCTGTTGGGCCGCTTTTTCCGGGAAGCGGCCCTCTATAATACCATTTTTACGGCTTTTGCGCTGGTGATCATAGCTCTACCCGGGTTGCGGTCCTGGCTCTGGTCTTTTGTGCCCATTCACCCGGCAGTGCCTGCCATACCACGTTTAAAGCTGCTGGTTTACGAGCCCTCCTTTTATTCCTTCCAATTGGCGCCGATTTTCTTGTTTTTTCTGATGGCTTATCTTTTTGAGCGTGGGCAGCAATATCTTACGGGTTTAATCCTGGTCGGCTTTTCCCTGTTGCTTTCCCTGTCGTTCGGAGTGTTGGGCGGGTTGTTTATCGCTGTTTTCATCGTGCTCTTGCTGCATATTCGCCGATTGTTTTTTCGGCCCAAGGTCTTTTTTCTGTGCCTGGTGTTATTGACAGTGGGCGCTTCAGCGCTTTTCTTGTTGGTCCAGTTTTTTCCATTCCATCCCGTGTTTGTTCGGTTGGATAAGCTAGCCGAGGGCAACGACACCTCGGCTAACGGTCGTACCTGGGAGGCTTTATTACTCGCCTGGCAGATCCTGGGAGAGAGCAATTACTTGCTGGGCGCCGGTATCGGACAAGTGAAAGAAACGGGTGCCAGGGTTATTGTGGAGTACTATCAATACGAAGGTGACTGGGCCGACCTTGTACGATTGCCAAATACCGTCGCCGAAACCATGGCAACTTTTGGCTTGTTAGGGGTTAGCGTACGTATTATTGTCCAGGTCGGCCTTTTTTTCTACACGCAGGTCTATTGTAACTATTTCCGGTTGGCCTTGTTCGTGTTTTTGTTCATATATCAATTTACAGGTAGCTACCTAACCAATATTTATGAGTACCTGGCTTGGCTTCTAGTATTCCTTCCGGTTTTTCCCCGCTTTGATAAAAACCAGGTGCACAAAATAAATTCTGGAGCATGAAAGTGCTGATGCTGGCGCGGTCCAACTTGTTCACCGACCCCGGCGGGGATACAGTGCAGGTTCAGTGCACGGCGCACGAGCTTCGTCAGCTGGGGTGTACGGTTGATATCAATCCCATTCCGGCACGGTACGACCGGTACGGTATCGTCCATTTTTTTAATCTTATTACGCCGCAGGTTATTCTCCGGCACATACCTAAACTACACTGTCCCTTTGTAGTTTCACCCATTTACGTCAGGTACGGTGAGTATGAGGGATTGCACAGGGGCGGAGCACTTGGGTTGCTCAACCGCACGCTTCCCCCGGATGGGATCGAGTACGTTAAAACAGTAGGCAAATGGGTGCTGAGAAAAGGGCCACCAGGTAATATCCATTATTTATTGAGGGGGCATTGGCGCTCTATGCGTCTGATCATGGAAAAAGCCGCTTGCCTGTTGCCGAACTCTACGAGCGAATACCGTCGCCTACAGGCGGATTTCGGTATAGAAAAACCCTATGTGGTGGTCCCGAACGGAGTGGATGCCGGCCGGTTTAAACCGCCCACCGTCAGGGAGCGGGCGGGCGTTCTTTGCGTTGGTCGGATCGAAGGGCGTAAAAATATCCTCAATCTGATCCGGGCCATTAATCCGACGGGACTTCCGTTGTACCTGATCGGCGCTCCGGCCGTCAATCAACCCCGCTATAAAGCAGCCTGTCGGCGTGAGGCCGGAAGGAATGTTCATTTTTTGGGACCTCTGCCACAGGAGGAATTAGTAGCGCATTACGCACGGGCGCGTGTTCACGCCCTGCCGAGTTGGTTTGAAACTACCGGCCTGGTATCGTTGGAAGCGGCGATTTGCGGTTGTAACCTGGTAGTCGGTGACCGCGGTGATGTACGCGATTATTTTCAAAACGACGCTTGGTATTGCGAACCCGGCGACCCGGTTTCTATCCAGGCGGCCATTGAGAAAGCTTACCAGGCTCCTCCTGGCAATCGGCGCTTAGTGGCAAGGATTAAAACCGAATATACCTGGCAAAGAGCGGCGGCCCATACGATGGCCGCTTATGAGCAGGCGCTAAAAAACGCATCATCATGAAGGCTAATCGGCCACTTCGCATAGGCATCTTGGGCTCGCGTGGTATCCCCAATGCTTACGGCGGGTACGAACAGTTCGCCCAGCACTTAGCGCCGGCTCTGGTGGAGCGCGGTCACCGGGTCTGGGTATACAGCTCTAGCTTGCATCCTTACCAACAACCGGAGTGGCGGGGGGTCCGGATCGTTCACCGGCTCGATCCCGAAAACCGCCTCGGTACGTTCGGTCAGTTCCTGTACGACTATCACTGTCTGCGCGATGCGCGAAGCCGCAACTACGATGTGCTCATGCAGCTCGGGTACACCAGTAATACCATTTGGATTCCGCTGTGGCCGCGCAAGGCGGTCAACATTATCCATATGGATGGTCTGGAGTGGAAGCGCAGCAAGTACAAAAAGCCCGTGAAGCAATTTTTAAAGCAGCAGGAAAAGCGGGCGGCAAAGGGCGGCGACGTTCTTGTCGCCGATTCACCGGCTATTCAGGATCACTTACAACAAGCTTACGGTAAAAAAGCAGTTTACATCCCCTACGGAGCCACAACTGATATCCGACCCGTGGAAGATCATCTTACCTTACACGGTCTACAACCCTACCGTTACCACCTGGTTATTGCCCGTTTTGTACCCGAAAATCACCTAGCTGAAATTATTCAGGCGCATCTGGCGGCAGCATTAAACTTTCCCCTGGTATTGATCGGCCATCCGTCGGGCCGCTATGGGGAGCAGCTACGCCAGACGTTTGCATCGGAGCAGGTGCGATTTTTAGGCGGCATTTACCAATTCGATCGGTTGAACAGTTTGCGTTATTATGCGCGCTTATATCTGCACGGCCACTCGGTCGGTGGCACCAACCCATCTTTACTGGAAGCCATGGCCTGCGCCACACCCATTTGTGCACACGATAATGTATTCAATAGGGCGGTATTAGGTGGCGATGCCCAATTTTTCAGTGATATTGCTCAGCTTGCATCCATCCTTCGAAATCCACTACCAGCCGCCGCATATCAGCGCCAGGTGGCCGCTAATTTGTCCAAAGTTCGGGAAAACTATCATTGGGAGAGCATCGTGGATCAGTTTGAGGAGTTATTCCGTGCGGTTGCAAATTTTGATAGTTGATCGTTTAAAATATTGTTTGCCAGTAGGTTAAGTTGTGTGTCAGTATGCCAGCCAAATGCGAAGCCAAAAAGGAAAAAAGGTCGTCGAGCCGCCCAACCAATCGAAATCCCCTTTTTTGAGGAGGTAACCAAAGCTAAATCGGGTTATTTTACTGCATAATAATTTTATTGCGCTCTGCGCTCCACCAAGCATGTTGTATTTTGTTTTTAACCCATCGTGTTAGTCAGGTTTTTTGCTGCCTCATTCCCCTGAGTCTCTGCTTTTCTTTATCGCTGAACACCTGGATGATCATGGCTTACGGAGTATCGGTGTTGCTGCAACCCCATCTGGGCGAACGGATCAAGCGCTTAAGAAATAAGCCGTGGATCTTTTTATTCTGGGGATTGTACGGCTGGCACCTCTTGGGTATGATATGGACGGAAGAGTTAGCAGTAGGGCAGTTTATTTTAGAGAAAAAAGCATCTCTGCTGGTGCTGCCGCTCTTACTGGGTTTGGATGCTTCCTGGCGGGAGCGCACTTTATCGGATTTTTTATTAGTACTGGCAGTGGGCTGTACGGTACTTTTCTGGGGCTGCTTGGCAGCTGCCACCAGGCGGTATATGATTACGCAAAACCCGGGAGAGTTTTTCTACCATCAGCTCGGATCGCCCATCCCCAATTTTAGCGCCATTTATCAGTCGTGGTACGCGCTGGTGGCCTTAGCGGGGATACACTATCTACAGAACAAGCCGCTTCCTTGGGTTATTGCGCCGTCTGCCTTGCGTTGGGGGTTAGCAGCCTCTCTGGCACTGAGTATTGTTTTATGGTCTTCCAAACTCTTTATCGTACTAACCATAATCTATCTGGTAATGGTCCTCGCGCGTCGTCTGCGCGGGCGCTCCGCTTGGGTATGGGCTGCTGCTCTTGCTATTTTAATATTCGGCGTTGCCGCCTCGGAAATTCCCCGTACCCGCTTTCAACAGATTCTCGATTCTGAATTTGCCATTCTGGAGCAGGATCAGTACCGCTGGGATACCCCTTTTAACGGACTTACCCTACGCTTGGTCTTTTGGAAATTTGGCTGGGAAATCCTGAATGAAGAGCAGGCCTTCTTTAGCGGGGTCGGTCCCGGTGATGCTCAAAACCTGATGAATGCCACCCTGCGCGAGCACCAAATGTATCTCGGCAATCCCGAATTGGGCGACCGGGGGTACTGGGACCATAATTTTCATAACCAGTACGTAGAGTTGGCGGTACAGACCGGTTTCGTTGGGGTGCTCTTGTATCTGAGTTTGTTGTATCGCGGGGCTCGAAGGGCTTTTCCATTGGGCCTTACCCACCCGTTAGCTTTTTTCGTTGCTACCGTAATGGCATTTTCTCTGTTTGAAAGCTTATTGGAGCGGCAACATGGAGTCGTTTTTTTCGCTTTTTTCCTCAGCTTAATACCAATTCTATCTACTTATGGACGCACCGAAATCCGAATTGAATCCGCTACGAGGACCGCTGACCGGAAGCAGCGTGCGCCCGTTCGAAAATCTGGCTGATTTGTTATGCACGTATGGCAAAATCCGCAGCAGTCGATTCTACCTGACCAAAGGAATCCTGGATGGTGGTGTTGCCGGAGGCTTGCTGCTTTTGGTGCTTTGGTGGCTATTGCCGTTGCTGATGCTGTTGGTTTGGTTGGATTTGGGCCATCCGGTTTTTTTCATTCAGGAGCGCATCGGAAAGAACAACCGTTGCTTCCGTTGTTACAAGCTGCGCACGATGCGGGAAACGCCATCTGAACTCAGCCGGCTAGGGGCTTTTTTACGCCACACAAAACTGGATGAGATCCCTCAATTTTTCAATGTCTTGCGGGGCGAGATGAGCGTCATCGGTCCGCGACCGCATATGTTAGCCGATCATGTGGCTTTCTCCCGTCTCGTGGGTCCGGGCTACCACTACCGGCATCTGGTAAAACCTGGTATCACCGGTCTGGCACAGGTCAATGGGTACGAGGGGCCGGTGACTTCACCCCAGGTACTGGAAGGCCGGATTTTCCATGATTTATCGTATATTCAGAATTGGACACTGGCTTCCGAGATCCGCATTCTTTGGAAAACGCACTGCCTTATACTGCGCGGCTTTCTGCGCCGACCGGGATTACCGAGAGAAGAACGTTCTCTACTACGCAACTCCTGATTTTTTACACCGATCTAAACTAAGCCTATGCCATTGCAGAAATCGGCGGTTCTGAAAACCTTACTGTATTTCGATATCTTTTCCTACCCGCTGCGTGCGCAGGAAGTCCACCGCTTTTGCCGGTCAAAATCCAATCCGGCAGCAGTAGCGGATTGCTTACAAGAATTGGAGCAGGCACAGTTGGTCTACTGCTTTGAAGGCTATTACACTATGCGCAACGAAGAGGCGCTCATCCGGCGCCGGAAGGTCAATCAAGCTTACTCCCTGGAGATAATGAAAAAGGCCCGGAGGAACGGGCAGCTGCTGGGGCAATTCCCTTTTGTGCGGGCAGTAGCGATTTCGGGCTCCCTATCTAAAAACGCAGCCAGCGAAGGTGCTGATATCGATTATTTTATCATCACTAAGCAAGGGCGATTGTGGGTTTGCCGTACGCTTTTGCATCTATTCAAAAAGCTTACTTTCCTGGCGGGACGCCAGCACGATTTTTGTATGAACTACTTCCTTGACGAGGCCGAATTAGAGCTCAAAGACAAAAACATTTTTACGGCGGTAGAAAGCGCAACGATCATCCCGGTTTACGGCCCTGCGGCCGTTGAGCGCTTTTTCCGGGATAACTGGTGGGTCGGCCATTTTCTACCTAACCAGCCAGCGCCAAAGAACTATCGGCAGGTAGACGACCGTAAAAGTACAGGTAAGCAGGTGGCAGAGGCCCTCTTCCAAGGCGCCTGGGGAGCTTACTGGAACCGGGTATTTAAAAGCTTTACGACTCGGCGCTGGCGCAGAAAATTTAAAAAGCAAGGCTACCCTATGGAATACTTTGATCACGATTTTCGGTCGACGGAAGGCGAGTCGAAGAATCACCCTTTTGACTACCAGCGAAAAGTGCTGAAGGCATACCGGGAACGGATGGAAGCCTTTGCCCTGATCACACCGGAAGTCCACCCTTAAGAAAAGCCAATACGGATGAAAACCATCATCGCTTGGTCTAAGTATGCTGCAGTTGCCTTTTACGATGGCTACACCCGGTTTTTTGACGGGGCGCGCCCACATTTCCTGTTGGTCCTGGGGCACATGCGTTCGGGATCGAGCCTGCTCCATCATCTGTTGGTCGAGCATCCGGACCTAGATGGGGAGGGCGAGCAGAATCGACCCTATACCGACAGGCGCGATCTGGCGTGGTGGCAGCTACGCTACCGGAAGCAATGCTGGCTCTGGCGTCCGGGTGTTCGTTATTTAGTTGACCAGGTCAATCACAACTACCTGACGCCCCAACCTGAGCTGCTGACTAGGGCTACAGTAAAAGTGATCTTCCTGGTGCGCGAACCCGGACCTAGTGTGGCGAGCATGCTGCGTCTTTCTGCCCAATACTACAATGGCCATTGGACCCTTGAGCAAACCAGGGCGCACTACGAGGAACGTTATACCTACCTGGGCGACCTGAGCGTGCGGATTGCTTCCGGTCGGGGGCTACTCCTGACTTATCGTGACCTTACCGAATACAGCGAGGATTGTCTTGCTGCCGTACAACGCTTTCTGGGCTTGAAAAAACCATTTACGGTGAATTACCGCCAACGGGAATTCACTGGAAGGCGAGGTGACCCTGCCGGGCGCATTTCTACTGGCTACATTCTACCTGCCCGGGAAGCGGTGGCGAAAGTCCATTATCCCACAACGGAAAAACTAGAGAATAGCTACCGAAACTGTTTTGATCAACTCCAGCACCTCTACTGGAAAAACCAATTGGATGAAGTATAGCCGCATGGTGCAAGCCGGCAAACGACTGCTGGCTCAGCAAACGCACCGCATTTACGAACTACCGATTTTAACCTTAATGCCCCACAGCCGCTGTAATTGTCGCTGCGTGATGTGTGACATTTGGAAGGCCAACCAGAATGGCCGGGAACTTACCCTGGAAGATTTCGAGCCCCATCTCGAAAGTATGGCCCGGCTGGGCGTTAAGCAGGTTGTCTTCTCCGGAGGAGAGGCCCTCATGCACTCCAACCTGTGGCCTTTTTGTGCAGCCTTACACGGCATGAATATCAAGATTACTTTGCTATCGACCGGTTTGCTGCTGCGTCCGCGGGCCGAATTGGTGACCCGGTGGATCGATGAGGTTATCGTCTCCCTCGATGGCAGCCAGGAGGTGCACAACCGCATTCGCGATATTCCGCGTGCCTACGCTAAGCTGGCTGAAGGAGTAGCCGCACTGAAAGCCATCCGCAACGACTATCCGGTTACCGGACGCTGTGTGCTGCAGCGCCTTAATTTTCGGGACTTACCCAATATCATCGACGCTGCCAAGGCAATCGGTTTGGACCAGATCTCTTTTCTACCGGCTGACGTATCGAGTACGGCCTTCAATCGGACCGAGCCGCTGCCCGGCGAGCGCGTCTCAATGATCGCTCTTAGCCCGGAGGAAGTCGAAGCCTTTGGGCAGATCGTCGAATCAACTTTTCGATCGCATCGTGCCGAATTTGTTACCCGCTACGTAGCCGAGCATCCATCTAAAATTCGCAATATGGTGCAGTATTTTGCCGCGATTAATGGGCAGGCCGACTTCCCGCCTGTACGCTGCAACGCCCCCTGGGTGTCGGCCGTGGTCGAAACCAACGGCGACGTTCAGCCTTGTTTTTTCCACGAAAAAATAGGCAATATCTTCGAAGATGACCTTGCTGATATCATCAATGCACCGGAGTCGATCGCCTTCCGGAGGTCACTCCGGGTCGATGAAAATCCGGTTTGCCGAAAGTGCGTATGTTCGCTGTACCTGAACCCAGGAGCCGAAATCTAGTAATATGCCTAAAAAGCGGATCGCCGTTATCGTGCCAGGAGGAATTGGGGTGGGCCACTACAACGAAGGCGTACCAGCCCTGGAGGCGCTACTTGCAAAGCTGGGTAAGCATCACGATGTGTGTGTCTTTCCGCTGGGCAAGGTTAATAACGATTACCAACCAGTCAATTTTCGATTGTTTCCCTTGCAGGAAGCATATACGCGTCCGCTGGCGCTGCGTATGTTTAAAACCAGTCAGCGCCTGATGCGGCAACATCGACAGCGTTCTTTCGATTTGCTCCATGCTTTCTGGGGTTATCCGGCGGGTTTGTTGGCTGCTTGGTGGAGCCGCCGCTGGCAAATACCCAGTCTGGTGAGCTTGATGGGCGGGGAGCTGGTTCATCTGCCCGATATCGGGTACGGTAGTCCGCCGTGCTACCCGAAACGGCAGCTCACCGAATGGACCCTCCGCCGAGCCGATGCGACAACTACCCTCACCACCTATCAGCAAGGATTGCTACCTGGTGATAAATTTCGCAACCGAAACCGGGTCGTTCCTTTGGGTGTCGATACCAGTTTATTTGCTTATCAGCCAGCGCGACCGAAGGGCCCCTGGCAATTCATCCATATCGCCAATTTAAACATGGTAAAGGACCAACTGATGTTGCTGCGGGCTTTCGCCCGCATTCGGGAAGCAGTTGATGCCCGGCTGACGATTGTCGGGCCCGATTATCTGCACGGAAAGCTACAGGCCTGGGTTGGTCAGCAAGGATTAGGGTGCGACGTTATCTTTACTGGTTACGTTCGGCATAAGGAATTGACCTGCTATTTGCACCGGGCCCATATCATGCTGCATACCTCCCGGTACGAAGCCATGGGGGTCGTATTGGCAGAGGCCATGGCTACCGGCGTAATGGTGGCGGGCACCCGGGTTGGCTTACTCGCCGACTTGACCCCTGAGTATGGGGTGGGGGTCGAGGTAGGCGACGAGGTGACTCTGGCACAGCAAGTACTCGAGTTATTAGACGACCAAGAGCGGCAGTTACGCCTCCGTACCTGGGGCCGCAGGTGGGCAGAGCAGTACGATCTAAACTGGACGACCCAGCAATTTGGAAATTTGTACGAAGAACTGGCGCCCTTACGGAAAAAGGGCGTAAAAAGCGAGTTTTATGCGTAAGGTATTATTATTTAATCCCCGTGCCATTGGAAAGAGGAGCCCACACTACCGCATTCCAAACAGTATTTTACAGGTGGGGGCGTCAATCCACGAGCAATTTGATTACGTTTTTGTAGATGGGAACCGAGAGACCGATCCTTGGCCGATTATTGACGGTTACCTGCGGCAAGGTGACTTCGGTTATTTTGGGGCAACAGTTATGCCGGGGCCGCAACTGAAAGAGGCCATCCGGATCACCAAAAAGGTGCGCACGCACTTTCCGAAAATCGTTAATATTTGGGGCGGGTATTTTCCTTCTAACCATCCCCAGGTAGTCCTGGACTCCGGTATGGTCGATTTTATCATCAACGGTCCGGGAGACGAGGCTTTTCCACAGTTACTGAATCATTTGGAAAAGGGAGGCCCTTTCGAATTGGTCAAAAACCTGATATTCAAAGCGCCAGATGGTACGATCGTAAAAACCCCTAAGGCAGGACTGGCCGACCAGGATCAATTGCCACGCCTACCTTACGATTACCTACACCAGTTTTATCCGATAGAAGGATATCTGAAACCTACTCACCTAGGCCAGGAGACTATCGCTTACCATTCCAGCCTGGGCTGTCCGTTCAAGTGTTCTTTCTGTGCGGTAGTGCCGATCTACAACGCTCGCTGGAAAGGTAAGTCGGCTAAACATATCTACCGGGACATTATGCACATTAAAGAAAACTACGGAGGCGATGCCATTGAATTTCACGACAATAATTTCTTTGTTTCGGAAAAGCGCACCGTAGCCTTTGCCAGGCTGATTCGTCCCCACAGTATGAACTGGTGGGGCGAAGGACGAATCGACACGCTAGATAAATACAGCGACGAGTCCCTTGCCCTCCTTAGCGAGTCTGGCTGCCGGATGATCTTTTTTGGGGCCGAAAGCGGCAATGATGAGCTGTTGTCGCAAATGGACAAAGGTGGCAAACAAACCGGCGAACAGATCAAAAGCTTTGCGGCCCGGCTCCGGCAATTCGATATCACGCCCGAGTATTCCTTCGTATTGGGGTTGCCGGCCGAAACGTCTCGGAAGGTTCGGTGCCAAATCGAGTCGGAGATCCGTTTTATTAAGCAAATCAAGGCGATCAATCCCAAAACCGAGATTATAATTTACATCTACAGTCCAGTACCTACGGAAGGCTCGGAGCTCTACCAGCGGATTACGGAAGCAGGATTTTCATTTCCCGCCCATTTGGAAGATTGGCTGGAGCCTGAGTGGGAAAAGTTTGACTTGCGCAAAAACCCGCTTACGCCCTGGCTCAAACCCCGCATGGTCGATCGGATACGCGATTTCGAGACCGTGATCAATGCCTACTATCCAACGGCTACCGACATTCGGATTAGCGACTTCCAGCGGCGCGTCATTCGACAGCTGGCCGGTTTGCGTTACCGGTTTAACTTTTACCAGCACCCCTACGAATTAAAAGCCCTGCAGAAGTTCTGGTTGCGCTATCGGCAGCCGGAGTTAGAGGGGTTTTGAATCCTATAGTTTTTCCCAAATGGCACAGCCCAGCTAACTATGACATTACGCCGTAAAATAATTATCCGTCTGCCGCTTTTTGTGCGGAAAAAACGTGTACTCGACCCGTACACCGGTTATCAATACTGGGCGGAGCGATACGAGTCAAAGGGGAACCTGATGCACCTGCTGGATAGTGAGTTGGTCGAAGATCAGCTTGCTGGAATCGACCTGAACGGTAAAACGGTACTGGATGTTGGTTGTGGTACCGGCCGGTACTACTCACGTTTCCGGCAAGCTGGCGTGGGGAGGTGGATGGGGTGTGATCTTGCTCCTGCCATGTTGGAGCGACTGCGGGTTAAATATCCGGAAGCTGAGGTGTATGAAGTAATAGATCACCGGCTGCCTTTTTTAGTCGATCGATCCGTAGACCTCCTGTTTTCAACGTTGGCCATCGGGCATTTGCCGGTGTTGGCGCCCTATGTACAGGAGTGGGCTCGCGTGCTGCGTCCCGGGGGCATGGTACTCTTCACAGGGAATCACCCCGATGCGTTGCGCTATGGCGCCGAACGCACCTTTGGGTATCGGGGACAGACCCTACGCATTCGCAACTACATACATTCGTTTCGGGCCATTCGATCGCTGCTGAACGCCTGTGGCTGGCGAGAAATTGCTCATGAGGAGCGCGCGGTAGGCCCCGAGCACCGCGCCTTTTTCGAAAACCAGAATGCATTAGCGAGCTACCGGCTGGTGGCGGGGCAACCCATAATTTATCTCATGCGATGGCAGCAATCCAACCACTAATGCTTCGCCAGGTGCATCTGCTGGGTGCCAGAGCACCTAAGGATCTGGTACTGGAAGCCGGCCGAATAGCCGCCGTGACAAACCACTCTCCCGGCGTAGGCGAAGGTATATTGTTAAAGCAAAGCCTGGCTTTTCCCGGGTTGATCAATTCACACGATCACCTCGAACTGAATAACTTTCCCTTTTCCTCCACCGGTCGGCACCCCAACTATCGCAACTGGGCACAGGATGTCCAATCTAATTTTCAGTCCGCGATTGAGGAGGTTACGGCGATCCCACTCCCACTGCGGTACACCTGGGGAGTGATCAAAAACCTGGTTTGCGGCATAACGACCGTTGTTCAGCACGGGGCAGTAGTGCACGGCCCGTGGCCCATCAGCGTGCTAACGCCCCGGTCGCTGCATTCGGTAGCTTTTGAGCCGAGTTGGCGCCGGAAGATCCTGCTGGGCAGGTCGCCTGTTGTCATTCACCTGGGCGAAGGAGTGGATGTAACCGCCCGGCGGGAAGTGCAGCAGCTGATTAAGAGCAACGTTTTTAAAAGAAAGATAGTAGCCGTCCACGGGATTGCCCTGCAAAAAGAAGAGGCTAAGCAACTGCAGGCCTTAATCTGGTGTCCTGATTCCAATCGACGTCTCTACGGTCAGACGGCTAAAGTGAATGAGTTGCGCCATCACCTACTCTTGCTCTTCGGAACCGATTCGACCCTGAGCGCACACTGGGATATCTGGACCCACCTGCGGCATGCCCGGACCACGCAGATGTTGAAGGACGAAAGCCTGCTATCTGCGTTAACAACGGAACCGGCCGACTGCTGGGGGTTATCGGACTGTGGTCGCCTGGCGCCTGGCCAGGCTGCCGACCTGGTTGTCGTTCGAAAGAAGACAGCAGATCCCTGGGAGGCTTTTTTCCAAACCACGCCAGGCGATGTGCTGCTGGTCATAAAAAGTGGGCATCCCGTCTTGATGGATGCATCCCTGTATCAGGGGCAAGCTGGCTACTGGCCCGCTGCGGTTGAAGGGATGGTCAAATACCTAGCCTGGGATGTACCCCAACTGGTCGAAGCGATGAAGACGCATACCCATGATCTGGGGCCGGTACCCATTACCCGGTATCAGCCATGAAAGTCACACACGTCTATTTCAACAGTTACCAGCGGGGCGAGACTCCCGATCAGTTGCTCAGGCGTTTGTTCACCATTAAAGACTGGGTGGATATCCTTTCGAAAAAAGGCGTGGCCGTCACGGTAACCCTTCGGTTTCATCAAGATCTCCACTGGCGGGTAGGTATGGCAGACTACTATTTTATTCGCGATGGTCGACCCGCTTGGGTGGGCAACCGGCAGGTACCCGTCCGCTACCTGCGCAGATTGCTTCGACTACTCGTTGCCCAAGTCCCTCATGTGTTGCATGCGCATGACCTCAACACTGTTACCGCAAATGCACTATTGCGCCAGGTACTACCCAGGCAGACGCCTATGCTCATTCAGGATCACGGTGCATTGCCTCAGTCTCAGCTATTGCAATTACAACGTTTCTTTTTCCGGCAGGTAGACGCTTTTCTCTTTGCCGCCCCCGGTCAAGAAATTTCCTGGTTGGCGCATGGGGTTATTCCCGCTGCAAATCGCTGTTTTTTTATCATGGAAAATAGCGTAGATTTTCAGATAAACAATCGGGCCTTATCCCGCACCCGAACTGGTTTATTCGGTGATCCGGTCTTCCTTTGGGTAGGAAACCTTAACGCCAATAAAGACCCCCTGACTGTACTATATGGGATGGAGCCTGTCTTTGCCCAGCTACCCGGAGCCCGCATGTATCTCCTGTACAAGGAAGCCGACTTGGAGCAGGTAGTGCTCAGTTGGTTAGCCGCTCGCCCTTCACTGACCAGCCGTATCCATTTATTAGGCGAGCGTCCGCGTGCAGAATTAGCGGCCTACTACAACAGTGCCAATTACTTCCTTCTGGGAAGTCATAAAGAGGGGAGTGGGTATGCCCTGATCGAAGCCTTGGCGTGTGGCTGCATACCCGTAGTGACGGATATTCCCTCCTTTCGCCGCCTTACAAATGGCGGACGATTAGGTGGATTGTGGACGCCCGGCTGTGCCGACAGCTTAACTGACGCCCTGCAAGTGGTTTTGAAAAAAGACCAAGTTGCGGAGCGGCAGCGGGTGCGCCGGTACTTTGAGCAGCAGTGGAGTTTCGAGGCGTTGGGTAATCAGATGCTTGGAATGTATGAGCAAATACACAAATTAAAAGGAAAAACTTAAGGTTAAAACCCTTTCGAAGAGTTTCACTTATCACATCTTAAATTGCAACATCAATGGATAAAGCTTATGCTAGTGACTATCCCACAATAATTAATCGTTCTTTTACAGGAATAAGAATATCTTAAAATTAAGGTCCGGAGATGGTAGCAGAATTATTGCTCGATGTTGTGGTCGTTGAACCCGGGGGTATTCAAACGGAATGGGGAAATATCGCCATGAAAAACTTGAAGAAAATCATATTCGAGTATAGTCAAAACCCGGACCGACATAGCCAGCATTTGATTATTTCGAATGTTGAGATGCTGTTGGATTACTGTATAAGGTATTATGACCGGTAGTTTTATGCTCGTACCAGCTTTAACCAAAATGTTATTTCCAAATTTGAAAAGCTCTTGAAAGCGTATTACCATACTTCGAAATAACAAGATCTGGGAACTCCTATGTATCGTATTGTGCGAAAAAATTTAATCTATCTCCAACCTATTTAAGTCATTTGCTATAAAAAAGAAACTGGAAAGTCTGCTCAAGAGCATATTCACTTTTTTATTATCGAAAAGGCAAAAAACAGCCTACTCCATTCCAATAGGTCCATGAGTGAAATTACTTATACTTTAGGATGCAAATACCCGCAATATTTCAGCAGTTTGTTCAAGTCAAAAAAAGGGAAAAGTCCAAGCGTTTTTATGAATTCGAACGAAGGGGCATTGGGATTGGATACAGCGCTGAACGAAGCCCAAGAGTGCCTCAATAGGAATGCCCTCTATGAGCCCGCAGCATCGGAAGAAATAGCCTTAAGATGTATCCGTGTTGCCCAGCTGCCACA
This sequence comes from uncultured Saprospiraceae bacterium, assembly GCA_964530825.1. Lineage (GTDB taxonomy): Bacteria > Bacteroidota > Bacteroidia > Chitinophagales > Saprospiraceae > CAZHCA01. The sequence goes on from CAZHCA010000024.1 coordinate 24,191, forward strand.
ATACTCCCCAATCGAAGGGAGTCCACCGGCCGGTACGTCGTTGCGCTTTTTTTAATCCGCGGTTGATCCAGTTATTGCAGGTGAAAAACAGGGAATAACGACCACGGGCGAGAAAAAAGCGATCGCGGTCGCTGTAACCGGTGCTGGCGACCTCCAGCAAACTACCCTCGGAGTCGTAAGCCAGGGTCTGAGTAACATAGCGGACAAGGGTGTCGACTTGGCCAGGACACAGGTGGAGTGAGCGGGCATCAGTTGGGAGTCGCTGGTAGGGAGCCACGTGCAATACGGCCTCGCTGGGCAAAAACAGGGCGCGCAGGGTAGGGCCTGGACGCATTTTGGCCCAGGTAGGGGTCTCTAGGTAGAAGTTGCGATCGCCCCAGCCTACGGCCAGGTAGTACCGCTCACCAATTAGCCCAAGATCCTTCAACAAGGTGTCGGGAAGATGCTTGATCGGGAATAGATAATACAAGTGCAGGCCGTTGGTCGATAGGTAGACCGTATCCCGGGTGGGGCAGTCGATAATGGCTGGCCGGGTCGGCAGCAAGGCCCCGATGCCGGCGGCCATGAAATAAACCAGTGGCAAAGCTGTCACAAAAAATACGATTCGGCGGAATTGCTTCATCAACATATTCTCTGGCTCCGGTTAAGGGTTATTAAAAAAATACGCGTTGTTAGGCTGAAGAGGGTTAATCCTTAACCGCCGGGTGTAATGCCCCCCTTTAGCATAAACAGAAAGATCAGTACATCCTGCAAGAAATGTATGAATCAGGCCCAAAACATCCCCTGGGTTTCGATCATCGATTTACCGAGAATCCAACCTAAAAAGGTGGCCAGGACAACGCCGATCAACCCGTACGGCACACCGTAAAAGTGAGCCAGTCCAAAAAGAACGGCGGTAAGTAGAACTGCATGCCGCTGGCCTACTGCACCGATTAGAGGAGCCAGCAGGGCGCCCCGGTAACTAACCTCTTCGTTGAAGGCATTGAGGGAAGCCAGCAGCAGCACCACCGGCAATACGGGCAGGATATTCCAATTTTCCCACTGATCGACGGGGGCGGCTGCTAACAGAAACACCAGGGTCACAGCCGTAATAATAATGGCAAAATTACGTCCAAACCTAGTCCAGGGTTCGGGGCCGCGCATCCCCAGCCAGCGCACCCGGCGGGCGGTGGCATCGAGTCGGCCGCGTTGGAGGAAAAACGCCTGGGGCGTATACCGGAGCAATAACAGCCCACCGATTATAATGAAGGTGCCGACTAAGCGAAGCAATTGCCCACCCAGAAGTGCGGACGATGATGATGGTGCAGCCCCCAGTTGAGCCGCCCACCAATCGGTGGCGCTTACCTGAAGCTGGGCCCAACTGACCAACAGCAAGAGCAACAAGATTAAAAAATAATGGCGTAAGGCCCGGAAATGTCGTTCGCCAAGACTAAATCCGAGGGCCGCAATCAAAAGGCCTGCTTTGGCCGGCAATATCCAATTGGGAAGGACCCCCGTACTCTCTTGCAGGATAATATCAGGGAGGCTGGTAACAGCCAGCGTGACTAGCCAGGCCAGGCGAATCGTGTTATTGTTGGGCATAGTAAAGGGCTTTGGGCTATAATTTATTGATTTTGAAATAAAAGCCCAATGTGGCTTTAGCGAAGATGCCAAGTTTCAATTTCTCCCGGATCTTAGAAGGAGAAGGGGCAAGTGGTGTAGGCAGCCATGTTGCTAACTAAAGCTGTTGACCGGTGCCCTGGCGGTGGCAATTTACTGCTTGGTAACCTTAAGGTTGGATGGTTTTATATCTGCTCCCTTTCTTTTGGGATAATGCTACTTCATACCATTTATTCCTGTCCCGTTCGGGCCCGCTTCCTGCATCACCAGGCGTGCTACCTCATCGATTAGTGCGGAGGTATTGTAGGGCGGATTGGACTGGCCGATATTAGCTGAGATGGTGACCTCAGCCGCGGGGCAATAGGCCAGAAATGAACCGTAGAACCCGCCGTGCCCATAGCATTGATTGTCATTAAGGCTATATTCGAAAATACCAAGACCGTAGTGCCCGCCGTGGGCGTTGGACTGGGAAGTATCCAGCATACGCTCCAGCGTTGCCGGTGATGCGAAGAATTTGCCGGCGAATAGCCCTTCGATGAATCGGCCCATTTGCTCGGTGGTAGATACCATACCCCCGCCGCCCCACTCGTAGCTGGTGTTGATCTTTTTTGTGATGTTGATTTTGTTAAGGTAAGCGTCGATGCGTTTGCCTTCCGTGTGGGGCGGTTCGTAGTGTTCGAAGTAGGTCAGGTCCATCCCGAGCGGTTCGATGATGCGAGACCGCAGCACTGCCGGCAGATCCTGGCCGGTGACCTGTTCGATAATAAAGCCCAGCAACATGTAGTTGATATCGGAATAATGATAACCCGCACCCGGCCGGCTGGCCGGTTTTTTATGAAGGTTGTATTTGAAATAGCGCTTAAAAAAACGCTGAGGCGTGTATTGGCGCTTTTTGTGTAAAAAAACGCTGAGGTTGAAGCGCAAGTCGGCATCGATAAAGACATCGGCGATCCCTGAGGTATGGGATAGCAGCATTTCGATAGTGACCGAGTCGGCCAGATTTTCGCCCTCATACAGTAAAAGTTCATCGTAGCGCAGGAACTCCAAGTCGCTTAGGTAGTCGCCCATGGGATCCTGCAGGTTGAGCTTGCTTTCTTCCATCAATTGCAGGATGACGGTCGCCACGTAGGTTTTTGTTATACTGGCCGAATTGTACTGGTAAGCGCTGTCGATAAGGGTTTCGTTACGCCCGATAATACCAATGCCGTGGTTGATGGTAAAGCCCGTTTGTGCATTTCGGGCGTACAGGACAAAGTTGGGTACTGGACGCTTGCCGTCGAAGACCAGGTGCGCACGCATCAGGCTGTCGAGCTGTTTCTTTCGGTTGGCAAAATCATTTTGCGCCCCAAGCGGTACAAGAAAGCAAAAACATAAAAAAAAGACCAAGGCGGTTCGCATAGGCGTTGATTTTTGTATAAGATGTTTTGGGAGTATCATTCCCCTATTAGGCCACGCTATTTCGTGAAATAACGAAAATCATTTGCGGATTTGTACCGTACCTTTCTCCGGCTAGTGGTATTTTTTCTGACCTTTATCGCAAAAGCACATTTATTGCCATTTACTAACCAACCTAAACACATTACTGATGATCAAACAAACCCTTAAGATCCTGTCAGCAATTGCTTTGTTGTCCGTATTTTTCAGCACGGAGTCGAACGCGCAATTTGAGTTGGGTGGTGGCCTGGTTTTCGGTACTGACGTCGAGGAATTGGGTATCACCGTAGACGGAAACTACTACTTCGATGAGAATTGGAGTATCTCTCCCAATTTTACCATCTTCTTTGCCGAGGATCCTATCAACTTTTTCACCATTAATGTCGATGGTCGCTACAACTTCGAAGTGGGGCCAAGTCCGACGATTGTCTATCCGCTAGGGGGGCTGAACCTGGCGATTGTATCGGTGGAAGACACCGGCTTTGGCGATGACGATTCCGATACGGAGCTTGGCATTAACCTCGGCGGGGGCGTCAATCATTTCTTCAACTCTAACTTCGGCATCCTGGGCGAACTGAAATTCGTCATCGGTGATGCGGATCAGATCGTACTTACTGGCGGCGTGGTGTATCGGTTTAATTAAATGTATGGCTGTTAGGGCTATAGCGCTGTCAGCGCTATAGCCCTAACAGCGCTTAAGCGCTAACAGCTGTTGCAACTTTTCTAAAATAACTGCAATTTTAAAGGCTTATTTTTTGGCATTCTTCCTCCCGAACTGCCTTTCTCAAGGCTGTACAATGCGTATCAATGCCTCCCGTAGATTGGCTGCATCCCCCCAAGAGTCGGGATTAAAGCGGTCAGTATTGCTCAAAATGATGATCGTCTGGTTGGCGCCGGTTAGTCGAAGGAGCACGACATTGGCGCCCATGATACCGCCCCGGCGCTCCATGACGGTGGGTTTAGCGCTGCTAAAGGGATAGGTGTAATTCCAGACCCCATACCCAGCGTATTGGTATTCAGGATTGGATTGCGCCAGTAACGCTCGTCGTTCGGCATCCAGGAGTTGATCGGTGTAAAGAGCCTGGTCTAGCCTCAGCAAGTCCCTGGCATTGGCGTACATCGCTCCGGCTGCGTAAAGGTTTTCGATGTAATACAAGGGGTCCTGTTCGTACGTACCCCTGCGGGACACCGAATAGGGATAAGCAAAATGATCGGGATAGTAACCGTACTCCAAAAAACCAGTGTTTTCCATTTGTAGGGGCTCCAGAATGCAGGCTGTCACTTGTTCTTCCCATGACCGGCCCGTGATCGATTCGATGATCAGCCCCAGCAGAACGTAGTCGAGGTCGTTGTAACGGAATGTATTGAGTTTGCTGCGGGAGCTATTCTGCAGACTCTTGCGCGCAATGTCCGCCGGTGCATGCAGATTCCGGTAATACTTGCGCTTGGTGGTGGGCAGTCCGGAAATGTGCAATAGTAAATGGTGAATGGTGACGGCTTGTGGAACATCCAGGTCGGGCAGGTACTGCTTCGCCCGATCGGTCAGTTGGAGGTTACCCTCTTGCACGAGTTGTAAAACCAGAATGGCAGTAAACAACTTGGTCACCGAAGCCACATGGTAATGGTAATGGTTGCGGATGGTGTCGGGCATACTGCGGTAGGCTAGCCCAAAGGATTGTTGGTATATGGGGCGGCCCTGGTCAGCTACGAGTACCGTTCCGGAAAACCCCTGTTCACGAACGGCTCGTTCTACAGCTGCTTTGATCTCCGCAACCTGTGCTTTCGCCGAACCTAAACACAGGATTAAGTAAAATATCGTCAATAATCGCATGGCAGTTGTTTTGGTAAATAATACCAGCAAGTAGGCCCTTTAAGGGCTCCGGTGCGCTCCAATACGCGTTTTGGGACCTGCTAATTCACGTTTTGAGTCTTCTCTACGTACTCGCGCGGACTTTGTCCGGTCACTTTTTTGAAAACGCGGTTAAAGGTCGACTTGGCATTAAACCCTGACTCCAGGGCCAGGGCAAGCATGGTTTTTTGCCGGAGGCCACCCTGCTCAACTGCCCGTTGGAATGCTGCCACCCGGTAGCCGTTAACGAAATCGATAAAAGATAGCCCTAGCCCGTGGTTGATATGGGTGGAAACTGTACGGGCAGGTTGACCGGTTAGGGCCGCAAATTCTTTGAGGGAAAGAGTGGGGTGGAGGTAGGCCCTTTCCCGTTCCATACATTGCCGAATCTGTTCAGTTAATTGGGGAGCAATCGCCGGCGCCGAGACTGCTTTTTTCTCCTGGCCTGGGTAACCTAAAGCAGCTGTACTGTTTTGCCGTAGGCTGCCAAAAGCCAACAGTAAAAGCGTAATACTCATAGCAATGGTGGAAATCGACTGCTCGCGATAAATGGCAAGCACTTCTCGCAAGAAAACATCGACCATCCATAGGGTGCAGAGCAGAGCAATTAATAAAAGCAAAAAGCGCAACCAGTTGAGGTCGACGTCCGAATTTTCAGAATAATGGTTATCGAGCCACGAGCGATAAGCACGCAGTTGCCTTACCGAAAGCAAAGCGTAGAGCAACAACGATAGAAGGCTGAGATTGAATTCCAGATTGTAGGTATAGGGTTGGTGGACTATGAACCAGAACCAGCGCCGAAACGGGTAATCTTGAAAAAATAGGAACCAGTAAAGGCCGGCTTGCAACACTACTGGCAGGAAGTGCAGCCCGTGAATAGGGCGAAGCAAGAATTGGGGCATCGTCAGCTTTTTGACGTAAAAAAACAGGAAGGGACCGAATGCCAGAGAATAGTAGATGGGTTGAAAATAAAAGTCAGGGTCTTGCTGATACACCTGACCGGCCCGGTAAAAAGCGTCGATAATCCAAAGCGCGAAAGCGAACAACAGCAACCCTAGCCAGCGATTGGCCTGCCGGTTGGTAGGGTGTGTCAAGAGCAAGACTGACGCAAATACACCCTGTGCAATGATGGCGCCTAGCGCCAGAACAGGAAGGGTGAAAGGGATTTCAATCATGAGTTATTTCATCCCATTTTCATTAGCACTGGTTGACGGAACTTGCTGGATACTATCCCAATGCTCGATGATTTTCCCATGGGCATCGAAACGAAAAAAGTCCATCGTTACGTAGTCTGCTCCGCCGGGCCAGGTTTGATAAGTATGCAGGGCCACTAAATCGCCCGCTGCGATAGCACGTAAGAATTCTACGGTTTTTTCCGGATAGACTGCCTGCATGCGTTCGAAGTATTCGATGAATCCCTCAGGGCCGTCGGCAACTGAGGGATTGTGTTGGATATATTGATCGCCCACGTACCGGGCAACGGCTTGTCGCGGTTTACCTCCAAAAGCCATGCGGTAAAAGGCGATAGCGTTTTGTTTGTTCTTTTCTAGGTTTTGCGCCATGCGAAGTCCTTTTATGGTTAAAAACCGGACGTTGACCAAGTTGCAGACGAGCAAATTGGTCAATACTTTGAACAAGTACTAAAACTCAAAATCCGGTATGGGAGTTGATACGTCAATCACCGCGCCGTTCGGATCGCGGAGTAGCATACGGCGTTGACCGTAGGCGGTATCGGTAGGCAGCTCCAAGATGTCTAGCTTTGCTTTCTGGGCGGTTTGGTGTACGTTGTCTACATCATCTACGACAAGGGTTAGGTAAAAACCCTGAGGCCGATGACGGGCGTCCTGAGGGGTAACGGTGTTCTTAGCGTCGATGATGCCGATTTCCCAGCGATCTTTCTGGTCTTTTAGGTTGATGAACCAGTCGCTGTCATAGAGGACTTTAACATTAAAAAGCCTGACATAGAAGTCAATAGCAGCTTTGCGGTTTTCGGAGAAATTCTCGGCGGCGATGACCACCATCATGCGATTCACAGCATGCATTGGAATTGGTGTTGGTGAAACGACAGTAAAATACGGGCTACTGTACCATTTTCCAATAAAATGCATTGTCTAGGACAACGCCGGTAATCTCCCGCATTCTTGTTATTTTGCGCCAAAAGCCAAAATTCCATGAAACGATACGGATTGTGCTGCTGCTTCCTGTTTCTCGCTCTGGGCCTGCAAGCCCAAAACCTCAACGATAACCTGCTCCTTTACTATCCCCTCAACGGCGACGCCACTGACGCTTCGGGCAACGATCGCGATGGCACACCTGTCAATATCCTGGCTGCCGAAGATCGTTTTGGCGATCCAATCGGTGCGGTGGCCTTCCCGGACTCGGCCTTTATCGATTTACCCGAAGAACCCGCGCTGGAGCCCCTCGCACCTGTGACGATTAGCTTTTGGGTGTACCCTGAAAATCCAGTCACCGAAGAGACGATTATCCTTACAACGGATTCGGGCTCTGATGCTGCCTTCGGTGTTTTCTTTACGATCGACCCAAACGATCAAACCTTGAATTTCAATTACGGCGATAATTGCTTGTCTGCAAGTACGCCCCCTTGCAATGTTTCCTTCCAAGGTACGACATCGCTGGCGCTAAATACCTGGACCCACGTAGTTGGGGTGCTGGAAGGCTCCCGCAATCTGACCCTCTACCTGAACGGTTGTGTGGAAGAAGGAGTGCTTCGGGGCAGCCCGGAATTGCCCATCGAGTATTCCGATCAGCCGGGTACGCTCGGCCGGGGGCGCAATGAATCCGATAATACTACTTTTTTCGATGGTCGGATCGACGATTTCTACTACTGGGATCGCGCCCTCGACGCCGGTGAGGTAGCCCAACTCTTCGATAATTTCAACCTCCCCGAACTCTTAGCGCAGGGCGACACCACCGCCTGCGACGGCGGCACGGTGGCACTTAACGCCAACGATTCCCTCTTTACCGATCTGGTTTGGAGCACCGGGGAAACAACGGCGACCATTGAGGTCCAAGATAGCGGCGCCTACGTCGTTAGCGCGCTATTTGATGCGTGTCTGTTGGTCATGGATACCGCAGTTGTCGGTTTTGAATTTTGCCCATGCGACATCCAGTTTCCCAATGCCTTTACCCCTAACGGCGATAACGTAAACGAAAGCTTCGGCGTACTGCGCACCGAAGAAAGCTGCTTCTTCGAAACCTTCGAACTACGCATTTACAACCGGTGGGGCGACGAGATTTTCAACGGATCGCTCGAAGAACGCTGGGACGGCACCATCGACGGCGAGCCAGCCCCGATCGATATCTACGTGTATGTAGCCCAATACACAGTATTGCGCGATGGGGAGGCCGTCACTGAAATGCAGTCAGGAGATTTATCGCTGGTCAGGTAAAAAAGAAACGCCTCGCTGGGTCGCTCTTATCGCAGCTATAGTCGGCTTTTGAATGGGGAAAGCCAAATCGATAGCGGTGCGGGCCCACTTTCCTCAATCGATCTTTGTCATCCGTTTCGATAGGGTAGCTTTTCCCTGTTTCATGTACACGGTGTAAACACCCTCCGCCAGCTGATGAACCGGGTATGTGTGGCTGACGTAAGCATGCGGCAAGGCGCTCACTTGCTGCCGGTACACTGCCCTTCCGGTAGCATCGAAAAGGGTCAGCTGAATGGGATCGGTACTTACGCCACGCATCAGGATTTGTAGCTGATCGTGCACCGGATTGGGAGCAAGGACCAGGTCTAACCCCTCAGCGGCACCTCTCTCTTTGGTATCGGTCACGGTGGCAATGTCCAGTTGAATTTCAGAGAGGCCATAGCAACCGCCGCCCCAGTTGGAGTGTGCAGTGAGCAGCAGGTAGCGCACCGGAGTACCCTTTAGATCGGGACCGGCCATGCCGGCGTAGTCCTGCCGGCCGCTGGCAGGGGGTAACTGGATGTTGCCCCAATGCGTCCAGCTGACGCCGTCGGTCGAGTAGTCAATGCTTACCTCGCGCAGGCCGGCGTGGAGGTCGACCGGGTCGTTGTAATTCCAGAACCGGGTTTGGGCTAGAGGGTATACCTGCCCCAGATCGTAGTAGATCCAGTGGCTGCTGTCGCGCCCAGGGTTGGGATTGGGCGCTTTTTCGCAAGATAACCAGTGATCGTAGGTGCACTGGCCTGTGCTGAGAAAAGGCAGGAAAAAGAGCAGATAGATGATGCGTTGTATGTTTTGCACGGTATAGATTTTTTTGTTGAAAAATTGATCAAGTCATTTGCATGATGCCCAACGGAACGGCTCCGGCGGTCGGCGCATAAAAATTCCGGATGTTAGGCAGAACGGTATCGAGGTCGCCGGGAGCTACCCCAAACCAGAGGGCTAGCTCGGCCAGATACTCGTCGGCGGCCGTAGTTGGTATGAATACTCCGCTACCGAGTTCCAGGCTATTGTTGAGTTGCAGCTCGGGATAGGTGCCGTAGAAGTCGCCCCCGTTGACGCTACCGCCCATTACCAGGGCATGGCCGCCCCAGCCGTGGTCGGTACCGTTGCCGTTGGAGGTCAGGGTCCGACCAAAATCAGAAATGGTGAAGGTGGTCACGTTATTGGCCACACCCAATTCTTCCAGTGCAGTCTGGAAGGCGGCCAGTGCTCCGTCGACCTCACTCAGGTTATTGGCAAGGTTGTTGGTCAGCTCATCGTGGTGATCCCAGTCACCGTAATTGATGAAGAAGCACTGACGGCTGACCGCAAGGTTGTTACGAATAGCAATGGTACGGGCGACCATGCCCAGGCTGCGTCCGAGTTCGGTATCCGGAAAGGGCGTACTCAGCGGGGGGAGATCACCGATGGCGGTGCTGAATACCTCGTGACTGCGCTGGGCGGTCTTGATGGTGTTGGTGTAGGTATTCTTGAATAGGTCCTGGTAGTGGTGCTCCATCAGGCTGTCGATGGCAGCGCGCTTCAGGCGCCCGAAGTAATCATCCTCGTCTTCGTAGCCGCCGATGCCCGTGCTGCCGGTTCCCGTATTCTCGATGGTGTAGGGCTGTACATACACGCCCGATTGGAATAGGTTGGTACCGGAGAGAGAAATGTTGAGCGAGATTTTTTGGTTGTTGTTCATATCGCGCAGGAGGTCGGCCATACGACCGCCCCAACCGATGGCGGTGCGGGTCTGTGGTATGGCGGTCTGCCAGTGGGCCAGTTGATCGGAGTGGGAGTATAGGCCCAGCGGCAAACGGCGACTTCCGTCAAAGAACCGGTCGGTGTTTTCAACTTTCTCAATCAGGGAGCCCACATTGGCTACAAAGGCGACCTTACCTTCGGCAAAGAGGCGCTGCAATCCGGGCAGGGCAGGATGGAGTCCGTAGGCTCTGCCATCGGGGGTCAACGGGTTGATCGGTAGCAGGCTGTTGCGGGGCAGGGCTAGATTAGACCGGATGGCGGCGTACTCGGCATACTCGTTGGCGCCCCTGGGTACGAGCATATTGAAAGAGTCGCTCCCGCCTTCCAGCAGCAGGCAAACTAATGCTTTGTAAGTATTCGGATTGGCGCCGGTAGCCGAGTTGGCAGCCGCAGCGGCACCGATGGCTTTTATATTGATCAGTCCGGAAAATAAGGTCGTATAGCCCATGGCGGCGCAGGAAAGCTGCCGTACGAATTTCCGGCGGCTGGAGGGAAAATGATGAGTAGACATGCTTTTTGTTTTTAGCGAACAATGACAAAATCGGGGGATACCATGGTCAAGTTGATGGCCAGTAAAGTGGCGTAGTAATCGATTTCCGGCGGATGGTCGTAACCTTCAAAATTGGCCAGGAATTGCTCGATGGTATTCAAAATGACGCGGCGGGTATGGCTGGTCATTTGGCCATGGCAGAGTACTAGGCCCAGGTGGTCGACCAGCAGTTGAGGTTCTTCCAACAAGGCGATTTTATCCTCTAGCTGCAGTTCCGACCAAGTGAAAAACTCCTCATTTTCTGCCTCGATAAAAAAGCTCACCTCCATGGGGCGCCCGTAGATGGTCCACTCGCTAGCCATATTGACGTACTCAATGGCCGAAACGGAATTGAGGATTTGGAATTCGGGAGCTACTAGCCCTGCCTGGGTGATTTCGCCGCTCGGTTGGTAGCCGGGCTGGTAAAAATTGAACACCGAAGGGGCAGCCAAGATATTCTGGAAGAGCCGCTCCTGTAGTTCGAATCCGCCGGTGGCGTACCGGTCAATTTCATTGGTTAGTCCGATGCCGCGCAGCAACTGCAGGTAGCGGATCACAGGTTCCTTGAGGCGGCCGTTGCGCTGGTCGGCTAGGATGTTGCAGTTTTGGGCTTCGGGATCCAATATGATCGCTTTGACCACGGCTCCCAGGTCGCCCCGAACGCCCGAGCCATTATCGTTGAAAACGGTAGCCACCCGTCGCACGTAGTCGGGGCTCGGATTGGATTTGACCAGGCGCTGGATCAGTTGCTTGCCGAGGAAGGGTCCTACGTTGGGGTGGTTAAACAAAAAGTCAAGGGCCTGCCGAATGTCCTCGTTGCCCCTCTGTCCGGCGGGAATGGTCTCCTGCTTTAATAAAACCTTGGAGCCCTGCTCGTGCCATTCCTCATACATGGCCATCGGCTCGTAAGGGTTGATAAACTCCAGAGGCATGAAAAATTCCGGTCCTTCGATATCTTCGTATTCTTCGTAGAGCCATTCCCAAATGGCGCCAGCGCCCAAGCCGGTGAAGACCTTGGCCATCTCCCGGATGTCTTGGTTGTCGTAGGTAGGGATGGGATTTCCTTGGTTGTCTCGCTTGTAGGAGCCGTCCGGGTTTAATTCGTAAAGACCGATGCTGAACAGTTGCATGATCTCCCGTGCATAGTTCTCATCGGGCCGGATATTCTCTTCCGGGATAGACCGTGGGTTGTTCAGGTGGCTTAGATAAGCTCCCATCGCGACGCTGTAAGTGACGGCTTCAAGTAAATCTCGATAATTCCCCAGGGCATGCCGGGCCAGCAAATCGTAATAGTTGGCCACTGCATCACTGACGCCCTCGAGCTGGTGAGATGAGATCACCATGATCTGACTGAGGGCAAAGGCAGTGCGGTGGCGTAGCTGGTCGGGGGCCGTCATGGCGGTGTGCCACCAGGCACCATTAAAATAATTAATGCCCTGAAAGTCGGCCGGGTAGGTGATCTGGAGTGCTTCCATCATCTCCGTAGGGTAAGTTACGGGTAACTGCAACTGCTCGTCGATCCAGGCCTCGTGGCCCAGCTCATGCACCTGCCGGATGGTGGCAAAGTCAGCGCCAAAGGTAGCCTGACCCAGCAGCCGGGCGGTGGTCTCCAAAGAAGACATAGGGCGCAGTCCGTTCAGGGTGTAAGTTGCAGAAGCGGTACGCGTGGTGTCGCTACTCAGCACTCGGATGCCTAAATCGTGGCCGTTACCCAGGTAGTCGGAATAAATTTGGCCGGTTGACGGTATAAGAATACCCAATTTTAGGCCGGTGATCAGCCATGGCATAAACGTTTTCATAAAATTGGCAGATAATTGATCCGAGTGCTAAGACGAGTTGCTCCCGGTATCCCCTACTCCTATGGCGAATTTTTTGCGAATTTTCTTTTTGTTTAGGATAAAATGGCAATCTTCCTCTCCGTTAAAAAGCAACCAAACCTACTGCCGCATGCAAACAGCTTTGATCACAGGAGCCAATCGCGGGATCGGTTACGAAGTGGCCCGACAACTGGTGGCTGCTGGCTACCGCGTTATTCTCACTGCTCGGAAGCCCGAACCTGGCCGTGAGGCGGCTCGCTCGCAAGGAGCCGATTTTATCGAACTCGATGTCTCTTCGCTCGATAGTATCGAGCAACTCGCCCATACCGTAGGGCGTGACCATCCCAATGGTATCCACGTGCTGGTTAATAACGCCGGCGTATTATTAGCCGACTCGCGTCCCATTATTGATGTCAGCGCAGAAGAGGTCGAGCAAACGGTTCGTACCAATGCATTGGGGCCCTTTTACTTGACGCAGGCCCTGGCGCCCCATTTGCGCCCCAATGCCCAGGTGATCATGGTGTCGAGTGGCGCTGGTACGATGTGCGAGGGGTACAGCAGCTACGCGCCCCTGTACAGCGCTTCCAAGACGTTTATGAATGCCCTGACTCGCCATCTGGCGGCGAGCTTAGCAGAGCGAAAGGTATGGGTAAATGCCGTATGCCCTGGGTGGGTGCGTACCGATATGGGCGGTCCGGCGGCGAACCGCAGCGTGGAAAAAGGTGCCGAGACCATCGTCTGGTTGGCCGTCAGCAACCAGGAAACATACGGTCGTTTTTTCCGGGATAAAAAGGAGATCAGCTGGTGAAACCGACCCACCATTCTTCTACAGAATTCCGAAAGTGCTTTTGGATTTAACTCCTCGGTACCATCCTGCTGGTGAACTACGGCCTGCGGCAGAATTAGCCCTGTTCGCTTCCTTTGCTGACGACGGGTTCGGAATCGCCGGCATGGTTTCCAGTTGGAGCCATATGCGCAACCGGTACAGCGTCGAAGAAATGGACGAGATCGGCACGTTTTACATCTACCGGGCTGGGCTTACTATTACTGGGCCTGTGTCTGTTGCTGGAATTAGTTGCAGGGTTGCTGTCCTGATTTCGCTCACTTCGCCTTTTGGAGCCCTGACGTCAGGGGGTTTGTACATCTGTTTGCTGCATCTCGTAGTCCCACGCTTCAAAGGCCAAATGCCAAGCCTGGTTGATTGCTTCAATATCCTCCCTGCGGTAATCGTATTGGTGAATCTGGCCCGGTTGGCGTTTATTGAGAAAGTGTCGGAAATGAGGCTCCGCTTTGGCGTATCCGGGCAGCCGTAGGTGGGCGTAGATTTTTTCCAGCGTGGCGTGTGGCCGTTCCTTGAGCTCGTTGTGGCTGATTTCTATTAGGTTTTTCTGGGGTATTGCTTTCCGGTCCCTCACATAGTTTTCGTGCATTTTTCGGTAGGTATATAAGATGGCCCGATCGATTTCGCGCTGGGAAACCACCTCTAAGGCGAAATTACGCATGAGGTTGTTCCATAGCTTTTTGTTAGAGTAAAAAACGTCATACGGATTCCGATGGATGAAGATAAACTTGGCATTGGGGTAAAGGTTCAATATTTCCGATACGCGGGCCGTATCGCCGGGGTTTTTGACCAATAGTCGCTTATCCGGATGCTGGAAATTAACCTTAAGGTTCAAGTTAAGGATGTGGTGGCGCCAGCGCCTGCGCTCTTTTTCAGTAATCGTTTCCTGAAATAGATAACGGTCAAAATACCATTTCCACGAGGTTGGGAAAAAGTGCCCCCAGTGGAAAGATTCATACTGTCCTTGATTAAGGAGGCTTATTTCTATTTCTGAAGGGGAGTCGAGCGCCATGTTCAGTGAGATGCCATTCTTCCAGTTGCGGAAGGCCTTAAAAGAATGCATCAGTTGCTCGGCAAGCGGTTTCACGGTTTTTTCCGTTACTAAGAAAGAGTTGGGAAATAGGGTTTGAAACTTGGTATGATAGGTGAACTGCGGATCTTCACCTAATAAAAAATGCAGAAAGGAAGTCCCGCTTCGCCAATGTCCAAGTAGGTAGACCGGTGGGTGGGGGTGTTTAAATCGGCGCAGTGCCCGCCCTTTTTGCCAACCTTCCAGGCGCTGCATAGCCCCAGCGGGTAGGAGCTTCACGGTGAGGGCTGCCAGTCGCGAAAATTGTTTGTAGGTATTGGTGTCATTCGATCGAACAAGGTGTAGAAAGCGAGACAGCGGACTTTGGTAGTCTGGCATGATATTGTCTGGTTGATTTATAATCGTTTTGTCAAGTTTACTAGAAAGAGGTGCCCAGCCTTCGATAAGTTCATCTTCAGTAACAAGTTATGCCGCCTTAGGGGGAAAGTCGGGTTTATCTTTATACTGGTGTCGGAAATAATTGGAGGATAAAAAAGACAGTGATATGGTGTACAGATTGTTGTACCTTGTAGTTTGGATTGTAAGTTGCTTTAACTTACCGGGCCTTGGCGCCCAAAACCTGATCGTTGGTGCACTGGACCCCAGGGCGTTGGTAGCCCTATCCGACACGACGCTCCGTTTGGATTCCTTGATAATTGTCAAAAACGGCCGACTGGAATTGAGTAATGTCCAGTTAAGTGTAACAGGCGGAATTGTCTTGCAGGACAGTGCCGTTTTTTTGCTCGCCGAAAGCGCTGCCAACATCCGCGGCGGGGTCCAAGTCAGTGGTAATAGCCGGGCTAACTGGCAGGGCGTATAGGAAATCGCTGCCGATATTCGATTGCAGGACAAGGCCGAATTGCAGTTCCAGGAATCTCTGTTGTCCATTCCCATGGATTTTAAAAGCCAGTACGAATGGGTCGGCAGAGGACAAAGCCGCCTTTAGCTACGCCAGGTGCAAGCCGACGTAGGGGCGGGGGCACTGGGTGGCGGGTTTTCCGGCCAAGCTACTTACCAGGCAGATACGGTAGCTTTTTCAGGTATTCAAATTCCCTACACTTTTTCTGTCACCGGATCGGCTTGTATTGACCTGAACACTATCGGCGGGGGCCAGGAATGGGTGGTGGGCGATTCGGCTCAGCTTAGAATCGAGCAAGCCGAATCGGCGGCGATCTGGTACAATTTTGGCCCCCAGGCGAAGGTGCGCTACGCCTATCCGCCGGCCAACCTGCCGGGGCTCCCAAACGCCAGTCAGATTATCGGCGAGCCTTACCGGTTCGATGACGGGCTGAATGGCGTCGATGGTGTATATTTTTCCGTAACCCTTGAAAACATCGGAGCCGCCTTCTGGAATGTCCTGGTTCCAATCGGTGCCGAGGTAACGATCGAAAACTCCGCCCTGAACGCAGCTGGTTTTACCTACCTCACACCGGAAGCCCGCTCCGGTAGAGTCAAGAGCATAGAAAACGGCCGTGGGTACCAAGATTTTATTGCCCCCTTCACCGACCGGACGTTCCGGCTTGTGAACAGCAGCATGCAGGCCTGGAATTTCTACACTTTTTTCGACAATCGCTTGACGATCAGCGATGCCCTTTATGGCGAAAGTTGGAGTTTCGACCGGTCGACCCTCACCATCGTCAACAGTGTCTGCGATGGCAGCGGCGGCTCCGTCTCTGCTTTCGACCAAAGTGAAATGCACGTGCTCGACAGCTATTTTTTCCGAGCTGGAGGCGAAGCGCAAATTCTAAATATCCAAGACGAAGCAGCTGTTTATGCGACGCATTCGACCATAGAAGGCAGTATAAGTGTGTCGGGCGAAAGCAGATTGGTGCTCAATAACGCTACGGTGACTGCAATCCCTCTGGTTGCCAGCAGGGCGTTCGTTTCAGAAGCTCGACTCGATTCTGTAGCTGGTTTAAACGCCAGACAAATAGCCCGCATCACTGGGCAATTGATATTGACCAACGGACCGACGGGTACCGCAGCCTATACCGGATACCAAATAGCCTGCAGCCGACCTGATTCCACTCAGTTCAAGGTATTGCTGGATGCCGACCTGCAGGATACTACACAGGTCTTGGTCGATTATGGCTGGAATACGCGAGCGGTCAGTCCTGGGTCTTATCTTGTTTGGCTGATCGCCTTCGTCGATGAGCAGATGGTCAATCGGTGCGTGGTACCGGTTCAGATCGATCCCCTGACCTATACCCAGGAACCTAAAAGTGAACAGTGGCGATTTTTTCCTAATCCGGTAAGGGAAAGACTTAATTACCAGGCAACTGGGGTTTCAGGGGTAGGGGCCATCGGCTATCTTTTCGATGGCCGGGGACAAATCCTACGCCGCTGGGAACTGGCACCCGGATACGGGTCACTCGACCTGCGCGACCTGCCTTCCGGTTGGTATGCTTTGGAAGTGTTCGGTGCCAGGAGTCAGGAGAGCGCCCAGGAGCGTATCCTGCTGTTAAAGCAATAGGGGGCGCAGAGAATTGCACCCCCTGTGGTGGTTAATCGTTATTCCGCGTCCATGAACGGATAGCGATAGTCTTTGACAGGAACAAAATTTTCCTTGATGGCACGGGCGCTGGCCCATCGGTAGAGGTTCATGATCGAACCGGCTTTATCGTTGGTGCCCGAGCCGCGGGCGCCACCGAAGGGCTGTTGTCCGACAACGGCGCCGGTCGGTTTGTCATTGATGTAAAAGTTGCCGGCGGCATGGCGGAGTTTTTCGGCGGCCAGATGCGTAGCGTAGCGATCCTGGGAGAAAACCGCGCCGGTCAGGCCATAGGGAGAGGTTTCATTTACCAGATCCAGGGCCTCTTCGAACTGGTCATCTTCGTAGACGTAGATGGTCAGTACCGGTCCGAAAATTTCCTCCTCCATAGTGGTGAACTTAGGATTATCCGTCAAGATGATGGTCGGTTCGATGAAATAGCCTTTGCTTTTATCTGCTTTGCCACCCACTAGAATCTCTGCGTCTTCTGCATTGCGAGCGATTGCGATGTAGTTGGAAATTTTATCGAAAGCGCGCTCGTCGATGACAGCGTTCACAAAGTTGCGGAAATCTTCTACCGTACCCATTTTTAGTTCGGCCACCTGCTGGACGAGGTCGTCTTTGATGTCGTTCCAGATCGTCTTTGGAATGTAAGCACGTGAGGCTGCCGAGCATTTTTGTCCTTGGTATTCATAAGCGCCCCGGATAAGGTTGGCTACCAGAGCTTGCTTATCAGCCGAGGGGTGGGCAATGACAAAATCCTTACCGCCCGTCTCGCCCACGATACGCGGATAGGATTTGTACTTGTGGATGTTTTTGCCAATGGTTGCCCAAAGGGTTTGAAATACTTTCGTACTACCCGTAAAGTGCAGTCCGGCAAAGTCGGGGTGCTCGAAGATGATGTCACCGGCTACCGGTCCGTCGACCATCAGCAGGTTGATAACACCCGGAGGCAGACCGGCTTCTTCCAAGATTTCCATGACCACGTAGGCCGAGTAGATCTGGCTTTCGGCAGGCTTCCAGATGGCACAGTTACCCATCAGGGCTGGAGCCGAAGGAAGGTTACCCGAGATGGCAGTAAAGTTGAAGGGGGTAATGGCAAAGACAAAGCCTTCTAGCGGCCGGTACTCCATGCGGTTCCAGATCCCCCGGTCGGGGCTCACGGGCTGTTGCTTGTACATTTCGACCATGGCCTCGACATTGAAGCGCCAAAAGTCGGAAAGCTCGGCTACCGCCTCAATTTCGGCTTGCCAGGGATTTTTCGATTGGCACAGCATGGTAGCGGCATTCATTTTTGCGCGGTATGGTCCGTTGAGTAGGTCGGCTGCACGTAAGAAGATAGCTGCCCGTTCTTCCCAGGGCATTGTCTCCCATTTTTTTTTGGCCTCAAGGGCCGCTTCGATCGCCAGGTTGACGTGCTTCGAATCCCCTTTGTAATAGTGTCCCAGTTTGTGGCTCCGTTCGTGAGGCGGTCGAATGTCGATTTGCTCGCCTTCGGTATAGCGCTTTCCGCCAATGACCATAGGAATCTCCCGGGTCTGGCTTTTGAGTTCGCGCAGGGCTGCTTTCAGTTCTTCCCGCTCGGGGGTGCCGGGGGCGTAACTATGGAAAGCTTCGTTGGTCGTCGGGGGCAGGTTGAAAAATGCGTTAGCCATGTTGTGTCATTAATTTGGTGTTCGTTGGTTAATCTGCGGCAGCGAATTTACTTTTTTATTACACAAAGTGGTAAAAGGCCTTGTTCAATCGCTAACCCATTCTTTGGGCACTTGTACGGCTTCGGGTAGAAAAGGGCTAGCATCGCCCCCGCCCTTGATGATTTCCCGCACAATGGTGGAACTGATGTGGGAAAACCCGGGCTGGCTGATTAAAAAGATGGTCTCCAGGCCGTGCCCAACGATATTGTTGAGTTGAGAGATGGTCTTTTCGTAGTCAAAATCGGAAGCATTTCGCAACCCGCGCAGCAGGTATTTTGCACCGATCTTTTCACAATAATGCGCCGTCAGGTTCTGAAAGTAGTCTACCTCCACCCGGGGCTCTTGCTCAAATACCGCCTTCAGCCAGTGGATGCGCTGTTCCAGGGAGAACAAGTAGTGCTTTTGGTTATTAACGCCGATAGCAACGATGATTTTATCAAACAGCGGAAGGGCACGCTCGACCAGATCGACATGACCGATGGTGATGGGATCGAAAGAACCGGGAAATACGGCAATATCAGGCATAGGGCTGAATTTTGGCAGGTAGCAGTCGCCCAAATATAAGGGTTCGTAACCACTCCGGGGCTTTACCGATCCCTTAAAAGTCTGGGTTCGGTTTGGGAAATGGGCGCCTAATCCTCCTCAATGTACACTTTGAAAGAATCGAAAAACTGGTCCATGGACCGGTTTACGTTTTTCTTCCGGTGGGTAATGGTCTGAATAGCGTAGTACCGATTCTTGATGACCACCGCGCGAGTACGCACCGTTGCTTCACCCCGGTTGTAATCGATTCGCCACAGGCGCCCGGTGTAGCCCTGGTGGCGAAAGATATCCCGGTAGATCAATTTTCCTTGCACGCTGGTGAGGGCGCTCTCTAGGGTAGCTTCGTAAAATTCGGGAAGGAGTGCCACTGAGTCGGAATGAATGGCCCCGGGCGGATAGTCAACATAACTGACCATGTAGACGGCGTTTTCGGCTTTGGGATTGTTGTCGCTGTGGAAGAAAGTATGGTAAGCCAGTACGCCGATCGCAGTGCTTACCGAGTCGACCTGGCTTTGCATTCCCTTGGGGGCCATCACTTCGAAAGCGCCATCGGGTGAGCGAAATTTATGCCAGCCCTTAGGCGTCCGCTGGCCCTGCACCGTATTTAACCCCAAAAATAGCACGGCAATCATAAATCCAAAAAAGCGCATGGTGTCGGTAAGTTTGTTCCCAAAGATGCGAAAACCTAACAAAAAGTTGGCCGCCGGCAAGCGCGCTATTGCTTGCCTGGCTTTTTCCTTATCTTTTCGCCTACCCGGCGCAGCGCCGGAAAAATGACGAACCATGTCGCACCTTCTTCATACGTTTCCACAGGGCTTCTCCCTCGTTCAGGATCTGTACCATTTGACCATGGCCTACGGCTTTTGGAAGCACAGGATGGAACAGCGGGAAAGTGTTTTCCATCTTTTTTACCGCAAAAACCCCTACAGTGGCCCCTGTACGGTGGCCGCTGGTCTAGAGCTGGCCATCGATATTCTGGAGCGATTTCGCTTCACTGCTGACGATATTCAGTACTTGGGTAGTCTGAAAGGCAATGACGGCAAAGCCCTCTTCGAAATCGGGTTCCTGAACTACCTGCAACGCATGCGCCTCGAGCTGACGGTCGACGGCGTGGCGGAAGGAACTATTGTTTTTCCGAACCAGCCCCTATTGCGGGTGCGCGGCCCCTTACTGCAAGCGCAAATCGTCGAGTCGGCTTTACTGAATGTGATTAACTTCTCAACCCTCATCGCTACTAAGTCGGCACGGATCGTGACCGCGGCAGCCGGCGATGCCGTACTGGAATTCGGCTTGAGGCGGGCCCAGGGCATCGATGGTGCCCTTACTGCCAGCCGGGCGGCTTTCATCGGCGGGTGCGGCGCTACCAGCAACCTGCACGCCGGGCGGTTCTACGGCATTCCGGTAAAGGGTACCCACGCACACAGCTGGGTCATGTGCTTCGAAGACGAAATAGCGGCCTTCGAAGCCTACGCCGAAGCCATGCCCAACAACACTATATTTTTGGTGGATACCTACGATACCCTCGAAGGGGTGGCTAACGCCATCCGCGTGGGGCAGCGCTTGCGAGAACGCGGGTATGAATTAAACGGTATACGCCTCGATTCAGGCGACTTGGCAGCACTCAGTATTAAGGCGCGCCACCTGCTAGATGAGGCCGGCTTCGGCAAGGCCAAAATTGTGGCCAGCGATAGCCTCGACGAACATTCGATTAGTGAGATCAAAGCGCGGGGCGGTACCATTGCGATCTGGGGCATCGGTACCCGCCTGGTGGTCGGCAAACCAGAGGGGGCCCTCGGCGGGGTGTACAAACTATCGGCCATCGCCGATGCAGCAGGCCGGCTGCAGGATCGCATCAAACTCTCGGATACCCCCATTAAAATGTCGAATCCGGGCATCCTGCAAATCCGCCGCCTACTCGATGGCGATCAGAAGCCGCTGGCCGACTTGCTGGTCGATATTCGCGATACCGAGGTCAAAGATTACCGGGGGGTGGATATGGCGGGCCAAGCAGATCGCCATTGGTCACCGGCCCATACTGAAGACTTACTTCAACCTGTTTTCCGGTCTGGCGAGCGCGTGTACGATAGCCCGCCCCTGATAGAAATCCAGGCTTATGCGCGCCAGCAAGTTAAAATCTTCGATTGGGTGCTCAATGAATTCGATTACTTTACCGGCCTGGAGTATCGGGTACACCAACGTAAGCAGGCTTTGATCCGGGACTATCAGATGAATGAAGGAGAAAAATAGCGCTCGATGCCCTACACCTATGATCATCCGCGGCCATCGGTGACGGTCGACTGTGTCATCTTCGGATTTGCGCCGGGTGCCGATCTCAAAGTCCTATTGATCGAACGGCGCAACCCACCCTTTGCCGGACGTTGGGCACTGCCCGGCGGCTTTGTCGACATGAATGAACCTCTAGAGATGGCTGCCCTGCGCGAATTGGAAGAAGAAACCGGCATGCGCGAAGTGTTTATCGAACAGCTGTATACTTTTGGTCAACCCGGCCGCGATCCGCGTGGGCGCGTGATCAGCGTGGCCTACTTCGCCCTGGTGAGTCTACAACAGCAGCTGGTTCGGGCGGGTGATGATGCGCGTTCGGTAGCCTGGTTTTCCATTTATAACCTGCCAGACATGGCCTTCGATCACGCCGGTATTCTGGAAATGGCGGTAGCCCGGCTGCGGGCGAAGGTTCGCTACCAGCCCATCGGTTTTGAGTTGCTACCCGAAGCTTTTACCTTGTCGCAATTGCAGGCGCTTTACGAAGCCATCCTGGGTCCCGGTGTCGAGCTGAACAAGCGCAATTTTCGTACCCGCATTCTCAAGATGGGGGTACTCACCGAAGTCGGTAAGCAGGAAGGGGTGGCCCACCGGCCTGCTAAGTTGTATAGTTTTGATAAGGAAAAATACGAAACCCTGGCCCGGAGTCGCTACCCGGAGTTGTTACGCCGAGGCCTGGATTTTGAAATTTAGAATATGCTACTACGTTTTATCTTTTTAACTGCTCTACTGGCAGTAATGATGGCCTGCCAACCCGACCGTCCCGTAACGCGCGGGGAGGGCGAGATCCAACTACCCCCGGAAGCGGCGGATTTTCCGGAATCGGAATTTAAGTGGGGCTACATCGATCGCACAGGCGAGCTGGTTATTAAAGACCGCTTCGATGATGCCCGCGATTTTTCCGAAGGACTGGCGGTAGTGCGCAAGGGCGGCCACTGGGGTTATATCAACGACAAAGGAGAAGTCGTCATTCCGTTCGTCTACAAGGGAGCCTGGGCTTTCCGGAACGGACGGGCGCGAGTGCAGCGCTACGAAGATGATCGCATGGGGTTCATCAATCCTAAAGGGGAATACCTCATCGAGCCCCACTTGGAGTCGGCCCAGAATTTCGCCTACGGAAGGGCGCGTATCCGCCAAGGTGAACAGTACGGCTATATCGATCGTCAGGGAACGGTCGTCATCCCCGTCCAGTATGAGCATGCATCGCCTGCCTTTGATGCAGGCTATGCCAAAGTGCAGCAGGACGGGCGTTACGGCCTGATCGATACCCTGGGCCAGGTAGTCGTTCCGCTCCAATACAACCGGGTAAATACTTTTAGCGAAGGTTTGGCCCGGGTAAAAAAAGGCGATCTTTATGGTTATGTGGATCGGAAGGGGGCCGTGGCCATTGAGCTTCGCTTCCGGAACGCCCAGGATTTTAACCAAGGGTTGGCCCCCGTGCGGGTGGACGAATTGTACGGGCTGATCGACACCCAGGGCGTCTTTGTCCTGCCACCCCGGTACGACCAGTTGTGGTACGCAGGTGAGGGCCTTTGGGGCGTTCGCCAGGGCGACCGGTTCGGGGCCATCAATGCCGAAGGAAAAGCGGTGGTCCCTTTGCGGTACCAGCAATTGTACGCTTTCTCTGAGGGAGTAGCTGCCTATCAACGCGATGGATTGTGGGGGTTGGTCAATGCTCGCGGCGAAGAAGTCACACCCCCCGAATTTGGCCTGGCATGGCCGTTCAAGGATGGCCTGGCCCGGATGGGCGTGCGTCAGGGTATCGCTTTTTTCGACAAAAGCGGCAAAATGATAATACCGCCTCGCTACCTCGATGTGCGCGATTTTTCTGAAGGTCTGGCGCGCGCCCAGGTGTATCGGCGTTAAACGAAAATACTAAGCTTATGATCAAGATCATTATGGGGTCAGATTCCGATCTGCCGGTGATGCGGCAGGCAGCCGATGTCTTGCGAGAGCTCGACCTGCCCTTTGAGCTAACCATCGTCTCGGCCCACCGTACGCCCGACCGCATGTTCGATTTTGCTAAAAATGCACACCGGCAGGGTGTCCGCGTGATCATCGCCGGGGCGGGCGGTGCAGCGCATCTTCCGGGCATGGTAGCCTCACTTACTCCACTGCCGGTCATCGGTGTACCCATCAAATCGTCTAACTCGATCGATGGGTGGGACTCGGTGTTGTCGATCCTTCAGATGCCCAATGGTGTACCGGTGGCTACAGTCGCCCTTAATGCTTCCAAAAACGCCGGCATCCTGGCCGCCCAGATCATCGGTAGTCAGGATCCAGCGGTGCGCCAGCGCATTATCGAATATAAGCAACGCTTGGCCGAGGGCGTAGCCGCAAAATATTCCCGCCTGGAAGCAGAAGGATACGAAAATTATCAAGCCTAGACCGGATGAAACAAGTGGTGCTACACCGCGGCAAGGATGCGGCCGTACGTCGCTATCATCCCTGGGTTTTTTCGGGGGCCATTAAAAAGGAGGCCGAAGGTATCGCCGACGGTGACCTAGTGGCGGTCGTCGATGCTCAGGGGGAACAATTGGCCCTGGGGCATTACCAGGCGGGCAGCATCCGGGTGCGGATTATCGATTTTACGGGGGCAGGTTTGGCAGCCGATTTTTGGGAACAACGCTTGGAGGCGGCCTATGCCTACCGCCGACGCATTGGTTTAGCAGAACGCCCCGATACCAATTGCTACCGCCTGGTGCACGCCGAGGGCGACGGGCTGCCCGGACTGATCATCGATGTCTACGGTCGTACCGCGGTCATGCAGTGCCACTCTATCGGGATGCACCGCGAAAGGGAACGGATCGCAGCCGCCTTGCGCCAACTTTACGGCGACCATTTGGGGGCTATCTACGACAAGAGCGCTGATACCCTCCCCACCCAGTACGGCGGGCGCCAGCGCAATGGCTATATTTTCGGAACGCGTATCGAAGAAAACGCCCTCGAAAACGGCCACCACTTCCGCCTCGATTGGGAGGGCGGACAAAAGACCGGCTTTTTCCTGGACCAGCGCGATAACCGCGCGCTGCTGCAGCGCTACGTACGGGATCAGCGCGTACTCAATGCCTTCAGCTATTCGGGGGGTTTTTCGGTCTACGCACTGGCGGGGGGTGCCCGCTGGGTCGATTCGGTCGATGTGTCGGCTCCGGCAATTGCCCTGGCCGAAGCCAACGCCGAAGCCAACGGTTTCGGTCCCGACCGCCACCGGGGGCACGCTCAGGAGGTACTTGACTTTTTGCGCCTGACTACCGAGCTCTACGATGTAGCTGTGGTCGACCCGCCCGCTTTCGCCAAAAGCCTCAAAAAGCGCCACAACGCCGTGCAAGGCTACAAGCGCCTCAATGCGGCCGCCCTGCGCCGGTTGAAACCCGGCGGACTGCTCTTTACCTTTTCCTGTTCTCAGGTGGTTGACGCTAAGCTTTTCTATAATACCCTCGTAGCTGCCGCTTTGGAGTCGGGGCGTCAGCTGCGCCTTATGCATCGCTTGGGGCAGCCGGCCGACCATCCGGTGCAGATTTTTCATCCGGAAGGAGGGTACTTAAAAGGATTGGTCTTCTATGCGAGATAAGGGGCCCAGCGATGGGTTTGGTTAGGAAAAAGTCTATTTTTACTGGTACGGTGGCGCGACAAAAGGAAGCACATGGAGCAAATAAAATACCCGGTTTTGTATTTCCCGATGGGTGAGTCGGCCTTTTTTGGGCTGCTGGTTGGCACGCGTCATCAAGCCGTTGGCAAAGATGTGCGCCATTTAAAGCAGATTTTTACCAATCATTTGAAGCGCGAATATAAAAAAACCGGAGACTATCCCGAGATGGATATGTTGCAGCCCCGCATGAAGATTGTGAAAGTGAATGTGCGGCCCACCGAACGCCACGATTATGGGGTGCATCCCTTTCCCTATTCCTTTTTACTATCGATGCCGGTTTTTCACGGCAAAACGGAGTTTGGCTACTACGAATGCTATTTGCCCCTGCTCAACGGTTATTTAACCTACTACGATGAGAACCAGTTGGAGCCCCTGGCGAGCCACTACATCATGTACCGCTTAGATCAGTTTCCTCCGAATCGGGTGTTTCAGTTTTTGCGCCTGGCCACGCCCCAGGTCGATACGGTGATACTGAAGGTGAATGAAAAGCGCGAGGGCCGCTCGAGCGAGCCGGAATACCAGCGCGATACCCCTACGCTGCGCCGCCTGGCCGAGGCTTATCCACCCGCCCGGGGCTACCGCCGCCAACGCACCGTTTTGCCCGATGTAGCCTGGGAGCGAGCGCAGGAAGTGGAGGAGGTGCTGGAGAAACTCCTCTCGACCCGCTCGAATGTGCTCATTGTGGGTGGCAAAGGCAGTGGTAAAAGTGCGGTTCTACAGCAATCGGTGCGCAAGATGGTGCAGCAGACGCGCCGCCAGAGCGTCAAGATGAGCTGCTGGCGGATCGATGCCCAGCGCATTACGGCCAGCAGCCTGTACCTGGGCGAGTGGGAAGAAACCGTCGAAGAGCTTATCCGCGAGTTGAACAGCGTGAACGGCATCCTCTGGGTGGAGTCGATCATCCGTTTGCTCGAGGTCGGCGGCTCGGGCCCCGAAGATAGCGTGGCTGCTTTCCTGCGCGGTTCACTCCAGCAGGGAAAAGTGCAAATGATCGGCGAGGCAACCCCCAAGGAGGTGGAGAGCATGCGCCGCGTCCTGCCAGGCTTTATCGAACACTTTCAATTGGTCCAGCTCGACGCGCTCACCGCAGAGCAGGTTTTTCGCATCCTCCAGCAACTGGCCGAATATACCGCGCAAAACGTAGCCATTGAAATCACCGAGGAGGCCCAGCAATTGGCCTACCGCCTGTTAAACCGGTACATGACCTACGAAAACTTTCCCGGCAAAGCCGTCAAATTCCTAGGACAATGCCTGAACGATGTGCAGTTGCAGGAGCGCTCCGTAGTCGATAAAAGTGATGTGATCCGTAATTTTATTACCCAGACGGGGCTGCCTGAAATGCTGCTGCGCGATGAATTGCGCCTCGACGAGGCCGGGCTGCACCGGTATTTTAACGACCGCATCATCGGGCAACCCGGTGCAGTGCAGCAACTTTGCGAGGTGGTCAAAATCTTTAAGGCTGGCCTCAACGACCCAGGCAAACCCATCCGTACCTTCCTGTTTGTGGGTCCTACGGGGGTGGGGAAAACGGCTTCGGCCAAGGCTTTGGCCAGCTATTTCTTCGGTATGGGGCAGAAACGCTCGCCCCTCATTCGCTTCGATATGAGTGAGTTCCGCACCGGAGCGAATCTGGACCGCCTTATCGGCTATGGCCGGCAAACCGGGCAATTGATCAAAGAAATCCGGGAGCGTCCCTTTGCTGTACTGTTACTCGATGAAATCGAGAAGGCCCACTCAGTCGTCTTCGACACCTTGCTCAATGTATTGGATGAAGGCATGTTGGTAGATGCACTCGGGCGTATGACCAATTTCTGCAATACCATCATTATCATGACCTCGAACCTAGGGGCGAGCGACCACGCCGCCATCGGTTACCAACCCTCCAAAGATCCTACCGCCCAATATCTTTCAGCGGTGCGTAAGCACTTCCGGCCCGAGTTTGTCAACCGCATCGATGCAACCATTATGTTTAAGGCGTTGGAAGAAGCCGACATCCGGAAAATTACCCGCCGCGAACTGGACGCCGTGCGCCAACGAGAGGGGTTTTTGAAAAAAAATCTGCAGCTCGAATTCTCCGATGCACTGGTCGAGCAGCTTACCCACCAGGGATTCGATAAGCGCTACGGCGCCCGGCCCCTCCTACGCGCCATCACCCAAACGGTCGTTAACCCCTTGGCGCATTACCTATTGGCTCATGCCAAGGTGAAAAATACGACACTCCATCTCGACTGGGACGGCAAACTTCTGGTACGTTCCGAATCTAAAAGCTTACCATAACGTCGCCTATAGCCTAGGTATTGTTAAATCCTTTTTATGTTGGGTAGAAAAAACCTATTTTTAACCCAATTCTTCTTTCAAAGCAGCTATAACTCTATGTCATGAAAGCTACACCCAAAAAATTATGCTTGTTCGTTTTCTTTTTTTCCCTATCTCTCCATGGCTTACTCTTCGGCCAGCCACCTTGTTCGGATTTAGAGTTTTCTTCTCAAGCTGAGCTCAATAGTTTTTCTGATACATGTACCGTCGTCGACGGCGATCTAATTATCCAAGGAAAAGATATCAACGACCTTAGTAACTTAAACAATATTGTAGAAGTCACTGGGTCTGTAGAATTTGATGGCAACGATACTCTTTCGAGTCTTTCCGGGCTCGACAATCTGGAAACCGTCGGGGGCGATTTATCTTTCTTCTTTAATCCGGTTCTAACCTCGCCTGCAGGCTTGGCTGTCACGAGTGTGGGTGGGTCCTTAAACCTACAGTCAACGGACTTTACTTCTTTTTCTTTGTCTACTTTGACCTCGATTGGGAACAATTTTACATTAGATGGCAATGGTGATCTTACTTCTTTATCCCTTAATGGACTGACAAATATTGGCGGATCATTTAATGTTAACAACAATGGTTTACTAGACAACTTGAGTGTAACTGCGCTTGCCACCATTAATGCCTCATTATTTATTCAGAATAATCCTGTTCTGACCACTATTAATATGAATAGCCTAAGCAACATAGCTACTGTTGCACCACCGGCCAGGGATTTCGTAATTTCTGATAATGATGCCCTGACTACCCTGAGTGGTATTGGGCCGCTTTCCAGTTTGGGAGATTCCCGGGTTTCTATTTCTGGTAACGAATTATTAAAAGACGTTAATGCTTTAAGCGGTATAGTGAGTGCTACTCGGAACTTTTCTATTACCAGTAATCCAGCACTTTCAAACTTGACTGCCCTGAGTAGTTTTCAAAACTTGAGTATTCTCTCAGGTAGCGTCAATATCCAAAATAATTCATCAATCACAGATATAGGTCTATCAAGCTTACAATCCGTAGCAGGAAACTTTTCTCTGCAGGGCCTCGTTAATCTTGCAAATCTATCTTCGTTAAGGAACCTGACTACTGTTGAAGGCACGCTCAGGTTGTTTCGGTTAAACGCAATTACTTCTTTAAGTGGACTGGAAAATGTTGACGAAACCATGCTTTCAGGCTTAGAGATTCAAGACAATGCTAATCTCTCCGACTGCGAAATCCTCAATGTTTGTAATTACATCGTCGACAGCCTTGGCCCAGTAAACATTGTAGACAATGCCGGTGACTGTGCTAACAAATCTACCCTCACCCCCTTTTGCCAAATTCTGCCCGTCGAGCTGGCTTTTTTCACGGCACGCACCGAAAACGGTGCGGCCCGCCTGACCTGGCAGACCTTGAGCGAGCTCAACAACGACTACTTCGAAATTCAGCATAGCCCCGACGGTGGTGCTTTTCGGCCTGTTGCGCGCGTAGCCGGTGCGGGTACGACCCAGGAGCCGGTCGACTACGCCTTTGTACACCAGGAAGCCCTGCCGGGGGTTAACTACTACCGCCTGAAGCAGGTCGATTTTGATGGGCAGTTCGAGTATTCGGAGGTAGCCACCGTTACGCTGGGCGACGGCGCAGCGACGGCCGCCCTGCGCGTTTTCCCCAACCCCACCACCGGCCAGTTAACGGTGCTCGGCCGCCCCGAAGGTACGCAAGTACAAGTGATCGACCCCATGGGACGCCTGGTACGGGAGCAGCGCCTTCAAGGCAATTCAATAAACCTGGGGGCGTTACCGGCTGGCATCTATTCGGTTGCCCTGATCGACGGCAGCCGCTACGAGGTCGTGCGGGTCGTGAAGCATTAGTGGGGCGAGCGGCGGCAGGTGATCATCGGTTGACCTTTCACCAGCAAACTGTCCTCCATTAGCATTTACTTTCTGTCACCTTTTCCTATCTTACTAATTCTAATGAGTATCGACTATGCGATATGGTAACTGGATTGCTGCGGGCTTTTTGTTGTTCGCCGGCGTCACTACGGGCTTTATCTGGAAGGGGAGTGCACACATGGGCGCCGCCGGTCCCAAGGAGCATTACCAAAAATATTGCGCCAGCTGCCACGGCGAACAACTGCAAAGTTTTGTGGAGCGAAAATGGCTCTACGGTAATTCCTGGAGTCAGGTTAAGGCTTCGATTAAGTACGGTAACGAAGAAGACGGTATGCCGGCTTACGATACTACATTCACGGAGAAGGAGCTCGATGCGCTGACGAGCTACATTCTGGAAGGCATAGAAGATTTGACGCAGGAGGACTTTGAGCGTCAGCCCGACTTCTCCGGCGTGATCCAGACCGAAGCACTAGCTTTTCGTGTCGAGCAGATCATCACCGGCTTGCGCAGCCCTTGGGGCATGGCGTTCTTGCCTGATGGCGATATGCTTGTTACTGATAAATTCGGCACGCTCTACCGGTATAACGAAAAGGAAGGGTTGCAGGAAATTTCCGGCGTCCCCGAAGTGAAGAGCCGCAACCAGGGTGGCTTGATGGACGTGGAGCTGCATCCCGATTATGCCGAAAACGGCTGGATCTACCTCACCTACTCCAAACCGCAAGGCGATAAAGCTACCACGGCCGTGATGCGGGCCAGCATGCAGAATGATGCTTTGGTAGACCAAGAAATTATCTTCGAAGCTCAACCTTACCTGCCCACCAATCACCATTACGGATCGCGTCTAGAATTTGATCGCGAAGGATATCTTTATCTGTCGGTAGGTGATCGGGGGCGGCGCGACGAAAACCCGCAAGCCCTTAACAACCACTGCGGTAAGATTCATCGCATATATGATGACGGCCGCATTCCGGAGGATAATCCATTCGTCGATCAAAAAGGTGCAGTAGCTTCGATTTTTTCCTACGGGCACCGCAATCCGCAAGGATTGGCTATGCACCCCGAAACGGGAGAAATTTGGGAACATGAGCACGGTCCGCGCGGCGGCGACGAGCTCAATATCATCCGCGAAGGTGAAAATTACGGCTGGCCGGTCATTTCTTACGGGATCAATTACAACGGAACGGTTTTTACCGAAAAAACCAAGCAGGAAGGCATGCTACAGCCCGAGCACTACTGGGTGCCTTCCATTGCCCCCTGCGGTATGACGTTTGTGAAAACCGATCGCTATCCCGCCTGGGAAAATGATATTCTGATAGGCTCGTTGCGCTACAAGTACATTGCCCGGGTGAAGCTGGAAGGCGACCAGGTCGTCGGTGAAGAAGCCCTGCTGAAAAATATCGGTCGGGTACGGGCGATCGAGGTTGGAAACGATGGCTTGTTATATTTCTCTGTAGAAGAACCGGGGGTGGTGTATCGTATTCGTCCGGTTGCCAGATGAAACGGCCATCTTCTGCAAAAGGCGCTTGAAGTCGTGTTTTTCGATTTTGGTACTGCTGTTTCTGCTGAATAAGGGAAGCCGTTTTTGAATTATTTCCATTGCACTTAATAATACTGAACCTATGAAAATCTTCCGAACCCTTTTGTCTGCACTGTTCTTCGTCGGTGTGGTTGTTTGTGAATTGGCTGCCCAGATTCCTGCAGGCGCCAAGATCGACCCTCAACTCGAATTAGAAATGGTTAGTGCGCCCGAGGCCTACCACGATATATTCATTTTACTCACCGATCGCTTTGATGTAGCCGCGTTTCGCGAAACCCAGGGCCAAACCCGCTCCGGTGGTAATCCGGCGGCCATAGCTCCCGCTCTGCTGCCCGCACTTCAGGAGCATGCGGAGCGCACCCAAGCGCCGTTGCTGCAAGCCCTTGATGGTCTCGAAGGAGTGAAACCATCCAGCGTACATTCCTTTTGGGTGAACAACTTAATTTTTTTGGAAGCGAAAAGTACGGCCATCGCTCAACTCAGCAGCCGGGATGATGTAGCTGCCATTGGCCGTAACGTCAAGGCCGTAGTTCCTCAGGTTGATGCCATTTGTTTTGCCGAAGCCTTACCGCCAGCGCCCAATAGCATTGAACCGGGGTTGGCGGCTATCAATGCTCCGGCGATGTGGGCCCTGGGCTACACCGGCTACGGACGCCGGGCAATGATCATTGATAGTGGGCAAGATCCTGCGCATCCATCGATGTTTCGGCAATTCGCCTTTCACAATTTGCCACTAGAGCAAGTTTGGTCGGGCAATGGGGAGGCAGGTTTTTGCGGCTTCCACGGTGTGCACGTGGCCGGTACGGTTATCGGCCTGGATCGATTTAACAATGATACCATCGGGGTTGCCTTCAACGGTAGCTGGTTCGGTGGCCCGGCAAATCTGGGCGGCACCGGCGGCTGTACCGACAATGAAGACCCTTCTTATCTGAGCTTGATCGGTAATTTGCAGTGGGCGTTAAATCCCGACGATGATTTTGACACCACCGACGATGTACCCGACGCTGTAAACAATTCCTGGGGATTTAATCAGCAATCCTGCACCGAATCTGAGAATCTATTTAACGGTTTGGTACAAGTCTACGATGAGTTGGGGATCGCGTTGATTTTCTCCGCCGGTAATGATGGACCTGGAGCCGGGACGGTTGGGGCACCTAATCATGTCGAGTTTGACGATATTAATATTTTTTCGGTTGGCGCCGTCAATGCTAATTCCGGCAGCTTCCCAATCGCCGGTTTTTCTGCCCGCGGACCTACACCCTGTGATACCTTGGCAATTAAGCCAGAGGTGGTTGCACCCGGCGTTAATGTTCGTTCGGCTTTGCCTAATGAGACCTATGGTCAATTGGGTGGAACCTCTATGGCGGCGCCCCACGTTACCGGGGCAGTACTGCTGCTCAAAGAAGCTTTTCCTGACTTACCCGGCAAAACCCTCTTGAATGCGCTATACCAGTCGGCCATCGACTTGGGCGACCCGGGTGAGGACAATGTCTACGGCCGTGGCATGATTGACGTATTTGCGGCTTATCAGTACCTCGTTGGCGAAGGATTCGTACCGGCGCCACCGATAGACGGTACAAACGACGTACTGCTCATCGATTTCGAGGCCCCAGCCGTGAGTTGTCAGGGCGTAGTACCCGTAAGCGGATACGTAGAAAATGCCGGCCAGGATACGTTGCGCCGCCTGGAGATTACTTTTACCGAAGATCCCGACGGCGACCCATTAACGGTTTTCGGAACGTGGATGGGGGCATTGGCGCCCGGTGAACGAGCCTGGCTTGATTTGGGTGCCTATCCTGCCAGCATTGGCGAAACCATGGATATACAGGTAACCTTGAGTAACCCCAACGGCCGGCCCGATCTGCGAAATTTGGATAACGCTCTTAAAAAAATAGTCCGGGTGTCGGACTTAGCGCCTGTTCCGGCCGGGTTAGTCGAGGAGGTGCAGGTATGTAAAGATACGCGCGTACTGCTCACCAGCGCCTTTGAAGGCATGGACCAAGTGGCTTGGTACGATGCGGCTGAGGGCGGTAACCTTTTGGCTGAGGGCGATACGGCCCTCCTTGTTGCTGATACTAGGCAGTCTCTATTTACCGTTTACGCCGAGAGTACCATTACCGAACGTATCGGGCTGCCCGCACCCATCGGCAGGGAAACCTTTTCTTCCGAAGGGCGCGGATTGATCTTCGACTGTTTCAGCCCCTTCGTTTTGAAGTCTGTAAAAATGGTTGCCGAACGCAGTGGCATTCGACTATTGCGGTTAGAGCGCCCCGACGGGACCTCCCGAATTTTCCCCGTATCGGTCCCCGAGGGCGAAAGCCGGGTCGAGTTGGATTTGGAAATAACGCCCGGTGAGGGTTACGTACTCGAGCTACAAACGGGAGCGCCGCTGATGCATGTTTTGGTCAATCCGGTAGGTTATCCATTTACGATAGCCGATGTGGTGAATATCCGTACGAGTACCAACGGCCCCCTGGTTTACAATTACTTTTTCGATTGGGAAGTCGAGTACTTGTATCCTTGCGGCCGCACCCCGGTCGCTATTCCGGTGAATACTTTGGATACGGCCCCGATGGCCGACTTTGTTTTTCCTAGAGATACCATAGCTACCGGTGAGCCCGTAAACTTTACGGATGCTTCCAGCGGCCCCCAATCCTGGCAGTGGCAGTTTGGCGACGGTAACGGCAGTAACCGCCAGAATCCGGCGCATATCTATACAGAGCCGGGCGTCTACCGGCCCATTCTAACCATCACTGGTGCGAATGGATGTACCGATACGGCTTTAGATACACTTATCGCCCGGCTGCCCGTGAATACGCAGGCTCAAAATAACTTGCAGCGCCGGCTTCAGCTTCTTCCCAATCCGACACGTGATGAGGTATGGCTCACCTTGGACCGAAGCCTTGATCATAACTTCCAAACCCATGTGACCGACGTCTTCGGCCGTACAGTACTGGCACCTCAGAACTGGGAGGCCAGTGCTGACCGCGTTCTGCTTAACCTTGAATCTTTGCCGGCTGGAACCTACTTTATCGTACTCCGTAGCCGGTCGGGCCGTGCAGCCAGGCGGGTGGTGAAAATGTGATTGGCTTCTAGTAGGTGAAGACATTATGCAAAAGTGGAATAGCGAAGCATCCTACCGCCCTATGTGACGGCGTAGTAATCAGTACGAAGAAGATACAATGCTTAACCCCGCTTTTGTGGATAAGCATTATATCTTTCCCGGAACGCTCCGCAGGAGCGAAGAGGGGGCGGATTCCTTATTATTGATTGGCTTCACTTTTTCTTTAACCAATCTTGTTCTTCGAGCTCGAACAGCTCTTCCACTTGTTTTTGAAGCACATGGGCTATTTTCAAGGCCAATAGGGTAGAGGGTACGTATTTACCTGACTCAATGGCATTGATGGTCTGGCGGCTCACTTGAATGCGTTCGGCTAATTCTCCTTGCGTAAGACTGAGGAGCGCCCGGGCTAACTTAATTTTATTCTGCATGCGCGACAGATTGCCGGTTTTTCAATAAGTACCAGTGGAAGCGAGCAATGAAGAAAAGCAGTAGGGTAAACATATTGATGATCATCACATTAAAAAAAGCCAGGTCATAAACCAGGAGCAGGGCCAGCAGTAAGAGGCCGTAGTTGACGTAGGTAGCCCAGACCAGTGAATCCAGCCGGAGTTTGCTGATGAACTCGTCTTCAATTTTCTCCCGCGAGAAAGCGACTAGTGTCCCGCCGATAATGAGTAGTACCCCCAATATTTCATCCAGTACGTTGTTGTCGATCCAGCGAAAAGAGGGCGATGATTGCTCGCCCTCCGGCGTAAATTTAGAACCGAAATCGTCGGTAAATAGGGCAAAGACCTTCCAGTCCAGCCATTCCGGCTCCGGCTTTTTGACTAGCCAGAATAGGCCGGCCAGAAAGGCAGGGACAAAAATTATCCAACCGACCAGTTTCCACTGGTATGGAAAAAGATAATACCTGTTCATGTGTGTCATGTTGTTTCGGTAAATGTAATGTTTGTTTTACATTTTGTCAAGTTTATTTTACATTTTTGTGAAATAGGAATGCTTGGAGGAAAGTGCAGCTCCGCTATCTATGGTAGCATTTTGATCAGCAGGCAGGCATATCAGTGTAATACCCGCGTTTTCTTTCCCATTGTTCCAGGAATCATGGTATTCCGTCCGGGCCAGTCTTCAGGACCGATGGCTGGGCTCCTCTTCCATCTACTTCAATTCCAATCCCAAAGCAGAATGACCCAGTCTTCCTGATCAGTACTATATTCGTAAATGTTTTGGAAGCCAGCCTTGTAATGGGCGCGCAGCGACCGCGGATTGCGGACTGCTACCTCCGTAATGACATAAGGAAAATGAGGTGCCATGTGCTTTTTCATCGTCTGATAAAGCTCTTGAAAAACCTCGCTTCCCCGGTAAGGCTTATCAATGCAGATTTGCCCCATCACAAAGTAAGGGGTCTGGGCCAATGACTGCCCTTGGTAATCGATTTGGTCGATGATTTCGAACATCGGGATCAGTACCGGAATATCGTGCCGAAACTGGGTGAGCATGACTAGTGCATAGCCGATAACCCGCCCTTGATGCCGGGCCACCACATGCGGGTGGGGGATGTTCATGGCGCGAAGCAGCTCCATATCGTGATGTACGGTTACAAATCCCTGATCGCGCAGTTCTTCCTGCGATATGGCTTGGGGGATGTTTCGCTTTTGCAGGTCGATGATCTGAGCCAGGTCGCCTTCTCCCCTGGCGGTACCGTACTGTATTGGGTTGGTTTTTTCCATACCAAAAAGGGTAATGTATGTCTGGAATACATGCGTAGTTTTAGTAGAAGTTAAAAAAAATGGCTCAAAAATATCCACTGGTTTAGCTAGGTATCTATGGGGTCTACCTCAAATGGCGCGCGCTTTTTGCACCTCCACTAGAACCAAAACCCGGTATGTTCGCCAAAAATTTCTTTTGGGCCGGCACAACTTGTTGGCGGAATTAGGCGGATAAAAGCACCGCTTCGGGTCCTGGTTTATCGTCATCCTACTGTAATTCCTCTGCGGCAATGGAACAGTTTGCACAAAAATCTTGTATGATTTGTTGTATAGTATCCACCGTATACCCTACTTTAGATGTAAAGTTGTTAATCAATCGGAAAGTCTGTACTAAAACCTTATCATCAACCTAGGTTGTGCTGTCCTTCCCTGTTTTAATTTTTCACAATGAGCAAATCTTTTGTTAAGTTTTCTAAAGAGCTGCAGCCGGCTTTTTACACTACATTGCGTGAGCGTGTGAATCGCTATTTGCAAGAAAAGCAACTCAGTCGCTTTGGCAATGAAAGGATGATCGGCAAGACGCTTTTCATGCTGGCCTTATATTTTGTCCCTTACGGTCTAATTATCGGCGGAGCTTTTACAAGCCCCTGGCTGCATTTGCTGGCCTGGATAATTATGGGTTTTGGCATGAGCGGCATCGGGTTGTCCATTATGCATGACGCCAATCACGGCACGTATTCCTCCAACCGCACCGTTAATCGCATGTTGAGTTATATTATGGAGATGGTAGGCGGCAGCAGTACCAATTGGCGGATTCAGCACAATCAATTGCACCACTCTTTCACTAACGTCGATGGCCTCGACGAAGATATCGATGCACCGGGACATCTGCGTTTTTCTCCTAACCAGGAGCGTAGCCCGATCCACCGCTACCAGCACATTTACGCATGGTTTATGTACAGCCTGATGACCCTTTATTGGGCTACCGCCAAGGATTTTATGCAGCTGAAGCGCTATCGCGATGACGGTATGGTCAAAGCCGAAGCCTATCCCAAATTATTGGCGCAGATGATTGCCTGGAAAGTATTTTATTACATCTACGCCTTGATTATTCCGATCATACTGGCGCCGGTGGCCTGGTGGGTGACCCTGACCGGCTTCCTGCTGATGCACCTGATCGGTGGTCTAGTACTGTCGTGTATTTTCCAAACTGCCCACGTCATGCCGACCTCAGAGTATCCAGTACCCGACGCAACCGGCAGTCTGGAAAACGATTGGGCGGTGCATCAGTTGCTCACTACGGCCAACTACTCGCCCCGGGCCAGGTTTTTCTCTTGGTTTGTAGGCGGCTTAAATTATCAGGTCGAGCATCACCTGTTTCCCAACATCAGCCACGTACACTACCGTAAAATTTCTCAAATCGTAAAAGATACGGCCGAGCAATTTGGACTGCCCTACCATAGCCAGCCCAACTTTTGGGTGGCCTTAAAGGAACATGCCCGCATGTTGAAGCACCTCGGACGTCACGACGGGATGCCTTCGCCAACAGCTTGATCTTGGAGCGGAGCCTTGTGTGTCTTAAAGGTTCTGCTCTTCTACACTATAAAGTCTATTTCGAAAACGGTCCACCCATCCGATTGGGTTGTCAGAGAAAAAGCGAAACCGTGCTGGCTGAGAATTTCCCGCACCAAGGTGAGACCTACGCCCTGGCCCTCGCGTTTGGTACTAAAAAAAGGCGTGAAGAGTCGATCCTGCACGGCTTCAGGGATGGGGTCGCCATTGTTTTTAATGCAAATCTTCAAAGGATCAGGCTGTAAATTCAGTTCGATGATGCCCCCCTTGGGCAGGGCTTCCTGG
Organism: uncultured Saprospiraceae bacterium; assembly: GCA_964530825.1. Taxonomy (GTDB): domain Bacteria; phylum Bacteroidota; class Bacteroidia; order Chitinophagales; family Saprospiraceae; genus CAZHCA01. The sequence goes on from CAZHCA010000024.1 coordinate 61,502, forward strand.
GCATTTTTCAGAATATTAATTAGAGCTTGCTCCACCTGCTGACGATCGATCGAAAATATAACTGGAGTATCCGGTAGCCGGCAGCGGATGGTGATGTTGAGACCCTGCAACTGGGGGCCGAACAGCCGGGCTACGTCCTGCAATAGACGGTTGAGATCGACTGGACTGCGACTGGGCGGCGGAAGGCGCACAACGGCAGCAAAGTTTTTCATAAACCGGTTCATGCGGTCGTTGCGCCCGGCAGCGATTTCCAGCGCTTCGCGCTGTTCCGGGTCATGGGTAGTTGAATGCAGGGATTGCAAAATGGAGTTGATGGCGCCCACAGAGTTGTTGACTTCGTGGGCCATCATACGGATAACCTTGCCGTAAGCCCGTTTTTCCGCTGCCTGGAGTTCGCTTGAGAGGTCTTCCAGAAAGAAAAATCTGCGGTAAAAGCCGCGATCGATGAACTGGGCGCAGGCACACCGAAACTGCCGTGCTCCTTCGCCCCGGACTATTTTCTTTTCGCCGGGTCGGAGGTTGGCGATCGCTTTCAGGGCAGGATGGCTCAGGCTATCGAGTGGCTTTTTCAGATCGCCAGCTTGCAGTTGAAGCGCCCGTTCAGCGCTGGGGTTATACTGTGCCAATCGGTCGTCGTAATCGAGTACCAATAGGGCTGCCGGAGTTGCATCAATGAGGGTTTGCAGAAAAAAATGCTGCTCTGTCGCCTGCAGGCGTTCCTCGCGTATGCGGTCGATCATCCGATTATAAACACCGATTAATCGGTCCATTTCCAGGGAGCCGGTCTTGAGGTACTTGACCGAAAAATCCTGATCCTGAATCGCATCGATGCCGGCGTACATAAATCGCAAGGGGCGGATAAAACGCCAGTACAGCTGTATGCACAGGAAGATGAGCATGATCAAGCCCATTTCGGCAGCTAGCAACCAGGCCCCCTGGTCGCGTAATAAGATAAAAGTAAGGGCCCCGATCAGTCCGATCAGACATCCAATAACGAGTATGTAGTGATTGCGCAACGACATCTTTCGGGGTTGGGTAAAGGTACGAAGTTACGATATCCCATACTTTTCGAGCCGTCGGTATAAGGCCGACCGCGTGATACCTAAGGACTTGGCCACTTCGGTGATATTTCCGGCGTGGAATTGCAGGGCGCGCCGGATCATCTGGACCTCCATTTCTTCCAGGGTTAGCTCGCCCACCTTCGGCAGCGTTGCTGTTTGCACCGGCGAACGGTAATGGCGGGCCAGATCTTCGGCTCGGATATTCTGGTCGTTTTGCAGGATGGCGGTGCGCTCTACGAGGTTCTTGAGCTGGCGAATGTTACCCGGGAAAGTCTGGCGGCGTAGCCACTCGCGGGCTTCTGAGGTAAATCGCAAGCCGGGCCGTTCGTATAAGGCTTGGATGTTTTCCAGGAAATGGCTGGCCAACAGCGGGATATCATTGGGCCGCTGTCTCAGAGGCGGGATATTGAGTCGGATCAGATTGATTCGATAATATAGGTCTTCGCGGAAAGTTCCATCGATTACCATGACCTCCAGATCCCTATTGGTTGCGCTGATCACGCGTACATCCACCTGCTGCGGTTTACTGCTGCCCAGAATTTCGTAGGTTCGCTCCTGCAAGACTCGCAGCAATTTGACTTGGCTTGGCGCCGCCAGGTCACCGATTTCGTCGAGAAAGATGGTGCCGCCTTCAGCTACGGCGAATCGACCCTGCCTGTCGGCAATGGCATCGGTAAAAGCGCCTCTTTTGTGGCCAAAAAGTTCGCTTTCGAACAGGCTGGTCGAAATACCGCCGAGATTGACTTTCACAAATGGCTTGTCCGCCCGTGCGCTGGTGTAGTGAATTGCTTCGGCCAGGAGCTCCTTCCCTGTTCCGCTCTCGCCAGTGATGAGTACGCTGGCGTCGGTAGCAGCCACACGACGGGCGGTCGAAAGCAGGTTTTGCAGCTCGGGATCTTTACCGATGATGCGGCTGAAATAATCTTCCGCACCACCGGAATGATCCGTCTTATCCTGCTGGAGTGCAAGCAGGGTTTTCACACTACCGATCAGTTGTTTATTGTCCCAGGGTTTGGCGATAAAATCGCCAGCGCCCATTTTCATGCCTTTTACCGCCAGTTCGACCGTAGCCCAGCCCGTGATCAAGATAACCGGAACGTTGGGAAGCGTCTCGCGCAGCATTTTTAAGGTCTCCAATCCCTGCCGACCGCTAGTCGAAATGGTGAAGTTCATGTCGAGTATAATTAGCGATGGCTGATATTCGGTCAATGCCTCCGGTAGTTCCCGAGGATGCTGCAAGCCCATACTGTCGTAGCCGGACTTTTTCAGCAGCAACCGGATGGAGGCGCAGACAGCCTGGTCGTCGTCGATGATGAGAATGGTCGGTGATCCGGACATATGCGTCTATGTTTGTGGGGTTATTTTTTTTGAAAGGGATACGCCAGGCTCTCGTTTTTGCGTGTGGGCGCGGGCGAATTATAGGGCCCCGGCAGAGGCAGGGAAAAGCGCCACCAATCGGAGCAGTTTTATTTTACCATTTAACTCCTGAGCTATTTCATTCCTTGCTAATTACTCCTCGTGCAAAGCAACTGCCGGATGGATCTGAGCGGCTTGACGGCTGGGGTAGAGGGCACAGACAATCACGATACCCACAATTAGCAGTATGGTCAGGGCTATTGCGTAATAATAATTAATCGCTTCCAGTTTAAAGGTAGCCAATAGGGGCATTTGTAAGGCAAACAAGCTCCCGGTCAACAGCGCCAAAATGGTAACGGTCAGCACTTCTCCCACAAATTGCCAGGTGATGGATCCCCGGGTCGCGCCCATGCTGCGGCGGATGCCAATTTCGCCTTTGCGCTTGCTGATATTGTACCAAAGTACGCCGAATAGGCCTAGGGCGACGTTGAGAATTAAGAAACCGCAAATGCAAAGTAGCGCCGTCATGGGAACCCAGACTTCGCGTGACAACCGCTGGCGTTGTTTTTCCAGTGATCTGATTACGAAATCATTGCGTTTGATAACGCCGGCAATGGCCTCGTTGACTTGCTTTTCGACTAGGGGGGAGGCGCCGGGGGCGATGCGTAAATTCAGGGCGAACGTCTCCGGCGAGTGTAGCGGATGGTATTCAAAGGAAGCACCTTCTTCCTCGACAAACTCTCCATTGTATTTGTAGTGGTCTACGATCCCAATGATCTTGTTCTCTCCTTCTATAATCACGTATACCGAATCGATGACCGGTTGCCTGTAGAAAACCTCTTCCCAGAGCTGTTGGGTAATGACGACCGGTGTATACTTTTGCTGCTGATCATCCTCGGTAAACCACCGCCCTTCGATTAGCTGTAGTCCTAATACCTCTTGCAGTTGCTCGTCGGCTTGTAAGATGAGTGTGCGCAGTTCGAAACCATTGTCGTCGTTAGAGGTGCTCCATGTACTTGAGGAAAATGGTGTGATATTGGAGGAAAAGGCCACCTGTTCTACACCGGAGATATCCAGCAGTTCCGGTTTCAATTGTTTTTTGATCGTTACAATTTTGGCGGAGTCTTCGCGTATTTCCCAAAGGGGCAGATTTACGGTCCAGATATGCTCGGTATCAAACCCCAGCGGCGTGCGATAGATGCGGAAGTAATGGATAGAGATGGTGAAAACGGCAAATAAGATGGTAAAGGCCAAAAAGATTTCCAGGTAGAGCAGGAAGTTTGCTTTGCGCTTATTCCACATTAAGGTCAGGATATGCTTGATCATACGGCGGATTGTTTTAGAGCGTTTACGATTTGCAGGCGCGACATACGCCAGGCGGGCAGAAGGCCCGAAAGAATGCCAAACAGGATGCAGGCCAGCAGGCTATAACCGAAAACCGGCAAATTAAAAGCCAGTGTGGTATTGCCTATAATCTGGCTATTGTTGATCGACTGGATCAAGAGGATCGCCAGGGCAAAGCCGATTAGGCCCCCGATAAGCGTCAGGATTACATTTTCGAATACAAACTGGGTCAGGATGGCATTGGTGTGAGCTCCGAAGGCCTTTCGCACCCCGATCTCGGCCGATCGCTCCAGGATACGGCTGACGTTGATGTTGATCAAATTGAGGGTGGGCAGTAGGATGAAAAGCAACAACCCGCCGCCCAAAATAAGCAAAAGCAAACGCGGGCTATCTTCGGGGTCGTCGTTGAAGAACAGCGTCCAGGCTTCCCATTGCAGAAAAGTGACCGGGCGGAGCTCTAATTGATTGTACGCTTCCGGGTTGGGCATCTGAAAATGTTCAGCTACGTGGTGAATCTCCTGTACAATGCTTTCCCGGTCGGCCGGCTTCTCGGCCAAAAAAGCCATCCAGAAATTGCCGGTCATTTCTTCGTCGGCTAAGGTGGAAGCAGGCATATGGGTGTAGGGTAAGAATATATCTGCGCTGGCATAGTCTTGTGAGCCTTTCACATCCTTTACTACGCCCACTAATGCAAACTGCTTACCCTCCAGGGTAAGGGTCTCGCCAAGGAGGCCACTCTTTCGGCCAAAATACTGCTGTGCGCAACGCTGACTCATGACAACCTGCTGGGTTTGCTGTTCGACGGCTTGCTGGGTGTACGGTCGACCCTCTGCAAAATCGAATCGGAAGATATCCCAGTAGTACCCATCGGTATAGGTAGCCGAAAGGGTGAGTTTATTGGTGTTCAGAAAAACATCAAAGGAATTGTAGACGCTGAAAATAGAATAGCGCTCAGCAGAGGGTAGATCGGTCAGGTTTGTCTTCAGAAAGCTAAAGCCACCGGACGAAATGGATACGGAAGATTGCCGGTCCATCTGAGTTTCGGTGGTATCGTAGGTCATGACGCCATCGACGAGGGCAGAGTCGATCTGCAGTAAGGTGTCGTTTTTGATCAATTTCAGGGCCACCTGATTGTTGAATACCAGCCGGTCGCGGTTAGCCAGTGGTGGATTTTTTCCAAATTGCGCCTGTAAAAACGCAGTCACCAGCATAATGATCATGAGGGTAAAACTGATGCCGAACAGACTGACGAAGGTGAAGAACTTACGCCGACCCAGCACTTTTATTGCGGTCTTAAAATAATTGCTCCACATAAGGCATACATTTTGCTTGATTATTGAATCTGGCTGCCGTCGAAAAGGCGAACCAGGCGGTGGGTTTTCTGGGCCATCGTATCGTCGTGGGTTACCATGACGATGGTGGCGCCCAATTCCTGATTGAGTTGGAGCAGGATATCCATCACTTCGTTACCCATAACGCTGTCGAGATTGCCGGTGGGCTCATCGGCTAGGATGATACGGGGTTGTCCTACGATGGCCCGGGCGATGGCGACGCGCTGTTTTTGTCCACCCGATAATTGGGTGGGGAAGTGCCGCATGCGGTTTTTCAACCCCACCCGGATCAGGGCCGCTTCGGCCTTCTCGCGGCGTTGGCGGGCGCCGATTTTGCGATAAAGTAGGGGCAGTTCGACGTTATCGATTACTGACAGATCATTAATCAGATGAAAACTCTGAAAGATGAAGCCCAGGTTTTCATTGCGAAATCGCGCCGTAGATTTGGAGTTGTAGTTGGTGACTACCTTCCCTGCTACGGTTGCCCGGCCCTCTGTGGGCTCATCGATCAGGCCGATGATGTTGAGCAGTGTACTTTTTCCACAACCGGAAGGACCCATAATCGAAAGAAACGCTCCCGGCGCCACCTCCAGGTTGATATTGTGCAGGGCTTGGGTTTCAATGGTTTTGGTCCGGTAGACTTTCCCAACCTGCTCGAGGCGAATGATGGGCTCAGCCCCTGTAGGGCTTGCTGGAGTACCCATGGACAATGATACAGATGAATTAGCCATAGCTTGCATTTTTTGGTATTTAAGGATAAAGTATGGGTTGGTCATTTGAAAAATCATAAAGTGTTAGTCCTCGTATGCGGTAAACCTGCTGCCAGCAGCGGCGTAGGGTATTGATGTAGGTGCGACGCGCCTGGTCGCGCTCCTGCTGAGCGATGGTCAGATCGGTAACGCTCAGGGCGCCCAATACGTAGCTTTCGCGTGCAATGCGGTAGCGATCGCGGGCCAGGCCTTGCAGTTGGCGGGTGAGTTGCAGCTCCTCGCGGATGTCCTCCAACTGGACCACCGCTTGTTGGATATCGTTTTGAAAAGCCTGGGTCTGGCGCCGGCTTTGTTGTCGGACAAAATCGCGCTCAGCTTCGGCTATGGCGACCCGTTCGCGCTGCCGTCCCCAGTCAAGGATCGGCATACCGACCTGAAGTTGTAGGAATTGCTCTTGTTGCGGGTCCTGGTAAATGCCTTCGATGTTCGTGGCAGAACGGGTATATCCGAAGGAAGCCGTAAGATTGGCCTGCAGGCCACCGGTCCCCTTGGTGCGGGCGATCTCCCGCTCGGCCTCCAGTTGGTCGCGCTCCAGTTGGAGTAAGTCGGGGCGGTAACGGCGTGCTGCGTTCAGGGCTTCTTGGATGGTGATTGGAAAGGAGTCGGGCTCGATGGGTGGGACTGGCTTTAATAGTTGCTGTGGGTTAGCTTCGCCCAGGAAAAGGAATAGTGCATTTTGGGCGAGCTGGGCCGCCTGCTCGGCTCGCTTAGCGCTGCGCTGGGCGTTTAGCAGCTGCACTTCCAGTTGCAAAAGGTCGCTTTGTGAAAGCCGGCCTAGAGCGTGGCGTTCTTTGGCCATAGTGAGCAGCTGCCGGTTGTTATCGACATTCAACTGGGCGATAGCCATCTCCTGTGCGGCATCCAGCAGGTCGAAAAAAAGTGCTACCGCCTGCTCCTGTCCGGCTTCGCGGGTAGCTACGTATTGTCGCTGGGCGGCCTTCAGGTCGATCGGCCGGATCCGCTGTTCCCACTTCATGGCATTAAAGCCAAAGAGTGGTTGGGAGATCCCGAAGCGAATGGGAACACCGTTATACGACTGCATATCGTTTTCGAAATCGTCGAAGCGTTCCAGGTTGGAGCGTACGAAGAGGGCCCCCCCGGTAAAGGGGATGTTTTGCTCGAGTGATAAACCGAAAAAGGAAAAGTTGTTGGCAATAGGCTGAAAAGCAATATTTCCGTCGGGTTGGGTTACCGCACTGGAAGTACGCGAAAAATTGGGAAAGTTCAGGCTGCCCGAAAGTTGCGGCCGCAAGTCGGCCCGGTAAATGGCATAGCGACTGCTGGCCTGTGCCAAGTCGCGGTCGGCCCGGTAGGCTTCAAGTGCTTGCTCGCGGGCTTTTTCGAGCACCCGGCCAAGCGTCAGGGTGTCGGCGAAGGATTGGCCGGCCAATCCGCAGGGTAGCCATAACCAGATAAGCATCAACAGTTTGCGCATTACTATTGCAGTTTTAAACGGTTCAGGTGATCGTAATCGCTCATGTCGGAGATGATGATCCGGTCGCCGGCTTGCAAATCGCCGGCAGCAATCTCGACGTAGTCGGCATTGGTGAGTCCGATTCTTACTTCGGTAGCTACAGCTTCCGCCTCCCGCAGGACAAAGAGTTTCTGGGAGCGTGCTCCGTTGAAGGCCGGGCCGTTCGGGGCCCGCAAGACTTGCTCTTTACGGTCTGTTACCAGGAAGACTTCAGCGCGCAGATTGGGACGTAGTGCAGGGTGGTTATTTTCTTCCAGTTCCACCTGTAAAGCAATAGTGTTATTTTCTACTGCCGGCAAAATGCTGGCCACCCTCCCAACCAGGCGTTGATCGTTAATGCGTACACTAACCGGCATACCTACCCGTAGCCGGGAGGCGTAGCGGTCGGAGCAGCTCGCTTCGATGCGAAAACGTTCCAGGTTGGCAATGCGGACCAGGCTTTCTCCCTCGGTCACCTGTCGGCCCACCGATTGGTTGATCCAGGTAATGACGCCCGGCTGTCGGGCCGTGACGGTCGTTTCGTGCAGCTTACGCTCTAATTCTCGTACTGCTTTCTCTTTGATGGTCACCTGGAGGTCGAGTTTGCGGCGATCGGTCTCGATAACCTCTCGCCGGAAGGTCAGCTCGTTTTCCAGCTTTTTCTTTTCCAGGCGTGCCACCTCCAGGCGTAGCTGGACGCCATCGACTTCTTCCTGGGTGGCAGAGCCGATCGCCTGCAGGCGCTTGGTATCGGCTAGTTCGGCCTCCAGACCGGCTACTTCCAACCCTTTGATTTCATCGTCGTAAGCTAGGTCCCGGAGATCTTTATCGTAGGCCAGTTTGAGGCGGGTGAGGTCGGCTTTAGCCAATTCCAGCTCGTCGTTGAGCGATTCGAAATTGAGCCGGACGAACTCCGCATCAAGCTGTAGAAGTGGATCGCCCGGGTCGACAGCGTCGCCCGACTGCTTGAAGACTTCCTTAATTTCAGTATTGACCGGTGCATTGAGGCTATGTTCGAAGTAGGGCAACACCATGCCCGATGCGGTAATGGTGTTTTCGATAGCGCCAACTTCGACCTGCCCGATGCGAAAATCGGCTTCAGAGACCGAAGCAAGGAGCCAACGCTGGAATAAAACCACGACAATGGCCATTCCTGCTAGGGTCAGCCCGATACGCAGTAGGAGCCTGAGGCGTCGCCGATTTTGGGTTTGTTTGGAAATGGGACGGTCCATAGCAAAACAATTTTTGTTTGCTAACCAGCCGTCAAGGCCCATGCCAAAAATTTAAGCGCTGATTTTTAATTATTTATACGTATGGGTATATATCAATTGTCCGTTATCGGACACCGGCGAGTTCGAAAATAAAACCGGGGCCTATAGCCACCGGTTTTAGGGGAACGGTGTAGTTTATGTGTAATTTTTATTATGGATGAGCGAGCGAAGAGCAAAAAAGGGCAAGTGGAAAGGCTCCACTATGCCCAGTCATTCCGCTTTTCAAATTCAAGGGTAAAAATGCGTTGTTTTTTCGGCAACATTTGTAGAATAAATTCTAAAGGTGCTCTTGTTTGAAGCCTCCTGATACGGCTTCACTCTGCCGCTGGCTCTGAGTCTAAGGCCCAGGAAGTATATAGCTGTAGTATGGCGGCCACGATCAAGAAAATAGCAAAAGAATAAACCAAGCGGTAAAGGGTTATGCTTTCCGCGGGTTCGCCGCTGGTGACAGCGGCAGACAAGATGACCAGAGGGGTAAGAAAAAGGATCATTTTGCCGAAACCCTGACTGCTGAAATGTAGGGTAAGAAACAGTAGTGCAATCAGCACCCCGGTTATCCAGGTCTGCGGTACGGTAAGGAAGAGCAACAGGGCGAGCAAAGACCCTCCCAGGGCGCCGCTCAGCCGCCCAATACTTTTAGACTGGGTAAGATCCACATAGGGGCTTAAATCCATGACCAAGGGAATGAGCAACCACTCGAGGTGGGGGAGGTTGTAGTAGTGGCTGATTACGAAAACGGCGACCGTAAGCAGGATTAACCAAAAGCTGTAGTGGATACTACTACGGGCCTTCGGCGGATGGACTTTTAGTGCCGGTTTTTTTACCAAAACCACGAAGAGTAGCCAGCCGTAGGCAGCACCCACCAGCAGGGTAATCCCCAGCGCAGGCAACTGGTCGCTCGGCGGTGCGGGCTGAAAACTGAATAACAAGGCGATAAAAAGTATTTGTCGGCCTGCGTTAATGAAACCGCGAAAAGTAATCCAACCCTGCACGATCATCAATCCGGTGAGAAAGAGTAATCGGTACCACCAGTCTAAGCCTTGTAGATAGGCCGCTCCTGTCGCCGCGATGGGAAAGACCAGGCACATGATCAATGCGGCGGAGCGGCCATGGGATAGGGCAACCGTCAAGTTGAGCATTGCCGCCAGTGCCGCCAGCACACCGGCTCTTGGTTGGTCGGCCCAAACCGCTAAGCCAGCCGGTAGCAGCAGTAAAACAGTTAGGATCAGGCTTCTTACCCACTGTTTTTTTTCATCCATTAATTTGTAGCGTTTGGGGATGAAAAATTGTAAGTAAGCGCCAGGTTGAAGCTGCGAAACTTGACTTCAGCAGTGTTTTCTTGTCCGTCCGGTAACACATTCGGGAAAAGAGCGCCGTAGGAGTCAATGTTATCTTGGTTCGAAAAGCCAAAACGCCCCCCCAGTGCAAACTGATTTTTGCCGATTGTAAAGGTGGCTCCCGCCGAGATGTAGTTTTTATTCCATGGTGTGCTGACCAAGTTGATAGGCTCTTCTTCTCCGCGCCGCTTAAAATAGCTTTGGTCAGACTGGAAGCCAGCCATAAGCCTCACACTGGAGGGTAGACGATAGGAAAACCCGACGGCGAAATTGGTCACTGCATTCGCTCCGGTGTAAATGTCTTGAGGCATCGGTTCAAAACCGGGTGCTTGTCCGAGATATGGGTCGCGACTATCGCGAAGCACTACGTAATTATCAATGGTCCGGAAGTGCTCGACCGAGCCGTAGATCCGCCAATTGTTTTTTCCGTACTGGATACCGCCACCAATGGAGACGGGGTATTTCACTTCGGCCTCGGTTTCCGGGTTAAGATTCTCTTGAATGGCTTGATTGTCGGCGTCGATACTGGCGAATCGATAGCGAAAAGATCCGCCATCGAACGCCCGAAGCAGCCCCGGCGTGGTAAGGGTCAGGCCTAGGCGAAAATCGGGGGAAGGAGTGTAAATGAGGCCCCCTTTAAGTCGTAGGGTAACCTGAAAATAGTGGTAAGAATAGTCGATGACCTCGCTGCTCACAATGGTATTGGGGTTTTCGGCGGGTTGTCCTTCGATGCTTAAGGAAAGGGCAGAAGTATGGGTGCGCACCGGAATGAGGCCCGAAACCCCCCAGTGCCAGTGTTCATTAATGGATTTTGCAAAAGCGATCCCTGGAACGACATCTGAGAAATTGTTATCGAGGGTAAAATTGGTGACATCGAGGATATCCGGGTTCTCGTCATTTGGAGCCACCTCGCGGGTAGCAGTGCGGATTACCGGGAAGCTTTGGTGGTAGATGAAAAAGACCAGGCGGTGCTCTTTCTTATCGGGGTTGGCGACATCAAAGGCGATAAATTTTGGTTGGATAAAAACGGCGTTGGTTTCAATATCCAGACCGTTGCCGATAACATTTTCAATTTCTAGGGTGTTTGCTCCGGCAGCCAGAAAGGAAAGGGATAAACCGCGGGCCGGTACAAGGGCAATACCCGCTGGATTGTAGATTGCAGAGGCGTTGTCTTCCGTGCCGGCAAGGACGGCCCCACTCAGAAAGATGCCCTCCTGGCCGTATTGATGTTCCCAGTAATAGGTGAATCCCTGGCCTTGCAGGGCACCGGCAGCGAGCCCTGCAAAGAGCAAAATGCAGATGGTCGTTTTCATTTGGTCATTGGATTGTTTCCCAATACGCGATTAAAATAAGGAATACTACTCTTTTTGTGCAGTTCGGGACGTTTCGTTTTGTAATTCAAGGCGGATAGCCTGGCTAATCCGCCTGTGGGTTTTCCTTGGCGATCCGACGCGGGTCGGTAATCCCAGCCTTGAGATTTTCGACGATGCGGAGCGCCCGATTGATACGCGTCTCACTGCGCTTGGCCGAACCGACCTGATGCAGCACACTGCGTTGCTTGCCGGGCGTGAGGGCTTCGAAGGCTGCGTGGGCCGCATCGTCGATTTCGAACAAGGCAGCTAATTCCTCGGGGACTGGGGCGCCGTAGGGGCTGTCGTCGTGCTCAAGCGTAAGGGTGACGGTATCGCTTTGCTGTAGGCCCAACTTTTTGCGCAGATGCTTGCTGGTATAAATGTAAAAATCGCCGTCGCCGAATGGAATGATGGCGGCCTGGAAGGATTCGGCGCCCGCAATCGTACATACGACCCGCGCCGGCCCTTTCCCAGTAAATTTGCTTGCCACTGAATTGGGCACGGGTAAGTACACCATGTTCCAGGCTGCATAAACAGTCAAGGTTGTTTCGAAGGTGATTTTAGGCTCCGCCATGTTCCGTTTTTTTAATAAAAAAAAGTTGCCAGGCCAGTATGATGCCGCTGCACTTCTCGATCACATACCAAGTCCAGCGG
>CAZHCA010000025.1:0-63381 GCA_964530825.1 uncultured Saprospiraceae bacterium
TTCGCGGAACCTCTTTTTCTTCACCTCGGACTGCGCATCGCGCTTTCCCGTTACCCACAAGCTGAAAAACCCATTGCACAAACAGCACATTTATTTTTTGTCAACACTTAATTCCAACTCAAAAAAAATAAAAGAGCTGTTTTTTTTGCCAATGCGGGAAAAAAACTTTGAGCATTAGAGTATTAATCGTAATATTGCAATGAATTAATAAAGAATAAAAAATGGGATTAGCGAAAACCGAAATGTTTACCGACCAACAAAATGAAATTTCCCTATTTTCGAAAGTGTTCGGTCATCCAGCAAGAGTAGCTATTTTACAACATTTGTTTAAAATTAATTCTTGTGTATGCGGTGACTTGGTAAACCAAATTGGCTTGGCTCAACCAACAATCTCACAGCATTTGAAAGAATTAAAACATTTGGGCTTGATAAAAGGCAATGTAGAAGGAACAAGTGTTTGTTACTGCATTCATAAAGAAAATTGGACAGCAATGAAAACTGTAATGACTGAATTTCTTAATCAAGATTTAACCGAAAATCAAGATTGGTGTTAAAAAAATTTGAATTAATTAATCGTATAATCGCAATAAACAAATATAATTATGAAATTATCACAAGTTAAATCAGTATTAAAAGAATTGGAAATTATAGGTTTTCAATTACCAAACGGAGAATTAGTTCCAAATCACTTTCACGTTACAGAAGTTGGTAAAATCACAAAACATTTTATCGACTGTGGTGGAACGGTGAGAAACGAGGAGGTTGTAAACTTTCAACTTTGGAATGCAAACGACTATGACCACAGATTACATCCAGAAAAACTACTGAACATTATTGAACTTTCTGAAAAAGTACTGAATATTCCAGATTTAGAAATAGAAGTAGAATATCAAGGAGATACTATAGGGAAATTTGGGCTTGATTTTAATGGAAAAGACTTTCTGTTAACCAATAAGCAAACTGACTGTCTGGCAAAAGACAAATGCGGGATTCCTATGGATAAACCAAAAGTAAAATTATCAGAATTACAACCACAAAGTTGTGACCCAAATAGTGGTTGCTGTTAAATCCAAAAAATTTACAAAGTGAAAATTGCATTATTTAGTGATATCCACGCAAATCTTCCAGCTTTGGAAGCCCATTTTAAGGATTTAGAAAACAAAGACGTTGACGCAATGTATTGTCTTGGCGACTTGGTAGGCTATAATATTTGGCCAAATGAAGTCATTGAAGAAATTAGAAAACGACACATACCAACAATAGCTGGCAACTACGATTTTGGTATTGGTAGAAGTAGTGACGACTGCGGTTGTGCATACAAAACAGATGAAGAAAAAGCCAATGGTTCGGTTTCAATATCATTGACGAATCAATTAGTAAACGACAATAACCGAAAGTATTTAAGGACATTACCTGCACATATCAAATTAGAGTTTCAATTGAACGAGGATAAATTCAATGTACTTTTTGTTCACGGAAGTCCAAGACGTATTAACGAATACCTATTTGAGGATAGAGCAGAAAAAAGTATGCTGCGCATAATGGAACAGGCTGACGCAGATGTAATGTGTTTTGGACATACCCATAAACCTTATCACAGAATATTAAAGTCTGATAATGAGGAACAACAACGCTTTAGACACGCAATAAACATCGGTTCTGTAGGTAAGCCAAAAGATAAAGATAACAGAGGAGGTTATGTAATCTTAACAGTTAACCAAGATACGTCAATAACTGATAGAAACGCAATCCAAGTTGAGTTTGTAAGGTTTGATTATGACGTTGAGAAGGCTGCAAAAGCTGTGGAAGATAGTATTTTGCCCAATGCTTACGCAGATAATTTAAGAAACGGATATTAAAATCTACAACTATGAACTTTCCAAAAAATTTGAAATATTCAAAAGAACATACTTGGGTAAAAATTGAAAACGAAATAGGCATCGTAGGTATTTCGGATTTTGCCCAAAGCCAATTAGGCGAAATAGTTTATGTGGATTTGCCCAACTTTGGCGATGAGTTTGAGCAAGATGAAATTTTCGGCTCAATTGAGGCACTTAAAACTGTAAGTGATTTGTTTATGCCAATTTCTGGTGAAATTATTGAAATAAATGATGGTATTAACGTTAGCCCTGAAGAAGTAAACAAAGAACCTTATTCTAATGGTTGGCTGATAAAGATAAAGCCCAATAATCTTGATGAACTCAATGGATTATTTAACGCTGATAGCTATGGTGAACTAACAAATGAGAATTAAATAGTGTGAAAAAATTGAGTTTTTTAGATAAGAACCTAACCTTGTGGATTTTTTTAGCAATGGCAATTGGAGTTGGTCTTGGGTATTTTATTCCAACATTACCAGAATACATAAACTCATTTAGTAGTGGAACAACCAATATTCCTATCGCAATTGGTTTGGTTTTAATGATGTATCCACCTTTGGCAAATGTCAATTATTCATTATTGCCAAAAGTTTTTAGAAATACCAAAATCCTTTCCATTTCTTTAATCCTCAATTGGATAATTGGTCCTGTTTTAATGTTTGTTTTGGCAATTGCATTTTTACGTGATTATCCCGAATATATGGTCGGTTTAATTCTAATTGGTTTGGCTCGTTGCATTGCAATGGTTTTGGTTTGGAACGACCTTGCAGAAGGAAGTAGCGAATACGGAGCAGGATTGGTAGCTTTGAACAGCATTTTTCAAGTGTTCGCTTACAGCTTTTATGCGTGGATTTTTATAACCGTACTTCCACCTTATTTCGGATTTGAAGGAGCAATCGTTGATATTTCAATCGGCACGATTGCAGAAATGTAGCCTTCCCCAAAAATCGGGCAACTTAAAAGTTGAAAAACTGGTAACTTTAAGTTGCTATGAAAAAATTAAAGTACAGCGAAACGCAGATCGTTAAGGCGATTAAGGAAAACGAATCGGGCCGCTCCGTGGATGACATTTGCCGCGAATTGGGTATTGCTAAAGGCACTTTTTACAACTGGAAGAAAAAGTACGGTGGGCTTGGAGTATCCGAGTTGCGTCGTCTACGGCAGCTGGAAGAAGAGAACAGGCAGCTTAAAAAGCTTGTAGCGGATTTAAGTCTGGATAAGCAGATGCTTCAGGATGTCATTAAAAAAAAGCTCTAGCGACCCGGCAAATGCGCAAGCTGGTCACGTTTCTCTTAGATTACTACCGCGTCTCCATTCGTCGGGCATGTGCAGTTCTTCCTTTTCGTCGGCAAAGTTGGGACTACCAGCCTAAAGGCCGGGACCTGATCAAGCATAATGGTTCGCTAGTGACCAGCAGCTATTCAACGGAAAAATTATTGTGCTGATCAATTTCCCCTTCATTGAGGGGTATGGACAACCCCGGCCCCCTAAAACGGTTGCCATCTACCGGCCCGAAGAGCTAAATGAGGCTTTCTGCCTACGCCATGTAGAAGAATTCATTACCGAAATCACGACCTGGGAGGATTACGATGATGATGAACCCCACAAGCGGATCGGATTCCAACTCAATTTCGCCAGCCCCGATGATCCCACCCCCAACCTCGAGTAAGCGGGGGTTAGGTGTGGGCTAGTTTAAGGCTTCTGAAAGTGCAAAATACCCCAGTTGAGATACCCTTGCTCGCCTGCTTCAATCCAGTGCTGCAGGCCGCGCCGCATGCGGTCGATATACGACTGGCTGCAGTGGCGTACGATTTCGTCGTACTGGCGCACCACGGCGTGCAATACGCTGCTGTAGTGGTTGACTAGCTGGTGCGGCATTTCTTCGATGTATAGCTCCTTCCAGCCCAGGTCGGCGGCAAAGGATCGGTATTTTTTTACAGAGCCCATTTCTTCCAGATGAATGCGATCCAGTACGGGTTGCAGTACGCCCTCCGGGCAGTCGTCGGCCTGCATGGGATCGGTGAAGATGAAGTGGCCCCCGTGGCGCAATACCCGGTCCACTTCAGCAAATACCCGGTCTTTCCGGCCGCTGTGCAGGATGGCGTCTTGGCACCAGACGACATCGTAGGAGGAATTGGCGAAAGGCAAGCTTTCAAAATTGCCGGTGTGCACTTCGATGCGCCCGGCAAGCCCCTGTTCGAGGTTTTTCTCCCGGTTGCGGCGGTTTTCGGTTTCACTTAGGTTGAGGCAGCAAACCGGACAGTCGTATTCGGTAGCCAGGTAGCGAGCCGATCCACCGTAGCCAGCGCCGATGTCCAACACCTGGAGGTCCTGCTCCAAAGGTAAGTGTTCGGCCATACGGGCGACGGTCTGGCGACTGGCTTCGCGAATGGGGGTCTGTTCCGATTCGTATAATCCAACGTGAATGTCTTCTCCGCCCCAAATGTGGAAGTAAAAATTATCGGCTTCGTGGCTGTCGTAGTAGTTGCGCGTAATATCTACTAGATTATTAGAGTCCATCGACTGGCGATTTTTGGTGATAGGATTTCTCCGCGATATGGATGAAAAAGTCTGGCTCGGCGGTTTTGAAGGTCTCTTGAAAGTCGCCGTAAGTCGTCACGCGTTGGAAGCCTACCTCGTAGAGGAGGTTGCGTACGTAATCTTTGCGCAATGGGTACATATTGAGGTGGTAGACTGATTCGTCGGCAAACTCGTAGCGAAAGCGAGCCAGCCCTTCGTCTATGTGTTCGGGTTCGGCCTTGACGTTTTTGCCGGCATAGTAGTAAATGTGTTTGCAGTCAAAGCCATGGTCAAGGATGCTGTCGTAATTGCGTTGGTCGAGAATGAGAATGCCGTCATGCGCCAGTGCTGAATAAAACTCTGCCAGCGTTTTACGGCGGTCGTTTTCGTCAAATAGGTGGGTAAAAGAGTTGCCCAGGCAAATAGCAGCATCGTAACGGCCGCGCAGGTCGCGGTTGAGCCAGCGCCAATCGGCGTGCACCGCACGCATAATGTGACCCCGCTTGCGGGCATTTTCAAAGGCTTTGGCCAACATAACGGGGCTGCCGTCTACACTCACCACGTCGAAACCGGCTTGCATAAGTTTTACGGAGTGGTAGCCGGTGCCAGTGGCCGTATCCAAAATCCGCCGTTTGTTTCGCTTTTTTAACTCCTTGATGAAAAAGTTGTCCTCGCCCTTCTCGCGCGCCTCCCAATCAATGAGTTCGTCCCATTTCTCCACAAATCCGTGGACATACTCCATTTGGTAATGATCCGATTCCCGGATTTCGGTCGGGGTAAGCCCGAATTGTTGTTCTACAGGTGATTCCATGGCTGTTCCTTTTAATTTAATGTAGTTAAGGGAAATATACGGAAAGTAATTAGTTCGTGCAGAAAGTATTTCGAAGTTATTGAAGGCAGGGCAGAAAGAATTTAGGTGATATTGTTTCGTAAGTAACTGTTTTTTAGTTTTTAAAAATTATAGTGCTGTTTATGCGGATTTGCAATGCTTTCTGTAAAAAAAAACTGCGCAAGCCTTGTATTCGTAATCCTTTGAAAAATTAATTCGTGGTTAATGCGGGAATCTTACAAAGGATTCTACTTTTAATCCACAATAAGCGGGCATGCCAGACTGGATAGAATCTTTGGGGTACTTGGGCGCCTTTCTAGGTGCCTTTTTAGAGGGCGAGATCTTATTACTTGCTGCTATTCAGGCGGCCGTGGCTGGCTATCTTAATTTTTTCGGCGTTCTTTTGGCCTTCGGCCTGGGGACTCTGGCCGCCGACTGGACGTTTTTTTTGGCCGGCCGCCGTACGGGGGCTCGTTACATCGAGCGCTTTCCCCGGCTCAAGCCCCGTTTCGAGCGGATGGAAGGTGTAGTATTCGCCAACGCTACTATACTGTTGTTGCTCTACCGGTTTATCTATGGGTTCCGCATCGTATTACCCGTTCTCTTCGGGCTCAGCAAGCGCATTTCCTTACGAAAATTTGCAGTCTTTAGCTTTGTAAGTACATTGTTATGGATTGGTGTTTATGGCACGCTTGGTTATTTTTTTGCCGAGTGGTTGCTGGAGCGCATCGAACAACTCCAGCAATACGTGCCCTATTTTTTCCTGGGCATCCTAATGGTGTTTCTGATCGGCTGGGCCTGGAACCGCCGCCACTGAATCACCGGACGTTTGCGGCGGGGGATACCGCGCCGACGACTCAGGGCGCGTGGAATATTGATGAAAAAAACGCCAGATAACAAAACTAATGCGGCTAACCACGATTGCCGGGTCAGCAGCTCGTTATTGATCGCCCATCCCAGCCACATCGCAATTACCGGATTGACATAATTGGCCGATGCGACCTTTTCCGTCGAAACTTTTGACAACAAATAATTGAAACAGGTGAAGGTGAGGATGGAGCCAAAAGTTATTAGGTAGATCCAGGTGAAAATGGTAACCGTGCCGATACTGGATATATCCAATCGTTTTGTCTCTCCGCTTAATAGGCCAAACACTAAAAGCGTAGCACCACCCATGAGCATCTGGCCAGCCGTACTCATGAGGTTTGACTTGGGTAGCTGGTACTGGGGCAGTTTGACGGAGGCATAAGCCCAGGTGAAGATGCTTAGCGCAATTGCGGCCAATCCGAAGGGCGCCGTCCCCTCTACAAAAAGCCCATCTTGTCCGACGAGCAGCCACATGCCTAGAATACCCAAGCTTAGCCCCAAAACCTGCATGGAGGTAGGTTTTCGATTGCGAATAAACCAGAGCAGAAAGACAACCACAATAGGCTCAGATGAAACCAATAAAGCGGTGAGGCCCGAGTCGACAAACTGTTGGGCCCATACCACCCCTCCTACACCGATAGTCAATAACAAAAAACCGGCAATAAAGGTACTGTTCCACTCGCGAAATGTCGGCCACGAATGGCCACGCAGGCGGGCAAAGCCCAGGAGTAATACACCAGCTGTCGCAAAACGGCTGCCAACCGCCAGAAAAGGAGGCACATCTTGGATGATTAACCAATTAGCTAAATAGGTAGACCCCCAGACGACGTAGACAACAAAAAAAGACAGTGCGATTAGCATTTGCTCCCGTGTAAACATGTCAACCTCCTTCTTGTACAGGGAACTTACTTAAACGCTTTAAGCTGGACAGTAGCCCGGTCGCCTGCTTCTACCGGGTTTCTCTTTTTTGCATTCGGTTGAGGAACTCAAAAAAGTATCTCGCCGGTAGCTCTGACGGCTTGGCATCGTCTGCAGCCCAGATCAATTCGCTTAAACCAGTTCCGGATTTTAAAATGAGTACCATGCACCGATTCGAAGTTACGACCGTAGCGTCCTCCGCAGTAAATACTGGTTAAAGGCAAAGAAATTTATACCGTAAGCTTGGCGAAAGTTTACGGTTTTGTGCGCTGATTAGCCTTGTGTTTTCAATATCTGATGGAGATCGAGGTCTGCGAATTCGTTGTTCGGTGATGCAAATCTAATCGGAAAAAAAGTGCGGTGCCCGGAAAAAATTCAGGCGGAACGAAAAAAAATAATGGTAAAGTATAAAAATCTGAGGAAGAGAGCCATGCATGCCACCTGAAGGTGGCATGCATGGCTTGCTGGGGCAAGTTTTAAAAAAGGCTGAGGCTTATTGGATGTTGGTGGCTTGTGATTGATCGTTTCTGGAAATAGTAGCACTGCCCGTGGCCGTGCTGGAATCACGGACCTGTGGACCGCTGTGAAACTGCTCATCGATCCGGTCGATGAGGTTGTTGTATTCCTGCTCTAGCTGTCGGCGCTCGGCTAAAGAGGCAGTGGGGCCCAATTCTGCAGCTTTCTGCTGGAAGCTGTGCCAGTCCTGCTGTAACTCATAGGCTGCCTTTTTCTTCTTGGGCGTCGGATCGTTATTCCCTTGGATGACTTCTTGCCCCGTCAGATGCTGAGCGGAACCAATAAGGATCAACAAGAGAAATAAAATTTTGGAATAAGGTTTCATAATTTAAGGAACCAGATTTTTATTTGGTACAATACAAAGATGCAGGCTCTTTCAAACTAATTCAAGTTAAAAATGCATGGCCTCGACCAGCCCGGATGAATCGTTCATGGGTGCCTACCGTTTATCGACAAAACGACTAAAAAGCAGGATCTAGTTCCAGTACCCAATACTGGCAGCTAATTTGGCGCCAAGGGATGTTGGTCGACAAAAATTGGGGCCACGATCGATTAAGAGCGCCTGTTCGTCAACAGGAAATCTTCTTGCCAAATAAGATTTGGATTAACCCAGGATTAAACTTTTGTTTTCTCTTTGTCAATGGCCATACCGCTGGCGAAGCTGGTGTGGAAGTTACGCCCATCGCGTTGGCAAATTTGTTGCGCAACGCCGCGCCCCGAGAGCATCACGGCGGGAAGGCCACCCCCTACAGCAACCCAGTGGCCGCACAGATAAAGCCGGTCAATGCCGCGAATCCGGGAAGGTAATTGCTGGAAGGCGGCCTGTGGCGTCATCACCCACCCCTCGTAGCTGCCCCTCCAGTTTTTGGTAAAGTTCAGAAAGGTCGAGGGGGTGGCCACATCGATCATTTCAGTTTCGTTACCCAGATCGGGAAGGGCTTCTTGCAATTGCTCCCATAGGGTATTGGCAATTCGTTCTTTTTCTTCCCAGTATCGCCTGGGCGCTGTCTCTTTTAATTGGGTCCAGTAGGTATAGTTTCGGGTAGGCAGCATCGTTGTAACCAGGGATTTGCCCTGCGGTGCCAAAGTAGGATCAAAGTGATGGATACGGAGGGGGATCTCATCAACAGCCGTCTCGGGGTCGATCACCAGCGGTGGGTGTGATGGGAGCACCACCATGTGGGGCAGGTGATCCAGTGGCCGGGGTACGCCGTAAGCCACAAACACCAAAGAAGGAAAGGTAGGGTGACTGTTGAAAAACTTTTCGTAAGCCGGATCGCGGTAATGGCCTTGCAGCAAGCGGTACACTGTGGTTTGGAGGTCGGCTGCCGAAATAATGTAGTCAGCGAAGTAGGTGCGGCCGTCCTGAAGACGCAGGCCGTTGGCTTGGTGGTTTTCCCGCAGGATCTCTACCACCGGAGCGTGGTAATGAATTTTTCCCCCCAGCCCATTGTAGCGGTCGACGAGGGCTTGAGTGAACTTTCTGGATCCGCCTACGGGATACCCGCAATCTCCCCGGTGCATCCAGGCCAGGGTGATCAAACTGAACAGTACCGTCGTATCTGGGTCGAAAAGGCTTTGAATGGTTCTCTGCAGTAACGGATTTTTAAACTTCTGCGCGTATTGCCGGTGATCGAAACGGGTATAGCGTGCGAATAAGGGGAAAAAGGGCAACATTTTACCGATCATCCAGAGGCGCTCCCACCAAGACATGACCTCCCAGGTTTTCTCCGAGTCCATCTCGAAGCGACTAAGTTTGCGGATGGCGCGGGTCATCTGGTGGATGGCATGGCGGTCTTCCGGTGCTTTTTCGGATAATTCCGCCTCGAGACGGTCTACATCGTTGAAAATGCAAATTTCCCGTCCCTGCTCGTCCCGTACGTGCCCGAAGCTGTCGTGGCGGACGAATTCGAATTCGTCCATCGGTAAGAGTTCATTCCAGCGGCGGTATAATTCGCTGCCCGGTTGCGTACCGACCAGCCAGTGTATACATGGGTCAATGGTGTAATCTTGCCGGTCCCAGGCGGTACAAACCCCGCCGGCCACGTGCTGGGCTTCGAAGATTTCCGTATGGTAGCCGTTCATTTGGAGGTAAGCTCCGGCGGATAATCCGGCTACGCCGCCGCCAATGATCAGGACCCTTTTTGCCATAGCCTTTAATTTTAATAGGTGAAGGTATGGGTTGCGTACACCTCGGCTTACGCTTATTAAGCTATTGATTTTTAGAGCTCTGGACAATGATGATTTTCAGGTAGCTAGGGTGATCAATGTCAAATCTGTCTACAATTTGGCAGGAATAGTCGAACGGGTGTGACTTTTTGCTTCAAAAAAAGTACATTTCTCAATAGTTGCGAAAATGTTAAAAATTAGCATAGAGTTAATGCACTTGCAGGTGCAAATCGCTAATTTGACAGCGCACCATACTTTTCAACTTAAACTATCAGCTACCATGGATAATCCTAATCCAACCCAAACCGGTACCGATCCAAAAGTCGTGGCGATCGTATCTTACATCACCCTCATCGGTCTGATTATTGCGATTGTGCTCAACAACCCGAAATCGGATCTTGGTTCTTTCCACATCCGCCAGGCACTAGGGATCACGCTTCTGGCCATTGTTGGGTCTTTTTTGAACATCATTCCCATTCTGGGGCAAATCCTGTACATCGTTATCATTCTGGGAACCCTTGTGTTGTGGGTCATCGGTCTGGTCAGTGCTGTTCAGGGAGAGAAAAAGCCGGTACCCGTCCTAGGCGAAAAATTTCAGGAATGGTTTAGAAGCCTTTAGAGAAAATCTTTGACGTGAGATACCCACAGATGGCAGCTGTCCGGCTTGTGCAGTAGGCTGCCATTTCATCCTTTCTTCAGGTTTTGCTGAGCCAATTGCCGATGGCATCCGTTGCTTCCAATAAGTCGGTACAACACAGCTCCATAAACTTGCCGGTAAGCGGCCGTTCCGGGTAACGCTGTGCGGCCGTTTTCAGCGCCTGCGCCCCGTCGAAATCCACGTACGAAAGCCGTGCGGTAAGTTCTTCGGAGGGCCGGCCGAAATCGTAACTCGGCAGCAGGGCCACACCCGTATCGCGAAGTAGTTGATCGCAGAGGTCTTCGCTAGTGCGGATGCCGCGTGCCAGCAACCTTTCTTTGTGCTGGTTAAAATTGGGAAAGAGATAGAAGCCGCCCTGTGGTTTTGGCGCGTAGACTCCCATCTCGTGCAGTCGGCCGTGCAGGTCTTTTCCGATAGTACGCAAAATGCGCTGGGCGTCGGCCAGGTAGGCATCAATGGCCGGATCGTCCTGAAATGCCGCCACTGCCGCGTACTGGATCGGTGCGCTGGTCGAAGTGAACGTTTCGCTCGCTACGACTGACATGGCCTCCAGGAGCCATTGCATGGAGGGAGGAAAAATAAACATGCCCAATCGCCAACCGCCGGCCCCACACCATTTCGATAGGCCGCTACTGATGATGGTACCTTCCGGATAGAACCGAGCAATAGAGACATGCTTCCCCGAGTGGTGCAACTCGCCGTAAATTTCATCCGACAGCAAGATCACTTTATAACGACGGGCGACTTCGGCCAGCTTTTTCAGCTTTTCGGTGGTGTAGGTAGTCCCGGTAGGATTGGCTGGATAATTGAGGATCAGGATGCGCGGACGCTCCGGATCGACTGCGCAGATGTTTTCCAGTTCTTCGGGGCTGATCCGCCAGTCGTTCTCCTGGTGGGTGCGGACCCAATTCACGCGCCGGCCGATGATTTGAGCCTGGGGCGAGTACGAAACCCAACTAGGCGTGGGAATGACCAGGTCGCCATAATAAACCAGTTGCAGGATAAAAAGTAATTCTTTCGAGCCAGGACCAATGAGCACGTCTTCGGCTGTGCATGCCATATGCTGTCGCCGTCGGTAAAATTCGGCAATAGCTCGCCGCAGTTCCGGCAGACCTTTCACGGCCAGGTAGTCTTTTTCGTTGGCGTGCTGGCGCAGGGCCTCTACAACCGGTAACGGAACAGGAAAGGGAGATTGCCCGAATCCGAGTTTGTACACCTTTTTGCCCTCCCACTGAAGTTGTCGCGACTTTTCATTGATGGCCAGGGTGGCAGATTTCTTCAATCCGCGGATGTTCAGATTGAGATCTACCCGGATGTTTTTTCGCTTCGACATACGGGAAGATAATAAATTCAGGAAGGACAGCCTGGAAGAGCACTTGGGAGTCAGGCCTCCATGGTAGCGCGGATTCTATCGCGGTATTGTGCTTTCAATCGCTCGTTACGACGGCGTACGGATGGTTTAGTGAACTCGCGGCGCTTGCGCAACTCCTTAATCATGCCGGCATTTTGATACTTGCGCTTGTAACGTTTCAGCGCCTTGTCAATGTTTTCGCCGTCTTTAACTTCAATAATCAGCATAGGTTTTTTACGAATTAATCTGAAAAATGTGCTACCCATTAAAAAGAATCCCAAAGATAGTAAAAAACCAATATGCGGTCCAGGGAAATATATTTCCCGACCGCAATATTATTGCCCGCAACCGATTGATCAGGCTACCGCCGGTGCCGGTCCCACCCGGTTGCGCCCCTTGACGGTTTGCTTACGCTGTATAGGGTATTCGGTCTCGAAGAAGAACTGGTCCGCCCCGAAAGCGGGTTCTAATTCGTCGAGCCAGATCGCATCGGGGTGGTATTTTGCAAAGAAGGGGCGGCAAACCCAGTCGGGGTTGCGGCCCTGCAGAAACTGTAGTACAAAAACTTTTTGGCCTTGGACTTCAGAAACCCCCAGGATGTGCACCTTTCCAGGGCCTGCTGACATGGAGGGGCCGCGAACGGTACGGGCAATGCCGCTTACCTGCTGGTAGGCATCCCGGAATAGATGCCAGGCACGTTCCAGCGGCACAGCGAAATAATCCTGCGCACCCGTATCGCGGGCTACGAAAAAGTAGTAAGGCACGCAGCCCAGTTCCACCTGTTTTTGCCACATGTCGGCCCAGACGGCTGCGCTGTCATTGATGCCGCGCATGACTGGCGATTGGGTGCGGATGACTGCACCGGTATTGCGCACGCGTTCGATGGCGCGGTGTACTTCCTTGGTCTCGAGCTCACGGCCGTGGTTGAAGTGAGCCATAAAAGCAATATGCAGTCCCGCAGCCTGCGCCTCTTCGAACAGACGCAATAAATCGTCGGCGTCGGCATCAGTCGTGAAGCGCTGCGGCCAGTATCCCAACGCTTTGGTACCAAAGCGAATGGTTCGCAGGCGGGGTAGGTCTGCTTGCAAAAGCGCCTCCACGTAAGTACGGATAATTTTAGTCTTCATGATCATTGGGTCGCCTCCGGTAAACAGGATATCCGTCACCTCCGGATGTTGGCGCAGGTATTTGATGATTAGCTCCACATCGCGCATGGCGAATTTGAGATCGTTCATCCCGACAAATTGCGGCCAGCGAAAGCAAAAAGTACAGTAGGCATGGCAGGTCTGCCCCTGGCTGGGGAAGAAAAGCATGGTCTCGCGGTATTTGTGCTGTACGCCTGTAAGTGCGGTATCCTCGATGTGGGGCACGTTCTGCTCGAGCTGACCGGCTGGGTGCGGGTTCAGCTCCATTCGTATTTTGTTGGCGATGAGCTTGAGTTCGCCTTTGCTAGCTCCGCTACGCAAGGCAGCGGCCATTTCCGAGAAATGGTTGGGGGATAGCATGTCATGCTGAGGAAAGGTGAGTATATAGATGGGGTCGCGCTCGTAATTTTCCCAATCGATGAGCTGCTCAACAACGTAGTTGTTAGCCTTGAAAGGCAAAACATGTCCTACCACTTCAATCGCAAATTTTTCTTCCTCGTTCAGGTAACGTGCTACCTGGGGAATGTCGCGAAAGTTTCGCAGGGTGTAGGTTAGATATTTATTCATAGCAATAATATTTATCGGTTAGCGAAAAGGCTTTACGTACCTCATCCTTCTACTGGGGTGCGGGACCCCACGCTTTGAACGGCAAACGCAGGGAAAGCCGTTTTAGAAAAGGCCATTCTTGTAAGTCATCCAATGTGCAGGACAACCTGGGATACATAATCGAGCCCGAAGGGATGTCCGGGTGAACCGCTTGTCCGGGATTTGAGCATGGACAAAGAGGCGGTCGTTCAGTGAAAAAGGTGGGTCATTACACCTACTATTGCTTTAACAATAGTTTTTATAGCAACTTTCTAAACAGATAACGCTAAGAAAGGCAAATGGTTGATAAAAAAGCAGGGCTTCCCGCATGAATCGTGAAGCCCTGCTTGTAGTCCGGAAGTCGAGCGGAACTAACAGTCGCGCTTACAGTACTTTAGGATCTGTCTTCTTCGTCATCTTCGTCGCTTTGGGAGGTGATATCATCTTCTTCGGTGTAATTATCGAGTTCGTCATCTCCCAGGTCGGAAAAATGGAGGTCGGAATCATCGAACAGCCCGTTTGGGTTGGTGTCAAAGTCATCGGATTCCTCCACATCGTCTTCGTCGGCGATAGGCGAGGCGTGCTCATCTTTGGGTTTGGCCGGCCGAACGACCTTACTGATGATGACTTTGTCTTTAGGAGAATTTTTTTTGCGCTTGGGTTTTTCCTGCCCGGATTTTTGCTGTTCTTTTCTTACGGGCCGGCTCGGGGTTGCGGCCTGTGTTTTTGCCGCCAAACTCTTGGTAGTGGTCGGAACGGCTATCAACCGCTTTTTGTCGATCAATTCGCCGGTAACCGTACAGATGCCGTAGGTTTTGTTACGGATGCGCACCAAGGCATTTTCCAAATCCTGGATATGCTTGCGCTGGCGTATGGCCATATTGTTGAGCATCTCTACGTCGTTGTTGATGCTGCTGTCGTCGACCCAGTCGCCACCGTGCTCATCGCTGGTGTTTTCCGTGATTTCCAGGACCTGTTCCTGAAGCTGCCCGAGGTGATCGCGCGCTTTTTCAAGTTTGCTGTCAATAAGGTCTTTGAAAAAGGCCAGATCTTCATCTGAATAACGTACAACCGAATTATCCGCCATAGTTCTTTTTGAATCAGATTCGTTGGAAAAATAAGCGGAATCCCGGAGGAATTCTACTCATTTACGATCGAAAAAATTTCCATCGGCTACCCGCCTTGGCGGGTTTAGTCGTAATCATCTTTTCTTCGACTACCGGTTCGCCGACCGGTTGGGTTGCTTCGGTCTGCCCGGGAGCGAAATTTTCGATTTGGTCTTCGGGGTACGCCACGTAAGGCTTCATTTCCTCACCTAAGAATTCTTCTTGATGTTCAGGGGATACTGAACGGAATGTAATCTTCCGCATGTTTGATCGTTTAATAATATGGAAAAAACTAGAATAATTTTTGTTGTAGTACGCTACTTCTTTAAAATTATTTCATAAAAGTCCGTTCTTCTATCTTTAAGGTTTTTAACACTACCGTACTCGTGAAGTTCTTTGAGCAGCTCTAAATTAATATCGGCCAGCAAGGTCATTTCGGTGTTTGGCGTACATTCGGCTTTGATCGCATTGTTGGGAAAAGCGAAATCCGAAGGGGTAAAAATCGCCGACTGAGCGTACTGGATGTCCATGTTATTCACCCTCGGTAGGTTGCCTACACAACCGGCGATGGCCACGTAGCACTCATTTTCTACTGCTCGCGCCTGGGCGCAGATCCGCACCCGGTTGTACCCATTCTGTGTATCCGTCAGGAAAGGCACGAACAGGATCTGCAGGCCCTGCTCTGCGTAGATGCGCGATAGCTCCGGGAATTCTACATCGTAGCAGATCAGGATGCCGATTCGGCCGGCATCGGTATCGAATACTTTCAACCGGTCGCCCCCGACCATGCCCCAGGCATTCGATTCCGACGGGGTGATATGAATCTTGTAATAATAGTCCCAACTGCCGTCGCGCCGACACAGATAGGCAATGTTCTTCAGGCTACCGTCAATAACAATAGGCATGCTGCCGGTGATAATATTGACGTTGTAGGCCAGCGCATACTCGATAAATTTATCCCGCAACTGCTCGGTGAAAGTAGCCAATTCGCGAATCGCTTTGGCCTCACCCAGATGATTGAATTCGGCCATGAGCGGGGCATTGAAAAACTCTGGGAACAGAATAAAATCCGACTGATAGTCGCTCACTGCATCGACGAAGTATTCCACCTGGTTGAGCAGCGCGGTGAAATCGGGAAACAGGCGCATTTGCCATTGTACTAATCCCACGCGCACCACCTCCTTCGGGGCATTGAAAAGTTGCTCTTTTTCTTGGTAGTAAATATTATTCCACTCCAGGAGTGTAGCGTATTCGCGCGACTCAATGTCGCCGGGCAGATAGCCGCGCAGCACCTTCTTGACGTGGAAATCATTGGCCATCTGAAAGGTGAGTGTCGGGTCAAAAATTTCTCGCAGCCGCACTTTGTCGATGTACTGACGTGGCGTCAGCTCCTGGGCGTAATTTTGGTAATTGGGGATACGCCCACCGGCCATAATCGAACGCAGGTTCAGCCCTTCGCACAATTCTTTGCGGGCATCGTACAGGCGCCGGCCCAGCCGCAATCCCCGAAATTCGGGGTGTACAAATAATTCGATTCCATAGAGAACATCGCCCTTCGGGTCGTGGGTATGGAATTTGTAATTGCCCGTTATTTCTTCGTAGGTATGTGCATCGGTGAATTTGCGCGAGTCGATAATGATCGACAGGGCTACCCCGGCAACTCGATCGTCAACGATCACGCAAAGCTGACCCTCCGGAAAAAGATCGAGCAGCTTCTGGATTTCATGGGGTTTCCAGGCCCATTCGTCTCCACCAATACTGTTGTAAGCCTTATCGAGTGCTTCGTTGAGTCCTAAATAGTCCTCGAACCGCAGATTGCGGAGTTCTACTTTCATGTACAGAGGCTTTATTAATGATTATTGCCGCAATTATAATCCTAAGCGTTTGCTTTAGGTTTGCTGTATTCGGAACTGCTTCAGGCATGCTCGTTAAATTTATAACCTACGCCGTAGACTGTTTTCACAAAACCCTGTGCCTGGCAACCGGCAAGTTTCTTTCTTAAATTTTTTAAATGGGCGTAGAGGAAGTCGTACGAGGTGGCTTCTTCAGCGTAATTTCCCCAGATGTATTCAGCTAGGCTTTCTTTCGTAACGATTCGGTTTTTGTTGCGTGCCAAATAAAGCAAAATATCATACTCTATTTTGGTTAGCCTTACGTATTGTTCGTCGATCCGTACGCTGCGCTCATCCAGCTTGATAATCATTCTGCCCAGGTGTAATGCCTTTTGGTAATGAAGGCCCGAACGGCGCCGCAGTATCGCCCTGATGCGGGCGCGAATTTCCTGGTCGTAGCCAGGTTTGGCTAGATAGTCGTCCGCTCCGGCTTCCAGGCCTTGCACTCTTTCCTCAGGGGTAGAGCGCGTCGACAGTACAAAAATCCCCGTCTGGGGGCTGTTCCGGTGAATGGGGGCGAGTAAATGGAGCCCCTCTCCATCGGCTAAAGCAGGTTCCAATACAACGATGTCATAATCGTAATTGATCAGCCTGCGGTAGGCTTCTTTGTAACTGGCTACCGACTCGATTATGGCTTCGGCCCGCCCGAACAAGCGGTTCAGTCTTTTGGCAGAAACCGGGTCGGCGTCAATGCATAAGGCTTTCATAATCCAAAATTTATACTCCCGACCGCACTAGGCGGATGACAGCAAGGAAGAAAAATGTTACGCATACCTCAAAATTCAGAATTTATTCAGAATTCTCGCCTTTGTTTACGCTCAATTCTTTTCACCAACACTTAATACCGGCGCACGCCGGATTGGAATGACGAGCTGGATTGAAAAACAAAACGCTTTTCCGCGACTCGCGGAGGCTCTGATGGAGCAGGACTACGGGGTGATCGATCATTTTCTCTCCCCCGAACTACTGGCTTTTCTAAGGAAAGAAGCGCAGCAACAATACCAGGTTGGCGCTTTTCACCGTGCGGGGATCGGCACCGGTGAGGATTTTCAGAAACTGGACCGGGTGCGGGGCGACCGCATCCAGTGGTTAGAGCGCGGCCAGCCTGCCGACGAATGGAAGCGCTTTTGGAGTCAAATCGATCAGCTGATTAGGTTTTTGAATCGCCTGTGTTTCTTAGCGATCAAGCGGGCGGAGTTACATTTTGCAGTGTATCCGGTCGGCGCATTTTACCGCCGCCACCTCGATATCTTTAAGCATGATCAATCCCGTAAATTTTCTTTCATCTTGTATCTCAACGATGGGTGGACCGAGGCCGACGGCGGTCAACTCCGGCTGTTTCTTCC
Source organism: uncultured Saprospiraceae bacterium (assembly GCA_964530825.1). Classification (GTDB taxonomy): domain Bacteria; phylum Bacteroidota; class Bacteroidia; order Chitinophagales; family Saprospiraceae; genus CAZHCA01. The sequence goes on from CAZHCA010000025.1 coordinate 17,783, forward strand.
CCAGCCCGGCGGTGGGGAGAAGGCTATTGATATTTTGCCGTCAGGCGGTCGATTGGTCTGCTTTCCTTCCGACCGCATTGAACACGAAGTGTTAGCGGCTCGCCGGGAGCGCTTCAGTCTTACCGGCTGGTTGCGTGACGATGACCCTTTGCTCTAGTTCAAGCGCAATCTACCATTATTAACCGTCAATCGGAGTCGATGATTCACCCTGCCACAACCATTCAGTATATCAATGCGCAAAAGGGATACGGGGTTTTTGCAACCAGTTTTATTCCCATGGGCACGATGGTCTATGTCAAGGATGCCTTAGAAATCGAGGTTTCGCCTACGGCTTATGCGCAGCATACGCCGGCATTACAGGCCCACATCGATAAATACTCTTACATCGACGAAAGAGGCGTGCGAATTATCAGCTGGGATTTTGCGAAATACGTCAATCATTGTTGCCATTGTAATTCCATGAGTACCGGTTACGGATTCGAAATCGCCACTCGCGATATCTTGCCGGGCGAAGAAATTACCGATGAATACGGGCTTTTCAATTTACAAGAACCGATGGCGGTACAGTGCGGTGCACCGGATTGCCGGCGATCGGTCCAACCGGACGATCTCGACCTATTGGGCGCTCAGTGGGATTGCCAGGTGCGGCGGGCCCTCGACCGGCTCTGGTACCTCGAACAACCGCTGTGGACTTTCCTCGACCAGGATACTTTAGCAGCACTGGAGGAATACCGGCACGCCCCGTCTACATACCGTTCGGTACAGCAATTGAAATGCGTACCCGCAATGGCAATCCGAAACAAATGAAATCGGTCCTGCGATTGCTGAATGCATTCTATTTTCCTTGATCTACATTCCATCTCTCCGGGAATTTTCTTAACATCACAGCAATTGACACTGCAAGCAAATACAGGAAACGTGGCAACAAAAATCATCCGTCCGGGAGAGTTTGAAGGGCATCGACATTGGTATCCGAAAGCACTAAACGCGACGATTCACCCCATGGTGAATTTTTTTATGAACCTGAGTCGCGAGCGAATGGTCTCCCGCTACTGTCATTTGCACCCGAAGGTAGATGCCAGCAAAATGCACGAAGTGCTCACTTACCGGTGCAAGTACTTTCGCTGGGCCGGGGCTGATCTGTTCAATGTGACCTCAGCGGGTGGTAAACGGCAGATGGTCGTCATCGAAAACAACTCCTGCCCCTCGGGGCAAAAGTCGATGCCGCTACTCGACGATAATTCGGAGCAGGGGAGTTACTATTGGCTGATCCACCGCACCTTTCGAACCCTGCTCAAAAAGCGGCCGGGCCTAAAGGGCGGTTTGGCGGTGGTTTTTGATAAAAACCCGATGGAGGCTTCGGGTTATGCGGCCGTCATTGCGGACATCAGCCAGGAGCCGGTTTATTATGTACCCTTCTACGAAAAAGACCGCAATCCGCCGGTTCGCTTTACCGAGGGGGTCATGGAAGTACGCGACGAGTGGGGGCATTGGCATCCCATTCGGGCAGCTTTCCGCTACGTTACCCAGCGCCCTTGGAACCGGATACCACTGCATACCAAAACCCGTATCTTGAATCCGGTGGTGGCCTGTCTGGCAGGGGGGCGCAACAAAATGGTGGCTGCAAAGGCCTACGACATGTACAACGCTGAGATCGAACCCTTCGGCTTGAAAATAAATACGCCAGAGACGATCTGGGATATCAGCAAACAGGAAATCCCCTTGTGGGTTAAAAAAATGGGCGGCCAGGCAGTGGTGAAGGTACCTTACAGCAATGCCGGGCAGGGCGTTTTCACCATCGTTAACGAAGAGGAATTAGCCAAATTTATGGAGATGGACTTCCCCTACGACCGGTTCATTCTGCAGAGCCTGATTGGAAATTACCAATGGAGTTCGATTTCTTCTGCCGGCCGGCTCTATCACGTTGGTACGATTCCGAATACCAAAGGGAAAACCCACGTGGCCGATCTGCGGCTGATGGTGAACTCGACCGAGGAGGGCATCCGGCCCCTTTGTATTTATGCGCGCAGGGCCCTTAACCCACTGGAGGATGTCATTGAATCGGGTTCCGAATCCTGGGATATTCTGGGTACGAACCTGTCGATCAAAATGCCTGACGGTAGTTGGGGCAGCGATACCAACCGCTTGATCCTGATGGATCGGCGCGACTTCAATAAATTAGGAATCGGCCTTGATGACCTGATCGAGGCTTACATTCAGACGGTGCTGTCGACCATTGCGATCGATCAAATGGCGCAGACCCTCATGAATAAGCAGGGACGCTTCCGCATGCGACTGTTTAAATCGCTCAATAACGATGCTTCCCTGCTTGACGAAATCGCCACCGGATAGGGGCATAGGGCTCACAGATTATGGAAAAGATCAAGCTACTGGTACTCACGGAGCACGGAGCGCATAGCAATGCCAACTCGATTTATCCACTCCTGCGCAGGATGCGCAATCATTGCGGTTGTGCGCGTATCGATTTAGCCAGCCGGAGCTTGCCCTGGAATGCCGGCTTTTTCCGGGGCGAAGATCGCGGTCATCTTTGGGTTACTACCGTGACCAATCGCTTTCGCTATACCCGGGACGGCAGGTATTTCAATGCGCCCATCCGGCGTGTCGACCCGGCCGATTACCAGGCCATACTAGTTCGCCTACCTCACCCCACGCTCGATGCATTCTGGGATTTTCTGGAAACCCACTTTGACCAAGCGGTTATTATCAATCACCCGGCGGGCATTCGCGAAACGAGTAATAAGGCATACCTCCTGCAGTTTCCCGAGCTCTGCCCGCCCATGCAGCTTTGCCAGTGTATATCGGACATCGAGGCACTGCGGGCTGATTATCCGATCGTGCTCAAACCCCTGCATAATTACGGCGGAAAAGGGGTGGTACGAATTGAAGTGGATACCGTTTGGGTCGGCAACCAACGCACCACATTTCGTAGCTTTGTACAACATTTGGGGGAAGCTCCCATCGAATACCTGGCCATGCGCTATTTACCAGGCGTGGCCGAGGGCGATAAACGGATCATTGTTTGCAACGGCGAAGTAATGGGCGCTTCCTTGCGCGTGCCCGCACCAGGGTCGTGGTTATGCAACGCTGCTCAAGGCGGATCGGCGGTGGCTGCCGATTTGATGGAAGAAGAGCGTTCGATGGTCGACCGGCTGGCGCCGGTGATGGCAGCAAAAGGAATCGTTTTATTTGGGTTGGACACCCTGAAAGATGATAACGGACAGCGCATTTTATCCGAAATTAATACCATGAGCCTGGGCGGGCTGATTCAAACCGAAAGACTTAATGGTCTCCCGGTCGTGCAGCGAATTGCCGATGCATTATGGCGCCATATCAATCTAAATGTTTATGGAAAATTATCTCATTCTGCATAGTCAGGACGCAGCTACCATCGAGGAGCTGCGATTAGATCAGGTGCCCCGGGGGCAAGTCCGGCGGTTCATGCTTCACCTCGTCAACGATGGAATGGGGCTGCCGGTTTATGTGCCGATCATTGTAGCCCGCGGTCGTACCGATGGGCCTACCCTGGGCCTGACGGCCGCCGTGCACGGCAATGAAATTAACGGTATCCCCGTGATCCAACGGCTCTTCCAAGAGGTCGATGTAGACAGTTTGAAGGGCAGCATCGTCGGGGTGCCGGTAGTCAATATACCTTCCCTACTGCGCAATAAGCGCCTTTTTATTGATGGGGTCGACCTTAACCACATCATGCCCGGGCGCGAAGACGGCAACGTGAGCCAAGTTTACGCCTGGCGCATCGTCAACCGCATTGTGCACCAGTTCGACTACTTGCTCGATTTGCATACTGCGAGCTTCGGGCGCGTCAACTCCTATTATATCCGGGCTGACCTACACGACCCGGTTACCCGCGAGATGGCGATGCTGCAAAACGCACAAATTATCGTACACAACCCGCCCTCGGACGGCACGTTGCGCGGTGCGGCGGGCGCTATCGGCATCCATGCGGTGACCCTGGAAGTGGGTAACCCGAATACTTTCCAGCGGGGTCATATTCGTAACGGCCTCACCGGCATTCATAATCTGCTGGCCTACCTAGGGTTACACGAGGCCGATATTGAACCCGCTGTACAAAGCCCCATTGTTTGCAAATCGTCGTATTGGATCTATACCGACACCGGTGGTATCCTGAACGTCCATCCGGAGGTGGGCAGTATCGTGCGCGAAGGTGCGCTGATTGCTACGCTACGCGACGTATTCGGCGACAAGGTGCGGGAATACCGTGCCCCTGAGGAAGGAATCGTGATCGGCAAAAGCGTCAACCCGATCAACCAAACCGGCGGACGCATCCTGCATCTGGGCATCCTCGAAGAGGATCGCACCTCCGGTTAAAACTGGAAATAAATAAACGGTACAATGTCCGAACTGGCGGTCTGGATGACGATCCAGATTACCCCAGCCATTACGAAAGACTTGGCGGGTAGGGGCAGTCGTAAAAAGGTTTGCTCGACCCGCCATTGCCAGTTTTCGGGTAAAAAGTGCAAAACGAAACCCAATAGGATAAGACTGAATACAGCCCCGTAGCTGGCCGCCACCTGAGGGATGATGCTCAGCTCAAAGGCGCCGAAAAGTTGCCCCAGCACAGCCCCGGCAGTTTCCATGGGGGGTAACGGGTTGTTGAGTGCACCCGCCCGGAAGAAAATCCAGCAGAAGGTGACAAAGTGAAAAACAAAAATTCCGCTCATCAAACGATGGGCACACCCCGGTCGGCCCCGGCGTTCGGCAATGGCATCCCATAAACCGCCGAACCCATACAGACAGACCCAGATGGAAAGGAGCATAAAGTTGCCACGCGTATAGTGTTGATAAGTTTCGGCCAGGTAAATCCCGCCCTGAAACTGGGTCCATAAAACCAACTGGGTGATCAGGTGCACGGTGATCAATACCAGTAGGGAGCGCAGCGCGGGGTTGCCCAAGCGTTTGCCCGATTCTTCACTGCCGCGATCCATGGCTAATGCCAGGCCATGCAGTCCGCCCCAGGCAATAAATACCCAACTCGGTCCGTGCCAAAGTCCGCCCAGGAGCATGGTGACCATCAAATGCAAATAGGTGCGCCGGCGGCTGTGCCGGTTGCCGCCCATCGATATGTAGAGGTAGTCGCGCAACCAGGTAGAAAGGGAGATATGCCAGCGCCGCCAAAAATCGCGGATACTAAGCGCCCGGTAGGGTTTGCGGAAATTCTCAGGCAGCTGAAAGCCCATCAGCAGGGCCAGCCCGATCGCCATATCCGAATAGCCGGAGAAGTCGCAGTAAATTTGGATCGCATACCCGTAAGAGGCCATTAGATTCTCGAAACCGGAGTACAAGGCCGGACTTTCAAACACCCGGTCCACAAAGTTTACGCTGATGTAATCGCTGATGACTGCTTTTTTGAATAACCCGCCGGCAATGAGTAGCAGCCCTTTACTAATGTCCGCCTCTTTCAATACGAGGCGCTGCCGAATTTGCGGGATAAAATCAGCTGCCCGCACGATTGGACCGGCTACCAGCTGAGGAAAAAAGCTGACGAAAAAGCCAAAGTCCATCAATGCTCGAAAAAAGGAGGGCAGATCGTGCACGTGCTCGGTTACCGGCAGGAGCTTACCGCGGTAGACGTCAATGCTGTAGCTCATTGTCTGGAAGGTGAAAAAGGAAATACCCACCGGCAGGAAAAGGTCGATGGTAGAAATGCCGCCTCCACTAATTGCGTTCCAGGAATCGATAAAGAAATTGGTGTATTTGAAGTAACCCAGCATACCCAGATTGACCAGGATGCTGAGCCAGAGAAAAATCCGCCTGAGCCGAGGGGTTTTGGAGTGGTAGATAAAATGACCCAGCACAAAGTCGGAAACCGTCGACAGAATCAAAAGCAGAAAGAAAAAACCGCTGCATTTGTAGTAGAAAAAGATGGAAAACGCCAATACATAGAGCGTGCGCCAGTTGATGCGGTGCAAAAGCAAAACATATCCTCCGTAAAACAAGGTGAAGAGCAGGAAAAAAGCGCCGCTGTTGAACAGCAGCGGGGCGGTCTCCTGATAGGTGATCAGCTCCTGCAGCGCCGACCATTGCAGTTCAATACCGTTCATAGGCACCGGTTAGGAGAGCGGCGTATAGTAAATCCGCCTGTAGTTCGTACCCCTCGCGGGTGAAATGTACGTAATCGGTATGCCCCAGCCCGGCATTGACCCAGTCTTCCATGGCGCCGGGTCCCCCCATAACAGATTGGAGATCCCATACCGCAGCTCGGAATTGTGGAGCTTCCTCTAGTATTACCCGGCGTACCATATCCTGCCGTACGGCATTCGATTTTCGGGAGTGGGTGTCGGGGTTGGTCGTCAGTAAGACGGCTGCCCCGGGATGGAGGGCCCGCAGCCGTTCCAGAAACTGCCGCACCTCGGCCCGAAAGCGCGCTTCCTGCATGTCGGCGGCCAACGCCTCATTGGTCCCCAGGTGGATGACAAACAGGTCGGTCGGCAGGCATACCAGTTCGTCAAAGAAATACGCCGCTTCGTTGTAGTGATAAAAAGTAGTGCCGTTGACGCCGATGGTATGGTACAGTATCCCCCCGGCGCCGGTTTTTTCCAATAGGATGCCGTGGAGGTCGGTAGGCTGATGGTTGCCGGTGCCGGAAAGCGTAAAACCGGTAACAGCACTGGTCAATTGTACGCTGTAGGCCCCACAGGTGCTGGGCGTTAGCTGCTGAAAGAGCGCATAACGGAGATCGTCGGCAGACGGTACGAAGTTGCCGCGTGCTCCCGGAATCCGGATTTCCTGACCGATCCGGAGCTGGTCGCCCGAAAGTTGATTGGCGGCTCGGATAGCTGCCACCGAGACGTCAAAACGGCGTGCCAAACCGTACAGGGTTTCTCCTGGCTGCACCCGGTAAACAGACGGTGCGCTCGTGCCGGGACCGGCCTCCTGGACTTCAACTACCCAACCGAAGGGGGCCTGGCCGCGAGGCAGGAAAAAGGTGATTTTATCAAAGGCATAGTCAATACCGTAGCGATCGCGCAGGTAAAGGTGCAGGTCGAAGGTGGTTTCGGGCGTGCGGAGACTCATGCCGCTGATGCCGAGCGAGAGGCCGTTTCTTTGAAAAATTGTACGCCGGTATATCCATTCCTGCGCACTCTCCGACCGGAGGTCCAGAGGACTGTGTGTACCCGCCACCTGGTAGGGGAAAACCAATCCGCGCCCGGCGCAGCCAAAGGTCTTTTGCAGACGTGATCGCATGCGTCCCGGAAAAAAGTCGGCCTGAATGTGCGAATCACCGATATGCGTAATACGCAGGACTTGATCGGCATCCTGCCTCAAGCTTTTCAACTGTTGGTAGAAGGGAGCCAGGTGCGCCCGCCCGATGATATGATTCTTTTCGTATGCAATGAAAGGGTAGATCGTATCGCCCGGAAAGGTGGCTTGTGCCTTCAAGCTGCCAGAACAGCAGAGGAATAGGAAAAAACATATGCCGCTTCGAAGTTCAGAGATCATCAGTCGTATTTTCCGTAAACGCGGTATAGCCCTCCATGAGGAAATCAAAGAGCAGGGTGCTAGCGCGTCGTCCGCCCCGGAAATTGAAGTGGGTGTAGTCACTGTTGGCCAATCGGGGCGATGCTTCTTCCACCCATTGGATCATACTGCCCGGGCCACCCATGGCCTCGTAAAAACTGAAAAATGCGGTTTCCATGGCCTCGGCAGAAGCCCGCTGGGCTTCGGTAATACGGGGCACGCTAGGGTCGGTCTGCATGCGGCCCTGGAGCCGCACTGCCCGGTCGGGAACGCCGATGAGCAGGATGGGCACCCCCGGCAGGGCCTCCTGGAGATGGCGAATCGATTTTTTAATTTGCCGCTCGTACCAGGTGTAATCACGCAGCTGGTGGTTCAGTACATTGAGGCCGTACTGCAGGATGATCAGGTCGTAGTCGAGGTGCTTCTGAAAGGCGGCAAGTACCGGTTTGGAAATGCGGCGCAGCCCCTGGCCGCTATCCCCACGTGCGGAAAAGTTGTCGACGATCACGCCGGTTGAACTGTCGAAGCTGATACCGTAAAAGGGGACGCGCCGATAAAGCCCAAAATGGAGGCGTACGCTGGAGCTGGGCTGGTCGACCAGCATTACGTCATTGACCAGGTGCTCGATGCGGAGTTTATTTTCCAGGCGCTCCTCGTCGGCGCGCACGTATACGATGCCAGCAGTCTGGGGAAGTGAGTCGACCAGCCCGTTCGGGCGTCCAAAAAAGAGCCGCGTACGGGGCAGTATCTCGGTGCCGCGGTAGTTGGCAGTACCCTGGTAGCGAACCCAATGTCGCCGATCGATAGTGGCCAGCAGACTGTCGTGGTTGGTGGAGTCGGCATTGGGCAATTCTACTTCTTCCATAGAAAGGGCTATGAAATACTGGCCGGATATCCCGCGATTTTGGCGGTAGTGATTGTTATGGACCAGGGCTACCTCGCGCCAGTTGTTCGAAAAGCGATGCCGCACCGAGCGCCGAAAACCATATATCTCGCTCGTAATAGGGACAAAACCCACCCCGCTCCCGCCGAATGTTTTTTGCAGGCTTTCCCGGAAGGTCTGAGATATGATATCGCCCTCGATCGAAGAGTCTCCGTAATAAGCGATGCGTACCTGTTGATCGGTTGCCTGGCGCAATTTTTGGAAAAAGGGCGTCAGGTAGCTCAGGCCAAGATAATCGCCCCCTATTTCCGGTACCACCCAGTCGGCCACGGGTGAGGAAACCGCAGGCGCAGTATCCCGGGAAACGGTATCGGCCGGACTTGGTACCGGAAAGCGATCGAGGGCCGGGGCGGTCAGGGTATCGGTCGGCATTTGGAAAAAAGGCTGGAAGAAATGATAAGTGCGGAAATGCGCTTGCAGCCAGGGCGACTGCCGATGGATAAACGGATAGAGGAGCAGCCAGGCTGCTGTGAGTAGCAGGACGAGAAAGGTGCGTATAAAGGTGCGCCGCTCCATATCTTTGGTAAGCTCTTTTCTACCGCATAGGTAAAAATAGCACAATCCTTCGGATGGAAAAATAATTTGTCTGTAGCCCGCTACGTTAATCAATATCCTTTGGCGACCGTTCCGGCGTAGGAAATATTTCCCTATATTGAAAAAGGCTGTTGCGGGACAGACCTTTTTCGTAGGGGCTGGAGCGCTTTGAGTATGGAATAAAAAGTACCCCTTAAATGGTACGATCTACTACCTTTTTTCGGCACCCGCTGCGTGCCGGTACCTTACTGTTGGCGATTGCTTTGCTGTGTCCGGCTGCTCGGCTTGCCGGACAAGTGAAAAAAGGATTTCAGGCATTAGAGGCCCAGCAATACGAAGCTGCCGCCGCTTACTTTAAAGCCGATCTGGAAGATGAAAAATACGGCCCTGCTGCGCAACTGGGGCTCGGGCTCCTATATCTTGATTCTTCGACTCCTTTTTACGACCTCCAGGCAGCCGAAGCGGCGCTCCAGGAGGCCCGCACTGCTTACCGCGCCGCCAGTGATCGCGTGCAAAAAAAATTAGATCGCAAAGATTGGGGGCGCAGCGCGATCGGGCGTGCCAATCACGCGCTGGCCCGGGAAGCTTACCGGTTAGCTGCCGAGCGCGACGATACTACCTCCTACCGCGCCTATCTGGAAGCCTTCCCCCGGACCAACCGGCGTGGTAAGCAGGCAGCCGAGCGGCGCTACGCCGAGTTACTCTGGGAACACGCCCTGCGCGAAGATAGCTACGCAGGCTACGATGCGCTTTTTCAACAGCACGGCGCTTTTATCGCTGCCGAGCTACCCCAGGCCTTCCAGGAATTGGAGGACCGGCTCTTCTTTTCCTTTGTCGAAGAAAATGGCTGGCCGGCCTTGTCGAAGTTCAAGCAACGATACCCCCAGTCGGTTTACCTCAAAGATAAGGGCCTGGCAGCTTTTCAAGTACTGACCGAACAATCGCCCCTGACCGAATACCAGCGCTTTCTACGGCGGTACCCCCGGAGCGCTTTTGCGCCTGCGGTCAGGGATCGCTTGGAGTCGCTCCGGGAAAGCCAGCTGGCCGTCGACCAGGAGATGCGTTTCCTGGCGGGGCGTCTGCTGGCGGGCACGTCGCCTGACAGCGTACAATGGATTGATCGCTGCCTGGCCGGCTATCTGAGTACTCAGAACAAGGCTGACAGCATAGAGCGCTGGATCGCTGGCGCCGACGGCAGCAATCTGCCGCAAGTCCTGGATACGCTTTACCAGCGGTTTTATCAGCCCCGGCCTCTGCCTGCATTAGAGCGTTTTCTGGAGCGCTACCCGCAGTATTACAATCGCCGGCTGGTGGAGGAGGAAATACAGCGTCGTCGCCAACCCGCTGAAAGCCAGGTCATCAGCGGACATTCCGAAGTCGAGCAGCAGCAGTTACACGAAACCATCTTGGAAAAAGCACCCGCCTACGAGGCATTTATGGCGTTGCAAAAATTGGTTGCACCGCCGGTGCGCCGTCAGGACTGGTCGGCAGTGCGTCGCATTGTGACCTCTTATCGGTCCCATTTCGAGTCGGATACCGCTGCCCTGGCCAGCTTGCTGGAGCTCGTCGCGGCGCCCGAGCAAGGTTTAAGGCGATTGTCGCTGGGGAATAAATTCATCAATACCAGCTTCAGTGAATACATTCCGGTCATGAGTGCCGACGGCCGGCAGCTCTATTTTTGCCGCAACAACAGCCTGCTGTGGACCGATGAGAATGTCTTCGTGGCCGAACGAGTCGATACGGGTTGGTCAAAACCCTTACCGGTGCCGGCCTACGCCGAGGTAGGCGTTAACTTCGCACCATCGGGTATCTCGGCCGACGGGACCCGCCTCATTTTATTCCGCAATGGCGAACTTGGCGAAGGGCAGTTAGAGGAGGAGGGGTGGACGCCCTTTCAGCCTTATGACAACAACATCAACGCTACGGTCTGGACTGGACTGGGTTCTTTTGCGCCCGATGGTCAGGTGCTTATTTTTAGCGCTAAAGACCGCGACGATATGATCGGTCTGGCCGACGACGGTAACATCGATTTGTACGTTGCCTTTCGCCAACCCGACGGCGGCTGGTCACGCGCTCGCAATTTGGGCGCGGTCATCAATACGCCCTACCGCGACCGCTCGCCCTTTTTGCACCCCGATAACCGTACGCTCTATTTCAGTTCCGAAGGCCACGGCGGCATGGGCGATCTGGATGTGTTCAAAACCACCCGGCTGGATGACACTTGGACCAATTGGAGTAAGCCCGTCAACCTCGGGAAAGAGATCAATACCGCCGGCAGCGATTGGGGCTATCGCATCAGTACCGATGGCGCTCTGGCCTACTTTTCTGCTAGTGGCGAGGGCGAAGGGCAGCAAAACCTCTATCAGATTCAGTTGCCGGCCGAGGTACGCCCCGGTGTGGTGAGTGCCCTGCGTGGCAGGGTTCAGGATCCCGACGGCCAGCCGCTCCAGGCCGAGGTAGTCGTCGATGACCTCAGTACCGGAAAGCCACTCGGTACCTTCCGCTCCAATCCCTACGATGGCCGGTTTTACGTCGTATTACCCCACGCGGGGCAGTACGGTTTTACGGCTCGGCGCGATAACTATTTTCCCGCAAGCGGCAATGTCGGCCTAGACGCCTCCCGCCTGGGCTCGGATGTCGAACAGACGATTACGCTCACCCCCCTGGCGCAACGGCACCCCGAAGCAATCAGCTTTGTGCTGCGCAACCTTTTCTTTGCGGTCGATAGTTATGAGCTGGAGTCGGCGGTATATCCGGAGCTGGAGCGCCTAGTGGAATTATTGAAAGCGAACGATTTTACGATCGAAATCGGGGGCCATACCGATGATACCGGCTCGGCTACTTACAATCGCAAGCTCTCTCGGCAGCGGGCCGAAGCCGTAAAATCCTATCTCGTAGCGCGCGGGATTGCCCCCGATCGCATCCAAACGGTTGGTTACGGTGCCAGTAACCCCGTCGAGTCTAACCGGACTGAAGCCGGGCGTACCCAGAACCGGCGTGTGGAGGTCCGCATCCTGCAGTAATAACTTGGCAAATAAAAATATTTGTTTCTTTAACACTTTTTAGAAACAAATTGATTTAAATTGTGTGCACTAGCCGATTGTCCCGGGTAACGGTCGGTCTTTTACTATGAGAAAACAATACAAGGTATGTTTGAACGAGCTGTACTCCATCTCGACCTGGATGCATTTTTCGCGTCGGTCGAGTGTCTACGCAATCGCGATTTGTGCGGTAAACCATTGATCATCGGGGGGGCGAGTGCACGGGGCGTGGTCGCTTCCTGCAGTTACGAGGCACGCCGCTTCGGCATACATTCCGCTATGCCGATGAAGACCGCCCTGCAGCGGTGCCCGGATGCCATCGTTTTGCGGGGCGATATGGGCACCTACACGCGCTACTCCCACCTGGTCACGGAAATCATCGGCTCGGAGGCGCCGTTATTCGAAAAGGCCTCCATTGACGAGTTTTATCTGGATTTAACGGGGATGGATCGCCACATTGGTTGCTGGCGTTGGGCGCAACAACTGCGGCGCAAAGTCATGCGCGAGTCGGGTTTGCCCATTTCCCAGGCGCTAGCTATTAATAAGCTGGTATCGAAAGTTGGCACGGGCGAGGCCAAACCGCAGGGTGCTCGCCTGATTGATCCGGGTATGGAGCGTGCCTTTCTGGCGCCCTTGCCGGTGCGGAAATTGCCGGCAGTAGGCCGAGCCACCCAGCAGAAGCTCTTGCTCATGGGTGTGCGCAACATTGACACTTTAAGTCGGATTCCGCCCGAGTTGCTGGCGCGAGAGTTCGGCAAGCCGGGTATAGAGCTTTGGCGCAAGTCCCGGGGTATTGATGAGCGTCCGGTAGAGCCTTACCAAGAGCGCAAGTCACTTTCGACCGAGCGCACCTTTCAGAGGGATACGACGCACGTACACTGGCTGCGCACTCAGCTTGGCGACATGGTCAGCCGGCTGGCTTACGAGCTGCGCTGCCAGCGGCAGCTAACGGCCTGTATCACCGTCAAGATTCGCTACACCGATTTCAATACATTTACCAAACAAAAACGCATTCCCTACACGGCCAGCGACCGGGTGTTGCGCACCCACGCCCGCGAACTATTTGACCGGCTTTACCAGCGTCGCCAGCTGATCCGCCTCGTCGGGGTTCGCTTCGGCGAGTTGGTCCATGGGCAGCCCCAGCTGAACCTCTTCGAGGACACCCCCGAAGAGCACCAACTGCAGCGCGCCATGGACCGGATTCGCGGACGATTTGGGGGGGAGGCCCTGCGAATGGGGTAGATGCTCCTGCTGGCGGTCGCGAATGGTGGAAAAATTGTCACTCGAGTGATAGAAGGTCAAGCTCCAGTTGCAGTAGAGTGCAAGATTAAATATTAGCACTTAAAAGCGACTTACCGAAAGCTGGCAATGTGCAAGCTGGCCCGGTCCCTAAGTGTTGACACCCAGCATACGTCGTCGATGCTAAGGGCAACACTTTGCGCTCTAAACAGAACCGTCATCATGTGAGGTCGCTTGCGACCTCGCCCCTATCGCGACCGCAGGGAGCCCCGGTCACTATGCTCAGCGGACATTCGTATTACAGCTTACGCTACGGCATGCTATCGCCGGAGCAACTTGTGCGCAAGGCTGCAGAGTGGGGGTTGCCGTATCTGGCGCTGACCGACATCAATAACACGAGTGCAGCGGGTGAATTTATGGGTCGTTGCCGGGAGGCGGGTGTGCGGCCGATCGTGGGTATTGACTTTCGCGATGTGCAGGGGCGGCAGCTTTACGTAGGCCTGGCCCGCAATGCTGAGGGCTGGCGGCAGCTCAATACGTTGCTGACGCACTGTTCTTTGCAAGGCAAGCCGCTGCCGGCGCTGGCGCCGGAGCTGCCCGACGCGTGGGTGATCTATCCGCGTCTGGTGAAACCGATTCGCCAGTTCCGCGAAAACGAACTGCTGGGGGTCCGGCCCGAGCATGTAGCGCGGCTGTTCGGGCACGAGCTACTCCGGTTTCAGCACAAGCTGGTTATGCACTGCCCAGGCACTTTCCTACGCGATGAAGATTACCAGCTACACCGGTTGCTGCGGGCTATCGATAAGCATACGCTGCTCACTAAGCTGACCAGGGCCGATCTGGCTAAGAAAAACGATCGCCTGCTACCGCACGAGGTGCTAGAGGCTTACTACCAGCCTTACCCCGAGCTAATCGCCAACACCCACCGGGTGGCGGAATCGTGCGATCTGTGCCTCGAGGTTGGGCTGCAGAACAACCGGCAAGCCTTCACCGGGAGCAAAGAAGGGGATTATGTACTACTGGAAAAACTGGCCCGCAACGGCTGCAAGCGCCGCTACGGCACCGATCACGAACGCGCACGCGCACGTGTTGAGCGCGAGCTCAAGGTGATCCGGCAGCAGGATTTCTGTGCCTATTTTCTTATCACCTGGGATATTGTGCGCTACGCCCATTCGGCAGGCTACCACCACGTAGGGCGCGGTAGCGGTGCCAACTCGATCGTCGCCTACTGCCTGTCGATTACCGACGTCGACCCGCTGGAGCTAGATCTGTACTTCGAGCGCTTCATCAACCCCTATCGGACCTCGCCGCCCGATTTCGACATTGATTTCTCCTGGGACGAGCGCGACGATGTGACCGACTACATCTTCAAGCGCTACGGTCGCGCATATACGGCCCTGCTGGCGACTTACAGCACCTTCCAGGGGCGGGCCGTCATTCGCGAGCTGGGCAAGGTGTACGGACTGCCCAAGCCCGAAATCGATAGGATGGTCGACGATCCGAGCAATCGCCAAGCCCACCACGAGCTAGCCGAGCCTATTTTCCGCTATGGCAAGCGCATGGAGGGTTTTCCCAACCACCTTTCGATCCACGCCGGCGGTATTGTGATCTCGGAACGGCCCCTGGTCTATCATACCGCGTTGCAGATGATGCCCAAGGGTTTCCCGATTACCCATTTCGACATGTACCACGGGGAAGATCTGGGTTTTCACAAATTTGATGTGTTGAGCCAGCGCGGCTTGGGACATATCAAAGACGCGGTAGCGCTCGTGCGGCAAAATCAAGGCAAGACCGTCGATATTCACGACGTGGCGCGCATTAAGCAAGATCCCCAGGTGAAAGCCCAGTTAGCTTCGGCCCGGTGCATCGGGTGTTTTTACATCGAATCGCCCGCCATGCGGGGCCTGCTGAGTAAGCTGAAGTGCGATAACTACGTCCACCTGGTAGCTGCCAGCTCCATTATCCGGCCAGGGGTAGCGAAGTCGGGCATGATGCGTGCGTATATTCACCGGTTCCACTACCCCAACAGTTTCGAATACCTTCACGAGGTCTTCCGGGAGCAGTTGGGCGAGACCTTCGGCGTGATGGTTTACCAAGAGGACGTGATGAAAATCGTGCACCATTTTGCCGGGCTCGACCTGGACGAGAGCGACGTGCTGCGCCGTATCATGAGCGGAAAAAAATCGCAGGGCGACACCTTCGAACGCCTGCGGCAAAAGTACTTCGACAACTGCCGGTCGCGCGGCTATCCGGAGGAGCTGATTCGGGAAGTATGGCGGCAGATTGAAAGCTTCTCCGGGTACTCGTTTTGCAAGGCGCATTCGGCCAGCTTTGCGGTAGAGAGCTTTCAGAGTTTGTATCTAAAAACGCATTTCCCGCTGGAGTTCATCGTGGCCGTGATCAACAATTTCGGCGGTTTTTACCGCACCGAATACTACGTACACGAGGCGCGCATGGCGGGCGGCGAGCTACACGCACCCTGCGTGAATCACAGTCGTTACCTTACGCACCTGGAAGGTACGGCTATTTACTTGGGCTTCATTCATTTGCGCGGCATGGAGCAGCAGACGGCCATGCAGGTGGTGCGGGAGCGGAGTCGCGGCGGCGAATACCGCGACCTGGAAGACTTCATACGGCGCGTACCCATTACCTCCGAGCAACTGGAATTGCTCATCCGCATCGGGGCTTTTCGTTTTACTGGCAAGAGCAAATACGAGCTGATGTGGGAGAAAAATGCAGTTTTCAATCCGCGGGACCGGCACGAGGCTACACTGCCACTTTTCCAGGATGATAGCCTGGAGACCACCCGCCGCCAGATTGCCGGCCTGGAGCTGGAAGAGGGCGACCTCGATCAAGCTTTCGATGAGATTGAGCTGCTAGGCTTTCCGCTCCGATCGCCTTTCGAGCTGGTCGACGCAGCCGAGTGTTACGACTGCATCCGGGCCGATCAGCTGTCTTATCACAGCGGTAAGATGGTGCAGATCCTGGGATACTACGTATGTCAGAAAAGCGTGCGCACGGTGCAGGGCAAGATGATGGCCTTTGGTACCTGGCTCGACAAGCGGGGGCAGTATTTTGATACGACCCATTTCCCGCAGTTGTTGAAGCGGTATCCGTTTACCGGCAAAGGGGTGTACAAAATTGAAGGCAAGGTGGCAGAAGAATTTGGCTTTTACAGCCTGGAAGTGCTGAAGATGGAACGGCTGCCGTTCGCACAGGATTCAAGGTACGGGTAGATGCGGGAAGCGCATTTTATTGGATTTAAATTTTACTTTGCCGGACGATACATAGAAAACGGTGAAGCCAGATAAATGCCTGGGTAACACAATTTTTGGGTATATTTTTGTCCGCTTTTTATTGATAATACCACCGGATATGGGTACTTTTAATTTTCATTTTCACCTAAAATCTAATGAAGTTATGCAAATTTTAAAGTATTTTCTGTTTTTATTGAGTTTTAGCCTTGTGGTTGATTTGGTTGCTCAGAGTAGTGGTGATGCTACGGCTGTTGCCGCCCACTTTGATAAGTTGGTCGGGCAATGGGAAACGGACATAGCTGCCAGCGACTTTTCTCAGATTCCTGTTAAACCGTTGTATGCCAAGGTAGAGACGAAGAAAATGGATATGGGCAATGCGCTGAAGTATAAAATTAAGCGTGCTTACAAGAACCAGGAGGGAGAAAAGATGGAGCTCACCTGGACGGCCATCGCTTCTTACGATCAAGAAGGGAACGTATACGGTATGATGATCGGCGCCGACGGTTCGGCCGGCATCGGGCAGGGGGAAATGAAGGACGGTAAATTGGTGTTATCCGGAGCAATGCCCGACGGCACGAAGTGGTGGAACAAAGAGTGGTTCGATGATGCGGGCAATCTGCATTGGGTGTACAAAGAAGAGATGAAAGACGGCGGCAAGATGGAATTGCGTGGGGTGGATCGAAAGATGTAAGTAGCTCTGCCGTTAAACTCAATGAAAAAGGCCGCCTTCGCCGAGCGTGAAGGCGGCCTTCGTATTTATGGGGCGGATTACTCCCGGCGAGTTATCGTACGACTAGTCGCGGCTGCCAGACGCAGACCAATTAAATACCTTCCTCGCCCTTGCGGTTAGTTTGGCTTTTACTATTTTGCCGTCTGTTTAAGCTAACTGCATCGCCGGTCACCGGCAATTCTACATACGATGAAAGCGCCTAAGTCCCTGCTTGCTCTTTCCTTTTGTTTTCTGTTCCTCACTTACATGGGCATGGGGTGGTACCCTAAATGGAAGCAGGCCCGTACCGAAGCCACCCTGAGCTGGGACGTTTCCGGCTATTACCTGTACTTACCAGCGATTTTCATCTACCAGGATATCAAACAATGTGGGTTTAAGGATTACGTACTGGATACCTATTACCCCACCCCCGATTTTCAGCAGGCCTTTAAGCACGAGTCGGGGAATTACGTGATGAAATATTCTTGCGGGCAGGCACTGGTGTTTTTGCCGGCGTTTTCGGTGGCACACCTTTATGCCCAGAATGATCCGATATACAAGGCTGATGGCTTTTCCACGCCCTATCAGTTGGCCATCAATATCAATAGTTTGCTGGTGGCTTTCCTAGGGTTATTGGTGCTGCGCAGGGTATTGTTGTACTACTTCAGCGACGGGGTTACGGCCCTGGTGCTTCTGGTCTTGGTTGTTGGCACCAACTATCTCGACTATTCGGCCATTAACGGGGCCATGACGCACAATTCCCTGTTTACGATTTACGCCTTGCTGCTTTACACGACCATTCATTTTTATCGTCGCCCTACCTGGGGGGGCGCCCTGGCTATCGGGTTGCTGGTGGGTTGGGCGGCTTTGATCCGCCCTACCGAACTCTTGTCCTGCCTGATCCCGGTTTTATGGGGATTGTCCGGTTTTACCCGACAGGCGATTCGGGAAAGGCTGGCCTTTTTTCAAAAAAACCGGCAAAAGTTATTGTTGGCCGTACTGGCTTGTGGAGCAGTTGGTTTTATTCAATTGATTTACTGGAAATACGCTACCGGCGACTGGATCGTCTATAGTTACGAAGAGCAGGGGTTCAGTTGGTTGCGTCCACACATCCACGGTGGACTTATCAGTACCCGGGCCGGATGGTTGGTCTATACGCCCATGATGGGGCTGGCATTGATTGGCTTTTATCCGCTCTACCGGCAACACCGCCAAGTGTGGACAGCCTGCCTGGTTTTTTCCCTGCTTTTTATCTATGTTACCATCGCCTGGGATATCTGGTGGTACGGCGGCTCTCTGGGTCAGCGGGCTATGGTGCAGGCTTATCCCGTGCTGAGTTTTCCACTGGCGGCTTTTTTTGTATGGGTTGGTCGGGCCCGTGCTCGCTGGGTGAAAATTGCTGTAGGGGTAATCGTTTTGGCCTTTGCCTACCACAATATCTGGCTCACCCTCAACGCCCACCGGGGTGGGGTCCTCTCCCTGGGCTACATGACCGATGCGTACTTCCTCCGCGTTTTTTGGAAATATCGGGAGCAGCCTTTTGACCGTAAGCTACTCGATACCGATGAAGATTTTAAAGGGGAGCGCAGGGGAATAGAAAGCTTGTACTTCAACGATTTCGAAAGTGATACCTCGACGGCCGGTTGTGCTTTGGAGCCCATTCAGGGGGACCGGTCGCTGTGTCTGAACGGAGCCCGCCAACGCAGTAGACCCTACCGGACGCCTTTTGATGGGGCAGGGAAAAAATGGGTGCGTGCGGCAGCCGATTTTCGCATTCGCGAAAAGGAGTGGAGCACTTGGGAGATGACGCAATTCATTATTCGTTTTTACCGGAAAGACGAAGTGGTAAAGGAGCGGCTGATCCGCGTGCATCGTTTCCTCGACCACGGTCAAACCCGCCAGTTGTATATTGACTCCAAATGTCCACGGGCGCCTTTCACGCACGTCGCCGTTGCTTTCTATAATTCCGGAAGTAATAAAGAAATCCTTATCGACAACCTAACCATTGAAGCTTTTAATTGATGCATACCTACCTGACCTTGTCGGTAATTATTCCGGCCTACAACGAAGCGCATACCATCGAACCCATTCTGCAGCGGGTCCTCGACGCCCCCCTCCATGAGCAGGTGCGCAAGGAGATTATTGTTGTCAATGACTGCTCCAAAGATCAGACCCCGGAGCGGGTGCAACATTTTATGGACCAACATCCAGAAGCCAATATTCAATTGTGGAGTCACGAGGTCAACCAGGGAAAAGGGGCGGCCCTACACACGGGCATTGAGCATTCTAGCGGCGATTTTGTAGTGGTGCAGGATGCCGATCTGGAATACGATCCCAGCGAGTTTAACCGACTGCTGCAACCCATACTCGATGGCTTCGCCGACGTTGTTTACGGCTCGCGCTTCGTCAGCGGCAATCCCCACCGCATCCTGTTCTTCTGGCACTCGATCGGCAACAAGTTTTTGACCTTCCTCTCCAATATGTTTACCAACCTCAACCTTACGGACATGGAGACCTGCTATAAAATGTTTCGCGGAGAGATCATCCGCAGCCTGGACCTGAAGGAAAAGCGCTTCGGTTTCGAACCCGAAGTGACGGCGAAGATGTCGCGGGTAAAAGGTATCCGTATTTACGAGGTGGGGATCTCTTACTACGGCCGCACCTACGAAGAAGGCAAAAAGATCAACTGGAAAGACGGCTTCCGGGCGATCTATTGTATCCTGAAGTATAATTTGTTTGCGAGGTAGGTTCTGCCAGGACATAATACAAGACCGGGTGCGCATTTAGCAAGCAACCCGTTGCCCCCAGACAGGATGGCTAAGGGCTTGTCTCGGTGCCCGTAATGCCCGCAGCGCAGCTCCTATGGAGCTGCGCTTTCGCAGTTGCTCACATAAGATCGCGCACTAAGCTTTTTACCGTTCGGCCCGTAGTACATGGCAACGGTATTGCGGGAGTAAGCTTTCGGTTCCTCAATCCATAATTGCGCGCGAACCCGTCTGACAAGGAGCTTGTTTTTTTATTGAAGCAAAATCAAAAACATGGCTGATGATTCGGAAGGCAAAAAGGCGGTCGACCAGTCGTTCAACAGGGTCAAAACGAGCTATCGGTCTATAGACAAAAAGCTCACCCTGGACAAGGGGGATAGTCTCCCCTTGTTGATCGGAAAAATATTGCTGCGCATTTTACTAATCTTTTTTATGATTCTACTATCGCCCTTTCTGATTGTGGGATTGATATTTGCCCTGATCGCCGCCCTATGATGAGTAAGCGACAATTGTTTTGGGTTAGTCTGCTCCTCTTTATCATGCACCAGATCCTGCAGAAGGGAATGGGCATTCATCTGTTTTTCCTACACGCCTATCTGGATCCTTTTCTCACCATGCCTCTGATCCTTGGTATTTTGAACTGGGAACGTCGTTGGCGCTACGGTGCTGCTCCGCTTCAGTTATGGGAAATTGCGGTAGTCACGATTGGGGTCAGCCTACTGTTTGAGTGGGGCCTCCCGCACTGGGACCACCGCGCCACAGCCGACGCATACGATGTAGTGGCCTACGGGCTGGGTTCGGCGGTTTATGTGTGGGCGAGAAAAGAGCGCAATGTCTCTGTTGATCAAATGAAAGATTGAAATGCATTATCAACTTATAATATCCACCTCTTAGTATTTGCATTTATTGGTGAAAAAGTTGCTAGCTAAAAATCCTTCACTGGGGTTGCCATCAGTAACGTTCGAGGCATCCCTTAATCCTTTCCAGGAGCCACGCCAACGGCGCAAAAGCAACGGAATACCGGGTTGGCCTTAATTGATCTGCAGGTCTGGTCGGTAGCTCTATTGGTGAGCCATTGGAAAGGCCGGAGAAGAGGTGATAGTTGACGCACCGGCTACGCGTACGAAAACCCAAGCTTACCGCACGAGTCAGAAAAGTTGTTGGCCCTTCCGGAGCTAATCTTGGAGAGGCTCGAATTATCCCGCTTTACTGCTAATTGCTCCGCCAGAAATAAGGACTAAACAACACTAGTATCGTAAAGATTTCCAGGCGCCCCAGCAGCATGAGAATAGCTAAAAACACTTTAACGCCCGGTTTGAGGAAGGCGAAATTTTGGACCGGACCGACCTCACCGATACCCGGGCCGACGTTGCCCAGCGAGGTGGCGGTAGCGCCGATGGCAGTGAGAAAATCGAGACCGGAAGCGGCCAGCACCAACGAGCCCATCACAAAGAGGATGAGGTAAAGGAGTAAAAAGATGATGATGTGGGTAAGAATGCGCGGCGGTACTACTTTGCCGTTGAGTTTGAGGGGTAATATTGCCCGCGGATGGATGATGCGCCGGAACTCCATAAAGGAGTTGCGGAAAAACACCAGGTGCCGGATGAGTTTGATGCCGCCGCTGGTGGAACCGGCGCAGGCACCCAGAAACATCATGACGAAAAAAAGCATGGTCATACCGGACGACCAGGCGGTATAATCGGCCGTCACGTACCCGGTGGTCGTAATAACCGAGATGATCATAAACAGGCTTTCGCGGAAGGCCTGCTCAAAGGAATGATGCGTATTGCGAATGACACTAAAGGTCACGACGGCTGTGAGGGCAAAGACAATGACCCAGTAGGCCTTGAATTCATCGCTTTCCCAAACTTTATCGAATCGCCTTTTCAAACCGTAATAGATCACGGTGTAGTTCGTGCCGGCAATAAACATAAACGCAGCGATGGTGTACTGAATGTCGGCCTGATCGAAATAGGCCATGCTGGCGTTGCGCGTAGAAAAACCGCCGGTAGCCATGGTGGTAAAGGCGTGGTTGACGGCGTCGTACAGCGTCATGCCTTCCAACCAGAGCAGCCCGGTGAGCAAAGCCGTCAGGGCCACGTAGATGACCCAGAGGCGCTTGGCCGTCTCCCGGATGCGCGGATGCAATTTGTCGGAAGTGGGACCAGGCGCCTCGGCAACGAAAAGCTCGATGCCGCCGATACCCAGCAAGGGGAAGATAGCCACGGTAAGTACGATAATACCCATGCCGCCGATCCATTGGGTGAGACTGCGCCAGTAAAGGATGCCGCGTGGCAGGGCCTCGATATCCTCAATAATGGTGGCGCCCGTGGTCGTCATGCCTGAAACCGTTTCGAACAGGGCATCGATGATACTACCCGTGAGTCCGCAGTAGATGTAAGGCAACGAGCCGAAGGTGACCATCACCAGCCAGCCGGTTGCCACAATCAGGTAACCCTCGCGTTTGCGAATGGTCAGTTGAGCTTTTTGGGTAAAAAACCAAAGCGGCGTACCGATCAGGATGGTGGTAAGGCCAGCGTATAACAGCGCCCCAGCATCGCCCGAGTCGTAGGCGTAAGCAATGGGGATCCCGGTAAACATCAGGGCGCCAAGCAACATCAGCAAGACGCCCATGACCCTTAAGATCGGTTTGAAGTCGACCATGGCGATCAGCGAAACAGTTGTTCCAGCTTGGTAATCGCCTCGGGCAGGGCAAAGACGATCACCTTATCGTTGACCTGAAGCTGGAAATCGCCATCGGGGATCATGCTTTCGTGCCCCCGGATGACCCCGCCGATCAGCGACTTTTGCGGCAGGTGCAGGGAGCGCAGCGGCTTGCGCGTTAGCTGGTTTTTCTTATGCACGACGAATTCGATGATTTCGGCATCCACTCCGTGTAGGCTTGTAATGGCTTCGATCTTACCCTTGCGCACATAGCGGAAGATGTTGTTGGCTGCGATCAGTTTTTTATTGATCAGGGTGTCGACGCCAATGTTTTGCGAAAGGTGGATGTATTCCTTATTTTCTACCTGGGCGATGGTTTTGAATACTCCGTGGTTTTTAGCCGTCAGGCTGGCAATGATGTTGGTCTCGGAGTTGGGCGTCAAGGCGATGAAGGCATCCATGTTGTCGAGCCCCTCTTCGACCAACAGCTCGATATTGTCGGCCTCTCCATTGATGATCAGGGTATCATTGAGGTCTTCGGCGACTCGCCGGCAGATATTTTTATCGCGTTCGATCAAGGTGACGTTATAGTCGCGTTCCAGTCGCTTGGCGGTCGAAACGGCCAGGCTGGTCCCACCCAGGATCATCACGTTGCGGATGTTCATCCGCTTGATGCCTACCGATTCTTCCAGTCGATCGATATTTTCCTGGCGGGTTATGAAGTAGATGTGGTCGTTGCGCCGCAGGATGGTTTCGCCCCGCGGGATGATGGTTTCGTGGCCGCGCAAGATGGCAATGGGACGCAAGGTCAGGTCGGTCTCCAGGTTTTTGAAATTGCGCAGTTGCTTATTGATCAGCGGCGAAAAATCATCGAGGGTGAAGCCCGCCAGGTAGAGCCGACCCTCTTCAAACTCGAATAAATCGGTAAAAGAACACTGCTTGACCAGGCGTTCGATCTCGTCGGCTGCCAACTCCTGGGGCGAGATGAGGGCGTCGATACCCAGCTCTTCAAACGTCTGGCGCTGCTTTTCGCACAGGTACTCGTGATTGCGAACCCGGGCGATGGTTTGCTTGGCACCCAGGCGCTTGGCCAGGATAGCCGTCATGAGGTTATTTTTTTCGGAGGTAGTCACGGCCAAAACCAGATTCGCACGTTGGATGTCAACCTGCTCGAGGGTTTTGATCGAAGAGGAGTCGCCGCGAATAGTCAGCACATCCAGGTGGGTCGCTGCGTAATCCAGTACCTCCTGGCTGGTATCGATCAATACGATGTCCTGGTTTTCGTAGCTCAGCAGCTTCGCCAGGTGGAAACCGATGTCTCCGGCGCCCGCTATGACGATTTTCATTGTTGTTTGGATTATTAATGACGGTTGTACCGCATGTACCACCGCCAAACTTCTATATTTTCAGCCTGCAGAATCAGCTATCCGGGTCGTTTTATCGTTATGGTAAGAGTAATGCTGAGCTACTGCAGTGCTGCAAATATTCCATAAAAAAGTTACAAAAAACAAATCCTTCGGAGCGGATAGTGCTCCGCATACAAGGACCGAATAAATTACAAACAACGGTATGAAAATTTTGATGATCTGCCTGGGTAATATCTGTCGTTCTCCCCTGGCGGAAGGCATTTTACGCAAAAAGATTGAGGAACACGGGCTGGATTGGCGCGTTGAGTCGGCGGGCACCGGCAACTGGCACATTGGGGAGGCGCCCGACCCACGCTCGGTAGCGACTGCTCGTAGACATGGACTCGACATTACCTACCAACGCGCCCGGCAGGTGCGCCCCAGCGATTTGGATGCCTTCGACCTCCTGCTGGCAATGGATGAATCCAACTATCACGACGTGCTGGCGCTCGCCCAGACCGGTGCACAGCAGAAAAAGGTGAAAATGATCCTCGATTTCGTACATCCCGGCGAGCGACGCAGCGTGCCCGACCCCTACTGGAACGATAACGGCTTCGAACACGTTTATCAGCTGCTCGAGGAGGCTTGCGAACGGGTGGTAGCCACCTACGTGGAAGCGTAAAGGAGCTAATTTTCGGGGAAGCACAATTTGTGAACATAGCAGTCAGCATTCACAAATTTTGGCTTTTCAGACGATCTCTAAGTAGTAAATGACTGAAGCCCTGATCGAAGAAGATATACGAGCTGGGAGCATGTATGGCTGCTACATCAGATTTTATCGCCTGCACAAGATCGGGCCCCGGATGACCGCCGTCTTGCGCAAGTCGTGCGCGTTTTTTAGTCCGGGGGCCTAAATTCGGGATTTTCGGGGGATTGGAAAAGGGGGGGTAGACTAAATGATCTCAATAGGAATACACAAAGAAATAAGCTGACCAACACTTGTCAAAATGTCAAACTTCCTTAATTTTATATTAATAGGTAAAACTGGCTGACATCCAAAATAAGCGCTCCCCTTCGCATTTAAACCTACCGAATGCATGGAAATGTGCTTAATCATCCAATCCATTCTTGGGCTTTTGAGAGGACGTATCT
The DNA here is from genome assembly GCA_964530825.1 of uncultured Saprospiraceae bacterium. Taxonomy (GTDB): domain Bacteria; phylum Bacteroidota; class Bacteroidia; order Chitinophagales; family Saprospiraceae; genus CAZHCA01. The sequence continues at coordinate 42,951 of CAZHCA010000025.1, forward strand.
CCTGATTGGAGAACCGACTTAACCTGGATGCTGTATCGCAGGGTTCAAACTGCAATTTGAGCAACCAATGTTACTGGTTTTGCTACTACCTACCATTTGAACAATCGATACATTCGGAGAAAGCCTAGTAAATGGAACACGAATACGGTACAAAAGCGCGCCTGTTGCGTGTAATGCGGGCTATCATGGAGCAACCTTTCCGCTACACCAAGAAAGAATTGGCGGAACTATATGGGGTGCATGAGGATACTATCAAGCAGGATTTTGAGGCTTTTCGAACAGCGGGCTTCGATTTGGAATACGATCGAGGAACGTATCGCTATGGATTTAAGGTAGATAAGCCATTCGAAGAGCTGAAGAGCCTCTTTCAGCTTGAAGAAGCGGATCTGTTGCGGCTGCTTCGAGCTTTTGATCAGCTAGCTCTGGGCGATCCGGAGTTTGTGCGATTAAGAGATCGACTAGCTTCCCTTTTGGAGTACACTCAACGAGAACACGCTTATATGCGACGGCCCTACCTGACCAAAGTGAAGCTTTTGGAGCAGGCCCGCACTGAAAAACGGCAAGTACTGCTGGTAGATTATCATTCTTCCAACAGTAATGTGGTTGCCGATCGACGAGTGGAGCCCTTTTTTGCCCGGGCTGAGGACGATATTTTACAGGCCTTCGATGTGGACAAGCAGCTGCTTCGGCACTTTCGACTATCGCGGATCAAACGCATTCGCCTGCTGGATGCTCCCTGGGCATATGAGGAAAAGCATCAAATTCTGGCTACTGACCCTTTTCGCATAGTGGGCGATCAGCAGGTCATGGTGCATTTGCGTTTGCGGGTGGGGGCCTACAACGAGCTGGTCGAGCGTTTTCCGGCTTCCAAAGCCTATGTTCAGGAAGATGCGGAGGACGAGGGCGTTTTCGATTTCCAATGCCGGGTTAACCACCGGTTTTATGGGCTGACCAACTTTATTCTGGGCTTTCACCATCAAATAGTAGAGGTGCTGGAACCTGAAGAGCTAAAGACGCATCTGCAAGCCGAGGCACAAAGGATGAAATTCTGAGGTAGGGAGGTGACTACCCCTGCTGGTAACGAGCAGTAAACTCCCCTGTACGTTTGCCCAAAAAAAATGTTCCGGGTCACCAGTGTTTATGGGGCCTTTCCAAAAAACTCCCCTGCGCCATCTAGCTGGGGAAATAGGCACCCTGGTTGGGGCCATATCTTTGGGGTAGCAGCGAAATGAGAAAATAACCAAAAACAAAATTTATGCGGATCTATCTTCATTTGACGCCCAATACGGAGCCCGTTCCATTCAACTACCAGCCTGCACTAGTCGGTGCTTTTCACAAGTGGCTGGGAGAAAATGAGCTGCACGATGAGATTTCGCTGTATTCATTGTCGTGGTTGAGAGGAGGAGCTTTAAGGAAGGATAATAAAGGTTTTGATTTCAAAAAGGGGGCAACCTTTTGTATTTCATCTCCCTTAGAGAGCCTTCACCACAAAGCGGTAACAGGAGTTTTCAAAGACCAAGACATACGGTGGGGGATGCGCGTAGCGGAAGTTCGGCTTTGCCCAACTCCGGATTTCGGGCCTGATCACCGCTTTCTTACTCAAAGTCCCATTCTGGTGAAGCGCAATAGGCCAGAAGGGAATGGGCAGCAATTTTATTTTCCAGCTGATCCCGAGGCGAATGAATTCCTGACTGATACGCTCCAAAGTAAGCTTCAAAAATTTGGATTAGATAAGCATGCAACTATTGCTTTTGATGATTCTTATCCAAACCCCAAAGTGAAACTCATTGAGTACAAGGGCATTCGTATAAAAGCATCCTATTGCCCTGTAATTGTTAAAGGTGACCCTCAAGCCGTTGCCTTCGCCTGGGAAGTGGGGGTGGGGAATAGTACGGGGATTGGATTTGGGGCGTTGCGGTAACATGCAAAAACATATTCATCATGGATTATTATGTTGTAAAATATACTGGACCTTTCGGGTTTATTAAGCCGTGGACAGCGGTGCGGGATAATGAAACATTTTCTCAGCAGTTTCTAACGCCGTCGATCATCGGGGGAATAGAGAGAAAGCTATTTCCAGAATTACTTACAGAGCCTTTCAATTTGTACAAAATCAAAGGACACCGACTTTCTTTCAGTCAAATGAACAGCCAACAAGAGCAGATACAACCCCGCGGTTGGAACAAAAAGAAAATTGATAAGCGTCCGGCCTACACTCGTGAATATGCAATCATTACGCGAAGTGTGTTAATTCATCCCATTCTTCATCTAGCCTTCGACAATTATCAAGATGCTGAAATTGCAGCTAGACAGCATATCTGTCTATGCCGAAACGAGGACATTCTCTACCCAATAACCGAGAGCCCAAAAGCGATTTCGGTTAAAGAATTTAACACTAGTGAGGAAGAATTCAATGGCTTTGAATTGGTTTTTGAGAAAAATGAAAAATCATTTCTGGTTGGCTACAATCGCTTTGACAATGGCCGCCCAATGTATGGTTGGCTACGAGTAGTCGGTAATCCTATTAATACATTCCAATGAATCAACATCCAGACATAAAAGCAAAGGGTAACCCGGAATGGACAACCCTTTTCGATCACTTGAGACACGTCAAATTGGCGATTGAAAAAATTGCCGCCAGCATAGGATTTGATTTAGAAAAAGCAGCTCTAGCAGCTATTTTCCATGACATTGGAAAGGCACATCCGGTTTTTCAGGCCCGACTTCAAGGTGAAAAATCAGAGCAGACATTCCGGCATGAAATTGCCTCCCTCTTTTTCCTGCCACTTGTGCAGGAAGCGTGGTGGAATGATATGATTGAAATGATCGTGGCCCACCATAAATCCATCCGCCAGGATTTTAAGCTCAGAGGCATTCTGGATTTAGAGCGCCATGAGTCCAGTGTATTTGAATACCACCTTGGCAATTGGGAACAGTGGAGCCCGGCTGCAATGGAAATTTTAGACTGTTTTGGCGTAGTAACTCGTCCGGTTTCAAGGGAAGAGGTGGAAAGTACGTACGATTACGTGGTTAGCTTTTGTAAAAAGAAAATAAAAAAAGAACGAGGCTTTTCTGAATTGCGTGGCTTACTCATGGGTGCGGACCACTTTGGATCGGCAATGATACATAAAACAGAAGTGAAACTGGAAAACCTTTTTATCCAACCAGATTTGAGGTTTTTCAACCGTACTTCTGAAATGTACCCGCTATCCCTTTACCCTACTGATTCCGAATTACCGCATACTATGGTCGTAGCAAGCACTGGAGCGGGCAAAACGGATTTCCTTTTCCGGCGCTGCCGTGGCAGGGTTTTCTATACGTTGCCTTTCCAAGCCTCAATCAATGCCATGTACTACCGGTTGGTCAAAGATTTGGAAAAGGATAATCCCAGCCTTGATATTCGGGTGTTACACGCCGCATCGTCCCTAATTGAAAAGGAGGATGGCGACCGTGAAGACATCGTTTTGCAACGCCATCCAGGATCGGCTATCAAAGTGTTGACGCCTTACCAAATAGCAGGCATTGCTCTTGGTAGTAAAGGTTTTGAGGCTATGATCGTGGATGTGAAAGGTTGTGATGTTATCCTTGATGAAGTACACACTTACTCTTCCGTTTCACAGGCGATCGTACTAAAATTGATTGCGGTATTGAAAAGCCTTGGTTGCCGGCTGCATATCGGGACAGCTACGATGCCTTCTATTTTGTACGATCAGATTTTGGAAATACTCGGTTCTGAACAAGTTTTAGAAACCAAACTTGCACCCGAAGAGCTAGATAAGTACGATCGCCACACAATTCATAAAATCGTTGATTGGGAGGCATCAAAGTCGTTGGTGCGAAGAGCAATAGAATCAAAGCAAAAGGTATTAATTGTCTGCAACCGTGTTCAATCAGCCCAAGACGTTTTTGATAAAATTAAGGTAGAATATCCTAAGGTAGATGCTCTGCTTCTGCACAGCAAAATGAAGCGTAAAGACCGGAAACAAAGGGAAAAGGCGCTGATCGGATTGGATGAGAATCAAGAGCCGATAGGGCGTTTCAATACTTCAGATGATGCATGTATTGTTGTTTCAACCCAAGTAGTAGAAGTAAGTCTTGATATCAGCTTCGACCTCATGGTAACAGAATGTGCTCCGCTAGATGCCCTCATCCAACGCTTTGGCAGGGTAAATCGGAAACGAAGTAAAGAAACAATAGGAAAAACCAAGCCTGTTTATGTCATTGCTCCACCGGAAGATGAAAAGGAAGCGCTCCCATACGATCTTTCAATTTTGAGAAAAAGCTACGAGGTACTTCCTAATGGAGAGATTTTGCACGAGCGTGACCTCCAAAAGAAAATTGATGCTGTCTTTACAGATATTGACTTTCTGAGAATCGAAGAGGCTGCCGCTTTTCAATCAGATGGGACCTGGAAGATCGCGCCTTTGACCAATGGAACGGCGTGGCTAGTGGAAATGCTCCAAATAGATAGCGTGACCTGCATAGTTGAGAGTGATATTGAACTTTACAAGGATGGAAATTATCAACAACGGATGGAACTCGAAATTCCTGTGCGTTACTGGTCCGTGCATAAATACCCAAGACTGGAATATGGTAACGGGCCCTATCAGATACCTAATGAAGCTTACGATGAAGAACTAGGGCTATTGACCTCTGAGTTGAATCAGGTCAATGTTAACCATCAAATTAGTTAACTATGTTTACTGCAGTAGTCGGCAAAACCTTTTTGAAAGAATACAACCGCCGGATTGGGACGGACTATTCGGCCAAGGAATTTTTTGATCGGGAAATCTTTGAACAGATTTTCAACCATAACAAATATCTGCTTTGGGCTGGTAATTCTCCATTTGTACAAGGACTGTCAAAAAAGAAGCCTTTCTTCAACCCATCTGAACGTTTAGAGAACTTAGAAAAGTTACATAAAAAAATAAGTGATGGTGACCGTGATGCGAGCATTGCTCTAGGTTTTCCTGCATCAGAAAACAAGGAGTATGCAACGACCTCCGGGTTAGTAACCGACCTAGAAGTACCATCTAATGAGGAAGAGGTTTACCTTTCCTGGATTGGAGGCACACTCAGCTTAGGAGTTGCTGGGGGATACACTATTCTTTTTGATAATCCCGATATTACTTATGCAACATTTGAGGGTTGGAAACGCTATCGCCAATTTTTAAATGATCCTCTTTTTGATAAGTTACCTCCCTATAAACTGACTACTTGGAATGGACAATGGCTCACTTACAGATTTGATGAATGGTATGATGAGGACTTCAATTTCGGAACATTAGAGAGGGAAGGTATATTCTCCAGCAGTGAAAAAGGAATTGAGATCAATACCGTTTCATGGCCAAATCTTTTTTTCAGCCTTTCTACTCATCTGGAAATTGAATCCGCTACGGCTTATATTTTTTCGCTGGGCTCGACTAATAAGACTGTTGGATTTATACCCTTTCAATTTCAAAGCGGAAGAAACCTTATTGCTGTTTACCAAAAGCTTTTTGGGAACGAGGAGTACAGAATTAAGCGGACAAGCGAGTTCGAGGCTTTCTTCGGCCGGCATATTAAACGAGCTTGCGAAATGGGCAGTATCGGTTTACATGCCCTTCGTCCTAAATCGCTCGAAAAATTTTTTGGTGATTCCAAGAATCTCAAGTTTGTTTCCGTTAAGGCAGATCGTAAGAAAGGCGAGAGCGACGAAGCTTTCCGGGACCGGATCGAAAAGGAAGCCGCCAAATCGAGAGCAACCATAATTTCCTATCAAACTTATAAAACTTGGTTAGTTGCTATGTTATCCAAAAACAAGACCGATATCTCGGAATATAGCCGGGAGATCGCCCAGGCATTAGTGCGGTACCGTGCCGGGGGGAGGAAGCTGGACCGCAAAAATCTGTTGGAAAAAGAGTTTTTCCAGACCAATAAAATCAAGATGCTGGAAGCCCTTCACAAGATTATCAACAACGATGAAGTAGAACAAGAGATCAAGGACAAAATGAATAGCCTCCGTGATCAGGTTCACTTTCTCAGCAAAGAGGACTTCGCCTACTTTATCACCTTACTAAAATTTGATTACGGCTATGCCGAGTTCAAGAATAAATAACTGAAAAACTGAAAATCATGAGTACCATCTATGTAAGAACTCTGAAACACGCTGAGCATACTGTTTTTTGCGTAGCTGACGGGCAAAAAAAATATTATGATCAACAATTTGGGGTGTATGTACCCTTTTCCAGTGGTCAGCAAGTGAAACGATCAATCTTAGATTCCTTGAACGTAGAACTGAATACCCCTGGTTCTCCGACTACCTTTTATTGGGATGTTAAGAAAGGCGAAATTTCAGAAGGTGAAGTGGCAGGCACTTGTAATCCTGCCTATGCAGATCAGCTTTTAGGAGGCTGGATGTATGCAGCCAAGGGAGGGAAAGAACGTACTCTGAAGCGCCGCAGCCCGCTTTCTATTTCGGCTATGCGTGCGTTGCATCCCAAACTTTCGAGTACAACTTCAGAAAACATCACCTTTGATCGGAGTGATCGCCCCAATAACAAAATTATTGTCAGAGACGAAAAAGGCAATGAGCTGACCCAAGAGCAGATTCAAGAAGTTCTTGCAGGTAAAGATAGGAGCCTAACAAGAAAATGGATTCCAGGGAATAATCGGGCATCAGGACTCTTTGTTCAGGATATTGCTATCGACCTGCGTAGGCTTTTCTCTGTGAACCTAAATCCATTTGAACCTGAAATAAGTCCTGAGACAGAGGTCTACCTTCGGGAAAATGGCTGGAAGGAAAGCGAGAATATTTTTGGCCCTTGTCTTGTTGCTCCGAAAGCAGACCGAGATAAACTCGTCCCTGCCCTTACCGATGCTATACTCAATTGGAAAATTGCTTCCAACCAGTCTCGCACTTTCAGTTTGATGGAAACCCTTGCTATTGCCGTAAGTGATAACGCAAACAAAATAGCAAGCAGCATTCGTGCAAAGTTGGTTGAGGATGGAGAAAAGGTAACACCAATTATTGAGGAAAACCTGCAAGGCGTAGATACTTTTGTTACTCTACCCGCTGCTGGGTACATTTTGACCACGAAAGAGAGTCCAACTGCCTTAGATGAGGGCAGATCATACTTGATTAAACAACTTTCTGATTTTGATTATGAAAATCAGTTTCAAACTAAATGACTTCCGCCTCGCATATTGTCTACTATCACCTTTGCCATCGCAAACTTTGGCTGCATCATCATGGTATGCGGCAGGAAGACAATAGCCGGGCAGTAGGCGAAGGAAAGCTTATCGAAAAGCACTCTTATGCTCGCCGTCCTGCTCGCTGGCACGAAATTGATTTGGGGGTTCTGAAAATCGACCATTACGATCCCCGGCAAAAGCTGGTCCGGGAAGTCAAGAAAAGCCCTAAGCTGGAACACGCGCATGTAGCTCAGGTGCAATACTATCTGTATGCGCTTGAGCAAGCAGGTGTAGAAGGGGTTCATGGCGTGTTGGAGTATCCCAAGCAACGCCGAACCCGCGAGGTACATCTTACGGAATCCGTACGGAATGAGATACCAGTCTGGGAGGCAGAGATCGAACGCATCGTACAGCAGGAAACCTGCCCACCTCTTGTGCGGAAAAGCATATGTGCACGATGTGCTTTTTTCTATTTCTGCTATGCCGGGGAAGCTTAGATAATGATCAACCATTGAGTGCATGAAAAAAAATTATTATTTGTTCAACCCCGGCCGGATGAGCCGGCGGGATAATACCTTGAAGTTTACCCCTGTGGATACAGAGGGCCGGGAGCAGAAACCGCGTTACCTGCCCGTAGAGGGGGTAGGGGCACTCTACATTTTCGGTAGTGTGGATGCGAATAGTGCTCTGTACAACTTCTTGGGCAAGCAGCGCATCCCGGTCCACTTTTTTGATTATTACGAGCATTATACGGGTTCCTTTCAACCCAAAGAATACTTGCTGGCGGGTAAAATGCAGGTAGAGCAAACCCGCGCCTATCTCCATAACGGGCGGCGGCTACATATAGCCCAAAGCCTGGTGGAAGGAGCCAGTTTCAACATGTTGAAGAACCTGCGCTACTATGCAGGCAGAGGCCGGGCTCTGGAAACGCATATTGAGACTCTGGAGCGCTTCCGCTTGGATATAGCCGAGGCACCCGACATTCCGGGGCTGATGGGGTTGGAAGGCAACTGCCGACAGATGTATTACCAGGCCTTTGAACAAATTATCGTCAATTTTCCCATGAATGGCCGCTCCAAACAACCGCCGGCCAATGAGGTGAACGCACTCATCTCCTTCGGCAATATGATGTGCTATGCCTTGGCCCTGGATGCGATCTACCATACCCAACTCAACCCGACGATCAGCTTCCTGCACGAGCCAGGCACCCGCCGGTACAGCCTGGCATTGGACCTGGCTGAAGTATTCAAGCCCATTCTGGTGGACCGGGTGCTGTTCAGATTGTTGAATCGAAGAGAAATCGGACTGCAGCACTTTGAGAAGGAGGTGGGCGGCTGTTTTCTAAAGGATTCGGGGCGCAAGATCTTCATCAAAGCCTTTGAGGAGCGGCTGGTGGAAACTATCCAACACCGGAAACTGAACAAGAAGGTAAGCTATAAACAACTCGTCAAGCTGGAGTGCTACAAGCTGGCCAAGTACATCCTTCGCATGGAAGAGGCCTATCAGCCCTTCAAAATATGGTGGTGAATTCCTTCAGAAAATAAGACCATGTACTGTATATTAGTATACGACGTAGGTACCGAACGAGTGGGCAAAATGCTAAAGCTATGCAGGCGCTACCTGAACTGGATTCAAAACTCCGTTTTTGAGGGCGAGCTTACCGAGTTAAAGCTCAAAGAGCTAGAGTACGAAGCCCGCCAACTTATGGATGAAGATCACGACAGCCTGATCTTGTTTACCAGCCGCAACGCGCGCTGGCTTGATAAGCAGATCATCGGACAAGAGCGTAGTTCGTTGGATCCCTTTTTGTGAAAAGTCCAGGTCGTCGGCGGGCCTTCAGAAACCCGAAAAGTCATTGGAAGAAATCTCCTCGAATAGCTAAATGGCTCACAATCAACAAGGTGCCGGGGTTGTCGATGAAGGAGGAAAAATGCACTACTGTGGGTCGACGCTTTTTGGACTGCGTAGATACTCAAACATTCTTTGACAATCGGCTAATTATCAGTAAGTTTCACATAGGTTTTCAACGGCCTTCAATTGCACCAGATAGGAATTGAAACGTAAGCAAAAAAAAGTCGAACTGTTAGCAAAGGTTCCTTCAATTGCACCAGATAGGAATTGAAACTATTAAAAGCCTCAAACGCCCTAATAAACCCCTTCCCCTTCAATTGCACCAGATAGGAATTGAAACGGGCACAACGCCTTGAGCTGTTTCATTGGGGGCGCACCTTCAATTGCACCAGATAGGAATTGAAACACATATTTGTCATTTCCTGTTGCGGGGATTGATATTCCTTCAATTGCACCAGATAGGAATTGAAACGTGCATTACCCCGTTCTGGATCGCCGAAGGCATCCCCCTTCAATTGCACCAGATAGGAATTGAAACTATAGCCCTGTAGACTCATGCCAAAGGCGCTGTTTGCCTTCAATTGCACCAGATAGGAATTGAAACCAACAGGAAGTGGCAAATATGTTGGCGGCGTTTTTGCCTTCAATTGCACCAGATAGGAATTGAAACCAGTTCAAAGATGGAACAAGCTTCCTAGAGGGGCAACCTTCAATTGCACCAGATAGGAATTGAAACTTTCATATACTAATCGTTGCGCTCAATTAAAGAACCCCTTCAATTGCACCAGATAGGAATTGAAACGCGTTTCCGATTAGTGTTACTTGATTTACCATAGTTCCTTCAATTGCACCAGATAGGAATTGAAACCTGGCTATTGATGTTATCACCCCTGCAGAATTTGGTCCTTCAATTGCACCAGATAGGAATTGAAACAAACTTGTCCTAGTGTGGGTTTGGGCAAGCTGCCCACCTTCAATTGCACCAGATAGGAATTGAAACGAAATGGCAAATATGGCGGCGGCGTTTTCGATGGGGCCTTCAATTGCACCAGATAGGAATTGAAACGTGATGAAGCGATTGGGGTCATTGATGGCTCGGTGCCTTCAATTGCACCAGATAGGAATTGAAACAAAATTAAAATGGCAATAATCAGAAGGCTACACCAAAACTTGATCAAAAGATTAACGAATTACAATTAGTAAACCAAGAACTAAAAGCTAAGTTAGAAGCTGTTAAATCGGAGTTAGCTAAAGAAAAGGAAGATAATAACCCGAAGAATTTTTTTTGGATTTATTCATTATCTCTAATTCCTCCAATTTTAGTTGGGGTTGGCGTTAATTTCATTACATCAATTGATTTTGAAAATTGGATTGGTTGGTTTATGATTATAATGGGTGTTTTAATTAAGATTATTGAGTTTTTCCTTCCTCCAAGGAAATACTAATGAGTAAGCACAGCGCCCAACACAGTGCAGCCGGCAATATTCCGCTGCGCTCCATACTGCGGCTGCACAACCCGTTAGCATCAAAAATTGAAATAGCAGTCCCCAACCATCCCGCATATGGCCCCTTTTCAAATCTTCTGATCTACACATCTTCTGATCAAATCATTGCTTCACCAACTTCCGATGATACCAGCCTTCGCTACTATTGAATCGTATCAGGTATAGCCCATTCGGATAGGACCCGATCGGCAAGGCAAACCCCTGCTGCATCGAATTCAATCTTCCCTGGTGCATGAGCCTTCCGTTGGCGGAAAAAATGCTGAAGTCTACTTCTTCATTCAGGCTGGACTGAATAGAGACCTGATCGCTGGCCGGATTTGGGAACAAACGGATACCCTTGGCCAAGCGTGGGTCGATCGTGCTGGTTACCGTTACATTCACTTCTTTGGACCGTGCCGAACAGCCGGCCAGGTTCGTAATCTCCACCTGATAATTACCACTGGTCACAGCCGTGATGGTTTGGGTGGTATCCGGCAGCAAATTGCCATCCAGGAACCAGCGGTAGGAAGCCGCTTCCGTGGCGGTCAGTTGGTCCTCGGAGACGGATATCTGCGGATCCAGACCGGAGATGCCTACGGTAAGGGTATCCGATGAGACTATTTGCTCCAACCGCCAGACCGATTGGTCCGAAGCCAGTACCCGGAAGCTAACCCGGCTGCCATCCTTTAGGCCACCGGCAGTAAATTCCGGGCCGGTTTCACCCAGCATAAACTGATCATCCACATACCAGGAAAAGATGGGGTTATCCCCGGCATTGCGTACTTCAGCGGTAAAGGTGATGCTGTCGGCCACCCCGCAGATTGCCTCCTTCTCCGCAGACAAGCGGGTCTCCATGCGCACGGGCGAAAGGGCAAAAAGCTCCCGCCCGGCTTCCGGATCAACGGCGGTGAAATACAGGACCTCATTGACATAACCCAGCAATTCGGGGATACTGCTTCCGCCGGGAAAAAGGTCCTTCACCAGAAAAGTCCCCTCCTCGGTCCCATTAGTTCGCCACAATTCGAATCCATTTTCCTGGTCGACCGCCATAAAGAACAAGTCGTTCCCGGCTTTCACGAATTCGGACCGAACCAAAATATCCACGGCCGGGACCGTCCCTTCTTCGGTACCATCGGTCTTCCAGAGCTCATTGCCTGAGGAGAAATACAGGGTGCTGTCGAGCACAGCAAAATGGCGCGGGTTGCCCCCGGCAGATCCGGCCGCAATATCTTTAAGCAGGGTAGTTCCTTCTTCCGTGCCATCGCTCACCCAAAGCTCCCTGCTTGAGGTACCATCGGTTGCATTGAAGTAGAGCTTACCTTTGAATTCGATTAAAATGGGATCGGGGATGCCATCATTATCTGCGCCACCCGGAAATATATCCTTGACCAGCTGGGTTCCTTCCGTGGTGCCATCGGTCTTCCACAATTCCCGTCCACTGGTACCATCATCCGCTGTAAAAAAGAGCTCGTCATTCACCAGGGTGAGGCCGTTCGGAAAACTGCTCCCAAAATCCCCAAACGGATTGATGTCGGCTACCGGAAGGGTGCCCGCTTCCGTGCCGTCTGTTTTCCAGAGTTCCGTACCCAGCCCCTGTACATTGGTCGCGAAATAAAGTTCTTCCTTCCAAACCAGGTAACGCCCCGGAGCAAACCCCCCAAAGCCAAAACCTTCCGGATTGATGTCTTTCACGGGTGTCGTTCCTTCGGCTGTGCCATCAGTTCGCCACAAACGGGAATTTTCCTCCCCTTCTTTTCCCAGGAGATAGAGGTATCCATTCAATTGGGGGTCACCGACCCGGGGAAAAAGGGAAACATCCACCGAATCATTGGGATCCAACAGGAGTCCGGTGCCTTCCCTTGTCCCGTCGCTGGCATAGGTTTCTGAACGAAGACCGTTCCCTTTTGGGACAGTAAAGATCAAGCGATCCCCAATGGCGTTCATTCCGAAAATGATCGTGTCTCCAAATACGTTCACAGTACCCTCCGGACTGCCATCCGTTTCCCACAGGCCCTGATCAGTGGTGAAGAAAGTCCTATTCCCCAGCGCTGTGGGCGGACTCGGATACTCGCCATCTTCGGTCTGTGTATTGATGTTTTTCAGGAGGCGGGTTCCTTCCCGGGTCCCATCGGTGGCCCAAAGCTCACGACCAAATTCATTGGAGAAACCGGGAAACAAAACCTGTTCCTCTACCTTGAAAAATTGCCACCCTCTAGTTCGGGGAAAACTCCCCTGGGGACCTGGTACCCCATCTATCAGCTGAAAGGTCCCTGCTGCACTACCGTCACTGACATACAGCTCATTTCCAAAGGCCAGTGTCCGTCCAATAAAGTAAAGACGGTTATCGGTGCTATATAGAGACCCCATATCCTGGAAGGTGCTGTCGGTGACCAGTAAGGTGCCCTCGGCCGTACCATCGGTTTTATACAGTTTATAGCCGTCCTGAAAGTTTCCGCCAACGAAAAACAAAGAATCATTCAGCACAGAGAAGTTTCTCGTAACATTAAAACGATCCATATCCCCGCAAATCAGTGATAAGTTCGTTCCCAGGCTATCGGTTCGCCAAAGATTCGTATCACTGTGAAAAAAAAGCTGTCCTTTAAACATGGCGTGACCGTTCACCAATACTTCATTGCCATCGGGGTCTGATACAGGTTCTGTTCCTTCTTCCAATCCGTTGGTACGCCACAAGACCTGTTGAAACCGTTCGTTACGGACGGTGAAATAGAAAAAATTACCGGCTAGATCCAGCAGATCGATATTGCTGCCGTCCGGTCCCGGAGTGATATCCTGCACCATACCGGTTAATCCATCCGTTCCAATGCTGATCCACAATTCGCTCCCGTTCACGCCGTCGTCCGCTACAAAGAGAAGGGTATTGGAGTTCCCGACGACCTTCATACCGTAGAAGATCGTGGAGGTGTCCCCGCCACTGATGTTGCGGACCAGCTCTGTTCCTTCAAAGGTCCCGTCGGACTGCCAAAGCTCCCTCCCGTTGATGCCATCGTCGGCCGTAAAGTAGAAGCGGTCTGCTCCGGCTGTGAGGGAAACCGGCGAACTCCCGGACGGGCCATCGTTTATCTCCCGTACCAAGGTGATGAGCCCGGTCGCATCATCGTACTTGTACAGTTCCGTTCCCTGTTCCGCTTTAGCTCGAAAATATAGATCGTCTTTAAACAGCAAAGATTGGAGAAAGATAAGGCCGCTTCCATTCGGGTTCAGGTCTTGTACCATTTTCGTACTGGATTCGGTCCCTTCAGTTTCCCAGAGCTCGGTGCCGTTTTCACCGTCATTGGCTGAAAAAAGCACTTTATTACCGATGATCCCCAGGAAATTGGCATTCGAATCACCGATGCCGGGCCAGATGTCCCTGAGCAGGATCGTGCCCACTTCCGTTCCTGTGGTGCGGTACAACTCTTTACCAGCTACGGAAGTTTCTGCCTCAAAGAACAGCATCTTATCGGTGGCTATCCCCTCAATAGGACTGTTGGAGAAAGAACCATCCGGGAAGGCACCCACCCCATTGGAATTAAAATCTCTCAGCAGAACAGGCTCCTGGGCAAGAGCGATCGATACAACAAAAGAAGTTAACAACAGCAGGTAAAATTGCTTCATCATTCGGACGGTGTTTTACCTGTCCAAATTCGCCCTACTGAAGCAAAGATGAATCACCGGAAATGGGGAGATCGGAAAATCACGGTTTTCGGGGAATGGTTAATTTTTATCCTGAGCTCCGTCACTCCACCAGCCCCTTCTCCATGGCGAGTCGCACCAGCCCGGCTGTATTGCGGACATTGAGCTTCTGAAGAAGGTTCTTTCGGTGGGTCTCCACGGTATTCTGGCTGATGAAGAGCTTTTCGGCGATCTCGGCAGTCGTGTGTTCCTGCGTAATAAGCAGCAGCACCTCTTTTTCCCGGCGGGATAATTTGGGGACGGACTTCGAAGCCGAGCCGGGCATCATCTCCTGCATCAGGGCCTCTTTGACATCGTCCCCAAAGAAGGTGCCTCCTTCCGCCACCGCCAGGATGGCTTTTTTCAGATGATCCTTGCCGCTGTTCTTCAGCACATAGCCCCTTGCCCCTCCCTTGATCATTTTTTGGATGAAAACACTTTCCTGGTGCATGGTCAGGGCAATGACCTGGCAAGCCGGAAAGTTCTGCCGGATGAGCTGGTTGAGCGCCACCCCGTCCATACCGGGCAAGTTAATATCCAGCAAGACTACATCAATCGGCTGGTTCTTCGACAGTTGAGACATGGCACTTGATCCATCATGGCAAGCGCCCACAATCTGGATCTCCTCATCCCCTTCGAAAATGGAACGGATCCCCGACACGAATAGCTGGTGATCGTCGATCATGAAAACGCGGATCATTTTGCTGGTGGATTCTGCCATGGAGCACGAATTGACCGTAAAATATACGGACTACATCTGGAATGGATTTCTGGGGTATCACGGTTTCACGGTATCGCGGTATCTGGAAATCAGAAGTCGGACCAGGTACAGGTGAAAGACAGTGTCTAATCCTCGTATCTACTGATCTTCTTAACTACCATCATCGGATCAAACCCTCGCCTCTCGCCTCTGGTCTCTGGTCTTTTCCAGAGGGACATGAACCATCGTTGCAGTCCCCCTACCCAGCGCGGTATCCACTTCCAGGCTTCCGTCCAGGTAGCGGACGCGAGACTGTAGGCTTTCCAGTCCCAGGCCGCCCCGGGCTTCTTGCGGATCAAAGCCCAGGCCATTATCTTCCACCAGCAGATTCAATTCTTCCCCTTGCCGGTTCAGTTGGATGATCACGCTGGTCGCCTGTGCGTGCTTGACAACGTTGTTGAGCAATTCCTGCACGATCCGGTATAGGCTGACTTCCACTTTCTCGGGTAAGCGCTCCTCCAAACCATAGACCTGTATATCGACCTCCATCTGGCCGCTCTTTTCCAAAGCGTTGCCCATTTCCTGTAGGGCAGCGACCAGGCCGAAGCGGGTCAGGGCACCGGGCATCATGTTGTGGGCGATCTTGCGCACCTCCCCACAGGCTTCGCCCAGGAGGCGGTAGGTATCCTGATAAACCGGCAGCTTGCCCTTCGGCATATCTTCTTCGACCGTACTGAACTGCATTTGCACATTCGCCAGCAGGTTACCCAGGCCGTCGTGCAGGTCTTTGGCGATGCGCTTGCGCTCCGCTTCCTGCCCGCTCAGCATGGACTCCATGGCCAACATTTTTTGCTTTTGCTCCAGCTCCCGCACTTCCTGCCAGTGCAGGGCTTCTTGCTGAGCCTGTACCTGTTTCTGATGTCGCATGCGGGCCCGAAAAAAGAGAAACAACAGAATGATGACCAGACCCGCCAGGACCGCCACCAAGATAAGCCCGCGGATCCGTGCTTCCTGCAGTTCCCGCTCGCTGGTAAGCAGGGCGATCTCCTTCTCCTTCTTTTCGGTTTCGTAGCGGATCTGCAAGGTATTGATCTGCTCGGTGGTGGTCTCGCTCAGGAGGCTATCCTGCAAGGCAGCATAGGCTGTCCGGTAGTGATAGGCATTGTGGTAATGCTGCTGCTGAGCATAGGCTTCAGCCAGGCATTGATAACCATCCCGCAGCAGGGGGCGGTCGCCGATCGCTTCGGCAATGGATACGGCGCGTTGTGCGTAGCCCTCGGCAGGCTCGGGTTCGTTTTGCCGGTTGCGCAGCGTGGCCATTTGGACCAGGCTTTCGGCGATCTCTTTGGGCTGGTCGAGGGCCTCGCGAACGGCAAGGCTGCGTTCCAGGTAGCCTTCCGCGCGATCGAAATCCCCCAGGCTCAGATAGACCGATCCGATGTTATTGAGCTGGTGCCCTACGCCCCAAAGCACGCCCTCGGTGGAGTCGATGGTCAGTGCTTGTTGATAATACGATAAGGCGCTGTCGTATTGTTCCTGCTCGGCAGACAAGCTCCCGAGGTTGCCCAGGTAAATAGCCTGCTGGATGGAATCACCGCCAGCTCGCGCCAGGGAAAGCGCCTCGGCAGTCATTTGGATTGCCTGATCGTAGTTCTTGAGCTTCTTGTGGATGATGCCCATGCTGTTGAGCGCTTCGGCCTTCATATAATCATCCCCAATCTTTTCCGCGATCCGTAGCGCGCGCAGGTAATATTGGAGACTCTGGTCGTAGAATCCCTGGAAGCTGGACACAACGCCCATATTGAAAAGGGATTGCAGGCTCTTGTCTTCCGCTCCCCGGCGGGTATTGAAGTCAACCAACTTCTGGAAATAGTAAAGCGAGGAATCGTACCGGCTTTCCAGCCGGTGGATGAGCCCCCAGTAGTGATAGACGCGATGTATACCGATGCTATCGCCCAGCTGGCGGCTGAGTTGCAGGGCCTGAGTGGCGAATTCCCGGCTTTTGGGCACATCGTAGCGCAAGTGATGCCAGGTGAGTTTGAACAGGACCTTTGCCTTGAGCGAGTCAGAAGAAGTGCTGGAGGAAAGGACGTTCTCCAGGCTGTCTACCCAGGATCGGTCCTGGGCGAGTCCGTGGCCGAAGAGCATGCCTCCGGCGAGCAGCAGTAGAAAAAATCGACGCATCATAGGATCAGAAATCAAGGGCCAGCAAAAAAACAGTTTCGGAAAGCGCCCGCCCAATGAATTTCCATAAAAAAGCCTTGCCAAACAAAAGGAGTATCCAAAAAAGCAAGCCCCCATGCCCGGCCGGCCTTAAATTTCCGTTCCTCGTAGAAAAACTTTAGTCTTATTGCCGAATACCTGTTTGCTTGCAGATCCCGCTAACGATAGAAACCCTTTTGGTCGGAGCCGTCATCGCTCAAGGGCTGTTCGCATCCGCCCTGCTGCTGTTCCAGGTACAGAACAAAGTGGCCAACCGTTTCCTGAGCCTTCTGGTGCTGACCTTTTCGCTCTGGCTCTGCGACTCTTTCTTTCGGGTAGCCGGGATCTACGATCAAGATCCACAGTTCTATTTCCTGCCCATCTATTTTTCCCTGGCCTTTGGCCCCCTCACCTACTTTTACACGCGCGCTATCACGGAGAAAGACTTTTCCTTTCAGTCCAGGCAAGCATGGCATTTCATCCCGGTCCTTGTCCAATTCCTGTTCTACCTCTTCCTTCGTTTCCAGGAGTATACCTACCGGCGGTGGTTCTGGTTTGAGGTGCATCGCCCCTATACCTACGACCTGGAATTTGCGCTGAGCCTGCTTTCCCTGCTGATCTACCTGTGGTTTTCCATGCTGCTGGTTCGCCGGTATCAGCGCTGGATCACAGACCGATACTCCGAGATCTCGCGGATCAGCTTGCACTGGATGATCCTCTTCATGGCTGTCCTGGGACTGCTGACCCTGCTTTGGCTTGCAGATGCCCTGTTGCGGGAGATCCTGGCTTACTATCCCGACCAGCCCTTTTCCGCCATTGCCATGGGCGTAGGCATTTTGATCCTGGCCGCCGGCGGCCTTTTGCAAGCTGACGTTAAAAAGCAGGGCCTCGAACGATCGGAACCGGAATCCCCGGACCGCTTTCAGGTCGATGATGAGATCCTGGACAAGATCATGGATGAAATGACTTCCCGCGAACACTTCCTGGATGATGAGCTGAGTCTGGTTACCTTCTCCCGGGCCCTGGGATTACCACCCCGCCAGGTTTCCATACACCTCAACCAGGGCCTCAACACCTCCTTCATCGACTTTGTCAATCGCTTCCGGGTAGAAAAGGTGAAGGAACACCTTGCCAAAGAGTATGGCTGCCTCAACGCTGACGGAGATGAAAATAAAAAAGCACGGGCATACAACATAACATCTCACGGTTTTTAAATACACGAACCTACCCTGGCTAAGCGCTTGGCCTTTCCAGTTTACTCAATAGCGCTCCAGAATAGTTGCTCCGTTTCGATATCTTGAGCTAGTTGCCAGGTTTTCCCGGTATGGATATGTAAAAGAAAGGTATACCGCATACCTGATCCTGATATAAACAGCTGAAAATTAACCTGGTCGGAAATAATTTTAGAGACTTTTTCATAAGCCAGGTTAAGTGCTGATCCAGGGATTTGTTCAGAGTTTGGTTTAGCGGCTTGTTCAGTAGGCAGTTCAGAAGCAATTTCAGAGGCAACGTATAGTATGATATCAAGATGTACACCCTCAACCCCTATCGCTTCCCAAGCCAGATCGTCATTGTATGTCTTTACCAATTGATATACCTCACCAGTATATTTGTCAATTCGGAAGGTGTATCTTGCACCCATGTCAGATTGTACAATTTCCAAGCGGCTAGTATCAGGCGCACTTGAAAATTGATGCCTGTAGGCATTCTGTGCTAAACCCTGATATGCAATCGCAGCAAAAATCAGGAGAAAAAGGGTCTTCTTCATTTTTTTCCTTACTTTAAATCCATTATTTGTCGATGCAAAACATTTTTCTTTGAAACGATCGAAGTCAGACAGGTCACACAATTCCCCCGATTGATTTCGTTAAAGCTCGTTCTTATAAAAGGAGGCTTGTTGCCGCCCTTTTTTACTTAGAGCATCCAAAGCGTGACCCCGATCTGCAAAGGACGTCCAAAGTAAAGGGAAGGGGCAGGCGTTGGTGTTACCGGGTGCAGGTCCGTACTATCCGGCATCCCCACCGGTATGTATGCCGCGGCGGACTGAAGCGTGCCCGCCCCCACCGACAGACCCGCCCATGAACAAATGTCATGGCCACACTTGCCGACATACTCTTCTTCGATCTCGAGGTGCATCCGAAATCGAAGCACATCCTGGAGATCGGGGCGCTTTTCCGTACCGATGCGTTCCGGAACAGGTCGGTGGAGCGCTTAGTGCCGCTTGCCCGGGAGGCCGCCCTCTGGTGCGGCCACAACATCCTGGATCACGATCTGCCGATCCTGAAAAAACAACTCAACGGCTCGGAGCTTCCGGCCAAGCCGGTCATCGATACCCTGTACGGGTCGGCCCTGCTCTTTCCCCGCAAGCCCTACCACCGGTTGGTGAAAGATTACCAGCTCCAGGGAAATGAGCTGAACGACCCCCTGGCCGATGCCAAACTGACCCGGGACTTCATCGCCCGGCTCCAGGCTTATCTGGACGAGGGCTACCGGCTGGAGCAGATCCTCGCTCGATATATCGTGGTATGGAAAGACAAGGAAACCGGAGAGGCATTCCGGGTAGTGTTGCCGGAGTTGCAGCTGAGAGCGGCAGAATAGAGCTCAGCGATCTGCGATCGCCAACGTGCTGCAGCGGCTGAAGTCGCCGGTTACGCCACATACAACCCCACCAACATCCCCAATGCCGCCGAAAACAAGCTCGCCCCCGCCGCAAGCATCCCGTACTTATACCGCACCACCTTCTTATGCATCCGCCGTATAGATGCCGAGGAAGAATCATGATACCGGTACGGCGCCGGAAACAACACCAAAAACGTAAACACCAGCGAAGCAATCCATAGCAGCACCGCCGTATTCAGCAGCCCACTTCCCGCCATCTCTTTGAATCCATCCGGATTCAGCTTCAGGAATATGGTCAGTGAGATGGAGATCATACCCGAGAGGAACTTCGCGGCATCCTCGATGCGCTCCGGCGTTTTCTGCTGCACCTCCCGCTGATGCTTGATCCAGGATTGGTCGGCTTCGCTCGCCTTTTTGGCGGCGATGATTTTCGGTGGCTCTTTTTCTTGGGGCATGGCTTATGGGTTTTGCTTTTGGAGGATTTCCTGGACGCGGGCTTGACCTAGTTTTTCGATAACTTTATTAAGATAACCAATTGTATCATTCAAATCAGGTGACTCCAGCTTTTCTCGGATTTGGTAGGCTTGCACAAGAGGTAAAACGGCGTACTCCCATTGTTCCAGATCGATGTAGGTTGCGCCGATATTATGAAGAGAGGTCGCCATTCCTGAAACATCGCCGATCTGCTGCCTAATTTTCAAACTTTGCTCCAGGTATTCCAAGGCTTTGC
>CAZHCA010000026.1:0-60740 GCA_964530825.1 uncultured Saprospiraceae bacterium
AATTTACGGTTTTTACCAACTAAGCCACTGGCTCGAATTTTGGGGGGAAGCACACTACCTTGATATTCAGGAGGGCGACATCATTACCCAGGTAAACGGAAGAGATGCTTTATCAGCTACGGATTTGGGTGAATTACTTCGCAATCAGGCTGGAAAACAGGTCAGATTAACCATCAAAAGGGGAAATACGAGCAAAGATGTCATTGTCAAGCCCAGAGGAGGCGCTTATTGGTTAAGGACCATGGATTGGGAATACAGCAATCGCCTGAAGGTGGAAAAAGAAAGCGATGACCAAATCGGGTATCTCCACATGAATGCAATGGGTAACTGGGATATTGGACACTTCTACCGGGAGTTTTTTCCTGTTATCGATAAAAAGGGACTGATCATTGATGCGCGCTTCAATGGTGGTGGCTATACCGATGCGATCATTTTGGAAAAGTTACTAAGGCAACCTTTCATGTATTTAAAGAGTAGAACGGGCGAGCCTCGTTGGAGGATGGACAACTCCTTTAGAGGGCACATCGTGGTTTTAGCCAACGAAAGAACGGGCTCTAGTGGAGAATCTTTTCTAATTGGCATCAAGCGCCTTGAATTGGGAACAGTTATCGGTAAGCGGACCTGGGGTGGACAAATCTGGCTGAATGAGCGCAACAAACTGACCGACAAAGGGGTGATGACTGCACCGATGATTGGGGTTTACGGTCCTGAAGGAAAATGGCTGGTTGAGGGGCACGGGTTTGTACCTGATATTGAAGTAGAAAACCTTCCTCATGAAACTTTTGAGGGTAAAGACGCGCAGTTGGAGGCAGCCATTGAACTTTTACAGAAAAAGATTGCTGGAGACCCTCGTAACGTACCTCCTGTGCCAGAGTATCCCAATAAATCCTTTGAAAATAATAGAAAAAAATAATTCTAATATGAAATCAAAAAAATTACCAGTAACTGTGTTAAGTGGTTTCCTTGGAGCAGGAAAAACCACTCTACTCAACCACGTCTTGCACAACAAAGAAGGCTTAAAAGTGGCCGTGATTGTGAACGACATGAGTGAGGTAAACGTGGATGCCGAATTAGTGAAGAACGAGAATACCCTCTCCCGTACAGAAGAAAAGCTGGTGGAAATGAGTAACGGATGTATCTGCTGTACACTCCGGGAAGACCTCATGGTGGAGGTAGAACGTCTAGCCAAAGAAAACCGCTTTGACTATCTACTTATCGAAAGCACCGGGATCAGTGAGCCGGTGCCCGTTGCCCAGACTTTTTCTTTCGTAGATGAAGCCAATGGCATTGATCTTTCTCGCTTCAGTTATGTCGACACCATGGTCACCGTAGTGGATGCCTTTAACTTTTTCAAGGACTTTGGCAGTCCGGAAACGTTGAAGGACAGGGAGCTCAGCGATATTGAAGGCGATCATCGTACCATCGTAAATTTATTGACCGACCAAATCGAGTTTGCTAATGTGATCATTTTGAACAAAACGGACCTGGTAGATGCTACCACACTCGGCGTACTGAAGGCTGCCATCCATAAACTAAATCCTGCCGCAAAAATCATTGAGTCCAGCTTTAGTCAAGTTGATCCCCAGGCCATCCTCAACACGGGCCTTTTCAACTTTGCGGAAGCAGAGCAAAGCGCCGGCTGGATCGCCGAACTCAATAAAGACGAGCACACGCCGGAAACGGAAGAGTACGGCATCGGTTCTTTTGTTTATCGCAGCCAAAGGCCATTTGATCCGACGCGCTTTTGGTACTATGTTCAACACCATTTTTCAAGCAGTATTATACGCAGTAAAGGCTTGTTTTGGCTGGCCTCGCGTCCGGCTCAGGCTCTGGTGTGGAGTCAGGCAGGCGGTTCTTTACGGGCCGACCTTGCTGGCGTTTGGTGGAGCAGCATGCCTTTTCAGGAGCGGATACGCTACGCCACTTTTGTAGAAAACCAAAAATCCATTGAATCGGGCTGGCACCGAATCTTCGGCGACCGAAAGAACGAACTGGTATTCATTGGCCAGGATATGGACCAGGCGAAAATTGTCGCCGAGCTCAATGCCTGCCTGGCTACGGAAGAGGAGCTATCTACCCAGAAATGGTCGACAGGCTACGATGATGAATGGCCGATCCCGAGAGCATAAGCGCTCTTACGCTAAAATCCTATGTATTATGAGCCAATTAAAGACCATAAATTATTCCGATTGGCTGGGAGCAGCCGCTAGTGGCCTTTGCGCCATTCACTGCGCCCTTACGCCCCTATTCTTTGCAGCCAGACCAGCACTAAGCGGTATCGCCCACGACCATGGGCATGGACATGGACATGAGCATGAACACGGTCATGGGCTTTGGGCCGGATTAGACTTTGTTTTTCTGGGCCTGAGCCTGTTGGCTGTATGGTTCTCTACCCGACACACCACCCATAAAACACTAAAATGGGTCATGTGGGCAGCCTGGGGCGTATTTGCGTATGGCCTGTTCGCCGAGCATTTCACCCTACCGCTGGGGCATTGGTCTATGTACGCAGGATCGATCATGCTGGTCGTGGCACACATAAAAAATTACCGCCACTGCCAAAGGTGCAAAACGGAGGTTGCCTAAGCGGTACCATAAGACATTGAGTATAGCTAATTGTCCTAAAAACGAAAGGATGAACAAGACTAACGTAGCTTTTAAAAATGCTGTACTGGCAAGGCATAAACCGGCCATGCAGGACATCCATTTACCTGATAAAAATATTGCGATTTATCAACGAGATATAGCTCCCTTACAATCAGAATTGGCAGCCTTACGTACAAAACCAATCGAATGCCGGGCAAATGGGAGTACTAAGATGGTTTTAGCAATGGCTCATAATTACTTTGCTCAACATCTTCCTAATCACGCTGCTTTGCTGGAAGATGTTGCCGAACTCTTCACCTTATTTGAGGCAGTTACCCAGGCCGATTCCTTTCGCCTGCTACTGACCACAGTCAGTACGAATATGTGCCTTAAGTTTCATACCGACATTAATGATCTGCGCCTCTTGTGTACATACCTGGGGCCCGGTACACTCTGGCTTCCAGACGAAGCAGTGGACTTTAAAGCCTTGCAAAACAGAGGTATTAAGCGAGATATCGTGAAGGATCATCAACTCATACAACAAGCCCAGACCGGTGACGTGGTTCTATTAAAAGGTGCTTTATATCCCGATGCGAATCCTATTCTTCATCGCAGTCCGGTGATTGAAGACCAGGGATTGGAACGGCTGTTACTTAGGATCGATACCAACGCCAATCAAAAATTATGGTCGTAAACTATAGCACGGCCGAGAGAACTTCGGTTGCTTTGCTGTGTTTGCTGCCAGGCTCGCATATCACTTTCGGCTAATAATGCAACAGCGTTGCATTATTGTGCCTTTTTCGTACCTTGAACAAGGTTAATAATTCTGGACAATCAATACAAAGCATGAATAGAAAAGAGTTTATCAAACGTTCGGGAGTAATGACTTTGGGTACGTCTCTTCTGCCTATGCTGGGATACAGCAAAAATGATGTGAGGCACTCTATTGGGCAGGAGGTCGACACGCCTAAAAGTGACTACGATGTGATCATTGTCGGAGGCAGCTATGCTGGACTCGCAACCGCCCTTACCTCTGTGAGATGCTTGCGGAACGTACTCGTCATCGATGCGGGAAAGCCAAGAAATCGTTTTGCCGAAAAGGCGCATAATGGCATTTTACTAGATGGGCTAGCTCCTGCCGAAGTCCAAAAAATCGCTACCGAGCAACTCAGCTCATATCAATCCTACCTGGACAAGCTGAACGACGAAGTTGTAGAGGTGCGAAAGAAGGACAGTGGCTTTACGGTCACGACCAAAAATTCAGGGGAGAGTAAGGCCTCGTTCCTGGTATTTGCCACCGGCGCAACAGATGAACTACCCGACATGAAAGGCATGGCAGAACAATGGGGTAAAAACGTACATCACTGTCCTTATTGCCACGGGTTTGAAAGTAGGAAAGGAAAGACCCTGTTGTTGAGCAATAACTTTCAAGGACTGGAGCTACTGGGTTCCCTTCAACACTGGAGCGAACAATTGACCGTGGCGTTGCAAACGGAAATGAAAATCCCCGTACAGCTCAAGGACTTTATGGAGAAGCAATCTATTAAGTGGACAAAGCAGAGGGTGGTTGCAATACGGAGCCATGAAGATGGCACCCTAAAGGAAGTAGTCTATGAGGATGGACACACCGACGAAGTTGACCACATCTATCTTAAACCTAAAACAACCTATCAAACTCATTTGGCGGAAAAGCTTGGCTGTGAGATAGACGACAGCAAACGCCTGACTACCGATGACTTTATGCTCACCAGTCAGCCCGGGATTTATGCCGTAGGAGATATTTCCGCTAAAAGCATGGGCCAGATCATTTGGGCAGCAAATTCGGGAATGATGGCTGGGGTGCACATCAACAATCAGATGATTGCCAATTCGATTAAAAAATGATGCAACGTAAGAAAGAATCTGCTGAATTATAGAGCTACTGGATGTTTTTGGGAATTCGGCGGCCTACCATTTTTGTGCGATTAGTTGACTTGATCACCTTGTGTTCCAGTCGTTTGCTAGCAGGTTAAGTAATTATCGAAAAAAATGAACATGCAAAGGATACCAGTACAACTGATTACGGGTTTTCTGGGTGCCGGGAAAACAACCTTTCTCAATCACTTAATTCAGGAACGATCTGACGAGCGATTGTTTGTCATTGAAAATGAGGTAGGCAAAGTCAATGTGGATTGTGAATTAGTCATCAATGGAGAAGAAGATACCGCCAGCCTGACTGCTGGCTGCCTGTGCTGCTCGCTGCATGATGAATTACTGGATGTCTTAGAAGAAGTCAGTGCGCGCAGAGATGAGTACGACCGGCTGGTCATCGAAACTACGGGCGTCGCCGACCCGACCTCTATTGTTCAAACTTTTCTGGGCAATTGGATGGTGGAGCGCGTATTTGACCTGCAGCAAGTTATTTGTCTGGTTGAAGCTAAACACGTAGAAGAAAACCTCGATAACACAGACGAAGCCCGGCGGCAGTTGATGAGTGCCGATGTGGTGTTGCTCAACAAATGTGATCAGGTCGCTGAACCCGAAATAGACCGGCTTGTAAATGTGCTACGTGGAATCCATCCCACAGCCACTATCTTCCATGGGAAGAATGGCGTTTTCCCGGTGGAAAAAATCTTTGCGGTTCGACCTTTTCAGGACGAACGAACGGCACAAATCGGTCCCGTTATTCCCACCGGCACGCATCGACACAATAGTATTACCACCTTCACCCTGACTTTCGATCGCCCTTTCCATTTACCATCCTTGGGTAATGAAATCGTGAAACTGGTAAGACTCTATCACCATCAGATCTACCGGATTAAGGGGATTATTGCGGTTAATAACACACCGACCAGAGTCGTCATCCAATCTGTCAGAGACAGTTTTATCCTCACCGATGGGCCTCCCTGGGAATCAGAAACGGAGCGGATCAGTCATATTGTTTTTATTGGGAAAGAGGTAAAAAAAGAGGTCATTGAAAAAATATTCAAGCGGCATTTGCTGAAGGTTTCACCTTTCTGACGGCGACTAAAGAAATGAATGTATGAAAAAGAAGTACAATATGAGTGTCGCCCAATGTCTGATGCAGCCCCATTTAGTACCTCTTCTTCTACTACTGCCGATGGTCATACAGGGCCAATCTTCCGAGAACTTCCCACCGCCCAATACCCCTCCCGTAATAGAAGCGCGGCAAGCCACTGGAAAAATGAACATAGATGGAAGGCTGACGGAGCCCGAGTGGCAGCAAGCAAAGCCTAATAGTAACTTCTTTAGAATTGAGCCCCGGCAGGGTGGCCAATACCAACACCCTACCTACGTCCGGGTACTCTACGATGAGCGAAATCTGTATTTCGGGGTTTTCGCTCGGGATTCTTTGGGTAAAAAAGGAGTTCGGGTACAGGACCTCCGCCGGGACTTTGATTCTCGTAATAATGATGTTTTTAGCATTCAATTAGATCCCCAAAATTTAAAACAGTATTGCGTGTCGTTCCAGACAACCCCTTATGGAAATCAAGGGGATCTACAAGCTTTCAACGATAACAACCGAGATAGGGACTGGAATGCCCTGTGGAAAGTTCGAACCTCACGTACCGATACCGGATATTACGCCGAGTTTGCCATACCTTTTAAATCCATTCGCTACGATTTATCCAGCATAGCGGATACGACCACCTGGGGGATTACCTTTAACCGCCTGGCCCGTAGAGATTTTGAGCAGACCGTTTTCCCAGCTATCCCTCAATCTTTTTCCCCTTACCGGATGACCTATGCCGCCCAACTCAAGGGGCTCGAACTTCCCAAACCCAGTACAAACATCAGGATTGAACCTTATACCCTCTACCAGTATGATCGCATCGCCGATGGGACCGAAACCGAGACCAGGCAACAACCTAAAATAGGCGGAGATGTAAAATGGGCCATCTCCCCACGCGCCGTACTCGACCTAACCTTCAATACGGATTTTGCGCAAGCAGATGTAGACCGGGCAGTCAATAACCTGGAACGATTCAACATCTTTTTTCCCGAAAGGAGACAATTCTTTTTGGAAAACTCGGGCATCTGGGCCGGGGCCAACAACCGATCGGTCGTCCCGTTCTTTAGTCGGCGAATCGGTTTGCAAGGTGATTTCAATGCCGAGCCTGCGCCCATCCATGCCGGTGCCCGCTACACCTCCCGTACCGACCAACAGGCCATAGCCGGACTGTACGTACATCAGGCGGCTACGGACAACTCCGCGGCTGCCAGCTTCGCAGTGGCACGCTATCTGCGCAACTACGGCAGCGAAAATAATGTTGGGGTTATGCTTACCCACCGGATGGACGAAGCTTCCCGGGAATTGAATACAGAGCAGAGCCACAATACCACCCTCACCCTCGACGGGCTCATTCGACCAAAAGATGAGTGGACCATCTCCTACATGTTGACCGGTTCCCGGGATAATACAAACGATACACTGGGTGTAGCCGGTCGCTTTTTTGCCGGCAACAGTACGAACAAATATTATCTGGGCTGGCTCACCAACTTTGTTTCCCGGGACTATAATCCCGACATGGGATTCGTATTCCAAAAAGATGTGATCTGGCATAATCCAGGTGGTTACTATATCTGGCGCCCAAAGAATATTCCCTGGATCAGACGTTTCGACCCGGGTGCCTTTTTCAATTATTACCACGATGCGTCAGCTCCGGGAAATTTTCAGCAAGGAAATATTTACCTGTTCCCGATTTACCTCATTTTCACGGATGGCAGCTTTTTACAATACGCGATCTTCCCCACTTGGCAGAACATCAACTTCGACTTTGCCCCACTAGGTATCCCCATGGTTCAGGACCAATATTTTTACACGCGCCAACAAATAAATTTTAACACCGACCAATCCGCACAGCTATCTGGTTCGGGAAGCATAAACTGGGGGCGCTTTTACAATGGACGGCGAACAACCCTTAATGCCGGCCTGCGCTATGCGCCTTCCATTCATGCTGCACTGACCATCGACTACGAGTACAACGACCTGAATGACTTGGGACAGAATCAGGAAGATCTAACCACACACTTAATTTCGGCGGGAACCCGTTTTGCGCTCAACCCTCGCCTTCAGCTGACGACGTTCTACCAGTACAACAGCTTCGACCAACAGGGCCGATGGAATATTCGGCTGAGCTGGGAGTATAGTCCGCTGTCCTTTTTGTACATCGTTTTTAACGACACGCAAGTCAATACCCTCGACCGGAACGTTCAAGAACAACAATTCATTTCAAAGCTAACCTTCACCAAACAGTTCTGATTCGGTTATGACTATGCGGACCGTTCTCACCCTAGCTCCTGCACGCACCTTAATTCTTCCAACAACACCATGCTGAACAAATACCTCAAGATCGTACGTAGAACATTCACCATTCGATGGTCCTCGGAAAAAAAATGCCGAACACTCAAAAGGTACAATATATGGCCAGACAACTGACATAACAGGACCGTAATCCACAAATAAACGTTCAGCTAGCGGTCGAAAAAGAAATTTTGGATAGGGAAAAAAATATTAGTGCGGACCACTTGTTTCAAAAGTTCATCTACGATTTCTACTCCTCCAATAAAAAGATCGAAAAGCAAGAGAAGTAACCCAACACTTCAATAGAGGAATCCCTTCCCATCGCACAGGCGTAATTTATTGCGACTCCCCTGGGTGCCGCACCACCATAAAATCCAAATCCACCGTTCGCGCTCCTTGCCGGTTTGCTGCAGCTGAGCAGCAGGAGGGCTTAGCTCCGCTTTCGTTTATCAGATTATACTTGCATCGCTCGCCTGTCGCTGCTCGCACCTACCTAGGCGTAGCATATATTTTTTTGGCTTGCATCAAAAAAATGGCTTTTCATCGTGATGACTAGTGCCTGGCTAGGCAGCACCTTGGAATAATTGGGAGAAAGTGAGAAATTTAAAACACATCCGTATATTTGCAACAAAGGTGCGGATAGCAAAATGGTTGTAGGCAATAAATACAAAATTCAATAACTAAACATAAACAAACAAAAATGAAAAAGTTGAATCCCACTATCCTTGTCCTGAGTACCGTATTTATGCTTTTATTATCATCCTGCGGAAATGAAAAGAAAAGTGAATCACAAAAATCTGCTGGGCAAGAAGAACAAAAAAGTAGCGAAACTGCTCCTGAAATAATTTTTGAAAATAATTATGCAAAGGTTGTAAAAATTAGCCTTGCTCCAGGCGAATCTCAACCAATCCATGACGGAGCAAGCAGAGTCATTTATTCATTAACTGATTACTCTATTGATTGGGAAGAAAAAGGAGAAAATTTAGGGACTATAACATGGAAAAAGGGAGATATTCATTTTCATGAGGCTGGTAAACACGCTGCAAAAAACAATGGAACCACTACAGCTGAATGGTTAGTTTTTGCCAAGAAAAATACAGATTTAGCAGATTGCGGATACAATACCGTAGAGAATGATGTAAACTCCGTATCACCCGAGTATGCTCAACTCTTATTTGACAACGACGAATTTAGAGTTACTCGAGTAAAACTGCCAAAAGGAGAAAGTATTCCAGCTCACTCGGGTGTTAATCGTGCTGTTTATTCGCTTTCTAATTACGAACTAAAATATGAATCTGATGCGGAAGGCAGTGTTGAAAAGCAATTTAAATTGGGAGATGTACATTGGCATCAGGCCTGTATGCATAGTTTAGAAAATGATGGTGAAACGGAAGCAGAGTTTTTGGTGGTTAGCTACAAGCGAAAAGATACATAGCAGTACTGTTGGCTATTACATTTAATGGAAATGGAAGACGTATTTGTAGAATGAAAAATATTGAGGGCTTGGTTTATTTAAAACCACCTCCACTCACCACTCTTCCTCCTCCTGCCTGGCGAGCAGCAGGCTGCCCGGTTGCCAGAAGGCATATTCATCCTCTTCGGTAAAGTCATTGTCGAGCAGGGTGAAGCGGGCAGTGTGGGCAGCGATTCAGGCGATAGCAATTACTTTATTCTGGTAGGGTTCAAGCATATCTAAGAATTCGAGCAAATGGATCGCGGTAAGTGGGCATCAATGATAAATCTCATGCTGCAAAAGGAATAACGATGTGTCCTTTGGTCGTAACGGCTAGCACGGCAAAAGCGAGGCAGGCCTGTATGTCTGCTTCTTCCAGATCCGGAAATTCTTCCAGGATATCTTCCTTGGTATCGCCCGCTGCGAGATACTCCAGAATAGCTGCTACGGGGTAGCGTAAGTGGCGAATGGCTGGTTTCCCATGGCAAATGGCTGGGTCAATAGTAATGCGTTTTAGTAGCTCGCTTTGTTCCATATCACTTTTTTATCGTAAGGACAAAAATACAAAAAAGGTTCCCGTTACATATGGGATGCCCTATTTAATCCATCGCAAACCGGAGTTTCCATTTGCTTTATCCCGACGAATCGTTTTTCCAGCCGACCCTGGAAATACTGTTTAATATCGCGGAGCTAATGGATGTAGATGTGTGTGCGTTGTTGGTGCGGAATAAATAGGGATAGCTCCCGAACGCCCAACTTTTTCCGGCAGCAGCTTCAGCCCAGGTGAGGCTGCGATCAGCAAAGCTGTTTTCACATCCGCGTACCTAACGGCACGCGTTAGGGTGTTGGTGAGCGCATGTTATTACCCACATGCTGCCCTTAACAGGGCAGGAAAATAAGTGGTGAGGCTTTTTATGGTGCTCCGTCCTGATCCAGACTAAGTTTCAGTGAAGTATAATTTGGGTAAGTGGGCATCAATGATAAATCTCATGCCGCAAAAGGAATAACGATGTGTCCCTTGGTCGTAACAGCCGAACCACTAGCGCGAAAAGCTTACGAATGCTTAATCTGTAGCTCACCCCAACACCTTTTCAAACACCCCAATCACCCGGAAGGCATTGAGGTCGTCGTGTTGTAAGACGATATCCTCGTAGGCAGGATCGTCGGAAAGGGGCTTGAGGGTGATGGCCTCGTGCTGCCAACCCTCCTCGCTGACGGCCTTGCGGCTGCGGTATTCCTTCACCGTGTAGCAGGAGCCCAGATCGGCATCCTCGAATTTGGTGTACTCGACCAGCACGATGAGGCCGTTGCGGGAGTCACCGGTATACCGCTTGAAAAGACAGAGTGTGCCATTGGGGATGACTTTGTTCATGGATTCTCCGATGACAGTACAGGCAAACAGGTCTTCGCGCGGGGTAAACAGCTCCGGAGCGGCGATCCAGGATACCTCGTCGGGATGCTGTAGCTCGCCGAAGGTGCCGGCCGCTGCTTGCAGGTCAAAGACAGGGATGCTGTTGCGAAAGGGAATGACTTCGGCAGAAGTGACGATGGTGTACGGGCTAGATTCCTCTAATGGTTCACCTTCTATACATGAGCGTAGATAATCGCGTAGATTGGTGTTACAGGCGTAAATATAGGTACCCTTAATGCCGCGCAGTAAGATGGTCTGATAGATGTTTAGGATATAGTTGCGTAATACCTCCGGGTCGGAGATGGATATTTTGCCCGCCTTATCGTGGTAATGTTCGGGGATGATCACGAGCTTTTGCTCTTCCGGATCGTAATCGATCTCGTGGCCAAAAATGATACCCGCGTAGTTGAGGTCGTAGCCCTGTGTGGTGTGGATACAGCCCACCTCCTGTGTGGCCTTTTCCGAATTAATCCAGTTGGAGATTTCGCTATTCCAGCGCAACCGTATGCCATCCTGCTCAATATCGTAGACTTCCGGTTGGGCTTTGGATGCCCATTTCCAGGAGTAGCCGGCGATCAGGCGGGCCAGTTTTTCTTCTTTTTCTTTATCAGCAATGGCATCTACCAGGTCAGGGAGATGATCGAAAAACTGCACGTCGTAGTCCTTCACCTGCTGCAATGCCGAATTGTCGTGCAAGTGGCCATCGAGGAGGCGCTCTACCCAATATACGAAGGCATTACCCCCTTTTACCCGAAACTGGGATTGTAGTTTTTGCACGATGGTATCCGGTTGGTGCCGCAGTGCTTCAAAATCGGCCGGATGCACGTCGGAAGGTTTGATCGACTGTTGATGATCATAGAATAATAGGGTCCGTTTAGCCTGTCGGCGAATCCAGTCGAGTTCCGTAGATGTTTCGGGTTCCATGCCAAGCTCCCGGCAAATTTCATCGAAACGACCAAAATAAGTACCCAGGTTGGTTCTTTTGCGCAAGCGGTGAGCTTCGTCGACCAAAATGATATCGTAGTCCTTTTTGATCACTTCGGCGGGCCCGATGACCATGCTGGCAGTCAGGCCTTTGATGTTTTTGAAAATCTGTTTGATTGTATTGCGAAAAGAAGCCATCGGAATGACCAGCGCCGTCTGCGGATCGGGCCAGATCGTTTTGATTTCTTGGAGTAACTGTTGTATATCGGATTGGTCGTCACCAAATTCGCCGAAATAGAAGTCGTCGAGATTACTTTTTAGCAATTTGAACAGGAAGATAGCGAGGATGGTCTTGCCGTTGCCTGCGCCACCCTCGATCAGGACGGACCTGATGTTGGGGTCGATCAGGGCCTGCAACATATTGCGCAGACCTTTGAGCTGATCGCCAGACAGGCTTTTATAGGGCGAGTATTTAAAGAGGTCGGAGTTGTTGATGTGGTCCAGGGAGTGTCGGGTAATCCCTTCCTGCCGCAGTTGATCCCAGATGGATTCGAACAAAGACCAGTAAACCTTGCTTTTTTGGTAGTAATTGTGGTTGGCCAGGCCCATATTGGCGTTGAGCAGCTGATAGACGCCATCGCCAGCCAGGTATTTGATCAGATTGGCTTCGATATCCATGGTTGCGGATTTATTAAAATAATCGCTCATGATCAGGTGAGCCGAGGTCAGGCGACGCTTCTCTTCATGGTTGAGGTGGGTTGACAGACGGCTGAGGGCATCGGTGGTCTCGCCGACGTAGGCTACTTTCTTTTTCCCGTCGCTCAAAATGTAAACGATCGGCCAAAGATTAGTCGCGTAGGGGTTGTTTTGTAACTCGTGGATGGTCGTCTGCTGGAATTCATGATGGGATATGACGACCGTTTTATCCGCATCCGGGGTCATAGTTCGTTGTATTTTTTGGCCGTCCCTTTGGCTTTGGCTACGGGGTATTTTATACTGTTGTGTTGGATCTTTTCCAGCACAATTTCTTTGACGTCAAAGTCGTATTTATCGGCTAGCAGAAAGGCATAGGCAAACACATCGGCCAGTTCCTCTTTTACTTTTTCCCGCTTGGCGTCTTCGGGGGCTTTCCAGAGGAACTGTTCGAGCAGTTCACCCGCTTCAACACTGAGGGCTACTGAGAGGTCCTTAGGGTTGTGAAATTGTTCCCAGTCGCGTTCGTTGCGGAATTTGATGAGTGCGGCAATAATCTCCTCCATACGTGTGTGTTTAGGATGATAAAATATAGGAAGGAAAAGCGGGGAATGCAAAACCGGCAAATTGAGGATACTGCCCGGACCGATCCAAGCGATCCAACCTTTGCTCCGTCCAATGAAGCCAAGGAAAACCAATTAGTTCATCATCAGAACCAGCCCCTTCCGTCATTATGCTACAGCATTTTGAAGAATACATATACAAATCCGACACCAGTGTACAGCACAAAGGGTCGTATTATGTCATCGATCATGCAAAACCTCCGGAAAAATAGACCGATACGGTTTATGTAATCTTCCCCAAACACACACCCCCGGCTATATTGCGGGGTACAATTTTCTCGCCAGCGCGCACTTCAAAATGGCTCGTTGGTGCCGATTTTTGGAAAATATGTATTTTCTGGAAAATGAACTTGACAACTCAACGAAGATCTACCAGTCTACTATGGATCGACTCGGCGATCAGATCGGCAACCACAACCTGATCTACCTCGATTCCAACCAGCATT
This sequence comes from uncultured Saprospiraceae bacterium, assembly GCA_964530825.1. Taxonomy (GTDB): domain Bacteria; phylum Bacteroidota; class Bacteroidia; order Chitinophagales; family Saprospiraceae; genus CAZHCA01. The sequence continues at coordinate 13,442 of CAZHCA010000026.1, forward strand.
TTGAATTAGCTATTCAGTACTACCACAAAGCCATTCAACTCCACTCGGAGGGGCGAACCTACCGCATCGAGACCCGCAAGCAATTTTTTCTGGAAGACGACTATAACGACCACCTCAAGCACTTCTGTGCTGCGATCGAACGCTACCGCATGAATACGGGGGCAATGCGCAAAAAAGTCGACAGCCTGCGCGAGATCTCCCAAGAGAAGTCGATCCTGTATGAGTATGAGAACTACTTTCCGAGGGGTTGAGGGAGAGGAAAACCCCTTAACTGGAATTGGTAAAGGGATTGGTCAAATATGGGGTTATCCCCAAGGAGTTTTAGGGGTTTGGCCGCGTTAAGCCACTTCTCACAGTACTGGTGAGCAATGGGGTTCTCCTGGACTCATACAAGTAGCTGCAAGCTTCCCCCCTTTTGTAGCCTTCTCCTTTGGGGAGTCTTACAAAAAGGGGGAGGCTACATTCCTACTGCAATTTAAAAATAGGCTTAGTGATCGTCTCGTCCTCCGTTTGTATCACAAGTTGATAAACCCCAGCAGGCAGGCCGGACAGCCGGAGCCGGAACAGGTGGGGCTCCAGTTGTTGCAAGCTCCGTCCCAGGTTTTGTCCCCGAATGTTGTAAAGGGTTATGTTGGCCTGCATAAAATCTGTATCCTCGCTCTGCACGATGACCAAATCGGTTGCCGGATTGGGCGCAAGCAAGATATCATCCGTCGTTAACTGCTGATCGGCTTGTGCGGGAGGCAGTTGGTAGGGTAGGTCAACCGACAGCATATGTACATGGTGACGAATCTGCCAGGAAGGAGCGACAACGCCAAAGGTATCGAGCATACCCTCCAGTTCGGTTTGTAGTATCCATTCATCTTTTTCGGTACCGGGCAGCAAGAAGATAAAACCGCCCCGGTCAAACTCCTCTTCGCCCAGAAAGGTGCGCTCTGCTAACAGGGCGTCGGTACTGCTGTATACTGCGGTGAATAATTGTTGGTCTTTGCTGCCAAACGGGTCATGGGTATACCCTGGATAACTAAAGGGTTGCGGCAGCTGCTGATAGCCAGCCAAGGTGTAGGTGCCATCCGCATTGGCTACTAAGGCTTCGGGAATGCGGTTGCCTTCTATTTTACGAGCACTAATGAGTGTACCAAAGGGGTCTATTTTGACTACAAAGCCGGCCGAGGAACAATTCACTCCTGTATGCTGTAGGGTGAGGCGGTCAAATTCCAGTTTTCCGCGAAAGCGGCCAGCCAACAGGACATTGCCCCGGGCGGTAATGCTTAAATCGATGGCGTACCAGGCATCATTGCCCGACCACTCCCGTTCTAGCAGGACTGTACCGGCCGGACTTACTTTGACCAGGCGTCCGTAGATCGCACCAAAATTACAGGGCACATTATAATTATGGCCAATGTTGTTGAGTACGAGCCATAGATTACCCGCCGCATCGAAATCGGCTGCATAAGTGGGGCCTCCGGAGGGCCAATACAGTTCAGGCTCCAGACTCGTTGCCCAGACCAGAGTACCATCGGGTGTATAGCGGGCTACAAAGTAGGTCGGATTAATCCCTGAAGAGAGGATGACCTCGCCAAGGCGAGCTTGGTTGCGGTAATTGCCGAGCACCCACAGGTAACCCTGTGCATCGGTACGCAAACGAAAAATTTGCCCACCACCCAGCGATAATGTTTTCACCCACAGCTCTTCTCCTTGATCATTTATCCGCGCCAGATAAACGTCTCCCGCCCCCGATGGAATCGTAGTGGAGCCTATTTGCGAGGAGACAACATACCGGCCACCAACATACACCCCATGGTCGGGCGCTTCCGAGATAAAGGGCGCATCGGCAGTAACGTAAGATCCCGGCAGTGCCAATAACCATTCGGTGTGTCCGGCTTGATCCAGACGGGTCAGATAGCCATCCCCATGGTGTTCCGCAGTAGACAGCGGTTGTTTGCCCTGGCTAAACCTAATCCGGTTAGCGCTAAAATTAACTGACCCGGAAGAATATAAGCTTCCGTCCGTTCCGCGGACCAGGCCCAGGCTGTACACCCACCGCCCCGAGGCATCGTCGCGCAAAGCCGGCGTAATGCTCTGTTGCCAACGCACCGGATGGGGGGGCGCAGATGGTTCTTCTGTCATCTCCGGGTCGACCGCATAGAGCTGGTATCCCAGATCAATATTTCCGCCCAATAGATAGAGCAAGTTATCTACCTCTCCCAAGAAAGTGGTGTACGACCAGGCCCTTTGCGCCGCGATCACCGGTAACCGAACCGGACCTTGCCCGGCAGAAATGATCCAGGCCTCTCGGCCCTGCTCAGCCGTAAAGGCCTCCATAGCTATGCTTCCATCACTCAAGCCCAGCGACCGCGACCGGTCAACCAGGCCTACGCTGTTGGCCCCTCCGGTATGCAGATCGTAGAAATGGAGTTCATTTGAAAAAAGGACGGGCTCCAGTCCATGTTCTCTTGTCTGTACATGAAAAAGAAACAAGCTGTCATTGACCCGGGTTCGGTAGTTGATGTTTTCCTCGAAGGCCAGGCCCGCCGAGCGCCGCACGGTTCCTTCCCGGGTGCCATCGCTTACCCAGTGTTCCTGAGAACCAGGAATATTTGTATAGGCCAAAAAATGGATTTTCCCTGCACTTTCGTGCAAATAATCAGGGAATGAGGAAGGCACGACCTTGCCCGTTGCTTCAGGGGCAATATCTTTCAGTAAAAAGGTGCCCTCAGCAGTACCGTCGGTACGCCAAAGTTCCGAGCCGTAGGTGAGGGTTGGTGCCGGAAACAGGAAAAGACTATCGCGCAAACTGGCCCCCGACCATGCCCCATAAAGCCGGTTCTGCTCGTCCCAATCGTCAAACTGATAATAATACTGAGGAGCGGAGTCGCCACCTTCGTAGCGCAATAGCTGGTCACCCTCGCGCCAGAGCAAGCGCTTCCCTAACGGAACAAAGTTGTATACGGTCTCCGCTGCCCGCCAAAAGAATTCTACGCCTAGTTGCGGCCCTGCCCGGTATACCCGGTGGTTTTGTGCCCCATCCGAAACAGACCAGAAGTATTGCCCCTGCCATATGACTCCAGGTAGATTAGGATTAGGCGGAGGAGCAGAGCCCAGGTTTTGTACGGCCAAAGTTTGGGCGTTTACCGCCAATATAGCGATATCAACAAGTAGGAAGATTTGGGTGTCTGAGTGCTGCAAGAAGCGAACCTGATCTGCGTTGGCAGTATACAATTCTACCGTGGATGCCTCCTTTTGGCCGGACCAAAACCAAAGGGTTACCCGACCTGCTCCAAAGCGGTTCCTGCGTTCTTTTTCTATCCAAAAGACGCCCTGAGGAGTACTCGTGAAATCAACCAGAAAGGTCACACCGGAGCTTCGCTCGGTAAACATCCCCGTTTGGGTATCAAACTGCCAAAGTTGATTGGTTTGATCCTCCGTCCGTTCGGATGAAAAAAAGATATATTGGGCAAAAATACCCCGTTGTTGAAATGCTTCCGCCGTGGTGGGCAGGGAAAAGGCCTTGATTTGCGCACGTATGTGTACACCACACGAGAGGAGAGTAAGTAGCAGCAGAATGATTTTCATGACATTGGGATTTACCTTAATAGACACCTTAACCGTGCATAGCGCTGGTCGATTTCCGTTAATAGGCTATTAAATCGATCATGAGGAACTAACATATTCCCACAGGACGATATTTCCCATCAGGCCTAAAAAGGCTTCCGTTTTTTTGCGGAAGCAACTAAGCTATACTGGTTCGAAAAAGTCAGCCCTTAAGAAATACTTCGCAATTCCCTTTCGCGCTGTATATTTAAGTGGTGTCTTAGGACCAAAGTAACCTAATACGTGAAAAAATATATAACTGTTCTGGTGTCTTTCCTAATCATGTTGTGCATCGGCAGTGTCTACGGATGGAGTATTATCGCCGCGGAATTAATGGAGCATTACCGTTTCTCTGCCTCGCAATCGCAGGTGATCTTCGGGACGCTGATCGCTGTATTCCCTGTTACTATGATCGTTGTGGGGCAGTTGGGGAAGAAAATGAAGCACCGGTACTTTGGCTACCTGGCAGGCATATTATTCCTGGTGGGCTACGTACTGGCCGGCTACTCGGGTGGGCAGTTTCTCTTGGTGTTACTGGGCGTTGGTATCCTGGCCGGAATAGCGACTGGCTTCGGTTATTGGATGGCCCTCACCTGCCCGGTACAGTGGTTTCCGGAACGCAAGGGGCTCATCACGGGTATTGCCGCCGCCGGTTTCGGACTAGGTGCGGTCGTCATGTCGGAAATAGCCGAACTGATCCTCAATAAAGGATATAGCGCACTGGAGCTGCTGAAAATCATAGGGATCGCTTACGGACTAATCATTACCGGTTTGTCCAACCTCATCTATCAGGTACAGCAGCGCGCCGATCGTCAAGCCCCTCCGGTGAATATCAGGGAGTTGATACGATCTGGTGTGTTCAAAACCCTTTTTATCGGTATCTTTCTCGGCACTTTCGCCGGTTTGTTGATTATCGGCAGCTTAAAAATCATTGGCGGGCAGTACGATATCAGCAATCATATTTTGGTGGTCGGTGTTGCCGTGTTTGCGGTGGGCAACTTTTTAGGCCGATTGACCTGGGGGAGCCTTAGCGATTTCCTGGGGGCAAACGCATGTATCTTCCTGGCGCTCCTGTTTCAGTCCATCTCGATCTTCGCCCTGACTGTTCTACCCTTATCGGATACCCCTTATTTGGTCCTTTCCTTTTGTATTGGATTTGGTTTTGGCGGCAATTTTGTGCTGTTTGCCAAAGAAACGGCGCAGGTCTTTGGCCTGAACAACCTGGGCCTCATTTATCCCTATGTGTTTATTGGGTATGCCATTGCGGGGATTGCCGGCCCCTTTAGTGGTGGGTATATATACGATTTGTTCGACTCGTATGATTATGCTATTCTACTGGCTGGTGCGATTAGTTTACTGGGTAGTTTGCTTTTTCTCAGACAATATTTAGTAGCCAGGAAAGAGTCTACCCTGACGTCTGGTGCGGTATAGATGAATTCCGCTTTCTCCGGGCAGTAAATTGGGCGTTAAACCTATCCCCTCTTTATCCGTGATGGTAATTTTTCGGATATTAAATCCGATATGTTCGCAGTAAAATATTGATATGCACGCATTGTTCGTTTCCTCTTTCCTTTGAGGAGGACGCAAAGCGATTGAACAATAGTAAATTAGAGCAAATGAACCCAAATTGAGGATTGGTCAGGCCCAAAAAAGACCGGTTGCTCATCGGTTTGCCCTTTTTGCAGGCAGTCTCCCTGGTACCGTTCTGACTCGTGCGTGCGCAGAAATTCTTGGATATTGATGGAGTGATAAAGCTGTATATGCGGAATTTTTATCTGTGACGTCTTCCCCAAAAAAAGGCCAGACACTTATGCATCTGACCTCTCTTTTGTAGACCCACTAGGACTCGAACCTAGAACGACAGAACCAAAATCTGCTGTGTTGCCAATTACACCATGGGTCTATTTTTACCCCTTAAAGTTTTGCTTTGCAAAAATAAGCCAATTGAGCCTTCTCTGCAAGAGCCGGCGAAATATTTTCTTTTTCGGCCCGTCATCCACACGTCAAGATGGCTAGCCGTTTAGCTATTAATGTGTACGTCAGAAACAACCCCAACGTTACCGTATTGTTGTACCAGTATGCAGAAAAAACCAATTAAACGCCATCCCAGACTGGCGCCCCTGTCGCGCGAGCACCATAAGGGACTCATCTTGGCACAGCTGCTTAAGCGCGATGTGCCCGACTACAAAAATATGCCGACCGAACCGGGCGATAAGCTGGCCTATGCCGAACAGCAGTTTCGCGATATCCTGGAGGGGCACTTCCGCCGCGAAGAGGAAGAGCTCCTGCCGCGGGTGCAGCTCTTCGACCAGACCCTCACGGTAATGGCAGGCAAAATCCTGGAAGAACACCAACTCCTGCGTCGTATGCTGATCGACGCCCGCCCCCTCGAAGGCGAGCCCCTCGCTCAGCAGCTCGACGAGTTGGGGCGTACCCTCGAGCGCCATATCCGTTACGAGGAACGCCAGTTTTTTGCCCGCATCCAAGAACTGGTTCCCGATTCTGTGCTGGAGTCTTTACATTTGTAGGTGTCGGGGATATAAGATATACGGCGTTTTGACACCCACAACCACCCCCAATACATATACCATATACCACATGTCCCTCTATCTCTTATTCAAATCGCTCCACGTTGTCGGCTTTGTTGCCTGGTTTGCCGGGTTGTTTTACCTGGGCCGGATGTTTGTGTACCACGTTGAAGCCCAGGATGAAGCTGAGCCTAAGCGCTCCATCCTTACCGGACAGTTCAGCCTGATGGAGTGGCGGGTCTACAAAATTATCACCAACCCCGCTATGATGATCACCTGGACCTTCGGACTGGCCATGCTCTATCTCAACGGGCTAGACTGGCTGGCTGCCAACGGCTGGATGCACGTCAAACTGCTTCTGCTGGTCTTACTCACGGCTTACCAGTTGTGGTCCAAGCGCGTGATCCGACAACTGGAGAACGACAAGTTTAATATCTCCTCCTTCCAGTTTCGATTACTCAATGAGGTGCCGACGATCTTTCTACTGTCTATTGCACTGGTGGCAGTCTACCGCAATACCCTGAATTTTCTGTACGCCTTGCTGGGTATCGTCGGATTTATGGTGCTGCTCTATTTGGGCGCCCGCGCTTACAAGCGCCACCGGGAGCGACTGGCCGAAAGGTAGTAATACCTGCTGCCATAGCGTTCAACTACGATATTTCTATCCCCCTCCTCAATTAGTTGGAAAGTCGATGAATTCACGCGAATTCATCAAATAAACTTTACCAACCGCTGTATGCCTGCTCGTAGTCTCCGAAACCACCGAAACGGAAGGTGAGGGTTCCTACCGGACTGGCAAAATCGTTGTTGTCCAGTCCCCTTAGATCATTGACGCCATCAATCAACCGGTAGCCGCCGCTTAGGGCCAGCTTGAAGAAGGGTAAAATATTAACCTCGGCGCCCACCTGAGGCGTAATGGCCAGGATGCGATCGCGCTCGGCGGCCGGGCCGTCGCCTTTGAGCCGGGCGCTACCCCAGCCTATCCGCACGTCGGTATATAAGTGGATAACTTTATTTTGCCGGTAGGCGTACCCGAACCACAAGCCGCCGTGATTCAGCTCAATTTCGTACCGGAAGCCCTCGATCTCGGTGTCGGTAAAGTCGTTACCCAAGCCGTAGCCACCCAGAAAGAATTCGCCGATCACCAGTGCGCCGCCGCCGCCAACGTCGGCCACAGCCTCTCCATTAATGGAGCTAAATTCCAGAATAGGGCTGCCGAAAGCCCCTACGATGTCAACGTCGTCAAAAAGGGTTTCTTCTTGGGCTTGGACTAACCAGGGAAACAGGCAAGCCAAAAAGAGGAGGTAAGATGTGTGCATGAACAGTTGGTTTTTGGCAGCAGACCGGCCGGCGACCGGCTGCAAGCGGATGAACGATCAACTTTTTCTTTCGATAAGATGTAAAAGAAACGGAAAACCACTATTCACCAAGACGAAAAACTATGGGACGATTAAATTTTCAAGAAGCGGTTATTACCAAAAGCCACCAAAAACCAGTTCTGGTTGACTTTTGGGCGGAGTGGTGCGGACCGTGCCGTATCCTGGGTCCAACTCTTGAGCAACTGGCCGAGGAGCAATCAGATCGCTGGGAGCTGGTTAAAATTAACACTGAAGAAGAACAGGAGCTGGCCATGCAATATCGCATCCAGTCGATTCCGAATGTAAAACTCTTCCACAAGGGGCAGGTGATCGGCGAGTTTGCGGGCGCCCTGCCGCGGCAGCAAATCCTGAAATGGCTCGACGAATACCTGCCCGACGAGCGCAAAGACGCCCTCGAACATATCTTGCAATCGCTACACGCCAGACAGCCGGGCGCCCTTGAGCAACTCGAGCAATTTGTAAGGGTGAATCCCCAAATAAAAGAAGGCCGAGTCGCACTGGCCAAGGAAAAAGTGTTTGCCGACCCGGAGGCGGCGCTGGCCTTAGTTCAGGATATTCCGATGGGGGACCCGGACTACGCAACCGTAGAGGACCTGCGGACACTGGCCACCCTCAAAGAGGCCGAATTTGATGAATCGCCGGCTGGACAGGCCTTAGCAGCGGCACGTAAGGCCCTCGAAGAGGCTGACCGCGAGGCGGCCTTGCCGTATATTATTCAGGCCGTCAGCCTGGATAAGCGCTACCAGGATGACCTGCCCCGTCGGTTAGGCATTGCTTTATTCCGCAGCCTGGGTGATCAACACCCGCTGACTAAAGACTACCGGTGGAAATTCAATATGGCTTTGGATTAATCCAGTTCGGAAAGTTGTAAAGGCGGAATTTACAGGGGCCGCTACCGGTTCGTGCATCAGGTAGCAATCTCCCTTAGATTAAGGATCAAAATCGGAGAAAGGGGTTGTCGTTAGCCAGGCAGGGATTCCAATTTTTTCCGGTCCCGCACGTGAATAACCCCGTCAATAACGTCGATATATCCGTCGGTTTTGAACTCGGTAAGCATGCGGATCACGCTCTCTTTAGCCGTGCCCACGATGCGCGCTAAATCGTCGCGCAGGATGGTAATGTCGTCGCTGCCTTCCTTATCGCTCAGGTAGAGCACGGCGTCGGCCACGCGCTTGCGTACCGAATTGTAGGCCAGATGGAGTAGCTGTTCTTCCTTGATCGACACGTTGTTGGCCAGCATCTTGATCAGTTGGGAGGATACGTCGCGGTTACCGTGCAATAGTTTTGTGAAATCCTCTTTCGGGATGAGGCTTACGATGGTCTCCTCCATAGCGGCGGCCGAATCGGAGTAGTGATTTTCGGCGATCAGGTCGATATAACCCAGGAATTCGCCTTCCTTTACGATATCAATGATATATTCCTTGCCTCCCTCGTTGGTCTTAAAAATCTTGACTTTTCCCGATTTGATGAAGTACAGGAAGCGGGGAAAGTCACCCTCTTCGTAGACCATGTCGCGTTTTTTGTAAGTTTTTTCTTTGCGCTCGTCCGAGAGTTTGCGGAGCTCCTCATAGCCGCGGGCCTCGTTAATGAAGGCATGGAGACCCTGTGCGGTGTTATCGAATTTTTTCCGAAGGCGATCCGTTTTCTGCAGGCGCGTCTCAATCACGGCCAGCAATTCATCCTTATAGAAGGGCTTCGTGATGTAGTCGTCGGCGCCCAGATTCATGCCGCGGCGGAAATCGCTCTTTTCCGCTTTGGCGGTAAGAAAGATAAATGGGATATCAGAGGTAGCCGGCTTTTTGCTCAAAATATTCAGTACCCCGAACCCGTCGAGTTGGGGCATCATGACGTCGCACAGAATCAGGTCGGGCGGGTTCTTTAGTGCGGCCTCGACCCCTACCTTGCCATCTTCAGCCAGGAAAACCTCGTACCCGGACAGTTCGAGGATTTCTTCCAGGTTCTCGCGTACTTCTTGATTATCTTCAATGACTAGGATCTTTTTCATGGTTTCGGTATTAAAAAAGTAGTTAGTTGGCTTTCACTGGTTTGAGCGGTATAATTACATAGAAGGTAGTCCCCTCGTTTTCTTTGCTTTCAAAAGATACCTGGCCATCCATAAGTTCTACGTATCGCTTCACGATATTCAGCCCTAGTCCCGTTCCCTGGATATTCTCAACGTTGTGTGCCCGGAAAAAGCGGCTGAAAAGGTGCTGTTGCTCCTCTTCGGGTATGCCGATGCCCCGGTCTTTGATGGACACTTTGAGCTGGTCGTTGCAGATCGAGACATCACAATCGATCGGTTGGTTCGGCCCCGAGTACTTGATGGCGTTGGATAGCAGATTGTAAAATACATTGCGCAGCAGTTTTTTATCCAACACCAGCAGGGTAGGCTCCTCAACACCGGTAAGCCGGATTTCTTGCCCTGGCTTAAGGAGGCCTTGCATTTCCTCTACCACGTCTTGGCAAAAGGAGGCCATCTCAAACTCGACCGGATGACAAGCGATTTTACCTTCCTCTAACTTGCTGAGCGAAAGGAAGTCGTTGAGGATGCCGGTCAGGTTGGCTACTGCCGACTTGATGCGATTGGTATGGCGAGAGCGCTTTTCTTGTTGTTCCTGCCTGGTGTAAGCTTCGATCAAATCTGCTGAAGAGAGAATGGTGCTGAGCGGGGTGCGAAACTCGTGCGAAGCCATGGAGACAAAGCGGGATTTCAGCCGGCTGAGTTCTTTTTCTCGCTCGAAAGCCTCGCGCAGCTTTTTTTCGTTAGCGCGCAAGGCTTCTTCGGCCTGCCGGCGCTCGTTCACCTCGTGTTCCAGCTTTTTGTTGATACTCAGCAACTGGTTGACGGCCTCGGCTAATTCTTCGGTTCGCTGTTCTACGCGATCTTCCAGCTCCGCATTCAGGCTCAGGATGCGCTCTTCGGCCTCACGTTGCTCGGTGATATCAATGCCAGCGGTAATCATGCCGATCACGTTTTCGAGGCCGGTACCGCGCAAGACATTACTGCGCCAGGTGAAATAGCGCATACGGCCGTCGTGATCGATAACCTGGCTTTCCTGGTACTCTGGGATAGCCTCCTTAGCCTCCATCCAGCGTGCGTACTGTTGTTTAGCTTTTTCCCGGGTATCGGGTGGCAGGATGAGGTCGAACCAGTTTTGACCGGCCACATCTTCTTGCGGGCGGTTGATAAACTGGCACCCCTTGCGGTTAAGTTTGACGATTTGCCCCCGTTCATCCAATACGACGTTGATCGTATTGGCCAGGTCAAAATACATCTGAGCCTTTTCTTTTTCCGCCCGCAGCTCTTCTTCGGCTCTTTTCTGCTCCGTCAGGTCGTGTACCATACCGGTAAAGATCTTGCGATCTTCTTCCTGGAGATAGACTTCACTGATGGAAAGCCGGAAGGGGAAAACCGAACCGTCTTTCCGCATACCTTCTACTTCGCGGCCAATCCCGATGATGCGTGGCTCGCCGGTGTGGTGGTAGCGCTTGATATACCCGTCGTGCTCTTTGCGGTAGGGGAGGGGCATGAGCATGCTTACGTTGTTACCTATGAGCTCGGACTCCTGATAACCAAATAATTGAGCGGCTGCCTCATTGACCAGCTCAATGATGCCCCGGTCATCGATGATGATGATCCCGTCGACGGCTGTGTCAAAGACCGCATTTAAACGCAGAGCATTATCGGAATCACGCGTGGAAAGGTTCTTTTTGGCCAATGCGCTCGATTTGCAATTTTAGATTTCATACAAAATTAGCGATTCTATGGCTTTGGTCCTAAATAAATTAAAGTCAACCTAAGCTATGATAAAAATCACTGCCATCACCCTTCGAAAAATAGATCTTGCCACTCGAAGCGTATAGCGGAATTTTACGCTTTTCCCACTAAATACAGAGCTAATCAATCAAAGGGGAAAAAGCATGTCTATTAAAAATAATGGCACATTAAACTACCGAATCGAATTGCTCGGTATCGGCTCGGCCAAAGACCGCCAGCTGAAGGCTCACCTGTTGGAGGCCATGCGAGCATTGTCGCTTGATCTGCCCGTCCGCGAGGTGCGCGCCATTTCCGATATTCTGGCTGCCGACATCTCTGCTATCCCTGCGCTGCTGATCGATGGTAAGCTGGTGTTCCAAAAAGTGGTCCCCCCCGTAGAAGACATCAAAATTGTCCTGCGTGCGCTTTTCCTCCAGCCTTGCGAACAACCGGACATTCAACATATCATCGTACCTACCGATTTTTCCGAAACGGCTCGTAATGCCCTGTGCTACGCCGTAGAGCTGGCTGATTACCTCGGCAGCAAGGTACGCGTGATCCACATCCGTCAGCCAAAAGTTGATCTGCAGGGCGCTTCCTTTACCAGTAGAGACCACGAAGATTGGGATTTGCTCAAAACCCGGCTCGATGCAACCATTGAGGAAGTGAAGGGCAGTAACAAAAACGTAGTGGTCGAAAAAGAACTACGCTCCGGGTTTGTACTGGATGAGCTGCACGCGGTGTCACAATCGCTGAATAGCGATCTAATTATTATGGGAACCAACGGTAGGACTAGTCCTTTGAGTAAGTGGACCGGAAGCGTTTCTTCCGAGGTAGCGCGCCGGGCCCTCTGCCCCGTCTTAATTGTTCCGAAAGGGCAGTCCTTTAAGCCGTTTGAGAATATCGTATACGCCCTGGGCAACCAGGTCGGAGAAGGCGCTTCGGTGCTCGACATCATCAATTTTGCCTGTCCTTTCGAGGCGCAGCTCCATTTCGTGCACGTAGAACGGCCGAGTCAGAACGGGAAGGCTTCCGAAAAGCCCGCAAGGTTTACCGACGGCTTGCCGGTGGCGCGTCTTACCCAGGAGAATATCCTGCAAGCCCTACAGAACTATGCACAGCGCCATCGCGCCGACTTAATTGCTATGTCGACCCGCCACCGCTCTTTTCTCGAAATGCTCTTCCACCGAAGCGCCACCCGTCAGATGGCATTGGAAAGCCAGCGACCTTTGCTCGTCCTGCATTATTAGGTTGTAAATGGGAAGCTCCCATCGGGTTGTAATTTTTTCCGATCTTGATCGAAAAGTAGAACTATGCGCCGGCTGCTCATACCTACCGACTTTTCGGCCGAAGCCCAAAATGCCCTCGACTACGGGGTAGCCTTGGCCGACCAGATGAATAGTGCCATTACCCTCTTACATGTATTAGACGGGCATCCCTTCACCGGTGCTTACCCGGGGATGGACCAGTACCTACGCAAAAAGGTGGCCCAGCAACTGCTACAGGAAATCAAACGCATCGAGGGGGCGGTATCCCACGCCGAAGGCATCCTCTCCAAGATCGTCCAGGGTCCGGTAGTCAAAGTAATTGCCGAGTTGGCCACCGATTACCGTTATGATCTGATCGTAATGGGTACCGCAGGCGCAACCGGCTGGAAGGCACTGTTCGAGGGCAGCCATGCCAGCCGATTGGTTAAAGAGGCCCAGCTGCCCACTTTGATCATCCCGGAGCAAGCCCGCTACCGGGCACCGGTCCAGGTGGGGCTCGCCATCGACGATAAGCAGTTTCGTAACGATCAAATCTTAGCGCCCCTGATTGCGCTCCTGAAAAAATTTGAAACTAACCTGCGGGTTTTTCACGTTGACACAGGCGAGGGCGACCTCGGGGCACAACGCCGTCTGGAAACAGCTCTGCAGTCCGTACCCCACGTCTACCACTACGAATTCGGTGCCCGCAGCATCGAACATTCCATTGAAGAATTCATCAAAGACTTCGACATTGAGCTATTGTGTATGGTGCACCACAGCCGGACCCTATTCGGCCGTTGGTTCACCCGCAGCCATACCCTTAGCGAAGTTTTACAGCCCTTGGTGCCTCTGTTGATCCTGCACGACTGAAGCCCGCCGTTCCTGATCAAAATCATTGCCGGAGTTGACGATCGTCAGTTTGTTGTGTTTCAGCGATCTATACCTTGAGTATACACAGCAAAACGCTGTTGTTTTTCATTCATCTAAAATCCCTTAGCGATGAAGAATTGGGTATGGACATTAGGGGTTATCGGTTTGGTCTTGCTCACTACAAGTCTCCAGGCCGTTCCAAGTTACGATCACTACGTCGCCCGCTTCGACCAAGCGTATCTGGCGCTCTGGCTGGCGACCGAAGACCACGAATTGACCGATGCCAAAAAACGCGTTCCGGCCCTGGCCTTTGCCTGGCAAAAGCTGGAGCGGCAATGGCAGGTACAGCCCGCTAGCGAAGCGCTTTCACCTACAGATGCTATCATTATCCGGGATTGGTTAGACGATGCCTTTTACATGATTGACCTCGGCGAGCTCAACTACGCCCAGGTGTTGTTGAGCCATGCTCGCTGCGAGATCAGTGCCATCCGGCAAGCCCAGGGGCAGCATTACTTTTTTGACTACTTGATTGCGCTGTACGATGACGTCGACCTGATCGCCGAAGCTATGGCCGACGAGCAGTTGTGCCTGATGGAATGGCAGGAACTGGAGTACCTGGTTGGCAGGGCCCGTCGAGAATTCGATCCGGTCTTGATGACCTACCGCGATATGGAGCTCTTCCGGCTCACGCCTGCGCGCAGAGTCGAGGTTATCGCATCTATCGATGCGGTAAAAAGACAATTATCAGAATTGGAGGTGAGTATGGCCTGTGCTGATCGCAACCAGGTCGAACGGCTGAGCGCCCAACTTGAACGAAATAGCCTGCAATTGCTGCGACTAATGAGCAACAGCCGCTCCGACGAACCGGCGTACGCCAGCTATTATCCTTTTAACTAGTAAAACACAAGCAAATGAACGCAAATGAGCCAATCAAAACGATCATGACGAAGCGGTTGGTAACCGTGAGTCCGGATACCGATGCCCAAACGATCAGGGATATTTTTAACGATAACGACTTCCACCACCTGCCGGTAGTCGATGCCGGACAAGTACTGGTCGGCATCATTAGCCGCGAGGATTTTTTTAAGGTAAATTATATCCTGTCGCTCGGCCAAACCGGTCGGGTATGGTCCGAAAGAGAATATCAACGCCTGCGAGCTGCCGACTTTATGACCAAGTATCCCTTGGTACTGGATCCCGAGGATACCATTGGCTTGGCTGCCGATATTTTCTTGGCCAACCAATTCCACGCGCTACCCATCGTCGACGACAATGCACTGGTCGGTATCGTGACCACCCACGATTTATTGAAGTATGGCTTTGGCGCCCGTACCTTGATCAACGATCATAGCACGCTTCATGCCAGACATTAATAAAACCGAACGATTCACTATGCAGTATTCCGCCGCCACCATTGGAAAGGTCATGAGTACGCCCGTTCACACAGTCGTACCTGATGACCCGATGGAGCAGGTCAAGTCGATTTTCGAAACCCACCGGGTACACCACATACCCGTTGTGGAAGATGGCCGTGTGGTGGGTATCATCAGTAAATCAGACTACCTGTATCTGCTTCATAGCTTTTCTCTCTTCAAATCCCGCACCAGCGAGCTATTCAACCAAGCCGTTTTGCGCTCGCTCCTGGTGAGTGAAGTCATGACGCGGCAGGTAGTGACTGTAGGTGTTAATGACTCCTTGCAAGTCGCTGCCGACATCTTTCGCGAGAATTACTTCCACGCCCTGCCGGTAGTAGACAAAGACGATCGCTTGCAAGGTATCGTCACCACCTACGACCTGATCAACTATGCCTTTCCGGCGGTCTACGCCGGGTAGGGGAAATCCTATACCGGGGAAAGGCAAAAGGAGATGACTTGCCGAAAAGCGTGTCATCTCCTCTTCCATTTTACTACTCTTTAAAGACGAGCAGTGGGATCTTGGAGTGAAAGGTCATCTTTTTGGTAAAACTGCTGTGGAAAAGCCTTTCCCACAGCCTCCGGCGGGGAATAAACAGCGAGAGCAGTTGAATGTCTTCCTCCTCCAAGTATTTTTCTAGGCCCGACATGACCGACTTGCCGGAGATCACGGCCAGGTCCGCAAAGCGGTCGGGTAATCCCTTAATACTGATCGAACGGGCCTCAGGGGTATCGACATCCTCCCCCTTTACGACGTGTACGACCTTGATCTGCGCGTCGAAAATTTGGGCAAAGTCGATCAGTTGTTCGAAATAGGACTGATCGGCCGGGTGAAAATCCGTTGCGTAGGCAATGCGTTTGATCGGACTGAATTTGGCATCGCCCGGGATGGCCATCACCGGACAGGGCGCGTTCATCATGGTCTGGGTCGTGACGCTACCTAAGAACTTCTCGATGGGGTTGCGTTCCCCCTTAGTACCCATTACGATCAGGCCATGGCTACGGTCTTTAGCTTCGTCTACAATTTCTTGGGCAACGAAGATCCCATAATCTACCCGGATGTTGTCGATGACATCGTAAGCTTTGTGCTCTTCGACAAGAAGCTCTACCTCGCCGCGAATCTGCTTCTCCTGCTCAGCGATCATCTCATCAATCTGATGGTAGGGGATAGTGCTCGCATCATGAATAGGGAGGTGGAAGATGCGCAACAAATCGATTTTGGTATTTAAAGCACGGGCTAAATCTAAAGCATACTCAAACGCTTTAACGGAGCAAACCGACAAATCGGTAGGGAAGAGGATTTTTTCCATGGTAAAAGGTTTTACAAGTGACTGTATCGGAACAACAATGTACTATGCCAAATGTGTAAAGATTAAAAAAAGGCTGCCATCACAAAGACGACAGCCCAATCCTAGTCGCAAAAGCCAAATGTTGTCCTCAAATTTTAATCAGTATAGATTGCAATAATATTTCAAATTATACTACATGTTGTCGTCTTCAATTTGCCTAGTAGTCGCTAACTCCCTTGCGATCTATAACGTGTCGGAAGTAGCGACAAACCGGATGACGTCGCGTGTCGTGATGATGCCCACCACCTGTCCACCCTCTACGACGGGCAGCGATTGGATGTTGTTCTTATTGAACAAAAAAGCCGCTTCGGAAATACTCGATTCCGGAGTAATACTCAATGGGTTGGGCGTCATCAGGTCATATATTGAAATGGCTTTGTTCAGACTTGCTTCATCGCAGCTGCTCAGCATCGGTACCTTAAAACTGAAGGTCTTCAGTACGTCGCTGGCGCTGAGCAAGCCCACCAGTTGGCCTTTTTCATCCAGTACGGGTAAGTGATGGATGTCCATCTCGAAGAACAGCCGGCAAAGCTGGGTAAAGCTGTGGTTGACGTGTGCGAATAAGACGTTTTTGGTCATTACGTCGCCCACGGTAATGGTCGTTTGAATCATGGCTGTTGATATTTTTGTTGGAAGTGATATTCAGAGGCCGCCCCTTTGCGCTCTTGGACCGCCAAGGTCCAGTGATCGGTGGCCGTGGTTTGCATCCACAGATTACCCGAACGGCGGAATACTTGAGCATTTAGACCGAAAGAGTCCATCAGGATTTCTTCCAGTTGGCGTACCATCATCTGGTCGTTAATTTCGAGTTGATCCGGACAATCCTCCATGCAGTAAGTCTCGATGGTCGTCTCCAGGTCCAGTTGGCTGTCTTTCGGCGATCCCTCTCCTGCCTGGTGCCTGCCGGAGTAAAATTCGATCTTGAGATGCGGGAACAATTGATTGAATTGCTCCTGCACGCTTTTCAACGTCTGATTTTTGCTGATTCTCATGGCTTTTACTTTTCGGGATGTTAGGCAATACATACGGCTCCAGTGCTGTATCGTCGGCAAGGGTTTCCCAACATACTTCTTTGGCATTTTGCCGGCGAATACAGACGTGCAGTCCGTATATCTCTCGCAGCATTTCACGTAATTGACCTACGATCGGGTAGTCGCGCAGATCAAAAAAACCAGTCGATTTTTCGGTCCTCACTTCTCCGACCCGCAGGTCTTCATCCAAATCCCATTTGACCGGAGCTGGTTGGCCGGCAATCCTCCCCGGTAAGTAGAATGATAATTGCAACCCGGGATAAACCTCCTGAAACATGAGTCGCAATTCCTTTAGCCGATAACTATCTTTAATTCTCATCACGACAGGTGGCTTTTACCCTAAAAATAAGTCCTTGACGAACCACACAAGCTGATGATTGTCAGAAGCCTGTATGATTTTTATCAATTTTTAGCAGCCGCTAGGCAGTAGCGGCTTTCACAACCAGCGTAGGGATGCTTTCATTGATCGTCAGCAGCTTTTCCGTGACGCTGCCCATCAACAGTTGCTCCACCTTGGAGTGGCCACGTGCACCTATAAGGATGAAATCGACGTCGTTCGTGCGGGCATAGTCATATAGGTAAGCTGCTGTACCGGGCTCGCGTCTTTCCAGCAGTTGGGTTTGGATCTGGTTTTCTTGTTGCGGTACAAATTGCCGCAGAAAGGAGCGGAAAGCTTCTTGCCGGTCTTGCTCAACCACCGCTTTGAGCTCTTCGTGCGACCGGTCGGTCTGGAAAGTGCCTAGGTTCGGTAGGTCGTATACGTTAAGCGCTACGATCCGGGCCGGTTCGGTTAACCGCTCGTTAAGCTGAACAGCCGTTTGCAGCGCCCGGGCACTATCGGCCGAGAAATCGATCGGTACGAGCATTTTACGCAGCTGCTGACGCGACTGATCCGGAACGATCAGCGCGTTGGTTTTAATGCGTTTAGCCAGGTTACGTGCCAGGATGCCATGCTGACTTACCCCGCTCTTCTGTCCGATAACTACAAGGTCAGCATTAAGATCATCGGCATTGATCAGCAATTCTACCAGCGGGTTGCCTTCTTTGAGCTGACAATTGAGGTAAACCGCTTGGTGCTTACTCAACCGCTCCCGGATACTTTCCTCCATCCGGCGCAGCATGTTGTTGTTTACTTTGGCCTGCCCCATAATTTCTTTAGCCCGTTCTGCCGTATCGGGATTGAAAAAATCGATGCGTGGCATCACGTGTAGAAAATGGATCGAAGCTACCGGTACCTGTCCGGTAAAGAAATCAAGGTAATCGAGAATGGGTTGATCGGCAGAGTTCATCTCTAGCGCGACCATCATATTTGCCACCCGGTAAGCGGGAAGCTCCGATTGCGAGGTATGGGAAGGTGCTGCTTGCATAACGGTCGATTTAATGAGAAAAAGCCTGGATCCCCCAGGATTACTTAGGTTGTAAAATCGACCATGAGACTACGACCTGCACTGATAGCCATCAGTGCGCATGCTGATTTTTATCAGGTTTAGGCCGGCGGTCTTCGTAAGGCTGATCCTCTGAAAATGTGCCAGAGCTCTTCTCCCGCGCCCGTAAAATGACTATGGCCTGGAGGATGACCAGGATTGGAAGCAGAATCAAACCGATACCCGCCAAATAGGGGCTGCGTGAGAGGGCCATCAAGATTACGAGAACCATCAAAGCGGCAAAAATCCAGACCGTGAAGTGTTTGTAATTCATAATTAGAAGATTGCTTCCTAAGGTTGCAATTTTTTTGGGGACGGGAATTGATGAAAATCATTGATGGCAGCACGCTTTTTGAAGACCGCCCGGGCTCCGCCAGCGCGAAACCCGGGTGGCATCAATAACCGGATGCTGAAATGGCTGTTGGCCCCCTATTGTACCGGCTCCACGTCGTACCCCGCTTCTCTGAGCAGGGCAACAACGCCCTGATCCCCTCCGAGGTGTCCGGCTCCGACGGCGAAAAAGGTAGGCCCCCCCTGCATCATCTCCGACATTACCGGAATCCAATTGCGGTTACGGTTGACCAATAACAGGTTTTCGTACTCGGCCAGCTCACCGCCTTCCGACTGGATCAGCGACTGCATGCCCTGAATGTCCTGTTCCTTATACATTTTGACCATGCGCTCGAACTGTTCGTCTGAGCCCCCCTCGGATTGAATGGTTTCTACAAGCATACGCGCCTGGACCTGGTAGGGTATGCTATCGAACATACTCATCTGGTAGGCGGCGGTCTCGAGACCGCCAATGCTCTTACCCTGACTTTTAGCCAATTTCAAGATTTCCATTTCGTAAGAAACGAGGCTGCCCTGCTGCTGCGCCGCCATCATGCCTTCGCCGCCCATGGCCGATAGGAACATAGGTTTGATTCGATCCAAGAAGGCCATGGGAAGGCCCATTTTGCTAAAGTGGCCGGCGACGAGCTGGTATTCTTCTTCAGTGAGCAGGTCGCTGAGGGTGGTGTCGCCCACCATGAAAGCCTGCATCAATAAGGGCATGAGCGCTGACATGTCGTCCATCTCGTCCATATTGATCTCGAAGGTGACCGTTTGTGCGGTTTCGATCGCCGACCTGGTAGCATTGTTTAAGAAGAAATCTTCTTTATTAATCATGTGGATCGTTCCGTACAGGTAGGACGGTGCTGCCAGTTCCTGACCGGAAATCTTCCACAGCAAGGCTTTTTCGGTCGGAACGCTGGATGGTTGGGCGATACCCATTACCAAAACGGATGCGAGCAGCATCCCTATCATAACAAAAGATCGGTACAACATAGTGCTGTAGGTATTGGTGGTAAAAAAATGGCGTCTGCGTTCGGGTGTGCTCTAGAGCGGACTAATCCGTAAACGCAATTAAACGGCATTTGGCCTAAAACAAATGTATATTTTTTTAAAAATGCAGCCTGAAAGGTGGGATTCGGGACTTCTGAACGGGCATCGCTATGCCGATCAGTGGGTCTGATCGAAAATTTCGACGATGGTCAATAGACTGTTAATGCTTTCAAAGTATTCCCGCACCAATTCAAATGAAAGATTTGACCGAAAGAGGTTCGGTTCCAGGATATCCTGCGGGTCTTCAATAGCGACGTTGATTTCCCGATTGAAAAAAGAAATATAGATCGGTTTGCCGGTTTGCTCGCGGTAATGAACCAGGGCTTCCTGCATGGGCGGGCTCAAAATGCCTGCTACGTGCGTATCGAGGGTAGCGTAGGTGACAAAGTACGCATTGAACTTTTCGTTCATGATCTCATGCTCAACGTTATCGGCCCCCAGACGGGTAAAAGCTTTGATGGTGCGCATGAGGAAATGGCTGTATTCCCGGGGCCAGACGACCATCTGCCCCATGGTATCCTCCGGGAAAATGGCTTGCATAAAAATGCCCTTAAAGACCCGGACCAGGCCGGACCGGACGGGCGACTTTTCTTCAATGCGCATTTCGCACAGCTCGAATGGCATCTCCCCAACCCGACCGGTTATCCGGTCTTCGACGTAGTAAATGTCAGCAGAGGTGTGTAAAATGCGGCTGGATTGAAATAATGATTTGTCGATACCCGCCTTGGGGTCATAATGTAGGGTGCCTAAGTTTGGACCGTCATCAATAAAATCGAGGATGAGGCCGGTTACGTTGGGTTTGAAGGTGAGAATGAACTGCCGGATCCGGTAGCCCAGATAAGTCAAGTAGACCACCACGGGTAAGCTTATGAAAAGCGTGATCAACCATAAACGCAGGTAAATCGCAAGCAGGGCAATTGCCAGCAGTAAGACCGTGGAAACCAGGATTAGCCGTAACAGGCGCACCCGGGCACGCTCCATCCGTTTCAGTTCCGGATAAATGGTTTGATTGTAATAGATTCGAAAATCTTCAAGTTGCCGCATAACTTGCTGTTCGACAATTTCCACGGATTGCACTTCCCAACCAACCCCGGACCCCTCGAGCGGGTCTTTCTTTTCTGAAGCTACGCTTTTGGAAATTGCCCTTACTTCATTCTGCAAAAAAACGTATTTTTGAGGCCTTATGGAAAAAAAGTCATTACACAGGTATCTTTTCTGGTCGGTGTTGGTTCTGGGATTAATGGGCTGTAAAAGTCAGTTTGAGCGCATCCGCACCAGCGGGGATCCGCAGTTGCTCTACAAGGCCGGCATGCAGTATTACGAGGAGGAAGAATATCAAAAGGCCCAGACTCTTTTCGAGCTGATCATCAGCAGTTATCGGGGGCGCAAAGAAGCCGAGGATCTGTTTTTCAAGTATGCTTACACTTATTACCACCTCGAAAGCTATATCCTAGCTTCCTACTACTTCAAAAATTTTTCGCAGACTTATACCACGAGCGACAAGCGGGAGGAAGCCGATTTCATGATGGCCTACTGCAATTATAAACTGTCGCCGGTTTTCCGGCTGGATCAATCGTATACCATTCAGGCGATTGAGGAATTCCAGTTGTTTGTCAATACCTATCCGAACAGTGAACGAGTAGAGGAATGCAACCGCCTGATTGATGAATTACGGGCTAAACTGGAAAAAAAAGCCTTCACGGAAAGTAGGTTGTATTTTGACCTGCGTCAATATCAGGCAGCCATGCATACTTTTGAAAATCTGCTGCGTGACTTTCCCGAAACATCCAGGGCAGAAGAGGTCCGTTATTTCATTGTGCGATCTTCTTACCTGCTGGCCGAAAACTCCGTCCTCAGCAAACAGGGAGAGCGCTATCGCAGAACTATCCAGCTCGCCGAAGAG
The DNA here is from genome assembly GCA_964530825.1 of uncultured Saprospiraceae bacterium. Taxonomy (GTDB): domain Bacteria; phylum Bacteroidota; class Bacteroidia; order Chitinophagales; family Saprospiraceae; genus CAZHCA01. The sequence goes on from CAZHCA010000026.1 coordinate 35,319, forward strand.
TTTTTAGAGAAATACGGCAACAGCGACTACCGGCCGGAAGTCGAGGGCTTCCTGAAAAAATCGTCGTCAGAACAACAAACCATCAAAAATGTCAGATATCAAAACCAAAGTGCAGGGATTAGATCCTAACCTACGGGCCCGGAATGTGAATGAACTCTCCTCCAAAACGGGCAACGTCTACGAAGCACTGGCCATCATTGCCAAGCGTTCTAAGCAGTTGTCTATGGACCTCAAATACGAGCTACACCAGAAATTGGAAGAGTTCGCGATCTCCTCGGACGCAATCGAAGAGGTGAGCGAAAACAAAGAGCAAATCGAGATATCCAAGTTTTACGAGCGGTTACCCAACCCTACCGTAATCGCAACGGAGGAGTTCCTGGAAGGAGATCTCTACTTCCGCTATAATGAGCGCAAGAATCGTTAATGTTAGGCGGCAACCCTCCAGGGGTTGACAGCATAGGGTACAACCTGTCTCCTTATGGCTTTGTCACTAAAAGGCCGAAATATTCTACTGGGTGTAACGGGAAGCATTGCCGCCTACAAAGCGGCCGTCCTTACCCGTTTATTCATTAAAGCTGGCGCGGAGGTGCAGGTGCTCATGACACCCGATGCGACCCATTTCATTACGCCCCTCACTTTATCGACCCTTTCCCGCCGCCCCGTTTATCACCGTGTCGCTTCCGAATCGGGCTGGAATAACCACGTCGAGCTCGGACTTTGGGCTGATGCCATGGTGGTTGCGCCCGCCACGGCAACGACCTTAGCCAAAATGGCGCAAGGGCTAAGCAATTCCATGGTGGTAGCAACGTACTTGTCGGCCCGTTGTCCGGTATTCTTTGCGCCGGCAATGGACCTAGACATGTGGATCCATCCGGCTACCCGCCGCAATGTAGAAAGCCTCCAAAATTACGGTAATCACCTAATCCCCGTCGAATACGGTGAACTGGCCAGTGGGCTGGTAGGCTCCGGTCGCATGGCCGAACCAGAGCACATCGTGTCGCATCTGGCCGACTTCTTCCGACAGACGGCACCCCTGGCCGGACAGCAATGGCTGGTCACGGCGGGACCCACCTACGAGCCGATCGATCCGGTGCGGTTTATAGGTAATCATTCCTCCGGTAAAATGGGGGTAGCCGTTGCGGAAGCAGCCGCCCGCCAAGGGGCCACCGTCGAATTGGTGCTCGGTCCCAGCGCCCTGTACCCCGAGCATGAGCGCCTGAACGTACACCGGGTAACAACGGCCCGGGAAATGCTGGAAACCGCCCGCCCGTTTTTTGCCGGTAGCCAGGTATCAGTTTTTGCTGCTGCTGTTGCCGACTACCGACCACTGGATGTTGCCCCCGAGAAAATCAAGAAAGCCGACGAACAGATGCAAATAGCTTTGGTGCGTAACCCCGACATTGCTGCGCATCTCGGAGCCCAAAAGCAAGCCGGGCAAGTAACCGTCGGCTTCGCTCTGGAGACCGAAAACGAGGCGGCCAACGCCCGGGCTAAATTGGATAAAAAAAACTTCGATTTGCTGGTACTCAATTCCCTACGGGATCAAGGCGCCGGATTTGGGCACCCTACCAACCGCGTAACGATTTTCAGTCGCTATCATAATAAGACCGAAAAATCCGAGTTAAAGACCAAAGCTGCTGTCGCCGAAGATATTATTGAAGCCGTGGTGAGCATACAGCAGCGGCAAAAAATCAGCTGATGATGAAAAAATGCATATTCATTCTGCTCACGCTAGTATGTTGGACCCTCGGACTGGACGCACAGGAGCTGAATTGCTCGGTAAAAATCAATACCCAAAAGTTACAAACGACCGACCCGCAAGTATTCGCTACGCTGGAGCAGACGATCACCGAATTTCTGAATAGTACCAAATGGACCAATGACTACTACGAAGCCGATGAACGCATCCAGTGCAACTGCTTGTTGGTCATCCAGGAAGAAATCTCAGAGACGCGGTTCAAGGCCGACCTGACCATTCAGGCAACCCGCCCCGTCTACGGCAGCGATTACGGAACGGCATTGATCAATCACCTGGATCGCAATGTCGTTTTCAACTACGAGCAATTCCAACCCTTGATCTTCAGCCGGAATACTTATAACGATAACCTCTCGGCAGTTCTTTCGTTCTACGCTTTCATCATTTTGGGCATGGACTATGACTCTTTTGCGCCGCTGGGCGGTGAGCCCTATCTACAAGTTGCTCAGGAAATCGTCAACACCATTCCCGAAGCTGCTGCACAAGCAAATGGCGGATGGCGTTCCTTGGGGAGCAACCAGCAAAACCGCTTTTGGCTGATCGAGAACTTGCTCTCCCCTCGCGTGCGTCCTTATCGCCAAGCTATGTATAATTACCATCGCCAAGGCCTGGACCTGATGCATAAGGACCCCAACGCCGGAAGAGCGATCATGCTCCAGGCGCTTGAAGACATCGGAGGAGTAAACCAGGCCTATCCCAACTCCATGATCGTACAGGTCTTTACCAATACCAAGCGAAGCGAAATTATTGAGGTATTCAAGGGCGCACCCCGCGCCGAACAAAATAAGACCATTCAGACCATGGTGAATATGGATGCCACCAACGCTTCTGCTTACCGGGAAATTAGATAAAACCGGTTTTCAAACTGGACTCCAGGCATACCTCCCGACCACGCACATGGTGGTATCCTTTGGCGGAAACCATGGGGTGCGATGCTGCAAGCCTGTCGATGGGGATTCATAACGATGCCTCACTGAATACTACGGGCTTTAAGGGAAAAAATCGATATTGCATCTTCCGGCGTATGTGTTATTTTTAATTAAAGCTGCTTGTGTGAAGAACATTGCTATTTTTGCCTCAGGGACCGGAACCAACGCCCAGAAGGTGGTCGAGCATTTTTCCGGCCATCCCCACATCCAGGTGGCCCTTATCGTGAGCAACCGGTCCGAAGCAAAAGTGCTGCATATGGCCCGGGAGAAAAGAGTTGACTATTACGTTACCCATCGCGATGAATTTTACCAAACTGAAATCGTTTTACATCTGCTGCAGCGCTACGCTATTGACTTTGTCGTATTAGCCGGTTTTCTGTGGTTGATACCAAAATACTTGCTCGATGCGTTTCCTAATCGAATGGTTAATCTGCATCCCGCACTGTTACCCCGTTTCGGAGGAAAAGGAATGTATGGCATGCGGGTCCACAAAGCAGTAAAAAAAGCCGGTGAGCAAGAATCAGGTATCACCATTCATTACGTGAATGAAAACTACGATGAGGGCGCCGTGGTGCTACAAAAACGGGTAACGGTAGACCCCCAAGATCAACCTGCGGATATAGCTGCTAAAGTACAGGCCCTGGAGCATCGCTACCTGGCACCGACCGTAGAACAGCTAGTCCTAAATTTGAATAAATAATTGACTATGAAAACTTCCTACCTAAAGTTCCTGCTACTACTGACAGTACTCCTAACCACCGCCTCAGCAGTAAGCGCTCAGAAGAAAATGAGTTGGCGGAAACACCGCAAAGCAGCCGAAGCGGCATTCGAAACGGGTGATTACGGCGAAGCGGGCTACCATTACCAACAGGCCTGGCAAAAGAAAAAGAAAAAGACGGAATTGATTTTTAAAGCAGGTGAGGCCTTTTACCTCGATCGCAATTATCGCGATGCGGCGTCCGCCTACCAAGAGGTGAAAGATGAAAATGACGAATATGAGCTCGTTGGGTTAAAGTATGCGCGCAGCCTGAAGCAAGATGGTCAGTACGATAAAGCCATTAATGCCTTCGAAGCCTTTAATGCCTCTTACACCGGCGACGGGAAGGCGATTCTAGAAGAAATCATTCGCACCGAAGTGCAGGGAGCCGAGCTTGCCAAACAACTGATGGCCAACCCCAAAGAGATGGATTTCGAACACTTGCCAGGCACCATCAATACGGATGCCGAAGAGTTTGCTGCGGTACCGTTTTCCGACGAGGTAATATATTATACCTCCACCAGTGGCGACCGCGCTCGGATTTACAGTTCCATTCAGGGAGAAGGTGGCTGGACCAAGGGGCGAACGCCCGAAAACTTTCCCGTCATCACCGATGGGCACTATGCGCACGGGTCCCTCTCACCCGACGGCCAGCAATTCTATTTTTCGATCTGTAACGACAACGATCCCTACAATAATATTACTTCCCGCTGCGAGCTCTACGTCGTACGGCGCAATGGCTCCAACTGGTCAAAGCCGGAAAAGCTTCCCTCGACAATTAATGTAGATGGCTTTACGACTACGCAGCCCAATGTGGTCTATAATGGCGACGTGGAAATGCTTTTCTTCGCCTCTGATCGCAAAGGTGGACGCGGCGGCATGGATATTTGGTACGTAGCGCGCAACCGCAGCCAGGGAGGAAGTAATTTCTCTGCACCGGTCAACCTGGGACCCACCATCAACACCTTGGGCGACGAGATGGCTCCCTTCTACGATAACCAGGATCAGATCCTGTACTTCGCCTCTAATGGGCATCCATCCATGGGTGGCTTTGACATTTTTGCGGCCCGCGGTAGTTTAAGCAACTGGTCAATCCCCGAAAATCAGGGGGTACCCATCAACTCTTCGGCCGATGATTATTTTTATACCCGGTCCAACTCCGGCGCTCTAGGTTTTGTGAGTTCCAACCGGGTTTTCGCTGGGGAAAAACTCAACACCACTAATGATGATGTGTACGAGTTCCGCCTTACTCCACGCACAATGATGCTCGAAGGCCAGGTTTTTGAAGAGGCAACCGATAATCCATTGACGCCCTATACCCTCAGCCTCTATGAAATCAACCAGAACGGAGAGGAAAACCTGATTCTGAACCGGCAGTTCAGCACCCCTGATTACCGCTTCGAGGTGTTGCCTAACCGGCAGTTTATGATCCAGGTGAACCGCGAGGGGTACCGGCCTGCAGGATATACCTTCACAACGGATAATCCCAATGTTTTTTCTTACGGGCAACCTATCTATCTTGCGAAAATGGATCTGCCGCCGGAACCCGAAACTCCAACAGAGCCGGAAGGGGAGTCAGGGAACGAAGCTTTTCCGGAGGTAGAATATACTGCCCGCGGCTTTGGGCCCTACGATAAAAAGGAATACGTTTCTTCCGCACCGCGTTTCGACGGCACCTACTACAAGGTCCAGATCATTGCAACGCGCAAATATGCTCCGGACAATTCCAAATTTGCCGGCGTCGAGTCAATGGGCGAGGTGCATACCGAAGCTCTGACCGGAAACAATTTAACCCGGGTGCTCGTTGGTACTTATTTTACGGGCGAAGAGGCCAAAGCGGCTCAGTCACAGCTACGCCAGATGGGCTTTAGCGGGGCTTTTGTGGTGAAATACGAAGACGGTATCCGCTTCGGTCGTGTGAATTTGTGACCGGCTAGGTCCAGAAGGAAGGAAAAAGGGCGGTGCATATAGGGCGGCGCCTCCCTTTTTACATTTCCAGCAAGCTTACACCATAGCGCAGGTTAAAACCCTGAATACCTTGTAAACCGCCGGTATGGATAAGTATAACCCGGCTTCCGGCCGGGAAGAAATCCTCTTCAATCAGTTTCCCGATGCCGTAGAATAGCTTGGCAGTATAAATGGGATCCAGAGGAAATCCGAATCGGTTGTGAAAATCAATCATGTATAAAACGAGGTCCGGCGGACATTTTCCGTAACCACCAAAATGAAAGCGATTGATGAGCGTCCAGCGGCCTTGAAAAACATCCGGGTTTTCCCACCATTGTGTAACCAAATCTGCCAATCGATCCCCTTTCAGAGCGGGTAAGACCAAAGTGTGCACCTCGGACGGTGCACTGCTGATCAATCCGGCTGCCGTTCCGCCGGTGCCGGCTGATACGGCCCAGAAATCATTCGCCTGCGCCGGGCTCGTTTGCCAACCTAGTTCGTGGGCAAGTGCCTGCATCCCGCCCAGCGCCGCTTCGTCGGAACCACCCTCCGGCAAGCGGTAGGCCCACCGCCATTCCGGAGGTATTTTTTCTGTTACCCAGTCCCGGTCCGATTTACGGCGATAATCCGCCCGGCTCCAGAAAGTGATTTGCATACCATGCACCAAGGCCTGGTGAAGGGTAGGATTCAACGGCTCGGTGGGTTCGCCCCGTACAATGCCATAGGTCTGGAATCCAAAAAGGTAACCCGCCGCCGCCACGGCCGCCAGGTGGTTGGAGTAGGCCCCTCCGAAGGTGAGAAGAGCCCGGTAGCCTTGCCGTTTTGCACGTTTCAAATTAGGAGCAAGCTTGCGCCACTTGTTGCCACAGAAAGCCCGGCTGCCCAGCGGCGTAACCCACAGCAGCCGGTCGTCGCGTTTTACCCAGACCTCGACTCCGTTTTGTTCGTAGAGCTTTGCAAGCGGACTGGCCGAATGCGCCGTTAATTCGGATAGCGATAGCATCATCGATTAATAGCCGAAAATATCTTCAAGTTGCAGCTCCTCCATCGGCCCCAGGGACCTCAGGTAATTCATATCAATGCGGTCTTTGCTACCCAGCACGAGATACGTGTAAGCGCGCCCCCGAACGTACTGGCGATGGAAGTCGACTAAATCGCTTGGCTTGGTGCTTTCCATGGTCTCGTACAGGTATTGCCGTAGATCATAGTCGTAGCCTAGGTCCTGGAAATTGATGGCCGTACGGTGGATGTGGCGCGGACTGATGCGCTCGGAAGCCACCTGCTTTAATATGGAGCGGCGGGCCTGGTCGATCTGTTCTTCGTTGATCGGCATATTCCCCATAATATCCCGCATTGCCGGGATAGCATCTTCTAACTTATCGGGTTGCGTACCCACGTAGGCCTGCAGATAGTGCGCCAGATGCTTCCGGCCAGGGCTGCTGTAATAGGCAAAAGTCGAATAGGCGAGACCCCTCGATTCGCGAATTTCCTGGAAAACGATCGACGATAATCCGAAACCGAAGTAATCATTGAAAAGTTCCTTCATGGCGTATTCCTCTAGACTAAACTCAGGCGTTCCTTTGGAAAATTGCATCACGTCGGTCTGCACGATGGGGTAATCGAGGAAGAGAATCTTATCAATTGCAGTTGGGAGTTGGGTAAACATCGTTTCCGCAGGAGCCTGGCGATAGTTTTCCGGGAAAAAATGTTGCGACCGCATAGTGCGCTCGAGTTGGGAAGGGTCTTGCGGACCGAAGTAATAGATCCGGTGCGGATAAGTCAATATGCGGTGAATCTTGCTCGTCAGTTGATCCGCTTCGATGCTTAGCAACTCTTCCCGGCTCAGGCGGTGAGAAAAAGGCGAGCTTGCGCCATAGCGGGCGTAACTGGCAAAAGCGCGACGTAGAATGAAATCTCGGTCCTGTTTGGCGTGATCACGCTTGGACAAAATGTCCTGTACGAAATTACCCAGCGCAACTTCGTTGGGTGTAACGTGGGCAATAACGTGTTCCAACAGTTTTAATCCTTCGGCAAAAGAGTCTTCCAGGCCGGAAAGGATGATGGCGGAGCGGTACTCACCGGCTTCGGCATTCAGGCTCAAACCCAATCGGAAAAGCTCCTGCTGCAGCTCTAGGGGAGTGTATTTTTCGGTCCCCAGATAGGGCAGATAATTCAGGGCCAATGCGAAGGCGCGGTCATGCAATTTGCCGAAATCGAACTCATAAGACAAGGTGAAGAGTTCATTATTGGGATTGTGAACGCAAGCGAGCTCCACATGGTCGTTGAGCTTTTGCCGGCGGATCGTTGCCTTAAAATCAACAAAGGTAGGTTCCAGTTCGGCCGTCGTCTTGTGTAAAAAGTTTCGGCCATATTCAGACAGGGCGTCGCGATTGAGTTCGACGGAGGTAATCGGTGGTTTGTCGACTTTGATGACGTTGGGGTCTTCGCCCTCCCGCTTATAAACGACCACGTACTGATCGTCGAGGCGTTCGCGGGCAAAACGGACGATATCTGCTTTGCTGAAAGTTTTTAATTTTTCCAGATAGGAAGTATACTCCGGCCAGGGAATGCCCAGGATAAAACTATTGGTCATATTATTGACCCGGGCCTGGTTGTCTTCGTATTGCTTCTGGTCATTGAGCTTAAGGTCGTTAATGACAGCCTCGAGCATCCAGTCGGGAAAATCACCTGATTTGATGCGCTCCAGTTGATCGAGTAGCAGGTCGACTACCGCTTCGAGGGATTGATCTTGACGTGCGCGGCCGTAGAAGCCAAAAACCGTGTAATTTTCCAGCATCCAGACCCAGGCGTCCGATTCCAGCACCTTTTGTTGTTGATTGAGCTCCAGGTCGAGCAGTCCGGCCTTTTCGTTGAAGAGCAACTGCTGGATCACAGTGGCGTAAAGCGGATCTTCGGACTGGCTGTGCCCCAAACGCCAAGAAAGTGTCACCAGGGGCGCTTCTTTACCCAAAACTTCTTTGACTACAGGGCCGTCTTGGGCGGGCTGCTCTCTATAGGTGAAAGGCGGCACCTCGGCAGCTGCATAGTGGCCAAAGTGTTTTTCGGCAAGAGCAACTGCCTCCTGCGGATCGAAATCGCCGGCCAGAATAATGGCCATATTGTTGGGGACGTAGTACGTTTGAAAATACGTTTGAATGTTCTTCATGGAGGGGTTGCGCAGGTGTTCCGCCGATCCGATGGTGGTCTGCGTGCCGTAGGGATGCTCAGGGAAAAGGCCTTCCCGGATGGCTTTCGTTACTTTCCGGATATCCTGGTCTTGACCGATATTAAACTCTTCGTAGACGGTTTCCAACTCGGTGTGGAAAAGACGAAGGGCCATCATACGGAAACGCTCAGCTTCGAGTTCCATCCAGCGGCAAAGCTCATTCGCGGGAATATCGTTGACGAAGACCGTCTGCTCGACATAGGTGTAGGCGTTGGTCATTTTAGCACCCATTGAAGAAAGCAGGCGGTCGTACTCGTTGGGTGCTACCAGTTTAGCTGCTTCGAATGATAACCGGTCAATTTCCCGGTAAATTGCCCGTCGCTCCTCCGGGTCGCGCGTGCGGCGGTGCTTTTCGTAGAGCCCGGCAATTTGGTCGAGGTATTGTTTTTCTTTGTCCCAGTCCGTAGCGCCGATCCGACTAGTTCCCTTGAATAGCATATGCTCCATGTAGTGGGCCAGGCCGGTCGTCTCAGGCGGGTCTTGCTTAGAACCGGCGCGCACGGCGATATTGGTGAAAATGCGCGGCTCGTCCTTATTAACGCTCATGTAAAGGCGCAGGCCATTCGGCAAGGTGTACAGATATGCATTTAAAGGATCATTGGCAAAGGAATCGAGCTGATAGGTCTTTTTTTTCGTATCGATCATAACTTGCTTTTTCAGGTCGCTTTGGCCTCAAAGATAAGAACGGCCCGGAAGAATATACTTGAAATTGTGTAACGAGGTAATTCAAGGAATAGTTGCTTAATCCATTCAAGGATGATCAATCTGGCGCGTTCACCAGACCATTAGATTGGCATTCAGATCCTTTTCGCTACCGCATTCTTTTGTGGATTGCCGGGATCAGCAATCCATTTACCATCGACGATGAATTTATAAGGAGATTGACCGCCTGCGAACTCCGGTTCTAAGCCCAAGCTATCAGCAGTGCGCTCCGTGAGACGGGCCTTCGGCTGCCAATGGTCGAAGAAGTCGATTAAGTTGACTGAGGATTATCCGGCCATTCTCTTAAAGATGCATCCAATCAGTGAGCCAATCCATGGCCGCCGGCTGGCCATCTCGTTTAATTTTCAACCGGCAGGCTCTTCAGTGAATTTTGGCACAGCTAGAGCAAAACTTTTTATTTTTATGCAGCCCTTCTGGAATTACCACTTTTTGAATGTGTGCACTCCAAATCTATTTTCTATGCCGCTTTTCATGGATTTGCATAAAGCAGATGACTACGAGAGTAAAAAAACCTACGCTGGAGGAGATCAAGCGCAATCACCTGGCCGATCTGGAGGTCCAGGGACGCTATGGTTGCCGCAAACCGGAAACTGGCCAGGCACCTTTCGGATGCCTCTTGGGCAGCATTGTTGCGGCTGTTGGAATACAAATCGGATTGGAAGGACAAAAAGGTAGTCAAGGTTTCGCGTTGGTATCCCAGCAGCAAGACCTGCCATAAGTGTGGTTGGCTCAACGAGCACCTGGACCTGTCCATGAGAACTTGGAGATGTGGAAACGGCCACCAATTGGAGCGAGACCTCAATGCAGCCGTCCACATCCTGAGGGAGGGAAAAAGCATCATTTCGGCAGGGACTGTCGAAAACACGGGTGGAGAGAAGGGAAGACCCTGGCTGAGGTCGGGGCGCATCTCTGGGAAGCCCGAAGCCCACCAGCCTTTAGCTGGTGGGTAGTTCACCCGTCAGGATTAAAGTAAGCAACTACCTTACCAGTCAATGCCGAAGCGCAGGTCCATCTGTACAAAGGGCGCTGACACATCGCCGTTTTCCAAATTGGCAATCGACACGTCGGAGACTAGCCGGTAACCACCCTCCAGCCCCAAGTGGAACCAGGTCGTCAGGTTGATCTCTAAGCCTAGTGAGGGCATAAAAACGAAGACTTTATCATCGCGATCGTCGTCGAAAAGACGGACTTCGCCGCTCCCCAGTAGCATACTGATGGAGGGGTGCACGAGCCGGTGGCCTCCAGGGGTAAGGCCTAAAGCGAGTCCGTTGTGAACGATTTTAAAATCTTCATCAAATTGATCCAGCGAGGTGCGACCGAATTGGCGTTGCCAGCCCCAGCCCAGGTAAAAGTCGTTGTTAAATTCTAGGGCGATCAACCCTCCGGAGAGGCGTTCGGAATCATCGGCATAGAAAGAATAATTGTAAGGTATCCGGTACCAAAGCCCAGTAGAATTTAGTCCGCCGGGGCCGAAGAGTGTTTCGGTCTGTGCCTTTCCAATGGCCGGAGCAGCCAGTAACAGTAAGAGTATCCAAAAGTAGCGCATAGTTGAACCTGTTTTCTTAATAAGATGCAATCCATTAGTCGAACCCCTTATTTTGGGAGAGGAAAAGTGGTAAGTTTAAACACTTTAGCTATTTCTCCGGGCCGTGCCGGCTTGTTGCCTGTTGGGATGAGGCTTACGTTTGTTAAGGTTTCACTATCATCAGGCGCTTGGTGATGATGGTCTTCCCTCTGTCGTTGGTCAAACTATAGAGGTAAGTACCTTTTTTAAGTGGCGCAATGCTGATTTTTTCAGTGGTATCCCCCTGTATCGAGTAGGTTTTCGACCATTCTTCAATCCCTAAAAGGTTGAAGATTTTCACGGTATAATTGCCCGGTGGCAGGTTGATAAAAGAAAATTTCACGTTGACGATGGCCGGATTGGGATAGGCAAAGAGATTGGGTCGCTGGCTATTTGCATCGACCATTTGCAGTCGGGCCTGTTCGCCCGCAAACTGAACTTGCTGTACTGTTTCCGATGTAGGATCGGCATGGATGACGGCAATGGGGTCAATCTGGTCCGAAGCAAAATAATAATACCGAAGATCAATTTCCGGGGTGGGAAGCAGTTGCTCCGGCGCCAGCGCAGTTAGGTCTTGCCAAAGCGAATTACCAATTTTGCCCAACAGACGATAAGTAGGTGTGGTGCGGCGCTGCTGGCGTAGAACTTCGTGGATACCACCCGGGATGGTCATCCAGCCAAAAGCGTCCACTTCATCCTGGCGCTCTAACGCAATTTCCAGCCGGAGCGAATCGGGACTGATCGGCAAACCCTGAAACAAGCTGCGAAGCATTCCTTCGGTCGACACTGCCAAAACCGTTTGGGTTTCGTATTGGTGGGTGTCGCCATAGCGCAATGGAGTAGTCCGGATTACTAGCGGTGGGTCGTAGGTGGTTTTGCCTTCGATGCCCCACTGGAATGGAGCCGGCCCGTAGTGGCCAAGCAAAGAAAGCCCTTTCGAGGTCTTTCGGAAATAAGCTTCGATGCCCGATGGTAATAATCGAAAAAGGGTAGCATCGGGGAAATGCGTAGCGTAGCGCCCTTTACTTGCTGGTTGCCATACACTGCGGTTGGCGAACGGTGCTTGGAGATAGGAAAAATCCCATCGTTGCTGCTTTCCGCCAGGTGTTATGACAATATTGCCGGATGGAAAATGATCGATCGCAAAATAGGCGGTGTCGCCGGCTTCGGGAAGGTAGCCTTCGTCGAGGGTGATCTGCCCTGTTGCGCGTACGGCCAGGCCGTTAAGCGTGAAAAGCAGCCCCAATAACCCGATAAGACGGTCGAATTTTGGCATGGATCATTTTTTGCGTAAGCGAAAATACCAAAAATGCGCTATGGTCGATAGGTTCGGCGGTAAACGATTTAGGAGCGGGTGCCTTGAAGTTCCAAGAGCTTTCGGTACTCACCGGCGCGGTCGTGCAGTTCGCCAGGGCTGCCTTGTTCAATAATTTGACCATCGCGCAGCACGACGATTTCGTCGGCGTGTTGGATGGTAGACAGCCGGTGGGCAATAACGATGGAGGTGCGGTTTTGCATCAGCCGCTCCAGGGACTCCTGGACCAGCTTTTCCGACTCGGAATCCAGTGCCGAGGTGGCCTCGTCGAGGATCAGAATAGGCGGGTTGCGAAGTACGGCCCGGGCAATCGTTAGGCGCTGCCGCTGGCCGCCGCTGAGTTTATTGCCACGGTCTCCGATATTGGTTTGGTACCCCTGCTCTAAATTTACGATAAATTGATGGGCATTAGCGATGCGTGCGGCCTGCTCTACCCCCTCGGGTGTGGCATGAGCCCAGCCGAAGGCGATGTTGTGGTAGACGGTATCGTTGAATAAAATAGGTTCTTGAGAGACGATGCCCATAAGGTCGCGCAAGTCGCGAATGCGGAGGTCGCGCACATCCATGCCGTCAATAGTTATGCGCCCACCGGTGACGTCGTAAAAGCGCGGTAGTAAGTCGACCAAGGTGCTTTTACCGGCCCCCGATGCCCCTACCAGAGCTATGACCTTACCCTGGGGGATATCCAGGTTGATGTGGCGCAGGACCGGCCCGTCTGTTTCCCGATAGGCGAAGGATACGTTTTCATACCGAATAACTTTGCTGAATGCGGTGATCGTACGGGCCCCGGGTTGCTCCTTGATCGTATCGGGAAGGTCGAGAATAGCTTCGATCCGCTCCAGTGCTGCAATACCTTTCTGAATGTTGTAGTACGCCCGGGAAAAAGCTTTAGTCGGTTCGATGACGCTGTAAAAAGCAAAGATGAACGTAAGGAAGGTAGCTGCTTCCAGGTTGTCGGAAAAAACCTGACGCGACCCGTACCAAAGTAGGGCGGCAACTACCGAAATGCCCAGGAACTCAGAGAGGGGGGAGGCTAGGTCGCGCCGCCGCAGCACACCGGTCAGGGTCTGGCGATAGCGATCGTTGACTTCGCCGAATTTAGCTTCTTGGTAGGGTTCGGCATTGAATCCTTTGATGATGCGAATACCCGACAGAGCTTCCTCGAGGTTACTGACCATCTCGCCCATGGTAGCCTGGACTATTGCGGATGGTTTCTTCAAGGTTTTGCTGACACCCCCGATAACGATGGCCGTGAAAATCAAGAGGAAAAAGACGAAAATGGTGAGATTGACGCTCACAAAGAGCATGTATGCAAGGGCTCCGATAATAATGAGCGGGTCGCGAAAAACAGTCTCCAAAACATTCAGAATACTGTATTCCACTTCTTGTACGTCGGCGGTCGACCGGGAGATGATATCACCCTTACGATCCTCGGAAAACTGGCCAATAGGTAGGGAGGTCGTTTTTTCAAACAGCTGCTGGCGCAGGTCCCGGATAATGCCGTTACGCAGAGGCGCCATAAAAAACATGGCCAGATAGCGGAATAAGTTTTTGCCGAAAAAAGTAATGACAATAGCTGCACAGACGTAAAGCAAGGCGCGTTCTCGTCCTTGCTCCTCAACAAACCGGCTGAACTGATAGTACAAATGCTGCTCTACCGAAGCAAAGGTCCACTGGAGAGGGCCCTGGGGGGCGTCGACCGGATCGACTTGCTGGAAAAGGATCTCCAGGAAAGGAGCGATCATGGGTATGGAGAGCAAGGTAAAAAGCGCCGTCAGCAGGTTACTTCCGATGATCGGTCCTAGATAAACCCGGTAACCCCGGATATAACCCATAAGTCGCCAGAAACTCTTCATGATGGTAGGTTAACAACCTCAAGGTCTGACTGGTTGGCTGCCTATTCTTTGGGCGGGTCCAGCTTAAATTCGTTGAGGAAGCCAGTGTGAAAATCTCCTTTGCGGAAGCGCTCTTCCTTCATCAGGGCTTGGTGGAAGGGGACGGTTGTAGCTACACCTTCTACAATGAATTCGTCCAGCGCCCGCTCCATCTTAAGAATGCACTCTTCGCGGGTCGGAGCCCGGCATATGATCTTAGCAATCATGGAATCGTAAAACGGCGGTATGGTATAGCCCGCATACACGTGCGTATCGACCCGCACCCCGTAGCCCTTAGAGCTGTGGAAGGAAGTGATTTTACCGGGATTGGGGCGAAAACCATTGAAGGGATCTTCGGCATTGATCCGGCATTCCATAGCGTGCATTTTGGGGTAGTAGTTCTTGCCGCTAATGAGCTCGCCGGCGGCAATTTTGATTTGTTCTTTGATCAGATCGTAATCGATGACTTCCTCGGTGACGGGATGCTCTACCTGAATGCGGGTATTCATTTCCATAAAGTAGAAATTCCGGTATTTGTCTACCAGAAATTCCACCGTACCTACGCCCTCGTAGTCGATGGCCTCGCCAGCGCGGATAGCGGCCACTCCCATTTTTTCGCGGAGCTCATCATCCATGAAGGGCGATGGCGACTCTTCGACTAACTTCTGATGGCGACGCTGTATGGAACAGTCGCGTTCAGAGAGGTGTACTACAGTGCCTTTCTGGTCGCCTGCGATCTGGAATTCAATGTGACGAGGTTCTTCGATGAATTTTTCGATGTAGATACCATCGTTGCCGAATGCTGCTTTAGCTTCTTGCCGGGCCCGCTCCCAGTTAGGTTCGAATTCGCTTTCTTCCCATACGATGCGCATGCCTTTGCCGCCGCCGCCGGCGGTAGCTTTCAGGATAATTGGGTAGCCGATGTCTTTGGCGATTTTGAGGCCTTGTTTGAGATCCTTGACCAAGCCATCGGAGCCGGGAATAACGGGGACCCCCGCTTTGACCATGGTTTCTTTAGCGGTTATTTTGTCGCCCATGCGTCGGATTTGAGAGGGGGTCGGCCCAATGAATTTGATGCCGTATTCAGTACACACCTCGGCAAAGTCGGCGTTTTCGGCCAGAAAGCCGTATCCCGGATGCAGGGCATCCGCATTGGTGATCTCTACGGCCGCCATGATTTTAGGGATGCTGAGGTAGGACTCGGAAGAGGCAGGTGGCCCGATACAGACGGCTTCGTCGGCAAAGCGAACGTGCAGGCTTTCCCGGTCGGCAGTCGAATAAACCGCTACCGTTTGAATACCCATTTCGCGGCAAGTACGGATAATGCGCAGGGCAATCTCGCCGCGATTGGCGATCAGTACCTTATTGAACATAATTTTCGGTTGTGTGAAGGATCTTCAAAAGGTTCCGCTGGAGCGGGCATTAACCATTAGGGTCGACCAGGAACAGCACCTGATCGTACTCCACCGGTTGGGCGTCCTCGACCATGACCTTGACTATTTTACCTGAAATTTCTGACTCGATTTCGTTGAAGAGCTTCATTGCCTCGATGATACAAACCGTCTGTCCTTTTTCGATGGCGTCGCCGACTTTAACAAAAGGCGCTTTGTCTGGAGAAGGAGCACGGTAAAAAGTACCTACAATGGGAGATTTGACCTCCAGGTAATTGGAATTGTCCTGGTCGTCAGCAGCATTGTCCGAAGCGGCACGCGGAGCAGCGGGATCTTCCGGCGGAGCCGCTGGGGTGGTCGGGGGCGCCGGCGCCGGTGGCGCGTAGGGCTGGTGTACGGGCGGTACCGAGATGATCGGTTGCGGGTTGCCAGCAGGGACACCTGCCGGAGTGGTATCTCGAGTGTAGTTTTTGGTGCGGACAGACAGTTCAAAGTCCCCGTCGCGCATCTTGAATTCGGTCAGCTCGAGTTTATTGACCAGCTTAATGAGTTCCTGAATTTCCTTTACAGTCATAAAAGGTTAGGTTTATTTGACGCGTTCCATGTAGGCGTTGGTATTGGTATCGATCTTGATTTTATCACCGGTATTAATAAAGAGCGGGACGCGGATTTCGGCTCCGGTTTCCACGGTGGCAGGTTTTAGGGTGTTGGTGGCGGTGTCGCCTTTCACCCCGGGTTCGGTGTAAGTGACCTCCATGACCACATGCTGCGGCATTTCCATGGTCAATGGGAGTTCTTTCTCTGCGTGGAAAAGCACGTCCACCTCCATGCCTTCCTTGAGTAAGCCGGGATTGGATAGGAGTTTCTCCTCGAGGGCTACCTGCTCATAGGTCTCATTATTCATGAAATGATAGCCCATATCATCCTGGTACAGGAATTGGTACTTGCGTCGTTCTACGCGTACTTCATTGATCTTGTGTCCGGCGGGAAAGGTATGATCCAGGACCTTGCCGTTGGTCATGCTTTTTATCTTGGTGCGCACGAAAGCAGCGCCTTTACCCGGCTTTACGTGTTGGAATTCGACGATCTGGTAAATATCGTTATTGAACTCCAGGCATAGCCCGTTGCGGATATCTGATGTAGTGGCCATGATTTGAATTAGATTATCAATGGAAAAAAGCGTTGCAAAGATAGGAAAATTTGACTTGCGCCCAATGTGGAGCTTAGGCAATCGCTCATTCGGCTTACGCTTTATCGTAGGCCCACTTCAGATAGATGGCGCCCCAGGTGAATCCGCCCCCGAAAGCGGTGAGGATAACGTTGTCGCCCTTGCGGAGTTGGTCTTCCCAATCCCAAAGGCAAAGCGGCAGGGTGCCTGCCGTGGTGTTGCCGTATCTGTGAATGTTCATGGTAACTTTCTCCATGGGGAACCCCAGCAGGTTGGCCACCGTTTCGATAATGCGCTTGTTTGCCTGGTGGGGGACCAACCAGGCGATATCCTCTTCGCGGAGCTCGTTGCGCTCCATGATTCTTCGCACGACATCGGCCATACCAGAAACGGCAGCCTTAAATACCGGCCGGCCGTTTTGGAAAACGAAATGCTCGCGCGCTATGACGGTTTCGACACTGGCCGGATAGCGCGACCCACCCGCTTTTTGGTGCAGGTACACTTGCCCGCTGCCGTCGGAGTGGTGCAGGGAATCGATGACACCATAGCCTTCTTCGTTAGGTTCGAGCAGGACGGCCCCGCCGCCGTCGCCGAAAATCACACAGGTAGTGCGGTCACTGTAATCGATGATTGAGGACATCTTATCGGCGCCGACGACAATCACCTTGCGGTGTGTACCCGCCTCGATAAACTTGGCACCGGTGGTCAGGGCATACAAGAAGCCCGAGCAGGCGGCGCTGATATCATAGCAAAAAGCATTTTTGATGCCGACGGCATCGGATATGAGGTTGGCAGTATCCGGGAAAGGCATGTCCGGCGTGACCGTTGCGCAAATGACCAGTTCAATTTCCGAAGGGTCGGTTTGGGTCTTTTCCAACAGGGCACGTACTGCGTGGACTCCTATCTCGGAAGTTCCGCGCCCTTTTCCTTTTAAAATATGACGCTCTTGTATGCCGGTACGGGTTGTGATCCACTCGTCGGTGGTATTCACCAACAACTCTAATTCGCGATTGGTTAGGATGTAATCCGGCACCCAGCCATGGACGCCCGTTATGGCAGCCGTTATTTTTGACATGACTACTTGTTTCGATTGAATTGGGAGCAAGGTATAAAAAAATGTCAAAGCGCCATGGGTTTATCCCCGCCGTGTAAACCGCAGTAGATCCTCAGGCGAGCATGTCTTCGTCGTCCACGGGTTTAGCTTCGTATTCGCGGTAGGAAATGGCCAGCAGCCCAAGAAACGTGAGTAGTCCGTTGAGTGCCAGTATCAGGAAACCGAATTGAAAACCGTTTAACCAACGGGCTGAGTTAGCGTCGATAAAGAAGGAAATAACTGGCCCCGCTACACAAACCGGTATTACCCACCGATCATTGATTTGTAATCGCGTAAACAAGCCGAAAGCGAACAACCCTAACAGTGGACCGTAGGTATACCCTGCGGCGCGAAACAATTCGCTGATTACCGCGTCGTTGCTCAGCGCATTGAATAATAAAATCACGACGAATAAGAGTAGGGAAAATCCAACGTGTACCCGGTAGCGTAAGCTGCGGTGGTTTTCCGAAGGCTGTTGTTTTTTCTCAAAACCTAAAAAATCGACGCAGAAAGAAGTTGTCAGGGAAGTTAATGCGGAATCGGCGCTGGAATAGGCGGCTGCGATCAAGCCTAGTACGAAGAAGATCCCGACGACCGGCGAAAGGTGCCCCAGTGCGATCAATGGAAACAACTCGTCGGTCCGTTCGGGTACCGCGATGCCTACCTGGGCAGCGTAAACATAGAGCATAGCACCCAGCGTGAGGAATAAAAAGTTGACCGCAACCAGCGTGAGGCTGAAGGTGAGCATATTCTTTTGAGCATCCCATAGATTGGGGCAACTGAGGTTTTTTTGCATCATATCCTGGTCGAGACCCGTCATGACGGTACAAATCAAAGCACCACTTAGAAACTGCTTGAAGAAATTGTTGGGGTCCGACCAGCCGTTTTCAAAGAAAAATACCTGGGTATACCCACTGTTATTCAAGCTGTTGACCATGCCCGTAAAGGAAAGCTCCAGCGCATGACTGATGCTGAAAATCGTTAGGATTAATGCCAAAAGCATGGCAAGCGTTTGTAAGGAATCCGTCCAGACGATCGTCCGAATACCGGCCCGAAAGGTGTAAATCCAGATCAGTACAATGGTGATGGCAACGGTCAGCCAAAAGGGAAATGCAATTCCGTAGGGGCGTAAAAGCGGCCCCATGACAAACGATTGTAAAACAATGGCGACGAGATAAAGTCGAAAAGCTGCTCCGATTGTGCGGGAAAGAAGGAAATAGGCTGCGCCGGTTTTGTAGGAATAAAATCCGAAGCGCCGCTCTAAGTAGGTATAGATTGAAGTGAGTTGTAGCCGGTAATACAAGGGTAGCAATACGAGCGCAATAAATAAATAGCCCAACAAATAACCAAAAACAACCTGCATGTAGGAAAAAGCCTGATTCAATCCGGAGGCTCCGACCACTCCTGGGATGGAAATAAAGGTAACCCCGCTTAAGGAAGCTCCAATCATGCCGAACGCCACCAGATACCAGGGGGATTTCCGGCCGGCGAGAAAAAATTGCTCATTGCTGCTGTCCTTGCTGGTGAGATAGGAAATACCAAGGAGGATTATAAAATAGAGGATAACTACTCCCAGAATAACCTCTGGTGTAAGCTGTTGATACATAGATACTTATGGTTTTCGTGCTAAGACGAATGGCCAAAATTAGCAAATTCCGGGAATTTCCCACGCTCGACCAGTCGCGACGGATTCTATATATTGAGTTGAAAAAATGCCAAGATTATGGTTGTCCATGCTGGTGCTGTCGGCCGGCGTGGGAATTATTGCCTGCGGCAGTTCTCAAAAGGAAGAAGGCGATCAGCCTGGCGATTTTTCGCTCCACTTGGAGGAAGCTGCTGCCGACAGTGTGCTCATGGCTTTATCTTTTTTGCTACATGCCGATCCGGTAAACCGGGAACAGCGCGAACAGAATACTTTGCTGGATTATGCACTCGAAAAAACGCTTCCGGTTGGCAAGACGCGTTCCGGACTGTATTATGCTATTATTGATCCCGGAAAAGGTGCGGCATTAGACTGGGGCGACCGAGTGGCGGTGCATTACCGGGGGCACTTTCCCGGAGAAGAATCCTATTTCGACAATTCCTTTGTCCGGGGTAAGCCCCTCGAATTTTACATTGGTAATATGATTCCTGCCTGGAATGAGGGGCTGCAACTGTTACATCCGGGGGGTAAGATGGTTCTTTTATCGCCGTCGCGTTTAGCTTATGGTTCATTGGGGTTGGTGGGGCCTAGAGGCGATACGATCGTACCAGCCCACCAGCCTTTGATCTTTGAGTTAGCCGTGCAGGAAGTTCTGAAAAGAGCCAACGAATAACCGGCGGAAAACTCCAGAGTTGATAAAATGTGGTGTAAAGGTATTTTTTAATTAAATTAACCTAACCTTCTTGTTTAAATGCGTTCCGCTAAAAAAATTGCATTCGGGTGGCTACTGTCCACCGGAGTGTCACCCCTTTTATATTAAAAAATGGACAACGCCAAAACCAAAATGAATAAACACACAGCATGGCTGCAACGCGTTGATAACTATGTACTCCAGGAAATCAGCAACCCTTATCTAGTAGTAGCCGACATGGCTGGCGCGGTTTACATGAGCGAAAGGCAGTTCTTCCGCCGCATCAAAAAAGCCACCGGCATAACACCCCATCGTTACCTCTTGGATATCCGGCTGCGGGAAGCCAAGCGCATGGCCGAGAACAAACAGGTCAGGTCCGTAGCTGAACTGGCCAAAGCGGTGGGCTACGTGCGTACGGATTACTTTTCCAGGATATTCCGGGAGCGGTACGGTAAAAGTCCTTCCGACTTGCTTGGAGACTAGAAGCCATCTCAAAAACATTTTTGAGATGGCTTCCAGCAAAGGCCGCAGTACGGGAATGTATTTTGGCAGGATTATGAAATAAATAACAAATATCTTACCCGCTGATGGCCAATATGAGTAGTTTTTATACGGGTCGATTATGGTGGTCTGTTTATGCCGGACTTTCTGGTCTTATTACCCTTCGTACCTGACTGCTTCGCCTAATCACCTCTATTGGTTAACATCGCCAGTATGAGCATGAACAGACCAATCATAATTGCTACGTCGGCTACATTAAAAATCCCTGTTCGCAATTTTGGGAATCCCATATTCATGAAGTCTACTACTTTACCGTAAAGTAAGCGATCGTACAAATTACTGCCGCCGCCCCCGATAATGAGGCTGAAAGCTACCACTTGCCAACGGTTCATACCCGGTGAAGTGAGAGTTTGCCCCAGTATCAACAGGATGACCGCTATTGGTAGGAGGGTAAGTAACCAATAGCGCCAATTATCGGCTAGCCCTGAACCCAAGCTCAGAAATGCGCCTGTGTTTTCGGCGTAGACCAGCCGGAAAAAATCATTCAAGTAGCTTTCGCGTCCATTTCCCTTTAACGATTCTACAGCCCACGCTTTGGTCCATTGGTCTAATCCAACCACCAGGGCAGCAGTAATTACAACAAGAGGAATGCGCTTGGAATAAAATTTCATACCTAAAAATTGAATGTCAAAACTAACGATTTCGAAAATATCTCTAGGCACCCGACGGTGCTTTTTACTTCGGTGTTGCCACAGGATCGTCTTCCGGCGTACTAATTTTTTCACTTTTATCCCGGAAAAGCGTTTTCTCTTGGCTACTTTTGTTGCTTAGACCTAGAAATAGTTGCATGGAGCCATTTTTTATCAACGATGCGGTGGTCCTCGGGCTGCTGGTGTTTTCCCTGGCCCTCGTTTTTACTACGGCCAGCAGCGACCATCCTTTCTGGAAGAAATTTTATACCTATGTGCCTCCGCTGCTGCTTTGTTATTTCATTCCTGCATTGTTGAATTGGCCGCTGGGGCTCATTTCCGGAGAAGAGTCGAGGTTGTACTTTGTGGCTTCCCGCTACCTACTGCCGGCTTCCCTCATCCTGCTCACCCTCAGCATCGATATCCCGGCGGTACTCAATCTGGGTTCGAAGGCGTTGATCATGTTTTTTACCGCTACCCTTGGGGTGGTCTTAGGTGGCCCGATTGCAGTACTCGTCGTCCTAAAGGTCGCCCCCGAGGTTATCCCCGTCAGCGCCGAAGAACTATGGCGCGGATTATCGACGGTTGCGGGTAGTTGGATCGGCGGCGGCGCCAACCAAACAGCGATGAAAGAAATCTTCGACGTAGGTGATGACCTTTTTGGCTCCATGCTGGTAGTCGACATTGTAGTCGCCAATATATGGCTGGGCTTTTTGCTTTACGGCGCCGGGATCGCTCCGCGGGTTGACCGCTGGCTAAAGGCAGACAGCAGCTCTATCGAAGCACTGCGTCAGAAAGTCGAAAACTATCAGGCTAGTGTGGCGAAAATTCCATCCAGCACCGAGACCTTTCAAATGCTTGCCATTGCTTTTGGAGGGACTGCCCTGGCGCACTGGTTTTCGGATTTAATTGTGCCCTGGCTCGAGCAATATGCCGATCAGTTGGAGCGCGTGCGCCTCAACTCGCTGCTGAGCGGTTTTTTCTGGCTGATGGTGTTCAGTACCACCATCGGACTTTTGTTTTCCTTGACTCGGCTAAGGAAACTGGAAGGGGTTGGCGCCTCTCGTTGGGGCAGTGTTTTTATCTATATCCTGGTGGCCACGATCGGCATGAAAATGAATTTGCTGGAGGTTTTTAAAAACCTGGGGCTTTTTGCAGTTGGTATTATCTGGATGCTGGTGCACGTCATCATATTGCTTGGGGTAGCCAAACTAATACGGGCACCCTTTTTCTTTGTAGCCGTCGGGAGCCAGGCCAACATTGGCGGGGCAGCCTCGGCGCCGGTGGTCGCATCTGCTTTTAGTCCGGCTTTGGCTCCGGTAGGCGTGCTGATGGCGGTACTGGGCTACGCCCTGGGTACTTACGCTGCGATCGTGTGTGCGCTTTTGATGCAGGGTGTAGCCACTTAGGGAGTATCTGAATAATATCCTTTGGGCTACATATTGGCCTTTCGGCGCTGGATACCGTCCCAAAAAGCAACGCGCCTTCGTTCGAAAGGCACTGCGGTCTGCTGGCACGTAGCCAAGGCCACGCGCCTTTTTTGCGATTCATCTGACAACGAAATGCCTGATTTTCGCTCGGCAAAATATTTTTCAGAAACACCTCGGTTAAGTGCTGGTATACCACTTTCGCAAAATCGCTTCGGCCTCTTTGTCCTGGGGCGTATAGTCGCGAGCAGGATAGCCCTCGTGCCCCTGCATGTGGGGAAACCACTTCCAAAGGAAACCACCTTCCCAGTAAGGTTGCCTGGAAAAATAATCCAATAGGGCTTCTAAAGCATTTGCCTGGGCCGTTTCGTTGATCGGCAGCTGTTTAATTTTCGATTCCAGTTCCCAGTTTTTATAAGCACAGCCATCTACGCTTAGGTAACCGAATTCGGTGAAAAGGATGGGTTTATCCCACTTTTTGCTCCACCTTTCCATTCCGGCTGCCGGTTCCTGCCACGCTTTTTTCAAGTCTTCCACTTTCGGCGTCGCGGCATCCATTAGCGGGAAGTAGGCATCTATCCCGATGTAATTGAGATCCTCCCAGAAAGTAATCGATTGGTACTCGTCCCAATTGGCAGCATAGGTGAGTTGTCCCTGGTAGACGCTGCGAATGTCGCGGATGAGTTTGCGCCAAAACTGGGGGCGCTCGCGGCTGCTTACTTTAAACTCGGTACCTATACAGAGCATATCGACTTGAAGACGAGCTGCCATATCTACGTAGATCTGAAGAAACTTACGGTAGGCGCTTTCCCAGGCTTCCCATTCAGCTTCGGTTTCAAAGTCGATCGCGCCCGGCCAACTGCCGGGTACGTAGACTTGGGGCTTCAGCATGACGCGGACGCCGGCGGCGTGGGCAAGTTGGATGGTCTTCCGCGCGCCCACAGGCCGTTCGCCCCACCACTGCCAACCGGAAGTGTCGTGGTGGACTGCCGGTTCGCCCCGACGGGTAAACCCGTAAGGAACTACGGCTATCCACTCAGCGCCCGTACCCACCACCTCCACCATGGGATCGCTGGGGAATGGTTTCGGCGGAGCCACCAGGGTGAGGCCATCGATGAAATCCCGTTTGTTGTGTCTTTCCGCTTGGACCGGGGGGAGGTCGCCGCAATCCTGGCAACCCGGTACAGTAGCGACCAGCGTCAACCAGCTGCTGATGATCGCGTACACGAAGCCGCTGAAGGCCAACCAAGTCAGGTGATTCATGAGCATGCAATATGGGAAGGAGTGGGCGACGGCTATGCAGGCGATTCCTTCCAATTGAACAGTTTATTTCATGGTTAATAACAAGCCAGGGTCGGGACAGTTTGCCAGGTAGGCTTTGGCTTCATTCGGCAGGGCAACACCTGGGTAATCACCCGCGTAATCTCCCATATCAAGGATGCATTGAAAATGTAAATGCGGCACCCACCCCAGGTTTTCTTCAGGAGCGCCGATCCTGCCCAGCAGATCCCCCTTCCGGTAGGGCTGGCCAGGGACCAGCCCGCGAAGGCTTAGGCGTGATAAGTGCCCATAAAGTGTGTGAAATGATTGTTTTCCGATTCGGTGTTCCAGAATGATGGTCGGCCCATAATCGAGGTAGTTCGCGTTATCCTGAAAGCTGTGTAGCCAACCGGGCAGGGGGGTGTAAATGGGCGTTCCCACTGATGCCCATAAGTCAATGCCCAGGTGAATGCTGCGATGACCTTCGGGGGTGGCGAAATGCTTGCTTGCCCGGTACAAAATGCGGTCCTCTGCGTAGCCACCGTAGCCTACCCGGCCTCCTTGCCGGGCGATCGAATCTTGAATGAAAGCGCGGAGTCCCTCGTATGTCAGTAGGTCGCTGCTGGGCCGGTTCCATTGGGGATCGTGCAAATTGATCAGTGCGAAATCTTCCGGTTGATAGCGGCGCCCCAGAAGCGGGTAGGGAGCAACCGCCTGAAGGGAAGTGGCGAACGACTTAGTCATCGATGAAGCTTTTTTCTTCGAACAATGGACAAGAAAACGTCTAAAAATAAGGATTTACGAGATCTTCAAATATACCCTGTTTTCCGCTTTGGTTTTTGAAAGATCATCGATAATCAAAAGTTTCATTGATTGAAGTGTAATTTTTTTCTTTTTCTTTTTAAAAGTTTGCAATAAATCGGGAGGGTGTTTACATTTGTACTGTAAGCAAACGGGAAATATTGAAAAGTTTGCAATTGACAATGTGAGGTGATGAAACAGGCAGCCATGCCCTCCGGTCTCGGGGGTGGGGACTTGGGATAAACTCGATCTTTGATCGCAGCTAACCGCCCCGTGAAGGTTCGAATCCTTCCCTCACAGCTAAATCGCCAGCTGGAAGTTCTACTAGAGCTTCCAGCTTTTTTTTGCTTAAAAAGTTTTTTAGCGGCTTAACCTTGCCGGCTCTTAACTACTTTATTTTACTGAATACACCGGCTAGTTTGGGCCGGTTTAGTTGCTTACTTTTGACTTGATTTCAGTGTGGCGAATTGGCGAAACCCTTACCTTGAACTTACTTGATTGATAATAGCGCTTTCTTCGGGGCGTTACTCCTGTGCATTATAAGGGTAACGCCTCTTTTTTATATAACGGAGCGTAAAACCCACCAGTCTTCAGCCGGTGGGATGAAAGCGATGCACTTTAGCCCTGGGACAAGATGTACTGTCGAATTGTATTTGGAGAAGCTTGCC
>CAZHCA010000027.1:0-60670 GCA_964530825.1 uncultured Saprospiraceae bacterium
TGACGCTTCCTTATGTTTTTTTCACCCTCCTAACTTTTTAGTAGGGTAGAGTAGGAGCAGATTATGCTCCCGTAAGACCGAATCAAATGCAACTACTTATTATTTTCCATACTCTTCTTGATGGCCTGGTCAATGGCAGTCAAGGTTTCCTGAGTTTCGGATTTAAAGCTTTCCCAATCGTCCTGCATGGTATTTCCTACTTTGTCTAAGCGCTCGCCAGCTTTTTTGCGCATTTGCTCGAGTTCGTCAATCGTTTCCTGTAGTTCGCCCCGGGTTTTATCGTTGGCTTTTTCAGCTCTTTTCTGCAGGGTTTCAATCCGATTGTCAATGTCGGTCTGTGCTTGTTGCAAGTCTGCCTCCAGGGCTTCGCGTTCGGTGCGGAAAGCATCGGCAATTTTATCGGCAGCCTGCTGAATTTCTTCTGCAGCTTGATTCGTATCTTCTTTTGCCTCCTGTGTCTGACAGGATACGAACAAGGAACTACCAATTATTAGTAACAGGAAAAAATGTTTAAATCGCATTTTTTTTAACTTTATGATTATACAATTCAATTATATTTTTTTGCTAATCTCACTGATCTGCGCACGTATGTCTTCGCGGGTCTTTCCGAGTTTTTCCTGCAAACGCCCAATAAGTTCATCTTCCTTACCCTCTTGGTAGGCCAGGTCATCTTCGGTGAGTTGGGCATATTCCTGCTGAAGTTGACCTTTGATTTGATTCCATTTTCCTTGAATCAACTGTGCAAATCCGTCTTTCATTTTATATTTTCGTTTTCTTTTCGAAACCGGAATTGGAGATCGAAGTTCAAGGCAGGGGAAGAAGATAGGCGATAGGTGAGATTCTATGTGTTTGATAGTGAACATCTAAGCATGTATGCAGGTTACGGAAGTGAATCAAAACCTAAATCATCATGGCCAACCAACAGCAAAATTCGAACTGGAAATTACTAGCCGGCCTCTTGGCTGGTACTGGCCTTGGGCTGTGGTTAAATTCTCGCCAAGGCCGCCGGGTACGGCGCGAGGCACAAGAAACAGCCGAGGTCTATGGAGAGCAAGCTTACCAGTATGCCAAAAACAAAGCGCAGGCTGCCGAACAAAAGGTAGAACAGCAAATAGAGAAAAGCAAAGAAAATTTTTCCAATGCAGCAGATGCAGTAAAGCAAACCCTGCGCAATCGTGCTGAAGATGCTGTAGAAGCGGTAGAGACGGCAGAGCACAAGGTAGAAGAAGGTTATAATCGAGCCCGTCGAAAAATCAATCCAAAAAACAAATCCTGATTAAAAAAGAAAAAGGCCGGCTTAACTAAGCCGGCCTTTTTTATTTCTCTCACCACATTAGAATCGCCTGGCTCCACCCGCAATCAATGATATGATCAATAGGATCAAAAAGATCCAGAATAAAATTTTTGCAATCGAAGCGGCGCCTGCCGCAATACCGCCAAAGCCGAAAATACCAGCAATTATGGCAACAATGAAAAAAATGAGCGCGAAACGTAGCATAGATTGTGATTTTGTTGAAAAAATAAATTCTATTTACGCAACTGCCAGGATTTGGTGATGTTCGATTTCAAATCAAATGTTAACGTTCTGTTTGCTTTTGCTTTTTAACACAATTCCTGCAACCGGGGCCATTGCGTAGAGGTTTTATTAGTAGATCAAAACCTTAAATTATGGCAACCAACAGCAAACAAAACTGGAAGTTAGCCACGGGCCTTTTAGCTGGATTGGGTTTAGGTCTTTGGCTAAATTCACAGCAGGGCAGACGTGTCCGCAAGCAAACGCAAAAAAACGTTAAGGCGTACGGCGAGCGAGCTACGAACTACGTAAAGGAACAAGCGCATCACCTAGGTGAAAATGTACAACACCTTTTTGAACAAGGTAAAGCAAAGATGAGTCAAGAAGTGCAGCACGAAGACGGTAAGCCAGTACAACCGACTTTAGAACGAGGCTACCAACGTGCGCGCAGAAAGATGAGTGAAGTAGCGGAATAGTTTTCCCATTGTAAAGCCCTGCGTTGTAATCGTTACAACGCAGGGCTTTATTAGTTGGTGCAGGTTTAGTTGATATCCTGCGTTACCGTAGGATCAGCCTCCAGGCGGGCCAGCTGAATGGGGTTGCCGGTGCGTTCATCGAGTCCAAATGTACGGTTTTCGATGCGTAACAATGCAGCTTCTATGCGTTGTAATTGCTGGCGGTGGGTACTGATGAGTTCGACCAGGCGCTCATTTATTTGAGCGCGCTTGCCATCCTCGCCATAGTCATCGTTGATATGTTCGGATCCATTAATATCGGTCATCTCTTGCTCGAGCTGGTTCAGTTGGCCAGTGGTGCGCTGCCTTTGGTCGCGCAATTGTTTGGCAAAATCCTTCAGTTGTTGATCCGTGAATGGATAATTTTCGGTTGGCATAATACTTTTCTTTTAAGCATTTATACGGTCGGAATTGTTCAATACCTTGCGCTATGCTATATTTGAAAAAGAATTATTAGATAAATTCTATGATGAGTAAAGTCCATCCAGCTTTAATTTTATGTTTGCTCTACAGCAGTGTGATTGTGGCCCAGGCTGTCGTTGATCCGCCGAGGCACACCGTATTATTTATTCTCGATGGTATGGCTGCAGGCACTCTGGAGCGTCTGGATTTGACTAATCTGGAAGGCTTGCAGGCCAAGGGGGTTTATTATCCAAAAGTAGAATTGATACTGCCTGCCCACCCTGCGCAGGACGATCGACCTGATTCGCCCTACTACTATCCTTGGGGCTGCTCCCTGCCAAATATTCCTTTGATGACGGGGGCGCTGTTCGTCGGAGCAGAAGCCCTGAAAGCGCACATGATCCAACACAGCTTCGGTGATGCTTTCACGGGCTTCGTCGTGAATGATAGTGCCTATCGGGAGCTCCGTTATGGTTTTGATGTATACTATCGTCACGGGTCCACTCTGGACGATCAGTACGATTACCAGGCCGTGCGGGAAAAAGCCCAGGAATTGATTGCGGAAAATGATGCCCGGTTTATCCGGATCCATTTTCAGGGACCCGGTTCGGGCGGGTACCTTGATCTTCAAGAGGGGGTCACTATTTGGGAAGAAGGATCTCGCTACCGCAGAGAAATGATGCGGGCCGATGCCGAGGTCGGCGCTTTCGTGGACTGGCTGGAAAAAAGCGGTCGTTGGTCCGAAACGGTACTCATCGTAATGGGCGACCACGGGCAAAACCACGAAGGCTGGCACGCTCCTTACGTCGGTCAAGCCCAACGCCAGCCCGTCATTTTCGTTGGAAAAGGAATCAAAAAGGGAAAGACTTTTACTTATGCAGAGGCAATAGATATTGCCCCTACTATTGCTTTCCTCAACCAGGTACCTGCGCCTGCCTATAGCCAGGGGCGTGTTTTAAAAGAAGTGCTTACCGGCCATCCTGACCATTCGGAGTCGCCTCGCTATTTATGGCGCTTGAATGCTACTTTATTGGCTTACCACCATATGATCGAAGCAAAGGAGTCTGGAGATGAAGCGCACACACCAACCTTAAGCGGATCGCGCCCCTTTTTGCCACTGCGAACCATCGGCACGTGGCATCGGCGTTTTGACAGTCTTGCCGAATTGGTAGCGTATCAGGAAAGCGTGTTGGAGGATCTTCTTGCTAATGAGCAGAACAAAAAGTAAAAAAAGCGATGTATTTCAAACCTTGCTTCTGGCTGGTCGTTGGTAGCATGTGCATCGGGAAGAAATAAATATTGTTTGGCTCAAACGAGATCTGCGATTGCGCGACCATGCCCCGCTTCACGAGGCAGCCCAGTCCGGGCCACCCGTTTTGATAATATATTGTTTCGAGCCATCCCTGATGCAAGACGCTCATGCTGATGTTCGCCACTGGCGATTCGTGTACGAGTCACTGCAGGATCTTCAACAACAGTTAGCGCCCTATGGCCATCAGCTCTATGTGTTCCATAGCGAAGTCATTCCTATTTTGGAGTTGCTCCGGCAACACTTTACAATCGGTACTATTTTTGTACATCAAGAAACCGGCATCGAACGGACATACTGTCGCGACCAGCGTGTACAGGCTTTTTGCCGGCAAAATGGCATACGACTGCAGGCTTTTGTGCAGGAGGGTGTCTGGCCTGGTCTGCGCGATCGCAGGGATTGGGAAGAGCGCTGGGTTCGTTTTCTGCGGCAGCCTTTGCGGCATCCGGATTTACGGCAGTTATCCTCTGTAGAGTTATCTTCCGATTTGGCCCTTCGACTGTCGGGGCCACCTTTGCCTCAGCCACTGAAAGTGCCCCAGAAGTGGTTTCAGCGAGGAGGGGCTTCATTGGGTCATCGGTATTTGAATTCTTTTCTGGAAAGTCGGGCGTCCCGCTACGCGCTCGATCTTTCTAAGCCCGATCGCAGCCGCCGAAGTTGCAGTCGGCTGTCTCCCTATCTAGCTTATGGAAATTTGAGTGCCAAAGAAGTGTTTCAGCGTTCTGAGCACTACAAAGCCAATACTAATCATGCCAAGATGCTCGCCCATTTCCAAAACCGGCTGTGGTGGCGAAGCCATTATATACAGAAGTTGGAGTCGGAGTATCAACTAGCGTACCAGGCTATGCATCCGGTGATGCGTCAAAGAAAATACAGCGAGGAAGAAAGTCGGTACCAAGCCTGGGAGCAGGGCCGCACAGGTTTTCCTATGATTGATGCCTCTATGCGTTGTTTGCTGCGGAATGGTTATCTTAATTTCCGCATGCGCGCCATGTTGGTAACCTTTGCCGTTTTTACGTTAAATCTGGATTGGCGGCGTGTGGCGCATCATTTAGCAAAGGTTTTTCTCGACTTTGAAGCAGGTATTCACTATCCGCAGATCCAAATGCAAGCCGGGCTCACCGCTTATCATCCGCTACGTATCTTCAGCCCGATAAAGCAAGGCGAGGAACATGACCCAAAGGCGGGTTTTATAAAAACCTACGTGCCGGAGTTAATGGCCGTACCGCCGCCCCTGGCAGGCACTCCTTGGAAAATGACGCCCATGGAACAGCAACTCTACGGATGTAGATTAGGGCACGACTATCCTGCGCCGGTCGTAGATTACGCTTCAGCTACCCGCCAGAATAAGGATCGCTACTGGGCCCTACGGCAATTGCCCGAGGTAAGGGAATCCTTGCCCGCTATTTGGGAACGTCACTGCTTCCCAGAAAATATTGCAGCCTACGAGCAAGGACTAGGACCGAAGAAAACCATGTCTATGAGATGAAAAAGAGTAATGGTGAAAATTATGCCAGAATATAAGATCTGGCTTTTAAAATAAAGATGCTACAGCTGTTAGCGCTATAGCGCTAACAGCGCTTAAGCGCTGACAGCACTATAGCGCTGTTAGCACTGCCAAAGCAATTGAATATCAATACCTCTAACTACCTGCTGCTATTTTTTGACAAAACCTCGATCTTTTGCAAGAGGTGGCGCAAGCTTTGTTCCGGCAGCGGCTGCCGGAATACGAGGTACAAACCCGATGATCTCCTATTTTTTTCCGATCTTTTTGCCATTAATCTTTTAAATACCACGCAACCTATGATACCGTGCCACCAATCGCGCCGTCGCTTTTTGCGTACGGCAGCCTGGACAGCCGCCGGCGCCTTTTTGATACCGGCTTGCGCCAATGACGATCCTGAAACCGCAACCCTCAACAATACTATTTCTAAAACCTCCGATATGTCGACATGGCCCACCGGTATCCAGCTGTATACAGTTCGAGAAAGCCTGGCCAAAGACCTTGAGGAAACAATAGAAAAGGTAGCCGAAATCGGCTACGATCAGGTTGAACTCTTTGGTTATTCCAGCGGCCGGTATTTTGACCGGCCTGCGGTTGCGTTTTATCAGATCTTACGCGATCAGGGGCTGGACATTACCAGTAGCCATCACCTTAGCGGCCGAACGGATACGGCGGCAAAGGGAACCCTCACCAACGGCTGGGAACAAGCCATAGAAGACGCCGTAAGTGCTGGACAGTCATTCATGGTACTTGCCTGGCTCCATCCGGAGGAGCGCCAAAGCCTTGATGACTACAAGTCCTTGGCAGATCTCCTCAATCAAGCTGGGGAAGCCTGCGCGCAAGCCGGCCTACAATTGTGCTACCACAACCATGATTTCGAATTCCAGTTGATGGAGGGTAAAGTGCCTATGTTCACCCTTCTCGATAGCACCGATCCCAACCTGGTGAAGATGGAACTGGACCTTTACTGGGTGACCAAAGCTGGCTATAAAGCACAAGACTTTTTTAGTCGCTATCCCGGACGAACCGCCCTGTGGCATGTCAAAGATATGGATGATACATCGGAGCAGCGCTTTACCGAAGTCGGTACAGGGGTCATCGATTTTCCAGCAATTTTTGCCGAAGCCGAAAAATCAGGCGTACAGGCTTTCTTTGTTGAGCATGATCAGCCAACGGACCCGCTGGCTAGCATTGCTACTTCTTATACAAACGTGCAGAAAATTTTGAAAGGCTAGATCTAGCGAAACTTTGGGCGCTAACCCAGGGTTATTGCAAAAATACTGGCTTGACTATGGTAGATCACTCTTTCACTATACAGACCGCGCACCTGCGACTACGCTTTCCCGTCGCCGAAGACAACCATGCTATCTTCGCTGCTACCCGCATCCCAGGTTTCACCGATGGGTTACAGTGGGATCCGCCGGCCTCGCTTGACTTTTTCGATGCCTACCTCCAGAAGGTGAGGTTGGCTTGGAATAGTGGGCAAGCTTATGTGTTTTCTATCGATCGAATCCAGGATGGACAATTTTGCGGGCGGATCACCATTCGGCGGAATCGGCGCCATAGCAGCCATTGGACATTGGGCTACTTCACCTTACCCGATTTTCAAGGTCGGGGTGTTATGACGGAGGCAGTCGGCGCCATAGTGAACTTTGGGTTTCGTCGCCTAGGGGCACAGCACATCGAAGCTGACTATGCGACTTGGAACACCGCCAGCGGAGTCGTCCTGTGGAAAAATGGATTTCGATGGATTGGATTTACCGAAAAAGGATTTCGAAAAAATGACCAGTGGGTTCCGGAGTACCAAGTAAGCCTATCCCGAATACGATGGTGGTTGCTTAAGCACTTTCGCTTAACCACCCCTAAGCCTTATCCAGCGGACTTTCCAGGTAAAGGGTGATCTGGGCTTCCAATCTCTTTTTATGTTGCAAAACTGACTGAGCGGTCTTGTAACCCATCAATCGCGTAATGAGCTGTGCGTCCAAACCTCTTTCCAGCAGTCGGTACATAAAGCCCTGGCGCAGGCTGTTACAAGTTAACTGATCGGGTAATCCTGCCTTGCGCATCCCGTCCGCAATCGCTTTTCTAACCTTGATACTGCTGAAGGGCTTGGGACCTTGGCGGGAACAATTCGGATCAAGCCGGAAAAAGAGATAATTGGGACATGCTGCCGATGGTGATATCTTATCGCCGTGGCTTCTTCGAAGAATGCTGTTGTGGGTAATCAGGGACCGCAAAGGATCGATAAGGCGATTTGGTAATACGGTGTGCCGTCCGGAGTATTGTCCATTGGGCCGGATATGAATGTAACTGCGATCAAAATCTACATCCTCCTCCAAAAGGTGCGTGCACTCCTGCAACCGCAATCCGCTTCCGTACATCAAACAGGCAATGGTATGAACCATCCCGTTCAACTCCGCCTCTAGCTTTTGCCAATCTGCATGGCTCAGAAACGAGAGGCGTCCCTTAGCAGAATCACTTACGGCGGTGAAAGCCTGGCAGTGAGCGGGACGCTTCCCAACGATAGTAGCGTAAAAAAAGCGTAGAGCATACAGCGCTTGGTTGCAGGAAGATGTTGACAAGCCGCATTCCAGACTAAGAAATTTGATAAAATCAGCTATGTCCTTGCTGGTCCAGGCTCTTACCGTTTTTTTACCCTGAAAACGGATAAACCTATAAATCCAATCGGAATAGGATGAGGTGGTCGATGCACTTTTTGTCAACGCCAATAGGGCGACTGCCTCGTTCAAAAGCCTATCTTTTTCTTCATTCATGGTTTTTTGGGGTGAAGTGTTTTTTGGTGAAAAATACGCTAGGCAGGCTTATGTGAACATTTATAATTTATTAACTCCCGATTTGCACTGAGGGAGAAAGTGAAATAATTGAAAATCAAGTAATTATTGAACCCAATCAAATAGTTGGAGTATAGGATTGGTTTTTCCAATTTTGAAGAAAACTAAACCTCAAACACATGACACAACCCAAAAAGTCTTACCACGGTATGGCTAAAGCCTCTACGGGGTGCAGCCATATGCGGCTCGGAAATTTTTGTCACCTGCTCAAAGGCGTTCCTTCTTGGGCAGAGGATTACGGGATTACCAACCAATG
The DNA here is from genome assembly GCA_964530825.1 of uncultured Saprospiraceae bacterium. Lineage (GTDB taxonomy): Bacteria > Bacteroidota > Bacteroidia > Chitinophagales > Saprospiraceae > CAZHCA01. Next base: position 8,352 of record CAZHCA010000027.1, read on the forward strand.
CGAGGCCGAGGAAATTGCCAGTCTTTTAGGCGGTCCTCAGGGTATTATGCACGATGCTCAATCCGAATCTCCCGATAGTGATTTGCCGGCGGCCTATATCTTTTTTGCACAGTTCGTAGATCACGATATCACCCTGGATACGTCCTCCGCTTTACACGGTCAGGCACTGGACAAAGAGAGTGTTGCCAAGTTGCCTAACTTTAGGTCACCTTCGCTTGACCTGGATTGCGTTTACGGTTTCGGCCCCGAAGCGTCACCTTTTCTTTTCGATCCTATACAATTCGGGCGGTTAGCCACAGGCAATTCCGTCAATGCCAATGATCTGCCGCGTACCGTAGCGGGCCAGGCCATCATTGGTGATCCACGCAATGACGAGAATATGTTCGTGGCGCAAATGCATCTGGTATTTTTGCGGCTGCACAATCGATTCCTGATCGGTCGAAACTTTGAGGCTGCTCAGCAGGAAACGCGTTTCCATTACCAGTATGTGGTTTGGCATGATTTTCTGCAGCGGGTATGTGATCCGGATGTTTTTAATTTTGCCAATAATGCGCTCTTCGACAAAAAACTACCCAAGTGTACGCATATCATCGATGAGTGCTTCTGCTTGTGCATGCCGGTGGAATTTGCCGTAGCCGCTTTTCGTTTTGGACATACCCTGGTTCGCTCTCAGTTTCCGGCCAACCCTCAGAACCCAGTGGTCGATCTTTTCGACGAACGCTTCGGCACCGATGGCTTCGGACCCGTGCCACCGGAGTTGACCGTCGACTGGAAATGCTTACTGGACATTGATGATTGTAAGCAATACGTACGTACGAAAGCTTTTGATCACTTGCTTGCCGACGAGCTGATCCGGATGCCCGATCCGGTAGTCGGACGCTTTGCCAGTGAGTCGGATCGCTCCTTGGCCTTCCGTAATCTACTGCGCAGTTTTGTGCTGGGTTTGCCCAGCGGTCAACTCGCGGCTCAGAAGATGGCCGAAAAAGGTTATCCCATCGATTCGATGCAGGATCTTAAACTGGAAGAAATACCTGGATGGGGATGCCTGCCGAATGATGTTCGCCAGCGATTACAGTTGCATACACCCCTTTTCTTATACCTTATGCGGGAAGCAGGTGTTGTGGGAGCGGGTAAGCGACTCGGTAAACTTGGATCGGCTATTTTGTTAGAAGTATTCGGCGCCATGCTGGTGCACGGTAAGGAGACTTTTCTTCACTATCCGAACTGGTCGCCTAACCCTTGTTTGATAAAAAATAGCCGCCTTACCCTGGCCGATTTAGTTCGCTTTGCCAGCGAAGAATCAGGTAGCCATTAATTAACCATCAGTAAAGGGTGCGTTTCCTTTTGGCGTCCTCGCTTAAAGGACTCGCACTATGTTACTTCCAGCGGCCTTGTACTTATGAAAACCCTCAAAAACAAAGCAACATCACCCTGGTGTATTCTGCTAATTGGCACTCATTGGTTGGCAGCCTGGAGCTGGTGGTATGCGTTCCCATTTACCTGGTACCATTATTTAGAGGAGGGCCATGGGGCGGAAAAGGCGGGTTAGATCTATCTACTATACCGCCTTTTCCCTGTCAATCGTTACGGTTCATAGAAGGCAGCAATCCTGTTTTGCGGCCGATAATCTGATCGAGCTTTCGGGTGGGGATTGCCCGGGGCAGGATCCAATCCCGAAAGCGGTTTTTAACTAATGCATAGCGTGCTTTTGGTTTAGGATGCTCCAGAATATCGACCATCCGGTTAGCTACTTCATGGACCGGTAAGCCGTTACGGCCTTGCTTCAGAAGGTAGCTGCTGAATTTTTTTAAAGCTGGAAAATAGGCAGAATGGCTAATGCTATCTTCTCCAGGTCTTTTATCCCAGATGGGCGTGACAACCGATCCGGGTCCTACTACGATCACATCAATTCCAAAAAGGAGCAATTCCCGGCGCCAAACTTTTGACAACCCCTCCAGGGCGTGCTTGCTGGCAGTATAAGGGCCCAGGAAAGGAGCCGCAATCTGGCCGGATACAGAGCTAATGTTCAGAATGCGTCCCGGACGGACGGGGTGATTTTCTCTTGCTCCGAGCAGGGGTAAAAATAGTTGCGTTACCTTAACCAAGCCAATTACATTAACCTCAAACTGATAGCGGATATCGGCGATGTCGAGTTCCTGCATGGGCCCGGAAATCGCAATACCGGCGTTGTTGATCAGCGCGCCTATGCCTTGGTTATGGGTGGCGGTTTCTATTTCCCTGGCAGCTTGCTTTATCGTCTCGTGGTCAGTAACGTCCATCAAAAAGGGTTGAAAACGTGTCCCTAACTCCTGCTGCAAGCGTTTTACATCGCTTGTTTTCCGTACACTGCCGAATACCGTATAGCCTTTGTTTACCAAAGTTCGAGCCAGACCATATCCAATACCCGTTGAAACGCCGGTTATGACAACCGGCAATGTCTTGTCCATGACACATCTTTATTTACAGAGACTGACAAAATTACGGGAATTTACCGGACTTTTTAATACGCCTGCTCCCGTATTACGAATCCATCTTTGGACGACTGACAGGGTGTCATTTTTTTCGTTAAGTTTAAACTTTTTTTCGGCTTCCCCCTCCGATTGGCACGTCGATTGGGTTAGGAAAATTTTGAGGGAAAAGGTAAAAAGAATGGTTACACTTAACTAACGCAAGTTACGATCTCAACCATTGCCTGGTCCTCTACTTTTAATTCCATGGTTTAATCAAAATTCTCTAAACAATGAGCAAAGAAGCGTTTAAACCCATCAATGATCGAGTGGTGATCAAGCCGCTGCCTGCAGAAGAGAAGACAAAAGGCGGAATTATTATCCCCGACACCGCCAAAGAAAAGCCGCAACAGGGTGAAGTCATTGCAGTAGGCCCGGGTAAAGACGGTAAAACGGTAAGCGTGAAAACCGGCGACCGGGTGCTGTACGGCAAATACGCCGGGCAGGAGCTTAATTACAATGGTGACGAGTACCTTATTGTGCGGGAAGATGACATCCTGGTAGTACTAAACGAAAATTAGTTTTTGCTTAATCCTTCCATTGTTGAAATTTAAAAATCAATCATCATGGCTGCAAAAGAAATAACGTTTAACAGCCAAGCCCGTGAGCACCTGAAAGCGGGTATTGATAAACTGGCTAATGCAGTGAAAGTGACGCTCGGCCCCAAAGGACGTAACGTCGTTTTGCAAAAAAGCTTTGGTGCGCCTAAAGTAACCAAAGACGGAGTGACGGTAGCTAAGGATATCGAATTGCCGCACGCTCTGGAAAACATGGGTGCCCAGATGGTGAAGGAAGTGGCCAGTAAGACGGCCGACGCAGCAGGTGACGGTACCACCACGGCTACGGTACTGGCACAAGCGCTGATCAACGCTGGGCTGAAAAACGTGGCTTCCGGTGCCAACCCCATCGACCTGAAGCGCGGGATCGACAAGGCGGTAAAAATCGTGGTAGAAAACATCAAAAGCCAGGCGGAAAACGTGAGCAAGGACTTTGATAAGATCCAGCAGGTCGCTACCATCTCCGCTAACAATGACGAAGAAATCGGCCAGCTCATTGCCGATGCCATGAAACGCGTGACAACCGATGGCGTGATCACCGTCGAAGAAGCCAAGGGCATGGAAACATACGTAGACGAAGTTACGGGTATGCAGTTTGACCGTGGTTACCTGTCGCCCTACTTTGCTACCGATACGGAGCAGATGATAACCGAATACGATGATCCGCTCATCCTGATCCACGATAAGAAAATCAGCAATGTCAAGGATATTATTCCCGTATTGGAAGCGGCATCGCAAGAAGGTAAGCCCCTGCTAATCATTGCCGAAGACGTAGAAGGTACAGCCATCAGCACCCTGGTCGTAAACCGGCTGCGCGGCACGCTACAGGTAGTTGCAGTGAAAGCCCCCGGTTTCGGTGACCGCCGTAAGGCCATGCTGGAAGATATTGCCATCCTGACCGGCGCTACCGTTATCAGTGAGGAGCGGGGTTATAAACTTGAAAATGCCGGCCTTCAGCACCTGGGTCGTGCCGAGCGCATCAAGATCGACAAGGACAACACCACCATCGTCGACGGTAAAGGGGCTGACGAACACATCCAGGCGCGCATTCAGCAGATCAAATCGCAAATCGAGAGTACAACCTCTGATTACGATCGCGAAAAACTGCAAGAACGCCTGGCTAAACTGTCTGGCGGGGTAGCCGTGCTGCACGTGGGTGCTGCTACAGAGGTAGAAATGAAGGAGAAAAAAGACCGCGTAGATGATGCCCTGTCTGCGACCCGTGCAGCCGTGGAGGAAGGCATTGTACCGGGTGGTGGAGTGTCTTTTGTACGGGCCATCGAAGCCCTGCGTCACGTGAAGTTTGAAAATGAAGATGAATTCACCGGCGCCAGCATCGTAAGCAAGGCGTTGGAAGCACCCTTGCGTACCATCGCCTACAACGCAGGCGTAGAGGGTAGCGTCGTGCTGCAAAAAGTACTGGACGGAAAAGACGCCTTCGGCTACAATGCCCGTACCGACGTATACGAAGATCTAAAACAAGCCGGGGTAATCGATCCGGCCAAAGTTGCTCGCGTAGCTATCGAAAACGCGGCTTCTATTGCCGCCATGGTGCTCATGACAGAATGCGCCATCAATGATGCGCCCGAAAAAAATAAAGAAGGGGCGAATATGCCGAACCCCGGCATGTACGACGATATGATGTAATGGGCCCCGCCCATCCAAAGCGATTGTAAATAGAAGTCCCGGTCGCTGGCCGGGGCTTTTTTTGTTTTGAGGATTTGATGCTCTACACCTGCCGGACTTTCTTTTGAAATCCTTTAGGCTGTTATCGAACACGCTTTCATATAACGGGTTGCACAGAAAAGGAACGAACGTTATGAAGAAGATTGAAGCGGCTCTGGTAGCAGAGCAAGAGGGTGAATTCCAACTCGTCGACGCCCAGCTCGATGAAATTCAAGACCACGAAATATTAGTCAGAATTGTTGCTACCGGTTTGTGCCACACTGACCTATCGGTTCGCGACGGTATTCAGCCAGCCAGCTATCCTACTGTACTGGGGCACGAAGGTGCCGGTGTTGTAGAAAAGGTAGGTAGCCACGTAACTACGGTCGAACCTGGCGACCATGTGGTATTAACCTACGGCTCCTGCGGCAAGTGCCGTCCTTGCCAGGAAGGAGATCCCACGTATTGTGATGACTTTTTTGCCCTCAATTTCGGCGGAAAGCGTATGGCAACCGATAAAGCCTCGATTAAAAACGGGCACGATGATATTACGGCGCGCTTTTTCCAGCAATCGTCTTTTGCTACGCACGCTATTGGTACCGAACGCAATACGATCAAAGTAACTAAAGAGGCTCCCCTAGAGTTACTAGGACCACTGGGCTGCGGGATCCAGACCGGCGCTGGATCGGTACTGAACTCTTTTAATCCGCGGGCCGGCTCCACCATCGCTATTTTCGGCGTAGGTTCGGTAGGACTCTCAGCAATTATGGCCGCGCGTCTTTGCGGTTGCACCACCATTATTGCGGCCGACATCCAGCCGCAGCGCCTGGAAATGGCCAAAGAATTGGGCGCCACGCATCTCATCAATTCGAAAGAAGAGGATCCAGTAGAAAGAATTCAGGAGATTACCCGCGGCGGCACGGATTATGCATTGGAATGCTCGGGTATTGATAAAGTGCTGCGCCAAGCCGTCGATGGCCTCAACAAGCGTGGTGTATGCGGCATTGTAGGGGCACCGGCCCTCGGTTCCGAGGTCGAACTCGATATTAATGGGTTGCTTGTCGGTGGCAAAAAAGTCATTGGTCTGGCCGAAGGCGACAGCGTAGGTGATGTTTTCATTCCGCGCCTGATTGACCTCTACCTCCAGGGTAAATTTCCCTTCGATGAATTGATCAGGTATTATAATTTCAAAGATATCAACCAGGCGGTTGCTGATATGGAAAGCGGTAAAGTCATTAAACCGATCCTTCGCATGGCCTGATGTGTAAAAACCATACTATCCATCCTGAGCCCTTTGAAGCTGGTTGGCTTTAAAGGGTTTTTAATTTTGTTTTACCCAGTCTAGTGTGACCGGCTATGCGCCGGCTAACGAAAACCGATAGCAGTACGGCACCTGGAAACTCTACACCGGATTGCAGAGTAAGTCAATTGCTCGATAACACATCTGGTGGGGGGGTGTGGCTGCCCTGGGAAAAAGAGGGCTCGATCTGGCTGAGTGACAAATTAATCCCCTCCATCTTTCAACAATCCTTATTTTTGCGCAATTAATGCGGTAAAAACGGCCAAGTGTGAATTACTTAAGTCTCGAAAATGTCACCCGTACCTACGGCGATAAAGTGCTGTTCGAAAATATCGACTTGCAGATCAGCCGAGGCGACAAGGTAGCCTTGGTGGCTAAAAATGGCTCGGGCAAGACGACACTGCTACGGGTTATCGCCGGCGAAGAGTCGCCCGAGGGAGAGACTGCCAGGGTATTCTTACACCGCGACGTACGCATCGGCTACCTGCCACAGGAACCCAACCTCTATCCCGAGCATACGGTGTTGGAGGCTGTTTTCGATACGGATAACCCGCTCTTGAAGGCGATCAGGGAATACGAAGAAGCTCTACTATTGCCGGAACAGGAGGGGCGGATGCAGCAAGCGCTGGCTCGCATGGATACGCTGCAAGCATGGGATGCTGAAGCCAGAGTCAAAGAAATCCTAACCAAGCTGAAAATCGACCTGTTGGAACAGCAGGTTAAAGAGCTATCGGGCGGCCAGAAAAAACGACTGGCTTTGGCAAAAATGGTGTTGGACGCGCCCGAATTTCTCATTCTCGACGAACCTACCAACCACCTCGACTTGGATATGATCGAATGGTTGGAAGATTATCTAAAACAGCCGGGAATCACTCTTTTTATGGTCACCCACGATCGCTACTTTCTCGAACGGGTCTGCAATTACATGGTCGAACTGGACGGCGCTAAACTGTATCGCTACCAGGGTAACTATGCCGATTTTCTGGAAAAAAAGGCTACTCGTAATGAAACGGAAAGCGCCGAGCTCGAAAAAAACCGCAAACTGCTAAAAAAAGAGCTGGAATGGGTCAATCGGACGCCCCAGGCTCGGAGTACCAAAGCAAAAGCGAGAGTCGATGCTGCTTACGATTTGAAAGATAAAGTGGCCGGTGCGCGGATAGAAAAAGAGATGCAAATCGATATTAAGGGGCAGCGCTTGGGGAAGAAAATCCTGGAGGCCCACAACATCAGTAAATCGTATGGAGATTTAAAGCTGGTCGAAGGTTTTTCCTATAAATTCAAGAAAGCTGAGCGGGTGGGCATTGTGGGACCTAATGGGGTCGGGAAAACGACTTTCCTCAAAATGCTTACTCAGCAGATCCGGCCGGATACGGGAAAAATCGTAGTTGGTGACAATACCGTCTTTGGTTACTTTACCCAATCGGGCATCGACTTGAAGGTGGACAAACGCGTGATCGATGTCATTACCGACATTGCCGAATATATCCCACTGGAAAAAGGACAAAAACTGACGGCACCACAGCTGTTGGAACGCTTCCTATTCGACCGCAAACAGCAACAAGTGTATGTGTCGCAATTGAGTGGTGGTGAACAGCGGCGCCTGCACCTGCTGACCATCCTTATGCATAATCCGAATTTCCTGATCCTGGATGAGCCCACTAACGACCTCGATATTCTTACACTGAATATTCTGGAAGATTTCCTGCAGGACTTCCCGGGTTGTGTACTTATCGTGTCGCACGATCGCTATTTCATGGATAAAATTGTCGATCATCTCTTCATATTCCAGGGGCAGGGCCGCATCAAGGATTTTATCGGCGACTATACCGACTATCGGGCCGAACAAAAAAAGCTCGAGCAGGAGCAGCGTCGCCTACAGCGGGAGAAAGAGCAAAAGGCTAAAGTTGCCGAGGCTAACAAGCGCCAAAAAGAGGCAACCCTTTCCTATGAGCAACGCAAAGAAATGAACCGATTGGAAAAAGAAATCGGTCGGTTGGAAGAAAAGCGCACCACCCTAACCGAAGCATTCAACGAACCGGGCCTTACCCCCGAACGCATTACTGAACTATCTAAGGAATTGGCCGAACTAAAGGAGACCATCGAAACCAAAGAGTTGCGCTGGATGGAGCTAGCTGAATTAGCCTGATTTTTTTACCCGGCCGGTCGAATCGAATGGATCGCTAGTCGGATTATCCGTAACCTGCCGAACGGATGTTGCGTCTGTACTGTTAAATAGGCTGTTAGGTAGAATTACCGAAATACGTGAAAGCATGGATAATTACCAAGATAAAATAAACCGCCACCGTAAGGATTATGCTGATCCGGATTTCTGGACCAAGCTACAACGGTTTGCTTGCAAAATGGGACTACAGGTTGTCTACGCAGCCCTTTTAATGTATTACGCTTACCGCAATCCGAAAACGCCCTTCTGGGCCAAGCAGATTATCTTAGGTACCCTGGGTTACCTCATTGCACCTATTGACGGCATTCCGGATTTAACCCCCTTTCTCGGGTACACCGACGATCTGGGCGTGCTATCTTTCGGCCTTATGACGATCGCCATCCATATCGACGAACAAGTACGCGATCAGGCTCAACAGCGCCTGTCTGACTGGTTTGGTGATGTCGAAGACGATGATTTAGCACGAATTGATGACCGCTTGCGGTCGGATTAACCGGCAGGAAATGGTATAAAGATTTCTACAAATCACTTTTTCGCCACCGCCAATTTTCGCAAATTTACCTATCGAAAACCCTCAACTGACCCCTTATTTTTTCGGAAAAATTAGTGAAATGCGGTACCCGCGATTTGATCATGCATTTTTCAGCGCCAATCGCCAACGGTTTATGCGAAAGATGCAACCCGATAGCATTGCCATTTTTCAGTCCAATGACCTCATGCCGCGCAGCGGAGATACCTTTTTCCCCTTCCGGCAAAACAGTGGCTTGTTCTACCTCAGCGGGCTGGATCAGGAAGAATCCGTGGTTGTCCTCTTTCCCGATTGTGTTAAAGAAGGCTTCAACGAGATCGCTTTTATCAAGCGCACCAACGAACAAATTGCTACCTGGGAGGGGCACAAACTTACTAAAGAGGAGGCCTGCGATATTTCGGGGATTTCTAAAGTCTACTGGCTGGACGAAATGGAGGGGATCCTGCGGGAACTGATCATTCTGGCCAAGCGCATTTATATCAATACCAACGAGCACGAGCGTTTTATGACGGAGGTGCCCGATCGAAATCTGCGTTTCGCTCGCCATCTGAAACAGCAATTCCCGGGGCACAAATTTCACCGGGCACAGCCTATTTTGCGCAAGCTCATGATGATCAAATCCCGCCCCGAAATTGAGCGCATTCAGGAGGCAGTACGTATTACACATAATGCTTTCCAGCGCGTATTAGGTTTTACCAAGCCCGGTGTAAAAGAATACGAAATTGAAGCAGAAGTGACCCATGAGTTCATCCGCTCCGGATGTTCTGGACATGCTTATGACCCCATCCTGGCATCGGGTAAAAATAACTGTGTGCTTCATTATATTCGCAATGATCAGGTTTGCCAAGATGGCGACCTGCTCCTCATGGATTTCGGTGCCGAGTACAGTAATTACGCTGCCGACCTGTCTCGAACCATTCCGGTTAACGGGCGCTACTCGCAACGTCAACGCCAAGTATATGACGGCGTACTTAAGATTTTCTATGCGGCACGCCAGCTTCTCGTGCCCGGTACCACCCTTCAGGAGTTTCATCGCGAGGTGGGTAAAATCACCGAAAGCATCCTGGTTGAGCTGGGTTTACTCGACAAAACAGACATTAAAGGGCAATCCGACGAACAACCGGCTTATAAAAAATTCCTCATGCACGGGGTGGCGCATCACCTGGGACTGGATGTTCACGATCTCTCCAATCGCTACAATCCTCTCCAGGCCGGTATGATTTTCACTTGCGAACCCGGAATTTATCTTCCTGAAGAAGGGTTCGGCATTCGGATCGAGAATGATATTTTGATTACCGACGACGGACCGGTAGATCTCATGGCTAATATACCTATCGAAGCAGAAGAAATCGAAACTTTAATGAATGCCGAGGTAATGAGCAATTAAAAAATGCCAGGATTAGACCGGGCGGCTTAATCCTGGCTCAAAGCGACTTTAGATTGCAGGTAAGTAAGAGTAGAAAACAGCAAAAGATCTAATACTTTACATGAAATTACTCACCACAATTTATCTGCACCTTAAGGTAAAGTTAAGCCATATTTAATTATCGTGGAAAAACTGCATCTCAGACGGGGCTTGTGGAATTCAGAGTTCAGTTTTACCTGGCTATGCTTAATTTCCCAAGAGTCGTTGCATTGCAGTGCGTAACAATCCTATATATTCCGGGTTGAGCGTGGTCTCTACTCCGAAGGTTGCTGGCTTTGTATTTCCTGCGGCAAGCTGGAGAATGGCCCTTCGCTCGGCTCTGGAAAATTGGGAAAACGCACGACGGAGCTGGGGCAGGACCGTCTGGAAATAGTCTGCTGGTAGCCCTTCTACCCAATTGGTCAGCAGGGGCCACAAATTGGGATGATACGTGAATAATAATCCGCTACCGTGCAGGAAGCCTGCTACCCAACCGGCCTGGTCAAGCGGTTGCTGCAGGGCAGAAAGAGCAAACGCCAATCGCAGGCCGGCAGTTTCAACATCGATTAGGTTCTTATCGAGTACCAGTCGGGTACTCAACCCCTGAAGAAGGGGAAAGGCCTGAGAATGACGGCTAACCTGTAACAAGGCTGTCTCCCAGTCCCGCTGCAATAATGGGTCTTCCAGAAGGCTAATGGTTTGATTGACTGAAACAATACGCTGAAAAAGCACTTTCGCTACATCTTCTTGGATAGCTACTGTTGCAGTGGGTAAGCCAATCGCAATTCTGGGCACCAGCTCACGAATGACCTGCTCTACCATAGAGCTGTCGAAGCCTTGGGTACTACCGTACCGGTAGATATTGATCAGGGGGGGTAGGGCCTCCATCAGGGCATTGAGGTCAGCCTGTTGGGATACGAGCACTTTCATTTTTTCTAATAGTAGTGGCGTGGTGTCGGGCAAGTCTGCTTTCAGAGCATTGGTGAATACCCCGATGAATTCGATGAGGCGTGTGGTATTTTCCGTTTGGCTGATGACTTTCTGTGTGGCAGCCTCCTGCACTGTATTGCCCCACATTCCGGCCTCGATAAGCCGGATAGCGTAGTCGGCCCGCCATTTTAGCGACCAGCGTTCGGCAAAACGACCCTCTGCCTGGTCCGGTGTTTTTAGAAGCTTGCCCCAAGGAATGCCCAGTAATAATAGTCGGTGTAGTAGCCGGCTGGCCATTAAGTTACTTGCCTTGCGCAGGTCAAGCGCTTTGCGTACACGCTCTGTTGTCTGGTATTCGGCCGATAGCCGGGCCGACTTGATCATCCTTTCAAAATCTTGCTGTAAGGGTACCGTAGGAATGCCAGGCGGAATTTTACCAATGGTATCGCCCACCCTGAGTTTTCGGCGAATGGGCGCCAGCACCCCAGCGTTGCCATGTGCAAAAACAGCCTCCACTGCTTCCTCCAGCTCCTCCAGCCCAGGGACCGATTGGTCACGCATGGCGGCTAAGGTCTCGGCAAGCCTTACGGCATCTACCACCTGGGCGGCCGATGCATCAGCATTCTTTTGTCGAAGCAAACGAGCAGCTTTAATCATCCAGCGAATGCTTACCGCTTTCCGATTGGAGAAAAGTAACTCGTACCAGGCAGGCGCAATGACCCCTGCAGCGTACCCCTGGTCCCTGGCAATGCGGTCGTAGCTCCAGGGAACCCAAGTAACCTTTATTTTTTTCTTCGGCAGTCCTTGAAGGAGTTTGTTGTCTCTACCGGCCGGTACCTGCAGGTAATCGGCCAGTGCGGGCCCATGCCAGGCGCCGCATACGACGGCAATGCGTTGGTGGCCTGCTTTGACGGCTCTACGGAGCACCTTGCGCATGTGGGCTTCCCTCCTTTTGGTGAGCAGGCTATTCTGGTCCGGTAATTCGCTTCTAAGCTGACGAATCATTTGCAGGATGGCAGGAAAAACCCTTGTATCACCTATTTCGCGTTCGAAGGTGTGCTCCCACCAGCGTTCGCTATCGGAATATCCGGCCAGGGTCGCCAATTGCCCCAGTGGGTCGTGCACCATCCGGCGGCGGTCGCCGGAATTGGTATAATCATCCGATGGGTCGAGTTGCAGCTGAACGGCCATGGGTAAATCCATACCGTAAACGGGTATTTGGAGCTGATTGGCGTAGCGCAAGGCCAGCCATTCCGGTGAAAAAGTCGCGAAAGGCAGATAACTAGCGCGGGAGAAATCTTTGGGTTGGTACAGAAGTAGGGCTACCGGTGGGCGCAGACCCGAGTCTCCTATATAAGAAAGGGCCGGCTCGGCATCCTGAGGAAGTTCAATGACCAAAGCATCGGGTGTGAATTGGCGCAGGGCCGCCTGCAGGCGCTTAGCCGACCCGGGGCCGTGGTGTCGTATACCATAAATTTGAATATGCAAAGGGATTGGAATTAAGAGGCTGGTTTAGTAGTCAGTGGCTTTGAATGTCTCATACAGGTCTTCCCAACCCTCGCGCCGGCGAAGGATGGTTTCGAGGTATTCCTCCCATATCGGAAGGTCGCGTTGCCGATCTTTAATGATGGCGTCGCGTATGCTGGGAGCTAGATCTTCGGCTTTTAATTGCCCGTCGCCGAAGTAAGCGGCAAGTGCCAGGCCATTATTGACTACCGATATCGCTTCGGCAGTACTGAGGGTGCTGCTGGGTGTCTTGAGTTTGGTATGGCCATCTGCTGTTTGTCCCGAACGAAGCTCCCGAAAAATGGTAATCAGGCGTTGCAATTCTTCGACCGGCACTTTGCTCTCTGGCAATTTAAGCGTTTTGCCGGCGGCTTCGACCCTTGCTTGTACAATACGTACTTCTTCTTCAAGTGTGGGCGGCAATGGCATTCGGACCGAATTAAATCGACGACGTAAGGCGCTGGAGAGTTCATTCACTCCTTTGTCCCGGTCGTTAGCCGTTGCGATTATATTGAAACCTCGCCTGGCCTGGACCTCCCGGTTTAGCTCAGGTATGGGCATAATTTTTTCCGACAGGATGGTAATCAGGGTGTCTTGTATTTCGGCGGAGATGCGGGAGAGCTCTTCTACCCGGGCGACTTTGCCATGCTGCATGGCGTGCAGCAGCGGACTGGGAACAATAGCACCTTCACTGGGCCCTTCGGCGAGCAGGCGGGCATAGTTCCATCCGTAGCGCAGTGCATCCTCGGCAAGGCCGGCAGTACCCTGTACTAGCAGCTTAGAGTCGCCGCTTATAGCTGCCGCCAGGTGCTCCGAAACCCAGGTTTTGGCTGTCCCCGGAACGCCGATCAGCATGAGGGCTCTATCAGTGAGCAGGGTCGCCACCGCTATCTCGATCAGCCGGCGATTGCCGAAGTATTTAGGCGTAATGGTCGTACCATCGGCCAGCTTACCTCCGCAGACGTAAGTAACCACCGACCGGGGCGACAATTGCCAGTTGGGAGGTACAGGGTATGATTCGTTTTTGCGGAGGGCCTCAAGTTCGTGCGCATTGGCATCTTCGGCGTGGGGCCGCAGGATTTGTTCTTCCATATTAAGGCGACTTACTTAAGATCGTCGATACTTTCGTACAAACGCTTTCGAAGGTACAGGATTTCTTTATTCTTCCCAAAGCTCCATTCATGGAGGAAATCCTCCAGCCATGGCTGCGCTTTCATTATGCTCGGGTGGGCGCGTAGGGGAAGCTGCTTTACCAACTTACCCTTAGTAAGTGTCGAGCCCGAAAAAAACGCTTGCCTGGCCTGGAATTTTTCGTCCAGTTGTTGTGAAAGTTGGACAGTAAACGGCCCCCTACCCATCGACAGCCAATTCCAGAAAAGAGCGGGTATACGGTCGTCGGTCATTCGGAAAATCAATGCGGCAACAGCCTCCATTGTCTTCGGGGGTAATGGACAAGCTTTGATCATTGGCCAAAGTGCATAGTGTGGGTTGGTGTCTGCGACAGTCAGTAGGGCCGACCACCAGGGAGCTGCTTTTTCCGGATCCTTTACTTGCCGTATCGCCTGAATTAAGGAGGTTACAAACTCCAGTCCACGTGGCAGTTCCAAAAAATATTCTACGGCCTGCATGGGCTCCACATTCCAATACTCTAGCCAAAAGTCCGGCGCATGCCAGGCTGTGAGTTCGATTGGAATTTGGTGTGGTGGGAGTCCGGCTTCATCCAGCCCCAAAGGACGCATTGCAGCCGCGTCGTATGGAGCCGGATCGATGAGCTTGCCTCTAGTGGTGAAATAAGTAGTTAAAAGTTGGCGCACCTGGAGGACCGGTTCGCCTTCGGGATCGATCGTGCACAATAGCTGGCTTATCCTTCGTTTATCTGGGGCAGCCGTAGCCCGGTCGCGTAAATCGGTCAACAAGGAAGGCGCTACTTTCGGGGTGGCCTGGATCAAAAGCGGGAACAGGTCTTGGACCAACTCCGGATCTTTCAGCGGGTAAGCCGCAAATACTTGGTAGAGGAGATCCTCTACCACAGGCGACTGCCCCTTTAAGAGGATTTGGAGAAATATTGTTCTTTCCTTGGGGCGAGCACGCTGCCAGTAAGACCAGGCCGCCTGTTTGCTGGCATATTTTTTCCATTTTTCCGTTTGCTGCAAATACCAGATGCCTCGCGGTCCGGCATGGCGTATAAAAAGAGCCAATCCCCGGGGATCTTCTCCAGCTGATTCTAGTAGATCGATATACCGTTCGGGTGGCCAGTGTAACTGATGCTGGCCAAATAAAAAATCAACATCTTCCAGCAAGGTTTCATAATCTTCTTCAAGCGCCACCTCTAGCAGCTTACCAACAGTGACCGTTGCCAGGCGTTCGGCTCCTTCGAAAGGGGGTGGGATAGGGGCTGTGTGCTTTTCCAGTGCCGGGGCCCCTTTGCGGAAAGCGGCCTCGGTGGCTAGCGCTTGCAACAGCCAGGCATCTGCCGGGAGTTCGGGGTCGACGCCCCGGCGGGCCATCGCTTGGTATAGTTCCTCATTGGGCCGCGATCGGTTGGCGCCCAATAGCAGTATGCGCTTGAGCTGGCGCCAGTAACTTTTGACAGCTTTTTCCGGCATAACACGGAATTTTGAATAAAATGACCAGGCATTTACGATTTGGGCGTCGGGTCGGTCAATCTCCTTTGCAAATTAGTTGGTTATATTGGCAGCATTATGGTAAATTTGCAGCGGCAAAAAAAGGCCGTCTTTTTCACTAACGTTTATTCCTACCATTATGGCAAATATCGGTCAAGTTAAACAAGTCATTGGTCCTGTAGTTGATGTGCGTTTTCCCGACGAGAGCACCTTACCTGAAATTTACAATGCCCTTGAGATCAAGCGGGAAAACGGTGAAGTACTCGTGATGGAAGTGCAGCAGCACCTGGGTGAAGACAGCGTACGTGCTATTGCGATGGATGCTACGGAAGGTCTTACACGCGGTACCGAAGTGATCGATACCGGTCACCCTATCGCCATGCCGGTGGGGGAAGAGATCAAGGGGCGCCTGTTCAATGTAGTGGGCCATACTATCGACGGTATTGGCCAGATCGAAACGGAGCAGTCCTATTCCATTCACCGCAAAGCACCCGAATTTGAAGATTTGTCGACTTCTGTAGAGGTCCTGTTTACCGGTATCAAGGTAATCGATCTGATCGAGCCCTACATGAAAGGAGGTAAGATTGGCCTCTTTGGTGGTGCCGGAGTAGGAAAGACCGTACTGATTCAGGAACTGATCAACAATATTGCCAAGGGATATGAGGGGATCTCTGTTTTTGCCGGTGTGGGCGAACGCACTCGTGAGGGAAATGACCTTCTGCGCGAAATGCTAGAAGCCAACGTAATTAAATACGGTGAGGCCTTCCGGGAAAGTATGGAAGAAGGGAACTGGGACCTTACCAAGGTAGATATGGAAGCCCTGAAAAGCTCGCAAGCGACCCTGGTGTTCGGACAAATGAATGAACCACCCGGCGCCCGTGCCCGCGTGGCCCTTTCGGGACTAACCCTGGCCGAGTACTATCGCGATGGTGATCTGGACGATCCTACCGGCGGTCGCGATATTCTTTTCTTTATTGATAATATTTTCCGCTTCACTCAGGCAGGCTCCGAAGTGTCGGCCCTGCTGGGTCGGATGCCTTCGGCCGTAGGTTACCAACCGACCTTGGCCACGGAGATGGGTATCATGCAAGAGCGGATTACCTCTACCAAACGCGGTTCTATTACCTCCGTGCAGGCGGTATACGTTCCGGCCGATGACTTGACTGACCCGGCTCCGGCCACCACCTTCGCCCACCTTGACGCCACTACAGTATTGAGTCGTAAGCTGGCCTCACAAGGTATTTATCCGGCCATCGATCCACTGGATTCCTCTTCTCGTATCCTGGAGCGCAGCATCGTAGGCGATGAACACTATGACTGCGCGCAGGATGTAATAAATATCCTGCAACGCTATAAAGAGCTGCAAGATATCATCGCCATCCTGGGCATGGAAGAGCTTTCGGAAGAAGATAAAAAAGTGGTCGCGCGTGCGCGCCGGGTACAGCGCTTCCTGTCGCAACCCTTCCACGTAGCAGAGCAGTTCACTGGTATTCCAGGGGTGATGGTATCTATCGAAGAGACAATTCGCGGCTTCAAAATGATCCTGAACGGTGAAGTGGATGAGTACCCCGAATCGGCCTTCAACCTGAAAGGTACGATCGACGAGGTGATCGAAGCCGGTAAGAAGATGCTGGCGGAAGTCAACGCTTAAGGATTACCCGATTATTTAAAACGAAAGGCACAGCTATATGGCTATACACATTTCCGTGCTCACGCCCGAGGCTAAAATTTTCGACGGACCGATCGTATCGGTAAAAGTACCTGGCGTAGAGGGGGAGTTCCAAGTCCTCAAAAATCACGCCCCGCTGGTGTCTGCCTTAGGCAAAGGGTTAGTGACGATTGTAACGGCAACGGGTGCCCATAAAGTACTCAACTTCGAAACCGGCGAGCTGGTCGATGCCGATGAGCCTGGTAAAACCATCCGGTTTCGAATCGTCAAAGGCTTTATCGAAGTACTGAATAACGAAATTGCCCTACTGGTAGAAGGAGCAACCAAGGAACAAGCTGCAGCCTAGCCAAAAGGATTAATAAAAGTATTTTGCTGAACAGATAAGGGATAGATCGTTTCTTTCGATCTATCCCTTTTTAGGTAGGAGATCGTAGAAGGAGGCTTTTAGTTATGGTTACCATAATTGTGCTGCTCTTCCTTTCTCCATCATTCTTCTTCTTCTTTTTTGCGGTGTGCAATCCAGAAATTATTCACCCCTATTCCCTGGGTAATAATGGCCAAAAGCTGGCTGTTGATCAGTTCTAGCAGAGCCAGAAAGGTAACAATTGCGTGGATGCGGTTATGACAGGCGCCAAAAATATGATCAAACGCGATCCGGTCTTTTCGATCCGCGAGTTGCAGGATAAAGCTTTGTTGCTCTTCTACGGTGTAGTTAAAGTTATAGATAGCATGTACCTGCCTGGGATGGGCATATTCGTAGCGCTCGACTACCCGTTGGAAAGCTTTGAGGAGCCTGAATAAGGTCAGGTTTTCCAGCTCCGTATCGACCAGGGCTACATTGGCGATTTTTCGGAGTTCGGTGCTGACATTTCCGCGCTCGTTGCGCAGTGCACGGGTCTTTTCCAATTCGCGCAGTTCTTCGAGTACGCTTTTATAGCGTTTGTATTCCAGCAGTCGATGCACCAGTTCTTCCCGGGGGTCGATCTCGTTGCCCTCTTCATCAAGCGGCTTTCGCGGGAGCAACATTTTAGCTTTGATACGGCACAGGCTAGCGGCTACTAAAATAAATTCACTGGCCAAGTCGATATTCAAAGCTTCCATTTGGTGAATGTACTGCAAGAAGTCGTCGGTAATCTTAGCAATGGGGATGTCCTGAATGTCCAGTTCGTCGCGTTCGATAAAGAATAGCAATAGGTCGAAAGGCCCCTCAAATTGAGGTAGGCTGATTGTGTAAGTACTGGAAGCTTGCTGGCGCATGTACAGATGAGTTTGTGACGGGTGGTTGGGGTAATGAAGCGTGTAAAAGTGACGATTCAAAGCCAATTCCCTATTTTCATTCTTCAAATATAAGGATTTATCATGGCCGATACCGGTACACTTTACCTCCTGCCAGCACCTTTAGTCGAGGGTGCGGTGCATACCTTGCCCCACTACGTGATCGAGCAGCTGCACCGGCTTCGCTATTTCATCGCTGAGCGGGCGAAGACAGCTCGCCACTACATTAAAGCGACTGATCCTGTTTTACCTTTTGATGCGCTGACCTTCTTTGAGCTTAATAAGCATACGCCAAGGGAGGATTGGCAGCAGTTTCTCCAACCGGCCTTAGTGGGTCATGATATTGGATTACTCTCCGAAGCGGGTTGTCCGGGGGTAGCTGATCCTGGGGCTGGTATTGTGGGTTTAGCGCACGACGAGGGGGTGCCGGTCGCCCCTTTAGTCGGTCCTTCTTCCATTTTACTGGCCCTCATGGGTTCAGGGATGAACGGTCAGTCATTCTGCTTCCATGGCTATCTGTCGCCCCGACGGGCAGAGGTGGGCAAAGATCTCAAACGGCTGGAGCAATTATCACAACGCCATCGCCAGACGCAGCTTTTCATCGAAACGCCGTACCGCAATACAGCTTTGATCGAACAGGCTTTGCAGGTGTTGCAACCCACTACCCGCCTGTGCATCGCCGCCAACCTAACTGGACCGGGGGAGTATCTGCGCACCCGCTCGGTACGGGAATGGCAGAGAGAAAGGTTGTCGGAGTTACATAAAATTCCGGCCATCTTCTGCTTAGAAGCTGCAGGGGGGAAGCAAGTGAAATAAAAGCAGGACACGGGGCATCCGGTATATTTCGAGTGCCCCGCAGTGTTCTTCTGGCTATGGATTATCGGGCGTAGTTGACAGCCCGTTTCTCCCGGATTACCGTTACCTTAATCTGGCCAGGATACTGCATCTCATCCTGGATCTTCTGCGAGATCATAAACGACAGATCATCGGCGTAAGCGTCGGAAACCTTTTCACTTTCTACGATAACACGCAGTTCGCGGCCGGCCTGCATGGCGTAGGCCTTCTGCACCCCTTCGTGCGCCATGGCAAGCTCTTCGAGTTCACCGATTCGCTTGAGGTAGCTCTCCAGGATTTCACGACGAGCGCCGGGGCGTGCTCCGGATATGGCATCGCAGGCCTGAACGATGGGCGAGACGATGTTATTCATCTCGATTTCATCGTGGTGTGCCCCTACAGCATTAATGACGGCCGGGTGTTCGCTGTGTTTTTCGCACAGTTTCATTCCTAGGATAGCATGTGACAACTCACTTTCCTCTTCAGCTACTTTACCGATGTCGTGCAAAAGTCCGGCGCGCTTGGCGAGTTTGATCTGTTTGGGATTCATGCCGAGTTCGGCCGCCATGATGGCACATAAGTTTGCGGTCTCAATAGAGTGCTTGAGCAGGTTTTGGCCGTAGGAAGAGCGGAAGCGCATGCGGCCCACCATTTTCACCAGGTAGGGGTTGAGGCCGTGGATGTCCAGGTCAATCACGGTGCGCTCGCCGATTTCTACAATCTGCTCGTCGAGTTGTTTGCGGGTTTTGGCCACGACTTCCTCGATCCGGGCAGGGTGGATACGACCGTCGGCTACCAGTTTTTTCAGCGCCAGCCGGCAGACCTCCCGGCGGATCGGATCGAAACTGGAGATCACGATTGCCTCGGGCGTGTCATCGACTACGATTTCGGCTCCGGTAGCTGCCTCTAGGGCGCGAATATTACGTCCTTCCCTTCCGATAATTTGACCTTTGAGGTCATCAGAGTCGAGATTGAAAACCGACACGGTATTTTCGATCGTGTACTCGGCGCACATCCGCTGAATGGTGTGGATAATGATTTTTTTGGCCTCCTTGTTCGCAGTATTCTTGGCCTGGTTAACCGTTTCTTTTACCAAGGCCATCGCATCGGTTTCCGCTTTGGCCTTCACAGCTTCCAGAAGCTGCTCTTTGGCTTCTTGCTCGCTGAGCTTTGCAACGCTTTCCAGTTCTTTGATATGGACCTCGTTAGCCCGGTCGAGTTCCTCTTTTTTCTTGGCCACGATTTTGAGCTGCTTTTCCAGGTTTTCCCGGATGGCAACGATATCGGCCTCGCGTTGTTCGATATCAGCTAGCTGCTCTTGTAGGTTTTTGGTTTGTTCTTCGAAGCGCTCGACGCGTTGCTTAAATTCGACCTCTTGTGCTTTGACCTCCATTTCCCGTTCTTTCATTTTGACCACGTGGTCGGCCTTTTGGCTCTCGAAGTCTGATTTTAGGCGGGAAAACTTGTCCTTCGCTTCTTGTATTTTCTTCTGCTTGATGCGCTCGTGTTTAGCTTCGGCCTGATCAACGAGCTTTTCGGCTTTCTTTTCAGCTTCGTCCAAGATTCGTTGAGCAGTCTGCCGGGCTTCCTTGACTTCCTGATCGGCTTTCTGATTGAGTTCTTCTATTGCTTTGTGCTGCTTCTTCTTCAGAATAGACTGGATGGAGAAGAAGCCGATGATGGCCCCAACGGCCAATCCTATAGCAATTCCTATTCCTAAATCCATTTGATTTCCTTTTACATAGTGATGGAAAAGGCCTGAGGTAAAAAACCGGACGCACTTTAACGCCGCTTTTTTTCAGTCCGTTTATAGTTCCTAATCCTAGCTTACCCGTTGAGCTGTAGGTCTAGGGCAGGCTGTAGTGTAATTTCTTTTTTTGGCGAGGAGAAAGCGATTTTGCTCACAACACTTTGTCGAGCATAGCATCAAGGCGTTGCAGCTTTTCGGAGAGGATGGCGTCTTGAGTAGAAGATTGCTGGGCTTTGAAAAGATCTACGGCGTAGGTAAGCACCGTCATCGACAGACAATCTTGTTTGTCTTTGTTGGTATAGGTCAGTTGGAAACGATTGATCTTATCGTTCACCTCCTTCACAAGCTTGCGTACTACAGGTTCGTCTTCCGCGTTGATTTTTAGCGGATAAGGACGGCCTGCAATCAGTACCGTAATATTTTTAACATCTTGCCCTGGCTCCATCCTCAATTATTGGTCAACCATTCAATACAGCTATCAATATCCTGGATGTATTGATCCAACTGGGCCCGCAATTCTTCAGAATGCTGTTCCTCCGCCACTTCTTTCTGCTGCAACGCACGTTGCATCTCCTCTAATTTATTTTCCAGCGCGGTCACCGAAGCGTTTTTCCGGTCGACCGTCGCCTGCAATGTTTCTTGTTGTTGTTTTAGTTCGGCATTCTCGCGTTGTAGCTGTTTCAGTTTCAGCACGAGTTGCTGCACTTTTAATGCGATACCTTCTATTTGATCCAAATGGTTGTTCATCGACTGTTCAACAGTTCTTGAGATGCCTATTTAACGTTTTAACCGGGATATTCATTTCATCAAACCGCGTTTTTACCGGGCTGCCGACCCAATGATCAACTACTGGCGAATGAAAGCGCCGAGTTGCTTCTCATAGGCCTCGATGAGTTGGTCAATGACCTTATCGACCTGTTTATCCCGCAAGGTTTGATTAGCATCTTCGAAAAGGAAACTAACGGCATACGATTTTTTGTTTTCGCCTAGTTGTTCAGCGTTTTCGTACACATCAAAGAGATTGATATCCGTAATCAATTTCTTGCCGACTTTTCGGCCAATCGCTACAATATCACTAAAATTAACGTTTTTTTCAATTACTAACGCCAAATCTCGCCTTACCGTCGGGTATTTGTTAATCGGGGTTACCTGGACGTTTTGTTTGCCCGTAGCGACCATAATAGCATCCCAGTTGAAGTCCGCAAAGTAAACCTCGGAGCGGATGCCCATTTGCTGCGCAATGGTGCCCGCTACCCTGCCGAATACCACTAATGCCTTCGGGCCGCGGTGGTACCTGCTTCCATAGCTGTATGCAGGATGCTCGAGCGCAGACTGCTGAAAATCCTCCACGCCGCACCGGGACAGTGTATTTTTAACCAGAGCTTTCAAGGTGAAATAGCCGGCAGCTGTTTGGTTACTGGTGAGCCAGCTTTCGGGATGGCGTTTACCCGTCAGGAAAATGGCAAGGTGTTGTCCTTCGGCGATTGTGCCCTCCCGGTTACGGTAGCTGCGTCCGAATTCGAATAATTTCACATCGGCTTGCTGGCGGTTCTGGTTGTGCACGATTGCCTCCAAGCCTCCAAACAGTATGGTCGGCCGCATAATATCGAGGTGCACATTTGAGGTGTTGTTGATGTAAACCAGTTCATCTTCCAGTCCAAGCTCGGGGGCCAATTCCCGGTAGTACCGCGATTCGGAAAGTGATAACGCCATGATTTCGTGTAAGCCATTCGCGGTGAGGTAACTAGCCACCGCATCGCGCACCCGGTTGGGATCGGGTTTGGGGGCAATATTGAGGGCGGCGTTGATCCGGCCCGACATGGGTACTTTATTGAAACCGTAGATGCGTAAAATTTCTTCGATCACATCCACCTCGCGTGTAACGTCGGTTTTATTCGTTGGCACTGCTACGACAAAGCCTTCTTCATCCTGGCTCAGGACATCCATTTCCATCGCTTCTAAAATGGCGCGGACCTCCCTAGCTTGCAGGTTTACTCCGATCAGTTGGTTTACGCGCTGGTAGCGCACTGCGACCCTTACCCGCTCAATTGGAGCCGGATAGATGTCGACGATAGCCGAAGCCGCCCGGCCGCCGCTTAGTTCTTCAATCAAGCGGGCAGCTCGCTCTAGGGCGTAGACCACTATATTAGGGTCGCTCCCTTTTTCAAATACCTTTGCCGCATCGGTGCGTAAGTTGTGCGCCATGCTGGTGCGGCGAACGTACTTGGGGTTGAAGTGAGCCGACTCCAGAAAAATGCGCGTAGTGGAATTGGTCACCCCCGTACCTATGCCACCAAAAACGCCCCCGATACATAAGCCGTTTCGATTGCCGTCACAGATCATGAGGTCGTAAGCACTCAATGTCCTTTCGGTCTCATCGAGGGTCTTGAAGGGCGTACCTTCTTCAAGGGTGTCAACAATAATCTTCTTACCTTCGATTTTATCATAGTCAAAGGCATGTAATGGTTGTCCTAGCTCGTGCAAAACAAAGTTCGTGATGTCGACAATGTTGTTGATCGGACGGACGCCAATGGCTTTTAGCCGGCGTTGCATCCATTCCGGAGAAGGCCCTACTTTTATCTCATCGATACACAAACCTGCATAACGCGGGCAGGCCTCTGTATGCTCTACAACTACTTCGATCGGTAGATTGGGATTCGTAACCTGTATCCCGTCGACGTGGGGCACTTGGAGGTTGCTCCGGTATCCGTGATTGATTTTTAGCGCAGCAAACAAATCTTTGGCCACTCCCAGGTGGTTGGTGGCATCAGAACGGTTGGGCGTGAGTCCGATCTCATAGACCGTGTCGGTTTCCAACTGAAAATAATCCCGGGCCGGCTGACCAATGGGCGTATCCGGTGGTAAGACCATGATACCGTCATGGCTTTCGCCTACGCCGAGTTCATCTTCCGCACAGATCATACCTTCCGAAATCTCGCCCCGGATTTTCCCTTTCTTGATTTTGAGCGGTTCACTGCTGCCGTTAGGGTAAAGCTCCGTGCCCTTCGTAGCTACCAGTACGCGTTGCCCCTGTTCGACGTTGGGGGCCCCGCAGACGATCGACAGCAGGTCGTCGACGCCTACGTTGACTTTTGTCAGGGAAAGGCGGTCGGCGTTGGGGTGCTGGACGCATTCTACTACTTCCCCAACGACCACACCGTGCAGCCCCCCCGGAATACTTTCAACAGTTTCGATGCCTTCAACTTCCAGGCCGATGCTGGTGAGAATATCGCCGACGGTTTCGGGCGAATGAGCATCTAGTTCGAGATAATCTTTCAACCAGTTCAGGGAGATCTTCATAAGTCGGACATTCTTCGGTCAATCGGGCCACAAAGATAGCTATTAATTGGGTAGAAAAAATGCCTTAGCGCAGCAGATTTACCTTCCTTGCCTGTAGAATCTCGCGCTGGTCGGAACCCTCGCGATGCAAAAAAGCCACCACCGAAAGTTGATCCCACTCCCATTCTTGAGGAAGGTTGTAAAAAAAGCTTTTGTTGGAGCGCGCGCCGATCTGCCAACTGACATCCAGGTTAGAACCGCTGAAGGCGGTGAGCATATCGCGAAAAACGTGGCGGTGCTCATAATCGAAGTCGCGCCCGGCAGGCGTGAGCTGTACGTCCCGGATGCGGTCCTCGACCAGCATGACGCTCAGGCGCAATTGTTCGCCGGGTTGGTTGGCAAATGATTCCGTTTCAATATCAACCCTCAGTTCGCCGGTTGACTCGTTGAGGATGGGGTTGATCGACAGCTCGAAGGTAGCCGACAACCGTCGGCGCTGCTCGATATATCCAGCCCAGCTGTTCTGGCCCAACTGCAGGTCGGGCTCCCCCGGAAAAAGCGCTCGGTCTATTACGGCTGAAGGGTATCCGAAAGGTTGACCCAAAAAGTTGAGTAGATTATTGCCTGCCGTAGTGCGAAAGTCATATTGGTTTTCGGCATAAGGAGTAGCAAAGGTACCGGCATGAATCGAGACAATAATGAGTTGCTCGCCGTATTGGTCTTGCAAAGCTTGCAGGATTGTAGCCCCGGCGGGGCAATTGACGCAGCGTACCCCGGCAAATTCTTCGACCAGCACACGGCGGAAGAGGGTGTCTGCGTTGGGGGGTGTGACGGGGCCCTGAGGATTGATTTCCGGTCCGATTTCCTCGCAAGAAAGCAGGAGAACCACAATGAACAGGCCCCACCAGGCAATATGTAATTTAGAAGCCTTCATAGTTTTATGATCAAAAGGTTGAGTTCACCGATAATTTAAATCCGCTGAAAGCAGGCTCCACCCGGCAAATACCGCCGCTGCAAACAACGCCTTCAACTTGTTTTACATAACTGACGCCAAAACGATTGCTTCCCTGCATAAAAACGATATCGATACGCGGAAAATGCAGTTGCTCCCGCTCGCCACCCTCGCCGATGGGCGAATTTTTACCCGGCGTCACGTTGTACATATCCGATACCGTAAACGTCCAGTGGGGCGCGAGTCCCAGTTCGACAAGTGCAAAGACCCAGTCGCCGTAATCCTGCCGGGTTTCGGTTTGGGGGTCTTCTCCGGTGTGCATGTATTGGAGCTCGGCCCGCAGAGATTTGCGGCGGTCGATTTTATAGAGGATTTCGGCAAAAGGTGTTACGGTCTCAACGATGGGTGCTTCGGGTTTGAATTCATAAATGCGCTGGTTGTACTGCTGCATCTGCACGCCGCCGAGCAAGTTCCAGTCTTTGTTGAGTTGGTGGGTAACCTCCAGGTACAGCTCCCGGTAAAGCAACTCATCATTGAGTTGATTGAGGTACGATCCGTTGAAATTGAAAGACCATTTTCGGTTAGGCGAGTAGCGGATGTCAAGCTGAGTGCCGTACTCACCCAATTCTTGCGCCGCCGGACTGTAGCGGCTGGGCAGGCGGTAGGTATTGACGCGGGTTAGGGGCGGCAGAAAATTGATTACGCCGCGGTTTAGTTCCTCCTGGGGGCGAGTACGCAACTGAAAGCGGTCGATTCGTCGCGCCTCGAGAATGACGCCCCAGCCATTTTTGGCATAAGAAAGAGTCGTGTAAAGGGCCGATCCATCGGATTGAATAAAGCGTCCGGTGATGCTGGTGGTATCGGTCAATTGGAGTTGGCCGAAGGGGTCGTTGATGGCTTCTTCAGTTTTGTAGGCGGTTTCCAGGTACCAGCTAAAGGCTCCAGCAGTGAGGGTATTGTAAACCGTGAAGGCGTAAACATTGTACTTGGGCACAAAAGCCTCTTCGGCCGGGTAAGTATTGATGGTCGCTACGAGGTTGTCCATGGTAGCATCATCTAGGGTGCGGTTCATAAAGCCAATGCCGGGAGCCAAGGACCAGTTACTGCCCGTGGGAGCCTGCACAAAGCCATCAAGGCTGAACCCCTTGATGATGGGAGCATAGAGATCGAATTGCTGCTTTTGACGACCCGTAAATGCCTTCAGCTGCCAATTGGGTGAAAAATCATAGGTGAGGCGCAAACCAAACAGGGCGTTATCGATCAATAGCGGCCGCTCTTCGTAAGCCCGGAAGATCAGGCCCGAACCGATCTGGTCGTATAAATAACCGACCGAGATCCCAAGCTTGTCGAGCTGTTTGCGAATGAACCACC
The DNA here is from genome assembly GCA_964530825.1 of uncultured Saprospiraceae bacterium. Taxonomy (GTDB): domain Bacteria; phylum Bacteroidota; class Bacteroidia; order Chitinophagales; family Saprospiraceae; genus CAZHCA01. Next base: position 34,687 of record CAZHCA010000027.1, read on the forward strand.
GGCCTATGCCTTGGTCCGAGTAAGAATCGTTAGGATTGAGGAGGTTGGAATTATTGAAGAGGTCGAAACGCAATCCGAAATCGAAACCCCAGTTGGAATAGGTGAGATTGAACCAGGCATCGGCTCCAAAAAGCTGGCGATCGTACTGTGGAATATCGGCAGCACCGATTAAGGAGTCCCGAATGAAGAAGTTGCCGTTCGCCTCGAGGTTGCCCGATATGACACCGCCATCCTGGGCGTGCCCCTGAATCATGATGAGGCAGAGGATCAGCAAAAAGGCAAGGCGGTGCAGCCGCATGATCGTTGGCTTTAATGGTTCGTTAAAAATCTTGTAAGCCTGTTAGGCAATACGGAAAAGCATTTACTTTGTTGCTACCTGAAGCAGGCCCATAATACAGGATTGTTGGCCCTTGGCTAGGTTAATTGCTGGTATTTTAGCCGTCCCATGGCCTGGAAAGTGTAAGATGCTATTGAAGTACGCCTTTTTTTACCAAAAAATTCAATATGAAGCGTTTCTCAGTACTAATCGCCTTATTGCTGCTTGTGGGGATGACCACCACGCACGCCCAGAAAACAGTTCCTTCGGTATCGGTAAAAACACTGGAAGGAGAATCTGTAGAACTTATGGATTATGTTCGACAACAGCCTCTCACGATTGTGAGCTTTTGGGCCACCTGGTGCTCGCCTTGTAAAAAGGAACTGGATACTTATGCCGATCTGTACGACGACTGGAAAGAAATTTTCGGGGTGGAAATTCTCGCTATTACGATCGATAATCAGCGGGCTTTCCCTAAAGTCGCCCCGATGGTTAGTGCCAAACAATGGCCCTTCGTCGTCCTGAGCGACGTGAATCAGCAACTGAAGAATGCGCTCAACTTTCAGACTATTCCACAGACTTTCCTCATAAATCAAAAGGGAGAGGTCTTATACGAACATTCCGGCTACATTCCGGGGGCCGAGCTGGAGTTGGAAGAAAAGATGGAGCAAGCTGGTCGATGATCACTGATCTAGCAAATGGGGCGAATTGTCGGCAGAGTCCTCTTCTTCCCAAAACGGGACCTGCCAGAATAAGGCAATCCCGGTGATGGAAAAGGCATACACGAAAAGGGTGGCAGCGAGTTTAAATATGAGGTCGCGGTAGGAGCCGTCGAATATAAAGCCGGTCCAAACCAACGTCATGAATCCAAGGAGTAGCGTCGCAGCCCACCGGGCCCAAGGTTGGCGGAGCAGCCAGCCGAGGCCGACGGCCATAAAGGTGATCCCGCCCGCCAAAAGCAATAAATGCTGCCTATTCCAGGGAGGATAATAGCCGGCCGCAAAACCAGCAGCTTCCGCGATAGTTTCGTAGAGGAGGGCCAGGAGGGTCAGGCCGAAGGTGATCAGGCAAATCCCAAGGAGTATCCGCAAAGAAAAGGTTGAGTGACTGATCATATCCCAAGATAAAAAAAGCAGCCGCGTTAGGAAACATAGCGGCTGCGATCAAGTCAAGCATATTGCAAGAAATTTTTAAAGCATTCTGGTTAAGCCGATTTCCGGTTCTCTTGTTCCATCAGCCCTCGTTCGCTGAGAGTACGGAATTTGAAACCAGCTGCTGCAAAGTGCTCCAAAACTCTAGGCAATGTATATTGCAGACGGGGCATGGCTTTGGTGCTGTCATGAAAAACGACGATAGACCCAGCGCCTGCGTGATTGAGTACATTAGCAAGACATTGTTCGGGCGTTAGTTGCTGGTCGAAATCCCCACTCAATACATCCCACATGACAATGCGGTAGTTGCGCGAAAGAAATTGCGCCTGTTTGGGTTTCAACCGTCCGTAAGGTGGGCGGAAGAGCACCGAATTCACCTGGGTGGCGCAGTGGCGTACGTTGTGGAAATAAGCTAGGTTGTCCGAGGCCCATCCATTCAGGTGGTGATAGGTATGATTGCCTAAGGCGTGACCCTGGCGGACAACCTCCTGAAAAACATCCGGATGCTTCTCGATATTGTCGCCCACACAAAAGAAGGTGGCCTTAGCTCGGTATTCGGCCAATTGGTCCAGCACCCAAGGCGTCACTTCCGGGATGGGTCCATCGTCAAAAGTGAGGTATAATTCTTTTTCGGTACTAGGGATTTTCCAGGTAAAATGGGGAAAAAGCTCCTGAATAAATCGTGGAGTCTTAACTAGGTACATGGCAGTTTGGATTTAATGTTCATGGTTTATAGTATGAATTTGAGGTGCAGCCTGTAAGGCCTGTACAACTTTTAGGTTTTATTAGGCAGGGACGAACAAGGGAAATACTCAACTACCGTAAAACTATTTTAAAAACGGGCGAAAGGCTTGATTTGCTGCCTTTTGTACTCCATTTTTTTGAAAAATTACCGGGATCGCAGGGATTTTTTCTTTTTTATACGCAAACTTGCGGACACGATTTTTGCACGGAAAAAAAATGTTGGCAAAAGAACCATGGAAAAAGTACGCGTACGATTTGCTCCCAGTCCTACCGGCGCCCTCCACATTGGCGGAGTGCGCACGGCATTATATAATTATCTATTTGCTCGAAAACACCAGGGTACTTTTCTGCTGCGCATCGAAGATACCGACCAGACGCGCTACGTGCCCGGCGCTGAGGCCTACATTATCGAGGCCTTAAATTGGTGTGGCCTGCAGCCCGACGAAGGGCCCGGTTTCGGTGGTGAACTAGGCCCTTACCGGCAGTCGGAACGCAAAGACTTTTACCAACAGTACGCACAAAAGTTGTTGGAAAGCGGCCACGCCTACTATGCCTTCGATACGCCCGAAGAATTGGAGGCGCGACGCGAAGCCGACGAAGCGGCCGGCTTGCCGGCCTTTAAGTACGACAGCAAAGTGCGTATGGAAATGCAAAACAGCCTTCGTCTTTCCGAAGAGGAGACCAGAAAAAAGATAGAGGATGGTATACCGTATACCATCCGATTGAAGGTGCCCCAGGGCGAAGCCGTACGCATCGATGATTTGGTGCGCGGACCGGTGGTTTTTCAAACCGATGAACTCGACGATAAAATTATCCTGAAGGCCGATGGTATGCCAACTTACCACCTGGCAAATATCGTAGATGACCACCTGATGCAGATCACCCACGTGATTCGCGGAGAGGAGTGGTTGCCAAGCACTGCCCACCACGTATTGCTCTATCGCTTCTTGGGGTGGGAAGATACCATGCCGGCTTTTGCTCACCTGCCCCTCATTATGAAGCCCGGTGGTAAAGGTAAACTCAGCAAGCGCGATGGGGCAAAGCTCGGCATCCCGGTTTTTCCGCTCGATTGGAAAGACCCGGATGCAGACGAACACTTCGCCGGATTCCGCGAATTTGGTTTCGATCCTGGGGCGGTTCTCAACTTCCTGGCCTTTCTAGGGTGGAACCCCGGCACGGAGCAGGAACTTTTCAGCCTAAGCGAACTGGTAGATGCTTTCTCCATCGACAAAATCGGCAAAGCGGGCGCGCGTTTTGATTTTGATAAAGCGAAGTGGTTCAATCAACAGCACCTTATCCATAAGCCGAATGTAGAAATGGCCCGTACCATCCGGCCATTGATTGAGGCCCACGGGCATCGGCCCACTGATGCTTTTCTGGAAAGTTTCGTGGCTTTGATGAAGGAGCGCGTCACCTTTATCCCCGAATTTTGGGAAAATGGGTATTATTTCTTTGAGTCGGTTCGGGAATACGACGCCAAGACCGTGCGTAAAAAATGGAAGTCTGAGCGGCTGGCCGATTTCGAAGCCCTAGCCGACCAGTTTCTGGCCATCCAGGATTACACCGCGCCTAACGTGAAGGCAGTAGTCGAAGCTTTTATAGAGGAAAAAGGTTGGAAATTTGGTGATGTTCTTCCGATCTTACGTGTTGCGGTATCCGGTACGACCAAAGGACCGGCGCTTTTCGAAATGATGGAGCTATTGGGCCGGAAGGAAGTAGACAGCCGCCTGCGCAGTGCCTATGCAGCTTTCGGGCAGATGGCGGCTTCCCAGTCCTGAAGGGCCATTCTCAAAACACTTGCCGGAGCACTCAACGTATCGTCTCCTGCTGGCAAAGTTTAAGTATGGAAAAGGATAAAAAGAAAAAAGACAAAGAGCAACCCAGCACCCACAAGGATCTGGAGGGGTTTGAAATCAAGATCAACGAATTCGGTGAAGTGACATCCAGTTTGCCGGTCGATGCAATTAATGCTTTCCTCAATGAAAATGTGGAAGACAAAAAGCTGAGTTCGCGCATTGAATCCAAGGACGAAGAAGAATAATTTACGTTCCTTCCATCCTTACATTGACGCCGGAGACCCATTTTTTCGGCTGGGGAACCCTAAATTTTTGCTGCATTTTCCCTAATTTGCATTGCAAAAGGCACCTGTTATTGTTGCCTCCCAAAAACGATTAAACTATCTATCCCATGAACCGACGTAAGTTATCCACTACTTGCATTGTATCCTATCGTACCTCTCCGTCCCGTATTTTTACTTCTGTAATGTACTGCCCTCTTCGATCTTGACGAAGATTATTTGATGTCTGACAAATAAGTGAGAAAACTAGCTTCCCAATGTAAATCCGAGTTAAGTATGAAAAAAACGCTACTCCATAGCAACCTCATTCACCTGCTATTACTGGCCGGAGGTATGGCTCTGGTCCAGGCATTGGCCTGGCAGGAAAAACCGGTTGCGCCTGTTTCCGTTCACGAACTGCATGTGCCCGCAGCCAACGCCGCACAAACATTAAGCTTTCCCGACCTGGATACTACGTTCAGTTGCCTGGATGCTCCCGGCAAATTTGAAGCATGGTTTACCTCGGTGACTTTCCAGGTGTCGACTTTTGCGGCAAGCCGGTGCGATTCGTTCCGGATCGATCCCGACTACAGCATGAATCCGCCGGTTTTGGCAATAGGATGCGGCGAGCAGGACAATTTTTACACCTTCGCCATATCTGATACTTGTGGGACCGACACAACGCTGGTCTTTAACTTTCGAGTTATCAACGACCAACTGCCGGTAATCAACGGCGTACCGGCCAACGATATCATCGTGGCTTGTGCAGCCGATTTGCCTTTGGTTCCGGTAGTTTCGGCCACTGCGCCCTGTTCGGACCTGGATACCCTGATCTTTGAGGAGCGTATCCTATCGGCCAGCTGCTCCAACGGTACACTTATCCGCCGCAGTTGGATAGCCCGCGATACTTGCCTGAAATCGGTTACTCGGTCTTACGAAATCCTGATCCGTCCGGATACCCTTTCACCCCAACTCATCGGAGTGCCCGATGATACGCTCGTATTATGCCAGGAGGAAGTTCCCGCTCCCGCGACCGTGACGGCAGTGGACGAGTGTTCCGGTACGTTGGATTCGGTGTCCTTTCGTCAACAAGAGATCGGCGGGCAGTGCCCCGACCAGCGCACCATTTTGCGGATCTGGGAGGCCGCAGATACCTGTAATAATATCGCGCGCGATACCCAGTTGATTACTGTACGGGATACCTTGTTCCCCACCTTTACCGTTCCGGCAAATATTACCATTTCCTGCGAGCAAGATCCCGACTCGCTCCAACTGACGGGTGAGGTCCTCGATGCTAAAGACAATTGCGGAGAGGTAGCCAGTATCGATTACACCGACCGCGCCGATACGGTATGCTTAGGCAGTTACCAAATCGTTCGTACCTGGGCCGTTACCGACAGTTGCAACAATACAACCTTCGGTGACCAAATCATAACGGTAACCGATAGCCAGGCGCCCACCTTTAATCTTCCACCCGATACGACTCTGGATTGCGGCTTGGTCAGTTTCGGCCCGGAAGTGGCTGGGTTTCCCACCAATTTGATGGATAATTGTGGGGTGGACTCTTTGCGGTTTGAAGATAAAGTCAATTCCCCGACCGATACCTGCCAGAATCGTTATACTATTGAGCGCTCTTGGTTTTTAGTCGACCAGTGCGGTAACTCCACGGGGGGGGTCCAGGTCATTTCGGTTATTGACACCTTAGCTCCGGTTTTCAATTTACAACCCCGGGATACTACTTTGTTTTGCACCCAAACGACCCTGGTCGATGCTGCTTTCGAGCGCTGGATCAATAATTATGGTGGTGCTCGCGCCACTGACAATGGCTGTACGCCAGCCGACCAACTCATCTGGGAAGCCCTGGATGCTGAAACCGGCCAACCGGCCACGCTATCCAGCTTAGTCTGCGCGGATTCTGTTTCCGTATTGCGCGAGGCGGATGTCTTATTTGTGGCGCGCGATGGCTGCGGCAACCGCGATACGGCGCGGGCTCGCTTCCAGTTGATCGACGACGTTCCGCCGGTGTTGAGTAATTGTCCGCAAGATGTAGTGCTGCCCACCGATTCGGGTATTTGTGCGGCTGCTTACACCCTGTTGCCTCCCTTAATCGACGAAGATTGTGGCCTTGATACGGTTCGACTGGTAGCAGCAGCTACCGATACTTTGCAACCATCCGGAGGTGGTGACCCGACCGTCCTCCCGGTAGCTGAAGTACGCGTACAGTTGCCTTTACCTGGTCCTTTGCCGGTCAACGCCGACGGCCCGGGGATTCTCGCTATCGGCCTTCGCAATGCCGATGGGGAAGATTTGCGGGAGCACCTCATCGTAGAAGGCGAGGATGGTTCGGTATTGGGTATTACCGCTCCGACAGATGTACAATGTGGCGACAGCGATACCACGCTGACCCTTTCCATCGACCAACTTAATGGTTGGGCGCAAGATGGTGTAATTGAACTGGTGTTAAAACCTAATTTGCCGCTCAACCCGGAATTCGCAATTAATGCCATCTGTAATGGGGTGAGTACGGTGGAAACCCGTCTTTCCTTTGCCCGCAAAAACCTGAACCCCCTGACCTACCAATACCAATTAAATGACGACTCTATTGTGGATGTGCCGGCCGTAGAGCCCGTTGACCTGTTGGTGCCCCTGGGAGAAAACCGGATTACTATTTACGTAACCGATTGCGGCGGAAATGTTGATAGCTGCATGCACACTGTTACAGTGGAGGATCGCGAACAGCCCGTCATTGAGTGTCCGGCAAATGTCGTCGTTGCGCTCGATAGCGGCCAGTGTTCAAGGGTGCTGACCCTCCCGTTGCCAACGGGTGCTACAGACAACTGCTCCATCGGTGAAGTTTATGATGTTACCCTCCCGGTCGACACTGGTCAGGCCTACTGGCAATTTAATTACAATCCAAATTTACTGGATTATGTCGCACAGCCTAAGTTGGTCACTTTCAGCAACACTGCTGCTAATGCCGTAGGAGAGGTAACCCTACAGCTTGACTTTCGGGGGAATTTTGATGATGCTAATGCCTATTTCCGCATTGTTTCCGAAGACGGCAGCGCCATCGATAGCACCGCAGTAGGTGATGCGGCCTGCGATCGTGCAGGTACAAAGTTGATTACCATCCCTGATTCTACTTTCAACCGGTGGGCGGCTGATGGCAGCGTGCAATTTGAACTAGCGCCCAGGTTTATTATGGTACCACCCGGCGTGGCCGGCGATGGGGTAAACCCTTGCGATACGGCATTCGTGCAAAACGACGGCGATGTGGATAGCGTCAGTTTTGTCTTCGCAAGGTTGTCCTACGGCACACTTACGCCTACTTATTTCACCCAAGGTGCGCTGGAAATCCCCCCTACGGCCATGATTCCGCCCATGATTGCCCCTGAGATTGATTTTCCACTGGGGGCAACGGAAGTTTTTTATGTACTTGCCGATGATAGTGGCAATACCGATACCTGTTCATTCCTGATCGAAGTGCGCGATGAAGAACCGCCCACCGTTCTTTGTCAACCGACCACGCTTTTTCTCAATCCTTCCGGGTTGGACATCCAAGCTATCGATCTTTCCGATCTGGATGCCGGAAGCTTTGACAATTGCACGATCGATACCCTGTTTATCAGTCCGGATACGGTGACTTGCAATATGGCAGGTATGCCGCTGGAGGTGACCTTGACCGTAGTCGACCAGTCGGGCAATTCCGCCAACTGCACTTCGCTGGTCCGGATCGAAACCCTGGAGCCGCAGCCTTCTGCCAATTCGGGAGTGTGTGGCAATGATACCTTGTTTTTACAGGCAAACCCACCGCCGGCAATGGGCGGAACGGTATTTACCTATTTATGGACCGGGCCGGGCGGATTTAGCTCCAACTTACGCAATCCGGTCATTCCTAACGTAAGCTCGGAAAATGCGGGGTCTTATGTGGTTCGGGTGACTGGACTCACCGGCTGCCAGGCTACCGGTGTGGTGCAGGTGTCCATTGAAGATTTGCCCCTCACACCATCTATCCAGGGAGCTACCAGCTACTGCATTGGCGAAGATATTCTGCTTACCTCGAGTGTAGCACCCAACGATCCCTCAACGCAGTATAAGTGGTTCCAGGGTACTCTACCCAATGGTACGCTTATTGAAACAACCATTGTACCTTCCCTGACGATTCCAGGGCTAGATGTGGAAAGTACACGCAATTATTATCTGGTCATCGAGACCAACGATTGCGATTCCAGGCCATCGGCCCCACTTTCCGTTACGGTAAACAGTCAGCCTATTGCGGCCGTGAATGAGGAGAGCATTGATATCTGTGCTGGTGAGACGATCGTTCTGGGTACCGAGACGAGTGGCCCGGGCTTCACTTATGAGTGGAGCGGGCCCAACGGTTATTTTTCCGACAGCCAGTTCCCGCCGGTTATCGAAAATGCAACAAGTGCCAATGCTGGTACTTACCGGCTGGTCGTTTTTCGCAATGGCTGTCCGTCGGAACCTGACTTCACTTCGGTAATCGTGCGTGAGCGCCCAGTGAGGCCCCAAATTGCCAACGACGGCCCAGCCTGTGAAGGGGGATCAGTAACCTTGAGTGCCAACGCTACCGGCGACGATCTGACCTACCACTGGGTGCCGCCCAATTTGGCCGAGTTTACGACCAGTACTAATCAAACGACCATCGAAAATATCACGCCCGAACAGGCGGGCCCCTGGCGGGCCTACGTCAGCCGGCGTGGGTGCGCTTCAGAGCTATCGGCCATTACGGAAGTAGAAGTTTTCCCGCTACCAAATATCGTGGCTTCCGCCACCCCGGGAGCAGTATGCCAGGGTGAGACTTTGCAATTGCAAGCTTCGCCCAGTATCGATAATGCCACTTATCAGTGGTCAGGGCCGAATAATTTTTCTGCGGCCAGCCAAAATCCAGCCGTGCCCAACATGCGCCCCATTAATGAGGGTACCTACAGCGTCACCGTTACGACGATTGATGGTTGCGTAGGAACGGCCCAAGTGGGGGTAGAGGTGCAGCGGCCCATTTCTATTCAGGCGATAAGTAACGACGCGCCAGCCTGTTTACAGGCGCCAAGGGATGTGCGCTTGCAGGCTTCGGTATTTCCGGAAGACGATGGCACCTTCGAATATCTTTGGACCGGTCCCAATGGATACACCTCTACCCAGCGAGTAGCAATAATCGCTAATGCCACGGAGGCCAATAATGGAAACTATCAGCTTCAAGTAACCGATGGGAATGGCTGTACGTCGGCTATGGCCACTACCGTAGTTGATATTTCCGATGCGCCGCAGCCGCCCGACCCGCCTCAGCTATCCCCCAGCACGCCAGCGCCCATCTGCATGGGAGAGGCCATTCGTTTGCAAACCCGCGCACGAGGCGGCGACAATGTCGAATACCGCTGGAAAACGCCCAACGGCAACTTTACTACAACAGAACCCTTCCTGGATATTCCAAGTGCTACTAACGATGACGCAGGCGAATACCAAGTGTCGGTCCGTGTAGCAGGGTGTGCTTCGCTCGATTCCAACCCCTTCCTACTCGAGGTCAATGACGTGCCGATCGCTGTTGTCAGTAGTAACAGTCCGGTATGCAGCGGCACCACTATACAGCTGGAGGCTGAGGAAATTCCAGGTGCTTCGTACGTTTGGACAGGGCCGGGTTTCATTTCCTCGATGCGCAATCCGGTTATCAATGATGCAGACTCGGCTTTGCATAGCGGAATCTATACTTTGGTCATGACAGTCGAAGGTTGTACCTCTGCCCCGGTTAGCGTACAGATCGATATTGTACCTAGTCCTACCCGTCCGGTAGCTTCCTCCAACGGCCCGGTCTGTGTTGAAACCGGTGACGAAGTGCTACGGCTTGCAGTTGATGCGGTCTCGGCAACCGAAAATGCCCTCTATACCTGGTTCGATGAAAGCGGCCCCATCGGCTCGACACGCGACCTGGTTTTTGATGTACCCGATCTCACCCAGTATCCAGACGGGGAGCAAATGTTTTACGTCACGGCTCAAGCTGGTTTCTGTGTGTCGGAAGCCTCCCGCAATTTGATCATTCCCATCAATTTTGTGCCCGATAACGACGCTTTTGCAGGAGCAGATGCTCCCTTTTGCGAGAATGAGGTCATCACGCTCAACGCACAGGCGCCGTCAGTGGGTACCGGCCGTTGGTCTTTTGTCGGCGACGATTCACTAGAGGTGCAAATTGCAAATCCCGACCAACCTGCCACTACCGTTAACGGACTGAATGGCGGACAGTCTTATACCTTCCGTTGGTCCCTTTCCAACGGGGTATGCACCGACTATACTTTCGATGATGTAGTCATCGATGTCAGCCGGGTAGAAAATGCGAATGCCGGCACCGACATTACGGGCTGTGCCTTGAGGGAGGTTCAACTTGGAGCGGAAGCTACGGTCGATGCGCCTGGTCGCTGGGAACAAAGCCAGGTGCAAGAGTTGCTCGGGGTTGAGATCGCCGATCCGACCGACCCCAATACCTTGGTCACCGGCTTAGAACCTGGTAATCTTTACACTTTCACCTGGCGCGTGAACAGTACTTGTGGTCAATTGCTGGACGAAGTACTAGTTCTGAGTTCGGACCCTGACCCTTTCGCCGGCCCCGATCAGACAGTCTGTAACCGCGACCGTTTTGCCCAGCTGGCGGCCGATCCGCCCAGTGAGGGGAGCCGAGGGCGCTGGTCGTCGGCCGATGCAGCTATTCGCTTTGGAAATGCCGGTGACCCCGGAACTGTGGTTACCAACCTGCGGACCGGAACCAACACGCTCATTTGGACGATTGATAACGGGATCTGTGGCGATGCCAGCCGCGATACGGTAGTCATTAACTTTAAGCAGACGCCGCTGCCGTTCAATGACGCTTATCAGGTGAGCTTTGGAGAATCCATTATCGTCGATTTTACCGAAAATGATTCCGTACCTCCGAATACGACCGTAGGTATCGTCCTGCCTCCGCAGCGTGGTCAAATCCGGGATCTTGGTAACGGCCGGTTTGAATATTTGCCGGATATTAATTTCGTGGGTACCGATCAATTGATTTACGAGCTGTGCAGCGATGCATGCCAGTGCGTTGAGGCCGTTGCTACTTTCGAAGTAGGAGGCGATGCAAGCTGTACTGTGCCCAACATCATCACACCCAATAACGATGGCATCAACGACGTATTCGCCATCCCCTGCCTGCTGGATGAAAATCGCTTTCCCAACAGCCAGGTTATCGTTTTCAGCCGTTGGGGAGACGAAGTATTCCGGTCCGAGCGACCTTATAAAAATCAATGGGGTGGTACTTTCAACGGAGAAGATCTGCCTACCGGGACCTACTATTACATCGTTAACTTCGGAGATGGCCGCACACCCGACCAAAATGGTTACTTAATTATTCAAAGATAAAACTGCCGGCAGAGCCGTGACCAGTCATGGCGACCGGCTCTTCAGGCTCCTGATAAAAAACATTATTATGTTTCGAAAACTACTCCTGATCATTGTCTTAGCCGGCCTTTGGCAGAGCGCTCTTTTAGCTCAACAGGAAGAACAGTATACCCAATTCATGAATTACCGATTAGGGCTCAACCCTGCCTACGCTGGTAGTGAAGGGGGGACAAATATCGGAACCCTCGTCCGCAGCCAGTGGTTGGGAATCGATGGGGCGCCGCAGACCCAATTGGTGACCTTCGATATGTCGTTAGCTTCCAATAAAATTGGTGTAGGAGGAAATATTCTGCGCCATTCTTTCGGCATCACGGAGATGTACACTTTGGAAGGCGCTTATTCTTACCGGCTGGAAGTTGCTCGTGGGTATTTACGACTGGGACTGTCGGCCTCGGTGCGCAGGATAAATGTCAATTACGCCAATGTAGTGAGTACGCAACCGGTAGGCATCGACGAAGCCATTCCGGTCGGCAGCCAAAGCAAGTTTGTGCCCAATTTCGGCGCTGGTCTGTATTACTACAATCCCAAGTTTTACGTGGGGCTTTCGATTCCGCGTTTTTTACAAAACAACATCGACCTTTCGGATGCCCAGGGTACCATTTCGCGGGAGGTATTGCACCTTTATCTCATGGGTGGGACAACCATACCCATTAGTGACGGGGTAAAACTACAGCCAAATGTACTTCTAAAATACGTGGAAAACGCACCCTTCGATGCCGATTTCAACATGATGGTACAGTTTATGGAAAAATTCTACGCTGGGGCCTCCTACAGGGTGGGGGGATCGCGGGAGACCGGCTTTGGGGAGGCCGTTTCCTTGATTTTGGGTGCAGACATTACCGAAAACCTGTATTTTGGCTTAGCCTACGATGCTACCCTATCCGAGTTGCGGAACTACAACAACGGAAGTGTAGAAGGTACGCTGTTTTATTACTTCTCAGGCAAGTCGAAAGAGGAGGAGCCGGACGTGGAAGCGCCGCGGCCTGATTTTTATTGATTCACAAAAGCCCGGCTATTGTGCGCTTATTTACTTGCTTGTTGTTTATTGCAATCGGAGGGCATGGTGCACATGCCCAGATGCCGGAGATGCCGACCCAGGTCCGGCTGCGCAATGCGACAGGAATCAATACAGAACACCTGGAGTTCTCGCCCATGTTTTACGAAGAGGGGATCGTATTTGTATCATCCCGCCGCCAGGTTGGGCTTTTTGACGAAACCCTGGGCGAGACGTACTTCGAACTCTACTACGCCGAGTTAGATTTGAACGATATGCCGGTTCGGCCGGACAAATTTTCGCTGGAAATCAGCTCTGAATTGCACGAAGGACCGGTAAGTTTCGGAGAAGACGGCGAAAAGATCTTCTTTACCCGCAGCAATATGGAGAATGGGGTGGTTAAGCCAGGTGCTGACGGGAAAGTTAAGCTCAAAATCTACCGGGCCGAACGTGGTGCTTTTGACTGGGAAAACATTAAAGAACTTCTTTTCAATAATGACGATTACTCCTGTATGCACCCCAGCCTGTCAGAAGATGGCAAACGCCTTTATTTTGTCTCGGACCGGCCTGGCGGCTTTGGGGGTTGGGATATCTACTTCGTTGACCGCGACGGCGAGGGCTGGACTGACCCGATAAACATGGGCCCCGACGTCAATACCAGTAAAAACGAGGTATTTCCCTATATTCACTCCAGTGGCGCCTTATTCTTCTCCTCCGACGGCCATCCGGGGAACGGCGGGCTGGATCTTTTCATGATCGACGTCAGTACGAATCAGTGGGGGGAAGTGACCGCCTTGCCCGATGATTTCAATTCCGATGCTGATGACTTCGGTTTATTGCTGGAGGAAGACGGTATGCGCGGATACTTTACCTCTAATCGATCAGGCGGCTTCGGCAAAGACGATATTTACGTTTTCGAAGCCCTAACCACCCCACTTTTGGTGCGTATGGCTGAAGAGGAAGCCGAAGCGCAGTTGGAAGAAACAGCAATCGAAGTTGTAGATGCAGAGACCGGGCGGGAAGCTAGCAATGTATCGATCCGCATTTACGAACGCAATGAAGACGGTGTGGTCAATGACGAGGAATTGTACAACCTGGACCTGGTACCTGCTTCGGGCCAGTCTGGCGACCTGAGGCTTAAGCTCATCCGTAAGCAGGAAGACGAACTAGGCGACCCGGCCTTTGTGACTGACGATGCGGGCGTCACGCGCCTCCGGCTCGAACGCGATAAAGAATATTTGATCCTGGTTAGTAAGCCAGGTTTTCAGACCCAAGAAATTATCTACGATCCCGACAGTCGGTCCGGAGCGGAAGGGGTTAAAATTCAACTTGAACCTAATCGGTGTGTCAGCCTTTCCGGGTACGTTTTGAGTGAGACATACGGCGTACCCATCCCCAATGCGCTTATACGCATTGTGAATGGATGCAACGGCGAGGAGACTACCGTACGGTCGGGACTGGATGGCCGGTATGAATATTGTCTGGATTTGGGCTGCGGCTTTTCGATTAGAGGAGAGAAGCAGGGCTACCGGTCTACGGAGACTAGCCTTTCGACCGAGCGTGTACGGGGAAGCCGGTCTTTTTCGGTCGACCTGGAACTAGATCCTCTAACGGAAGGCGTCGTACGAAAGCCCCTGCGTGAAGGGACGGTAATCGTACTGGAAGACATTTATTACGACTTTAACAAGTCGGCTATTCGATCCGGCGCGGCCCGTGAACTCACAGCCCTGGCACGCCTAATGAAAATTTATCCCAGCATGCAAATCGAGCTGGGCGCCCATACCGACGCACGCGGTCCCGACGACTATAACTTGGCCCTTTCCCTGCGCCGGGCCGAGTCGGCCAAACAGTTTTTGGTGCGTAAAGGCATCAGCCCCTTCCGGATTAAGGCTTTCGGTTACGGTGAGGCACGCTTGCGTAATGAATGCAACGACGGCAGGCCGTGTACCGAAGACCAGCACCAATATAATCGCCGCACGGAAGTGCGCGTGATTAAGATTGATGAACCCGTTGATTTTCAATACAATGATCAGGAACGCTAAGCTAGCGGATGCCCTGCGTTTTCTGCGCAAGATGCGCCTGCGTAAGCTATGGAATGCTGCCAAGATTTTAAGCTCCTATGTTTTAATGCGTATCCTGCGCCGCCCGGTTCAGTGGGGGCTTCCGTTTACGGTCTCGATCGAACCGACGACGGCCTGTAACTTGCGATGCCCGGAATGTCCGAGCGGAATACGCGCTTTCACTCGGCCTACCGGAAACCTGCGTCCGGATTTTTTCCGAAAAACGATGAGCGAATTGGGCGATCATCTTTGGTATCTCATTTTTTACTTCCAAGGGGAGCCTTATATCAATCCTGCCTTTCTAGATATGGTGCAATACGCTCACGAGCAGGGGGTATACACCATTACTTCAACGAACGGCCACTTCCTAAATGATGAAAATGCAAAACGAACGGTTACTTCTGGACTCGACCGCCTAATCATTTCAGTAGATGGTGCCACCCAGGAGGTTTACCAACAGTACCGACGGGGTGGCGATCTGGAACAGGTGCTGGAAGGAGCGCGCAATGTAGTGGCCTGGAGGCACGCCTTAGGTAAATCCCACCCTTACATCATCTTTCAATTTTTAGTGGTGAGGCCTAGTGAGCACCAAATAGATGAAGTAAAGCAACTGGCTCGTAAAATAGGTGTGGATGAGGTCAAACTCAAATCTGCTCAGGTATACGATTACGAAAATGGCAACCCTTTAATTCCCACTATCGAGCGGTACACGCGTTACCGCAAGCTTCCGGACGGTCGGTATGAACCCAAACACGCCCTTACACCGCATTGCTGGAAACTCTGGCACAGTTGTGTGATTACCTGGGACGGTGCCGTTTTACCCTGTTGTTTTGATAAAGATGCACGCCACCAGCTAGGAAAGCTGCAAGAAATGTCATTGCAGGAAATATGGCAAAGCAGAGCCTACCAGAATTTTCGTTGGCAACTGCTTGGAGGGCGCGACAATATTGACATCTGCCAAAACTGCTCAGAAGGGTGTCGCGTGTTTTTTTGAATATCCCTAAATTAATTTTTTATTAAGTTTTTTGGTGATCAGGCTTGCGTGGTAACGTTTTCTTGACGATCTTTGTTAATCGTTGCCGGAAAGAAATCAGTACCCCACTTAGTACCTTAGTACATTACCGTACTTCAGATTTCACTTACAAGATTGCCCATAAAGGGCGTAGATAAGAACGATTAGTCAGGCCTCTTTGCCGCTTTTCTGCACAAAGCGTATGTACGCTTGTATGCTTCGAGAAATGGCATTAGACTATGTTCGGTTTTTTGCTGTGTAATAGATATTCACACGGCAGGACGACTTTTCGTCTATCGAAACGCTGCACTTGTCCGTGACGTACTGGACTGATAGAAGTTTTGAAGCAACGTAAGTAATGATATTCCTCAATATTTAGATCCGATAAATCGCAGCATAATGACTTTTAAAATTATCATATCCGGTCACCTCGAGTTTGGCAGTGCACGCACGTATGCCAAGGTGGTCGACACTGTTCAGCATCGGGTGGAGGTCTACTATAAAAATGATATCGTTCTCAAAGAGGAAGAGATCTTTAATGAAGCCTCCCACAATCTAGAAATACCCCGCGCTATCGTCAATGGTAGTGAAAAAGCTTGGAAAAACACAACGAGTTTGCTGGAGCTTATTGCCCAGTACGCTGTGGCAGGTAGCATCCATGCCTGGATGCTCAACGAGGGCAAGCTAATCCAGCAAGTGCTTATCGAGCCCCGCAGCGATAAAACGGCGGTTCAATCTTTTTTGAGCGGGCGGGAGCTCGTCAAAGAGGACGGGCGCGAAAGTGAAGCGATTCGAGCATTGAGCCGGGCGATTGATAAGTGCGAGCGACACGCGCTGGCCTACGAGCGCCGCGGTTATGTTAATTTCCGGCTGAATAACATCGTAGATGCTATCTACGATTTTACTAAAAGTATCGACATCAACCCGAATACGCCTGATGCCTATCTTGGCCGTGCCCTGATAGCCATGCAGCAGCAGCGCTATGCGGAGGCGATCGACGACTTGAGCAATGCGATTAAAAATTCGATTCCGCATCAGCCTATTTATTGGAGAGCCCGCCGCCTTAAAGGCGAGTGCCACCTCGAGCAAGAAGAAATCGACAAGGCGATTTTCGAATTAAAACTGTTTACGAAGCGCGCCTTTACACCGGATAACCCGAATTTCGAAACCCGCAAGAAAGCTTTTTTTGATTATGGCCGCGCTTTACTTACCAAAGGCGACCATGCCTCCGCTATTCAGGCCTTCGATCAGTGCTCCAAATGCGAAGGGGCGGCAACCGATCTAACCGACGCCGAAATTTTCCTCTTCCGCGGTATAGCGCTGCAAAAAGCCGGCAAAAACGGTTTTCAGGAAGATTGGAAAAAAGCGGCCAGCATCGGTTCGAAACGCGCGGCCCATCTATTACAGCAATACCCCTGAATTCAATACGCAGACACAGACAGGGTAGGAATTAAAAAAGGCGCCTCGATGAAAATCGAAAGGCGCCTTTTTTAATTAAAAGAATACTTCTCTTTGATTTTGCATGAATAGAGATAGAACTCTACTGATTAAGCGCTTCTAAAAGGCATCATGTACTAATTACTAAACATAAAGATAACAGTTTTTGTAACCAATCAAGCATTTTAGTATAGGTTTTATTTTCTATGTGCTTGCTCGCTGCCAAGCCTGTCTAGTGATGAGATAACTTATCTGACACTTTATGCGTTTGCCAGAGAAAATCCTTATTATGGTTCTAGCGAGGTCGTTGTTATTTATAGTGTTGGGAATATGTGGTTTGCTAACGACCCTGTCTGGGCAATCTTCTATCGAGCAGGCGCGCAATAAATACCGCAGGCAATACGAACGGGCGCTGGATGCCAGCCGGAGCGAGCGTTTTGAAGATGCCAGAAATTTGCTGCTGGAACTCATTGCTGCTGATGAGAACTTAATCGAGCCTTATTTGCTCTTGGGGTCCATCCAATACGAGATGGATGACCTGGATCGGGCCGAGCAAACTTTCCAAGAAGCGCTCAAGCGGGCGCCCGATTTTGATCCTGAGGTTTGGTACCGGCTGGGAGTGACGCAGTTTAAAATGGGCAAGTACGAAACGGCTGCCGAAACCTTCTCATCTTACCTGAAGCACTCACCCGCAACTCATCGCCGCCGCCAAGCCGGGGAGGGTTATTTAGAAAGGTCCCGTTTTGCTGCTGAGGCGGTTGCCAATCCTGTCGCTTTTCAGCCCAAGCCCTTACGAGGGGCGGTCAATACAACTGCGCCAGAGTACCTTCCTGCCTTAACAGCCGACGGACAGGCTATGATCTTTACCCGCATTGTTCGGGGGCAAGAAGACATATACCTCAGCCAACGCGGACCCGATGGCTGGTCGGCCGGCACACCCTTACCAAATATCAACACCCTCGACAATGAGGGCGCCCATTTTATATCACCCGACGGGCGCTATCTTTTTTTTACGGCTTGCAACCGGCGCGACGGTATGGGTAGCTGCGATATTTATTTTTCCCGCCGCGAAGAAGAAGGTTGGTCCCCACCGCGAAACTTAGGTTCGCCGGTCAATACTCCGAGCTGGGAATCGCAACCGGTATTGTCGGAAACGGGCCGGACGTTGCTCTTTAGCAGTAGCCGTAAGGGTGGAGTGGGCGGTCGCGATATTTGGCTGACCCGGTTGCAAGCCAATGGCCGCTGGTCGGAGCCCGAAAACTTAGGCGAACCGGTCAATACCACCAAAGACGAACAAGCGCCTTTCCTTCATCCCGATGGTAAAACCCTGTACTTCATGTCGAACGGACATTTGGGTATGGGCGGATTCGACCTTTTTTTGTCACGGCTCGATAGTGCAGGACGCTGGTCAGCGCCGCAAAACCTAGGCTATCCCATCAATACCATAGCCAATGAGGGTGCACTATTCGTAAGCCTGGACGGCCGACGGGCCTTCTTTGCCAGTGACATGCTAGATCGCAGCGACGACCTCCGCTCGGGGAATACAGACCTTTATGCATTTGATTTACCGGCTGCCCTGCGGCCGGCAGCTACCACTTATGTGGCCGGCACCGTCACGGATGCACAAACGGGGGCGCCCCTGTCGGCTACTGTGGAAATTGTGCCGCTCAAGGAAGTGGCCATAAACCCCATTGTCGTACGCTCCGGTGTATCCGGTGATTTTCTAGTTCCCCTACCCCTTGGCAAGGACTATGCATTTACGGCCTCGGAAGATGGCTATCTTTTTTTCTCCGAGCATTTCGACTTGGGTACCGTAAGCTCGGCCGTCGACCCAATTCGCCTGTCCATCAGTCTGGAGCCCATCCCAGAAAAAGAAAAAACCGGACCGGAGCCCAGTGATCCGGTAGTGCTGAGAAATGTTTTTTTCGATACCGGATCCGACGAACTCCGGCCGGAGTCCGAGCAGGAATTGAAACGTTTGTATCGTATGCTGGCTGATAATCCGGAATTGCGGATTCAGGTGAACGGACACACCGACAATGTTGGGCAGCCCAAAGATAATCAGCAGCTATCCGAAGCGCGCGCCAAGGCTGTCTACGAATTCTTGGTCGACCGGGGTATTGATGCCGAACGCCTGCAATATCGGGGTTATGGTGAAGAAAAACCCATCGCATCGAATGAAACGCCCAACGGCCGCCAACAGAACCGGCGTACCGAATTCGTAATTCTGCCCTGAGTGTAAACAGGCGCTTCTTTTAGGCAACTGGAATGGCTTACCCTAGTACGTGCCGGCAAAAAGGCGGTTTTACTCAATTAGCTTTAGGGGTGTGCTGGCGTTTGCCGGCGATTATAAGGAGGTATATTTCCACTTTTAGATCAACCCGCGCGACTTGAGTTCGAGGTATTTATTCAGCGTGTTGACCGACAGATCGGCAGGTGGAGTAAGGATGGCCTGGATTCCATATTGGCGAAGCTTTTGAACCATTTGGCTTTTCTCGGCCAAAAAATTACGGGCCACAGTGTTTTGGTAAATACCCTCCATCGTGGTAGCCGGCTGCTCGACAAACTCCCGGATTTCGGTATTTTCAAAAAAGATGACGACCAGCAGGTGCAGCCGGTTTATGCGGCGCAGAATAGGGAGTACCCGCTCCAATGCGTAGGTGCTTTCGAAATTGGTGTACAGCAGAATAAGGCTACGCCCGGTGATCAGCTTGCGGGTGACGAAATAAAGCAGTTCGTAGTTGGCCTCGTAGGGTCGCTCCTTTTCCTTGTAAAGAGCACCCAGGATTTTATTGAGTTGAATGGGCCGGCTATCGGCTTTTACACTAGCGCCTAACTTGTCCGAAAAGGTGATAAGTCCTGCCCGGTCGTGTTTTTGTAAGGCTACATTAGAAATGGCTAAACTGGTATTGATGGCATAGTCCATCAGGCTTAAACCAGCAAATGGCATGCGCATGACCCGGCTTTTGTCGATGATGCTGTAGACCTGCTGGGCCCGTTCGTCTTCGTACTGATTGACCATCAGCGTTCCACGGCGGCTACTGGCTTTCCAGTTGATACTGCGGTAGTCATCACCTCGGACATAGTTTTTAATTTGCTCGAACTCATAGCTATGTCCGATACGGCGAATTTTTTTTACTCCTTGGAAAAAACTGAGCCGGTCGAATGCCAGTAGCTCAATCTGCTTCATCTGGACTACGGAGGGATAGACGCTAACTTTGGCGGCCTGTGGGACGGTAATGCGGCGCTCTACCAATCCGATCCGGGAGCGCACAAAAAGTTGTAAATCGCCGAAAGCATAATCACCGCGTTCGGTTGGCCGGAGTTCGTATTGAATTCCTTTCTCTTCCCTGGGACCCATAGTGAGGGCTTTTTCGAAATCCCGGATTTGGAACTGTATGGGCAACTCATCGATTAGGCGCAAATGCAGTCGCTGTTGCCCGGTATTGGTCAGCCGCACCCGGATTCGATTCTGGTCGCCCAGCGATAGCAGTGGCGGCAGATGGCGTTCGGCCCGGACGGTTTGTTCCGGCCGATAAAGTAGCTGCCCATCTACCAGCCCAACCGCTAACAGCAGGATGAATAATAATTGGGCCACCGGTAGCAGAGCCGGCAGGAGGAAGGCAAAAATAAAAAGAGTGATGAGGCCGCTCCACAACCAGAAGAAACGTCCGCTCAGATACAGGGAAGCCAGAAATTTCTTCATTAGCGCGGGACTTCAATATTCCTGACGATGCTTTCAATTACCTCCTCTGTGGTTCTCCCTTCCATCTCGCGTTCGGGCGTCAGAATAACCCGGTGATTGAGCACGGGGTATGCGACGTATTGGATGTCGTCGGGCGTTACAAAGTCGCGGGCGTTCATTGCTGCAACGGCTTTCGATGTCTTGAGCAAGGCGAGGGAAGCGCGCGGGCTGGCGCCTAAGAAGAGGTCGCCATGGGAGCGAGTTTGATGTACGATGGCAGCAATATAATCCAGCAGCTGCTCCTTAATGTGGATTTGCTCGATCAGGTGGCGGCATTGGCGGAGTTCCTTTACGGAAAAAACGGCTTGCGCGATGTCGCGAATGTTGACGGTAAACGCATTCCGGAAGCGGCGCAGGATGGACTTTTCCTCTTCCAAGGAAGGGTACTTGAGGTTGATTTTCATCAAAAAGCGGTCCAATTGGGCCTCGGGCAGTTTGTAGGTACCCTCTTGTTCGATGGGGTTCTGCGTGGCGACCACAAAAAAGGGATAATCCATGGGGTAGGTGACCCCGTCGACGGTGACTTGGGCCTCTTCCATGACTTCAAAAAGAGCGGCCTGGGTTTTAGCCGGCGCCCGGTTGATCTCGTCGATCAGGACGATGTTGGCAAAGATAGGACCTGCATTAAAGGAAAACTCTGACGACTTCATGTTGAAGACCGTAGTGCCGATCACGTCGCTAGGCATCAGGTCGGGCGTGAATTGGATGCGTGAAAAATCAACATCCAGGGTTTGGGCGAGCAGCTTGGCCGTCATGGTTTTGGCGATACCCGGCACTCCCTCTAGCAATACGTGCCCAACCGAAAAAAGGGAGACCAACAGCAAGTCGACCAATTCGTGTTGGCCGATGATAAGTTTGCCTATTTCGGCGCGTACCCGGTCGCCGACAGTTTGGACCGGCGTGAGATCGATACGTGGGGTATTTTCAGATTCGCGGGGAGCGTTCGGCGGCAACTCTGGTGGCAGTTGGCGAAGCGACTCACTATCATCGTTCGGTTGGTTGGGATCCTTATAGTCTTCTTCCATCATAACGGTTCTTGTTTACCAGGTCGATTGCGCTTACTTACAATTTTTATAAAAATAATCTAATTTTTGGTGCCATTCGATGAGCGTATTTCCTGAAACAAACGTGGCGCGCTGAATATTGCCATCCATGTTCAGCAATTGTTGCAGGAACCCGGCAGGCAGATCGGACTTAGCAGCCAGCCGGTCCAAGAAACCGGGTTGTTGTTCTTCCTGGCGGTTCAGTTGATAGCGTTCGCGTAAGAAATGATGAAATAACTGCGATTGCTGTACGGCGAGTTTGCGGTGGTCGTTGTGTTGGAAATACAGCTGGCCGATGCTCGATAAGAACTCGAGAGACGTGTTTCGATTTCCTTCCAGTACCGGTATGACCCGCTGCCTTCTTTTAGCCCGGAAAGCAATAAATAAAACGGCGGCTCCCAACAACAGGTACCAGGCCCAGGCCAAGGCGGGCTGACGAAGAATGAAGCTTAATGGGCTGGGCCGGCTTAAGTCACGCTGCCTTCTGGATTGATCCGGATTCATCCATTCGGCTACTTTGCTGTACTCGTCCCAGTATACCGGTCCTGCTAGCAAAGGTTCGAAGACCTGTTCGGCATAAGCTAATTTTTTTTCGTCCCGCAAGTGGAAGTTGGTAAACAACAAGGGATTGGAGTGCAAGAAAAAATATCCTGCACCGTAAGGGATACGTACGTAGTTAACGTAGTAATCATTGAAAGAACCTATCGGCTCCAGTCCATTGGGCAAACCACAGAAGACTGCATCGTCGAAATAAGGCCAGCTGGTGAATTCCACTTGGTCGCGTTGCCAGAACCGGTAGGGCCCCCACTGGTCTTGCGGTAAATGCGCTGCATCGAAGCGTACCTGGATAAGTGTATCCTGCACGTATTGCATTCCATCCCAAGCATAACCGTTACACTCTTCGTAGTAGAGGTAAAACATAAGATCGAAGGGAAGAGAGCGGCTCAGGATAAACGCTCGATTACCTGTCTCTACAAAGGCAAGCATGGCCTGCACATCTGCTGAGTCGATGTACATGGATTCTCCGATAAATACGTAATTCGCATGCAGGGTGCTATCGGGTTTCAGTTGGCTACGCAAGGTGTCACGGATGGTCGAGAGTTCGGTCGTGCGGGCGTGCTCGTCCAGCAGGTGCTTGAGGACCTGGGCACCGTATGGCTCGAGGCTGTTGCCACGATAGTTGGGACGCCAATCATACCGCTGACCATTTGACCGCCAGAGCAAGACAAATAATACGCCGACGGCGGCAGCAATAATAATCAGTATGAGAATTAGCGATCTTCTTTTCATAAGCCCTTAGCTTACCGGGACATTTTTGGTTTGTCGCAAAAACGCCTGAAATTGCTTTGCGATAGGGTCGAAGTCGGAAGCCGAAAGGGCAAAGCCTCCGTACCATACCCGTTCGAAAATGCGTGTAAGTTCCCGGAAGTCGCCGAAGACCGCTCGCTCGCGCATTTCTTGCAAATACTGATGGTTGGTTTTGTCTTTTTGCCACCTAATCCAACCCTGTCGGGAGAGCCGCTTTAATACATTCAGGTAGTACAGGCGAACCGCCAGGTCGTAGCGCTGCTCCTGCACGGCTCGCTCGATCAGGGGATCGATATCTGACTGGTGCAGATTTTCTTCAACCTCTTCAAGGGCCAAGTGAAGTTGCTGGTTAGTGGGTACCCTCCGGTTTTTGGGTCCGTTCAAGTAGTTTACCAATACCCAGATAAGAATCGCCATGACCAGCACACCCATAATGATCAGCATTGCCCGCGTCAGGCCAGGCCCCCAATCCAACGAAATGAGCGGCTTACGCTCAGCGGAGGCTCCTTCTTGCCGTGCCGCCTCTTCGGAAATGCGCTCCGGAACCCGGTCATCCTCGTAATGGAGGTCTTTCACCATTTCCTGCCACGAATCGCGGTTAAAAGCGGCCGGCTCCTCCGATTGTGCCGAAAGCCCAGCGGACAAACTCATCAATCCACCCACCCATATCAGGCTTAACCATGTAATTTTTTTGACCTGCATTTCTTCTTAGGCTTCTCGTTCTATCCCGCGTATTTTATTGGTTTCCCCGATTTCCTGAACCTGCATGGACAGATGTATACCGTACCGGATTTCTTTCAGGCTATGGTATAGGAAGCCAAAGGCGACAACGGTCATGGCATACAAGATATGGAACAGAAAGATCGTAACGAAAGTTAAAAAGATCTGGCCAAACAGTTCCATCTGGCCGGATGGCAAAGCGATGATCCAGGTAATGAGTTCCAGATAGGTCCAAAGGAAAAAGGTGTCGAGAATGGTAAAAAACAGACCACCTGCCAGCAGCATTATCAGGAACAAACCCAATACCCTGGCGTATTGATTCCCTAAGGACTTAACCAGAAGGGTAGGTACATTTTCATCGTTTTTTATTTCCAGTTGGGCGATGTAATTCCAGAGCAGAATAATACCGCCCAAGGCAGCCACCAAAAAAACGGTGTACCAGTCTTTAGTTATCATGATAAGCTGAAAGCCAGCCACCCCGCCCATGACTAGGAACAAATTGGGTAGGGAAATGGTATGTTGTTGGCCCACTGCTTTTTGGATAAACCTTTTCTGGACGAGAAGGGTAAGCAGGGTTAAACTGGTGCCGCTCAGGAAAGGCACCCATGGCGATTCGGGATTAACAAAAAACTGACCCAAATTGCGGAGCGAAGCGAAGATACCCTCCGGAAAATAAAACAATTGATCGGCCGGCGCCGGCGCTGTCAGGAATACACTTGCCGTGTAAACTACTGCGGTAAATAGGCTAATCACTGCTATCCGGCTAAATTCGGTCCGCAGGAAAGCAAAAACGGCAGCGAAGATTTCCCCAGGCGTTTTAATCTGATTAAGAGACAATGGCGCTTCGAGCGTTGGTGGCAGATCGGGCATGGGCAGGGTAGCAAATTCGTGCTGCCGGGCTTTCACGTAGGGATATACAACGAAGTACAGTACTACAAACAGCAAGCATAAAATAATGAACAATAAGCGGATCCAATCGGGGGTCTCTGTGTAACGGGTAAGAAAGCCCTCGATAAATCCCGCCAGGATGAATACGGGAACAATGCCGAGCATGATCTTCACACCTCGCCGGGCTGATTGCTGGAATGCCTTATTGCGAGCGTAGGTGCCGGGAAATAGCAGTCCGCTACCCATCGTCAACCCAGCAGCACCGGCAATGATAATTGCGAAAATCTCCAACGTGCCGTGCGTCCAGATGGTGAGAAAGGACTCTCGGAACAATCCTTTTTGTACGAAAAAGTATTGAAAGGCCCCGACCATAATGCCGTTGCTGATCAAAATGGCGAGGGTACCGATGCCGAAAACGGCGCCGAAGGCAAAGGTCAAAAAAGCCACAAAGAGGTTATTAAACGTAATGCCTAGTGACATGCCGAATTGGTCGCGCGCCTTATAGACTGCCATGGGGTCACCCGACTCAATATTGGCTTCGGTCATATCGATATAGCTTTGCCCCAAAAGGAGGGCCGGAAAATCGGGATCCCGGGCGCTCGACAACATGCCGATCACGAAAGCTAGCAAGAACGCTAGAAAAGAAAGGAGGAATGCCCGCCGCGATTCGTAGATAACCCGGGGCAGCTCATCGGTCCAGAAGCGCAGGAATCTTTGCCCATTAGAGCGCGGGCGGCGGTAAACCTGAAGAAAGATTCGCTGCGCCAGGCCGTTCAGATAGACACGCACCGAGCGGTTGGGGTAAAACGTGCGGGAAAAAGACAGGTCGTCGGCTACCTGAATATAGATTTCTTTCAGCTTGTCGGGATCCTGATAAGGAGAAGTCAGCGTTCTTTCAAATTCGGCCCATTTGTCTTTATTCTGCTCGATAAACTGGGTTTCGCGCATAAGCCAAGGCTGGAGGGTAAGACCGGCTGGTGCCGGCAGTTTTGAAAAATGGCATAATATGAAAATAGTAACTATTTAGCACCCTCTGGGTGCGGCTAAGAAATTCCGGCCACCGAAGGTGG
>CAZHCA010000028.1:0-60287 GCA_964530825.1 uncultured Saprospiraceae bacterium
TACAGATCAATCCTAATAATTTACCGCTACCCGATTTTTAGTAGGGTAGAGTAGACCGTGGGTTTACCCCTTAAATCATTTACGAGGCGATAGCAATGCAGAGTTTTCTTTTCCAAATTGGTTTTCTACCCGTTCGCATCTGGGACATCATAGACATCCTGATTGTGGGATACCTGATGTACCAGCTCTACCGACTGCTGCGCGGAAATAT
Organism: uncultured Saprospiraceae bacterium; assembly: GCA_964530825.1. Classification (GTDB taxonomy): domain Bacteria; phylum Bacteroidota; class Bacteroidia; order Chitinophagales; family Saprospiraceae; genus CAZHCA01. Next base: position 212 of record CAZHCA010000028.1, read on the forward strand.
CGCCTTCAATATTTTTATCGGCGTCCTTACCCTTTATGTCATCTGGGGTTTGGTCAATCAGCTGGAAATGGACCTGTTGGCCGGTTTCCTGCAACAGTTTTTTAGCGTGGGGGTTATCTTAATTATTATTATTTTTCAGCAGGAAATCCGCCGGTTTTTGCTCTTTCTCGGCAACTCTGCTCTACGCGGTCGATCCAATTTTTTGGGGCGCATGTTGAATCGCGATACGGAAAACACGGCCGAACGCGACCGGCAAATTCGGGCGGTACGGTCTTCTATGTTACGCATGAGCAAAAAACGCGTCGGTGCCCTCATCGTTATGGCGAAAAACGCCAACCTGGAGGGTATTGTGAATTCGGGAATCGCGCTGGATGCCCTGATTTCAGAATCACTTATTGAAAGCATTTTTAATAAATCCAGCCCCCTGCACGACGGGGCAGTCATTATTAATCAAGGAAAAATTTTAGCGGCTAGCTGTATTTTACCCGTATCGGAGAACCCTAATTTGCCCAAGGCAGCCGGGTTACGTCACCGAGCGGCCGTAGGCATTACCGAACGGGCCGAGGTAGCAGCCTTCGTCGTCTCGGAAGAGTCGGGATTCATTTCTTTTGCTCTGGAAGGGGCGCTGCAACGGAAGCTCTCCGAAAACGAGCTCGACGAGCTGCTGCGCGAACACATCAGCTAAGCGTTTTACTGTATTGGCATCATGCGCATTGAAAGAATTGAAGATTTTGCCTTAAGCCCTGTCCAGGTAGCTGCCATCGCTGAGCTGCTCCAGCAGTCTTTCCCCGAGTACCCCTCCGGAAAGATCTACTTTCGCCAGTGCCCGCATTTCCGCTTTTTAGCCTGGGACGAAACCACACTGCTGGGACAAATGTCGGTAGAATACCGGCTGGTGAACAACAACCACCAGGTGCGGCGCATCTTCGGAGTGACCGACTTCTGTGTAGCCAAAGACTTTCAAAACCAGAAGGTCGCCACCAAAATGCTGCTTGAACTGGAGGATCTGGGGCGCCGCCACCGCATTGATTTCCTGCTTCTCCTTACCCGCGACCAGGATGTCTACCGGAGGTGGGGTTTCAAAGAAGTCAACAATCAATGCCGCTGGCTGCTCATCCAGCATCACCAAAGCATTGGGCTGATCGACCGCCCCATGCCCGAAGGCCTGATGGTGAAACCACTCGGCGCCGAACGCTGGGCGCCCGGCCGGCTCGATTTCCTGGGCCATATTTTTTAATGGTGGCCTTTTTATATGTTCATTTTTTTTACATTAACCTCAAAATATCCAAACATGCAAAACGTACAACAATACATCGAAGACCACAAAGAACAGTATCTCCAAGAGCTGCTCGAACTCCTGCGGGTACCCTCGGTCAGCGCCGACCCGAATCACAAGGCCGATATGACAAAAACGGCCGAAATGCTGGCCGATTACTTGCGCCGGGCCGGCATGGACACGGTAGAGATCGTACCCACCGACGGACACCCCATCGTATACGCCGAAAAAATGATCAACCCGACCCTACCAACGGTCCTTACCTACGGGCACTACGATGTTCAGCCGGCCGATCCCGTCGAACTGTGGGAATCCGGCCCCTTCGAACCCGTCATTAAAAAGACCGAGCGCCACCCCGATGGTGCGATCTTTGCTCGCGGTGCCTGCGATGATAAAGGACAAATGTTCATGCACGTCAAGGCTATCGAGAGCATGATGCAAAACGAGGCCCTGCCCTGCAACGTAAAGATGATGATCGAAGGTGAAGAGGAGGTAGGCTCCGAAAACCTGGAAACCTTCCTGCGGGAGAACCGCAAGCGCCTGGCTTGTGACGTCATTTTGGTTTCCGACACCTCTATTATCGCCAATGAAATCCCTTCCATCACAACCGGTCTGCGCGGACTGAGCTACGTAGAGGTAGAGGTCACTGGACCCAATCGCGACCTGCACTCGGGCGTTTACGGCGGTGGCGTTGCCAATCCGATCAACATCTTGGCCAGGATGATCGCCTCCCTCCAGGACGAAAACAACCGCATCACGATACCGGGTTTTTACGATGATGTGGTGGAGGTAAGCAAGGCGGAGCGCGCCATGATGAACGAAGCCCCCTTCGACCTGAAAGCTTATCAGGATGACCTGGACATCCAGTCCGTCCATGGTGAAGCCGGCTACACGACCCGCGAGCGTACCTCCATCCGGCCTACCCTCGATGTGAACGGGATCTGGGGGGGCTACACCGGCGAGGGCGCAAAAACGGTCCTGCCCTCGAAAGCCCACGCCAAAATCAGCATGCGGCTCGTGCCCAACCAGGATCCCGAAACCATTACCCGGCTTTTTAAAGAGCACTTCGAAAGCATCGCCCCCCCGTCGGTTAGAGTGAAGGTGACGCCTCACCACGGTGGTCAACCTGTCGTAACGCCTACTGATACACCCGAATACCAGGCGGCTGCCAAAGCCATGGAAACGACTTTCGGTAAGATGCCCATACCCGAGCGCAGCGGAGGCAGCATCCCAATCGTAGCGCTTTTTGAAGATGTTTTAGGGGTGAAAACCGTACTGATGGGCTTCGGACTCGACTCCGACGCCATCCATTCTCCTAATGAGCACTATGGTTTGTTTAATTTTTACCGGGGCATTGAAACCATTCCCTTGTTCTATCAGCATTACGCAGCCCTGAAACAAGAACAGGCCTAGCTAACCCTCGTTGCAATGGGGCTATGGCTCCGATGCCTTTGGCCGTCTGCAGAAAAAATGGCAAATTCACGAAGCTTCAACCGTACAAACCTGTCCGCATGAGATATACTTTCCTGATTGCTTTGCTTACCCTGGTTTTTTCTTGTAGCCTGCCGGCACAGAAATGGCAGGAAATAGTCGACCAAAAGGCAGCCGCATTGGAAGAGCAGATTATTGAATGGCGCCGCTACTTCCACGAATACCCTGAACTCAGCAACCGCGAATACAATACGGCCAAGGTAGTCGCCGGCCATCTGCGCGACTTGGGTTTGGAGGTCGAGACCGAAGTGGCTGTTACTGGTGTGGTAGGTCTGTTGCGCGGCACCCAGCCCGGACCCACCGTAGCGCTGCGCGCCGATATGGATGCCCTGCCCGTGACAGAGCGCACCCCCGTGGAATTCGCCTCTGAAGTCAAAACGACCTACTTGGGACAAGAGACCGGTGTTATGCACGCCTGCGGCCACGATACCCACGTGGCTATCCTGATGGGGGTAGCCCAGATTCTGAGCGAAATGCAAGACCAACTGCTGGGCAATGTCGTATTTATCTTTCAACCGGCAGAAGAGGGTGCCCCTCCCGGCGAAGAGGGCGGCGCCAAGCTCATGGTCAAAGAGGGCGTGATAGAAAAATACGGTATCGATGTCATCTTCGGGTTGCACATCAACTCCCTTACCGAAGTGGGCAAAATCCGCTATAAACCCGGCGGTACCATGGCCGCAGCCGATCGATTCGTCATCAAAGTAATTGGTAAGCAGACACATGGCTCGACGCCCTGGCAGGGTAAAGACGCCATCACTATCGCCGCCCAAATCATCCAGGGCTTGCAAATGATCGTGAGCCGGCAAATGGAACTCACCAAAGAAGCGGCCGTAATCACCGTCGGCAAAATCCAGGGCGGCGTTCGCAACAACATTATCCCCGAGGAAGTGGAAATGATCGGCACTATTCGCACACTGGATACGGCCATGCAACGCCAGATCCACGAGCGCATCCGGCGCACAGCGATCAATATTGCTGAGGCCTGGGGCGCCCGTGCCGAAGTCGACATTCAGATCGGTTATCCCGTGACGGTCAATAGTCCGCAACTTACCCAGGACATGATCCCGACGCTCTTTCGCGTGGCCGGAGAAAAAAACGTCATCCTGAGTCCGGCAAAAACGGGCGCTGAAGACTTTTCTTTCTTTGCACAAAAGGTACCTGGGTTCTACTTCTTCTTGGGCGGCATGCCCGAAGGCAAGGCAGCTGTGGAGGTAGCCCCCCACCACACGCCCGACTTTTACATTGACGAGAGCGGGTTAACCCTTGGCGTGCGCAGCCTGTGCAGTTTAACACTAGATTTCATGGCAGTAAATGCCAACGATTAAAACGGACACTTCCCATCAGGTGCCGCCTTTTGTCATAGGAACCATCCTTCCTACCCAATCGTTTTACCCTATAATAGTACTACCTTTACCAAAAATTACCGGATGGAGGGTAAATCGATTGAGGTACAAAATTGGAATGAGCTGATGGAATCCCTATTCCATGACTCTTGGTCGGGCGGATTACAGCGGTTCCGATCGGCCTATGTCTACCGGGGGATGGAAGATGCCAGTTACGACCTCACTACAACCCTGAACCGCCTAGGCGAATCGCACCTCGAAAAGCACCTGTTGCGCAATTTTCGCAAGTATTCCCAAATCGAGGACAAGAACTTTTCCATCTGGAACTGGCTGGCCCTGGCCCAGCACCACGGCCTGCCGACGCGACTGCTCGACTGGACCTATTCCCCGCTCGTAGCCCTGCACTTTGCTACTGCTAACTTTCTGAATTTTGAAAAAGACGGCATCCTGTGGGCCATCAACTACGTAGATACCAAAAACTACCTGCCTGATCAGCTGGCTTGTATCATCGAAGACGAAGGATCTCACATTTTTACCGCCGAGATGCTGGAGCGCGAGGTACACTCGCTTACCGAACTGAAACGGCTCAAGAAGGAGCCCTATGCAGTGTTTTTCGAGCCACCCTCCATCGACCAGCGGATCGTCAACCAATACGCCGTATTTTCCATGATGTCGAATCCCAACCTGACCATTAGTAAGTGGCTGGAGCGAACTGCCGTAAGGTATTTTAAAATCATCATTCCGGCCGAGCTCAAGTGGGAAATCCGCGACAAGCTCGATCAATCCAATATTAACGAGCGAGTACTCTTCCCCGGGCTAGACGGCCTGGCAACCTGGCTCAAGCGGCACTACCGCGATATTCGCAAGATGGAAGGCAAAAAGCTGCATCCAGTAAAATCTCGCATCGAAAGCAAGAAAAAGGCTTAGTATGAAGACCAAGACCTGTCAACGCTGCAAAGAAGAACACACCACCCTGTTTCGGGTACAAATTCAAAAAGGCCAGGGCTGGATATTTGTTTGCCAAGCTTGCTGCCTATTGTATAAACAGGGCGATTACTACCGTTACGGCGGCACCTGGAAGGGCTACCGCCACTAATTCCACCAATAGTTCAGCAAGAAATACAAGCCGATTCCCAAGTAATTGCCAACCGCATACCCCAGCAGACCCATGGCAATACCAGTGAGCAACAATCTCCGGTGGCCTAATACCGCCGAGATCTGCGGTACAAACACCGGGCCGTACATCGCAGCGGTAGAAATGATCATGAACGTATCGCGATCGATCCGGAAGAGCCGGCACAACAATAGATGGACAAGGATGCACACCAGTACCGTCACCCCAGTAAACTGCATATATAGCAACCCTTCCCGGACGATATCCGAAAAATCGGCCAACATACCCAAGGCAATGCTAAAGACTAGCAGCAAATATTCGCCCATGAGTTGACTGCTGTGCTGCTCGCGTAAAGCCCGCCAGCGCGTAGCCATCAGGCTGAAGGTTGTCAGCAGCAACAGAAGCAAGGCAATCTGCTCGATAGTGCCAGTGATGAACCACACAACTCCTGCGGTCAGTCCGATCACCAGGATCGTTGCCCCCAAGCTGAGGAGCGCCTCGCGCCATTGCCAGGAGCGATCGGGAAAGCCGCCCGGATGTTCCTCGTCCGCCCGAAGTACGTTGGTGGCCGGTAAAAAAGCGCCCAGCACCCGTTTCGCAACAGAAGTCAGAAAAATAAGGTAAATACCTCCGAAGACAATATCGGCAGCGTTGAGCAGGATCATAGTCGACTCCTCTGCAGCGACCGCCAAACCGATAGCTTGTAGGTTGGGCGTACCGCCTGTATAGATACCCACCAACATACCGGCAAGCTTGGCACTCTCGCTCAGTACCGAACGAAATAAAAAAGCTGCGGTACAGGCGCCGACTAAAGCCGCTAATGCAGCCAGCATAAAGGCGATAACCGCCGGCCGTGCCTGATCGACTAGCGAACGCATACGCGTATTGAACAGCAACAATGGAATGGCGAGCAGGATGCTCGCCTCGGTCGCCGTTGTGGATAGACCGTCATTTAACGGAAGCGGCACCAGGTTGCGCAATACGATCCCACAGGCATAGCACAGCACAATCGGGCTAAAGATGTCGGGTCGTCCCGATACGCGGCTTAGCCAGCGGCTGATTGGCGGAAAAACGAGCAGTACCAAAACCTGCAGCGCCATGAACATCAAGCTTGTTATTCTTTTGTTCAGCAGGTAAATATGAGAAAAAAGCAGGAGTCAAAGGGCGCTGCCCTAAGCCTGGTCGAAGGGCGGCAGAATTATTCCTGCGGTAGTACCACCAAACGCTCCAGCGCGCGACGCTCTCCGCTGGTTACGGCTAAATGATATAATCCACTGGAAAAGCCGGATAAATTGATTTGTTGTACGGCGCCCCATTCCCCTACAATTTGGCCTGAAAGATTAACCATCCTAACTGTATAGTCCGAGAGTGCGGTTCGAATTTGCACCATTTCAGCCGCCGGATTGGGGAAAACCTCAACCTCCAGATCGGCAGTGGGCGAAGCGGTACTCGTGGGAGTACATGAAAGGGCGCTAATATGCGCCCAAATGGCTGCGTGCAGGTCCAGGGGCGCCCGGTCGGGCTCGGAGAAGTCGCCCTGCCGCACCATAATCAGGCCCTGGCTAGGGACGACACTGATGAACTGGCCCTGGGCGCCGGCGGCCATTACTAGGTCTTCCGGGGCCGAAGGTGCCAATGGTCCGTCGAAAACCTCTGGTCCGCCTGGGCCGATGTATTTGGCCTGTCCGTTAAGCCACCAGAGATAACCGTAAGCAGGATTGAGGGACTGCGAGGGGGTTAGCATTTGCCTGAGGTAGGCGGTATCGCTCAATACCGCTTGGTTATCCCAAATGCCTTCGTTGAGGACTAGTAATCCGAACCGGGCCATATCGCGGGCGGTACTGATGTAGAAATTATTAGGCCCGGACGCCAACCAAAATCCACGCATACCAGTGGGCGCCTCCACTTTTTGGTTGGTGTATATATTGAGGTCGACACCGGTGGCCACCTCAATCACATCGCGCAGAAGAGAATACGGGCCGTTGTGGTAAATCCACCGCTCGCCTGCATCGGTCACATAAGTCAGGCACTCCGGATCGGTACAGGTAAAGTTACGCTCATCGAGGCCCGACGTCATGGTCAGCTGATTGCGTACCGTAATCAATGCTTCTTTTTCGGGGGGCAAACTCGTCCAGCCCATTCCGAGGTAGGCTGATGCAGGCTCCCGAATATCCAGCTCGCCTGTTTCCTGGGCGATGCCCACTAAGATGGCCTTCAGGCTTTTACCCGCCGAAAACCAAGGCCCCTGATCGTCCATGCCGTAATCGCCAAAGTAGCGTTCCAGCACTATCCGTCCATCCTTTAGCAACAAGAAGGCATCGGTTTGCTCTGCCCTTAAAAATTCGTACAGCGAATCGATTGGGTCGGAACAATAGCCCAGTGTTGCAGGGTCGGTGGTCGCCCAGGCGCCGCCGAGGGTGGGTGGAAAATAAAACTCCTGGGCATGCGTATGCCAGGCTAGCCCGACAAAAAGTAGTAATGGGTATAGCAGTTTCATATCTGCTTAGACAGTTGGAATGGCCTCCGGTTTAAAACGCCCTTTCAACAAAACTCAAATCGACCAACACCCGAATATTACCCACCAACACCTTTAGCTGGGTAGCAAAAAAATCCAAAAGTTTTATTTTCTTTAACTTCCGCCCCGGCCAATTGAAATTTTTTTCTTCTTTGCTTCAGCAAATTAACGTAACATGAAAAATCACCTGCAACGACGGGAATTTGTCAAACTGACCGGTTTGGGTTTGGCTTCCATGGCCGTACCTGTTTCCTTGTTTGGTAATGCCGTCGATCTCCATTACAGCACGAGGCCCCTGGATGCGGCTCTGAGTAAGCGACTGGCCGACGTGGCGCTCAATGCCGCCACCAGTGCTGGGGCTTCTTATGCCGACATTCGCATCGGGCGCTATCGCAACCAATACGTTTTCACCCGTGAAGACCGGGTCCAGAACATCGTCAACACGGAAAGCTATGGAACGGGGGTTCGCGTGATCGCCAACGGCACCTGGGGCTTTGCGGCTACTAATGAAGTGTCGGAAGCAGGTATTGCCCAGGCAGCCAAAGAAGCCGTCGCCATAGCCAAAGCTAATGCCGTACTCCAGCAAGAACCGGTCCAGCTGGTACCTGTCCAGGCCCACGGCGAGGTTGAGTGGCAGACGCCTATCCAGCAAGACGCTTTCGAGGTGCCCATCGCCGAGAAGGTCGACCTGTTGCTTTCGGCCAACGCCGCAGCTCAGAAAAATGGTGCGAACTTCGTGAATTCGGCCCTCTTCCTGGTCAATGAGAAAAAATATTTCGCCTCAACGGACGGCTCTTACATCAACCAGGATATCCACCGCATCTGGCCAACCTTTGGTGTTACGGCAATCGATCCGACTGAGGGAAAATTCAAATCCCGCCAAGCCCTAAGTGCGCCGATGGGTATGGGCTGGGAGTATATGGTCCCTAAATCAGAGGATAAAGTGGCCGGTCCGGCCGGTACCGGCCTCACCCTCTATCGCAATAGCTACGATATCGTAGAAGATGCTGGTAATGCCGCCAAGGAGGCCAAACAAATGCTGACCGCCCCATCCATTACCGCGGGTAAATACACCATGGTGCTGGAGCCCAACCACCTGGGGCTCACCATCCACGAGTCGGTAGGGCACCCGCTGGAACTCGACCGCGTACTGGGCTACGAAGCCAACTATGCCGGTACCAGCTTTGCCACCCTCGACAAATGGAAGAGCGGCAACTTCAACTACGGCAGCAACCTGGTCAACCTGGTAGCCGACAAAACCCAAAAGCACTCCCTGGGCGCCATCGGCTACGACGACGAAGGGGTAAAAACCAAACAGTGGCATCTGGTCAAGGACGGCATCCTGGTCAACTACCAGGCCATTCGCGATCAGGCCAGAATCATCGATGAAAGGACCTCCCACGGTTGCTGCTATGCCGACAGTTGGTCGAGCATACAGTTCCAGCGCATGCCCAACGTATCACTCGAACCGGGCAAAGAGCAATATAACGTCGACGATATGATTTCGGATGTCGATCGTGGCATCTACATCGCCGGACGTGGCTCCTATTCGATCGATCAGCAGCGCTATAATTTCCAGTTCGGCGGGACGGTCTTTTACGAAATTAAAAACGGCAAGATTGCTGGCCTCGTGAACGACGTCGCTTACCAGTCGAACACGCAGGAATTTTGGAACTCCTGCACCAAGATCTGTGACGAGAGCGACTACCGCATGTTCGGCTCTTTCTTCGATGGCAAGGGCCAGCCCTCGCAGATCAGTTCGGTCTCGCACGGCAGTTCGACCAGCCGTTTTGACAACGTAAACGTGATCAATACGGCCCGCAAAATCTAATTATTGACGCTAATATTCTCAAGCATATGGCTATTATGAGTAAATCCGAAGCCCGGGAAATTCTGGAAAAAGTGATCAAGCTGTCGGAAGCCGATCACTGCTCTGTGAGTCTGGGGGGCAACAATCAAGGTAATATTCGCTACGCCCGCAATACCGTATCCACCAGCGGAGCGGAATCCAACATCTCCCTGGCGGTGACCTCTTCTTTTGGCATGAAAAGTGGTACGGCAACCACCAACGAACTCGACGAGGCGTCTTTACAGCGCGTCGTCAAGCGATCGGAAGAATTGGCGCGCCTGGCGCCCGTCAACCCCGAGTTCATGGAACCGATGGAGCCACAAAATTTTCCCGATAATCCGAATACCTTCGCTCAAGCAACGGCCGATATTACACCCGAATACCGTGCCGAAGCTACCCGCAAAAGTATTGGAGCTACACGTGCCAAAGACCTAATTGCCGCCGGTTTTATCGAAGACGGGTACGGTTTTAACTCCATCATGAATTCCAAGGGCCTTTTTGCCTATAACCAGAGCTCCAGTCTCGATTTCACCCTTACTGTACGCAACGAGGCCGGCACCGCTTCCGGATGGGCCAGCCGCGATTACAATGATGTCGCCAATTTCGACATCGAGGCAGCTACTGCAATCGCCGTCGAAAAAGCTGCTCGCTCTAAAGATGCTAAGGCCATCGAGCCCGGCAAATATACCGTTATCCTGGAACCTTCGGCAGCCGCCAGCCTGATCGGGCTGATGGCCGGTAATATGGGCGCACGCCAGGCCGACGAGGGCCGGTCCTTCCTGTCTAAAAAAGGCGGCGGCACCAAATTGGGTGAAAAACTGGTCGACGAGCGGATAACCATCTACTCCGATCCGATGGACCCACGCGTTCCGGTTTCGACCTGGACGGGCGACGGGCAGCGCCGTGAAAAGACAATGTGGATCGAGAACGGTGTGGTCAAAAACCTGGCTTACTCCCGCTACTGGGCAAAAGAAAAAGGTGTGGATCCCCTGCCGGGTCCCGCAAATGGCATTATGATCGGCACCGATGCCAGCGTAGCGGACTTGATTCGGGATACGCGCCGCGGCATCCTGGTGACCCGCCTGTGGTACATCCGGGGCGTCGATCCCCAAACCCTGCTCTATACGGGACTGACCCGTGACGGCACCTTTTACATTGAAAATGGGAAAATCCAGTACCCAATTAAGAATATGCGCTTTAATGAGAGCCCGGTTATCATGCTGAACAATCTCGAAGCCCTGGGCAAACCCCAGCGGGTCGACGGCAACTTGATACCGCCACTCAAAGTGCGCGACTTCACCTTTACTAGCTTATCCGATGCCATCTAGTGATCGAATTCAAGCCGGCGGGCGCTCCACTATCGGGGGGCGCCCTACCGCCAATTCTTTCTTCTTTACCCGTCTCCAGTATAATTCAGGTAACTGGAATACCGACCAGCGCATGCCTTCCAACCTAATGCATTCCCTGGTGGAATATACCACCATACCCGTAGATACAGAAGAAAAGGTTACCCCCCTGAGTAGCCAGGAGATTTTCCGCAGCCCCTTCTGCTACCTGAGCGGCCATAAACTGGTAGAGTTCAACGCCGAAGAAGCCGAGCATTTCAAAGCTTACGTGGAAAACGGTGGCTTTGTATTTGTCGATGACTGTAATCACGATATCGACGGCCTTTTTGCGAAGTCTTTTGAAAGCCAAATGGCCCAACTCTTCGGTCCTCAAGCCCTGCAAAAGATCCCTAACGATCATTCCATCTACAGCTGTTTTTTCACTTTTGAAGAGGGTCCGCCCACGGCCTCCATTGAACTCAATGGGTGGGGCGACGATCTGGTACACGATTACCTAAAAGCCATTACCATTGATGGCCGCATCGGTGTGCTCTACAGCAATAAAGATTACGGCTGCGAATGGGACTACGACTTTCGCAACAAGCGCTGGCTGGCCGAAGACAATACTAAATTCGGCGTGAATATTATCGTTTACGCTATGACGAGCTGAGTTGGTTGTATGCACCACCTGATATTAGGCCCGGATTGTTGAGCCGGTAATTGCCAGCACACAACCATCAGTAATAGAATCCGACGCATGAAATCAACAACCGACACCGAACAGCTACTCGCCCAACTTCCCGCCCTGCGCACGGAGATTGCCAAGCGCATTATTGGACAGGAAGCAGCCGTGACCCAACTGCTGGTTACTTTTTTGGCGGGGGGCCACGCCTTGCTCGAGGGGGCGCCGGGACTAGCAAAAACCCTTATGATCCGCACCCTGGCCGAGGCGGTCGACTTGCAGTTTAATCGCATTCAGTTCACGCCCGACCTGATGCCTAGCGATATTGTCGGCACCGAGTTGTTGGACGCCGACACCCAATCCGGCCAGCGCCAATTCCGCTTTGTGCCGGGCCCTATTTTTGCCAATATCTTACTGGCCGACGAGATCAACCGTACGCCGCCAAAAACCCAGGCTGCGCTGCTGGAGTCTATGCAGGAATACGCCGTGACCTACGCCGGCAAGCACTACTCCCTCGAGCAGCCATTTTTTATTTTAGCAACCCAAAACCCGATCGAACAATCGGGCACTTTCCCGTTGCCTGAGGCCCAGCTCGACCGCTTTCTGCTCTACATTACCATGGATTACCCCCAGGAAAACGAAGAATTGGAGGTGTTGCGCCAAACGACCGGCACCCAAAAGGTTGAGGTACAATCGGTTTTGAATGGCCCCGACATCTTGCGCCTGCAACAGCTGGTACGCGAGGTGTACATCAATGATGACCTTTTAAGCCACGTCAATCAATTGGTGCGCGCCACCCGGCCGCACGACACGCCAATTCCCTTTGTAAGGGAATGGGTGCAATGGGGCGCCGGCCCGCGAGCCGGTCAGGCCCTGATCTTGGCAGCCAAAGCGTATGCCCTCTTAAACAGTCGCTATGCCGTGCAGATGGATGACCTGGCCAAAATGCTTCGACCGGTATTGCGGCACCGGGTCTTGCTGAATTTCCGGGCACAGGCCGAAGGGGTCGCTCCCGATACCGTGAGTGTAGCGGTTTGGGAAGGAGTGAAGCGAACCCATAAGACAACAGCTTAACAAAAGTACCTGGTAGAAAGGATCGTCCTAACTAAACCCAAAAAACTATTTATTTTATGGCCACCTGGCAAGACATCCAATCCCTCCTCCGGCCCGATTACCTCAATACGGTAGACGGATTGCAATTACTGGCGCTCCAGAGCGTCGCCACCCTACTGCCGGGCATTCACCCCTCTATTTTCAACGGTGCCGGGCAGGAGTTCAGCCAATACCGCAGCTACCAGCCCGGCGACGATTTGCGCAGGCTCGACTGGAAACTTTATGCCCGTAGCGATCGCTTTTACGTGCGCGAGGCCGAACGCGAGACACACACTCGGGTGTTGTTTCTATTAGACGCTAGCCGCTCCATGTTGCATCAGGATGGACCTTTGAACAAGCTGGAGTACGCCCGCTACCTAATAGCAACCCTAGGCTGGCTGGCCCATCAGCAGGGTGACGCTCTGGGGCTGATCGCCATAAGCGGCGCCCAAAGCTATCAGCTGCCACTGCAAACCGGAAGCCAGGCTTTTACCCACCTGCTTTATCAACTGCTGCAAGTTACGCCCGCAGGCCGCTTTCCCACTCAGGTACGTAACCTAGAAGCCCCTATATCCCAACGCGAGCGCGCCATCATGGTAGCCCTATCCGACATGCATGAAACTACAGGCGAACTAACGCAGTGGCTGAGCGACCTTCGCGCCCCCCGTACCGAGCTGGTGCTCTTCCACCAGATCGGCGCCAACGAGCGCGACCTACATTACCCGGGCGCCCAGACGTTCGTCGACCTGGAGACGGGGCAACAGCTCGAGGCCGATCCCGACCGGCTTCGCGTCGCCTACCGAGAACGCCTGGAAGCCCGGCGCGCCGAATTGCGCCGCACCCTACAAGAATGGGAGGCCTACTATCAAACTGTCTTCATGGATGAGTCGCCCGCCGCCGTATTGGAGCAATTTTTGCACGTCCGACAAAACGCCTATGCTTGAGCTACTGCAACCTGCCGCCTTGGGGGCATTGGCCGCTTTGGCTGTCCCCTTGCTCATCCACCTTTGGAACCGGCGCCAAAGACAGGCTGTAGCCGTCGGCAGCCTGGAATGGTGGGAAGAAAGCCTCGCCCCAAGCTTTCGCAGTTGGGTATTACGCGACCCGTGGCGGCTATTGCTTCGATTGATATTGGTTGGTCTTTTGGCTTTCTTATTGGCGCGACCAGTGTGGGAAAGACCAGCACCCTACCCCATGCGGCCGTCGGGTTGGGTACTCAGCGAAGGTCCCGTGCCCGCCGAAGTCCAGTCAAGCTTGCAAACCCTCCTCAATCAAAACTACGAACATCGCCGGCTGACTCCGGGATTTCCTGTGCAAACCTTAGAAAATACCACCACTAACCGCGTACCTAATTTTTGGACCTTGCTCCCGCTCCTGGACCGTACTGCTTCAGCACCCGATACCATTTTAATCTGGGCGCCCGCTTATCGCACCCAATTTACCGGAATGGTCCCAGTGCTGAATAAAACCATCCGCTGGATGGAACTTCCGGGCGTCCGGGGGCGTTACCTCCTGCGGGCTGAACAGCGGGGCGACAGTCTGCGCTGCTGGCTCTCCGTAACCGCCCCCGACGCCACCCGTATCGAGATCATTTCCTTACCAGATGACCCTGCCACCTTGGCCGCCGCCGGCTGGGAGCGTAAGGTGGATAGCCTTTGCCTTAATGGCTGTGCCCCCCTCCTAAGCCCCGACACCCTGCATGTGGAGCTTGCTTGTGGAAATAAAAATGGCATGCCCTGCCTTCAGGTGCGCACCGCTCTGACCATTTTAGCGGAATTTTTCCAGCTGCCGCTAGCAATTGTGGAGGGGGCGAGCAACCAAATAGCACCGGATGCAGATGCCCTCCTTTGGTGGGGCCGACAATCTCCACTGCCGGATTTTGATGGAAAGTTGTTGGTTTACGATCCTGAACCCTTATCCCGACTGGGCCCGATACAGAAAAAAGCAGGTCGCTCCGTTTACGTTCGCGACTTGAACAGAATGCCTGCACCGGAGCTTCCCCGTACGCTGTTGCGCTGGTTATGGGAGGCCCCCCCAATTCCACCCGCCCTCGATAAACGGGTCCTGCCACCCGCACTTCGCAACCTAACAGAAAGGGAGCCTAAAATTGAGCTGCCCCGATCCTCCAATCCGGAACAGCAAGATCTGCTGCCTTTTTTTTGGTTATTAGCAGCAGCACTGCTCGCTGCCGATACCTGGCAAAGAAAAAACAAGCGCTAATGCCCTTTACAGTTTCCATTCTTTTTAAAAACTTAAGAAAACGTTAAATCAAGCCGCTATTTTTTCCCAAATTTGTCCTAGTCTGTACACAGAAACAGAACGGTACAACTTTATTTCTTTTTCCGAAACCCATTTGTCATTAAACTTTCGCCATTATGAAAACGAATCTTTTTTTCCTCGCCTTTTTACTTTTTGCCTTTGCTGCATGCCAGCCGGCTGCCGATAATGAGGCAAACACCGGAACGAACGAAGACCAACCAGCCGGCACTCCGATGGCGGCCGCAGACAACAGTCGCACCTCCCTTGACTGGGATGGTATATACACGGGCACCCTACCTTGCGCCGACTGCGAAGGCATCAAAACGATGATCTGGCTGAAAAACGACGAAACCTATGTGGCTAAGACTAAATACCTGGGCAAATCCGATGAGGTGTTTACCCAAACCGGTAACCTAAATTGGAATGAAGCAGGTAGTAAAATTACCCTTCAGGTAAACGAAGAGGGTGACCAAATAGCCCGCACCTACCAGGTAGGCGAAAATGTGCTTTTCCACCTCGACAACGACGGCAACCGCATCACGGGTGATATGGCCGATAAATACCGCTTGACTAAACAGCAAAAAGGTATCGTGGGCAAGCGCTGGAAGCTGGTCCAACTGATGGGTAAAGACATTGCCGACATGGATCCGCAACCGCAGAAAGAACCATTCCTGGTACTGGAGGAAGAAGACAATAAAATCTACGGCAGCACTGGCTGCAACAACGTTATGGGCTCATATGAGTTGACGGAAGGCAACCGTATTTCTTTTGCCCCCAATTTGGCCTCGACCATGATGGCATGCCCAGAAATGGAAGTGGAAAATACCTTCCAAGAGGTTCTGAATAAAGTTGATACCTATACCCTTAGCGAAGACGGTACCACCATGAATATGAGCAAGTCTAAAACTGCGCCGTTTGCCGTCTTTGAAGTCGATTATATGACCGAGTAAAACAGGTTTGGAACTGCCGGGCTACGGTTCATCATACCGCACAGTAACTTTAGCCAAAGTACCTTATCCAAATAACCGGCAACTATCTGCGAGCACTACTCCACCGGATTGGAGTAGTGCTTGTTTTTTTGACCACCTTAATAGATCGGTCGAAGAATACGGGTAAAAGTCCGGTAATAACAATAACTTCCTGGAAAGATCGCCAGCACCTAATGATCCAATCATGAAAGCCATTACTTTTTATCGTTATGGGCCGCCGGAGGTCCTCCATCTCGAAGATATAGCCAAACCCAGCCCGAATGCGGAGCAACTGTTGGTACGGGTGATGACAACTACTGTCAACTCGGGCGACTGGCGAGTGCGCAAAGCTGATCCGGCCATGGTCCGCTTGTTTTTTGGGCTCACCAAACCCAAACATGCTGTACTCGGCATGGTCTTTTCCGGAGTGATCGAGGAGATCGGTCCCGGCGTCACCCACTTTCAGGTGGGCGATGCCGTCTTTGGCCTGTCGTCGGATGAGATGGGTGCCTATGCTGAATACTTAGCCATTCCGGCCACAGCTGAGATCGCTCGAAAACCGGTTACGCTTTCCCACGAACACACTGCCGCCATTGTTTTCGGCGGCCATACCGCCCTGCATTTTCTGCGTCAGGCCGATCTGCAAGCCGGGCAAAAGATCCTGATTTACGGCGCCTCCGGATCAGTGGGCAGTGCTGCTGTACAATTGGCCAAACACCACTACGACGCTTACGTCACCGGTGTTTGTAGTACCGATAATCTCGATATGGTAAAGGCGTTGGGTGCCGATAGAGTGATAGACTACACTACAATCGATATTTACAGCATTTCCGAGCGATTTGATGTGGTCTATGAGACGGTCAACAAAACCAGCGTAACCAAGATCGCGAACCTACTCAAACCCGGAGGCAAACTCATCTTGGGTGCTGCCCTCATCAAGGGGATGCTGCAGGGCAGCTGGTTATCCGCTAGAAGCAAAATCAAAGTGATCGGTGGGGTCGCAAAGACCGACCCGGATGATTTAGCTCTTCTCGGCCAACTGGCGACCGAGGGTAAATTGCAACCGGTCATAGACCGCACCTATCTCCTTAACCAGATGGCGGAGGCCCATGAATACGTAGAGCAAGGTCATAAAAAAGGTAACGTAGTGGTGCAGGTACAGGACGATTGAGGGACTAGGTTCAAATGAACAGTGGTTGATCACCTGATAAAGAGGAAGATTCATTCCATCCATTTGGCTTCGTTTTGCCGATCTTTCCTACAAAATAGGCATACCTGTTTAAGGCTACCGTATTTTCTTGTCTTCCTATTTTCCTCCAAATCCTTTATTTTCAGCAATGCTATTGAAAACATAAGAGCTACTGCATGCAACCTTCCACGATGCTCCATCGTTATGCTCACCGCTGGCGCCTCCAGAAAGCCCTTGAGAGCGCCCTCCTGGCCCTGGCTCCTGCCCTGCTAATTGCCGGCGCGCTGCACTACAGCGGTATCCCCTGGGGCTGGTGGACACCTTCCGCAATCCTGGGAGCTACGGTTGTCGGAGCGTTATTCCTATACCACCAGTGGGGTTGCCATCGCTTCGACTCCTCTGCAGCCGCCCGCCGCCTCAATTGGGATTATCCGGTGCTCGAAGAAAGTGTCGACCTGCTCCTCGCTCCGAAGGATCAGCTATCCGAATTGGCCGCCCTGCAACAGACCAAGATTGCACAACGCATGTACGATCTGCGGCCCACACCACCGGTTCTGCAAAGCACCACCTGGCCTTTGACCATGATTTGCCTGACGGCTGCCAGTTTGCTGGCCTATCCGCCTCCAGCCACTACGCCACCCACCAATACAGCCGAATCACTGCCTTTGACAATAATGAACGCACTCGACAGCCCTCCAGTCCTGAGCGCTCCCGAGATCCAGAGCGTCTTCATCACCCTATCGCCCCCGGCTTACACCGGGCTACAAGCAACAACCCAAAAGGAATGGCCCATCCAGACCGTGCAGGGCGTGACTATCCAATGGCGCATCACCTTCGATCCGATGGTGCGGGAAGCTGAGATTATGCTGGCCGACGGTACGCGCTTACCGCTAAAGCTTTTGAGTGATCAATTATTGGAGGTCGACTGGAATCCCCAAGCCCCGACTCTTTATCAACTCCGCTACCGCAACGACTCAACCGCCTGGCACAGTACCGACTATTTCCGAATCGATGTACGGGCCGACTACCCGCCCGCGGTTGAAATCCTGGATTTGCCCGCATACGCCGAGTATGTTTACGATCCTGATCTCCGCATCCGGCTGGGTGCAACCTGCACCGATGACTACGGCATTCGCGACGCCCGCCTTATTGCAACCGTTACGAAAGGCGAAGGCGAATCGGTTACTTTTCGCAACGACACGCTACGCTTTGCCCGGCCGGTCAACGGCGCTAAAACCTACGACTTTAAGCGATCAATCCGGCTAGGCGACTTGCAAATGGAGCCGGGCGACGAGCTCTACCTCCACTTCGAAGCGCTCGATAATCGCCTGCCCAAACCCCAGATCGGTAAGACCTATAAATACATTATCGCCTTCGCGGATACGACACAGGAGGCTACCGACATGTTCGGTGGGCTAGCCGTAAACCGCATGCCGGAGTACTTCCGGTCGCAGCGCCAGATCATCATCGACACCGAAACCCTAATCGAAGAGGAGCGTAAACTCAAACCCGAGGTTCTCCAAAACCGCAGCAATAACATCGCAGCCGACCAAAAACTGCTGCGCCTGCGCTACGGCAAATTCCTGGGCGAAGAGTTCGAAAAAGCCATGGGCCCCATGCCACAGCAGGAGCATGCACATCACGACCATGAAGGCCACGAGCACGACCATGACCATGCACATCACGACCATGAAGGCCACGAGCACGACCATGACCATGCGCATCACGACCATGAAGGCCACGAGCACGACCATGACCATGCACATCACGACCATGAAGGCCACGAGCACGAGGAGCACAGCTCGTCGGCTACGCTCACGGCGCCTGAATTGGAAGAATACTATCACACACACGATATTGCAGAGGAAGTTACCTTCTTTGATGCCGCAACCGCTGGAAAGCTGCGAGCCGCCCTGGCGCAGATGTGGGATGCCGAGCTCCACCTGCGCATGGGCCGTCCGGAAAAAGCACTGCCTTACGAATACCGTGCCCTGAAATTGATCAAGGAAATACAGCAAGCCAGCCGCATCTACGTGGAGCGCATCGGGTTCGAGCCCCCCGAAATTGCGGTGGCCGAAAAGCGCCTAACCGGAGAACTGGAGGAAATCATCGAGCCTTCCTTCCGAACCTCCGTACCTGCCGATGAGGCACGGGAAGCATTGCTCCATGCGCTACCCCTACTGGAGCGCTTGCGTATTGCACCCCGACCGCCGGAAGGGGAGGAGCGAGTCCTGCTACAAAAGGCAGGCGAGGCACTAGCTGCTGCCGCGCTGGAACAGCCAGGCCGCATGCTGACTGCGCTAGGCGACCTGCGGTTACTCCTAGAAGGGAATTTACCCCTGGACACCTACCACCAACGGCTGCGCCGCTTGCAGGCCCAGTGCAGCGAATTATTACCCCCAGCCGGTCAGCAACCACTTCGACGGAAAGACCGTACTCAAACGCTGGAAGATACCTATCTTGAGCGCCTGCGTACGCTACGATAAACACTGTCTATGATCGATTTTTTACCACCTGCTACTCCGTGGCGCTGGGCCACCCTGGTGATTATTGTGGCGTTGGGTGTCCTGCTTATCTACCGTTACCGGAAGCAGCCGGCACCCCTGATTGCCGGCTGGATCACTCTACTCGGTCTGTTGGCGCTGGCCTGGCAACCCGGGCGTACTGTGGTAGTGAATACCCGCGACGCCATTCTCCTGACTCCAAATGCGAATCCGAAAGTAATCGACAGCCTGAGCCGGATGCTGCCCGATGCCCCCCAGTTAGCACTGCCCAGGGTAGTTACCCAGACTGCCGAATTGGTCGATCCGCTGCATTTGCCGGTCACCCACCCAACTGTGGGTCGCCTTCATGTGGTTGGCGACGGACTCCCTATCTGGCTGTTGGACCTATGGAATGGCCCCGAACTCCTTATGCACCTGAATCCGAAGCCCGAAGGAATCCTAACGATAGACTACACTCCACAAGTGGTCGAAGGCGATACGCTAGCGTTGCGGGGTACCTGGAACAAAGTAAACCCTGGAAAAAGCCTCCTGGAATTAAGGGGACCAAGCGGGAGCATCACCCTTGCTGAGCCAGATACACCAGGAACCTACGCTTTTTTCCATAAGCTATCCGCCCCACCCGCCGGCCGCTACCTGTGGAACCTGCACCTGGATTCGCTCGATCATCCTCTTCCGGTGGAGGTGACTGACCGACCGCGCCCCCGACTGTTGCTGCTAGGCGGCAGCCCTGACTTTGAGACGAAGTACCTCAAAAACTGGCTCGGCGATCAGGGCTACCGCCTGGCGACCCGGTTTGTCGTTTCGCGCGATCGCTACCTCACCGAGTGGATCAATCAATCCAGAGGGGATCTGGAGCCGCTCACCCTGAATCGACTGGAGCAGTTCGACCTGCTCCTCCTCAGTGCCGATTATTGGACCGAGCTGGCTTCGGACGAGCAAGCCGTTCTAACGCGGGCAAACCGGGAAGGATTGGGATTGCTTTTGCTCAAAACCAGTACCACCTTGAGGTTGCCGGGCATCCTGCGTGCCTTTGAACTACAACCCAGTGCGCCGAAATACCAGCTACCCGGCATAGAACTCGAGCTGGAAAAGCCGCCGTTACAAATCCGGAGTAGCAACCGGCTTTTTCCACTCTATACCTCTACATCCGGTGAAGTGATTGGTGCCTGGAAGCCTAATGGAAAGGGTCGCCTCGGCCTTATAGTTGGAGGTAACACCTTCCCTTTACTGCTCTACGACGAACTAGCCGCCTACGCCCGTCTTTGGCGAACACCGATTACCACCCTCGCCAGGTCTTTTGAGGAGCCCCCCCCGCTGGAGGCACCCTTCCCGATCGTCACCGGACAACTAACAACCTTCCACTGGCGCACCGGGCTGGAAACTCCAAACGTCCAGTGGATCGACCCTAGCGGCGACACCATCAATTTCCCACCCCGGCAAGGGGTACTAGAGTCCGATCGCTGGTCCGTTCCCGCCGTTCCCCAGCAAGCGGGTTGGCATCAATTACAATCGGGCGAAGCAGCAGCCTGGTTCTACGCAACCGGCGACGAGGATTGGTTGGCGTTACGACGACATGAACGGCTGGTCGCTAACCGAACAGCCGGCGATGATCAAAATGTCGTGCCAGTAGTCCCCACTCAGTGGCGTCCCTACCCATTGTGGTGGTGGTTCGGGTTGTCGCTCCTTGGCCTGACGGTACGCTGGATCTGGGAGAAAGTCAGAATTTAGCCGTTTTTTTAAACCAAAAGTGCTGGCCGGGTTTATGTATGCCGGATAGTAAATGTGAGGAATCGTTCCAGAAATCACCACGATAATGCTATTAGCTCGGATTGGTCTCGCCCTTTGCGCAATTACTCCCTTTTTCCTGAACGGCCAAAACGGATCGCTTTCCGGCATCGTGACCGATGCCGTTACCGGCGAACCCTTGATCGGCGCCACGATCCTGCTGAAAGGTACCGAGCTCGGTAGCGCAACCGATCTGGACGGTCGCTACACCATCACCGGTATTCCGCCGCGCACCTACAATGTGACCGCTTCCTTTATTGGTTACCAATCGGCCACCGAATACAATGTAGTCATCCGCTCAGCGGGCAACTTTGACGTCAACTTCGAATTATCGGAGAATACCACTACTTTGGGTGAGGTCGTCGTCAAACCCAATCCATTCGAAAAAGAAGCCAGTACTCCCCTCTCCATACAGAAGCTCAACCAGGAAGAGATTGCCGCCTATCCCGGCGGGAATAACGACATTGCCAAGGTCGTCCAGACTTTGCCCGGAGTCTCGGGCTCGGTAGGTGGATTCCGCAACGACGTCATCATTCGTGGAGGTGCACCTAATGAGAATGTTTATTTTCTCGACGATATTGAGATACCCAACATCAATCATTTTGCCACCCAGGGTAGCGCGGGCGGGCCAGTGGGTTTGCTGAATGTATCGTTCTTCGAGAACGTCACGCTTTCGGCCAGCGCCTTTGGCGCACGTTACGACAATGTCCTATCGGGCGTGCTCCAGTTCGACCAGCGCACGGGCAATCCCAGGGCGTTCGCCGGTAACCTGCGGGTAAGCTCCAGTGAAGCAGCGCTAACCGTGGAGGGGCCCTTGTTCAAGGGCGACCGGGAAGCGGCCAAAACCACCTACATCGCATCCGTACGGCGCTCCTACCTGCAGTTGCTGTTCGACATTATCGGCCTGCCTTTTTTGCCCGACTACTGGGACTACCAATACAAGATCCACCACCAAATCGACGAATACAATGAAATCTATCTGACCGGTGTCGGCTCGATTGATGACTTTGCGGTGAACGAGCTCGACGAATTCGATCCCGAACAACAAGCCCAACAGGATCAGGTGCCGGTCATCAAACAGCAAACCAACGCTATCGGTATCAGTTGGAAGCGCCGCTTCAAAGACAATACTGGATACCTGCGTACTACTCTGAGCAACAACTTTCTGGAGAACGAATTTTCTCAATTCGAAAATAATGTCAAACAAACCGGTCTTTTCTTTCGCAACGACTCGCGCGAGGCAGAAACCCGCCTGCGACTGACTGTGAATAAACGGACCGGCAAATGGAGCAACAGTTTCGGACTGGTCGGGATTCGCGCCAACTACGAAAACAGTACCGAAGATCTGATTGACGACATTCAATTCACTTCCAACCTTGATTTCTATCGTTATGGTTTTTTTGCCCAGACCTCGCGCCGCTTTTTCAGTGACCGCTTCGGACTATCCCTGGGTCTGCGCACCGATGGTAATACATTTACCGGCAACGGTAACGATCTACTGGCCACGCTGAGCCCGCGCCTTGCCCTTTCTTACCGGCTCAATCCGGCCGGCACGTGGACCCTCAATGGCTCCCTCGGCCGTTATTTCAAGATACTGCCCTACACGACCCTAGGCTTCCAGGACAATGACGGCAACTTTAGCAACGAGGATGCTGCCTATATCCAGAGCGACCATGCTGTGTTGGGCGTGGAGTACCTCCTCAGCCCCACTGCTCGCGTTACCGTCGAAGGCTTTTACAAGCGCTACGAAGACTATCCCGTATCGATGCTCGACAGCGTTTCCCTGGCCAATAAGGGCGGCGGCTTTGAGATCTTCGGTAGTGAGGCCGTACAAAGTGTGGGCGAGGGCCGCACCTATGGCGTAGAATTATTGTACCAACAAAAATTTACCGGTCGCTTTTACGCCATTGCCGCCTTTACGTTTTACACCAGTGATTTTACGGGCTTTGACGATGCCTTTGTGCCCGCAGTTTGGGACAATCAAGTATTGATTTCGCTGCTTGGTGGATACAAATTCAACAACAATTGGGAAGTTAGTAGCCGCTTTCGACTGTTGGGGAGCGCTCCCTTTGCGCCGGTCGACGAAGAGGCTACCTTGGCCAATTACCCCGCTGTCATTCTGGATTATTCGCGTCTGGGGGAAGAACGCCTCGATGCTTTCCAGCAGCTCGATATCCGGGTCGACAAAAAGTGGAGTTTCCGTAATTTTAGTCTCGACCTTTTCCTGGATGTGCAAAACGTATTGGCCCAGGCAGCCCCAGAGCCACCGGCCTTTGGCCTCGATCGGGATGAAAGCGGAGCGGTTGTCGAGCCCGAAGGCCTGGTACAAGTCAACCGCGATGTAGAAGGTGAAGTGTTGCCTGCTCTGGGTATTGTGGTGAATTTTTAATGGCACCCTTTCAAGGTATAGCCACGGTCCTTTTCCATTTTACAAACATCTGCTCTGGCCCTTTGCATACGTTCCACGCCCTCGGTATTATCGTACTGCCGGTACAGCTCAATTGCTTTATTAAAATCATGTACGGCTCCTTGGCGGGAAGAAACGCCTAATTTAAATGCACGGATCAAGCCCCGGTTTGCATGGGCGGCCGGTTGACTGGGATTGCACTCCAAAGTCTGGTCATAGTCATCAATAGCGCCGTAGAGATTTCCGCGGTCCTCCCGCACCATAGCACGGTGAAAATAGGCAACGCAGTTAGTCGGATCTAATTCAACCGCTCGGCTCAAATCCGAAGCAGCTGCTTCCAGTTTTTCTTGTAAAAAATGACCGTAGCCCCGGTTGGCATAAGCATCAGCGAACTCACCATCGATTGTAATGGCCTGGTTGAAATAGTCCATAGCTTGCTTTAATTCCCCTTTTTTAGCCAGCTCAATACCCTGCTTATTTAAGCTTTTGGCCGTCTGAGCAGAAAGGGTAGTCCCGGCAAATAAGATTACGAAAAGCAATAAAAACAAGTATTTCATCTTTGGGTATTTAAGGTGTAAAAACAAAAAAAAAGATAGCCCAATCGGCGGATTGTCAAAAGGGTTGAATTCTGTAAAACCATTAAATGGCGTGCATTGGCATATCGGAGGCAGAGGTAATAGTAAAGTGGCAGCAGCCGCTTCACGAAGGTACAGGGTTGTAGGTAGGGGGACGGAGTTTACTAGACCATGATTTTTGAGGTCGTCATAATTGTACCACTTACCACAATGGAATAAGAATTCACCCTTTTGTGTTCCGGCGCAAAAAAATGTCGGCGTCCGACCTGTGATTTTTTTAAAAAATAGCCGGCTACGCCCTGCCT
This sequence comes from uncultured Saprospiraceae bacterium, assembly GCA_964530825.1. Lineage (GTDB taxonomy): Bacteria > Bacteroidota > Bacteroidia > Chitinophagales > Saprospiraceae > CAZHCA01. The sequence goes on from CAZHCA010000028.1 coordinate 24,891, forward strand.
AGATGGTGCTGGTATGGATTGCCTACAACTGCAGTAAATACTGGCCAGCGCTTGGAGTAACCCAGTTATTGAAACCCAAGTCCGCTGTTTCAGAAGTGAGCTTTACCCGGGTTTGTTCCTAAAGGGCATCGCTGCTGAATTCCTGCATAAGAATTCCAGCTGTTCGTTGACCCGTCTGCTCAATCTCCGCCAGCAGAGCCTCCAGGTCGGTCCGTTCAGTAAATGGATTGGTAAGGGTAGTACGCAGATAAGTTTGCCCGCGCAGGACTGTTTTTACGATATAGAATTTACCTACTTCTGTCATGACCTTTCGGATGGCCTCATTATGGGTGCTTCGTTGCTCCTCGGGAATGTTGGGGTTACGGTAGCGAAAACACACGATATTGGTGCGAGGGGCTACAGCCAACTCAAAGTCGGGATGGGCCTCGACCAATGCCGCCAGTTCCCGTCCGCGCTCTACAACGCGGGTCACGTAAGCATCGAAAAATTCAGAACCATAGACTGCCAGATTACAGTAGGCGCGAAGGCTCAGCATGCTTTTGGTACACTCGAAGGTCCGTTTGGCGAGGTTGAACCAGTCAGCATCTTCTTCGCGCTCCCAGAGGTACTGCGCACGCTGTGCAAAAGTCTGATAGCTGCGCTGTCCCTTCCGGAATAACAGCGCCGTGGTAATCGAAGGCGTCAGCAGCATTTTATGGAAATCCATCACCACGGTATCGGCACGCTCCAGTCCGGCCACCAGGTGGTGGTACTTTTCAGAGTAGATGTGGGCAGCCCCATGGGCACCATCGACGTGCATCCACAATTGGTTAGCCTGGCAGAAGTCGGCAATGGCGTGCAAGTCGTCGAAGGAGCCCGTAGAGGTAGTACAGGCCGACCCGACGACTGCGATCACCTGCCGGCCACTGGCCTTGGCCCTTGCTAAATACTCCGGTAATAGATCGGTACGCATTTCGTACTGCTCGTTGACTGGAACTTTGATGATACCCCCTTCGCCCCATCCCATTATGCGAACGGCCCGATCGACGCAGTAATGGGCCTCTTCTGATACCATCAAGGCGAGGGGCTGTCCGGCGCCATCTTGCCATACCGTAGTGTAATGAGCCCGTGCTGCAAGCAGGGCAGTGAGGTTGGCTAGCGTTCCGCCCGAAGTGAGAAAGCCGTCGGCGTTTGCTGGCATACTGGCTTGCTTGGCAACCGACTTAACGACAACCCGTTCCAAGGTCGAACCAGGAATGCCCATTTCGTAAACCCCCATGCCGTTGTTGACGAAATCGTTCACCAAGCCAGCCAGGGCAGCAAGAGGAGTCGATGGACTCAATTGGTGCCCCATGTAGCGCGGATGGTGAATGTGGACGCTCTTTTCCGCTACCGCTTTCAACAATTGCATTGGATCACCGTCCCAACGGGCTTTCGACCAATACTCGAAGGCCTCATTGGGTGCCGCCCAGGGTATGGCGGGCGTACCGCTTTCGCGGCCTTCCAGCATCTGCTGTAGCTGGTCGGCAAGCTGATCGATCAACTGATGGCCCAGTGTCCGAAAGTTTTCCGGATCGTAGGCCGCTTTTAACAGGTCGAATGAGTCGGGCATTGAGCTTTATTATTCACATTATTTCTAAAATCTGCTTACCGGGCGGAGCCAAACCTATACTTCCAACTCCTGATCATCAAAAATCCGTCCATCAACGACACGAATGATCCGGGCCGGAAAGTTTTCTAGGATGCGGTAATCGTGGGTAGCAAAAAGCACTGCAGTATTATTTTGTAAAGCCAGCTGCCGCATCAACAGCAAAATGTCATCGGAAGTTTCGGGATCGAGGTTACCGGTAGGCTCATCGGCGATGATCAACTCCGGGCGGTTGAGCAGAGCGCGGGCAATGACCACCCGCTGCTGTTCGCCCCCGGATAATTCATGAGGCATTTTATGCCGTTGATCGTCGAGGTCGACCTGTTTCAAGACTTCAGTCATGCGGTCCTGAATCTTGGTTTCGTCTTTCCAGCCGGTCGCTCCCAGCACGAAGCGCAGATTCTTTTCTACCGAGCGGTCCGACAACAAATTGAAATCCTGGAAAACGATTCCGAGACGGCGACGCAGCAGCGGGATGGTTTTTCGGTCCAGCTTCGTGAGATCGAACCCGGCCACCATGCCCCTCCCGTTTTTTAAAGGTAAGGCACCATAGAGGGTTTTGAGAAGACTAGACTTGCCACTTCCCGTTTTGCCAATGAGGTAGGTAAATTCTCCCCGGCTAATGCGCAAATTCACGTGTTTCAAAACCAGGTAGCCTTTCTGAAATATCCCGGCATTTTCGAGCGATACAATCTGGTAGTCCATAAAAGTAAAAATAACCGATTCCGAAAATTAGGCGGCCTTTGCGGGCCAAAAAGTTCAGGAACCAGTCAGCGTGCTTCTTTTCCCTTATTCCGCTTCTTACGCCAACGACTAAGCAACCAAATCCCGACTACGCCCAGAATTAAAAAGGGCCAAATACGGATCAGGAAGACAAAGAACCAAATGAAGTTTTCCCAGCCCTCGCGGAATCCATTTCTAAACTTGCGTGCAAAGTTCGTCGGGGCCGGAACCCGCTCGTAAAAAGTAACGGTAAGGGTAGAGAAGGCTATGCGGTTTTCCAGGTATTGCAACCGGCCCTCAATCGATTCGATATCGGCACGCAAATCGTTCATTTCTCTTTCGATGGCGAGAATATCCGCTACGCTTTTTGCCTGAGGCAATAGATCGATGTAGCGGGCTTCCAGTTCCTTTTTGGTTTTCAGCCGGGCCTGCACATCAAGGTATTCCTCGGTGACATCGCGGACCTGAATATTTTTAGCATCCACTAGGTCCACGCCCGCGATAATGATTTCGATAAACGAATCGAACTGCGGGGCCGGGATGCGAACCACAAAGGTCTGGCTTTGGCGTGTGTCATAATTGCCGGCCCGGTCGGCGGCAATATACCCTCCGGATTCTTCCACGGCCCGAACGATGCGCTTTCGGGTTGTCTCCAGGTCCGTGGTTTCGAACTCGATATCGCCCTCTTTAATAAGCTTTCGTTCAACGGGGATATCTGCCTGAGACCGGGCCGGCGCGGGCTGCTCCGCCCGGGCGTCGGCCATTTGGTAAGCGCCTTTTTCCGATGATCCTTGTTGGGTACAAGCCGCAAACAAAGCAGCCAGGAGCAATGCAGGTAAGGGTGTTTTCATCAATAAAATTGGTTTTTCGCTCTTTAAATTTAAGAAAACCCGGGAGATGACGAACGGCATTCCGAAAATCCATTGAGCGTATTAACTTTGTATGCGGCTTTCCAATGAGGGCAATTTCATTGATTATGACAGCTTTTTGACCGCCCTTACTGGTACGAAAGGTGTTTACGAAGTGTACTTTTGATGAACAAATACCAATCTAGCAGTTATGAAAAAGATCTATTGGGTGGCGATCATTATGGTGGCGGCGGCAGTATTTATCTTTATGACCGCTGCCGATGACATGGGCACCTACGCTACCTTTTCCGATGCCGAGCGCTCTGGTAAAAAGGTAAAAATTGCCGGTCAACTGGCTAAGGATAAGGAAATGATCTACGATCCCGAAATCGATCCCAATTATTTTTCTTTCTATATTCGGGATACAAAGGGAGAAGAACGCAAAGTGGTGCTGCTCTCGGAAAAACCCCAGGATTTTGAATTATCAGAACAAATAGTCTTGACGGGAAAGATGCAGGGAGAAGCTTTTGTTGCCACCGATTTGCTAATGAAATGTCCATCTAAGTACAAAGACGAAGAAATTTATATTAAAGGAGAAGAGAGCTAAAAGCGGGAATGGAAAACGTACAATATATCGGAGAGAACCTCCTGCCCGGCCGTATCGGGCATTTTGCTATCATACTAGGTTTTTTCGGAGCCTTGCTAGGGGCCTTCGCTTATTTTATGGCCACCCACCACCGGCACAAGCCGCAAGGTGAAGGTTGGCGTAACATCGGTCGTGCTGCGTTTCTGGCGCACGGTTTAAGCGTTTTTGGGATCATCGGCATTTTATTTTTTCTAATGCTCACCCATCAGTACGAGTACCAATATGTATGGGCACACGTATCCGATGACCTGGATCCACGCTATGTTTTTGCCGCATTCTGGGAAGGACAGGAGGGCAGTTTTCTGCTCTGGATGTTTTGGCACGTCGTACTAGGTATGATCCTCATGGTTGCTGCTAAAAAGTGGGAGTCGCCCACTATGGCGGTTGTATCGCTGGTCGAGGCGTTCTTGGGTTCTATGCTGCTAGGATTGTATTTCGGCCTGGGCGATGATCCGGTAAAAATCGGCTCCAACCCGCTGCTGCTGCTCCGCGATACCATGGATGCGCCGATTTTTAACAATGCTGATTATCTGGAGCTCATTAAGGGTAATGGCCTCAATCCGCTGCTACAGAATTATTGGATGACGATCCACCCCCCTACCCTTTTCTTGGGTTTTGCTTCGACGACTATACCTTTTGCTTACGCTGTCGCTGGCTTGTGGACGCAGGAGCACCGCGCCTGGCTTAAGCCGGCCCGCCCCTGGGCGCTGTTCAGTGGGGCCATCCTCGGTATCGGTATCCTGATGGGTGGAGCCTGGGCTTATGAGGCATTGAGCTTCGGCGGTTACTGGGCCTGGGATCCTGTCGAGAACATGTCGCTAGTCCCCTGGCTTACGTTGGTCGCCGGTCTGCACATGAACCAGGTGGCCGTAAATACGGGACAGTCGATTCGTTCGACCTATATCTTTTACCTAATCACTTTTGTGTTCATCCTTTATTCCACCTTCCTCACTCGCTCGGGTGTCTTGGGAGAAACGTCGGTTCATGCCTTTACCGAGATGGGGCTGGAATGGCAATTGGTGGCCTTTATCAGCGCTTTTTTACTGATGGGTGCTATCATGATGGGTATTCGCTATAAAGAGATTCCGACCCCAAAAAAGGAAGAGTCCATTGCCTCCAAAGAGTTTTGGATGTTTATCGGGTCTTTGGTACTGCTTTTCTCAGCACTGATCATTACGGGATCCACCTCCCTGCCGGTATACAACAAAATTCGCCAGTTTTTCGATCCGGCCTTCGAGGGGCGGGTAATCACCGATCCCATTCCCCACTACAATAAGTACCAGATCTGGATTGCCGTATTTATTGGTCTGCTTTCTGGATTTTCCCAATATCTGCGATTCCGGGAGTTTAATTTTGGCAAACACCGCCGCAAATTCCTGCTGCACAGTGGCGTAGCACTTGCAATAGCTGGCCTGTTAACCTATCTGACCTCTTTGTGGATTGATCTGGTTTCTTGGCAATACACGGTATTGACGTTTGCTGGCTTGTTCATTATCGTGACCAACCTTGATTGGCTGATCACCTTCACGCGTGGCAACCTCAAAACGTCCGGTTCGGCTTTTTCTCATATCGGATTTGGATTGATGATCATAGGTGTCATCGCCTCCGGGCTGAACAAGCGCTACGTCTCGTCTAATCCATTCGTCATGGAAGGCCTAATCGAAGGCGCGGATGAGGAAAGCTGGCGGAAAAACATGATGCTCTTCCGCGGTTCGCCCATGATCATGGAAGACTACGAGGTAACCTACGTAGGGGATACGATCGACGGCTTCATGCGTAGGTATACCGTCAATGTAAAACGCAAAAATGCACAAGGAGAGGTAACCGAAGATTTCAATCTTCACCCCAATGTGCTGTACGATAAATCCTACACGAAAATTGCCGCCAGTAATCCATCGACTAAACACTATCTGGCACGCGACATCTTCACCCACATTACCGCCTTGCCAGAAACGGAGATGAACTTCGAACTCAAGAAAAACCGCGAAGACAGCCTAGATTATAAAACCCTTGAGGCTTCGCTCAATCAACCGGTAGAGGTCCTAGATACGGTTTGGGTAAAAAACCTTGATACGACGCGCATCCGGCAATATACGTTTACGGTGGAAGCCGTTACTTTTGACCCCAGCCACCCTGATTATACCCCCGAACCCGGTGACCTGGCCGTAGGGATCAATATTGCTGTACACCGCGAAGACAAAGACAGCATTTACCGTGCGCAGCCAGTCATTGTGTTGCGTCAGCAATTGCTCTACACTTATCCAGCCCAGGTTGATCCACTGAATACGAAGGTTCGTATCAATGAACGATTTATGGACTATCTGTATACCGCTAAACAGGACTTGGATTACGAGTCCTTCACGGTGTCGCAAGGAAAAACCCTGGAGTTTGCAGGGTATACGATTCAATTCAGCGGCATCAACCGCGACCAGCTGCCTGCTAAAGAAGGGGAAGACGCAGAGATTGGCGTGTCGGGCATGCTAAGCGTCGAAACAGCGGAAAGAAACTACGTGCTGCGTCCGCAATATATAATCCGGGGCAAAAGCCTTTTTACCCCTGATTACTACGAGCCGGATCTCGGCTTACACGTACGGTTCGCCCAAATCGATCCCAGTACAGGCAAAGTGACTTTTTCATTTGCTCAGGAAGAGCATACACAAGTGGCAAAAGTTCCTTTTGAATATGCTACGGATAGCTTTGCAACCAACTGGATTGTGTTGCAAGCTATTGAGTTTCCTGGGATCAACTATTTCTGGGCAGGCACCATCCTGATGATGCTGGGCATGGTGGTCAGCATGACGTATCGACTGCGAGAACGCTGATGGCCGAGGCGCGCCTCCATATCGCTTTCATCGGCGCCGGTCGACTGGCGTATCACCTAGCCCAAGCCCTGCATCAGCAAGGGCATAAGATTGAATTGGTTTTTTCCCGCCAACACGATAATGCCCAGGATTTGGCCGAGCAATTAGGAGCTATGCCAACCCATTCGCTCGATTTGGTACCCTCTACCTTTGACTTGTACATTTTGGCGGTACCCGATCAAGCCATCGGAAGCGTAGCAGCTCAATTAGCCCCGCAGATCGGACGTACCGCCCGGGTGGTACATACCTCTGGCGGTACACCTAGTCGCTTGCTGGCCCAGCATTTCCGGCAGTATGGCGTATTTTATCCGCTGCAAACGTTCACAAAAGAAAAAGCCGTCAATTTTAGCCAGGTGCCCATTGCCGTCCACGCGAATTCTTCTCAACTATTGGTGATCCTGGAAGAAACGGCACGCCAACTCACCGAGCAGGTATTCCAGCTTGACGATCAGCAGCGTAGTCTCTTACACTTGGCGGCCGTTTTTGCCAATAACTTTTCCAATCACCTTTTTGATCTGGCGCAGCAGCTCTTGGCTACCCAAGATATGTCCTTTGATCTGTTGCGGAATATTATTCTGGAGACTGCCCGGAAAGTACAAGACCAGGATCCCGCCCAAACCCAAACCGGACCGGCTTTGCGCGGAGATAAAACCACCATCCGCCGCCACTTGCAACTGCTGGCCGACCACCCGGAATGGATGGCAATCTACCGACTACTTACTCACTCCATTAACCCGGATGTACTGGATGACGAAAAAAATTAATTTCACCTATATATCCGGAATACCAAACCCAAAAACACATTCCGTATGCGCATCATCGGCACTATCGATCATCCCATTCTAAAAATTACCATCTTCCAAATGGACAACCGCATATTGGTGAAATTTGAATCAGGCCTGTACGAACAAACCTATAAATTTCGCACTGGTGAGGCTGTAGAGACGGTCGCTGACGTTGAAAAATGGATAGACGAGGCCTTGTTGGAAGAAATCCAGACCTCTTTCCAGCAAATGCACGCACAGCGCAACCAAGCCGTGGTTCGCAACTTTCCCTCCTCCGGAACGGATGAATTCGAGGAGATCATATGATAGAGCGACAAGCTTCCAGCCAATCGTAAACTTTCCGCTCCACCTGCCGTTACCCTCCAAAATCAATCAACATGTTCGGACTATTTAAAAAAGACCCAATTAAGAAACTTGAAAAAGAATACGAGAAATTGATGGAGGAAGCCATGCAGATCCAGCGGGGCGGCGACATCAAAGCCTATTCGGCTAAGGTGGCGGAAGCCGAAGAGGTCATGAAAAAAATCGATGAGTTGCGGCAAGAGCAAAAAAAATAATACTGCTGCATTACTGCCCGTTGCGCTTCTTGTTTAAGTAGTCTTCCACGTAACCCCGCACGACGCGGAAGGCCCGCTCAAACCCGTCGGTATTATTGACAACTAAATCGGCCGATTCTTTATAGGGCTTTACATAGCGGTCAAAAGTAGGTAAGACGTGGTTTTCGTACCGATACAACACCACGTCGAGCGGATAGTGCCGCTCTATGCGGTCGCGCTTTATCCGACGAATTATCTTGTGGGTCTCGCGCGCGTGCACGAAAATACTTAAATCCAGCAGCTTGCGGATTTCTGCAAAGTGCAAGACGAAGATCCCCTCAATAATCAATACCGGTGCTGGTTCTAGCTGGACCACTCCGGGTTCCTTATCTTCTCTTTCAAATAAGTACTCTAAGCGTTGCACGATCCGGCCATTTATCAGGGCTTGGATATCGTTTAATAGGGCTTCGCGATCCAGAGCGGTAGGTAAATCAAAATTGATTTCACCCCGTTCGTCCCGCTGTTGTCTGGCGGCAGGCAGATAATAGTTGTCGTGTCCGACCACACAAACCTTCTCGGCTCCAAAGTGATCGTACAGCCGGCGCATAAAAGTCGTCTTGCCGGATCCGCTACCGCCGGTAATTCCAATGACGAGGGGTGGTTGCATACGTTGTCTGGATTGGGTAAAATACAGGCTCAATATACCGCATCGATCGGACAATCGGCAAACGAGCTTCTGCATTGAATTCCTTACCTTTAGCCAAGCACCCGAAAAGCCTTTTGGCATGGAATTATGGATCTCTCTTGGTCGTGCGCTATTCGGCATGGCTGTACTCCTGTTCATCTGCTACCTACTCAGCACGGACCGGCGTGCGATTGACTGGCGGATCGTCCTCAGTGGTATTGGCCTGCAAATTGCGTTGGCGATCCTCATCCTGAAAGTGCCCGGCGTTAGTACCGTCTTCGACTACGTAGCCGATGCTTTCCGCCAGGTACTGGTATACGCCGAGGAAGGCGCTGTTTTTTTGTTCGGCGCTCTGGTGTCCGATACGACTACCTTTGGATATATCTTTGCCTTCCAGGTTTTACCGGCCATTGTCTTTTTCTCTGCGATTTTTGCCATCCTCTATTACTTCGGTATTCTTCAGGTTCTGATCAAAGGCATCGCCTGGGTGATGAATAAAACCATGCGTTTGTCCGGTCCGGAAGGTTTAGCTGCAGCCGCCAATGTATTCATCGGCCAGACGGAGGCCCCCCTGATCGTAAAACCCTACCTCGAAAAATTTACCCGTTCTGAGATGATGTGCCTGATGACTGGCGGGCTGGCTACCATTGCCGGATCCGTCTTTGCAGCCTACGTGGGCCTGCTTGGGGGGACCGACCCCGAAGAGCAACGGTTTTTTGCCAAACACCTACTTACAGCTTCTATAATTTCTGCCCCTGCAGCCATTGTGGCCGCCAAGATCATGGTGCCGGAAACCGGCGACCGGCCCATTTCCAACCAACTGAAAATGGCCGACGATCCGGCCGATAACGTGCTCGACGCCATTACGCGCGGCACCACCGATGGGCTGAAGTTGGCCATCAATGTGGGCGTCATGCTGCTTGTTTTCACAGCCCTGGTCTTCATGCTTAACCAATTGCTCATCAACGGACCGGGCGACTGGTTCGGCTGGAACGAGCAAATCCGGCAAGCTACGGGGGAGCGCTTTGAAGGCTTTAGTTTCACCTGGCTGTTGGGCGTGCTCTTCGCCCCATTTGCCTGGCTGCTGGGAGTCCCCTGGGAAGATGCCCTCCTGGTAGGGCAATTGCTGGGCCAGAAAACAGTCATCAACGAGTTTGTCGCCTATACGGAGCTCAACAAAATGCTCGTCGGTGGGGTAGAAATGCAGCCAAAATCCCTCCTGATTGCCACTTATGCATTGTGCGGATTCGCAAATTTTGCCTCTATCGGTATTCTGATCGGGGGTATTGGAGCCCTGGCGCCCGGTCAGCGTGAGGTCATTATCGAACTCAGTGTCCGGGCGTTAATTGCGGGTACAATCGCTTGTTTTATGACGGGCGCCATTGCTGGGGTGCTGGTGTTAATTTGATGGGGGCGTTTGCCGAGGCTGCAAACGCCCCCATCCGCATTAATCTTCCAAATACTGCACCGGCGCATTCAAGTTATAAAAAGTAAACGCCCAGATATCCGCATACTCATCCAGGATCTTACTGGTGGGTTTGCCCGCACCGTGCCCCGCCATCTTCTCAATACGGATGAGCGCAGGACTTTCGCAGCCCTGGGCCGCCTGCAATTCAGCGGCAAATTTGAAACTATGGGCTGGGACCACCCGGTCATCGTGATCGGCTGTGGTAACCATAGTGGCCGGATAACAGGCTCCCTCTTCCAGGTTGTGAACCGGAGAATACCCCTTCAGGTATTCGAACATTTCCTTGCTTTCATCAGCAGTCCCATAGTCATAAGCCCAGCCGGCTCCAGCTGTGAATTTATGGTAACGCAGCATATCCATTACCCCCACAGCAGGTAGCGCCACCTGCATCAGGTCGGGCCGCTGCGTCATAACTGCACCTACGAGCAACCCGCCGTTAGAGCCGCCCCGGATAGCCAGGTGGTCACTCGAAGTATAACCTTGTTCGATCAGGTACTCGCCGGCGGCAATGAAATCATCGAAGACATTTTGCTTATTCAATTTGGTACCGGCCAGGTGCCACTTCTCCCCATACTCGCCCCCGCCTCGCAGGTTGGGCACGGCATAGATGCCTCCGTTTTCCAACCAGATGATATTGGCAGTGCTGAAACTGGGACGCAAACTGACATTGAAGCCCCCATAACCGTAAAGCAACGTCGGATTTTGCCCGTTCATTTTCAATCCTTTCTTGTGAGTGATCATCATGGGGACTCGGGTGCCGTCTTTGGACTCGTAGAAGACTTGTTTAGAAGTGTACTCATTGGGATTAAACTGCACCTGGGACTTTTTGTAGACGGTAGATTTGCCCGACTCGATGTCGTAGCGATAGATAGTAGGCGGCATGAGGTAGCTGGTAAATGTATAGTACAACTCCTTTTCCTCCCACTTCGAACCAAATCCGGTGGCAGTACCCTGCCCTGGTAGTTCGACTACGCGCACGATTTCGCCGTCAAGGTCAACCTGCTCGACATAGGATAACGCATCTTTGAGATAGCTAGCGAAAAGATATCCGCCGGCGGTGCTGACACTTAGCACCTCGTTGCGCTCCGGAATCACATCGACCCAATGCTTCGGGCTAGGATCAGCCGCATCGACCTTGACCAAGCGGCGATTCGGCGCATCGAGGTTGGTGAGGAGGTAAAGGGTATTACCCTCGCTGTGCACCACGGACTGTTCGCTGTCGAATCCTTCAACGACCGGCAAGATAGGGGCTTTTTCCCGGGTTAGATCCTGAATATATAGTTCATTGCCTGAAGTTGATTCGGAGGCACTGATCACCAACCAGCGATTATCTTCCGTCACGTATCCACCGATGTATCGGCGCGGCGTCTCCGATCCGCCGAAAACCAGTTGATCGTTTTCCTGTGGTGTGCCCAGTTGGTGGAAATACAATTTGTGCTGTTGAGTAATCCCCGAGAACTGGCTGCCCGCTTTGGGCTTGTCGTAGGAGCTGTAGTAAAAGCCCTCTTTGCCACGCCAGGAGATGCCGGAAAATTTGATGTCTTTCAAGGTATCGCCGATCATTTCGCGGGTTTCGGCATCCCAGACGATCCCTTTGCGCCAATCCGAACCGCCCTCGGAAATCAAGTAGGCGAAAAGACTGCCGTCGTCGGTGAAGGAGGCCCCAGCCAAACTGGTGGTGCCATCTTCCGAAAATTGGTTCGGGTCGAGAAAGACCTCGGGCGAGCCACCGTCTTTCTGCCGATACATGACCGAGTGGTTCTGCAGCCCATCGTTTTTAAAGAAATACGTGTACCCCCCTTCTTTGAAAGGCGAGCTATACTTTTCGTAGTTCCAAATTTCTTCCAGTCGCTCGCGTATCTCATCGCGAAAGGGAATATTATTGAGATAACCAAATGTCACTTCATTTTGGCGGTCTACCCAATTGGCTACGTCGGCAGCCGTATCAGCTTCGAGCCAACGGTAAGGATCGCTGACCTTTACGCCATGGTACGTGTCAACATGTTCTACGGTTTTCGTTTCTGGATAGGTCACTTGCATAGGTTCGGTATTCGTGGTGTCGTCGGTAGGCGGCTCCGACTGACAAGCCTGTATGCCAATTGCTGCCAGTGCGAAAAAGCCAAAAAGTAAACGGTTGGTTTGCTGCAACATGGTTAAAAGTATTAGGCGTTTGATTAGCTGGTAATATCGTAAAAAATTAAGGCTCCCAGTATGCCTGCGAGCCTTAAAATGGGAATGCCGGAGTTTACCATAACCGGTACCTCAATCCAGCGTAAACATTCCGTCCGAAGACCGGACCCCAGACCAGTGAACTGTCGAAATAGGGACCAAATGGATCACTACTACCCAGGATGGGATCGCCCTGGCGGAAATCCAGCAGGTTTTCACCACCCAGGTATACCTCAAACTTCTTATTCCAGGTTTTGCTCACCTGCGCATTCATCAGCACGTAGTCGGGAGACTCGGTTCTGGCCTGAAAAGCTTCCGGGTTGGTCTCCGTATCCGGCAGACGCTGAGCGCCTTGCCAGTTAAAGGTCAGGTCAAAAGCCCAGTCGCTTTTGGTGCTGTAGGCACCATTGATAAAAGCGCGGTGGCGCGCCACTAGAGGCTTTTGTAATTGCCCTTCGCGAAAGTCAGTCTGCACGTCATTGAAGCGATAGGCCACCCGGATGTCAAAGCGCGGGGCTGGCGTTGCATCGAGCTGGGCCTGGAAACTGTGGGAATAGGAATCACCCTCCAGGTTGTAAAACAGTAATTGTTGCGGATCAAAATCGTAATCAACAACGATTTGATTTTCAAAATTGGTGAAGTAGTAATCGAACCCAAAAGTGGCAATCTCGCCGAACAGTTGCAGCGACTGGGTAAGGTTGACGCCGTAGTTCCATGCAATTTCCGGATCGAGTCCGTAGGGGTTCGCGGCGTCTTCACCGAATACGGTAATTGCCCGCGCCGAGGCCAGGGCGCCAATATTTTCGGCAAAAATATTGGCCGTGCGCTGCCCCCTCCCTACTGATGCCCGAAGCACCGTATTGTCGACCGGTGCGTAGCGAAGGTGCAAACGCGGGGTTACAAAAAAACCAAACAGATTGTGGTAATCACCCCGAATACCAGCTACAGCAGTAAACTGTTTCGATCCGCTCCAGGTGTATTCAAAAAACGCTCCCGGTACCCGCTCGTCGCGATCGTAATCGCGGTCGCCTACCGTTTCCGTTACGCCGTCGAACTGAAAACTCAATCCAGTACGAAACTGGTGATTGGTCGACCCAATAATACTTTGGTAGATCAGGTTGGCATAGAGACTGGTTTGGCCGGCATCAAAAACACGGGAACCGAATCGGGCATCCTGATTGTGGCGGACGCCAGCCAGCTGGAGCCCAATGCTGGAATACGGCCGGTCGGGAAAAACTTTTCCGATTTTGGCAAAGCCCTCGACCCGATCTACATCAATCCGAGACCGCCAAAGTTGCGGCAATTCATCTTTTAGATCAGACAGCTGTCCGCCCTCATTACGACGGCTTGTGACTTTCAAGCCGAACTGACTGGACCAGCCGTTTTCTCCCTGGTACTTCCAGCGGTTCATCCCGATCAAGGTGGAGAGCAAAGGCATATCCAGAAAGCCGTCATCGTTGCGGTCGTGCTCCATCTGCTGTGCATCGGCATGCAGCAGCAGCCCAGTTGACCAACGGTCGTTAAGCTGGTGACTTATATTGAGGTTGCCCTCTATCCGGCCGCCCTGGTTAGCATAAGCATTGGCATAGAGCCGCTCGCTGCTTTCCGGCTTTTTAAGTTCCACGTTGATCTGTCCGGTAATGCCTTCAAACCCGTTGACGACCGAGCCAGTACCCTTATTGAGTTGGATCCCTTCGACCCAGGTTCCCGGCGTATAGGTAAATCCGCTCAGTGCTGCCAGGCCGCGAATTTCGGGAATCATCTCGCGGGTAACCTGTACGTACGGACCAGCCAGACCGAGCATCTGGATCTCCCGAGTGCCCGTTACGGCGTCGGTAAAGACCACGTCCACCGAAGGAGTCGTTTCAAAGCTTTCCGACAGGTTGCAGCAGGCAGCTTTCAGCAGCTCCTTCTCGCCGATTTGCATTTTTTTAATCGGGTCGACAAAAGAGACCTCGGTAGCGCGACGCCGGTGGCTGACTTCGACTTCATCTAGGTAGAGCTGATTGTTGAGCACAATGGCCACCATCTGTTCGCCAGACATATCAATAGTATCGGTTTGATAGCCAACGTAGCTGACGACGATCTTTTTCGTGCCGGCAAAACGCTCCAACGCAAAGTGACCGTCGGCACCGGTAGTCGTTCCGACGTTACTGTGCAACCAACGCACGTTCACGCCCTGTAATGGAATGCGCTCCTTCTGCGCATTGCGTTCGTATACCATGCCCTGGATGTAATTCTCATCGCCCAGCAACGGATCTTTGCTGGCCGCCTCTGGGACCGTACTACCGTTTCCTTGGGGATGCATTCTGGCACCAGAGTCCCGCTCCGCACCCCGATATTTACAACAGGCAGGTAAGTCATTGTATACCGGATCGGGCGCTTTGGTTACTTTCGTATCGTGACCGACGGCAGCAATGCCTTGGTGCAACTGTTTTTCCCGGAATTTTCCTACCTCTGTTTGTACGCGCAGTTGCCGGGTCTGCCAGTTCCAGTCGGCCGTAAGCACCCCTCTCGTGTTGCGTGCAGCGGCTTCAATCCGGTCTTCGCACATGCCACATAAGCCGTTTACAAAAATAGATAAAGTATCGGTCGCCTGGGCCCAGACGCCGGTAAGCGGGATTAGCCAAAGGCTAAAGCCCATGCATATTCTGGTCATCATGACTTTTTCTTTTTTTAAAAAATCAAGGCAAAAATGCCTAAAGCAATGCAGTGTATTGGAAAAAGTCAGACAAGCTGGGGCGGCTGCCAAATGAGGGGAATGTATTCTTGTAAGTGTAGCTGCTCCAGAACGATCAGCACGGTTGAAGGAAGTAAAGGCCGTTGTTGAATGGAAATAACTTCCAGAAAAGGCAGCATCACCGAAGTGCCACAGCAGGTGCAAGTACAGAAAGGAGAACAATCTTTTTGGTGGTCGCTATGTAAGGGCGATTCTTCGTTAGAAGCAGGTTGGTCGGCAGCGTCCTGCCCTTTTAACAGACAACAAGCGTGTGCGCAAACCTCCCCTTGCCCGATCGTATCGTTGCGGGCACCCATACGCTCCAGCCTTCCGCAAGGCTGAAAAAGCTGCAGTGCTACCGTACAAGCTAATAGGAGCGGAACAATTTTCATTTGATATGAAATTAAGGCATTCCAACGGAAAAAGCAAACCCGGCTCGAAGTAATGAATGTCAACTCGGGGTGAAGTGAAAAGCCCTATATTTTCGACGATAAAGTTAAAATAACTGTTTTTTCTATTTCTAAATCGCACTGGTATATGTCCAAACCGTCCATATCCATTGCCGATCTCCATTTCAATCACCAATTGTGGGCTAACGAAGCCAATTTTTTTGCTCAACAAACCCCAATATTTGAAAACCAGCTGAGTGACCTGATAGCTGTTTTTGCCAATACCGTATGCCCCGTTTTAATGGCAGCCGGACTTTTTACCCGCTTAGCAGTTTTCCCCATATTGATGATTACGCTAACGGGCATTTTCATCGTTCACAATGGCGACCCTGCCCGGGTGCGGGATATACCTTACATGTATTCGGCGGCCTTTAGCCTGATCCTACTTCTGGGCCCCGGAGGCCTATCGCTCGATGGTCTCCTGGCCAGGAGGTTCTTTACATAGATGCTTTGCCGGTGCTATTTTCCACGGTTCGACTCGATTACATCGACAATGGCGTGTGCACGCTGTCCGCGGTAACGACCTTGGTTGGCAGCCACCACTACGGTGTAATCGCCCTTTTGAAAAACCCCGTAGTGAAAACTACGGGGAGTTATTTTAAGCAGATCGTAATGCTGAGCAGGCGCATTGGCACCGTTGCCGTTAAGAATGAAATAGTCGGCGAATAGCTTTTTATTATCTGGAGTATGTAAAGTATATATGGGCAGGAAGCCCTTTTCGGTCAGACCGTCATAGTAGTAACTGAAAACGCCTTCACTGCTTTCTCCGGCTCCGGCCTCATAGATGAGGCTGGTGAGCTGGCCTCTTACCGTTGTATCAGGAATCAGCTCGCCGTCTGGCTCTCCAACCGGAGCAGTATAGGCCACATAACTTCTGGCAAAAGAACCCTTTAAATCCGCGCCATCCATGCGGTTGACGATGGGATGATCTAGCTGATCAGGCGTTGTCTGGCCGTAAAGGCCCGCGGCGGGGCAAGCACATAAAATCCACAGTATTAATCGCATAGCTTCGTTTTTGCAGAAAAAATCTCTTTTTCTCTGCAACCGGTTTGACGCTCAGATGATCAATGGTCAGGCGGGAAACTTACTTTTGGTTACCAACCTGCTGCCCTTTAGCGGGGAAGGCCTTGTCTTGCAGGGTGGTAATTCGGTTTTCGATCACTTTTATTTGGTGGAAGCCTACCGGCAGGCCAGCCGCTACCCACATATTGGCCCGGTTTTGCAGATGAAAGTGCAGGTGCGGCTCGGTCGAGTGGCCGGAATTACCACAGCGTCCAATCGGCTGACCTTGCTTAACCCGGTCGCCCGCTCTTACCAGCAGGCTGCCGGGCTGCAGATGGGCCAAAAAACTGTATTCCTGGAAAGCGTGCCGGATGATGATAAAATTGCCACGGAAGTCGCGCGTTTTCCAATCCAAAGTGTAATCGCCCACGCCCGGGTAATCGCGAACGTTATCCCGTACTCGCACCACTTGACCGTCGGCCGGCGCTAAAATAGCCGCTCCGTAGCAATAGTAGTCATTGAGTCGATCACCCTTACCCCGGTAGGTTTTGCCTGCCTCATCTTCGATAAAGAAGTCGTAGGCGTAGCGTTGGGTCAAGATATCCCAGGAGTGAGAATCCGCCCGAGTGATTCCGCCACTGGCTACTCGCCAATCGCCACGAAAGGGAAGTTGGTAGGTAATCTGACTGGCAAAATGTTTGGGACTGGGCAGCCTCCCCAGATGACGCACCCAAATCACCAATTGTCCGAATTGCTGCTGTAAAGTACCCCATAAGACGAAGGGGTTGAGTTGGCTAAGGAAAAAGGTCCGGTAAAAGTTATTGACGGATTGTTGATCCAGTTCCCGCTCGGCGTCTTGGGCTTGTTGAATTAAGCGTACAAAAGATAATAAGGCGAAAAGTAGAAACCATTGCATCCAAAAAATATCGAAAAGTAAACCCACGATACCGATTACGGCCAGATTTTGCAGGTTTATCCAATCAATGTTCCGGAAAAAAGTAACTACCCTATTCCACATGAACAATTTTTTATTTAAAAAAACAATTTCTGATCGTTTTTCAAACTTAACTCATTGGTTTTTCGGAGCTTAGCAGTGCGTAGTGCCAAAAGCCCATGCGGTAGGTATGATATTGCCAGTAGGGATAACGGTAGGGCCGTTCTTCGTAGGTGGGATGGCCGGGCCAAAAAGTACGGAAATACCAAGTCATTAGGCGCAGTGCAAAAGATCCATAGTATTGCCGCCAAACAGAGGGCCAAACTTTATCGGTAATATCCAGGTCGCGCAGATGCTGAAAACCGGCAGCTGTGAGCATTTCCCGAAAGGCAGCCAGGGTAGGCAAGTGCTCGACGCATACCGGGTCCAGCCAGCGGCGCACCATTGGCGCTTCCCTGGGTGAAAAAGGTTCCTCCCGGGCAAAGAGATCACCAACTAGAAAGCGGCCACCGGGTCGCAACAAACGAAAAGCTTCCCGGCAAAAAGCAGGCCGATCCAGGGCATGCACAACGCTCTCCAGGGCCCAGACCACATCGAAAGAAGCATCTGGAAAACTGGTTGCCGTAAAATCCTCCACCCGGAATTGGGTTTGAGAATGCAACCCCTTGGCACGCGCTTGGTGTCCGGCACGCTCCTGTTCCCTTGGATTGATGGTGATGCCCCACACCTGGCATTGCCGCTTTTCTGCCAACCAGAATGCAGGACCGCCGAGTCCACATCCGGCATCCAGCAGGTCAGCCCCCCACCCCACCTTTCCGAAAGCGGCCAGCGCCTCGGTCATTTGCAACAAGCTACGACGCAGCGGGGTGAAAATCGATTCCGCATAGCCATGATGGATAGCCAGGCTATGGTCGAGATCCCAGGCAATTCGCATCAAAGGCCGGGTGCGTTCGTAGTAACCAAGAATATCGTGTTGAGAAAAGCGAGACAAGAACTATTAATTTGCGCTTGTCGGAAGATCGGAAAAAATCCGGGGATATGCAGCAGTTGCACATCCCCGGAATCTATCTTATGGAAAATGAGTGCTTAGGCTTGTTTCTGAACCTTACAGGTCCGCAATCCAAAAGGTGCATAAAGCGGGCAAAAACCAGCCAGACTGGTGAGTAGGAATACCCCACTGAGTACCAATAAAATAATTCCCAGAGTACCCGTAACGGTTCCAGTAAAATACAATACCGCAAAAACAACGACCAGTAATATCCGGACGAGGCGATCTGTGCTTCCCATGTTTTTTTTCATCGTATGGAGTTTAATCGTTTGCAATAAGGTGTTTTATCCCGCTAGTCGCTGAACTAATAAAACCAATCCTGTTACCACAGCCACGCAGATCAAGCAAACCAGTGCAAATTGTAAGATCTTCGTCTTATTCATTTGCATTCAAAATTAATCGTAAGAACATTGACAATGAGTGATTTTTGTCACTCTAAAAATGGAGATCCAGAACTATCCCTGGTTTTTTGTACAAGCTTTTCGCAATGGTGTGGGAGGGAGCAGAGGTTACAACTAACCTGGGGCCTGCTAAGATTACATATCGGATTATTCTATACCTTCACCCAAGAGGTATTGTAAAAAGGTATGGTCGTCAAACCCATCACGATTGCTGAGAGTCTGACGTACGACGACAGCTTCATACTCAGGGATGATGTACATCCTGTTTTTGCCGGCGCCCAGGGCCGCATAAATATCTGGATGACCATCGTGATAAATAAAACCTCCGGATGATCCGGCAGGAGCCATATCCCTAAAGTCAGCTGGGTATCCATCGACGCTATTGAGCCAAAGAAAGGCTCCGTGGCCGGGGTTGATCCCGTAGGGTTGGGTTAAATCATCGATCAGCTCAGAAGCGATGACCGGTTTGCCTTCCCACCGGCCCGACTGTAGCAAGAACCGACCGTATTTCACCCAGTTACGGGGCGTGAGAACAGCACCGTTTGGAATATGCGGATTGCCCGAAGCATCATGGATCCAGTCGGCATAGTTCAATTTAATGGGTTTAAACACCCGTTCATCCAGATAAGCCAATGGATCGAGATTGCGCCCGGCTGCTTGCAACTTCCGCTCAAGGAGCACACCAAAGGCGTAGAAATGGCTGGGCCCATATTGAAAGTGATTCCCAGGAACGGTGACCAACCGCAGGCTATCGACTACATACTGGTAGATATCTTCTGCTGGGGCTTCGGCACCTTGAATTTGGTCGATATCTTGGGAGAGGCCGGAGGTGAGCGAAACTAGATGCCGTACTCGGATCAGCTGCTTCCCAGGATGCTGGTTCGGATCTTTCCATTCGGTGATGGTTTCGGCCACCAACTCATCGTAGCCCGTGATCAGACCGTCTTCGATGGCAGCCGCTACCGCAGCCGCAAAAAAGCCCTTCGTACCGCTTTGGATGTGGGTAGCCGTATTGGTGTCAGCGCCATGTTGATAATCTTCAAAAATGCGCTCTCCGTATTGCATAACGAGCACTGCGCTACCGCCATTAGCTGTGGAATACGTGGCAGCGGATTCCAGCTGTTCTGCTGAAAATACAGGAAATTCAAGCTCCGGTTGGGGCAAATCTTCCGCATCCTCATCGCACGCGACTGTGACCTGTAAAAGAACAAAAAGGGTCGGGATGAAAAATAGGCTACGCATAATTTTTTGCCATTTGACAATCCAACTGGGTGTAGGTTTAACCAGCGTGGCAAGCAGCGTACAGGATGGCATGGTAGAGTTACCGCCAACTTCCGAAATTAAAAACTGTTGAGACAACATGCTACAGCTGTTAGCGCTTAAGCGCTGTTAGGGCTTAAGCGCTGACAGCGCTTAAGCCCTAACACCCATTTTAACCCCCTATCCTACAAACCCTTACCCGTAATTTGCAAAACTCACTGCAAAAGCTCATATAGACTAATCGTTAATGGGTTGGAACAGCTTCAGGCTGCAGGTAATCCCGGATGGTTAATGAATGGCGTTCGACTTTTCTAAAATCTAAAGAATCGCTGCTGCCAAGCAGCAGCTCCGGCCGGTACAAAGGCCCAAAAAGGTAAGCCTTTCGTCTTTGAGCGTCCGTTTGCACCAAAGTTTGGTCTTCTATATTCCAACGCGCAGCTTCCTCCAGCGTCCAAAACAATTGGGTGGCGGGCTGGGCGTAGAAAAACATGGGGAGAACCCGGCGTACCCCAGGCTTCAGTACCCGGCTTCCCGACCAGACAACCCGTTTCCGAGGTGCACGCTCTACTAGTGCCTGAGCGGCCGTAACCGGCATCCCAAATACGGGTTCCCAAACTTGGTATTGCAGCGTATCTGGTACTTTCGGTCCGCCGTCGGGCTTTTCCACCACCATTACCTGTAAGTGCAATTCAGGTGGCAAAAGATGCAGGGTATAGGCTGGCTGATGGGGTGGGCACATGCAAAGTCGAATGGCGGCAAAAAATAAATCCTCCGGCATACCTCCTCGTAGTAAGGCGTCCCAAAAAAGCAAGCTCCGCAGCGGACGCTCCACTTGGGCCTCCTGCAACTGTCTTATCCGGTCTTGCCGGTTCCCGAAACCGCGTTCGGAACGCTCGGGCTGGGTTTGGGCGATACGCTCGACTTCTCGGCGTCGGCGCGCCAGGATCATTGCCCCCAGTCGTTGCCAGGAAGTCCCGTCCAAGCGGCGAATCGCAAGAGTAACCTCTTCACCTACCCCAGGACCGTCCGACGGGAGTTCGGCTATTTCCCATTTTTCCGACCCCAGAAAATTGGCCAATACGTTCTCGTCTATTGGCATGGATAAATCCTGAATTGTAGAAGCCATAGCCCCCTTCCCCGGTAGATAGTTTGCCAACGATCTGCCCTCGGCATCAAAGGAGGGCTCCATGATCGGGGGCGGTACTTTGCCCGCTCCCACTTTCCCAAGGTAAGCGGCTTCACCCAGGGGTTGTCCATACCGGAGGAGCAGTGAATCGTAAAACCGGTAAACCGCGTTGGGTTCTACCTCCAGGTTCGCGGCCAACTCCTGCTCAAAAACTGCATCTACCTGTCGTCGTAGAACCTTATCGATGGCATGCCCACTAAGGTCGTAATGGTGTACCCGCCCCCAGGCAGATGCCGGGGGAAGCACAAATGTAAAATAAGAGTTTTCAGAATGGACCGTGTCCAGCGCTACCTGGAGCCGAAGGCTTGCTCTTTCGAGAAAGAGCTTGCCTTTTTGGGCGCGTCGTACCGACAAGGCGTCGTAGATGAAGAAGCCGTCAGCGTTGGTCGTCTGGTATAAGGTATCTCCACCAGGGCCCACCCAGACAACGGCTACTCCTGGCACAGACTGCGATGTACCCTGATATACATAACCCTGAAATCGCGGAGGTGGAGACCAAACGGCAATGATCGCCACCAGCAACAGCAAAAGAGCACTCCCTACAATCATCCATCTTCGCATCTGCATAACTTCTTATTGCTTCCAGCCCTTGAATTCAGGCACGATGCGGTGCTGCGTTCCTTGTTCGTAAGCGTAAGCGACTTCTAATATTAACGGTTCGCTCCAGGCGCGGCCGAAGAATGAGATATTTAAGGGCAAACCATCAATGTTGCCCATCGGGACCGTCACGCTTGGGTAACCAGCAATGGCTGCCGGCGAGCTGGAAGAAATGCCGTCGCCGGTATTATCGCCGTTAATCAAATCGGTTTTCCAGGCCGGGCCACGGGTAGGCGCTACAATGACGTCCAGGTTGTGTTCCTTCATTACGCGATCGATTCCTTTTTCCCGGGCGTGGGTTTCGATAAAATTTAATGCTTCCTGGTATTCAGGATCATCGAGCCCTCCTTTTTCATTGGCCATCTTCAGTAGTTCGTGGTCAAAATACTGCATCTCCACAGAGTCGGCTAAGGTCTTTTCGATGAGCTCATCCAGGCTTTTTACTTTAGCTTTGGGGCCAAGGGATTCGAAATATTTATTCAGCCCGTCTTTGAATTCATACAGGAGTACCTGAAAGGAAGGGCCGCCAATATTCTCCTCGCTAATTTGATCAATCTCGACAGTTTCAGCTCCCTGAGTTTCCATGAAAGCAACGGCCTGCCGGAAGATAGTGTCTACTTTTGCTCTATTACCGAGTGGACGAGTGTAAACGCCGATGCGTTTGCCGGCTAAGCCTCCGGCGTTCAAAAACTGCGTGTAATCCGTATGATAGTGATCAACACTCAGCAGTGTTTTGGCATCGGTAGAATCCACACCCGTCAGATCGCCCAGGCAGATAGCGGCATCGCGCACGGTTCTTGCCATGGGGCCTGGGGTGTCCTGGGTGAAGGATATTGGAATGATACCGGCCCGGCTGATCAGACCGACGGTAGGCTTGATACCAACGATCCCGTTGTGGTTAGACGGGCAAACAATGGAACCGTTGGTTTCCGTACCAATGGCGACCATGCATAAGTTCGCAGCTACGGCTACAGCCGATCCAGAACTGGACCCACAAGGATTGCGCGTGATATCATAGGGATTCCTGGTTTGTCCGCCCAGGGCGCTCCAGCCGCTGGAGGAAAAGGAACTATGGAAATTCGCCCACTCGCTCAGGTTAGCCTTGCCCAAAATGACGGCCCCGCCCTCCCGCAATTTTTGGGCAACCCAGCTATCTTGCAAAGGTTTGGACCCAGCCATGGGGCGGGCACCGGCCGTGGTTGACATACTGTCGCGAGTATCGATATTATCCTTCAGAATAACCGGCACACCGTGCATGGGCCCCCTTTCCTGGCCTTCGGCTAACTCGGCGTCCAGCTGCTCGGCAATGGCCATTGCATCGGGGTTGACCTCAATTATTGCCCCTAACTCCGGCCCGGCGTCGTCG
Source organism: uncultured Saprospiraceae bacterium (assembly GCA_964530825.1). Lineage (GTDB taxonomy): Bacteria > Bacteroidota > Bacteroidia > Chitinophagales > Saprospiraceae > CAZHCA01. Next base: position 48,201 of record CAZHCA010000028.1, read on the forward strand.
AGCAGTGCAATACGTTCGAGATAGCCCCGAACAACATCCGTCACGGTGAACGCTCCCGAGTCATACCCTGCTTGCAGTTCGCCGATGGTAAGCTCCAGCAGATCCAATTCGCCGGTGGAGGCTCCGGGATTAGTCGGGCTGTCCTGACATCCGGTAAAGATTCCGTATACAAGTAGAAGAATAAAAAGTCGCTTTAACATGGGTGCGTCGGTCTTTTGAGAAGAAAAGGTAAGGAAAAATCTAGAATGCTTGGTGTCCTCGACTTCTAAACAAAATCACTCCAACCAGGACGGAATTCTATGGTATAAAATCATCCTTTCGATCAGTATTTACGTAAGTCTAAAAGTATCAGAAGGAGTGGAATTTTTACCGGTCTTCTCCAATGCTATTTTGCCTGTCATCGATTCATACGAACAAACCCAATCGAGCGCTATGCAACTGCTCTATGCTATTGCTATCCCCACAGGCCTAAAGCCTGTACTCCTAAAGGCACTACTTTTCTACTGCCCTTTCTTGCTGGTAACCTGCCTATCCTTCGGATGCCGTATCGGGCCGGCATCGCCGGAAAGGGTGGCGGATAAAATCTACCTCAACGGTCAAATTGTTACTATGACAGGGCCTAATGATGTACGCGAAGCAATTGCTATCCGTAACGGGATCATCCTGGCAACGGGCGAGGAAGCTTACATCAAACGCTTCAAGGGCAGTAAAACGGAAATTATCAACTTGCATGGCCGGACGCTGATGCCGGGTTTTATCAATTCGTACGGTAATTTGCTAATGGCTGCTGAAAATACGAACCGGGCCAACTTATTTCCTCCGCCTACCGGTACGGTCGGTTCTATAAATGCTCTATTGGATGCTATGAAGCAACACCAGGGTCAACTACCCGACTCCATTTGGGTGATCGGTATCGGATACGACCATGCCCTCTTAAAAGAACAGCGCCATCCCAACCGTAATGAACTAGATGCCGCATTTCCGAACACTCCAGCAGTGGTCATCCACGCTTCTGGTCAGACAATGGTCGCCAATTCGACGGCTTTGGAGGCGGCGAGCGTTACCGCTCAAACGCCCGATCCTCCCGGCGGAGCAATTGTCAAAGACGCTAAAGGGATACCTACCGGCCAGCTAAAGGGAAATGCCCGGCAGCTGATAGCTGCAGTCTTGCCAATGACGACCGTGGAAGAGCGATTACTAAGGCTGCAATCCATGCTGGAGCAATACGCCGCCAGTGGCATTACCACTGCACAGGATGGCCAGACGGATTCTTCAGGTGTGGAGCTACTGCTTCGGGCCGCCCAAAGATTGCAACTTCCCATCGACGTGATTTCGATACCGGATCACCGAATCATGAATGAAGTGTTTGCCGATAGCCGCATCCAGTTCCTCAGCTATCGCGACCGACTCAAGTTCGGCGGCATCCAAGTTGCAGTGGATGGTCCGCCTCATTGGCGTGCTGCATTTTTTACGCAACCGTATTTACCATCCCAACCAACCCACGACCCCTACTTTCAGGGGGAGCCAAACCTGTCGCAAGATCAACTCGCCAACATCGCTCGCCGGATATACCAAAAAGGCCTACCGGTATACGCCCACTGTTACGGCGATGCCGCTATTGATATGTTTTTACAAGCACATGTCGCTAATGATCTCGCTTTCATCGGTCAGGATATCCGGCCGGTCGTGGTGCACTCGCAGGGCGTACGGCGCGACCAACTGGCCTACTACCGGGATTTTAACATCGTTCCTTCATTTTGTAGCCGCCCAACTTTCCATTGGGGCGATATACACTTTCAAAACCTTGGAAAAGAACGAGCGACGTTTCTCAGCCCAATTCCGGCAGCGGATACGCTCGGTATCGCTTACTCCCTTCACAACGACTATACTGTAGGGTCACCCGATCAACTTGCCCTACTAGCTGCCGCAGCCAACCGTAGGACTCGCTCAGGCAAGGTGCTCGGTCCGAACCAACGTGCCAGTGTTTTTCAGGCGCTGAAAGCCATAACTATCCACGCCGCTTACCAATACGATGAGGAAGACCGCAAAGGTACACTCACTAGCGGTAAACTGGCCGATATGGTAATGCTTTCAGATAATCCGCTGCGCACACCTCACGAGCATCTTTCCGATATTCGGGTAGTCGAAACCATCAAGGAAGGAAAAACCATTTACCGGCTAGGGCAAAACCCTTCCATAGCCAAGCATTAGCCACTACGGCACAGCGATGCATACGAAAGATCGAACCGGATTTGGTACTTTAAGGCCGAAATGCTAATTTTTTCCTCTTGAAAATAGGCAGCCCGACTTCCAGAAAGCATCAATCCTATTCACCAATAACCGTTTACATGAATACCAAAATGCGATTTTTTATCTGGCTCCTGGCGGTGGCACTGGCGTGGTCTTGCAATACCGAAAACGCCGCAGATAGTACCACTGCTGAAGGTAGCGAACAGGAAACCAATACCGACATGGAAACTCCTCCCAACTCCCTTACCGAACAGGAAAAAGCTGACGGCTGGAAGCTGCTTTTCAATGGCCAAACCACCCAAGGCTGGCGTAGCTATTGTAATGAAAACTTCCCGGAAAAAGGCTGGGAAATCGTAGATGGTACGCTCCACGTCATTGGCTCGGGCAAGGGCGAGGCTGGCAACGGCGGCGACATCGTGTACGATCAGCCCTTTAAAAATTTTGAACTCAGCCTGGAATGGAAAGTCCAAGAAGGCGGCAACAGCGGCATTTTCTACTTGGCCGAGGAGCGCTGCGGCAACGATGGCGAACCGATCTGGAAGTCGGCACCAGAAATGCAGATCCTCGACAACGAGAAGCATCCCGATGCCCGCCTGGGTAAAGACGGCAACCGCCAGGCTGGTTCTCTATACGATATGATCCCGGCCAAACCGCAAAACGCAAAACCGGCAGGTGAATGGAACAAAGCAACCGTTTTAGTCTACAATGGCACGGTCGTCCACAACATGAATGGCGAAAACGTAGTAGAGTATCACCTCTGGACCGACGATTGGAGAGAGATGGTCGCCAACAGCAAATTCGATGAATTCGAGGGTTTTGCCGACGTGGCCGAAAAAGGCTACATCGGATTGCAAGACCACGGCGATGATGTCTGGTTCCGCAATATTAAGATACGCGAACTATAATACCGGTAGATTGATCAGGGCCTACTGCCCTGATCAATTGCTCTTAGAGGCGTCCATTTTTCTTTCTTCCCGCTCGAAACTACCACCGCCTCAATGAACCGCATCCCCTGCACCCCGTCTTCTACCGTAGGAAAGTCCTGGTAGACGGGCTCGGGCTCTTCCCCGGCTAACTGAGCTTGCACACAATACGCAAAATTGCGGTACACATTGGCGAATGCCTCCAGAAAACTCTCTGGGTGCCCCGAGGGCAAGCGTACGTTGGCCAGCGATTCAGGGTGCAGGTAAGGCATTGCCGTACGCAACAATTGCGCTGGCTCTTCCAGCCATCTTGCTGTCAGGGTATTAGGTTCCATCTGGCGCCAGTGGAGAGTGCCTTTTTCTCCAAAAATTTTGATATTCAAGTCGTTCTCTTCGCCGGTCGCTACCTGACTTACGTGCAATACGCCCCTGGCACCACCCTCCAACCGGAGCAAGACGTTGCCGTCGTCATCCAGGGTACGCCCCGGCACGAAAGCCGTCAGGTCGGCGCAAACTTCTTGGATTTGCAAACCACTAATGTATTCAGCCAGGTTGGCGGCGTGGGTGCCGATATCGCCCATGGCCCCAGCCATACCGGAGCGCTTGGGATCAAGTCGCCAGGAAGCCTGCTTGTGGCCCGTGGCCTCGAGTGGCGTCGAGAGCCAGCCCTGTGAATACTCGACGACGACCTTGCGAATCTTTCCCAATTCGCCTCGCTGCACCATGGCACGGGCTTGCTTTACCATCGGATATCCGGTATAGTTGTGCGTGAGGGCAAAAATCTGCCCCGTTTTTTTAACTACTTCGGCCAGTTCCAGGGCTTCATCTACATTAAGCGCTAAGGGCTTGTCACAGATGACGTGAAACCCATTTTCTAAGGCCAGTTTGGCCGGTGCGAAGTGCATGAAGTTAGGTGTAACAATCGAGATGGCATCCATGCGCTTGCCCTCCGGGAGGCTGCGTTCGCGCTCGATCATTTCGGTGTAGGTGCCATAAACCCGCCCCGGATCAAGGTGTAATTGTTCGCCCGACTGACGCGAGCGCTCAGGATCGCTGGAAAAAGCGCCGCCGACAAGCTGAATGAGCCCGTCCATACCGGCGGCGATGCGATGCACACCGCCGATGAAGGCACCAACCCCGCCACCGATCATACCCATGTTGATTTTTCGCATATTACTGAGTTTTGGTAAGGCATTGCCCTTATTTGAATATCGTTAAAATTACAGGCTTTACCATATGAGGGGGTAAGTCTGGCACTTTGGCAAACTCTTAAAATTGCACACCTACACTCAGCTGAATATCCCGGCCGGGCGCTGCTAACCCTGAGCTGTAGGGGCGGTAGCGTTTATCCAGCAAATTTTCAACAGCTGCTTGCAGGAACCATCTTTCACCGGCTTGGTAGCGAACCTGGCCATTGAGGGTCCACCAAGCGGGCGCGTGGGGGTTACCCTCCGCATCAGCGGCGTAAAGGTGCGTTTTTTCCCGCTCCGAAGGCGCCAACGATTTGAAGGGCACACTGCCGTTAAACTGGGTAAATAAATCGAACCGAAGCCGCTCGGCCTGATAGTGCAGGGCAACCTGGCCAAACCATGGTGCAACGTGGCGGCCGGGCTCAGAACGGCCGTCGTCTAGTTCCTCTTTTCCCTCCTGGTAATTCACGTGGGCGTGAAAACCCAGTCCGAAGGGCCATTCACCGTACAAAGCCAGCTGTGCACCGTACACTTGGGCCCGGGCAGCATTTTGTACGGCCTGCACCTGGCTTAGCTCGCCGTCGTACAGGATCGAATCGCGGCCGTCGAGCTGAAAATCGCGACGCACTAGCGCATTATCCAACCAGGTGTAATAACAACTGAGGTCTACCGTCATCCAGTCGCCCACCTGTTTTTCCATCCCCCACTCTGCATTGTAAACATATTCGGCTTCAAGATCAGGATTGGGCACGACCACCGCTCCGGGTTCAGAATCAAAGACCTTTCCGATGTCGTCTACATTAGGGGCACGAAAACCGGTAGCGACATTGAAACGGAATCGCCAGCCAGTATCCGGTTGAAAGATGGCACCCAGGTTACCTGTGAAGGCACCGCTGTTCAGATTCGCGGTCGTAAAGGGTAGCGGAAAAAAATCGAGATTATTGCTGAAATCGGCTTCCAAGCGGTAATGAGTATACCGGGCGCCAACCGCCATCTGCCAGTGCTCGTTCAGCGGCTGCTGAAAACGCAAATAAGCACCAAAAGCGCTCCAATCAGCATTGGGGTAGCGGGCTGGGCCTAACCTTGCCGACCCGGTAGCAATATTTTCCACCTGGCCCCGGGACTGGACATCGTTGTAAACGGCTTCTAGACCGTAATAAAACTGCCCATCCGACAACAGGCGTTTGCGCAGGTCGATATTGGCCGACCAAGCGCCTACGCGTTCCAGTCGCGTGCGCCGGTCGGTCGATCGGAAACTCCGGTCTACCCGGCTTTCCTCAAAATGCTGGTATGCAAAACGCAAACTGAGCTGGTCGTACATGCCGGCCCGTCGCGTGTGATTGATTTCCATGAGGTTCATCATCCAGCGTTGCGGGCCATAGTACCACTCGGCGCTACGGGGCTGTCCGTTGCGGGTCTGCAATAGCCGATCATAGCGGTCGTAATCGGTAGTTGCCGAATAGTGGAGAGCGTATTGTACATCCCAATCTTTATTGGGCATGAAGCGCACCTTTTGTAGCAAATGAAACTGGGAAAATGCATTTGGAATCTGCAATAACGGATCATCGTTGGCGACGATCACATCCTGCCCGTCTATACGGCGCACGTAGGAAGGGCGCAGGTAATCATCGGGACCGTTGCGCCCCATGCGTACATCACCGTAATCGTTGTGGGTAAAACTGGTTAGAAAAGCCCAACGCCGACCGCCCGCCTGAGCGTCGAGGTGAATAGTTTTTTCTTCATTTGCGGTGCGGTAGCGGGCAATGGCGCGGCCGGTAGCCACCGCCCCTTGATCTTGACGCAGCCGGGGCTCGAGGGTTTCAAAAGCCATAACGCCCCCAATAGCATCGCTGCCGTAGATGACCGATCCCGGACCGAAACACACCTCGGCGTGATCCATGACGAAGGGATTGAGGGAAATAACGTTTTGCAAATTACCACTTCGGAAGATAGCGGTGTTCATCCGCACCCCATCTACAGCATACAGCAGCCGGTTAGTGGAAAAACCGCGAATCATGGGGCTCCCCCCGCCTTGTTGACTTTTCTGGATAAAAACCTCGCCGGTCAGGGCTAACATATCGGCCGCAGTGGCCGGCTGGCTCAGACTGACGGATTCGGCACTTAGTGAAGCAATGCGCTGAGGAGCGTCCCGACGCGGTTGCTCCCAGCGATTGGCTGAGACCACAATTTGGCCCAGATGGGTGTGGGTCGGTGCAAGGGCAACCAAAAAGTCTAGCGCCCCTAACTCGTCGTAAGAGAAGGAGGCCGTCCGAAAGCCAATGTGGCGGATCTCAATTGCGGCGGCGCCCTCAAGGGAGTCGATGCTGACTTTGCCCGCTGAATCGGTCGTCAGGAATACCGTCCGATTATCGCTTACCACCGTTGCGTACTCTAAAGGCTTACCCGTCGCCCCGTTCTGCACGGTTAGAACCTGCCCCTGCACTCCACCCATGCTGAGCAGGACCACAGTTACCAGCAGCAGGCTTCGCAATTTGAACAATTCCATTCCGAAAACAACTGTCATAATTTTTCCCCTTCCTTCCTGAAGATATTTGAGCGTTATTAGGATACCGGTGTTTGTATGGATCAAGAAAGCCAGTAAATTAACAAAAACCCCCTTAACCGGTAAGTGACCGACCTCCGTAACAAGGGAAGCGTGCCGCAAATACGCCGCCACGACATTTCCATACATTTCTGCCCTGACTCCGGCCGTAAATTCCCGAGTTCTTTTTCCTTATGTCCGATTTTGCCAACTAAACGTGTACATTTGCACCACAAACAAAATAATCATTGGCAATGGGAGAGGTAACCATTAGTTTTATTGACTATTGTATTATCGCTGTTTACTTTGTTTTCGTTATATCGCTCGGGCTTTATTTTCGCAAGCAACAAAAGTCGGAATCGGATTACTTCCTGGCGGGGCGCTCATTGATGTGGCCAATTATAGGTTTTTCCCTGTTTGCCTCCAACATGGGTAGCATCAGCTTGATCGGCCTTGCCGAAAGCGGCTACCGGGGTGGTTTTTTTGTGTTTAGCTACGAATGGATGGCTTCCTTCGTCTTGATTCTTTTTGCGGTATTTTTCCTGCCCTTCTACCTGAAGAACAAGATATTTACGGTTCCTGAATTTCTGGAACGCCGCTACAATGGATTTTCCCGCTACTACTTCTCGGCTATCACGATCATCCTGATCATTTTTATCGATATCTCCTCGAGTTTGTTTGCTGGCTCATTGGTCGTCCGTATGGCTTTTCCAAACCTGAGCTTAGTGACCATCATTTGGATTATTTCCATCGTAGCTGCGGTGTACACGCTCATGGGCGGATTGGCCTCGGTAGTTTATTCCGATACAGTACAAGCCATTCTACTGATTGGCAGCTCAATCGTGGTGACCATCATTGCTTACCATCAGGTGGGCGGCTGGTCGGAAATCAAAGCCAGTGTAGATCCGGGGATGCTGGAAATCATTAAACCTATTAATGATCCCGACTTACCCTGGCCAGGCTTATTTTCGGGGGTATTTCTGCTGGGCTTCTATTTTTGGGTCACCAACCAATTTATCGCCCAGCGGGCACTGGCGTCAAAAGACACCAAGCAAGGGCAGTGGGGGGCACTCTTTGCCGGCTTTCTCAAACTATCGACGCTTTTTATCATGATCTTACCCGGCGTGTTAGCTTTGCTGATGTATCCCGACCTGGAAGAGCCCAAAAACGCATACCCCACATTGATCTTTAACCTCCTGCCGGCGGGCTTACTAGGGCTTACCCTGGCCGGTTTTATTGCCGCCCTAATGTCGAGTGTCGATAGCGGCTTAAACGCCGCCGCCACCCTGTTCACTTTCGATTTTTACAAAAAAGCCAAACCATCGATTTCCCCTGATCAAGCCTTGGGCATTGCTAAAATTACTATTCTCGGGCTGATGGTGGTTTCTGCCTTATGGGCACCGCAAATTGATAAATTCCCCTCTTTCTGGGATTATGTCCAGATGGTGCTCTCCTTCCTGTGTCCACCGATTGTGACCCTCTTTATTTTCGGCCTGTTTTTTAAGCGCATCAACTCAAAGGGCGCCAATGCAGCCATTGTGGTCGGTATTTCGCTGAGCCTGCTGAGCGTCATCTATAAAGCCTACATAAATATGACGCCCGGCGCTGCCGATATTCTGCCGCACTATCTCTACCTGGCCGGCATTATTTTTCTCGTTTGCGCCGTAGTGCTGGTGCTCGTAAGTTACTTCACCCAACCCGACGAAGACAAGGATTGGGATAAGCTCATCTGGACTAAAGCGCATTTCGATGAAGAAACGCGCGCACTGGCCGAGTTACCCATTTACAAAAACTACCGCTATCAAGCTTTGGGATTGTTGGGTGTTATCTTGCTACTGTTGATAATCTTTTAGCCAGCAAAACGGCGAATTTAACACATTACCCAACCTGCCCACAAACATTATTTCCGCCCTCTGGTTTGAAAGATATGAAATCAGTTGTAGCTATCGCCGGCGCCACGGGATTTATTGGTCGCTGGTTTATCCAACAATACCGCCACAAATACCGCTTCATCGCCCTGAGCCGCCGCAACATGGCGCCAGAAAAACCGGATCCGGATGTAGAATGGCGCCAAGTAGAGTTGTATTCGATTACCAGTACGACCGAAGCTTTGCGCGGGGCAGACTATGCCATCTACCTCGTTCATTCCATGAAGCCCTCAACCCGGCTTAATCAGGGTTCCTTCGACGATACCGACATCCTGCTGGCCGATAATTTCGCACGGGCTGCCCAGGCTAATGATTTGCGGCAAATCATCTTTCTGGGTGGCATTCTGCCTCAGGAAGAGGAAGATTTTTCCCGCCACCTGCGCAGCCGCTATGAAGTCGAACAAACCTTCCTGGCCAGTGCTGTGCCGCTGACCGCCCTGCGGGCGGGCATCATCGTAGGTCCAGGCGGATCTTCCTTCCGGGTGATCGAAAAACTGGTACGCCGGCTACCAGCCATGGTTACACCGCGGTGGTGTACTTCCCGTACCCAACCCATCGGTCTCGATGATACACTCCGCATAATCGATTACGCTTTGGGTAATAAGGACTTGTACGACCAGTCCTTCGATATCGGCGGACCGGAAACGACGACCTACGTCGATATGATGAAAACCGTAGCTGATCTGATGGGTAAAAAAAGGTGGATTACCACTGTACCCGTCTTTTCACTGGGCTTCTCCAAACTTTGGGTAGCTACCTTTGCAGATTCCAGTACGACCTTTGTTTCGCCCCTCATCGAGAGCCTTAGGCACGAGCTGTTAGCCTCCCCTAACAAGCTGATAGAAGCCTGCCCTCCGCGGCAGACCTTCCGGGAAGCCGCCGCTCAGGCCCTGTTCGAGAAGAATACCTTCCCCCAACTCCCACCGAGTCGCGGCCAAAAGCACAAGGAGCGCAATACGGTGCGCAGCGTCCAGCGTTTGCCCAACCCTGGAAGCAACTCAGCCATCTGGGTTGCGCGTCGCTACCAGAGCTGGTTACCCCGTTTTTTCCGCTACCTGATACGGGTAAAGCAACATGGGGAAACCTCCATTTTCAAAATCGGACGCATCGAGTTGTTGCATCTAAAATTTATCAAAGACCGTAGCGATACGGAAAGACAATTGTTCTACATCATCGATGGGCGTCTGGTCAAACGTAAAGATTATGGCTGGCTGGAATTCCGAAGCGTCCTGAGTGGAAAATACGTGATCGCTGCCATCCACGAATTCGTTCCCACGTTGCCGTGGTTTGTCTACGTTCCTACCCAAGCCGTCGTACACTTGTGGGTTATGAATTCCTTCGGAAACTACCTAGGTAATCGTGTACCTAAAGTCCCCGTACCGGAGCCATACCCGGAATTGCCGGACCTGTAAGCGAAGTTTTCCAATACAAAAAAAGGCTGCGAGTAGGGTATCTATGCAATGGGTAGTATTTTGCCTGGTCAACAGTCAATTTACTCGATCGATATGGACACGCAACAACCCGCGCACCTAGCACCGGTATGGTGGAAAGAAAGCGTCATTTACCAGATCTATCCGCGCTCCTTCATGGATAGCAATGGCGACGGTATTGGCGACCTTCCCGGTATCCTCTCCAAGCTCGACTATTTACAGCAACTCGGCATCGATGTCATCTGGCTGAGCCCTGTCTATCAATCGCCTAACGACGACAATGGCTACGACATCAGCGACTATTACGCCATCATGGATGCTTTCGGGACAATGGCCGATTTTGATGCGCTGCTATCTGGTATCCACGAGCGAGACATGAAGCTGATCATGGACTTGGTCGTGAACCACACTTCGGATGAACACGAGTGGTTCCAGCAGGCACGCAGTTCCAAAGACAACCCTTACCGAGATTACTATTTCTGGAAACCGGAAATACCCAACAATTGGATCTCCATCTTTGGGGGTCCGGCTTGGGAATACGATGCAACTACCGGGGAATACTACCTTCACCTGTTCACCAAAAAACAACCCGACCTCAATTGGGAAAACCCAAAGGTGCGACAGGAGATCTACCGCCTGATGCGTTTTTGGCTGGACAAAGGGGTAGATGGCTTCCGCATGGACGTCATCCCCATGATCTCCAAACGACTCGATTTTCCCAATGCCGATTTTTCAGATTTTAACAAGGTAATCGAAAAAGTGTATTGCAACGGACCCCGCGTGCACACTTACCTCCAAGAGATGCACCGCGAGGTCTTGCAACACTACAACATTCTCACCGTGGGCGAGGGCGTCGGCATTCCGCCCGAACTGGCTAATCTGTACGTCGGTGCCGACCGCAAAGAGTTAAATATGATCTTCCACTTCGGACACATGTTTATCGACCACGGTCCCGAAGGGAAATTCGATATCACTCCCTTTACACTAGTCGATGTCAAACGCGTCTTCCAGGAATGGTATGATGCCGTAGGCGACGAAGGCTGGGTTAATATCTACCTCGATAACCACGATTTCCCTCGTATGGTTTCGCGCTTTGGCCACGACACAACCTACCGGGAAGCGTCGGCTAAGTTACTAGCTACCCTGCTGCTCACCCTTCGCGGCACCCCTTGTATTTACTACGGCAGTGAAATTGGCATGACCAATGTCGCTTTTGAATCCATTGACGACTACCGCGACATCGAAACGCATAACATTTGGCGCGAATGGAACGAACAAGGCCGAGACTTGGAAGCGCTACTGAGCCGCATCCATCGCCAGGGGCGCGATAATGTACGCACCCCGATGCAGTGGAATGGCGCCCGGCACGGCGGTTTTACAACGGGAACGCCCTGGATCAAAGTCAATCCCAACTACCCTGCCATTAATGCCGAGGTAGCCCTGAATGACCCGAACTCTATTTTTTACTACTACCGAGACCTGCTTCGCTTGCGCAAACAACACCTTACGCTCGTCTATGGGGAAATGGAAATGCTATGGCCTGAGCATCAACAATTGTTTGCCTACCGGCGCAGTAGCGTCAACGGCACGTATTATGTGTACCTGAATTTCGGAGAAAGGGAGCTTACCGGGTTACCTGGGCCTAAGGAGGAGTTGGCATGGCTTTTCGGCAATTATACGGCGACAGGTATCGACACCCCCCTGCGTCCGTGGGAGGCAAGGGTGTATATGGTGAAGTAAAGGAAAAGCGATAAGGGGGTAAGCCTACCCCCTACTCTACCCTACTAAAAATCGGGTAGCGGTAAATTATTAGGATTGATCTGT
>CAZHCA010000029.1:0-54715 GCA_964530825.1 uncultured Saprospiraceae bacterium
CTTCGGTGGCCGGAATTTCTTAGCCGCACCCAGAGGGTGCTAAATAGTTACCTTTAATTTAATGTAATTAAAAAATTATATGGATAGGTCCTGGGTGGTAAGGCTTAAATTGAACTGCGTAGAAGAAGCTTCGGCCCACCTTCACAGGTAAGCCTGCGTTTTTTGGCTTCTTTCAACACCACATTTACGCCCTTGCGCTCCATTACGATAATTTAAACCTGCCCTTAGGCCCACACCAGAATCCTAAATGGAACTAACAATCACCTATTTATTAACGGCGATATTTTTCCCACCTTTGGTTTCTCCGGTAGCCCAGAATTGGGTAGCGACCTGAAGCGCAAGAAATATGGATTGCCTGAACGCGATTACAGCTTACCGGAAGTTGGTGATCTTTTCGGGCACCATACGTTGCTTTTCAATGCCGATGCCGATCTAGTCACTTGTTCTTTCACGGTGAGCACCGATCCCGATCAAATCGCGATAGCGGTTGGGTATCTGGATAGCTTATGAGAGGCCAATGGCCGCAAGTGCTACCATTACGCCATGGAAAATAAAAAGGATCTTTTCGCCAATTTCTCCTCGGCGAGGTATGCCGATTACCAAGACACTTACCAAAATCCGGATGTCATGAAGGGAAAGATTGAAATTAATCACGATCCACAGCATGCGCGCAATCTAGATCACTTTGCGAACGGGGTGAAATAGTCGATGGAGCAATTTTCGCCCTATCAGTTCGAGGTAATCCGCATTTTGGGGTTTACGCTCTACACCAGTTTTGTCCAGTCTTTTCCGAATACGGCACCGTGCGACGAGTCCTTCGGTTGGGTTGATGATTATCGCAGTCCGAATGATAACGATTACGCCTTTCACGTCACTGCCCACGAGGTGGCCCACCAATGGTGGGGGCATCAGGTCGTACCAAGCGCTAGCAGAGGTTCCAATCAAATCTCGGGCACGATGGCACAGTAGGGCGCCATGATAGTGCTGAAGAAAGAATACGGCGAAGACCTCATGCGGCGCTTTTTGGAGTACAAGCTCAATTACTACTTAATCGGGCGCGCCAAGTAGAGCAAGCTTGAAAAACCCTGCTCGCTAACGCCAACCAGGCTTATGTATGGTATCGCAAAGGTGCGGTAATCATGTACGCCCTGCAGGACTACATTGGTGAAGACAACCTCAACGTTGCTTTCCAGAACTTCCTGGACTCCATGGATATGCGCGAGGACGTACCTTTCGCTATCTCCAAATACTGGTACAAGTTGTTGCAGTAAAGTATATCTGATTCGTTACGGCATTACATGGAAGACAGTTTTTGGGACAATCACCCTCTACGAAAATAAGATTCAGTCGGTTGCCTACGAAGGGGTGTGGCTCGGCAAGTACGAAGTCACACTGACGGTCGAAAGTCAGGAAATCTACTACGACGGCTTAGGAGTAAAACTGAGGCGTGGCAACCGGCCCAACTTGCTCGACATCGGCATTTTTAGCAAAGACGGCAAAAACGATAAGGGGATGGAAAAAAAGGTGCCGCTACACCTTGAAAAACAATGGATCGAGCCCGACGAATCGACTATTGCCCTTACAATCGAGAGCGAAGAGCCGCCGGTAAAAGCTGGTATCGATCCCTATAAAAAATGATCGACCGCATACCGGATGATAATGTAGAAAGTGTTTAGATGGAGAGCCTGGTAAGGGTGTACTGATCGACAAAGCAAAAGGGGAAACAGCAAATGGTGGCCCCCATGTAATCCTTAGTTCCTTTGCCTCCGCATGAATAGAGGCCCCCAATAAGCCTGTGCTAGTTTGCAGGCTGGGAGAACCCTTATCTGGATTTTCCTGGCCTTAAGCCGGGAAAACTCATCTCACCATCCGGGCCGATTCCCCATGGATGAGGAAGCTCACCGACAGGCCGCCCACTGCATACCAGTCGTTGTTTTCTTCGGCTCCGGCACTGAGCCCGTCGAGGTAGTCGGAAAATGCACCACGCATACCCACATCGAGGGTGACGATTGCGTAGCGTGCCAAGTCGAATCGCAGGCCACCTCCGATCGGGACGATCATAAATGTCTCTTGGCTACGCTGGCGCGGCGCTTGTTCGTTTTCCAGTTCTCCTAACGCCAGCTCCGCCTCGCCCATCGTGGCACCCAATCCAACGTATACAAAAGGCGAAAGCTGGAATCGGTTAAAATGGCCGATGAGGTTATAGCGGGCGCTGCCGAAGGGGTGGTATTCTAGGTTTAGGCTAGTTTCGATCAGCCGAAAATCCGTCTCCCAGCCGCGCTCCCTGTTGCCCGATACGGTTTGGTCCGAGCCGGTAAAATTGAAGTATCCGACGAAACCCTTCACCCCAAATTTACGGTTAACCATGTAACGGCCGGTAAATCCGACGCCCCAACTCAGGTCCTCTGATCCGGGAAATCGTTCGGAGAGGTCGCCGAGGTAATCGGTGGCGCCGAACAGGATGCCGACCTCAGAACTACTCTGGGTAAAAACGGGGGTGTATACCCAAAGCATCAGAAAGAGAAAGAGGATTTGTTTGCACATTATTGTTTTGATTTTAGGGTTCTTTATTGCTTCACGACCAGGTCGTACAGTCCCTCCTTTTCGAGGCGTAGTACGTAGAGGCCTGGAGGCAAATCGCCTAAGTCACAATGATCGGCGTGGCGGTCCAGGGGTACAGTCTTCCATAGCCGCCCGACCATATCTTCGATGCGGAGTACGTCGGGATAGGGGCGTGGAGCAAAGAATAGGCGATCGGCGGTAGGGTTGGGGTAAACTTCCAGTTGGTCGGCTGGTTGTGCCGTTTCGCGGATGGCTACCGCTTCGGTGTACTCGGACTGCCCGTCAAAATCGATCTGCTGGACGCGGTAGTAGTGCACGCCGCCCCGTTGTACCCGGTGGCGGTAAGCATAGTGGTGCGCCTCCTGAGTAGTGCCTTTTCCGGGCAGCTCGGCGATGGGGGCGTACGGGGCGCCGTTGTGGCTGTGTTCCAGGACGAAGTGGCTGTTATTAAGCTCATTGGCTGTGCCCCACTCCAAAAGATGTATCCACTCGTCTTCGCGCCAGCCCTGAAAGTAAAGCCAAGTAACGGGAAGGATGCCGCAGGCGATCTCTACTGCCGTTTGATCTGTACAGTCGGAACCGGGGGCGTTGCCAAAAATCTCAATATCTGAGGGATCCGGGTTCGTGGATAAATAATTACATACATTTTGAATGTCGCAATTGGTTAGTAAGTCGTTATCTGTAATAGTGATTCGACTACTTGTTTCTAACCTTAACCCGGAAATACCGTTTAAGCTGGCGAGATTATCATTTTCATCTATGATAATCTCGCCAACCAAACCTCCTGTCAATCCGCTTAATGCATCTATACTCGTCAGGTTTGGATTTCCAAAAATTACTATTCTGTTAATAACGGTACGATTTCCAAACCTCAGATTTTCCAGGCCGGCTAAGCTGGTGAGTGCAGTACCCGCGATAATGATCTCATCCCCTGGTCTAACGATTTTGCTTAGAGGGGTCAGATCAGTAATCGGGTCGGAAGGGTCATCTCCCTCGATAAATATTCTGCTTGCACCAAAAACAGCACCTCGTGTGCAATTTATGGCGTAATTATCTATTTGAGTTTGGTTTTCAAAACGGGTTGTTAGACAGGGGTTTTGAGCTTGAATTAGATAGATATCACCTAACAAAATTATAACGAACAGGAAAACAGGGAATGAGTTCATTATGTATCCATTTTGAGTACGAGCGACAACTTTGTTTTTGCAATACTCAAAATGATTAATGGCGCCGACTACTTTTTCAACCGAAAGTATGAGATTAAAGGTTGGCGATTTTAGCCAGGGTGGCGGTGCGGTTATTGACGCCGAGTTTCGAATACAGGTTGTACAGGTGGGTTTTGACCGTGCTCAAGGAGACCGATAGTTCATCGGCAATTTGCCGGTTGGAGTAGCCTTGCAGGAGGAGCTGCAGCATGTCAAATTCCCGGGGCGTGACGACAGCTAAGGCCACGGCATTAACTTCTTCGAGGGTAAGCCGGTAGGGGCGATATTGCCGTCTAAAATTATGCAGTGCCAGTTCCAGGCTGGCTTTTAGATCCATGATGCGAAACGGTTTGGTCAGGTAGGCGGCTGGCAGGGTGAGCTTAGCTGCGTCGAGGGTCTGATAATCGGCTAGGCCGGTGAGGAACACGAAGGGTATTGGGCGCCGCGCATTGATGTAATGGGCAATGTCAATTCCGCTAAGGGATCCGCTTAGTTGAATGTCTAGCAGGGCCAGGTCCACTTGCTCCTTTTCGATAAAAGCCTGCACTTCGAGTCCGTTACCTATCGTAGCCGGGACGTTGAATCCCAGATCCGTCAATGTCTGACGCAAGTCGTGGGCAGTGATCGGGTCGTCTTCCACGACCAGGACACGTGGCGGCTGATTGCTGGGTAATTTTTTTTCCATAGCCATCTAGATCAAGACCTTTCCGGTTCTCGTAAATGTATTTAAAAAGTACAGGTTTCGGTTGGGCATACTAAAAATAACGGCTAGCATTGATATGAAAACTGCGGGGTTTTCGGGCGCAGGAAAAAGTGTTTCTAGCTTTTTACTTCCACTTCTCTGCCCCGGTCGTAGTGATCTTCGCGCATGTGTTCGCTATCCCAGGCGTCGTCTGTTTCGCAGGGGTTCACGCGGCGCTCTTCTTGCATCATGCGCTCTTCCCATTCGATGCGCTCGCGCGCGAGCGTGATGTAGCGATTTTTGTCGTGGCGCTCATCTTTGAGCCGGTACAGGGCCTCTTCGTCGAATTTGAGGAAATTTTGAGCCTGACGCTGAGCAGTATAGGCCCGGAAACCCATCTTTTTCAATACGTCCACTCCCATGCGGATAGAGGTGTCGAGCGTTTCGCGGTAGATATTCTGAGCACCCAGATCGATAAGGTCGTAGGCATCATAGCGATTGCGGGCTCGCACCATGATTTCCAGATGGGGATAATGTTTCTGGAGTGTTTCTACGAAATGGTAATTGGTGTCGGGGGCGTCGGTGGCGATGATGAAGATCTTGGCATCCTCTACGCCAGCCGACTCCAGCAGTTCCATGCGCGTCGCATCGCCGTAGTATACCTGAAAGCCCATGCGGCGGAGGAGTTCTACGCGTTCTGAATCATTATCTAGGATGGTGGCATTCACATTATTGGCGCGCAGGAAGCGGGCTACGGTACTGCCGAAATGACCAAAGCCGGCGATGATGACTGGGCATTTCTGCTCGATGACATCGGCCGGTCCGGTAGGTTGTTCTGTGGTGCCGAAGCGCGGCTGGACAAATTTTTCGTTTAGCAGCAGTAGTATGGGTGATATCGTCATGGTGATGGCCGTAGCCCCCAGTAGTGAGCCAATCCACTCGGGCCCCAGGATGGACAATTGCCCCATAAAAGCCAGCAATACGAAGGCGAACTCCCCGATCTGCGACAAACCCAGAAAGAATAGAATATTCTGGTCGAGGTCGAGCTGGAATACCCGGCCGACGGCGTACAGGACTAATGCTTTAACCAACATCACCCCTGCCACCAGACCGGCGATGCGCAGTGGGTTATCCGCTAGCAATTGAAAATCGATAGAAGCGCCTACCGAAATAAAAAACAGCCCCAGTAGCAATCCTTTGAAGGGTTCGATATCGCTTTCCAATTGGTAGCGAAAATCACTGTTCGCCAGCAGCACACCCGCCAGGAAGGTGCCCAGGGCGGGGCTAAGCCCCACCAATTGCATCAGGGCGGCAATACCGACCACAATGAACAGGGCCGAAGCGGTAAGGATTTCGCGCAGGTTGGCTTTGGCAATTTGCCGTAAGAGGGGCACGACGATGTAGCGGCCGGCGATGACGATGAAGGCTACGGCTCCGATCAGGGCTAGCGTTTGAATCCAGCCGGGTTGGTTGGCCAGGAAACTGGTAGCCTCGTGTCCGGCTTCAATACTGTGCCCGCCTGCTGGGTCGTGGCCACCTTCCGGATGGTGGCTCGCGGCGTCTGTTACCGCCTTGGTTGCCAAGAGGGGCAAGAGCGCCAGAATCGGAATCACTGCGATATCCTGGAAGAGCAATACGGCAAAAGAGCTTTGTCCGGCTGAGGTTTGCATTAAGCCCTTTTCATTCAGAGTCTGGAGCACGATGGCGGTAGATGACATGGCCAGGGCCAGGCCGGTGGCCAGGGCCGCCTGCCAGGTGAAGCCCAGCAGGAAGAAGGCTGCGAGGCCCACGATCAAGGCCGAGAGGCCCATTTGCATGCCCCCCATTCCGGCGATCATCTTTCGCATTTTCCAAAAGGCGGTAGGGTCGAGTTCCAGGCCGATCAGGAAGAGCATCATCACGACTCCGAATTCGGCGAAGTGCATCAGTTCTTCCCCTTCTTCTCCGACGAATCCGAAAACAAAGGGGCCGATGAGAATGCCAGCTACCAGATAGCCGAGGACAGAACTCATGCCTAGGCGCTTCATGAGCGGTACACAGATGATGGCTGCGCCTAGAAAGATGGTGGCTTGTACGAGAAATCCCTGCATGTTGATCAGACCGTTTTGGTGGCAGCTAGCCAGTCGTTAAGAAATTCAAATGTTTCCAATTCCTGCGGATCGAAGTCGTCGTGGAGGAAGTGTTGCAGTAAAGAGCGGTAATCCAATGCCGTATTGCTAAGTTCGTCGTCGCTCAGCAGGTGCGTACCCATGACGCCGAAGGGCGGCAGATAGCGCATCTTACAAAAGCGCGCGGTTTGGTCGAACGTCTGAAAATACTCTCGAATGGTAAATCGATTGCGCATGCCGTGCTGGTAAACTTCCCGTTTACCGCCCGAAGTGAAGACATTAAACACCATTTTCCCTTTTAGCGCCTGGCCGCCCGGACCGTATGCCCAGCCGTATTCCAATACCAGGTCGATCCATTGTTTGAGCAATGCCGGACAGGAATACCAGTAGAGTGGGTGGTGCCAAACCAGGATGTCGTGCTGAAGTAACAAATCTTCTTCCCGAGTGATGTCGATGTTGAAATCGGGGTATAACTCATACAAATCGCGAAAGGTCAGGTCGGGATGGTCAGGAATTGCCTGAATCAATACGCGGTTCGAACGCGACTTCTCCAAACGCGGATGAGCGAATAAGATGAGCACCTTAGCCATAGTGTGGATTGAAATATAGTTTTAGGAAAACCTCAACCGGAGGCCATCTCCAAAATTCCGATCAGACAGCAAAGACAGATTGTAGTCCTGAAGGTCGTGGCAAAAGCTTTTAGAGCTAGCGCCGATTTCACCACCAAAATTCAACGCTCTGTTGTCAGAAAATTCTAGAGCACCTATTGCAAATTAATAACACCTGAGACCAGAAATAGATTTTGGGTGAAATGTAGCGTCTGTGAACGGGATTTACTAGGGGTTTGATCTATAAATATGCGGTTTATTCGGAATTAATGCAACAGCTGTTAGGGCTTAAGCGCTGTTAGCGCTATAGCGCTAACAGCGCTTAAGCCCTAACAGCTTTGTTATGGAAAACTTTCCCTCCGATTTTATCGTTTCTCCGGTATGGAAAATATCACTGGAAAAGTTGCCCTCGTCACGGGCGGAAGCAAGGGAATAGGTTATAGTATCGCCGAAGCTATGGTTCAAAAGGGGATGAACGTAGGCGTTACTAGCCGCAACCTTACCGCTGCAAAAGCTGCGGCTGATAAGCTCATTGGTGTCGGTCCGGGAAAGGCTATAGGTATGGAAGCCGACGTGCGCAACCTGGAAGCACAGCATAGAGTGGTCGAAAAAATGGTAGCCAACTTCGGCCGACTCGACGTACTCATCGCTAATGCCGGACTAGGCCATTTCGCTTCCATCGAGGAGATGACTCCGGAACAGTGGCAAGAGACCCTCGACATTAACCTCACAGGCGTTTTCAACAGCGTGAAAGCTTCGCTCGAAGCGCTCAAGGAGCGCAAAGGGTATATTATCACCATTGCCAGTCTGGCGGGCACCAATTTCTTCGCCAAAGGATCTGCGTACAATGCCAGTAAATTCGGTCTGGTGGGCTTTACCCAAGCTATCATGCTGGATTTGCGCCACCACGGAATCAAAGTCAGTACCATCATGCCAGGATCGGTGACCAGCTACTTTAACAACCACCAGCCAGGCCCAGAGGATGCCTGGAAGATCCAGCCCGAAGATTTGGGGCAGATGGTCATCGATTTGCTGGAGATGCACCCGCGCACCCTGCCGAGTAAGATCGAGGTGCGCCCTTCTATGCCACCAAAGCGCTAAATTCTACTCTTGGAAAATGTGCTGGACCCTAAACGTCTCACCATTTCGCCAGACAAGCATTTCAAGCTTGTCGCCTTGCTCCATTTGATTAATGCGGTTTTTAATGAATTCCAGATCAGCGGGGTGGTCGCAGGTGATTCCGGCAATCTTCAGCACGATGTCGCCGCCGGTAATAATGGGGTGGTTCAGCATTTCACGGGGCTGCCCGCCTCCCCGCAGCCCCATGCGGTGGGCAACGGAACCTTCATCTACAGTTTCCAGTAAAATGCCGTAAGATTGGGGTAAATCGAGTTGCCGTGCGATAGCGGAATTGATGATCGTACCTTTCAGCCCCTCCCAAAGAGCAGAGCGATCATTAAATAAGACATTGCGGGCCGAGTTAATATCCACGCAAAACCCTATGCCGTCGTATCCGCCGCCTTCGGTAACAAGGTAACTGACTATGCCGATCACTTCTCCGTCCATATTGAACATCGGTCCACCCGAATTGCCGGTATTAATCGAGGCGTCGGTTTGGAAAAAGCCGATAGTCTCGCCGTCGATCAGGTGAATCTGCGCCATCTTGCGGCTGATGTGGCCGTAAGAAAGAGAATGTTCGTATCCATAAGGTGCACCGATAAGCATAACGGGATTTCCCACCCGTACCGAATCGGAATCGCCCAGCCGAGCCACCGGCAAATTTCCATCCCTTTCCTGCAATTTTAAAAGGGCTACATCCGCTGCCCGGCTAGTTTTCAAGACTTCCGCTCCATAAATGGTGTCGTTGTAGAGCTTAACCTGAATGCCCGCTACGTCATTTACGCTGTGTGCCGTAGTTAGTATTAAGCCCAGCGGATCGATAATTACGCCGGAGGATGTGGACTTGGATCCCTGCTGGCCGCTAAAACCGGCTGGCCTTTCTTTTTTGAAAGTCTGAATGGTGACTACGGCGGGGTTGAGCCGCTCGAATAAATCGGATACATCCTGAGCATAACCCGATCTTAAGATCAAAGTAAGGGAAAGAATAAGAATCGTTGGGCGCATGATCAAAGTGGGATGAGGTCGAACAATGGAAAAATTACCAACTATGCTGGTCGACTGTAATTATCCAAGTCGTTCAACCGGTGAACAGGTAGATGTCGATCACTTTATTCTCTTGCAATTCAATGACCAGCCAATCAGGGTCGAGGACTAGAAAACCTGGCGGATGGCCCAAGTAGTAGAGCATTCGCGTTGGCTCTTCCTCTTCTGGGGTGCCCAATCGTTCAATGACCGCCTCGCGTTCAAGTCCGATGAGCGAGGAACCGAGCTGTAAGTCGTTTACGAATAAATACCGGTGTTCCGGGTCGCTTTTCCAGGTGGCTTCCCGAAAGTTGAGATGGGGATGGTAACTGATGAGAAACGACCAAAATAAAAAACCGATTACAGCTGCAAGCGGTGCGCTCAAAATGGCAGCTACCCAGAAAAGCGGACTTGAGTTCGGCCTGAACTGCGGGTTTATTCGTCTGGAAAACCGGTATAGGATAGCGGTAAAGCCTGCGTAAATTCCCAGTACCAATGCGATAAGCCCTGCCATCTTTATTACCAAAACGCAAAAGTGTTGAAAATGGTACAAAAACCGGAATACCTAGTGGGTATTCCGGTTGGCCATTGGTTAAGAAGGGTTGGTCTTCTCACTTCGCTCGCTTCAGCGCTTCGATCTCTTTTTGTTGCTGGATGATGTAAAGGGTTAATTCTTCGATCTTTTCCAGCAGTTTCATGGTGAAGTGGCTCATGCTCAGACCTTCGTTTTGTATAGCTTGGCCCGAAGGCATGCCCGGCAAGTGTTTATTGGTTTGGATGAAAGTATCGACTTCCCGGATGTCGGGTAGTTCGTAGGCGGCATCGAAAACGTAGTCGGCGGGCTTGAGAGATTGGCTGCCGAGTTTGATATCGCCGGTTTCGGCATCGAGATGGATGGTCATGTCGCCCTCTGCATTCATCATGCGGATGTCGCCATTATGGCCGTGACCTCCGAAGTGTAAATTGGCATCGCCACCGTCGATGTGCATTACATTGTTGCCCTTGTCGTCGAGTAGGGTGATATCCCCTTCGGCTCCCGAGCCGCCCATGGTCAGGTTGGCACTGCCACCGTCGAGATGTACAATTTGGGCTTTTTCGCCGTTTTGCAGGATGATGTCGCCCTGAGCGCCGTCGCCTCCCATAGTGATGTTGGCACTACCGCCGTCAATGTGGATGGTCTGGTTGCCATCGGAATTTCGGAGGGCAATATCGGCTTCCGCACCGCTTCCTCCTAGAGTAATGTTGGCACTGCCACCGTCCAGGTGCAGGGTTTGGTCGCCATTGGTGTTTCTCAGTGCGAGGTCACCTTCTGAGCCTTCCCCGCCCATGGTAATGTTGCCATTGCCACCGTCGAGGTGGAGAGTCACGCCCCCGTCTGCATTTTTCAATTCAATATCGCCTTGGGCGCCGCCGCCGCCCAGGGTGAGGTTGCCGGTGGCACCATCGATGTGTACCCGCATTTCGCCCGTGTCGCTCATCAGGCGTACATCGCCATTGTGGCCATTGCCGCCTGCGTGCACATTGCCGTTATTGCCGTTGAGGTCTACGGATACCTTGCCGCTACCATCCTTTAGATGGATTTGATCGAATTCATTTGGCATAATTCATTGGTTTTTGATTTTAAGAATGGAAATGCCTAAGAATAACCAAATAGCCAAATATTAAAATGATGTGAAGGTTAATTTCTTTTGAATTAATTGTAAGGTCCCCTAATGAGAAAAACCCGGCCTACTGGTCGATGGGCGTTTCGTGGTAGTGCTGCAAACTTTTGAGGCCGGGGTCCAATTTGGGGGTAACGGTCTGCAAACCTTGAAAAAAGGCTTGGTCGGCTTGGTACCGCTGCGACCGTTCCTGGTCGGGCTGTACGCTACGTTCCTGAATCATTTGCCCCTTGCGATCGTGCTGCTTTAAAAGGAGTTCCTGGCTAGTCCAACTGAGGGTTAACTTTTCTCCGTTCAATAACGGAAAACGCTGCGGCGCAAAGCGGGGCAGGTCCAATATTACCTCTACGGCCTCAGCACCCGTGATGGAGTAGGTGATCGATTGTCTTTCCCCTTCCTGTTGGTAGCCGGCCATCAATCGCCCGGAAGGCCCGAACTGGCTCACCCATTTCACCTGATCGACTACGCCGTCGAGTCGGGGGGCCAGCAAAAGTCGGTTGTCGAGCATTTTGGGTCGCACCCCCAACAGATATTCGTACCATACGCGCAGGTATTCCGCATTGGACCAGGCCTGTAAGAAAGTACCGCTTTCGCAGGCGTAACCGGCACCTTCTTGTGGCAGGGCATCCATGTTTTCGGGCAAGCTACCTACTGCACCCCGGTCTAGGATTTCGGCTTCCATGTTTTGCAGCAACTGCTCATATGCCGTTGAGGCCTGGCCCGCCTCGATGAGGCGTTGGGCAGCCATGCCGTTATTCCATAGCCACACGGTGCCATTGTGGTAGGCGGCGTCCTTGTGGTAGTAATGCCAGTGCTCATGGAAAGGGTGAAAATCCGGGTCCTCCTGGCTCAGGGAAGCTACCCCCCAAGGATAGACGAGGTTTTCCCACACTGCTTTGGTGATCTGTCGCTTTAACTGGGGGTCGTCGATTAAGTCGTACGTATATAGCTGATTGGGTCGTAGCTTGAAATCCCGTGTCCCATCAGGATGCAGGCGGTCGGCGAGATAAGGTAGGGTATCTGTGACAAAATCCCGCTGAAAGTTGTCTTTTACCTTTTTACTTAGCCGGGTCCAGTCAGTGATATTTTCCTGGTTGTTTTTTATACCCGCCATAACCAGAGCGGCCTGCAACTGACCGTACCAGAGCGCCTGAATGTCGTTGGCTCGATTGCCGCGGGGTGAATAGGGAATAGTGTTGTCGATTTTAGCGTCCATCCAGGTATCGGCATCATCGTGGGTTAGATAGCCTTGCTCGTCGACCCAATGGGTAAGCGAACCATCGATACTGCGATAGGCATGGGGGTATAAGTCATCAATGATGACCCGGTCGCCAGCGTATTGGGCGTAATTGACGGTTTGAATAACAAAGCGGGGGGTGCCGTCGGTGGTGTTGTAGATCAAGCTCTCGGGGCGGGCCCGGTTGGGAATGCGTCCGTAAACGGGTGATCCGTAGTCGAAATTTTGCAAATCGCCGAAGTCAGTTAGGATTTCGCGTGCGGTCTCGAATTGGCCGCTTACCAGGCACGCGCCTGGCAGCGATATAAAAATATCGCGTCCCCAGTAATCGTTGAACCAAGGTAGCCCGGCGTAGATGCCACGCCCCTGCTGATCCATGATGAGTTGGTCGAGGGTGAGGCGCGCCCAGGCCAAGGCCTGCTCCAGGCGTTGGTTGGTGCTGCGCAAGACGGTCTGGTCGAGTAAGTCCTGCATGCGTTGGTCGCGTGTGCTTTGCCAGTTTTCCGCTTCGCGCCGATAGATAACCAATTCTTCTTCTGCCCGGAAGCCATTAGCCGAATGGATTAGTACAAAACCGCCGGCCCCGGCAGGACAACTCAGTACGCCTTCTTCAAAAGTAAGCGGTTGTTTTTTCTGAGGTGCTACCAGCAGGCGCGACTGCATAGAATCCTGTGGTATGAGGTATAAACCATCATCGGTAAGCGTGTCGATTGCCGTGATGTCACTAGCGATCCGAATACCGATCGTGCTGCCTTGGATGTTTTCCAAATTAATTTGCAACATCTCCACACCGTCGAACAGGCGTAGCGTCTCCTGTGCGCGGTCGAATCGGCGGACTACCTGATGCGGATAAACGGTGACATCGGCTCCTGCCCGGTTCAGCGATCGGCCGTCGACGAAGAGGGTGTAATCAGCAAAAATGCGGCGGCGGCCGATGTTCCAACCGGCGAAATAGGCGCGGCCCGGTTTGGCGTGGGTATTGCCGTAAAAGTAGGCTGACTTTTTATCGGTATATGAAAAATCACGGGGTTGATCGGCGGGAACTGCGATGCCCAACGCGTCGAGTTGTAGAGGCTGTATCGGAGTTGCTGCTTCCCGACAAGCCGTAGCCAAAAAAAACAGAACAAAGCTGTATCCAAAAAGCCGTTGCATAAGCAAACGATTTGTAGGTTAAACCATGCGCTCCGCTTCGGAACGGTTTTGAAACATTTGCCAAAAGTTCTCCGCCAGGATATCGGGCGAGTGGGTGATGCTGTCGGGCTGAATAAATCCGGCTATCGTGAGCATGCCGGTGTAGATGCCGTCTGCCTGTAGCCTGTCATACAGCTGCAGCCCCAGGCTGCGCATGCCTGCCTTGCCGATCGATAAAGATCCGTAAGCGGGCTGAGGGTACTGACTGAATCCCCCTCCGGTAAGGAGCACTGCACCTTTTTGGGTTTTGAGGTCGTCGTGTAAGGCTTTTACCGCCTCTAGAACATTGGCCACGTTCACGCGAAAATCGGCGGCCAGGGAGTCGGCGTTCTCTTCCAGAATATCCTGCTTTTTTGCGGCAGCCGCATTGTAGTGGAGTACGCTTACCGGTCCTGCATGTTCGCGCAGTTGCGCAATGGATTCGCGCAGCGCTGTAGCATCCTGCCCGGCGGTGGCAGCGTAGGCTGATCGAACACCCGCTTGCTGCAGTTCATCGGCCAGTGCAGATAATTTTTCGGAATTGCGGCTGATCATACTTACGGTATAGCCTTCGCGGCCAAAACGTCGAGCTACGCCCAGGCTCAGGCCGCGCCCCATACCGACGATAAGTAAGTGTTTATTCATGGCGGATGATTATTGTAGGGCTGCTTGTACCTGGCGCACCATTTCTCCGATCTGGCTCGGCTCCAGCCAGCGGGTAACGATGACCATATTGTGGTTAGGATCTACTACGATGAAATTGCCACCAAAGCCAGCAGCGTAATAAAGGTCTTTACTGACGTTTTCCCACTGGCGCGGGCCATCGGCATTGAGCCACCACATGTAGCCGTAATTTGGGTTGGGCGCCGAAGGGGTGGTAACTGCTTCGACCCAATGGGCCGGGAAACAAGTCTGGCCATCCCAATTGCCATGGTTGAGGAAGAGTAAGCCGAAGCGGGCTTGATCTTCAGTGCTGATAAAGAGGCCGCCGCCGGAGTGCCCGCCCCCACTAACCGACTGCACGTACTGCCCGTCGACATTGGTCCAGGAGGTCTCGTAACCGTACCAACGCCAGGTGGTAGAGGCGCCGATCGGATCCATGATGTTTTCTTTGAGTACTTGCGGCAGCGGCTTGCGCCAAACCTGCAGCAGCGCATAAGCCAGTACATTGACGCGCACGTCGTTGTATTCGAACACAGCGCCTGGGGCGTTCAGGGGGCGGGCTCGCCAGTCATCAATGTTGCCCTCGCGCGGCGGACGGTCGGCCCAGTCGGGCACGCCCCAGAGCGTGCCGCTCCAGTCACTCGACTGCTCCATGAGGTGTTCCCAGGTGATCTGGCCGTTATGCTCGCCTTCGAAAGTGCCGTCCCATACGTAGTGGGCAACCGTATCGCCGACAGAGCCGATCAAACCGGCGTCAACGGCCAGCCCAACTAAGGTCGACAAATAGCTTTTGGTCACGCTAAAGGTCATTTCTACCCGTCTGGTGTCACCCCATTTTGCAACGCAGTAGCCGTCTTTCAGGATCATACCCGCGGGGCCGCCCCGCTTTTTGGTAGGTCCGACGATCTTATGATAAGGCTCTCGCTCGAACCCCTTGAGGATAGCCCGGCGCAAATCGCGTGGTTCACTGTATTCGTTAGCCTGGGCAAATTCTACAGCGGCCTTCAACTGGCGGCCATCGAGGCCTAAAGATTCCGGATCTTTTTCTTGCCAGGACGCTCCGGCGGCAGGAAAGTAACTAGTCCGCTGAGCAGTTGCGGAAATAACAAAGCATAAGCCTAAAAAGAGGAGAAGGTAGCGCATAGGATGGTCTTTGATCGGATAGGGAAAATAGAAATATAGATGAAATCCAGAAAACATTCCCCTGGTATCTGAATAAAGCAAAACAGATTAAAACAAAAAATTTGAAACAAAAAGTTGTATTTAAGCTCTCGGTTCTCTATTATTGTAAAAAAACAAGTAATCATGCAAACCCAACAACCCGTACTAACGTTGGTGGAGGAATTGCCGGTAGAAGAACGCCTGCAAATGGCCCTGGCCCTTATTAAATCAGCCCTGCGCGAGCTGGACGAGCGCCGTTTTAATGAAGATGTGGCACGTGACCTGGAGGTGCTGCTTTCCGATTTAGAAGAGCAAGCTTGAGTTCGGTGGTCTGCGCAGGCTGGGTGGGTAAGGGTTATTTACGATCTACCCGCTGCACGAAATCAACTACACCCTGATAATAGGTCACCTCATCATCCCACATAGCTAGGTGACTCCCTTCTGGGCAGTGCAGATAAGCCCCATTTTGCACTTCCTGAGCCATCCATTCCATGTGTTTGGGATCCATGGTGTCGTAAGTTGCGCCGATAGTGAGGGTAGGCACTTCAATCTCGGGCAGGTCGGCTTTGCGGTCCCATTCAGCCAGGCGTCCGCCAATCCCGAATTCGCTGGGCCCTTGCATCAAGACATATACTTGCGGGTTATAATTTTCCAAGGCGCGAACTACTGGATCGGGCCATTCTTCTAGGCGAAGGACATGCTGCGGATAGTGATGTTCCATGAGCAGCTCCATGTAGCGGGGATCATCGTATGCTTCATTGGCTTCCAGCTTTCGGATTTCGGCTAATGCGTCGCTGGGAATGCGGGTGGCAAGAACCTCGTCAGCGTAGCGATCGTAGTCGGGGCTACTGGCCATCATGTTGGAGATAATTAGGCCCTTTAGGTTGTCCTGGTATTTCAGGGCGTACTCCATAGCCAGAATACCGCCCCAGGAGTGGCCCATGAGAAAGAAGTTGGAGGCATCGAGACCGAGGGCCCGGCGCACCTGTTCTACTTCCTCTACGAAGCGTTCGGTCACCCAAAGGTCCGGGTTGTCTGGCTGGTCGCTTTTGTGGGAGCCCAGTTGATCGTAGAAATAGAATTCGAAGCCGGCCTCGCCGAAGTAGTCAACACAATTCTCCCAATACTCGTGGGTCATGCCAGGTCCGCCATGGAGGAGGAGAATTTTGATATTGGGGTTATCGCCCATCTTTTTGGTCCAGACGCGGTACGGACCTGCTGGTGTTTCGATGGTGAGGTAGCGTTCGGCCGGCCGATCGACCAAGCGGGTCATTTGCGTTTTCTGTGCTTTCGTTTTTTGGCCATGCAAAGGTGCCGCCGCCAACAAGCAACCAATGAGCAATAGTAAAGAGCGCATTCGAGCCATGTTCATCATTTAAGTTAAAAGAGTCTGAAAATATAGAGAAAAGGTGGGGATTCGAAAAAGTTAAAAGCTGGTCGAATTATTCTTTTTTAGCCAGTAGAGCAAAAACCATTGGGATTTTTCCCTCCAATCCTTTAATGGCATACTTTTCTTCGCCCAGTTGGACTCCGGGTGAAAAAAGGTCGTAGGGTGAATAGTCATACTCTTCCAGTCGCTTTATTTGCAGGCCGGCCTGGAGTAAAGAGCCGGCCACCTCTGCCAGGCTGTGATTCCAGGTGATTTCTTCAAAGAATACCTGGGCATTCGTGGCGTAACTGCCCTGCACCACCTCGTCTACCGTTTCGTTATTAAAATAGCTATATTGAAGGTGATCGTAAGGGGACTCGAACATTTGGAGGACCGGATGAAAATCGACGATCAAGAAATTGCCGCCGGAGCGCAAATAGTGAGCAATGATCTCGCCCCAGGGCCGTAAGTCCGGCAACCAAACAATGGTGCCGTAGGAAGTGAAAACCCAGTCGAATTGGCCCTGCAGATGTTCGCGTAGCGCAAGCACGTCGGATTGTACAAAGCGAGCGGAAAGTTGCAGCCGGTCGGCTGCGGACCGGGCTACCTCGATAGCGCGCTGGGAAAAATCCACACCAGTGGGTTGGGCTCCCCACCGCGCCAAGGAAAGGGTGTCTTGCCCGAAGTGGCACTGTAAATGCAGTATGGACTGCCCTGCTACGTCGCCCAGCAGTTCCCGTTCGATATGTTTGAGCGAATCAGCGCCCTGCAGAAAAGCTTTCTGCTGGTAAAATTCAGAAGCCAGATGATAATCGACCCGCTGGTCCCAGGCTCGCCGGTTGCGCTCGGTGGTGGAGAGTGGTGTGGTGTTGTCCATATACCCAAAAGTAAAGGTTTAAAGAAACAGATACTCGAAAGTGAAGCGGTAAAAGATTTCCAGCGGGAAAGCCGTTCCACTGGCCTTGCTGCGACTCAGGGCACCCAGGTAGTTTTGATGCAGCAGGTGGGCCAGTTCGTACGGCGCTTCCGGATTAGCGATCACCCCGCTGCGTTGAGCTTCCGCAATTACTGGGGTGAGTTGATCGGTCCAGGTAAGGAATTGGCGATCGAGGATGCTTGCCAGGGCGGTGTTTTGTCCGGCCAGCTCTAAAGAGAAATTACCGACCAGGCAGCCTGCGCGAAAGTTTTCCCGCTTGTGCTGGGCGGTGAGTTCCTCGTACAGGCGACGCAGGCGATCGAGGGGCTGCAGTTCAGTGCGGTCAAGGAAAAAGCGGAAGGTATCATTGACGGTGGAGCCGTAGTATTCAACGACTTCGCGGGCGAAGTTTTCCTTATTTGTGAAATAGTGGTAAAAGGTCCCCTTAGTGATACCGGCCGTTTGCAGGATATCGTTTAGTCCGGTGGCATGGTAGCCGTTCAAACGGAAGAGCCGCTCGCCGGCTGCCAGAATATCTTCGCGGTGGTGCTTCTTTTGCATGGCTTTTCAACATTGTGGAAAAATGCGAACATAGACCGTGGAATTTTCTGCGGAAAATTCTTAGACAGGTGGATTTTTTGAAATAAACCCAGCCGGAAGCGGTAGAATATCTACTACAACTAACTAGACTGGTCGGTATATAAGAAGATAAAAAGAAACGGCGAACGCCGCAAGGGGTCCGCCGTTGTGCGTTAGCAGCTAAGGCGTTGCTTAGCCGATTTCAATGACGCGAGGTGCTTTTGGCTTGGCTTCTTCCCGCTTGGGCAGGGTAATATTAAGCACACCGTCTTGGTAAGTCGCATTGATGCTTTCGTCATCTACCAGCGTTTGGTCCAGGCTAAAGGAGCGCTGGAATGCGCGGTAGCTGAACTCCCGACGTGTGTAGCGACCATTCTCTTCTTCCTCTTTGTGTTCATCCTTTACTTCCGAACGGATGCTCAGTACGTTGTCTTTCAGCTCAACTTGGAAGTCCTCACGGCGCAGTCCAGGAGCTGCCAGTTCAACGACATAGGCCTCGTCCGTCTCTTTCACATTTACCGCGGGCAGGTCGCCGTTGGCAAAATTGGTACTCATAAAATCAGACATCTCACGGTTGAAAAAGTCGTCAATCATTCGACTAAAGGTCGGTGCTAATGAACTTTTTACCGGCAACATAGGACTATTGGTTTTGGTTATGAATCGCATGATTTTGATTTTTTGTTCACCCCATTACCTGCAAATGCAGTGCCAGCTTCTTTTTCCTGTCAATTTGGCACTTGTTGTTACACTTATTGTGTCGATATGGCAGTTAGCCGGTTAGCAATTTGACACCTTACCATTCACTATTCACTTTAGGCGTTTGGGGCTGCTTCTGTATCCACTCAGGCAGGATCACTGGCGGCTCTTGTCAGCATAACTTATATTGGCTAAAAAGCGCTTATGCAAACTATCCTCGGCGCCGGAGGCCCTGCTGCGCATGCAGTCGCGCAGGCGCTACCTGTCTATACCGATCAGATTCGGCTCGTCAGCCGCAATCCCCGAAAGGTGAATCCCACCGATGAATTGGCTGCAGCTGACCTCACCAACCTGGAGGCAACCAAAAGCGTTTTAGGTGGTACAGAAGTTGCCTATCTCCTAGTCGGTTTTCCGTATTCCTACCGGCAATGGGCCCTTTACTGGCCACCGGTTATGGACAATGCCATCGAGGCCTGCGCAGCGGAGGGGTGCAAGCTGGTCTTTCTCGATAATGTATACATGTATGCCGATGACTGCATCCCGCATATGACTGAAAATTGCCGGGTAGCACCCAGCAGCAAGAAAGGCCAGGTACGGGCTCTAGTGCTAAACCGGCTGCTAGATACCATGCGAACGGGAAGGGTAGAGGCAATCATTGCTCGTTCGGCCGATTTCTATGGACCGGAAGCTGTAACTAACAGCGTTCTGGTAGATACCGTGATCAAACCTTTATTGGCTGCTAAAACTGCAAATTGGATAGGTAATCCGAACTGCTTGCATTCGTTCACCTACACCGAAGATTTGGGAAAGGCGGTTGCCTTGCTGGGCAATACGCCTGATGCATACGGCGAGCAGTGGCACCTCCCGACGACTTCGCCTCCGCTTACGGGGCGTCAGTACATTGAGCTGATCGCTAAAACAGCCGGAGTTAAACCGCGTTTCCGCACTATAAAAAAGGGAATGCTAAATGCGCTGGGCCTTTTTACACCCGTAATGCGTGAAGTGGCGGATATGTACCACCAAAATCGCCAGGATTACTTTTTCGATAGCGGGAAATATGAAGCGCGTTTTGACTTGGTGCCCACGCCATATGAAGAGGGCATCGCCCGCACGGTCGAGGTACTGCAAAAAGTGGAAGCAGGGATTGATCGCATATAGTCCAACCGGATCAATTGAATTATGTCATCCTTCGGGCAGAAGAAAATACATATTTTACTGCTATGGCTAAGCAAGCAACACTATCTAAACTAGACCACTTGGATGAGCAGTTGGATAACCTGGTCGACTTTTTGGCTGCCCATACCGATACGGCACTGCGCCATCGGCCCGCGCCGGAGGCCTGGTCGGCACTCGATACGCTGCAGCACCTGCAACGGGCCGAGTATTTTTCGCAGCAGTATGTTCGGAAGAAGTTGAGTTTCAATCCGGAGCTGCGACCGGCCGGACTTGCTACTTTTTGGCGTTCAGTACTGCTGGAGTTCTATTTTGTATCACCGCAGAAGTTTCAGGCGCCGCAGGAGGTAGCAAAAGCGTCTTTCGATTTGGAAAAAACGCTAAAAGACATTACCGACGACTTCCGCCGCGACCGCCAG
This sequence comes from uncultured Saprospiraceae bacterium, assembly GCA_964530825.1. GTDB lineage: Bacteria > Bacteroidota > Bacteroidia > Chitinophagales > Saprospiraceae > CAZHCA01. The sequence goes on from CAZHCA010000029.1 coordinate 20,352, forward strand.
GCGCTGCGCCGCTACTTGGAGGGATTAGATGCAAGCCTATTCCGCAAGGAGATTTACAAGCATCCCTTTGCCGGCCGCCTTTCCCTGAAGGGTATGCTTCGCTTTTTTGAAGGACATATGTTGCGGCATGAAAAACAAATCAAACGGGCCCTGGTGCATGCAAAGGCGGTTGCTTAGCGGGCAATGCGTCCATCTTCCATGACCAGCCTGCGGTCGCTCATTTCGGCCAGGCCTTCATTGTGGGTGACAATGACAAATGTCTGTTGAAAATCCTTGCGCAAATTAAAAAGTAATTGGTGCAACTCCTTTGAGGATTGGGAATCGAGGTTACCGCTGGGTTCATCAGCAAAGACGATAGCCGGATGATTGATTAGCGAGCGCGCTACCGCCACCCGCTGCTGTTCTCCGCCGGAAAGTTGAGTAGGTTTGTGCTGCAGCCGCTCCGAAAGACCGAGGTAGTCGAGTAACTCCTTTGCGCGGGGCTCGGTCTCGGCCTTAGAATGGCCGCTGATGTAGGCCGGTATACATACGTTCTCCAATGCTGTAAACTCTGGCAACAGGTGATGAAATTGAAAGATAAAGCCAATGTTTTCGTTGCGGAATAGTGATAACTTCTTACCCTTCAACTGGAAGACTTTTTCTCCGTTGATGAGTACTTCCCCATTATCAGGACGGTCCAGGGTGCCTAGAATGTGCAATAAAGTGGATTTACCGGCCCCTGATTTTCCGACGATCGATACGACTTCGGCGGTTTCAATCTTTAAATCAATGCCCTTCAGCACGTGCAGACTGCCAAAGGACTTATGAATGTCGGTGGCCTGGATCAATAGTGATGTCGTTATGAGCTTCCAAAAATAGCAAACATTCTCGGACTACCTAATATTGGTAGCCACTCGCTGGGCGTGTCTTTAATTACGTGGCTATCGGCCTGTGGAATAATCACATCAAAGCATAGGCTAGGCCCATGGTTTCGGGTCCTTGTCGAAAACAGCCAAATTAAAGTTGGGAAACCCGCTTTTTTATAAAATTTACACCTCGCTTATTTTTTATTTGCCTTATTTGTGTGATTTTAAACAGGAAGTATTATCTTTACTTCACGTTAACAATCAATTAAAGTGGGCTATCAGCTAGTAATGAACTAAGTTTTTTTATCCTTCATAATAACAGTCGGGTGATTTCTTAAAGAGCGGAGCAACTAGCTTCTGCTCTTTTTATTTTTGCGAACCTCTGCGGCAGGTTGCTGTTGCTTCCTAAAAAAATCCATGACGCAGTACCGCCGTCTTCGCCTAATTCTGGGCGATCAATTGAATAGCCGCCATTCCTGGTACGAACAGGTAGCGGAAGATACGCTTTACGTCATTATGGAGTGCCGCTCTGAGACGGACTACGTTGAACATCACATCCAAAAAGTGGTGGCCTTCTTCTTGGCGATGCGGCATTTTGCCGACCATCTGCGCGCCCATGGACACGCCGTTCATTATCTACAGCTCGATGACTCGGATAACCGTCAATCCATCACCGATAATCTCGCTTGGTTGGCCGAGCATTACCGGGCAGCGTGTATCGAATATCAACTGCCGGATGAATATCGGCTCGATAAAGCCCTGCGCGATTTTGCCGACCGAAGTGATTTGGAAGTAACAGCCGTCGACTCCGAACATTTTCTAAGCTCTCGTAGTGCCGTCGAGGAGCAGTTCAAGGGAAAAAAGCAGTACCTGCTGGAGGCCTTTTACCGCAAAATGCGGAAGCAATACAACATTCTGATGGAAGACGATGGCGATACCCCCCTGACTGGCCGCTGGAATTACGACGCCGAGAACCGCAAGAAGCTCCCCAAAGATCATGAAGTACCGGCGCCCAAAGTATTTGCACGCCAGGTGCAGGAGGTAATAGATATGGTGAAAAATCAAGATGTCGCCACCATCGGAACGATCGATCCTGACCGGTTTACCTATCCCGTCACCCGCGAGGAGTGTCTGTCATTACTCGATCATTTCCTGAAGGTTCGTCTGCCGTTATTTGGGACGTATCAGGATGCCATGGTCGAGCGGCACGATCTGCTCTATCACTCCAAGCTTTCTTTTACTATGAATAGTAAAATGCTCTCGCCTCTGGAAGTAGTAAAAGCGGCAGAGGACTACTGGGCCCGTCACGCTGATGAGGTGGACATTGCGCAGGTCGAGGGGTTTATCCGCCAGATCCTAGGTTGGCGCGAATACATGCGCGGCATTTATTGGGCTAAGATGCCCAAATACGCTAAGCTCAATTATTTTGAGCACGAGGCGCCCCTGCCGAAATGGTACTGGACCGGCAAGGTGAAAATGAACTGCCTGCGGCACGCCGTGGGTCAATCTCTGGAGACCGCCTACGCCCACCATATCCAGCGTCTGATGGTAACCGGAAATTTTGCGTTATTGCTGGGGGTGCATCCCGACGAGGTCGACCGCTGGTATCTGGGCATTTATATCGACGCCGTACAATGGGTAGAAATTACTAACACCCGCGGTATGAGTCAGTTTGCTGACGGCGGCATTGTGGGCACCAAACCTTATGTAAGTAGTGCTAACTACATTCACAAAATGAGTGACTATTGCAAGGGCTGCGTTTACGATCGCAAGAAGAAACACGGGGAGGGGGCTTGTCCATTCAACAGCTTGTACTGGGACTTTTATGACCGCCACGAAGACAAGCTTGGCAACAATCCGCGCATCGGCATGATGTATCGCACTTGGCAAAAGATGGATGCCCAGGAGCGGGAAAATATCTTGGAGCAAGCTGCCTATTACAAGGCGAACGCTGAAGAACTATAAGAGGAAGTATTCAGGAGCGTGCATTCTGCAAAACCAACTTTCAGATTAAATTAATCAGCAGATCGAAGGGGTATTGGGTGAAATGTTTATTTTCCCTGTTGAAAGCAACCAAATGAAGGCAAAATGCAGCATCTATGACCCATTACGATGTCATCATCATCGGTACCGGCGCCGGTGGGGGTACCCTGGTCCATAAAATAGCTCCCAGTGGCAAAAAGATTCTCCTGCTGGAGCGGGGAGATTTTCTCCCGCGCGAAAAAGAAAATTGGGATACTCGAGCTGTTTTTCTCGAAGGCCGGTACAAAGCTAAAGAGACCTGGCTCGATAAAAATGAAAAGCCCTTTCACCCGGGAATTCACTATTGGGTCGGTGGCAACACAAAAGTCTACGGTTCGGCGCTGCTGCGCATGCGTGAGCGGGATTTCGAGGAGGTGCACCACTACGGCGGCCTTTCACCGGCCTGGCCAGTCAGCTACACTGATTTAGCTGCCTATTACCAGGAGGCCGAAGAGCTATACCATGTGCACGGACAGCGCGGCGTTGATCCCACCGAACCATTGGCCGGCCAGGCTTTTCCTTATGGACCACTTCCCCACGAACCCCGCATCCAGGAGCTGTATGATGATCTTGTCGAATTGGGTCTAAGGCCTTTTCCGCTTCCCATCGGCGTACGTACCGGAGCCGAGGAGGCAGGCGCTGCCCCAGCAATTTTAGACCGTTTTGACGGGTTTCCCGACCCTTCAGAAGCTAAAGCCGATGCCCACGTTGTAGGGATAAAACCGGCCCTACAGTACGAAAATGTAACTTTACGTACCCGGAGCTATGCAGAGCACCTGGAGACCGATGCGACCGGTAAGCGGATCACCGCCGTCGTGGTGAAAGACAGCGAAGGCAACAAGACCTACACGGCCGACTTAGTTGTTGTCGCCTGCGGGGCGATCAAATCATCGGCCCTGCTCCTGCGCTCGGCTAATGACCGCCACCCTAACGGCCTGGCAAACGGCTCGGATACCGTTGGCCGACACTACATGGCACATAACAACTCAGCCTTGCTGGCCATTAGTGTCAAGCCCAATCCAACGCTTTTTGGCAAAACTTTGGGAATCAACGACTATTACTTCGGTAGCGACGACTTTAAATTTCCCATGGGCCACATCCAGATGCTCGGAAAATCCGATGCTACAATGTATAAGGAAGATGCTCCGTTTTTTGCACCCGGATTCACCTTGGACTATCTGGCCGAACATTCCATGGATTTCTGGATGACCTCCGAAGATTTGCCCGATCCCGAGAATCGCGTAATGCTGGGAGCAAATGGTCAGATTAAACTCCGTTATACTGAAAACAATCTGGAAGGGCACCAGCGCCTGATGAAGAAGTTACGCTGGATTCTGGAACGCGTTGGCTGTGAACCGCATATTTTACCGAACAATATTTACCTGGGTAAAAAGATCCCCATCGCCGGAACAGCCCACCAGTGCGGGACGATCCGATTTGGAAACGACCCTAGCACTTCCGCCTTGAATCCTTTTTGCCGGGCCCACGAAGTCGAGAACCTGTACGTCGTCGACGGTAGCTTTTTTCCCTCTAGTTCGGCAGTGAATCCTGCCTTGACCATTGCTGCCCAAGCGTTGCGTGTAGGCGATCACCTGAAAGCTGAAGTCTTTTAAAAAACATGCTTATGATTAATCGGCCCAGCACATCCCTGGTAACTTGGTTGCTATTCTGTAGTGCTTCTATGGCGGCCCAGCAGCCCGAAACGGTGACTTGGGTGCGTATAACGGTTAGTGATCTGGAAAAATCCATTGACTTTTACACACAAGTTTCGGGCTTTGAAACCGAATCCTGCTGTGAGTGGTGCGGTTCCGGGGTGAAAAGCCTTGTGGCTTCCGGTAGCCCAAACCTACAGGACAAAGTAGCGCTTTTGCGCATGGGAGAGGAATTGATCGAATTCGTAGGAGCACACCAAGGGCTTTCCGTGACCAGATGGTTGGAAGGGCTGGCGCTGGTGGTACGCGACCCAGATGGTCATGCCGTACTCTTTGTCGATTCTAACGATTGATTTATAATTTTAACCAATTAAAAACTATGCGATTCCAAAAACCAAATGCAAGACTCGCTGGTCAAACCGCTATTGTTACCGGGGCTAATTCAGGGATTGGGGCGGCCATTGCTATAGCACTGGGCAGGGATGGGGTGAATGTCATCATCAACTATATCGTCGATCCGGAAGCAGCCGAAGCGTTAGCGCACGAGATTACGAACGATGCCATTTGCGGTCAATCGATTACTTTCAAAGCCGACGTTACCAAGGAAGATCAGGTGGAAGCCATGTTCAAAACTGCTGTCGATACCTTCGGTACGGTGGATATTGTGGTGCCCAATGCTGGTATCCAACGGGACTACGCGCTACACGAGATGCCCTTAAACGAATGGCAGAAAGTGATCGATGTCAATCTGACGGGGCATTTCCTTTGCGCCCGGGAAGGGTTGCGGGAGTTTTTGCGGCGCGGCATGCGGCCGGAGGTATCGCATGCATTGGGAAAAATCATCCATATCAGTTCGGTACACGAGGTGATACCCTGGGCAGGCCACGCCAACTATGCCGCCTCTAAAGGGGCCATTATTATGCTGATGCAAACTATTGCTCAGGGCTATGGTCCCTACAAAGTACGCTGTAATAGTATTGCGCCGGGGGCTATCAAGACCGATATCAACCGCGACGCCTGGGAAACGCCCGAGGCATTGGAAAGACTCAACTTGCTCATCCCTTACAAACGCATAGGAGAGACCGAAGATATTGGTTCGGCAGCTGTCTGGTTAGCTTCCGATGAGTCGGACTACATCAACGGGACCACTATCCTCATCGACGGCGGCATGACCTGCTACCCAGGCTTTACAGAAAACGGATAACCCTAAAAACGCTATTAATATGACGCCAGTAGCCAATAATAAAGAACAACAACGACTGGATGCTACCTACCATAAGGGTGAAAAATGGTTGCGTTGGGGACCCTACCTGAGTGAGCGTCAGTGGGGTACGGTTCGTGAGGATTACAGCCCCCATGGAACGGCTTGGGACTACTTCCCGCACGATCACGCCCGCTCGCGCACCTACCGCTGGGGGGAAGATGGCCTGGCCGGTATTTCAGATGATAGGCAACGGTTTTGCTTTGCCTTGGCCCTTTGGAACGGTCACGATACCATCCTTAAGGAACGGCTCTTTGGCCTGAACGGCAATGAAGGCAACCACGCTGAAGACGTCAAGGAACTGTATTACTATCTCGATAGTACCCCGACGCATAGCTACATGAAGCACCTATACAAGTATCCGCAGTCCGCTTTCCCTTACGAGGAACTGGTCGCAACCAACCGCTATCGATCAAAAAAAGAACCCGAGTACGAGATTCTCGATAGCCAGGCTTTTGATCAGAGCGATTATTTTGATGTGGTCACGGAATACGCAAAAGCCGCCCCGGAGGATCTGCTCATTCGCATTAGCATTTACAACCGTGGTGACTCCAGAGCACCGATTACAGTATTACCCACTTGGTGGTACCGGAATACCTGGTCGTTCGGTGAAATTGCTGAAATGCCTAAAATGGAATTGGTTGAGGAGGGCAATGCACCTTACGTTTGGGCCAGGCACCCGCAGTTGGGTACCTATTACCTATATTTCGAAATGCCCGAGCGCCTGGTATTTACGGAAAACGAGACAAATTCCGAACTTTTGTTTGATGAGCCCAATGCCACGCCTTTTGTAAAGGATGCATTCCATACGGCCGTCGTCAAAGATGATTTTGATTGGCTGGCCGAGAAGAAGGCGGGTACCAAGTTCGCGCCCCTATACCAGGCCACGCTTGGGGCAGGCGAACAGCTTGTTGTAAAGTGCCGCATGCGGGCAGCGCAACTACCGGCTGGCAGTGCCGTTGGTGCCGATTTTGATGCGGTATTTACGGAACGCCTGCGAGAAGCGGACGAATACTATGCCCAATTCAAAAAAGGCGATGACGAAGACCTGGCTAACATTCAGCGGCAGGCCTTTGCTGGTATGTTATGGACCAAACAGTTTTATCACATCGATATTCCACGGTGGCTGGAAGGAGACCCGGGGCACCCGCCGCCTCCAGAATCGCGTAAGAGAGGACGCAATCATCGATGGCAAACCCTCAATAATGCCGATATCATTTCTATGCCCGACAAATGGGAATACCCCTGGTATGCCGCATGGGACCTGGCGTTCCACTGCATTCCTTTAGCCATGCTCGACGTAGAGTTCGCTAAGCAGCAGCTCGTTCTTTTTCTTCGGGAGTGGTATATGCATCCCAACGGTCAGATTCCCGCCTACGAATGGCACTTTGGCGATGTAAACCCACCGGTACACGCCTGGGCCTGCCTGGAAGTGTACAAAATGGAGCAAGAGCGCTACGGCCGGACCGACCGGGATTTTCTGGAACGCGTTTTCCAGAAATTGCTGCTCAATTTCACCTGGTGGGTTAACCGCAAAGACAAAAATGGTAATAATATCTTTGAGGGTGGATTCCTAGGACTGGATAACATCGGCGTTTTTGACCGCAGCCACGCCATCCCCGGTGGCGGTCTCCTCGAGCAAACCGACGGAACGGCTTGGATGGCCATGTACAGCCTGAACATGTTGGAAATGGCATTGATTCTGGCCGAAGAGGAAGTAGCCTACGAAGATATGGCCACCAAGTTCTTCGAACACTTCGTTTATATTTCCGATTCCTTAAACGCCATCGGGGAAAATATTGCCGGAGCCTGGGACGAAGAGCAGGGCTTTTTCTTTGATATTCTAAGTATGCCCGACGGCCGCCGCATACCGGTACAGGTGCGCTCGCTGGTAGGATTATCCACCTTATTCGCTACCTTGGTATTGAAAACCGAACAGCTGGAGAAAGTCCCCGACTTTTACAAGCGCCTGAAATGGTTCCGGCAATACCGGAAAAAGCAAAACGCTCATTTGGTAATCGAGGATTTCCACGAAGGTAAAGATTTGCTGCTGTCTTTGGCACCTCGCGAACGCTTGCGCCGCTTAGGCGCAGCGTTGTTGAACGAAGAAGAGTTCTTTGGGCCTGCCGGAATACGCTCAATTTCAAAAGTGCACGAAAATCCTTACCGGATCAAGATCGACGGGGGGGAATTTCAGCTCAAATACGAGCCCGGCGAGTCGACGACCTATCTATTCGGGGGTAACTCCAATTGGCGGGGACCAGTATGGTTTCCGATGAATTATCTGATTATTCAGTCGCTGCGCACCTACCACCAGTACTTCGAGGATGTACAACTGGAGTGCCCGACTGGGTCGGGCCGCTGGGTCTCGATCGATGAAGTGGCTGACGATATCTCCCACCGACTCATCAATATTTTCCATCGCGATGAGAATGGCCGCCGGCCGGTACACGGCAAATATGACGTTTACCAGCACGATCCGCATTTCCGGGATCTGGTCTTATTTTATGAGTATTTTCACGGCGACAATGCTCGCGGTGTAGGCGCTGCGCATCAGACCGGCTGGACGGGACTCGTAGCGGAATTAATTGATCGCGTTGGTTGGAAAGCCAAATAAGAATCGATTGAAGTATGCTGGACTTAACCGGTAGGCAGGTAGGCGAACTCGCCGACCTCGAATGGGGCGTCACCATTGGATTGGGCGGCTACACCTCGGGTGCTGTCTCAGGTATGGATCACGGTTTGCGGGTGGCTGTCTTTCGCGATCGCTTTATTCATCCGGATGGCTTTCTGTACGACGTTATTATGCCGAGGGAGACGCCCGAAGCTCGCGTCTGACCCAATCAAGTATACGCGGTAAGTCTGTCCTTTAATCTGCTGAAGAAAAAAGAAGTGCAAGCCGTACCGTCGGGCATCATTGGAATACCGGCCTGGAGTTGGGTTCGCTTTCGCCCCACGATCCAGATTTCAGGACGGAATACGGCTGCGAACCCTATTTGCACGATAGGGGTTATCGCAAGGATAGGATATGGACTTTCTCGGGAGGGTGGAGGACGAATTCGCATTAGCCTATTGGTGAGTACATCAGTACAATGGATAGGCGAAGCGTCATACTATTGCAAGGATGAATCGATTCCGCATACATTTTTGGGAGGAAAGGGATACGGCATTGCCGAGCTGGTTGACGGCCAGCATTCTGTTCCCGGGCGGTGTTGCATTCATCAGCTCTGGTCGACCAGTATGTGGCTAAAGGTCATGGTGGGTTTACGCAATACATAAAAAAGGAACTATGCAAGGTCGGGGTCAAGCCATTTTCGCAGTCTATTTAAGCGGGTTCATTCAAGGGGTGGCGTTGATCCTTTATCCGGCTGCCGGCAGCATACTCACCGATGCGGAAGGCATCGGTCTGAGCAGCGGGCAATACGGGGTGCTATTCACTCCACAGATCCTCATGGCTATTGTTGCCTCCTTTTATGCGCCTCGCCTGGCCCGCGGGGCGAGCATGCAACGCGTATTGATCATGGGCTTGGTGGCTAACGTCTTATCAATGCTCTTACTGACAAGCAGTGCCTTTGTCGTCCAAATTCCTTATCTCTCTTTTATTCTGCTAATGCTGGGTACGGCAGCACTGGGTACGGCATTTGGCTTTACCGTTACCGCGGTTAACCCCTATGCTTACAGTTTTTTTCCCGGAAAAGAAGCTTCGGCTGTTACCGGATTGCACATCTTATTGGGCTTGGGTACCGCGGCCAGTTCACTCGTGGTAGCTTATTTTTTGAAGCTGGGCTTTTGGTGGGGTAGTGGGCTTGCCCTTGGGGCAGCCGCATTGCTCCTGGCAACCTGGGTAGGTACCTTGTCGATGCCCTTGCAAATCGACGCGGATAAGTCGGTTACGGAAAAGAGCCGTCGCCTACCAGCCCGGGCCTGGCTATTTTTTGTGCTCGTTTTTCTTTACGGCGCCTGCGAGGCCACCTTCGGTAATTGGACACCGATATATTTGAAGAAACAAGCCGGGCTATCTGCTGAGGCAGCGGCTTTCGGGCTGTCTTTGTTTTGGGGAGCGGCTGCGACGGGCCGGTTTTTCTTTGCCCTCGCCGCTCTGCGCTTTAATCTCCGGTGGATACATGCGATCATGCCCGTGTTGGTGGCACTCGTGTTTTTTGTCATGCCTCAGTTAGAAGGGCAACAACCCCACTACGCGGCAGTAACGTTGGGCGGACTGGCGTTGTCGTTTTATTTCCCTTATTCCTTTTCACTGGCGACCGATGAGTTTCCGAAGTACTCGGCGGCGGTATCCGGTATGCTGGTAGCCGGCATCCAATTGGGTACCGGGATAAGCTCTAACGTCATCGGCTTTTTGAATAATCGCTTTCCACTAAGTGAATTAGTACAGTTCTCTACGGTATATGCTCTACTGATGGCGGGAATAGCGGGATATCTATACTTGACTCGTCCGGCTACCCTGGCTGAGTCTGTTGCTTCGACCGGCTGATCCTTGTCGTGACTTAGGAGAAACGGTTATCATGCGCTTTGCAGCAGTCCCTTTACCCAGGCTTCAGCCTCTTCCATTGTACTGAATACTTTGCTTGGCACCGGCTGGGGCTGGATGGCAAAGATTCCCTTTAAGAAAGTGCGAACGGCAGGGTTGGAGATCACATAAGCAGTACCCCTGCACTGGTTTTTCATCATGTTTTCGTGCTCTTTAAGCCAGCGGGCCTGGCGGCGCTGGTAGGAGAGACCGGGTACGATGGCTTCGCGGCCGTCGAAGATGACGACCAACGGTTCGCCGGAGGCGTATTGGTCGGTCACTTCCTGAAGGTATTGCTCAAAGCTGGCTTCACTAGGTTTTTGGCCAGTAAAAACGACACGCACAATCGGGAAATCGTCGTCGGAAACGGTAGCGTAGCTCGACATGTAGAATAGTTTTATGGGAAAACGTCTGAACGAGTGGTTAGTTGAGGAGATAATGGCTGGCCCTTGGTCTTGCGGACCGAGCCGAACGGGGTTGCCAGCCGGTTAATGCCAGCCGATCCTACAGGTAAGGCTACTCGGTATCGGCGATGGTCACTTCCAGTCCGGCCCCGACGAAAGTGACCGAACCTACCGGGGTGCCGCTAAGAAATTCGATGCGCATGCAGATAATAAAGGGATCGAGCGAGGCCCCGGCCCGGGGTACTTCGTAGAAACTACTGAAGACGGTTCCAATCAGACGAGGTTCGGTGCGCCAGATCAGGTGGCGGCCGGCACGCAGGTGAATTTCCGCCAGGCGAGCGTTCTCGTTGAGCTCGATGTTGAGGTAGAGTTTGCTGACGTTACAGCCCGCGGTGGGGCGGTCGCTCATGATGTAAGGGACGCCTAGGTGGAACCAGTTGTTATGCCGTCGGTCGGGGTCGGCCGTTTGCTCTACGTACAGCCCCCAGCCGAAGCGCTGGGAAAAGAATAGCCTTTCGGGGAACTCCACTACCGTGTTGACGCCGGGGACCATATAGTCGTAGGTGCTGGTTGGCATGGTTGATGAGATTTAGCGAAAGTTAAAGGTTTTAGTACAACCAAGCGGCATCATCTTGTTTAAAATTCCAACCCCCGCGTATTGGATTTTCCGTTCCCCACCCCTATCGACCGTTCCCCCCAAAGTAAGTGCATCGCGAGCCTTTGGCGGTTACATTTATCCCTGCAATCAAAATTAAAACCGAACAACATGAAAACGAGTACTGGATCTGTATTAAAATGGATGTTGTTGGGAACTGGGCTATTCCTAGCCTTTTTTTCAGCGGGGCAGGAGGCAGCTTATCCCTTCGAGGTGCAGGTGACCGGTAAGGGTCAGCCCGTATTGCTTATCCCAGGATTGTCGAGCCACGCTTCCGTTTGGGACAGCACGGTTGTAAAGTTATCCAGCAACCACGAGTGTCATGCCCTTACACTGGCTGGATTTGCAGGTCAGCCGGCCATGGACCTTTCCGATGGTTTTCTGCCCGTAATCCGCGATGAGATTATTCGCTATCTGCGGGATCATCAGCTGCAAGACGCCATTTTGATCGGTCATAGCCTGGGCGGATTTTTATCGCTCGACATTGCCCGCAAGGAACCCAGGTTAGTCGATCGCCTTGTAATCGTCGATTCCTATCCTTTTTTTGCTCTGCTCATGAATCCGATGGCGACCGAAGAAAGCATGCAATCCATTGCAAAGGGTATGGTTGCCGGCATGAAAAACCAAAGCAAGGAAGCTTATGCGGCTCAGTTGAAGCCCATGCTGGCCTCGATGATAACCGGTGAAAAGGGTCGCGCCATCGCCTACGAATGGGGCATGCAAAGCGACGGGGCCACCGTCGCTCAGGCCATGTACGAATTGTACACCACTGACCTGCGCCAGGAAATTGAAGCTATCCAGGCCCCCACCCTAGTCATGGGTGCCTGGATCGCCTACGAAAGCTTTGGTACGACCCGTGAATCGACACTGGTCAATCTACAAAACCAATACAAAAACCTGGAGCATGTGCAATTTGCGGTGACTGATACGGGCCGGCACTTTATTATGTGGGATGACCCGGAATTCTATTTTGCAGAATTGCTTACTTTTATCCAAGGCGAAAAATGATCGATGTTGAATAGCCAGGATGGATGGCGGGGGCATGCTCCCGGGTCTCTTTGAGCAATACTGTACTAACCACCTTATCTTCCGTTATTGATGAATCAAAATAGGAAATGGGCTTATTGGGCAGCCCAGGCTATGGGCTGGGGGCTATACTTGGTCTTTTTGCTTCTGATGATTTTTTCTTTCCGCACCCCGGACGATCACCTGGGACGCATCGTGAGCTTACAGATGGTAATCGCCTTTTGCGGTCTGCTCGCCTCCCATGGCTTGCGGAGGCTATATAAAAAGCGCAGTTGGACAACCATTTCGCCAGGGCGAGCATTGCCCAAGGTTTTAGGGAGTGCGCTGGCGGCAGCAATTTTTGCCCAGGCCGGCATCCATCTGGCCATGCTGACTATACTGAACTGGGAAGTGGTAGCACCCATTGATTGGAGTATGTTCCCAGTGTATACTTTCAATCTGTATTTGGTGCTATTGCTGTGGTCCTTGTTTTATTTTGGTTTCCACTATTATGAGCGGGGCCAACGCTTGGAAGTTGAAAAATTTAAAACCCAGGCTGCTTTGCGGGAGGCGGAGTTAATTGCCCTCAAGGCGCAGATCAATCCCCATTTTCTTTTCAACGCCCTGAATAACATCCGGGCGCTCATCTTGGAGGATGCCGCTCGGTCTCGGGAGATGGTCACCTATCTTTCGGACCTGCTGCGGTATTCGATCCGTTTTCAGGACAATGAAGAGGTAGCCCTGTCCACCGAATTGACGATCGTGGAGCAATATTTACAACTGGAGTCTATTCAGTACGAGGATCGCCTGCATTACGTTTTGGATATCGATCCGCAGACCCTGGAGCAGTGCATTCCGCCCATGACGGTACAGCTCTTAGTAGAAAATGCCGTCAAGCATGGTATTGCGCAGTTACCCGCCGGTGGGCAGATTCGGGTACACACCCGCCTGGAAGGCGACCAATTGCAAATTTCGGTGGAAAACACTGGGCATTTAGCCGAAACGAACTCATCCGGCATCGGCATTCAGAATATCTTGGAGCGGGTACGCCTGTTATTCAATGGAGAGCCCAAGTTTACCCTGGAAGAAGCCGATGGCAGGGTATTGGCCAATCTTCAATTACCTGTATCATGAAGCGTGCGCTGATCATTGATGATACACGCCTTGCTCGTCAAGAGCTGCAATTTTTGCTGCAAAAATTTCCGGAGATTACCGTGATCGGTGAAGCTGCCAATGCCGAGGAGGCCCGTCGGCAGTTGGAACCAGGAAAGCCCGACCTACTTTTTCTTGACATCCAGATGCCCGGCGAAGACGGCTTTCAATTCTTAGAGTCACTCGACGCTACGCCGGAGGTAATCTTCGTGACGGCCTACGATGCTTACGCCATGAAGGCTTTCGAGTACAATGCTCTCGATTATCTGCTAAAGCCGGTGACAGAAGCGCGCCTGCGGGCGGCATTGGATAAAATTGACTCACAGCCTGGGACCAAGGCCGAAACGATACGCCGCAGACTCGACCTCGATAGCCGGGTTTTTGTCAAGGAAGGGGAGCGTTGTTGGTTTGTTTTTTTGCGAGAGGTGCGCCTGTTTGAAGTAATGGACAACTACACGCGCATTTACTTCGGTGAGGAAAAGCCTCTGATTCCCAAACCATTGAGTTATCTGGAAAGCCGCCTGGACCCGGAGCACTTTTTCCGCGCCAACCGCCAGCAGATCGTCAATACCCAATGGATCGATCACGTAGAGCCTTGGTTTAGCGGCACCTTGCGGCTGACGTTGCAAGACGGCGCTGTGGTAGAAGTCTCGCGTCGGCAAACAGCCCGTTTTAAGGAGATGATGGGGTTTTGATTACCCCGCTAAGGTACCTCCGAAAGCAGGGGGGTAAACCCCGATTCTTGCCCACTTAATCCTCAGGATCGAGCAAGCGAACACGGTAGGCTTTACCCTCGTGACCCGTAGGACCGCAGATGTCTAGTTGATCGTCGTTGTTGATGTCGTGTAATAGGCCGTTGAACAGGCCATCATTAGCGATGACGCTTTCGCCCCAGGACCGGTTGTCACCCCGGTTGAGGAAAAGGCGCACCTGGCGCAGGTTATCGTCGGTCTCGATGCGGTGGTCGCCGTTTTCCGCAACGAGTAGATCGGTGTCGCCATCCTGGTCGATATCGGCGGCTTCTAGAGTGTGAATACCGGCCAGTCCCTGAGCAACCAGGTAGGTTTTCCAGGGTTTTGCACGCGGATAGTCGTTGTCGTACCATAGGACTGGATAGCCACTATCTTCGGCGTGGGCAATGACCACTTCGGATTTGCCGTCGGTATCGAAGTCGGTACACACCACCCTGGTCGCGTTGGCCCGGCGGTTTCCGCTAGTTTGGGTGTGCCAGCGGTGGTCGATAACGCGCACGATCCAATCGCCGGTAGAGGCCTGAGCGGGATTTTCAATCCAAAAACCGTTGGTGGCGATATCGAGGTCGCCGTCGCCATCGATATCGCCACAATCGAGCCCCTCGTGCAGGTTATAAATAGTACGGTCCAAAGATTTTTCCCACCCTCCGCCTGTGGTTTGCTGATAGACAGTAATCCAGTGCTCGTCGCGGTGGGTGATGGCTACCAGGTCGAGTAGGCCGTCGCCGTTGAAATCCGCTAGCTCTACATCCTTGACGAAGTCGGGCATGGGGCCGATAAGATGAGGTTGCCAAGCTTGGCCACCCCTTAGGTTTTCAAACCAGTAGATCACCGAGGTAATGGTGTCGCCGGTGTAATCGTACTGCCATTCGCCGGGGTGGGCAAAACCGAGGACATCAAGATCGCCGTCGTTGTCGAAGTCGCCCAATGCAGTATCGCCTCCTGCAAAATGGGTAGCTTCCGGGCTTTGGCCGGCAATAGTATGTTTAGCCCAGCTTTTGCCTTTTATGTGTTCGTACCAGAGCAATGGTCCGCCCCAGCCACCGGGCTGTACTGCCAGATCCGGCCGGCCGTTACCATTGATATCTCCCAAGGCAAAGCCCATGTTCGTATGGCTGTGCGAAGGGTAGACCGTTATCGGTTCTAATCGAACGGGGGCGAAAGTCACCATCAGTAAAAAGGTAAGCAGGAGCGAGCTTTTTAGTAGGAGCTGCATGAAAAAACAGGGTTTGAACGCGAAACTTGTTCAAACCCTAAAATCGATAATTACTTACATTTTTTGTACAGTGGCTATTAAATTTTTGAGGTCTGGATCATCGGGCTCCATGGTGGCAGCTTTTTCCAGGTATTTCAGGGCATTCTCTTTATCGCCTTTTCTCATGTATACCCAACCAGTACCCCAGTACCCTGCAACGTGGTCAGGGTAGATGTCTCTGATCGTTTTGGTTATTGCCAGCGCTTTATCGGGTTCGCTCATTTCGACCAGGAGCATAGTGCCTTCGCGTAGATTAGTTAGCACATTCTCCAAATTAGGTTCCTTTTCAAAGGCGGGGTCGAGTACGGTAATCATGGTGGTAATTTTCCAGTTACCGCTATTGTCCTTAACCAGATGGCGGGTTTCGTGTGTTTTACTAGCAATCTCCTCCTCAATGATCTTGGACTGTTGGAAATGGACTAATGCCGTCTGGCCGAAAGTGTTGATATTGTAGTTTTTGTTGACAAAGGTCATGTCTACCATGCCGGGAAATTCCTGCATGTTTTTTTGGATGATCGTACTCAAACCCAGCCAATCGTCTTGTGGTTCGGCACTTCCAATGGGCAGCCAAAAGATTTTGTCATCCTGTTGCCAGGTGGCTGCCCAGTCGTCGAAGTTGCGGTTGATCCAATGTTGGGTTTCGGCTTCAATAACTTCGCGAATCGCTTCTTCATCAGTAGTGGATTGACTCCACATTGGAAGAGCCATAAACAGCAGCAAAAGCAAAATACCTGCAGGTTTCATGTTTGTGGTTTTAGGTAAAGGTTTTGATGTAGCAATCGTTTCTATTTTTTTATAAGGTATGGCCAAAAATCGCTTTTTCCAAATTTGGCAAAATAGAAATGCGTAAAAGCTAAATTTGCTATTTTTTGCTAGCTTTTGTGTTGCTTTTGATTTAAAACATGTTGAAATCTAGGGAGAAGCTATAATAGAATCGAATGGATGGCATTCCCGGCACAGCTGAAATGAAAAAAGTCTCTACCGTTTTTTGTAGACTTTTTTCCAGTAGCCTTTGCATTGGGCTGGTACTTGACTTGGAGAAGAGGAGGATCGCAGCCTACCGCTTCTAATTCGATTACTTTTGCCAGTAACCATCGAGATAGCCACTGGCCTTTAGAAACCAGGTCGGCTTTTTCACATTTAAAATATCGGCTATGGCTTGTTTTTTATCTTCCTGTTGGTCATAATAAGCTTTAGTGATCTGGTAGCCCATCCAATATCCTAGGTCATTGGGGCGGTCATCTTTGCCGCTGGTGCCGTAGAACCAATCAATGTAGTCCTTTTTCTTTAAGTCCCTGGCAAATTCTCGACACAATGCCTCCCGGTGGGCATTGGCGTAGGTATATACCTTTGTGTTAATGTTTTTACCCGAAATTAATTCTCCGATGAAATCGGCCCCGCCCTCGCTAATGGCCTGACGAAGAATGGTATTGCGGCCTTTTATGCGCTGCTGAAAATGAACCAGTTCGTGCGCCACTAATGCCAGCAGGTCAACTTCAGTTAGTTTTTCGGCCCCAATAATGATACCGTCTTTGGACACCGTACCGCCCGAATTAAAGCGCCCAATCACGAAATAAACAGGGGGATAGACCGCCTCGGGGTAATAAGCTTCCAAAGCTGTATAAATAGCCCGGATTTCTTCTGCTTGTTGCGGCAAGGTAGCCAGAACATCTCTGGTAGCCTGGTACTTTTCTGGATTTCTTCTGACCATTGCGTATAAAGAATCGGCATTGATAATTCGGTAGCGGGTGAAGCCTTTGAGGCCCGGAGTGCCATTTTTTATGTAGTTCTCAAAAGGGTTATCGGTTGAGGTATCTATGTTATCAAAAGCCTCCCAGAAACGGTCAACGTCTTCGCTGACGAATTGGGCCTGTTCGGGCGACTCGGAGAAGGTCGGCTGACCGTAGAGGTTAGTAGCGCCTGGTAGTAACCCTAGGAAAAGCAAGAGGAGAAAACTCCGGTAATCGGGAATTGTGTGGTAGAACATTGCGAATGATTTTGATGAACCTATGCCACTGAGACGTCCAAGCGACCAAGTGGTTGCAAAAAGGATGGGCCGTTCGTAGATCGTAGAGGGCTTTCGGTCGGAAGAAAGCGCGGGATAGTCTTTAGTAATCGAGTCAGCGCTCCATAGCCAGAATGCGGGTAATATTATCCTTTTCCAGGTCGGTCAGAAAAGCGCTGACATCCTCGTGCTGAGGTAAGTACCAGTTTTGTTGCCGGAAATATCGATTCATTTCGCCTCCCGGTCGGAAGATATAGCCATAGCGGGCAAAGATTTCGTTGCGCATAATGCGCAGTTCTTCTGGTGATTTGGTCATCAGGTCTATCTTTTTCAATGGACGCCGGGAGGCTTCCGGAAAGCGGCCGTTGTGGTAGTGGGCCAGATCTTGAATGCGGATTCCAATCTCGGAAACGCCCGGTTCTCCGCCACTCCAGGGGTTGTTAAGCAACAGGCCGTAAAAGAGCTGACCCGCTTTCTCGTAGGTGACAAAGCTGCCGTTCGTTTGGTCGGAAAGGAAGAGCGGCCCATTGATACGAACATTGGTGAGGTTATGGAACTCTTGGATCCAGGCTGTGACGTCTTTGTTCCAATGTCCGGCACGGATTTGAGCCGTGATGCCCTCCGGATTAACGATTAAGATCAATTCCGATTCACTTTCAGATTCGCCAAAGTGGTAGACTCCTTCGTATTCCCCGGTGCGGTCGACCAACCAGTTACCGACCTTTGCTTGGTCAATAGGTTCGAAGCCGATACGTTGGGAATAAAGGTGGAGGTGCGAACCACATAACAGGAGGAAGGAAAGGAGAAAATGCCGCATGTTTTTTTCTTAAAAATACGGGATTTAAAAATCACTTGAGGTCGATTTGGAAGGTGAAAAAGCTGCAGTAGGCGGTAATTATTGTAACCGCTCGTAAATGCGACGGATGAGTTTTGGAGCTTTGCGCGGTATGCTTTTTAAAATTTATAAATACCCACCTTTGTAAATCAGCACGTATTGGGTTGCGACCATGTTTTTGTGTTCCCGACTATTGGCGCTGTATGAGTAAAAGGCATCGGGGGGTTGCTCTTGTACATGGTCTGCGTACCAGGCGTATTGGTTCTGCCAGGTGAGTGTATTTTTTCCACATACCCGAGCAGTAATTTATCGAGCCTGTCGAAATTAGCCGTTGTCCAGGAGTAATAAAAGATAATATCAGCAATGAGGGAGTCGCGGCCCGATTCCGAAGGGTTTTCGAACTCCTGCAAAAGCTGGTAGCCTTTTTTCCACAGGCATACCCCTAACACCTACAGCGAGGTAATTGTATTCTCGGCAAGACCGAGCCCCATTTACAGAGAACGTGTCGGCCATGACTTGAAGGTAAAGTGGCTTTCGGCGCTCGTAAAATTGAACCAGCTCTGCGGCTTTAGCGGTATCTTTGGCAAGGTCATTGCCGATTATTCGGAGTATATTTTGAAATTCCCTTTGCTTTTTGCGTGCATCATTCCAATTATTCAGCTGCAGGGCGATAAGGATGCCAATCCCTATCAACAGGATTTCCCCTACTGCATACTTCATGTAGGCCCCGACCAGGTCGGTGCGCAGGGCATGTTGGCGAAGTTGGCGGAAAAACTTAAACAAATTTTGGGAAGCTCAGGGTTTCAAAGGAGTGGCATACCTTTCGAGGAAATATACGGCGTTTTTTGGAGCTTCAAATTGAAATATCGGCGCATTCCGGCGCCGAGCTCCTTGTTATCTTTAGTGTTTACTTCCGGCCATTGGCTCAGAATATTGGTTAAAGAACGAGAAGCTGAAATAGAAATAGTAGAAAATCAATAAAAAGTAGTGAAGGGATAATATTGATCAAACGGCAAGATGCGGAGGTTGTAGTCAACATGCAAGAGCTAACAGCGCTATAGCGCTGTTAGGGCTTAAGCGCTGTTAGGACTGTAGCCCTAACAGCACTTATAAAAGCCCTAACTATCAGCGCCTTCACTTGGCTAATGTTAAATTTTAGACAAAACGCCAAAAAGTAAAATTTGAATTTAATCTTGTCTGCATTAAAATAGGGTGATGCTACTTTTTTTATTCAATTTAGCAATGGCCTCTGCAAAGGAGCATCCCAAATCGATGTAGCCCTTGCTGTCGTAATGCCAGGGATCGGAATATCCGTAATTTTGGGTAGAAACTACCAATAACGCATTAACGTCTTGCTCAACAAAAAGCGCCTGTTGGGCTTGAATAATTGCTCCATAGTCCCATACCTTACCATCTGCTATGTCCTGTCCTGAGTCGGTGATTTGACCAATGACCACCGGAATGGCGGGGGCGCCAACTTTCCTTCGGATTGCCTGCATCAAACGGGCTAGGTTTTTACTGTATTGCCGGGCGAATGGTTCGGTGTAAGCGCCATCCGACTCCCCTTGCATCCAGATAATTCCCGCAGGTATCAAGAAGTCTCTTTTACCATCTCCATCAATATCGTCGGAAGATAGCGCATTTTCAAGGGTAGTTGTGAAGTGGTCAAATTGGTTGGTGGTTTCGAAATCAGGGGACCAGCACCCGAATTTATTGGGTGTCCGGCAATCGATCGCACTACCACTACGAGCGTATTTGATAATGGCAAGTTTTTTTCCCGGGTATTGCCGCCGTAGATGGTATCCAAAGGTCAGTTCAGGGCCAAAGCGGTTGGATAATATATTGATGTTTCCATTGCTTTTAAAGTTTATGCCGTGCCCTGGTTGCAGGGGTGCCCAACGACCCAAGCCGCCGCCCGGTTCGGAATCGCCCACGGGGTTGCCCTGGAAAATACGAACGTCGTCCATAGTGATCCGCAAGGTATCGGGTAAATCAGTAGTGTAGCCAAAGCCGTTCATATTGGACTGGCCGCCGAGAAAAAAGTAATGGATAGTATCCAAAGCGACATTTTTGGTGCCGGATAGCTCAAATTGTTTGTCCTGATCTCGAGCGGTACAGCCAATTAACAGAGTAGTAATTAGTAGCAAGAGGCCGCGCATGTTTTTACATGAAAATACGGAAAAGCGAATGAATATGGTGGGGTTTTTTCAATAGGATAGATCCAGGGGCCTTGGCGGGAAATAATATTCCGCCAGGTCTTCTGCAGCAGTAGTTCTGGAATTAACGGATTTCTAAAAAGACTTCTGGGATTGTTATGTTTATTGCGCAATTCAACGGTGACTGACGCAATCAGTATGTGAAAAAGAAGGAAGCCCCGTAATGGACGAATTTTCTCGAAGGTTGATACAATTAAAGCGGTATCCATTTTAATTCAAGTAGGCGCCGATACGATATACCGAAAATTTAACATAGTGATGGGTTTGACCAATGGGCAACTAGTGAAATCAAAGAAATTCGTTAAAATAAAAGTAGATAGAAGGGGTAGTACCGGCGCTTCCTTTTTTTGTTGTGTAAAAAGAAATTGAATCGATTAGTTTAAGAAATCAATTGCCAATCAGAACGTCGATCAGCATGCATGCATAGTTGCAAACGGTAGCTATCCCTTACAGTATAGCTGCCTACGCCATGGCCATCGGTAGCTTCACCCTGAACCTGTTGGCAAAATGTTCCGATTGGCGTCAATTTTTTCCCGACTTAGCGCTGCAGTTTATTTTCCATCCGTTTTATTGTATCTTCTAACTTCATAAAAATTCCTAAAATACCCATGAAAGAAGATACGCATTACAATCCCGAAGACTGGTTTCCACGCGTATATGGTGAATTGAAACAGCTGGCTCATTACCACCTGCGTGGTGAGATGCAAAACCATACCATCAATACCACAGGACTGGTGCACGAGGCTTACGTGCGTATGGAAAAGGGCCTAAAAGCAGCGCAGCTGCCCCGGGCAGCTTTCTTCTCCCTGGCTACTCAAGCCATGCGGCGCATCCTGATTGACTATGCGCGTGAACAAAAACGCCTGAAGCGTGGGGGAGGTCAAATTCAATTGACCCACCACGAAGACCGAAAGGTTATCGAATCGACGCCCGAAGAAATTCTTGCCCTCAACGAAATTCTGGAGCAGTTCAAACAAATGAATGGCCGGCAACACCAAGTCATTGAATACTGGTTTTTTGGCGGTTTTAAGCACGAAGAGATTGCGGAGATTCTAGGCGTATCCATTGCTTCGGTACGCCGCGACTGGCGGCTGGCCCGAGCGTGGTTGAGTAGGGAATTGAAGCGAGAAATGCAGTGGTTAAATTAAAACCCTATGAATAACGAGCAATGGCAAGCATTGGAGGCCCTCTTCTTTCAACTGGTCGACTTACCAGCAAGGGAACAACGCGTGCGGCTGGACCAGATGGAAAAAGAACAACCGGACTTTGCCACGGAATTGCGTTCCTTGCTACGGGAAGACACCCAGCCGCATCCGTTACTTGGCGGCGATACAACTAATTTTTGGTCCCTGGAGTCAGACGCGGACTTAATTGGGCAACAAATTGGCTCCTTTACCTTGCACCGCTGGATGGGGGCTGGGGGTATGGGGTCGGTATTCGAAGCCCGGCGTACTGACGGCCAATTCGAACAGCAGGTAGCGGTCAAGGTCATCCGGCCAGGGCGATGGACTGAACGTGCACTCAACTATTTTCGCCGGGAACGGCAAATTCTGGCGCAGCTTCAACATCCCCATATTGCGCGGCTCTACGATGGGGGCTTAATCGAACAAGGGCGGCCCTATTTTACTATGGAGCTGATCGCAGGAGTACCAATTACCGATTACGTCCGTCAACGGGGCGTCAGCATTGGTCGGCGAATTGAACTGCTCTTACAAGCTATGCGGGCCGTACAATATGCGCACCAACGGCTAATTGTCCACCTGGACCTGAAGCCCTCCAATATCCTTGTAGACCAAGAAGGCAATGTCAAGCTGCTCGATTTCGGCATTTCCCGTATCCTTTCGGAAAATGTATCCCCGCAGAATCGCGATCCAGCGGTCGCTTACACGCTGCTGTACGCAGCACCGGAACTCATCAAAGGGGAGGAGGTATCCGTATCCTCCGACGTGTATTCGCTAGGATTGATACTATATGAGTTACTGACCGATCATCATCCTTATGCTGAGCAGCCTACTGCAGGCACGTCAGCGCAGGAGATGGTCGATCAAGTCACCGTTCAACCGCCCAGCCAAAATAGTAGTCAGTGGCCGACTGCGCACCGCAAGGCGTTAAAAGGGGATCTGGATGCCATCGTACTCCAAGCCTTGCAAAAAAAGCCCGAAGAACGCTACCCCTCCGTCGAAACTTTTGTGGCCGATCTGGAAGCTTACCAAAATCACTATCCGGTTTCGGCGCGGAAAGACCGGTTCGGTTATCGCATGGCCAAATATTTGAAGCGACACCGATCGGCTATCTCCCTTACCTCTTTTTTCCTCTTGCTACTCTTGGGTACAGGCTTTTTCTACACGGTCGAGCTAAATCGCCAGCGTAAGGCCGCCCTGCGGGAAGCTGAGAAAGCTAACCAGATAAAGGACTTGACGATCGGTATCTTCCAGCAAGCAGATCCCTACTTAACGCAATCAACAGAAGTAACCGCGCAGGATATTCTCCGAAATGGCCTGACCGATGTGAGTGCCAAACTTAAAGACCAACCCGACTTGCTGCCCGAGATGTATATGGTCATTGCGGAGGGTTATATGAATTTAGGTCTTTTTTCAGAAGCCAAATCCGCATTCGGACACGCCCTTACCATAGCAGATTCTTTATACTCCCGTCCGGATTCCCGTATCGCTGAGCCGATCCTGCGTTTAGGAACTGCCTATTCGAGAGAATATCGCGATCTTGCAATTGCCGACTCCCTGACTCGGCTGGGTTACCAAATGTTGCAGGCAGCGCCCAATAAAAGGCCGCACTTGGAGGCCCTTGCGTTGGCCGAATTGGGCGCAGGCGCTTATGATCGCCAAGTTTTCGAGATAGCTGATTCGCTGTTAAGTCAAGCGCTAGACTTATACCGGCGTTTAGATGGGGACTACCAAGAAGATATCGCCTACGTTCTACAAATGCTGGGTACCAATTATCGCAAATTGGAAAAATGGGAAGCGGCGGAAGATTATTTACTGCAAGCTAAAGCCGCCTACGAAGCTATCCATACCCCTCCGCATGTAGACCTGGCCTGGAACCTCAACCATATTGCAAGTCTTTATTTAAATCAAGAGCAGCCCGAGAAGGCCGAACCTTACGCCCGGGCATCCTGGGAACAACGGAAAGCGATCTTCGGGCCGGAAAATATAGAAACTTTGGCCAGCCAAGGGAATTTAGGTCGCATCTATCGAAGACAGAAAAAATACCAGAAAGCTCTTTCCCTCTACGAAGATTTGCTAGTTAAATTTAAATCGGCCCTGGGTGAAGACCATCCTTACGTGGTGGCTATCCTTACCAACCTAGGCAGCATATCGGGAGAGTTGGGCAACTACGCAGAGTCCGAGTCTTACTTGCGTGAAGCGCTGGCCTTAGAGGGAAAAATATTTTCGGCCGACGATTTTCGGCGTACCAGTACCGTACTCGCTGCCGGTCAGTTGTTTTTGAAAACCGGAAGGGCAGCTGCAGCAGCGCCCTATCTGACTAAAGCCTTACAGTTGCGTAAGGATAATTTGCCGCCTGACCACCATTTGGTTGCCGATGCCGAACGCATCTTGGCCACTTGTTTAATGGAGCTGGATCGCCTGGATGAAGCCAAGAACCTGCTGCAGAACGCTGCAGTCATTTACCAAAAGGATACCATGCTTTACCGGGATGCTCTCCTTGCCGTCGATGCTTTGAAGGCTCAAGTGGAAGAATAGCAAGCGTACCCAACGCTTGCTATTCCTGCTTTGGAGGTGCTACTTAAGCTTGGTGACAACGAACCATACTCGGGCCCGTTGTTCGGTCCATCCACTGCCGCGCTTGAAGTCTAGGGAAAATTCCCCGCCGTTGTCGAAAACAGTAATATCTATCTCTCGTTTCAATTCTCCAAAACTGTCATCGTTGGTATTATCTTGTTCGGTGAGGTAGCCCCGTACGAAGATTTTGTCACCGGGTCCTACGTCTTCAAAGTCGAAGTCAAAAGCGGGGCCGCCGTAAGATTTAATACCACCATTTACCGAGACACCGTTGATGTTCAACCTATACCGCCTTTCCGAGGTTTCTTGATTGGAGCGAATAAAGGCCTCACCAGTGAATTCTGCGTTACCGTCCTCAATTTCTCCGAAAGGCTCGCAGTCGTAGCACTGGATCCGGTCTAATTTGATCCGGTAGGTAGAAACGTTGGGCGCATCCAATTCACAGGACTTACGTACAAAATCGGCAGCAAAAGCCATGACTGCTGGCTGGCGATTGACCAAATAGTTGAGCTCATAACCAATGAGCGCGGCAGGGTTGTCCAGACTCCACTCAGCGCCTTCCTGGATGACTTGCAAGACACTTTCATAGGTTGGCGCATTCTGGAGGGCCGTCTGTGCCGAGCCGCCCCGGACGTAGTAATCGATTTGGGTTTTCTCCAGTACCTCGCGGGCCGAAAGTCCAGACTCCAGCTTGATATCGCCGAGTGGGGTCTGCCGGGATGCCGCCTGGAGAATAGTTTTAACATCCTTTGTGCTGGCGGTGGATTCGGCCCTGAAGAAGATCTGGCGACCGTAGTCGACGCGGCTTACGTAGAGCGGAGGATTGTTTGGACCGATCTGGCCCTCCAGATCGCGAGCGTCGGGTCCATCGCGAAACAAGGAAAACATGGTCTCAGGTGTATTGATAAACACCGAATAATACTTTTGGGTAAATTGCATGGTAACCAGGCTTCCCGTGCGCTCCTTCTCGATAGCCATCTGGGCCGCCACCTTGTTGAGTTTAAAGCGAGCATCCAGGCCAAGGTGGAAATAAAACTCTTCGTTAGAGTTCGTCTCTTCGATGAACAGACCAAAATCTGCGGTAGTGGCACGCACGCTAGAACCGATTTGTGCCAAATAGCCATCGATCGCATTTTGAACTTCGCCGGCCGTATAGGACTCTACTTCGATAACTTGCTCTACGACGCTATTATCGCGGCTAAGGCCACTGAGAAAAAGCATGCCGCCCGCCTTTGGAATCGTTACTTCCGTGAATTGTCCTGCCTGCAAGTTTCCCCCCTGAATGATGGCGCCAGGATATATCTTGCCGGTCGTTCCATCTGATCCGGCCATGTTTATCAATTGCCGGACTTGCTTGGCGGTGTAAGCGACTTCGTTGCAGCGCAGTACGCCCCCCGACACCTCTACCGGGGTAATGTCCAACGTGTCGGTAGGGGTATAGCGCGGCTCGCTATCTACGGGCTCGGTGGTGAGCGGTTGAGCGGTAGTAATTTTTACTTCTATTGACTCGCTAGGGTCCATGTTGTTGTCCTTATTACAGGAAGCAAATACCAATGAAGCGAGTAGAATGGTAACTAGGAACCCATTTTGGGCAAAAAAAGCATTGATCATGACTTAGGTTTTGTTGTGCTAATTTTTGGATCTCACCTGTACAAGCGACAAAACCCGCCTAAAGTGATAACCCCATCCGAAGCTTTTTTACAGGAGCCCATGCCCTAAAAAGGTATGGCCCTTACTCATTAGCCAATTGTCTGCCGGGCGATAAATTTTCTTGTAGCGTTGCAAACCGAATGCACTTTCGTCTAGTTTAATAGTAAAACTATCATACAGAGTAATAAAACTTTTAAATATGAAAGGGTATGCGATACTGAGTTGGATGTTATGTTTTTCGGTGGTGATGGGATTTACGCAGCCCAACTACTTGGGAAATTTAGGAAGCGCCGATACTGGTGAGCCTGAGCAGTTCGCAGCCGGCATGATGCGTTATTTTGTAGAAAGCGACTATCAGGCGCGATTGGGGAATACCGAGCGTGCGATCACGATTTTGGATAATGCGATCATCTTCCATCCATTTTTTGCTGAAACCTACTTGAAGCGCGCAGAGTTGTTGGCTCATCTTGGGCGAACGGCGGAAGCTAAGCGCGACCGGGAAATGGCTGTGCGCCTGAATCCGCATGTAGTGGCTTTCTTTGGTGCTAGTCAGCGATTGGGGCGTATGCAGTTAGTTGCCTTCGATCGAGAGGGTTACGGCCGGTTGGCTTCGGAGCACTTGTCCGACGCAGCGGCCCAAGAATTGGAGCAGAGTATTGAAAAGAAACTGGAAGGCGATTTAGTAGGCGCAATGGTCGATTTGCGAAATGTCTTCGATCGGGTAGACCAACCTAAAGCTAAGCTTTACAATCTGCGGGGCAACCTACATTTTCTATTACAGGATTATAACGAGGCGATTGCCGATTATACCGATGCTATTCAGCAGGATCCCGAAGCCGGGGCCTATTATTTTAACCGCGGCGTAGCCCGCCTGTTTACTTACGACCGTTTGGCGGCTTGTCGCGATCTGGAAATGAGTGAACGCCTGGGATACGAGCCTGCTACCGAAAAACGGCAACACTTTTGTTTTAACTAAAGCCGCCTCGAGAGGCGATAGTGCTACCCTAAATACTATTCGCAAAGCCAAAGAAATATGAATCTTTTTGAATTAACCAAGGCACTCAAGGTGATGGAGTAGGACTTGTCGGACTTTGCTTACCATCTAACGCGGGACCGGGCAGACGCCGCCGACCTTTACCAGGAAACCATCCTGCGTGCTATCAAGAAACTGGATCAGTTCAAGTCGGAAACCAATCTGAAAGCCTGGCTGATAGTCATTATGCGCAATACCTTTATTAATGCCTACCGCAAAAAACGTCGACGTAAGACGCTGTTGGATGGTAGCATTAATCAGTACCTGATCGATGTCACACCGGCTTCTACTAACAACCACGGTGAATGGAAAGTGGACTATGATGAACTACTAGCAATGATCGACCGGCTTGAGGAAAGTCTTCGTATTCCGTTTTTGCTGGCCTACGAAGGGTATAAGTACGACGAAATCGCCGGCGAGATGGGCGTGCCCGTGGGCACCATTAAAAGCCGGGTGTTTTTTGCCAGAAAAAAACTACAAAAGGCGCTCCGACAAAATCACGCTATTCCGGACGGAAAAGGATTGTATGCCGCCTAATCATCACTTAATAAATACTGCATCATGGACCGCATCAATGTGGCGCTAACCATTAACGAAAAGCTCTATTTGCGCGATCCCCAAGCGACGGATTTTGGAAAACGGGTTCTGCAAAATAGCATTATTCTGATCGACGAGATCGGGTTCGAACAGTTTACTTTTAAAAAGCTTGCTAAAAAAATCAAGTCTTCCGAAGCATCGGTTTACCGGTATTTTGAAAATAAGCACTTGCTGTTCATTTATCTGCTCAACTGGTATTGGGAGTGGATGAAATTCCGGATCGATCTCAATACGCTTAATATCAATGATCCGGTGCGCAGATTGAAGATTGCGATCCGGGTCATCGTCGACACGGCCAATCGCAATACTTCTGTAGATTTTGTCGATGAGGACACCCTGCACCGCATTGTTGTGGCTGAAGGTACCAAAGGTTACCACACTAAGGCGATCGATGAGGAAAATCGCTACGGTTTTTTCCTGTCCTACAAAACCCTTTGTCTGAAAATCGCTCATATCCTCTTGTCGATCAATCCGAGCTATCCGTATCCGCGGACCCTGGCAAGCACGCTGGTCGAGACGGCTAACAATACGATTTATTTTGCCCAGCACCTACCACGTCTCACTGACATCGAGTACGGAAAGCCGGACTTTTTCGAAAGTATTATTAGGATGTTAGAGAACTTGGCCTTTAGTGCTTTAGGTTACGCTCCCCCAGAGACCGGGGGCACGGAGATGAATCTCCAAGTTTCTGCTAACCATTTAAATGCTAACGGCAACTCGAACTAATGGGCAATTTGTACACACCAATGTAGATTTACGCCGTTAGGCGATCATTACTCCACCACACCAAGACACCCAAAGGGCTTTCCTTAGGATGGCCCTGCTATGGGTTGAAACTTAAATTTTTATCGATATGAAACCAATAAAATTGTTAATGCTTGCAGTCCTGGCCTTACTCGTATCGAACTGTGCGGTGATCCGCCAGGGAGAGGTCGGGGTGAAACGAACCTTTGGAAAATACGCAGACCAGCCTTTCACGGAAGGGTTGAAGGTCTTTAATCCGTTTACCACCAAGATGGTCAAAGTACCAGTTCAGACGGAGAACCTGGAAGTTGCGCTGAACCTTCCTTCAAAGGAAGGCCTGAATATAGGAGCCGAGATTTCCATACTCTACAATTTGATTCCCTCGAAAACCCCTGAGCTACTGCGTACTGTTGGTAAAAGCTACGAAAACAACCTGATTTTACCAGTCTTTCGGTCGGCAGTAGCCGATGTTACCTCGCGTTTTTATGCCAAAGACATGCATACCGGTCAGCGCGCTACCATCGAAAAAGCCATCCAAGACCAGATGATGACACTTCTCGATGGTAAAGGAATTGTGATCGAAGCGGTATTGATCAAGAGTATCAACCTGCCTCGGAATTTG
Source organism: uncultured Saprospiraceae bacterium (assembly GCA_964530825.1). Classification (GTDB taxonomy): domain Bacteria; phylum Bacteroidota; class Bacteroidia; order Chitinophagales; family Saprospiraceae; genus CAZHCA01. The sequence continues at coordinate 49,343 of CAZHCA010000029.1, forward strand.
GCCCGCGCCATCGAACAAAAACTGGAAGCTGAGCAGCAGGCTTTGCGTATGGAATTCGTGCTAGAGGAGGCACGCCGCGAAGCCGAGCGCAAGCGGATTGAAGCCGAAGGGGTACGCGATGCTCAAAATATCATCTCGCAGGGGCTTGACCCTCAGGTACTTCAGTTTAAGTCAATTGAAGCTTTTCTGGAATTGGCTAAATCGCCAAACGCCAAAATCATCGTAACCGATGGCGACCTGCCGGTAATGGTGACTCCGGAAAGTGGCGAAGGCGTGCGTACAAGCAACAATTAAAGCAAACAAAATACCTGTGTTGAACATGCCGGTGGCAGCTCGGACTGCCTCCGGCTTTTCTTTAAATCCGGTCTAATTGACGGTGCGTGTGTTCGTTTTCCTGGTCGCCTGTATTGAGGGTAGTGGCTGGTTCAAAGAGCAGGACCGATACCTCTTGCGGGGCTACCGGACGGTGCTCTACCCCGCGCGGGACGATGAGGAACTCGCCTGCTTTTAATTCGATTCGCCGGTCGCGAAATTCCATGGTAAACGCCCCTTCTAGTACGTAAAAAAGCTCGTCCTCGTGCTCGTGCTGATGCCAGATAAAGGTGCCCTGAAACTTGACCAGTTTTACCTGCTGGCCATTGAGCTCGCCGGCGATGCGCGGTTTCCAATGATCCTGAATTTGCTGAAGCTTGTTGAAAACATTAACCTTGTCCATAAGAAAAGAAGTTAAATAGTAATTTCGATTCGGTTTTGTTCTGGGTCGAGTACTACGCTTTCGCAATTGGCACCGCCCGTGGTGCGCGGCTCGTCAATAATCCGGAAGCCGATTCTCCATAGATTTTCAGACAGTCGATCGACCTTTTCCCGGCTACCCGTAAAGGGGGCGAATGCGCCAAGCCTGATGTTGCTCGATCGGATCCGGATAGTCGTTCGGCGCCATATGGTCGGTATATAAATGCTAGCCAGCAGCCGCTGGCGAAGCTCAAAGAGTAGGAAGTAAATTTTTCGGCAAGGTAATAGTAGCACCTGTTCGAGGTTGCTTGGAAATAGGATGCGTAAAAGGAATGGATCTTTTCCAGGTTGCTCACCCAGCTTGCGAACTGCTCAATGTGCATCATAAGTGGTTCTGCTTTAAACAACGAACGCCCCCTAAAAAAGGCCGTTCGCTGAACAAAATGCTATCTAAGTAAAAGCCCGAAAATATTGAAGAGTGATTTTTCGGTTTGCCTATATTACATGCACTTGCAAACTCAAATGCAAATTGCATTGCTTCTGTCATTGCATAAAGCAATTACCTCGCTATTCAAAAGTGGTGTCGCCAGCCCAATTGCAACCCTATAAACTGATACTTTTGTTCGTATCCGCTGGTTACCGGATTGCTAAACGATTGGGTAAATGATCGATAATTTCCTTCCAGAGATATTTCTCGTCGTTGTCCGATTGTGTAGATGACTCCCAATCCACCTGACCAGCCAATGCCAACCCGGGTTGGGTAAATTAATCCGTTATCCGTAATGCCATTATTTATTAACGTTTCATTTGGTAAAAGAAAGCGTCCTTCAAAGGTTTGTCGAAGATTTATAATGGCACCTGTATGAAGGCTTACCCCTATTTTATTCCATTGCTCTCGGTATTCAAGTTTTACAGGTAAATTGAACAGGGTGTACCGGTTGTAATGATTAACTTGACGTTGGGTAATTCGTTGGGCTTTTACTTCCCCCGCAATAATTTGCGTCTTTCCTTCATTATCGGTATAAAAGTAAGCTGAGTCGACGGGTATCACTACGGTATTTTCTTTGCTGGTTCCCCATGCAAAGCGTTCGGTGATTTGTTGACGCTCCAGCCCAACCTGGACCGACCATTTTTGGAAACGAGCGCCGAATAGCAGGCCTGCCTCCAAGCTTTCTAGGGGTACTTCATAGGCTTCACGCAAAGTTAATAGGGGCTTTGAATTTTCCCTGCTAGCTTCGAAAGTGCGCAAGGGTAATGCAAACCCAATATAGCTAGCTAGACTCCAACGCACAGTAGCCTTTTTCTTCGGTAGCTGCACCAGCACAGGAGACAGTTGTGGAGGCTCTGAAGAAATCATTTTGTAGGAAAATGGCAATGGTGAGACGCTCCATGTCCGCTCTTGTCGTTGAGAAAGTATTTTCGTAGGCGAATCGATTAATTCATCACAGGCAGAATTATTAAATGGAGCCAAGCGGTTATCTGGGGTAAATGTATTTGAGGCTAATGGTGCCTGTGCCCCCGTAGAGGTCGAAAATACTTGATTATGTATTTTGCCTTTGGGCAACGTTGGCAATATTTCCAAAGGATTTGGTGGTTGCTTTTTTTTGCTTAGTACAGGCACGTCAAAACCTTGGTCGTCGGATAATTGCTTCCTGAACTTTTCTTTAGTACTAAGGGGTTTGGGTTGTCGAAAACCGTTGGATAGAGAATTATGGGAAGCCAAGTCCTCCACGAAAAGAATGGGGAAAGCCTGCAGGTTCTCTTTTCGATGTAAAAACTGCCCGGCTAACACCAATCCGGCTGCGCCAAAAGCAGAAAGCAATATTGCTAGCAACCAGCCCAATCGGATTTGCCATAGTCTGCGTGGAATACTAGGTTCCAATTCATTCCAAAAGGCTTCTGCATCCCAATCAGGCTGAACCGATTGCAGGCTGCTCCGAATTTGGTCTTCCCAATCTTTAGGTAGATTGTTGGCCATATTCCATCGTTTTTTGTTCATTTAATAAAACCCTTAACTTTGATTTAGCCCTGGCTAGCTGTGAGCGTGAAGTACTTTCGTTAATTTCAAGGAGATTGGCTATTTCCCGGTGAGAATAGCCCTCTACTACGGCCATTTGAAAAACCAATCGATAACGGATAGGCAGCTTATGAATGAGTTTAAGCACATCTTTGGCCTGGAGGTAATCAAAAACGGGAGGATCCGAACTCATTATTTTTTGCATTTGATGCGTTGAATCCTCCCCATTTAACAAGTAGCCCTTGTTTTGCCGGTACTGCTGAAGGGCTTCATTAATTACAATTCGAGTGAGCCACCCCTCGAAGGCTCCTTTTTGAGGTTGGTAGGTATCGATTTTATCAAATATTTTAATAAAGGCATTTTGGACGATATCTTTCGCTTCAGGATTATCTTTGGCGTAACGTAAACCCACGTTAAAGGCTAATGCATGAAAGCGATCATAAAGCGCTTTTTGGTATTTGCGTTTTTGTTTTTTACATCCTTCAATGAGTTGTTCTATCGTCATGGGCTTACCTACGGCGTTATTATTGACTGATGGAAAAATTTCCATTAACTGGAATTATATCCTCCCGGCCAGTCGTTAAATTCCCCGTGAAAGTACCCTCGATACGGTCTTGTTCGATATTATTGATTTCGACCTGGCAATTAGTATTGGTTTCAGTTTGTGTTCCACCGAAATAAGTACTGGTACCGGTAGCAACTTGGATAAAGTCAGCTTCGTAAGAACCTTCGGTGGTGCCGGGAATATTTAAAATAAGACCTTTATTGCCCTTGGTATATTTAATGTCCAGAATGTCGCGCTCCGTACTTACAGTGAAATTATGTGGATTATTGAACACGACGGTATCTACTTCATTAACAATGAATTCAATTAAACTGGAACCACCATTATCTTCTTCGTCGTTACCAGGCGGGCCGCACACTACGATAGGGCTTTCCAAGTTAGTAGCTGATGCTTGTAAAGTAACTTGCAGCGGTTCACTGATAACGGTACCAGCCTGGCTAGAGGCTGTTAATATCACCTCCGGAGCGTTTATTGGTTCACAAGTAGTAATGGGGAGTTGAAAAACACCCTCCGTTTCAGAGCGGGCCCCTACCTGCAGACCCTGAAGATTGGCGATCACGATTCCTCCTTCGATGGGCGCACCATCGCAATCGACCAGCTGTCCAGTTATGGTGAATTGGCTGCTACTGCGCGGTTCTACCTGTATAGGATCCAGCACTTGGTCTTCGGAAAATGGGCCGATAGAAGTGTTAAAAACCTCTACGTCGCACTGGCGATCGTACAACTGGAATTCTAACTTAATATTTGCCGGTACGGGCAGTCGAAATAGACCATCTCGATTTGTCGTAGCATAATTACGCTGTTGGTCGGCAGCTCTTGCGATGACTAATTGTCCAGCTACTGGTGCGTTAACATTGTCGACTAATGAGCCAGTAAGTACAATTAAATCTGTGTCTTTTGTCGGTAGCCCCTCACCCGGTAACTCCCCTTCACGAAAAAGAACAGTTTGAATATCGGAATTATCCCTTGAGGGATCTTCCATACTCATCGTTTGGGAAATAAAGTCGTCTTTAGAGAACCGTAAATAGGCTATTTTTTCTGGAACCAAAATAGCTTCCAATTCAAAGTTGCCATTACCGTTGGTAAAAGTCGTTTCCAATAGCCGGTCATCTTGGAAGATGCTTATTTCCGTATCGGAAAGCCCTTGTTCCATAGCGTCGGTAACCAATCCAGTAATGGTAGTAGCGCTGATTTCTTCTGCAGCAGGAGGAGTGGTAATTACAGAAGTAATATCTTCATTTTTCCTACATGAAGTTGCTGCCGCAACCAACGCAGCAAAACCAATTAACCATTTATTCATTTTTTGATCATTTTCGAGATGAAGAAATTGTTGGTCCGGACAACCTCATTATGAACTGAAAGCAGGAAACGCTGCAAGGAGAGGAAAAATCAATTGTCGGTTCGTTGCCATTAGACAAAAAAAGGGGGGTACCAAAAATTGGTGCCCCCCCTTTTTTCGGGTGGGTTTAGCTTTTAATTACGATTAAATTCCAGCGGCTGCCGCATTTGTGTGGCCATCGGCCGGCCGTCTTTCATGGCGGGTTGCCACTTCCGTAAACCTTGTACAACCCTTATCGCTTCGCGATCAATCGCTTCATTAACTCCCTCGGTGACTTCAACATTGGTGATATTACCATTGGCATCGACGGTGTAGCTAACGATAACTAATCCTTCTTCTCCTTCGGCATCATCGGGGTAACGCATCCCACGGGCTACGTCGACCATAAGACCGTTAAGTCCTCCAGGGTAGCGCGGATACTGATCCGGTACATCCGTATTGGGTGGTTGTTTGTTAACTAAAGCTTCAATTTCCTGGTACCGGGGCGCTGACTGTGCACTGGAGGGTACAGGATTACTAGAGGAGCCGCAAGCGAAAAAAGTAGTAAAGACAAGGAAGAGTAGGAGGTATTTCATAGTTTCTATATTGAGTACAAAATAGAACGTTGGAGGAAAGGGGGTTAGTCTTACCAGCACGGAATATATTAAGGCGATGGGGTAGGAATATGTACTTACCCCCAATTTTAAACCAGTGAGGCCGAATATTTAGTTGGTATGAAAT
>CAZHCA010000030.1:0-53714 GCA_964530825.1 uncultured Saprospiraceae bacterium
CTTCGGTGGCCGGAATTTCTTAGCCGCACCCAGAGGGTGCTAAATAGTTACAAAAGATTAATCATCTGGGCTATGAGATCATTGGCTGTGCCATTGGAGCCCATAAATATCGTGGTGCGGGTTTGTTAGAGTCGGTCTATGATGAATGCATGGTCGATGAACTCAAGCTAAAAGGAATAGACGTAAAAAGACAGGTTTTGGTCCCTATCGCAACAAGGGTAAAGAATTAGCTACTCCACTTAAGCTTGATCTCCTGGTAGATAATACCATAATTATCGAACTCAAAGCGGTGGAGGGAGTCCTCCCGGTGCATAAAGCACAATTATTGTCTTACCTTAAGTTGGCGGCGAAGCCAAAAGGGATTCTACTAAACTTTCATACGGATAACATCGTAAAAATGACCATGCATCTGGGTACTGAAAAATTTTACAGCCTTTCAAAAATCTAATAAATCTTAGTGTGTCTAAGTGATTCTAACTGCCTAAGTGGTAAAATATGAAAAAAGAAGATAAGCTTTATATAGCCGGACACCGAGGCATGGTCGGATCAGCAATCCACAGAAAACTAAAGGGGGAAGGTTTCACAAATATTGTCACCCGCACCTCTAAAGAACTCGATCTACGATCCCAGTCCGAAGTAGATCGCTTCTTCCAAACCCAGCGCCCGGATTATGTTTTTTTGGCGGCAGCCAAGGTAGGCGGCATCCTCGCCAACAACACCTACCGGGCCGAATTCCTTTACGACAATCTACTGATCGAGGCCAATGTCATCCATGCAGCTCATAAATACGGCGTGCAAAAACTACTTTTCCTGGGCTCTTCCTGCATTTACCCGAAGATGGCGCCCCAGCCCCTGCGGGAGGATTACCTCCTCACCGGGCCGCTGGAGCCTACCAACGAGCCCTACGCCATCGCCAAAATTGCAGGTATTAAGCTTTGCGATGCCTACCGCCATCAATACGGCTGCAACTTCATTTCAGTTATGCCCACCAACCTGTACGGTCCCAACGACAATTACGACCTGGAGAAGTCGCACGTGCTGCCGGCCCTGCTGCGCAAATTCCACGAAGCCAGGAAAAACGGTACGCCCGAGGTGGTCATGTGGGGCACGGGTGAGCCCCGGCGGGAATTCCTCCACGTCGATGATCTAGCCGACGCTTGCTATTATCTGATGCAGACCTACAACGAGCCCGGCCTGGTCAACATTGGGACGGGCGAAGACATCCCCATCATTGACCTGGCGCGCTTGGTTAAGGCAATTGTAGGCTATGAAGGAGAGATTACGCATGATCTATCGAAGCCCGACGGCACCCCCCGCAAGCTCATGGATGTATCCAAGCTCAAGGCCGCCGGCTGGGAAGCCAAAATCCCGTTGGAGGAGGGCATCCGGACCGTATATGCCGGGCTGAAAAATGAAAATTGGTATTGATTGGAGGGATTGGGGATAAGGGCGCAGAAGATAATCAATAACCTAGCCCCCGGACCTTAATCCAAAAATACATCTAAAGTATGCAAAACACGTATATTGCCATCATGGCCGGCGGCATCGGCTCGCGCTTTTGGCCGGCCAGCCGCACCAGCCGGCCGAAACAGTTTCTGGATATTCTGGGGGTAGGCAAGAGCCTGCTGCGCATGACTTTCGACCGCTTCCGCAAGCTCGTTCCGGCCGAACAGATCTACATCGTTACCAATAAGCAATACTTTGATTTGGTGAAGGAGCACCTGCCGGAGCTCACCAACAACCAGATCCTGTGCGAGCCCTCGCGCAACAATACGGCGCCCTGCGTTGCCTATACTGCCTTCAAGCTCTACGACCTCGACCCGGAGGCCAAGCTGGTGGTAGCCCCTAGCGACCACATCATTCTCGACGAGGGGGCGTTCATCGCTACCCTGAAGCGCGCCCTGGCTTTTGCCCGCCAAAACAATGCCCTACTTACCCTGGGCATTCAGCCTACCCGCCCCGATACGGGCTATGGTTATATCAACTACGAGAAAACACCTATCGCGGGTGATGTGCACAAGGTGAAGCGCTTTACCGAAAAGCCTCCTCCCGATATGGCGCGGGAATTTCTGGCTTCGGGTGACTACCTCTGGAATGCAGGGATCTTCGTCTGGAAGGTCGAGTATTTACTGCAGGCCTTTCAGCAGCACGCGGCCGACATTCACCAAATCCTGTCCGACGCTGCCGGTGCCTACAACACCGACCAGGAACAAGCATTTATTGACAAGGCCTATCCGACCACACCCAAAATCTCGATCGACTACGCCATCCTCGAGAAAGCCGGCAATGTGTACACCATCCCCTCGCAATTCGGCTGGAGCGACCTGGGTACCTGGGCTTCCCTGCACGCCGAATCGGGAAAAGATGCTACCGCCAACGTGGTACAGGCCGATAAGGCTATGCTCTACAACGTGCACAACAGCTTGATCCGCGTGCCCGGGGGCAAGCTGGTTGTGGTCAAAGATCTTGACAACTACATCATCGTCGATGAGGGGGATGTGCTGCTGATCCACCCCAAAGGTAAAGAGCAGGAGATCAAGCACATCACCGGCGAGTGCGAGGATAACTATAAGTAGTTGCCCGAAGCAATTGGATTAACTACTTAGTCACAAAGAAAACTCAAAGTACCTAAGTGGTTAAAAAGATGGCAGCAAATTGCGGCGCTCATTTTTTGTAGTTGTATTTTTTGGGCCCAAATTATCTGTACAGTTCACTGTAATACTCCTCCAGCATGCGCTGCATTGCGAACCGGTCCTTGGTCGTAAGAATGCTCTGGCGCATCATCTCCACCCATTTTTCCCGATCTTCGTAATACGTCGGCACGACTTCGTTGAGTAGCACTTCGTAGAGCGCCTGCAGGTCGTGTTTATCCTGTACGGCAGTGTCTTCGTGCTCGAAGCCGTCGCCGAACTGGAAGCCATTGACGCCGTGCTCGCAGACTTCGGGCCACCAGCCGTCGAGGATAGAGCAGTTGAGCACCCCGTTCATGGCGGCCTTCATACCCGAGGTGCCGCTGGCTTCCTTGGGGCGGCGCGGATTGTTGAGCCATACATCGACGCCCCGCGTGAGCGTGCGGCCGGTGGGCATGTCGTAGTTTTCTACAAAAGCTACTGCTTTAGGGTATTGGCGTGCGTATTCGACAAGCCGGGTAACCAGCTCTTTACCCCGGTTATCCATGGGGTGAGCCTTGCCGGAGAATACCAGCTGCACACTCTGGTCTTCCAGGAGGGGCTCGATGATCTCGGTCTGTTGAAAGATGAGGTCGGCACGCTTGTAGGGCGCTGCCCGGCGCGAAAAGCCGATGACCATCTTGTCTTCATCAAAGCGGGTACCGGTGCGGGCCTCGACGAAGTCGATCATGGCGCGCTTATTTTGCAGGTGGGCTTCCCAGATGTCTTCGTTGCGCTCGGCGGCTTGGGTCATGCGGGGGTCGACCCAGGTGGGCAGGTGCACGCAGTTGGTGATGGCGATGATCTCGGAGCGACCCTCGACGTGCGCCCACATATCGTTGGCCGTCTGGCCATGCAGCTGGGCGACGGCGTTCGACTTGCGCGCCAGGCGCAGGGCGCCCACCGTCATATTAAAAGGCTCGCCGCCAATTTGCTTCAGTTGCGCTTCCGTCATGCCCAGGTTGGCGTGCAGGTAAAGTAGTCGACTAATGGGGTGCGTCTCGTTACCACCCTTTACCGGCGTATGGGTGGTAAAAACGATTTCCTGCTTGCTGTTTTCCAAAGCCTTTTCGAAGGACTGCCCTTCCTCCATTTTTTCCCGCATCAGTTCAAAACCGGCAAACAGGGCATGGCCCTCATTGAAGTGGTATACGTCGATGGGAATGTTGAGGGCGCGCAGGGCGCGTACGCCGCCTACGCCGAGCACAATTTCCTGTGCGACCCGTTCCTCACCAAACCAACCGTATAGCTGGCCGGTAGTCCAGGACTCGGGGTTGGCGGGCAGGTCGGTATCAAGCAGGTAGAGGTCGACGTTGCCGAACTTGTCGACCTTCCACACTTTGCACTCGACGTCCTGTCCTTTGATGTCGACCATAACCGTTACGCCGGTATCTTCTAGGAAGTCGTATTCGTAATTGCGGTAGCTGTCGTAGGGTTTGCCGTCGGGCCCGATGTATTGATCGGTGTAACCTTGCTTCCACTTGATGCCGATACCCACGATGGGGTAGTCGTGGTCTTTGGCGCCTTTGAGGTAGTCGCCGGCCAGGATGCCTAGGCCGCCGGCATAAGTTTTTAAAGACTGATCCAGGCCGTATTCCATACAGAAATAGGCTACTCGTGGCTTTGCGTTTTTCGCCATGGGTGTTTTAGTTGTAGGCGGTTCGATAATGGGCGGAGCAATGGGCTCCTAAAAATCCATGCGCAAAGGGCGCATATTGATGCGGATACCTCCGCCGATGTACTGCGTGCGCACATCGCCGATCAGCGCTTCGCTGGATTCGTTGCGACGAAAATAATGAAGATCCACAAAAACATTGTGCGCCAGCATATAACTTATGTCGATCCCGAGTAAAGAGGTGGTGGTGTTGATACCCTGTCCGATCTCATTGCCGTAGTTCTGTTCGCGCGTGTCATACGACAGCAGGATGTTCGATCCGAAATTTTGTCCGGGCGGATCCTGCCCCTGCTCGGCTAGGATAAGGCGGGCTTCCAAAAAAAGGCGGGGGACGGGCCGGTAGCGCCCGATAAAGATCGACTCGCGGAAATTGGCGCCCAGCGGATGGGCGAGTGCCATATTGTAGTGGGCGTAGTTGGCTGTGCTGTCGAAGTGGGTATAGGTGTAAGGCCGGGCCAGATTGTGCTCGGCCTGCAGGTCGAGGTGTTCTATGCCGAAGGCATTGATGTACTTGCCACCTATCTGGATGCCGAATTTATTGCCCCACCAGCCCTGCGGATCTACAAAGAGTTCGTTAAAGACAAATTCGTCGAAGATCAGCTGTCCGTAAACCTGGAATCGCCGCAAGAAGTTCCAATGGGCATCGAAGCCCAGCAGCACGTTGTCGGGGCTGCCCAGCCCCTGCTCGATGGTGCGGTACAGAATGACCGGCACCAGGTACTGAAACTCGAATTGATTGTTGCGGCGGAAAATGACAGCTTCAAACAGTCCTACGTTCAGGTCGGGTGTGATGTTGAAACTCAGGTGGTGCAAGGCGGCGTATTTTTTTCCCACGATCTGGTTGCCCGGCGCTTCGTTGGCCGAGGTAGCGGCCAGCTCGGTAAACAGGTTTTGGTACTGGAACTTCCAGACTTTCCAGTTGAGCTTGAGGTAGAGGCGATTATTAGAAAAATCGGACCACAGCATCGACCGGTAACCGTTACCGATGAAGTTGCGACCGTAGCCGAACTGCAATCCGATGTGGGGGGTAAAATGAAAGCCGATCATCCCCTGGCTGTTGAGAAAATCGTAGGCATTGTCGCTGTTGAACAGGCTGCTTTCGAAGCGCTTGTATAGGCCGTTCCCGGGCAGGGCCTGGAAGGTGTCGATAAAATTGCGCACGTAGCGTGGGAACTGAGCCTGGCTTTCCACAATATCGAGGAAAAAATAGACGCGGTCGTCTACACCCCCGCGCAGGCGCAGGCCCCGTTGGTTGGTGAAAAGGTTTTCGGCGTTTTCGTTGCCGGCGTAGGCTTTTACATTGAGCATAGGGTTGACCCGCAGGTAGAAATATTTGCTGTTGACCTCGAAGAGGTTGGCCGGCGTGCGGTAGAAGGTATTGAACCAAGGGCGCCGGCTGGTCCGGTAAGCTGGGTGCTGCCGGCTGATCTCAATGCGGGTAAGCTGGGTATCGGGGTAGACGTAGTTGCGAGGCCCGCCGACGGTGGTCGGAAAATTGGGCGGCAACAGCCATTCGTTGTTATCTAGGAAAATGTAGTCGAGGTCGAAGCGGTCGCGGCGCGTACGGAGAACGCCCGCGCTATCGATGCCCAAGGCGAAGCGGGTGATATCACCGCGCTCGTAAAACTTCATGGAAGGATGAAATCCCGGATCGCGCCCCGAAAGAATATCCATCCGGTCGAGTAGCTGGTAGGCGAGATGGCCCAACGGCAGGGGTGGACCCTGGGTATGGCCAACCTCGGCTATGACCAGACCGAAGATCAATAGCAACCATTTCTTAGCTTGCATGGGCTTACGTAATGATGGCAGCAAGTTAGCGGGAAGGCGGCAAAAAGCGAAACGGGCCCCGCAAAAAGGGCAAAGGTGTCGCGTAATCAACCAGCAGCATGAGGGCTCTAGCTCATCGCTGGGCGTAGGCGGCAAAGTATTTGCACTCCTCAATAATACGGTCGTAAAACCGAGTGTCCTGATAATTTTCGATGAGCAGGTCAAAATACCGGTAGTCGCGCTCTAGGCCTTTGTAGCGCTCCACTTCGTAGCGTTTTTGGTCACATTTGGCAGCCATAAAGGCCGCGCGCGCCAGTAGCTCGGGATTGTCGCTGAGTTCCAGTACCCTTTGGAAATATGTGAGCGGCACCGTTACGTCCATGTTCTCCTTATTGCCGTATGGGAAATCCGGATGGGGGAAAACAAAATCTCCATCGCGCAACAGCCGCGGATTCATGGATGCGCCCGAGCGGTAGTAGTCGGCAGCATTCCATGCGTAGCCGAAATAAGAAATGTTGTAAAGCCCCAACCCCAACTCGTAAAAGTGCTGGGCACCTTCGGCGCGCTGGGCCAGCGCCTGGTTCTGAAGGTCGATGAATTTATTGATTAATTGGAGGCGGTTAAAGTCCTTGTAGTAGTAAAACGTATCAGGACGCGTGCGGCAGTTGATACAATCGCGTATGCGTTCTCCGAAGGGATTGAAAGCTCCCTGGAGCTTGTACTCGGCGGGTACTTCCCCATAGACTGCCCGGGCGGCCACCAACTCATAGCCACCTAAAAGATCGGTGGCCTTGATGAACTCCAGCTCATTGCGAATATCTACGGAGTCTTCGTACTGCAGCATCATGTTTTCCAGCCGGTTAGGTCGGGGCTCTTCGGCTACGGCAATCACGTCGTCGATCAGTTCGAAGTCCGGATTGGGCTTGAGGTAATCCAGCGGATACTGGATGAGAAAAGCCTTGGCTTCATTGCCGTTTTGCTGGTACAGGTAGAGGAGTTTGTCGTAGATGAAGTCCTGAAAATCGGGATACTTGGCGTACAGGTCATTACCCTGGATGATGGCCGCCAGTTCGCGCTCGACCTCGTCGTTGATGACCTCGTAAGAGCTGATCTGCAGCGCCAACTGAAACACCTTCAGTTGTTCCTTCAGGTCTCTGTCGCTGACCATTTTTTCTGCTTCAAAAAAAGACCGAGTAGCGGCATAGTAATTGCCGGCCAGGGTCTCCAGGTAACCCAGGGTGACTTGCCAAAGGGCGAGGTTGGGCATGCGCCCTTCCTGAAGTATCGTCCGCACGAATTGTTGCAGCTCGATCACGTAATCGCCGGCGAAACTGCGCGGCCGGTCGTACAGCCGCCGATTTTGTCGTTTTTTCCGATTAAACTCCAGTCCCAGCAGATCTTTTTCCAACTCCCGCATTTCTTTGAGCATGAGCGCCTCGAGATAGTCGCTGGTCGGTTCCAGCTCATAGATGGCGTTCATCTCCTCGATGGCACGGCTGTCGCGCACCGAGGCGCGCATGGCGTAGAGCGTACTGCGCTCGCGATCGTCCCGGCATTTTAAATACACCTCCCGCCACTCCTCATCCGTGCGAATGTCGAGGCTTCGAAAAGCCGAGGATCGTTTGCTGGGGCAGTTCTGGAATATTTGCAAGTAGAGGTAGGCCGCTTCGAGCCGGTCACCCAAGGCCTGTATGGCGCCTGCCTTGTGACCCAGCGCCCAGTACTCGATGATGCTGGGGTCGTTGTCGATTTTGGGCATCAAATAGTCGTAGAGCCGGATCGCCCGCCGGTACTGGCCAGCGTAATGAGCTAATCGGATGACCTGGTAAGCGTAGCGCAGTCGGATGTAGTGCGATTTGCTCCGAAACAGGTTGCGCTCGCCCCGCTGAATCATGCGATTAATCTCGAAGGTATCGAGCGGGCGGCTTTCTTCTTCCCACAGGTCGGGGTCTACGACAAAAGGCTCGCAGCGTTTGGCGAAGATCAGATAGTCGGCCGTTTCTACACAGCCTTGGCGTTCGATGTAGCGCGCGAAACTATTGCCGGCAAGGGGCCCGGTGAGGGGAATGTTTTTGCTGCCTGCCGCTGACCACAGCTGTTGGAGCTCGCCCAGCCCGGTTTTGTATACCAGCTGGTAAATATCCTCCTGGTCGGGCCAGCCGCAGTGGCGCTCCTGCCACTCCGCTACATTGCCCTGGATTTGCTGGCGGCGGGCATCGGCAAAGCGTTCGTACAGTTGCTCGTAGGTAAGGAAAAACTCGGCGCCGCGCAGATCGGGGTTGATAATGCCGGCATTCAGAAAGGTGTAACCGTGGAAGGAACGATCATAGGGTCCACAGCCCTTGGAAATGGCATGCGGTACCAGAACGAACAGCAGGATCAAACTAACGACCGACGGTACGGTACAGGCTATCGAGTTGCGCATAAGAGACCAAATTAGGTAGCGACGGGTGCAAATGGTAAATAGCAACACTTAAATTACCAGGTTTTAGGTAATCTTCAAGGGGCGCTGCTGCCTTTTTTAGCAAGGGGTAATCGGCTGCCTCCAGGCGCAGGCGGTCTTCCCGGTACAAGTAGTAGCCGCGCAAGTAGGTGCTGCGCCGGCAGCGGTAGCGGTTCTTTCCCAACGGTTCAAACCTTGAAGTGTCGGCCAGGTCTGTGGGCGCCAGGTCGTTGATCAGGCGGATCATGCGCCCTTCGCGGAAGAGCACGCCCCAGCGAAAAGCCGGAAGAGCTAGGTCGAGCGGCAGCGGATAGGCGGGAATACCGGCATGGTAAGGCAGGGCGGCAGCCGGGTCGAGTATGGAATTGGATTCTATCCATTGGGTGACCTTCCCCACGTTGTAGTACATGAGCATGCCACGGTCGACCGGCGGTATACCGGTCTGCTCGGGATAGCGCACCTGATGCAGCCGGATGGTGGCCGATAGGGTGAGGTCGGCATCCCCGAAGGCTTTCCGGAATGCGCGTAGAAAACGGAAATAAGCATGGCGGGTCGAAGCGGTCCAGTCGCAGTCGAGCTGTACTTCGTGCACGGGCGGAGAGCCTGGCAGGGCGGCAAGCTGCCGCTGTAGCTTGCGCGCTACGCGTACGGCTAACGTATCGGGGGCAAAGGTGCCTTCGGAAAAGGTGCGATTGGTGATAAAGACGGCCGGAACTATTTCCATGCTCTGTGGAAGGTTAGCCGGCAACCTTAGCTCAGCCAATGGCTGGGTGTTGCCGCCCTGGTGGTCGACATCAAAAAAGCGCAGGTACAGCTTATCTATTCTGGCGGAGTCGAGGTAGGTTTTTTCCTCCACGCTCAGGTCGAAGGTCGACTGCCAGTGATAGATTGCCCGGGTGACCCGGCGGTCGCCGGTTTTGGTCGTACAGGCGGTGAGCGTTAAGCAAGCGAGCAGTACATAACGGCAGCAGACCATGAGGGGTATTTTTTACACCAGCCCTTCCCGGATCAGGTCGTGCAGGTGCACGATGCCCAGGTAGTGCTGTTGATTGTCGCAAACCAGCAATTGGGTGATGCTGTTACTGCGCATCATTTCCAGGGCTTTTACGGCCAAGATGTCGGGAGCAATGGTTTTCGGGTTGTTGGTCATGATGTCGCGCGCTGTAAGTTGCTCGCGCGGGAGTCCTTTTTCGAGCATGCGCCGCAGGTCGCCGTCGGTGACGATCCCCAGGATGCGCCCGTCAGGATCGGTAATGGCAGTAGCGCCCAGGCGCTTGCTGGTCATCTCGATAATAACCTGTTGCAGACCCGCCTCGGGACTAACCTGCGGACATTCGTTGGCAGGGTAAAGGTCGCGTACGCGCAGGTAGAGCTGTTTGCCCAACGCTCCGCCCGGGTGAAACTGGGCAAAATCGCGGGGGGTAAACCCGCGCTCCGCCAGCAGGGCGGTGGCCAGTGCATCGCCCATGGCCATCTGAGCCGTCGTGCTGGCCGTGGGGGCCAGGTTGTTGGGGTCGGCCTCGCGCGATATGGGGGTCAGCAGCAGATAGTCAGCATGCTGCCCTAAATAGGAGTCCTTTCTACTTACCATGCCTGCCAGCGGGATGCTCAGGTTCTTCAGTAGCGGGACCAGTACTTTTATTTCTGAGGTTTCGCCGCTTTTCGAGATGCAAAGGGCAATATCTTCAGACCGAATCATGCCCAAATCTCCGTGGATGGCATCAGCGGCATGTAAAAACAGCGCCGGTGTACCAGTCGAGTTGAGGGTGGCTACAATTTTCTGGGCGACGATAGCGCTTTTGCCAATGCCGGTGACCACTAGCCGGCCCCGGCAATGCCGAATCAATTCGACGGTGCGTACGAATTCACCGTCGAGGCTGGCGCGCAGAGCTTCCAGCGCTCCAATCTCAATCGACAGCGTTTCAAGTGCGGTTTTCAGAATTGGGCTATCGGAATTCACGGTAATTTTTATTAGTTTTGTAGGCTTTTTGAGAAAAAGGCTTCTAGGGCACGCAAAGAGTTGAAATAAAGGAAGTTAAAAATCGGTCTTTGCGTTATTTTTGATATTTTGTAGAACGTATTGTGGCACGGGGAGTAAAAATACGTCAAAAAGGAAGAAACCAGCATACCTTATGACTTTGAGTAACGAATCACTGCATGATGCCCTCCAGCAGTATTTCGGCTTTGATTCTTTCAAAGGCAACCAGGAGAGCATCATTGAAAGCGTACTAGACCGGCACGATACTTTCGTGATTATGCCTACCGGTGGCGGGAAATCGCTCTGCTACCAGTTGCCTTCACTCATGATGGAAGGTACGGCCATCGTCATTTCTCCGCTGATCGCTTTGATGAAGAATCAGGTAGACTCAATCCGCAGTTACAGTCAAAACGACGAGATTGCGCACTTTCTCAATTCCTCCCTGACCAAGGCGCAAATGAAGCAGGTACGCAGAGACATTCTCGACGGCAAGACCAAGCTGCTTTTCATTGCACCCGAGACCCTGACGAAAGACGAAAACATCGAATTTTTCCAGCAAGTCAACGTGTCGCTGGTAGCGGTCGATGAGGCGCACTGTATCTCCGAGTGGGGGCACGATTTCCGGCCCGAGTACCGGCGCATCCGAGCCATGCTCGACGCGATCGGTAAGGAGATTCCCGTCATCGCGCTTACTGCAACGGCTACGCCCAAGGTGCAGTCCGATATCGTGAAGAACCTGAACATGCGCAAGCACCAGACCTTCATTTCCTCCTTTAACCGGCCCAACCTCTACTACGAAGTACGCCCCAAAGCCAAGCAAGACCAGACGATCAAGAGCATCCTGCAGATCATCAAGGAAACGCCTGGGCAGTCGGGCATTATCTACGTGCAATCGCGCCGATCGGCCGAAGATATCGCCAAGGCGCTCCAGGTCAATGATATTAAGGCAGCCCCTTACCACGCCGGGCTCGATCCCAAGACGCGCACGAAAACACAAGACGATTTTCTGATGGAGCGGGTTGACGTCATCGTAGCGACCATTGCCTTCGGTATGGGGATCGATAAGCCCGATGTGCGCTTCGTCATTCACTATGATATTCCGAAGAGCATTGAGAACTATTATCAGGAAACCGGACGCGCCGGACGCGATGGCCTGGAGGGCAAATGCATCGCCTTTTACTCCTACAAAGATATCCTGCGACTCGAAAAATTCCTGCGCGATAAACCGGTAGCCGAGCGCGAGATGAGTACACAGCTTATGCAGGAAGTCATTTCGTATTCCGAAACGGCCGCTTGCCGCCGTCGTTTTTTGCTGCACTATTTTGGCGAGGATTACGACGTATCGCTCTGCACCAATATGTGTGACAACTGCCGCTTCCCCAAGGAAAAAACCGATGCGACCCAAGCAATTGGCCAGGCCCTGCAGGCTGTACTGGAGCTAGACGAAAACCACGGCATCCAGACTATGGTCGACTTCGTAATGGGCCATGAAACCAAAGAGATGCAGGACTACCACTTCGACCGGCGTCCGCATTTCGGCATCGGCCGCGAGCAGGACCGGCCTTTTTGGTTTTCGGTATTCCGCCAGGCCCTTCTGCACGATTTGCTGCGCAAGGATGTCGAGACCTACGGGTTACTCAAACTTACCGAAAAAGGCGCTGCTTATCTGCAAAATCCCTTCCGGATCGAGATTCCGATCGATCATGATTACGCTACCTATACCGAAGAGCCGGCTGAGGACAATGGGGTAGGTACTGCCGCCCTGGATGAGAACTTGATGAAGCTGCTCCTCGACCTGCGACGCAAAGAAGCGCATCGGCTCGGCGTGCCGCCTTTTGTCATTTTTCAGGAACCTTCCCTTGAAGATATGGCAACCCAATACCCGGTCAGTAAAGAAGATATGACCCGCATATCGGGAGTGAGTGCCGGAAAGGCCAATCGTTACGCCAAGCCTTTTGTACAGCTCATCCGCGATTATGTGGCAGAAAACGATATCGAGCGCCCCAATGACTTCATCGTTAAGCAGGTGGCCAACAAGTCTAAGATCAAGGTCAATATCATCCAGGGTATCGATCGCAAGGTGCCGCTCGAAGACCTGGCCGAGTCGAATAACCTGTCGATGGACGAATTAATGGACGAGCTGGATGCCATCGTGGCTTCGGGGACCAAAGTTAATCTGGATTATTACCTCGACGACAATCTCGATGAGTATGCTCGAGAAGAAATACACGATTATTTCCTGAACGCCGATAGCAGCTCGGCCGAAGAGGCCTTCTCCGAGCTGAAAGAAGATGACATTACCATGGAGGAAATCCGGTTAGTGCGCATCCAGTTTATGTCGGATCTCGGCAACTAAACTCTTCGCGAAAAGTGGCTTATGGATATCCACCTGATCAACGGCCCCAACCTGAATCTGCTGGGTAAACGCGAACCTGAAGTGTATGGCCGCCGGTCTTTTGAAACCTATTTCGACGAGCTGGTACAACTTTTTCCGGACCAGCAGCTCTCCTATTTTCAGCACAATAGCGAAGGCGCCCTGATCGACTACCTCCACCAGGTCGGATTCGAGGCCAAAGGTATCGTACTCAACGCTGGCGCCTACACCCATACCTCCATTGCCCTGGGTGATGCGATCGTTGCCATAACTTCGCCCGTCGTGGAGGTACACCTTTCCAATGTCTATGCACGTGAAGCTTTTCGCCATCATTCTTATCTAGCACCCTACTGCGTCGGGCTCATCGCTGGTATGGGGTTGCGCGGTTATGAGCTGGCTGTTCGGTTCCTGATCGGTTAATCGTAAGCAGTATGTTGTGAGGCGTACCCATCGTTAGGGTCGATAACCCCTACTGCCCGGCAACGTAAGGCTTTGTTGTTTATCCATTACATCCTTGGTTTTCCCGAGCGTGAAGTTTTTTCTTCTTTACTAAAAACCCAAGAAGTTAGAAATACTACTCCAATTCATACTTCACCTCAACAACCGTCCCGCCACAAAGCATCGTTGTAAGAAATGCCGCTTCAGTTTTTTGCTACCCGCCATCTGCTCCTGTTCAATAATCGGTTTCTCGAAAGGAAAGATCGACTAATCGCAATCTACGTTTCTTCCCGAATTTAACTTTTTTGTACTCCAACAATTTGGGTACCGTCAGGGCTATGGTAGCAGCGGTAGCCGTCACGATGGCATCGGACCAACGGTAACTGGAGTTGGGGTCGCCGTCGGTAGCGGTCCCAATGAGGGCAAATCCCGACCAGGCACCGGCAAAAATAAGGCCCTGTGTGCGGGCGGGTTTCGTCCAGCTGCGGTATCGGCGAATGGCGGTAATGCTATCGGGCGAAACGTACCGGTCGCGCAGGACGAGTAGATTTTCTTCGACCAGGATATCTTCGATGGCATGGGTATACCAAATCTCATCGTCCTTCAGCTGGTACTCGATCGTCGAGCCGACGGGGATTTTTTGCGTCTTCGCACTGCCTCTTTTTTCGATCTGCAAGTATTTCTGCCCGGCGAGGGTGGCGGGAAAGCAGCATAGGAATAAGAAATAGAGGAGTATACGGGGCATACCAGTTGGTTTTGCTCATAGATAAGGATTGTGCAGGAGAATTAAAGGTTGTGGCAACAAAAAAAGAAGGCGCTTCCTCCCGGGCGGGAAGAAGCGCCTTTGCACTTGTTAGGCATATTTCAATTAGTGCCTTTGCCTTACTGCTTGATCAGCATTTTGGTGATCATGCCGGCATCGTTGCGCAGGGTCAGCAAGTAGGTACCGTTGGCCAGGTTCAGTGCGCCCACATTATGGGTTTCCTGGTACTGACCGGCCAGTTGATAACCGCGGAAGAAGGTAGCTACGCGCTGTCCGTTCAGGTCAGTCAGGAACAGCTCGATCGTACCGTCTTTTTCCACCTCGTAGTTATAGGTTAACTGGTTGGTGAATGGGTTGCCCAGGATCTGCAGCTCACCGGAGAAAACTGGAGCGCTAGCCAGTTGCGGAACATTACCGCCTACAATAGCTGGTACTTCCAGGAAGGTGATGCGTCCTTCGCCGCCTTCCGGGTACTCATCGGCCGTGATGGTTGGGCCGACGACCTGCGTGATGTAGTTAAACAACGACTGCTGGTAAGAGAAGCCGATGTTGCGGAATCCAGCTTCTTCCAGGTTGGTATATCCGTCACCTCCACCAGCTTGGAAGCTGTTGGTTACGATCTGTACCTCGAATTCGGCCGGTGCTACCACTTCGCCGTTTTCTACTACTACGGTGCTGTCGTCCATGATGACCGATACAACCCGACTACCCGCCGCTTGCGTCGTGTCGTAGACGACACGGAAGCCGGAAATCTGGGAGAAACGACCATTTACATCCTCGATACGGGATACGGAGTTCTCCAGGGAAGCTTTGAAGGTTGCAGCATCAATTGGGTTCACGATAGAGACAAAGTTTGAGAACGGCAGAATGTCGAAGGTTTTCAGCTCACTGATCTCAGATTCGGCCGGAATAACCTCGTCGTTGCGAATACCACCGCCACCTTGCATAGCCACCGTATAGATGGTCGTGTCGATATCGAATTCTTCAGCTACACTGAGGGCTTGCCAGAGCAGACCGTCGGCAATCAGGTTACCCTGGTTGGTCTCCCGGGTACGAACGTTACCGCGCAAGCCGTCAAGCGCAACTTCTGTTTTGGCGATGATATTGCTGTCCAGGTCAGCGACAAATTCACTAACCGGCGTTTCTACATCAGCAACCAGGGCAGAATCCGGTTCGAAACCTTGGATTTTAACCAGGTCAGACACCTCGTCGATGCTGGTGACTACACCGGCCTCGTCGAATTCTACGATCAGTTGACCCACGAAGCGGTAGTTGCCGGGGGTCGTTACTATGTATACGGTATTGCTGTCGGCATCTAAGGTCGGCAGTGGGTATTCACCGAAGATCTCTTGTCCGTCGATCACGTTGCTCGTGTCGTTGGTCAGCAGTTCGTCGCCACCACCGGCAATGATGATGTCGATGTCGGTCAGTTGAGCAGCCAGTTCCAGTTCCTCATTGATCGACTGCAGGTGCGAGATCAGGATAATCTTGTTGATACTGTCGGCCAAGAACTGATCTACCTGCATATTTACGGCCATCACCAAGTTGGAGTCGACCCGTACGTTGCGCGGAGAGGTTACCTCGGGCAGTGCCGTGGTGGTCAGGCCGATGACACCGATTTGCTCGCCGTCGCGCTCGATCACAGTACTCGGTGCAATGCGACCGGCGTCTACCAGTGCCTGTAGGCCGGGTTCTTCAGAGAAGTCAAGGTTAGCACTCAGGTAAGGAGGCGTCGCGTTTTCAAAGTCGAGGATCAAGCGCTCCAGAATATCCGGACCGAAGTCGAAGTCGTGGTTGCCAATGCACAGTGCGTCATAGCCGATTGCATCGAGGGCGATGGCATCGAACAGGCGAGCGGAAGAATCCTGCGCCAGGCTGGCGTTGAATTCGGGTCCCGGCAGGTAGTTGTCGCCGGAAGACAGCATCAGGGTGGCGAGGCTGTCGCTGCGCAGCTGGTCAACGGCCGCTTTGAACTGAGCTACGCCGCCCAGGCCTTCATCGTCGGGCAGTAATTGAGATTCGCCGTCGTTATTGTGCAGGATACGCAGCGCAAACGGTGTTGCCGGCATATCGGGCATTTCGTTTACGGCGAAGATACTCACCGTACCAGATACTTCGTTGGCCGTTACGACCAGCGCTACGCCTACCGGGCTGATTTCAGCCGGGATAAAGCGGATATCTTCCGGACCCAGGTCGCCCGGCATGCCAGTTTCGGGGTCCTCGTCGAAGTTACGGTTGTTGGTGTAGTCAACAAACTTCGGAGCCGTCGGGTCATTGATTTCGTATACTGCAATACCGCCGATACGCTCCAGACCTACCAGTGCGAAGGTGTTGTCGCCCAGGGTGGCGATTTCTACTGCTTCGGGTTCGGGGCCTTTATCGTCAGAGCGGGCCTTCAATTCGTTGTCGTCGTTGTTGGCATTAAAGTTGTCGGGGAAAGCAGCAAAGGTGCGCAGCTCCAGGTCGTTGCCGGAGTCGAAGATCAGGTTACCGTCTGCATCCCAGATCGAGAAGGAGCGGGCGCCGTAAGAGTAAATTTGATCGATATCGCCGTCGCCGTCGATATCACCAGTAGCCGTCGTAGAGTTCAAGCGACCCAGGTTTTCGTCCAACTGCAGTTCGGCAGCGTTCGGGTAAGCTACTGAATCCAGCAATAGATCCGCTACACGCTCCTCTTCCGAGAAGCCGTCGTAGTCGCGGGCGTCCCCTTCGTTGGCCGTTACAACGTATTCTACCCCACCCAGGTTAACCGCTTTAATGGCGTCGGGCTGGTACATACCCAGCGTCGGACGCGGGCTAATGTCTACGCTTTCCGATACATTGCTGGCATCGAAGCCGTTACCTTCCAGGCTGTGGTCTTTGAAACCAAGGGGTACGATTGCTTCTACCGTAGCGGTTTCGATGTTCACCTTAGCAATGGCGTTGTTTTCTTGCAGGGCGACGATGGCGAATGCGTCGTCGGTTGTTACCGCGATGTACTCGGGCTCCAGGTCTTGGGCTACCGTTGCGCCCGGGCCAAAGATACGCACCCCGGCAGCACGCAGGTCGTCGATTTGATCATTGAAGGCCTCGAACGTAGCCGTATTAACGGTAGCTGCCGTTACGCCTTCGCTGATATCGATGATGGAGATTGAGCCTTCAGGGTCGATGGTGTACTCGTCGTTGGGTTCGCCTTCATTAGCAGTCAGTACCTTGGTGCCGTCGTTGGTGAAGGTTACCATGTCGGGTAGGACGCCGGCCTCTACCTGAGCCAGGAAGTTACCATCCAGGTCGAAGAAGACCACAGAACCGTTAGCGTCAACGGCTTCTGCTTCTACCGCTACGGCTACCAAGCTATCCTTGACCGCTACACTGTTCACGCCGTCGCCGTAAACGCTCATATCGATGTTGAACAGTTCGGCCGGGCTGAATGGATTGCTAATATCCAATGCGTTAACGGTATTTTCGTCAGAGTTGGTGAAGAATAAGCGCTGGTTGATGGGATCGTGGGCTACGATTTCGGCAGCGCCTTCGTCAAAGATGCCCGTTTGATAAGAAGCCAGCGGGATCAGGGTGAAATCCAGTTCGCTATCTTCGATGCCTGAGCCGCCTTCCGGTAGCTCACCAGTAGTGATGCGGCCTTCGCCACCCTCTGGGTACTGCTCGGCAGAGATAACGCCTTCCAGGTTTTCTACGATGTAGTTGAACAGGGCGCGCTGATAAGAAACCGGCAGGTTGCTGAAACCAGCAGTAGCAAATTCGTCGTAGTCGTCGCCGCCGCCTGCGGTGAACGAGTTGGTTACGATGACTACGCTAAAGTCTTCCGGAGCAACCACTTCACCATCACTTACGACCTCGGTGCCGTCGTCCATGGTGATGCTGATGATACGGTTGGAGTCAGGTGTGCCTTCCAGTGAATAGACTACGCTGAAACCAGCGATCTGGGCAAAGCGACCACTGACATCTTCGATGCGGGAAACCGAGTTTTCCATTACCGACTTCAGCGTCTCGGCGTCGATGGCATTTACGTAAGACACGAAATTAGAGAACGGCAGCATGTCGAAAGTCGTCAGCTCGCTGATTTCGGAGCCGGCCGGGATGATTTCGTCGTTGCGGATACCGCCGCCGTTTTGGAAACCGACTACATATGCAGAAGTATCTAAGCCGAACTCATCACCCAGCTCCAGGCCTTGCCACAACAGAGCATCGGCAATCAGGTTGCCCTGGTTGGTTTCGATGGTACGTACGCTTCCACGGCGACCGTCGAGTGCCACCTCGGTGGTTGCAATGATGTTGCTATCCAGGCTCGCCACATAGGCAGCTACCGGATCGACTACCTCGTTCTGCAAAGCTGAGTCGAGTGGAAAACCACTTACTAGCACTGCATCGGAGCGGTCGTCGATTTCTACGATATTTCCTTCCTCGTCGAAAGTAACGATCAGGTTACCTACGTAAGAGTAGTTACCGCGGGTTGTCACGATGTACACCTCGTTGCTGTCGGCGTCTTGCGTAACTAACGGATAAGAATCGAAGATCTCGTCACCCGGTAAAACCTGAGTGCTGTCGTTCAGCAACAGTTCGTCGCCACCGCCGGCGATGATGATGTCTATGCCGGAGATCTGGGCCGCCAGGTCCAGCTCTTCGTTGATCGATTGCAGATGCGAGATCAGGATGATTTTGTTGACGCCACTTTCTTCCAGGGCGGCAACGTTACTTTCCACCACGCCAACCAGGTTGGAGTCAACGCGTACGTTGCGCGGGCTGGAAACCGTAGGTAAAGAAGGGGTAGTCAAACCAATGACACCCACTTGGTCGCCGTCTACATCGAGGATCGTACGACCGGCAATGCGGCCCGACTCTACCAGTACTTGCAGTACCGGCTCTTCGGAGAAGTCCAGGTTAGCGCTCAAGTAAGGCGGCATAGTGTTTTCGAAGTCTTCGATTAAGCGGGCCAGGATTTCAGGGCCGAAGTCGAAGTCGTGGTTACCGATGCAAAGTGCGTTGTAGCCCAAAGCATCAAGTGCGATAGCGTCGAAGAGGCGTGCAGTAGAATCCAGGGCCAAGCTAGCATTGAATTCCGGGCCAGGCAAGAAGTTATCGCCGGAAGACAGAGTGATGCTCGGGATACCCAGGCCGCGCAAGCTATCCAGGACGGTCTTGAATTGAGCAACACCGCCAATGCCGTCTTCGCCCGTCAGCAGTTCTGATTCGCCGTCATTGTTGTGCAGTACTTGCAGTTGCAAAAATCCGGCTTCGCAGCCGTTTTGTACAAATACGAAATTGTCAGACAGGTTGAAGCACAGATCCGACAGTTGAGTTTCGGCAGCGTTGGCACCGATTTCGGCTGTGACCGTTCCTTTGTAAGAAACGCCCCAGATGCGGTAATTACCTACCGGGAATTCGGCAAAGTCAACGTAAGAAGTTTGCTCTACCCCTACGATGGTATTGTTCTCATCGGTGATGAGGTAATACACCGGATTCGGTAGGCGGTTGGTGCGCATGCGGACCACCGTAGTCGTGATGGGCGCATCTTCCTCGCACAACACTACCTCGGAAGCGCGGTCGAAGGTGAATACCTCCAAACCGTCAAAGCACTGAGCAGCCAGGTCTTGGCTTTGTAGTCCAGTCAGGACGAGTGTAATGATAAATGGTAAAATTTTTCTCAGGTTCATACCTTGAGTTGATTTGGTTATTGTGAAGAAATAGATTGAGGCCTTGAATTAGGTAAGGTCGTCTTGCGATAGCCGCTGTTGCAACAGCGCTCGCCTGGTCGTCTTGCTAGGTCATGGAAACTAACCAAGGAGGTTAAGCAAATAGCCTCTCACAGCTCTCAAATGATAGAGCAATTGAATTGATTCGAAAATATTACCTTTTTCGAGATGGGTGAAGAGCCTAGAGCATCCTTAATGAGGAATTAACCTGGCTCGGGACAATTGGCAGAAATGGAAAGGTGGTAAGGCGCCCAATGTTAACTATTTGTTACGGGCAGGCGTTTTGGCAGCCGGCGTACGATTTGCTGCATGGCTTTTTCCAGAGCCGTATATTCTAGGATCTCTTTGCCGGTGTAGATGATCAGGACCGCTAGGGGTGGCGCTTGGCGGTTGGCGAGCCTGCGGTAGAGGTCGGGTTTTTGTGAGCGGTAAGCTTCCCGGATGCGCCGGCGTAGCAAATTGCGGTCGACGGCCCGTTTAAAGCGACGCTTGCCTACGCTTACTGTGAACTGGACAGGCACCTTCACCGAACGGTCGGGGTGCTCCGCATAAACGATCCGCAAAGGATAGTGATGGAAGGAATGTCCTTTCTGGAACAGGCTCCGGATCACCTTGCGGTGCTTGAGCCGCTCGACGCGGCGCAGTCGGTAAATTCCTCTTTTTTCCATATTATACCCGGATCGACTTGACTAAAATATTGAAAAAAATGTATCTTACATTGAAAAGAAAAAATGCGGTATAACCGAACCAACCCGTCCCAATAACCGAAGTTGACGAATTCCCTTTTGAATTCGCCCTTCCCATTCCACTCTTTGTCCGCTTTCCAAGTTCCCATCGTAGCCTGCATGCTACTGTGCTTTTTTAATTGTAGGAATTAGAAACGGAAAAAATTCATGAAGCATTATGAAAACACCCGCCTGACGATCAAAGGGTGGGCTGCAGAAGATCGCCCCCGGGAGAAAATGATGGTTAAGGGTCGAAAGCATCTAACCGACGCGGAATTGCTGTCTATTTTACTGGGGAGCGGTAACCGTTATGAGTCGGCCTTCAGTCTCTCCAAACGCATCCTGAGTTCGATTAACAATGACCTCAACGAGTTGGGGCGCTGCAGCCTTTCCGAGCTCATGAAATTCAAAGGCGTAGGTTTTGCGAAAGCCGTCACGATAACTGCTGCGTTGGAGCTAGGGCGCCGTCGCCAACTGACGAATGTGAGTACGCGCCCCCAGGTCTGCAGCAGCCAAGACGCCTACAACGTGTTTGCTCCGGTGCTGCAGGACCTCCCACATGAAGAATTCTGGGTGCTGCTGCTCAACCGTGCTAACCGCGTCATTGGGC
Organism: uncultured Saprospiraceae bacterium; assembly: GCA_964530825.1. Classification (GTDB taxonomy): domain Bacteria; phylum Bacteroidota; class Bacteroidia; order Chitinophagales; family Saprospiraceae; genus CAZHCA01. The sequence continues at coordinate 21,133 of CAZHCA010000030.1, forward strand.
GCGAACAAGTGAGCTCCGGGGGCGTAGCCGGCACCATTGTCGATGCAAAAGTGGTCTTCCGCAAGGCTATCCAGACTTCTGCCTGCTCAATTATCATGGCGCACAACCACCCCTCGGGAAATCTGCAGCCCAGTCAGGCCGATATTGACCTGACCCACAAGCTGCAGAGCGCCGGCGAGACCCTCGACATCGCCGTACTCGACCACCTGATTGTTTCTGATCTGGGATACCTGAGTTTTGACGACGAAGGGCTCATTTGATGCCCGGCAATCCATACCTCATCCCTATCCGGCCTTTGCTGGCGAAGGCCGGATAGGTTTTTGTTAATCTGTCCCATCTTGCCCTGCAAGCACCCTGCCTTTGGCTATTTCATTTTTTCACATAGTGTAGTGGAACTGGTAGGGTGCCCGGACGTTAAGTCCGGGCCACCTTTTTTGCCGAACCCTTGCCTGGAATGGTACGAAAGAACAACTTTACCAATTATACACTGTTTTTAGGGTGGTGTGAACAGCAGCAGAGAAACAAAACCCGGAGGCATTCCCTCGGATTCCAAGCACCCAAGCCCGTAGTGTTAAAATATCACCCATGGAAAATCCTGCCCAGAAGAAACTAAATTTTTATTTGCTCAATCGGGTGTTGCAACAGGCACGCCCTTACCGGACCATTCTTTATCTGGCTGCTTTCCTGGCGATTATCCTGGCTCCGATCGCCGTGCTACGACCGAAACTCGTACAGATTATGGTCGATGAATACATTGCCCAGTACGACTTGGAAGGACTCACCCGAATGGCAATGATCTTTGTGGGCGTTTTGATTCTACACGGGATACTCGATTACTTCTTCATCTATTCCACCAATTGGCTGGGACAATCGGTGATTCGCGATCTGCGGATCGATATTTTCCGCCATATTACCAGTCTGCGGCTGACCTACTTCGATCGTACGCCCATCGGTACTTCGACTACCCGCACCATTAATGATATTGAATCGATCAACACCATTTTTACCCAAGGAGTGATCATTATTGTAGCCGATATCCTCACCTTGGTGGTAGTGCTTGCTATCATGTTCCTGACCTCTTGGCAACTGACTCTCATTTGCCTGCTGACTATGCCCCTGCTGGTCATTGCCAGCTATATTTTTAAGGAAAAGGTCAAAGTGGCTTACCAGAAAGTGCGCACGCAGATTTCCCGCATGAACGCCTTTCTGCAGGAGCGGATCTCCGGCATGCGCATCATCCAGGTCTTTAACGCTGAGAAGCAGGAAATGGAAAAGTTCAAGGCGATCAACCGACAATACACCCAGGCCAATCTCGATTCGATCTTGTATTACGCTGTATTTTTCCCCGTCGTGGACATTCTTTCGGCTGCCTCTCTCGGCCTGATGGTATGGTGGGGTGCCCGCGGCGTTATCGGTGGCGATGTGACTATCGGTGCCCTGGTGGCGTTCCCGATATTCCTCAACATGCTGTTTCGGCCCATCCGCATGATCGCCGATCGCTTTAATACCTTACAAATGGGACTCGTAGCGGCCGAGCGCGTATACAACCTGCTCGACCGGGACGATCATATCAAAAACAAAGGGACCATCGTGCCTCAAAAGCTAGAGGGTGATCTGGTGTTCGACCAGGTATATTTTGCCTACCAGGCCCGCGATTACGTTCTGAAAGATATCAACTTCCACCTGGTGCCGGGCGATACCCTGGCTATTGTGGGTAGCACAGGATCGGGCAAGACGACGATCATTAATATTCTCAACCGCTTTTACGAGATTCAAAAAGGGGAAATCCGGATCGACGGGCGCGATATTCGTACCTACGATCTCTTCGCCTTGCGGCGCCGAATCGCCATGGTGCTGCAAGATGTTTTTCTTTTCTCGGGAACCGTATACGAAAATATCACCCTGCGCGATACCGACATCACGCGCGAAGAAGTCCTGAAAGCCGCCAAGCTTATCGGCGCTCACGAATTTATTGAAAAACTACCCGGGGGCTACGACTACCAGGTGATGGAGCGCGGGGCCACCTTGTCGATGGGGCAACGCCAATTGATTTCTTTTGTGCGGGCTTTGGTTTTTGATCCCGATATACTCATTCTCGATGAAGCTACCTCTTCGGTCGATCCGGAGACAGAATCGGTAATACAATTAGCCATTGAAACCCTGATAAAAAAGCGCTCTTCCATTATTATCGCCCACCGGTTGTCGACTATCCGCAACGCTGATAAAATCATGGTATTGGATAAAGGGAAAATTCTGGAGCTGGGCTCCCACGACGAGCTCCTAGAGCTGGAAGGCGGGCATTACCGCCAATTGTACGAAATGCAGTTTCTGCAGATGGCCGAGGACTAAACATTCGCTAATGTTAGCCGGTCAATGCCATGTACGAGCCTCGGGTACCAATTTTTTAGGGTGCGCCCTAGGCCGAAGCTTTCGTGCGTCGTAATTCCACGAACTGTTCTTCGAAACCGAGTTTTTTGAAAAATGGCAATGCGGGATGATTGGGGCGAAGGTGTAAAGCAATATCGCCTTTGGCCTGCTGAATGGCCCGGTTCAGTAAGTCGGTGAGCAGTTGCTCCTGGTCTTGGTAATCTTGATGCAAAACGGCATAAACAAGTAAATGCTGCGGGTTAAAAGCCTCCATACCAGTTCTATTGACGACAACTGCTGCAATGGGATCCCGGTCGTGCCAGAAACTCAGGATGAAGCCCCCAAAGGAGGGTTGTTGCTTCATCGCATACCCGATAGCGGCGCGGATGGTAGACTTTGGCGATTGGTCGCCGTGCTTTTGAATAAGATTAATGATCGCGGTCTGTTCCAACGAATTCATTCCCGAAAAAGCATCGAACTGGCGAAGTTGGTAATGCATGTTAGCAATACTTTATGTGAACATATAAGTTCTAAACGATACGCCATGGGAGAAATAAATTGGGGATGAAAGTTTTGGAGCAGTCGGTCCACAAAAGGTTATAGTGGGTTACAGATTTTGCCAAAAAAGACATGAATCTGAACTACTTTTTTTTCTGTTTTGAAATGTACTAATATCTTGACAAAGAAAAGAATAGATCGCATTTAAATTTGTGAATAAATGCTTGTGCGTCGATTGTCCCGGAAAGCCGCCTTCTCACTGCTGGTTATCAGTATTATTTTTACGTTTTCCCTTACCCTGCCGGATGACCATTTATCGGAGCGAAAACCATATTTAGTGCATCTGGGGTTGACACCTGATTTTTCCGGGTTGGGCTCCCATATCACCAAACAGGAAAAGGGGCGATACGTCTTCCGTGTGCTGCGGGAAAACGCCCGCAGCAGCCAGGCCGGGTTACTGGCCAGTTTGCGCCACCGGGGAATTCCGCACCGTTCTTTTTTTATCGTAAATGCCATCCGGGCCGACCTTACACCAACGGAGCGCCAATGGATAGCCCGACAGCCGGGCGTGGCTCGCGTTGCCCAGGTAGCTACGACCCGACAGGTGATGCCCGAGCCCGAGACAGGCTGGAAGAGCCGCTCGACTGTTTCTTGGGGCGTAGACCGCATTCAGGCACCCGCCGTCTGGTCCATGGGCTACCGGGGCCAGGGCGTGGTAATCGGTGGGCAGGACACTGGTATCGAGTGGGAGCACCCAGCCCTAAAAAATCAGTACCGCGGTTATCGGCCCGAAGGTACCGTCGACCACAATTATAATTGGCACGATGCCATCGATCGCGACATAGATGAAAATGGGACCAACCCATGCGGGTTTGCCGTCCCTGCGCCTTGCGATGATAACGACCACGGTACGCACACTATGGGTATTGCAGTAGGCGACGATGGCCAAGGAAATCAAATCGGCGTAGCGCCCGAGGCTCAATGGATCGGTTGTCGTAATATGGAGTCGGGCAATGGCCGGCCCGATACTTACCTGGAATGCTTCGAATGGTTCCTTGCGCCTACCGACCTGGAAGACGGCAACCCCAACCCCGATTTGGCACCCGATGTGATCAATAATTCCTGGGCTTGCCCCGACTTTGAGGGTTGCAACCCCGAAAACTGGCCCCTGATGGAGCAGGCAATCGAAAATCTTAAAGCTGCTGGTATCGTGGTGGTCGTATCGGCGGGAAACTCCGGTAATGCTTGCGGCGAAATCAAATACGCTCCGGCTATTTTTCCCGCTTCTTTTGTTGTGGGTGCTACTGATCAGGACGGACAGGTTGCCTCGTATAGCGCTTTCGGGCCCGTTGTGGTGACCGATAGTACAGTCCTCAAGCCCGATTTGGTGGCGCCGGGTTCTTCAATTCGCTCCGCTGTTCGGGGTGGCGATTATCGGCGATTTTCCGGGACGAGTCTTTCCGGGCCACACGTAGCCGGCACGGTCGCCCTGATCTTGTCGGCCCGGCCCGGCCTGCGGGGGCAGGTGGCCAAGATCGAATCTATCTTGCGGGCTGCCGCCCGCGACCAACTGTTGGATACGGATTGCGACGATGTACAGGGCCCAGTGACGCCTAACGCTGGCTACGGTTACGGGCAGCTCGATGCCTTGGCTGCAGTCGAATTGGCACTCGGTATTACGTCTACCGGGGCGCCCCCTATCCCTCGCGATCCGCTGCTTTTCCCCAACCCGGCCTCCGGTGAAGTTCAGCTACAGTTGACGCCCGAATGGCTTCCCGCTACGGTTACACTTTTCGATGCTCAGGGCCGGAAGGTAGAACAGTTTACCGCTCGACAAGCGGTATCGGGATGGTCAATCGCGAGCTGGAGCACCGGGATGTACGTTTTCCAGGTACGTCACGGGGAACATCAATTCAGCGGGAAGTTGATTCGCCGCTAAATTCGCCGTATTTTTACCGACTTTCATCAGCCACTGTTGATGAAAGAGGTACAGTTAGCAGCACGCTGCTCTTCAGGGTAGGCAAGCCTGCAACTTGCCGGGAGGTATCCCATTGTTAACGTGCCATTTATCGGTTATGAAAAAATTGTACAACCGCATCAGCAATGAGGCGCTTAAAGCTCGAATGCGGAGTAGTCCGGAAGCGCGCACGACGCTCTCCTTTTACCGTTATCATCAAATTGAAGATCCCGGGCGGTTCCGGGACTGGCTTTACGAGCAGTGGAGCCGGTTGGGTGTTTTCGGCCGCATCTATGTGGCCGGCGAAGGCATCAACGGCCAAGTTTCGGTGCTGGATGAACGCTTGGAAGACTTCCGGGCCCACATCGATGCCATTTCTTGGATGAAAGGCATGCGACTCAATACTGCGATCGATGATGACGGTAAATCCTTCTACAAGTTGAAGATTAAGGTACGGCCCAAGATCGTCGCCGACGGCCTCGATGATGAATCCTTTGACGTCACCAAACGCGGGCGGCACTTAAGCGCGCGCGAAGTCAATGCATTGCTGGAGCAAAGCGATACGGTGATGGTGGACATGCGCAACCATTACGAAAGCGAGGTGGGCCACTTCGAGGGTGCTATTTGTCCCGACGTAGAGACCTTTCGTGAGGCTTTGCCCCTAGTTGAGGATATGCTGCAAAATAAAAAAGAGGAGCACATCATTATGTACTGTACCGGGGGCATTCGCTGCGAAAAAGCCAGTGCTTACTACCTTCATCGCGGCTTCAAAAAAGTATACATGATCGACGGCGGCATCATCGAGTACACGCGTCAATGCCGGGAAGAGGGGCTCCCCGTAAGGTTTGTCGGTAAGAACTTCGTCTTCGACGAACGCATGGGAGAGCGTATTACCGAAGATGTCATAGCTCGCTGTCACCAGTGTGGGCAACCGGCCGACACCCACGTCAACTGTGCCAATGACGCCTGCCATATTCTTTTCATCCAGTGTGCATCCTGCGCCGAAAAGAATCAGGGCTGCTGCTCGGAGGAGTGCTTGATGTTCATGCAATTGCCAGCAGAAGAACGCGAAGCGCAGAAACCTTTCCGGGAATTCAACGGTACCCGGGTTGGGAAGGGGCGGTATAAAGCCCTTAAGAAGCCAAGCTGAAGGATACTGCCGGGGCAGCCGGTAAGCCGGCTGTCCGGGCATTGATCCTATTTTCTCAGTCCCGGGTTGCGATCGAGAAATTCCCGGTATAAATCCGTGTGGCGACTCGTGAGCGGCACTTTGTAACCGCTGATGAATAAGTGTTTGATCTCGGTCTTGGTTTCAAACGGATCGCCATCGGCGACGAAGAGATTGGCCACTTTTCCTTCCTCAAGGGAGCCCAGCTGATCTTCGAGACCGAACATTTCGGCCGGAACGATGGTTATGGCCCGCAGCGCCTCGGTGCTCCCCATGCCATAAGTCGCGGCGAAACCGGCATTGAAAGGCAGGTTGCGTACATTTTCTGTTTCATTGGTTCGAATGGCAACTTTCACGCCGGCGGCGAACATCAGCCCCGCGTTGGCGTAGGGCCTGTCATAGCGGTCTGAAGCGCGGCTAGGGGTACTTAATACTGGACCGGTGATTACAGGTATGTCGGCGGCAGCCAGGCTGTCGGCAACGCGCCATCCTTCGGCAACGCCGGTGAAGATCACTTTAGGAATCTTTCTTTCCTGTGTCCAGTTGATGGCAGCAAGGATATCTTTATCCCGGTCCACCTCAATTAAAAGCGGGGCTTCTCCCCTTACAACGGGGAGCAACGCTTCCATGCCCGGATTGTATTCGGGCCCGCGGTTGGGATTGCCGGCAGCGGCCGAATCAATTCGATGGTAAAGGACGGCCTGATCCCAGACTTTTGTGACCTCCTCCAGGTTTTTCTTCATCTCTTTCTCGCGCTCCTCATTGCTGCGGTCATCGCGGAAGCGGCGCCGGCCGGCTGAGGGGAAGTTCATAATTACCCCTTTAAAACCGGCGTACATCTGCTCGGGTGTATAGCCGACCAGGTTGATCAGCGCTGCTGTGCCCGGGAAACGACTGCCGGCCGGTTGGGTCAAGACGGTGGTAACCCCATTGGTTCGGGTCACTGGAATGGCTACCGCATTCGGGTTTACGGCCGTCAGGGCCTGCATGTGTGGCGTGAATTCTCCGATTTCATTGTAATCCTGGGTGAGCGAAATACTGCCTACTTCTGATAACCCTAGGCGGGTACCAGCGTCGATCAGGCCGGGGTAAACCGTCAGGCCGGCGCAATCGATCACCTCGGCATCGGCTGGGATGGGTACGTTGATGCCCATTGGCCCGATTTTGCCATCGGCGATAACCAGCGCCCCATTGTCTATGGTGTCGCCGGTTACGGTAATGAGGCGGGCATTGATGATAGCGAAAGTGCCGTCACTGGGTTTAGGTAGTTGCTGCGCAAAAGCAAAGCAGGCGGCCAGCAACCAAAGAACAATAGTATATACGATGGTACGAAACCTCATGGTATTCGATTTTAGTGGTAATAATTAATAACCGAACAATTGCTCGCGGACGCCCTGCATACAGCGGTCGTGGTCGTGTTCGGTAGCGAAATAAGCAGCTGGAACGGCTTTTTCCGGGTCTACGTCGAGTCGCATATCATCGGGGTCGGCATTGATATCGAAGCGCACGATGCCGTCGACGATGGTCATTTGGGGTACGGCGTAGATGGAGAGCGGGTGGTTTTCGAAAATGGCGATGTCGCCGTCTTTACCACGTTCGATGGAGCCCACGCGGTCTTCGATACCCAGTTGCTTGGCCGGGTTGATGGTGATCAAGGCCAGGGCCTCCTCGTCGGTGAGGTCGCCGTAGCGCTGCGTTTTGGCCGCTTCGTGGTAAAGGTGGCGGATCAGCTCGCCCGAGTCGGAGTTGATGGAGGTTACGACCCCATTGCGGGTTAGGATGGCGGCGTTGTAGGCCGTGGAATAGTACACTTCAAACTTGTAAGCCCACCAGTCGGAGAAAACCGAGGCGGTCGCCCCGAAAGCAGCCAATTCAGGCGCTACTTTAAACCCTTCATTGACGTGTTGGAAGCAAATGCGGTTTACGCCGAAATCCTCCAGTACATTCATTAGCATCAGGATCTCATCGGCCCGGTAGGAGTGGCAGTGGATGATGATCTCGCCGCGCAGGATATCAGCCAGTACTTCCATGCGAGCATTGTAGAGGATCGGCGCTTTCCGGAGTCCTTGTTCGAAATCTTTTTGCGCCTTCATGTAGTTGCGCGCCTCTGAAAAAGCGCGGCGGAAGACTTGCTCCACGCCCATGCGGGTGCGGGGCTGAATGTCACGACCTTCTCCGTGTACCCGCATCGGGTTTTCCCCCAGGGCAAATTTGATGGTGCGCGGGGCGCCTTCCATTTTCAGCTTCTCAGGATCGTACAACCCGTAGCGGTGTTTGATGGTCTCGCACTGGCCGCCAATGGCATTGGCCGAACCGTGCATTGCGTGGCTGATCGTCACTCCGCCTGCCAGCGCCCGGTAGATGGAAATATCGAGGGGATCGATGGCATCTTCAGTGGAAACCTCAGCTGTTACCGGGTTGGTGGCCTCGTTTACGGCATCAAGGGCGATGTGCGAATGCGCATCGATGATCCCGGGCATTACGTACATGCCAGTAGCATCAACCACGCGAACATCCTCGCCTGCATTGATATTATTGCCGATGCGACGAATCTTTCCGTTGCGGATCAAAACATCGGTGTTTTGCTTGACGCCGTCAGTGATGGTCAAGACGGTGCCGTTTTTGATCAGGATGTCACCCATCTCCTGAGCCAGCAGCATGGCGGTAGTGAAGAGGAAAAGGGTAAAGAACATTACTATTTTAGGCATCTGCATCATGATTAGCTTTTGATTGAATTATTTAGGTACGCGTTCGCCTTCGACATCGAAGGAGCCATACTCGCCGACGGTAACCGAGCCTTCGAACGTGTCTTCGTCGACGTCGACATTCCAGGATAGGCGGAGCGACTGTCCGCCGAATTCCAGGGTTTGCTCAAAGGCCAAAGAGCGGCCGTCAAAAACGAGGTTTTCAAGATCGCGGACGCCTTCGGCACTTTCACTGGAAATGACACCTTCCAGATAGCCGCCTTCTTCTGTGAGCGTGATGGTTCCGGACCGGGTTTGGCCCGGCACCGTTAGGGTGTAGTTCCATTCGCCCACTACCTTTTTGAGGTCTTCGGCTTTGACCTTTTCGGCTTTTTCGCCCGAATAGCGAAATACCTGGCCGTCGACCAACACAAAACGCACCTTCGCTTTTTCTTCGAAATAGGGTTTATCAGATACGACCAGGTTGGCAATTTTTCCTTTTTCTACCGTACCCATGACAGCTGAGAGTCCCAGTAGTTCGGCGGGCCGGGTAGTAAGGGCGGCAAGCAGATCATCGGCAGAGAGGCCGGCCTCGATTATGCGGGCGAAGTTTTTGCGCACCTCCTTACTACTGGCTTCGAGGGTAGCAAAGCCAAAAGGAATTCCGGCTTCCTGAAAGTCGGCCGCCAGCTTTTCGTACTTCTCCATTTCGGCAGCACGGCGGGCTTCTAGCTTTTCTTTCTCCGGATCGAGGGGCTCTTTCGGCTCGTCCTTTTTCTCCTCCTCTTCATCAGCTTCTTTATCCTGCTCTTCTCGTTTCGGCGGATCGGGCAAATCGAGCGAGAGCAATACAGGCCAACCCTTTTGGGCTAATTCCTCTTGGAGCACCCATCCTTGACGCAGGCCGGCCAGTACCAGATTGAATCCGAGCTCTTCCTGCAATTGCAGTACCCGGAAGGCTGATTTCAGGTCTGGGGTGAGGAAGAAGACCGGCATTTCGCGCTTGATTACGGGTAAGAGTGCCTGGTGGGCTTCCGTATACTCCGGTCGGGGCATACCGGCGGGCTTGGACTGATAGCGTTCGCGGTGTTGCTGGACTTGATCGGCTTGGCGATACAGCTCCCGCCATTTCGACATCACGGCGAGAATGGTAGCCGGATAGACGCGCCCGGCGCCATCGAGGTTGGATACCATTGCGGCATCGGCCCGGAGGACCAAAGCAGATGCTTCCCCTTCGCCCAGCAGGACGATGGCGCCTTTACCCGGCATGAAGTTGCCACGCGGAGCTACGTGGGCCGTCGTGAAGCCGAGTTCGCGCCATTCGCCAATGTTTTTTTCCGAAGGATCAAAAAGACTGGCCGCCGAACGCTGCGGCTGGATGCCGGCGCGGTCCATAGGTGGATTGCCGGGGTCTTTTATTTCCTCCCGGTCGTCGCGGTCCTCTTCGTCCGGCTTGGGAATGCCGATTTGGGAAAACCCGTCGATGAAGCCGGCATAGACGTACATAGAGTCGGCTTCCAACACTTCGGCATCGACGGGAATATTTACATTAGCGCCGACCGCCTCAATGAGTCCATCGCGCAGCACGATAGTTCCCATGTCGATCATCTGGCCGGGGCGGGTGATGATATGGACATTGGTCAGTGCGTAGGTACTGGTCACCTTCATGCCCTCTTCTAAGGATTGTGCTCCCAGAAGGCCTGGCAGTACGCAACAGCCAAGCCAAAAAAACCATTGATTGATTTGCATAGGTGTGGTTTTGTGAGCTAAAGTAAGTCGCTGGATTATTTATTTAGTGGGGTAAGGCAGAAACAAAATTAGCAAATCGCCCGCTAACACCGAATAATACAGGGGGCGAAGTCGGCCAACACCAAGAATTTCTATACCTATGGTTCGTTGGGTGCGGGAAATGCGCTAATTTCCGGGGTAAGAATTGTCCTTATGGCCAAGCAATCCAATACACCCAAGAAGAAGAAGGCGCTCGCGGCGGCTGCACCGCCTCTCGCTCCACGCTGGATGGGCCTCCTGTTGGCCCTGTGGGCTTTTCTGCTCTATGTGAATACCCTTGGGCACGATTACACCCAGGATGATGCCATCGTGATTACCGAGAACGTTTTTACCCAGCAGGGCTTAGCCGGCTTGCCCGGCATATTTAAACACGATACGTTTTACGGTTTTTTCCAAGACCCTGATAAGGCCAAGTTGGTATCAGGGGGCCGCTACCGGCCCCTATCTCTGGCTACTTTTGCTGTGGAGGTGGAGCTTTTCGGGCAACGTCCCTTTATCGGACACTTATTTAATGTGCTTTGGTATGCGTTCTGTTGTTGGGTGCTTTTTCAAGTTGTTGGGGCACTGCTGGAGGAACGACCTTCGCTGCGAAGGTATCGCTGGTGGGTAGCTTTTGGTACGGCCCTTCTTTTCGCAAGCCATCCGGTGCATACTGAAGCGGTAGCTAATATCAAAGGGCGTGATGAAATCTTGGCGCTGCTCGGTAGTCTGGGAGCCCTCTGGCTGGCTTGGCGCTCGTGCAAGAAAGCCTCGGCCATCGGATATGTACTAGCCGGGGTGGTTTTTCTGCTGGCTTTGTTATCGAAGGAAAACGCGATCCTATTTGTGGTTTTAGGCCCTTTGGCCTTCTGGGTATTTAAGAAAAAAGGCGAAGTTTATTTTCCAGTGCACACGCTGGTCTTCTTACTGCCTGCGCTATTGTTTTTGTTCGCCCGCAGCCGGGTTCTAGGATTAGGTTTAGGGGCGCCCTCTATGGAATTGATGAACAATCCTTTCCTGAAATGGGAAAACGACCATTGGATCCCTTTCACCACTGCCGAGCGCCTGGCTGGCGTGCTGGTCATCCTGGGCGAATACCTGCGGCTGATGGTTTGGCCCTGGCCGCTGACGCACGATTACTATCCGCGCCATATTGGCATTCACAGCCTGGAGGAACTGCGCGTTGTGCTTCCCCTGGTTATTTATGCCGGAATGACGGCCTACGGACTTTGGGGGGCCTGGAAACGGCAACCTCTGGGCTACGGTTTGCTTTTTTACCTAGTGACGATCCTTCTGGTATCCAATCTGCTTTTTCCACTGGGGACCAATTTAGCAGAACGCTTACTATTTATGCCTTCGGCAGGTTTTCTGTTCGCTTTGGCGTGGGGGGCTTTCCAGGTAAGGGCAGCGCCGCGCTTCATTCTGGGCGGTATAGTGATTTTGGCGTTAGTGTTGGGGGCGTTAACCATTAATCGCAATGCCGTCTGGAAAGATAATTTCACCCTGTTTACTACCGATATCCAGACCTCGCCGAATAGTGCAAAGCTGCGAAATGCCGTAGGGGGAGAACTGGTGACCACTGCTGCCAAGATGGCTGAAACCAATCCTCAACGTAAGGCGTACTTACAGGAAGCCGTTGGCCACTTGCAGGAGGCGATCCGGATTCACCCGACTTACAAAAACGCCTATTTACTATTGGGCAATGCGCATTATTATTTACAAAATTACGACCAGGCGCTGCAGGCCTACGAGCAAGCTTTACTGGTAGCTCCGGGCTATGAAGAGGCGCGCAGCAACCTGGCCATCACCTTGCGCGATGCCGGTCGCTTCTACGGCGAGCAGAAAGGCGATTTGAAAAAGGCGCTCGACTATCTGAAGCGCGCCCATGAGTTGCGCCCTGGCGATTATGAGACCCTGCGCCTGCTGGGCATTGCGTACGGCAATCTAGGACAGCACAATGCTTCGGCCCAATATTTTGCCCGGGCCGTAGAACAGCAGCCCGGCAATGCCGTGGCTTGGTACCTGGCAAGTATGGCCTATCAACTCAGCGGCGAGCCTGAAAAGGCTGCCCGATATCGACAAAAAGCACTGGAACTCGATCCCGATATAGCCGCCAAAATGGGGCAATAACCCAATTGAGAGGCTCAAAAAACAACGATCAATGCAAAGACGACCCGTAACGCAACACCTTGTACTATTAGGTCTGGCCGTATTATGGGCCAGTTCGGTTCGCCTGGGCGCCCAGGCCCGGATGATGGATTTTTCCGATATGACCCGGCGGGAAAAAATTTGGGTTGACTCGGTCTTCCAGCTTTTGACCGAAGAAGAACGCATTGGTCAGCTCTTTATGCTACGCGCTCATTCCAACAAGGGGGCCCAGCACGTAGCGGATCTCGAATCCGCCATAAAAAAGTATAAAATAGGTGGTCTTTGTTTTTTCCAGGGCACGCCGGAGAAACAAGTCGAAATTATCAATGAGCTCCAGTCGGCTACCGGTAATGTGCCGCTCCTGATTGCTATGGATGCAGAGTGGGGGCTGGGCATGCGTATGTCGGGCAGTACCATAAGTTATCCGCGCCAGCTCATGCTCGGTGCGATACGCAACAATCGCCTGCTGTACGAAATGGGGGAGGAGGTTGCCCGGCAGTTGAAGCGGGTGGGGGTGCACATAAACTTTGCTCCCGTGGCCGATATCAACAACAACGCAGCTAACCCCGTCATCCATGAGCGGTCTTTCGGCGAAGACCGCTACAATGTACTGGTCAAGAGTTACATGTATGCGCTTGGCATGCACGACAGTGGGGTTATGGCCTGTGCCAAACATTTTCCCGGCCACGGCGATACCGATGTGGATTCACACTACGGGCTACCGGTCATCGGTCATTCTCCGGACCGGCTCGACAGTATCGAGCTCTACCCTTTCGCCGGTTTGGCGAAGGGGGGCATCGGCAGCATGATGGTAGGCCACTTGAATATACCGGCGCTGGACGAACGCGAGAACCGGCCCACTACGCTCTCGCGGGCTACCGTCACGGATATCCTGCGAGAGCAAATGGGATACGAAGGCCTTATTTTTACCGATGCGATGGAGATGCAGGGCGTTACGGCCTATTTTGATCCTGGCGAAGCGGAAGCCGAAGCTCTGGCGGCTGGCAACGATATTCTACTGCTGCCCGCGGATATCGGGCAGGCGGTACGAGCGGTACAGCGCTATCTGGATGAAGGCAAGATCGATCGCGCTCAGGTGCATCGTTCTGTCAAACGGGTGCTGCAGGCCAAATACCGTTTGGGGCTCACCAGGTTTCGGTCCTTAAGGGAAGAAAATGTACGTCAGGATATTAATACGCCCGATGCTAAGGCCCTGCGTACCCGACTGATCAAAGCGGCCCTGACCCTGGTACGCAACGAAAAGGGTATCGTTCCCTTCCGACGCCTGGATACGCTATCGTTTGCCTCTCTGGCAATTGGTCGTACAGCCCGTACGTCTTTTCAAGACCGACTGAGCAGTTATGCCGATTTCGACCACTTTAACAGTGGCAGTAGGTTGTCGGGTTTGCGCCGGTCTAGCCTGCTCAATACACTAGGTAGGAAAGACCTGGTCGTAGTCGGGCTGCACAATCTGAGCGACCGGTCCGAGGTGGATTTCGGCATTTCGGATAGCACATTGGAATTCCTTTACGATTTATCGGAGCGAACCCAGGTGATCCTCACCGTGTTCGGAACGCCTTACAGCTTGAAGTTTTTCGACGGAATTGGTCATGTTCTACAGGCCTATGAGGATGCTGACGACGTACAGGATCTGGCTGCCCAGGCGCTTTTCGGCGCCTTTGGTCTATCGGGTAAATTACCGGTTACGGCATCCCTGCGCAGTTCATTCAATATGGGGGAAAGAACGAGCGCCCTCGGACGTCTGGGTTACGGCGCCCCGGAAATGCAAGGCATGGACAGCCGAGTATTGCAAGGGATCGATCGCATCGCTCAAAATGCAATCGATTCTCAGGCCACCCCCGGGATAGTGGTCTTAGCGGCCAAGAGTGGGCAGGTGGTATGGCATAAGGCGTATGGTTACTACACGTACGCCTGTAAGCAGCCGGTGCAGCCCGACGACTTGTTTGACTTGGCTTCGGTAACGAAAATTGCCGCGACCACTTTGGCCGTAATGAAACTACAGGAAGACGGCCGCATGCGGGTCGATCGGCCCTTGCAGGAGGCCCTGCCTGCGGCGGCCGGTTCGGATAAGGGGCCTTTAATCGTTGCCGATATCATGGCCCACCACGCCGGGCTTAAGTCCTGGATTCCTTTTTACAAACAGACGCTGAATGCTTCGCGCCGGAATCCGCGGCCCTCCAACCGCTATTACCGCCTCCGACCAGAGGGGACATACCGAGTAGCGGTGACGGAGCAATTATACATGGATGAAGCTTTTGTAGATAATATCTGGCAGCAGATTTTCGAATCCCCACTGCGACCTGTCCCCAAGTACATATACAGCGATCTCGGATTCTACATGCTTGCCGAGGCTGTAGCCGAACGCAGCGGTTGGCCACTCGACGAATTCGTGAGCCAGGTTTTCTACCGACCTATGGGACTTACGGAGTTGACCTTTAATCCGCGCAGATACTTTAACCTGGACCGGATCGTGCCGACCGAAGAGGACCGGTATTGGCGCCGCCAGCGGGTGCACGGTTACGTGCATGATATGGGGGCGGCCATGCTCGGCGGCGTAAGCGGCCATGCCGGATTATTTGGTAGTGCTACCGACCTAGCGGCATTGATGCAAATGCTGCTAAACGGTGGTGCTTACGGAGGCCAACAGTTCTTGCAGCCATCCACGATTGGAGCCTTTACGCAGCGCCATCCGCAGTCTTCGCGCCGCGGTATCGGATTTGACATGCAGGAACTTAATCCCGATGCCTCGCAGAATATGTCGGAACTGGCTTCGCATCGGACCTATGGGCACCTTGGCTTTACAGGCACCTGTGTGTGGGTAGACCCCGATAGCGAATTAATTTATATTTTTTTATCCAATCGCACTTACCCCTCCATGAATAATTACCTCTTGAATAAGTTAGATACCAGACCACGCATTCAGCGCGTTCTGTACGAGGCTATGCAAACGGCGCCAGCGCGACCAGCCTTCAGGGCGGAGTGGCAGTCCGATCGGACAAACTTGCCGGAGGAATAAAAAGCTGCGGCGCACCGAGATTACGTTTTTTCACGACCAAATGATGCTATGCATTTATCCTGGAGAATTGCCCGTCGGTACTTATTTGCCAAGAAATCCACTAATGCCATCAACCTGATTACCGGTATTGCCGTATTCGGCATCGCAGTGGGTACGGCGGCCCTGATCCTGGTACTTTCGGTTTTCAACGGTTTTGAGGATCTCATAACAGGTATGTACAGCAATTTCAATCCCGATATTCGCATTACCGCTCGCAAGGGCAAGACCTTTAAGGCCGATAGTGTGCTGCTCGGGCGTGTTCGTGCGGTGGAAGGGGTAGAAGCGGTGTCGGCTACGCTGGAAGAGGTCGCCTACTTTGAGTATAAAGATCGGAGCGACTTTGGTATGCTGAAAGGAGTAGACGAACACTACCGCCGGGTAACTTCAATTGACTCGACGATCCGGGAGGGGCAGTACCGTTTGCAAGACGGAGGCAATGAATTTGCCGTTCTGGGATTTGGCATGCGCCTGAAGCTGTCGGTCAACATCGAAGATCTATTTGCTGTGCTGAATGTATACATGCTCAAGCGTCGAGTGATCGGGCCTTTCGAGAAGCAGTTCCGGTCGCGTTTTGTCTATCCTACCGCCAGCTTTTTTGTACAACAAGATTTTGATAATCAATACGTGCTTACCTCTATAGGTTTTGCACGCGAATTGTTGGGATTGCCCGATGCGGCCAGTGCCCTTGAGTTGAAAGTGATGAAGGGATGGCGGAAAGACCGGGTTATGAATGCATTGCACGCGGAACTTGGCGATGGTTTTGTCGTGAAAGACAAATTTGAGCAGCAGGAGGCTTTCATGCGCCTGATGAAGCTGGAAAAGTGGATGAGCTTCGCCATCGTGGGATTGGTTTTGCTGTTGGTTGCCTTTAATCTTATTGGTGCCTTATGGATGATGGTGCTGGAAAAACGCAAGGATATCTCGATCCTGAAGTCGATGGGCGCTAACAACCGAATGGTGCGCGATGTGTTTTTGCAGGAAGGGCTGCTGATCAGCATATTGGGCATGGGGATCGGGTTCGTACTGGCTATTGGGATCTATCTTTTACAGGTACGGTTCGGTTTAATCGGCATCCCCGGTGACTTTATCATCGATGCTTATCCGATCAGCATGCGGTTTTTTGACTTTGTGGTGGTAGCCCTTACGGTAACCGCTATCGGTTTGCTGGCATCTTTGCCACCGGCGAAGCGCGCCGAGCAGGTACCTACCGTCATTCGAGAAGAATAATTGGAATTATGGAGGAGTGGGAAATGGATTATTTCTGGCTGCAACTGCGGCACCGCGTAAAGGAAAGTTTTGACCGGGAAAACCTGCCCGATTTAAATGCGGTACTATTTTTGATCGGTATTCAGGAGTTGGGGCGTTGGAAGAAGCACTTTTCGAAAGAGGAAAAACAGGATCTGATGCACATTGCCGTGTGTCGATTACTCAGCTACGAGGGCTACTATACCTTTACCGGTCGCGACGAAGACGGCTGGCCGCATTGGCAATCGGTGCGCAAGATTACCCCGCATAATTTAAAAGAACAAGAGCGGCTACTGAAAATTAACGCGATTCGGTATTTTCGCGACCTGGACGCCGATCAACAATTCCTATCAGATGAAGAAGAATAAACAATTTCTGTGGTTGTGGTTGGCAGGGCTGCTCAGCCTGGCCACCGCCTGCCAGCAGAAGAGCACTCCCGTGCGAGCCGTTATCGAAACCAATATGGGCAATTTGGAAGTGGAGCTTTATGATTCTACCCCTCGCCACCGTGATAATTTCGCCAAATTGGCGGAAAAGGGCTTTTATGACAGTTTGTTGTTTCACCGGGTAATTGAGGGGTTCATGATTCAGGGCGGTGACCCGGATTCGCGCAACGCACCACCTGGGCAAGTGCTCGGACGGGGCGGCCCCGGCTACGAAATTGATGCCGAAATCGGTGCCCCGCACTATCGCGGTGTGCTGGCTGCAGCTTCCAAGCCCAACCCTGAGCAGCGTTCTTCAGGGTCGCAGTTCTACATCGTTCAGGGACAGTCGGTCGATCAGGCCCTTCTCGATGCAGTGGAGCAGCAAAAGGGCATCACCTATACCGAAGAGCAGCGAGAGGTATACCAGATTCTGGGGGGTGTACCGCAACTCGATTTCGACTATACGGTCTTTGGGGAACTGACGGACGGGTTCGACGTACTCGATCGCATTGCGACGGTACCCACCGACGCCAGTAACCGGCCGGAAGAAGACGTAATCATCCAAACCATCAAGATTAAATAAGGACGAGGCATATGCGAAGTCGGATGTTAATACTGGGTATAATGGTGATGGGTAACGCCCTTCCCGCAGCCGCGCAGTTCAGGGCCAACTTCTCGATCGAAGGGGAACGGGTTGCGCCGGCCACCCTGCAATTCCGGAATACCTCCGATGGGGCCGATCGCTTTGAATGGGATTTCGGCGACGGTACGACCTCGGCGGAGGTGGAGCCCACCCACCGCTATCGATCGTCCGGTAATTTCCAGGTCACGCTAACGGCCTATAAAGGTAAGCGCCGGAAGAAAACCAAACGCCAGCGCATCTATGTTCGCGCTCCGGAGCGCTGTCTGGTAGAACTGGAAACCCCTTATGGTAACATGCTGATTCATCTTTTTGACGGCACCCCCAAGCACCAGGATAACTTTTTTAAATTGGCAGAAGAAGGCTTCTACGACAGCTTGCTTTTTCACCGTGTCATCAATGGATTTATGATCCAGGGTGGAGATCCATTGTCGAAAGATGCGCCGCCCGAAACGCCATTAGGGGCTGGTGGGCCGGGGTATACCATCGAGGCGGAATTTGTGGATTCACTGGTGCATTTGCGCGGAATGCTGGCGGCAGCGCGCAAGGGCGATCAAGTCAATCCCCTCAAACAGTCTTCCGGCTCCCAGTTTTACATCGTTCAGGGCCGGACGGTGACCGAAGAGATGCTGGACCGGCTGGAAGTACGCAAAGGGATACGCTATACGCCCGATCAGCGCCAGGCTTATCTGGAGCGGGGAGGTACGCCTTTTTTAGATGGGGAGTACACGGTCTTTGGAGAGGTGATCGAAGGGCTGGAGGTGATCGATAAAATTGCAAAGGTCGCGACCGATGCCAATGATCGACCGACGGAAAATGTTATTTTTACCGTACACCCTATTAAATAGTCATTTCCTGAACAAACTTCTGCTCCACCATGCAGCAAGCAAATCACATTCTTGGTATTGACGTTGGCGCCACTGGCATCAAAGCGGCAATCGTTGACATCGAAAAAGGCGAACTCCTCAATGAGCGCATAAAAATTCTTACGCCGAAACCGGCCACGCCGGCGGCGGTGGTAAGCGTCATGACCGACCTGATCAAGCGGCACGGATGGCAAGGCCCTGTAGGTTGTGGTTTCCCTGCTATCATTAAAAAAGGTGTCGCAAAATCGGCGGCCAATATTGATTCCGCCTGGATCGGGCAGAATGTGGAGGAGCTATTGTATCAGGACAGCAGCTGCCCGGTCAGTGCCATCAACGATGCGGATGCTGCCGGACTGGCAGAGATAGGTTTTGGGGTGGGCAAAGACGTAAGCGGGTTGGTCATCATGCTGACGATCGGTTCGGGGATTGGCTCGGCTGTTTTTCTTGATGGCAAACTAGTGCCGAATACGGAATTCGGGCATTTATTCGACTGGGAAGGGCGGGTAACCGAAAAGCACTGTTCGAATTTGGCGCGCGAGCGCGAAGGCCTTTCGCACGAGGACTGGGCAGCCCGCCTGAATGTCTTCCTGCACCATCTGGACCGTATTTTCTCTCCTGATCTTTTTATTCTCGGCGGCGGCATCAGCAATGACTTCGATCAGTACGCCCATATATTTGACATTGAAGTACCCATCAAACAAGCACAGATGCGCAATGCTGCCGGAACGGTAGGTGCGGCTCTATTCGCTGCTCAGCAGCGAGAAATTACTGCGCATAAATAGCCAACAATCGAATAACGTCGGGATCTGTTTCGAGCTCGGGTACGAGCTCGAACAGCATTTGATGGGCATCAAAATCTTCCTGGAGCGCTTCGCCCAACCAGTAGAGAGCCTCCTGTCGCCGCCCCATGACCATAAGGCAAGCAATGCGGCAGTAGGTGAGTTCTGCACTACAGGCTTGCTCTTGCGCTTGGTCGATAATCTCGAAGGCCCGTCCCTGCTGGTCGGTCGTCATGAGAAACATAATAAGCTGGATCCAAGCCTGGGGTTCTTCCGGAGCAATTTGTATGGCCTTTATGAAGTTGGTTTCCGCAAGTTGGTATGCTTCGGCATGAAAGTAGGCCTCTGCCAGCTGGACGTAGTACGCTTCACATGCATCTTCAATGCTGATGGCGCGCCGGTAGTAAGCAATCGCCTGGCGCCAGTTCTCCTGCTGTGCGTAGCAAGTGCCGATCAGGTGTAAAATTTCATCGTTCAGGGGGTCCTGTTGGAGGGCAAGGAAGAAGTTTTTTCTAGCCTCCGTCAATCGGTTTTCGTGCAGGTAGCAATTGCCCAGCTTCGCATAGAGGTCGGCATCTGCTTCGAACTGCTCCCGCATTTCCTCATAACATCGGCGGGCGCGCCGGTACTGCCGGAGCTCGAAGCAAAGATCGCCATATTCACGATAGGCAATTTCGAAATTCGGATTGATCAAATACGCGTACTCAAAGGCTTCGATAGCCAGCTCGTAATTGCCGAGATAAGCCTGGGCATGGCCCAAATTGAACCAGGCCAGGTAGGCATAGGCGTCTTCTTCCAGCAGGGCTTCGTGCAATTGTACACTCGCTTCGTAGTTACGCAGGTATTCGATCGGTGCTAAAATGCGTTCCAGTGCTTCCAGGTGGTTGGGTACAATCTGGAGTGCAGCTTTCAGGGTCTGGTACATCTGCAGGAAGTCCTCCCGGCTTTCGTAGATCATACTTTCGACCACTAGGACTTCAGCCATCAGGGAACCCCTTGCCATGGATTTGGCCTTCTCGATGGCTTCAAAAGCACCGTAAGGATCGTCGAGTAAAACATACGACTCGGCGCGGAGTAAGTAGATATGGATTTCCGCCGGGGCAATGTATTCGGCATGATCGAGAACTGCCAGCCCATCATCTTCGCGTCCGGCTTCGAGATAAAGCTGAGCCAGACGGAGCTTGAAATCTACCGAATATTGATAGTGCTGGATAGCATACTGGGCGACATCAATGGCACGGTCGAGCTGTCCTTCAACCTCATAGAAATCGATTAAGCTTTGGCACATCTGTTCACTCATGAGTTCGATGTGTCCGTCGGCTACCATCAATTCGTAGGTGCGTGCGAGCTGCAGGAGTCCCTCCTGGTGTTCAGAGTCGTAGTGTCCCATGGCTATCCAATGTCAGTTGCTCTACAAATAAAGAAAAAAAGGCATTACCTAGCCAGCAATCAAGCCCTCAGCAGAATGACCATTAATGAAACGGTAGGCAAATGGACGGGAGTGGTGGGATCTCGATAATAAATTCAGTTTGAACGCTTTACGCTTTTTTCAAATAAAACATAAAACGTATTTGTTAATTGCGCATGACTAGTGTTTTCAATTATCATGTGGACGTTCGTGCTGGGGTACGGCGCTTGAGCCGGGGAACGCTCACCAGGAATACGCCAAGGAAAATGAGTAACCCGGCTACCACTTTGATGGGTGTGAGGAGGTCTTTTGCCAGTAGGAGTGCAAACGTAGTAGCAAATAAAGGTTGCAGATAAATGTAAATACTAACAACGGAAGGGTTTACCAGCTTCAAGGCGAAGGCATTTAGTAGGTAGGCGAGAAAAGTGGTCCCGATCAAAACGTAAGCGACGGAGAAATAAACGGCTGCCGGCCAGGAAGCCGGCTCTGCCTGCTGCAATTCGGGTAAACCCACCGGTAATACCATAGAAAAGCCAAAGGTAAATGTCCACTTGATGACAGTGAAGGGATGATAGCGTTTCATCAGGGGTTTTGAAATGACCAGATAAACACCGAAGGAAAGGGCATTGGTGAATACTAGTAGATCACCGACGAGTTGATTGCTGGCAATAGTGACTGCTTTGCCGTAAGCGATGAGGGTAATGGCGCCCGCCGCTCCCAGTAAGATGCCTATGATTTTACGAGTTGTAATCGCTTCGTTGAGCAGGATGGCCGAAATAACCAAAACGAGGATGGGCGTCGTGGTCATGATCAGGGAGGCATTGATCGGACTCGTTCGCTCCAGTCCGCTGAAGAAGAACGTTTGATTGATCGCTACTCCGAAAAAACCACACCAAAATAACCGGATGAAGTCAGCCCGGCGATTTACCTTTTCTTTGATGAAAAAGGCGTGGAAGGTCCAAAAAAGGAGTACGGCTGCTGCAGCACGCAAAACGATGAAGCCGATGGGGAGGAGGTAGCCTCCATTCATAACATCCTTGGCGATGATGTAGTTACCCCCATAGATGAGGGCAACGGTGAGCAGGGCGAGATGGGCGCGCAGCGGCGTTGGCATAGGCGGCGGGTTTCAGCCCTGCAAAAAAAGAAAAATTACCCGAACAAAGCAGGAGTTAACATAAAAAAGGGTGCCCCGTAAGGCACCCGAAAATCCATGAATTTATTATTGCTTTGGGTCAGTTCCTGCGCTTGGCTCGCGCCTCTCGCAGGCGCTGTACCAATTCGCGCTTAAACTCATTTGTAGCCGGCTTAATCATGGCAATTTTGCGCGGAGAAATGATCTGCTTAAATTTTTCGTAATACGAGCGCTGTAAGTCGATCAATTCTTCTTCCATCCGAAACCGTTTGAGGATAGCCTCTTCGGCTTCTACATCAGACATATCCTGCGGGCTTCGGTTGGTTCTATATTTGGCTCTGATATTTTTTTGTGCTTCTTCCATTTCGTTGTACAGGGGCCAAAAACCCTGGGCCTCCTCGGCAGTCAGGCTTAGGCGTTCGGTCAGGTAGGCTACTTTCATCGCTTCGACCTTTTGGCCCAGCGGGCCGTCATTGTCAAACTGACCGAAGGTGGATAGGGAGTAAAGCATAAAGCAGATAGCAACCGTGGCAATGCGTAGCATAATTTTGGGCAGTTTGGTTATTATAGAATGTCGTCAATCGGAAGGTCTTCTAGTTCTTGTAACAGTCGATCGAGGTCTTCATCGACAGCATCATCGTCTTCGCGCAATTCCGGAAGCGAATCTTCCTCGGCGTCATCAACCTCATCGGTAAGTTCAAGGAGTAAATCGGTGTCGAAGTTTTGAATGTTTTTTTCGATATAAACCTGTATCTCCTCCGGAGCCAGCTGTGCAAAGGGATCGGCCGGTGCGGATACCGTTTCGGCGGCTGGCCGGAACCACCATAAGCCTATCGCCAGAAGGGCAATGAGAGCGAGGGCTCCCGCCCACTGGGGCCGTTGTAGGGGGGCCAACCAAGCACGTATCCATTGGGCCCAGCCAGTGGTAAGCGGCGGAGGCGCCAGTACCGGCTCGGATTCGGTCTCGGCTTGGATGAACTCCATGAGTCGGTCGGGCAGTTCTTCGAAGTACTGCCCGGGAATGCGCATGCCATCAGGCTCTTCTTTTAGCCGGGCCAGGCGGGGGGACAGTTTCTCCAGTTCTTTTCTCAAGGATTCTTTGTTTTCCATATAGCGCAGATTATACTCCGTTACACATCAACGGATTTAAAGTATTGTTCAATTTTTTTCACCGCGTGGTGGTAGGATGCTTTAAGTGCTCCTACCGACGTGTTGAGGATCGTTGACATTTCCTGATAGCTCATTTCTTCAAAATAGCGCATATTAAAGACCAGTAGTTGCTTTTCGGGTAATTGCTGGATGGCTTGCTGCAGCTTAATTTGTACTTCCTCCCCGTCAAAATAGGGATCGGCTTTTAATTGATTGGCAAGCAACAGCTCTTCATCGTCAATGGAGCTGGCACTACGCCGCTGGCGTTGTTTCAAAAACGTAATGGCCTCGTTGGTTGCAATCCGGTACAGCCAGGTATACAGGCTTGAATTTCCCTTGAACCCTTTAATGTTGCGGTATACCTTAAGCATACAGTTTTGCAGCACATCGTTTGCATCATCGTGATCGACCACCAAGCGCCGAATTTGCCAATACAGTTTTTCCTGGTAAGCCTGGATCAAAAGGCGAAAGCCTTGATCATAGTGGCCTTTATCCTGGAGCAAAACCAGGATCTGCTGATCGGTAATATCAGGAGCTGGTGTCCGCAATTGTGGTCCTTTTTCGCGCATGTTTCGTTTTTCCATATCGAGCTGATGGCGTAAAGAGCGCCAACGGAACCATCGGAAAAACAGATTTTAGACCTGTTTGCCTTTCCGAGGTTTAATCTCCCCGGAGTAATTAATTAAAAATACGGGAAAATAGAGTAGAACTCACTGTTCCGCCGCTGGGCTGAAGAGCCGTACCGTCCAATCATCGACCCATGTGGGCCGGTCAAGGTGGTTCCAATAGTACACTTTAACCGTTTCGGCGGGATAGTCTGAGGGTAATTGGATCTGTAGGTTCAGTTTTTGCCAGTTACCGGATTTTTCCCTTTCAATGGCACCCGCATGGAATTGATAGAAAATATCGTCTGTCGGACCTACGATGGCCAGGCCGCCATAAGTAGCATCGGCTGCACGCCAGGCGGTGATTTCGATAATAGTGCAGGGTCCGGCATTTTTAAAAGTGCGGCCAAACCCAAATGGCTGCCGGCTATCGAGGCGGAGGGCATAACGGCCCGAGCGAGCACGGCTACTGTCACGTTGGCGACCGCCTTCGAAAGTGATGCCCGGAGGATTCGACCGTAGCTTTTTTCCAACCGGACCGGTTGTTTCGGTGTCGGTATGGAAAATGCGCGAATGACGGTGGGGCGGTCGCGCATTGAGGTAAATGGTGTCTTTTCCAGGGGGAAGCCAGCGGGAATAGGCGTACGTCTTGACGGGCTGGTAGCAGGGTAGGGGGCTGAAACTAATAGCAAGGCTATCTTTGACAACGTACCACCAACTTTTACCGTAAGGGGTAATGGGATTACGATAGGTGCGATTGGTGTTGGCATTGAACTCAAAACCGCCATCGACCAGGGTAGCATCGAAGCCTTGCTGTTCCAATTGATTGATCGCCTTCCATCGGGTGCGGTTCCAATTGAGGTAATCATGTGTCGCAGCTATACTAAACAGAGCCATCAGGATTAAAAGCAACCATCCCGTTCGGTCTGCGGTCAGGCCCGGTTTTTTCCGGGGCAGTAAGGCCAGTATAAAAAGAGGCAGGGGGAGGATTAGGTAACGGTCCCAGAAATAGTAATCAATCATCAGGTATCCGGTGTAAAGAAGCCCCCCTAAAAGCAGAGCTTTGTGGAAAGGGTCGAGCGAACGGCTAAGGATGCGCTCCATTAGGGCGGTTAGCAACAAAATGCCTCCGGCAAAACCTATTCCCCGGAGTATATGCAGACCCAAAGGCGGGTTTGGTAAGAAATCCTGAGCGGTGAAGTAGCCGTCTTTTAGCAGTTTAGGACCCAGGCCCAGGTAATGGAAAATATTGCCTTCTGGCAAGTGTTCCCAGCTGTACGGGATCGTTGGGGCAATTAAAAGGAGGGCTGTAATCCAAGAAAGAGGACGGGCTTTTAACCATTCCTTTCCATTCCAACAGGTGAGCGGTAGGAGGAATAATCCCCAGTAGAACCAGCAAGCACCCAAACGGCGCGGCACCCCGGTCAGCCAATCTGGACTCAGTGCGCGTTCGACAAGTAAGCTAATGGACCCGAAAGCTTCGGGTAAGGCAGCTTGTTGGTTTTGCCAATATAAATATCCACGCATAGCCAGGTAGGTCAGCACGATAGCATCGGCCGCTAGGAGGTGTTGCCAGCCGGATCGGCGGTCAAGTGCTACAGCTAGGAAGAAAATCAGCGGTGCTAACAGTCCGAATTGCCGGATGAGGGTCGCGGCGATGCTTAACAAGATGGCTACTGCTAAATCAGTAGCCCGTCTCGATTTGAAGGCCCGGTGGTAGGCATACAGTGCGCTGACAAAGCAGGCCAGGAAAGGCACATCGGTCATAAAGGAGAACGACAGAAAAAAATACCATGGTGAAAATGCCAGGAGCATAGTTCCGGCTGCTGCCATGTAGGCTGTCGACCCGGCGATGCGTAACCAACGGAAAAAGATCCACAAGCCTGCGGTAGAAAGTACCAGAGTTGCGTAGCGCAATACAGTATGGTTGTCGCCAAAGAGGCTGCAGAATACATACCCCCAGACGACCTGCCCGATCAGAGTCATGGCTTGCCAGCCATTGAATGATAGGCTGCCTGTGGCACGCCAATTCAAAACCATTTCGGCGTAGGCCCAGTCATCGTTGAGGGGAAAGTTGCCGGAGGGATTGGTTATAAGTATGGCGACCAGCCAACTGAAGGCCATCCACCAGTAAACGATGGGAAAGTAGCGCGACATGCGAGGAAGATAAGGACTTTCTGCCGGTTAGAAATACCCCCGGTAGCGAAGGCGCAGCATAAGTAAACCCAAAATCAGAACGCCGAAAGAGGCGCCGGCTTGAATCCAACGGGCCTGGTTGCGGCGTACACGGCTGTCAACATAATAGGGATTGGCTCCGTTGGGCGTACCCGGACCGTAGCGCTGTACCCAATTGGAGGTGTCGGCATTGTCGAGCCAGGGTAGCTGGAGACTCAGGGTAAAAGTCGAATCGGTATAGGGTAGAGTATAGGAAACACTGTCGACTGCTGCGCCATCGGGAGCAAAAAGTTGAATAACTTCGTGTCGTTTGCTGATACCAAAGTCGAGGTCGCCCGCCACATTATATGCCCGGGGGAAAGCCTTCCAGAATGCTTCGCGGTCTTCGGCGACAATCAGGTAGTCATTAGGATCGATGTGCCAATCGGGAAAGGCAAATTCATTTTTCAGATCCACAATTTTCCAGCCTTTAAGGTAGATGCGTTGATCGCTGTTGTTGTATAGCTCGAGCCAGTCTTCAGAGCGGGGATCATTGGGAGAAATCTCATTAATGACCAGTTTACTGGCCATTGGATGATCGTAGGGTTCGAAAACGGCCCTCAGGTCAATCGCAGATTGATCCTGGGATAAAACCAGGGTACTTTGTTTATCTCCGGAAAAAGTTCCTTCCCAATGGGAAAACCGATAGCCATAGTCGGGTACCGCTGCGAGATGTACCGGCAGGTTTTCGAAATATTGGGTATACAGGCGCTCCCGGCGCACGTCGATGTGGTCATTGATAACAATGCGTCCCCCAGATGTGCTTTCCAAGACGATGGGGCGCATGATCCCAGTTTGGAAATGGTCCTGCAAATATCTCCACATGTAGTCGGCACGATCACTGGCAAAATTTTTTATCCGGAGTACCTCGTTGTGCCATGCTCTTTCACTGAGTCGCCAACGATCGAGATGGCGAGGCATTTCAGGCAGGAGGTTGAAGTAGATCTGATCGATCACTTGCAGCACGTTTCCGGGCGATAGCGTCGTATTGAGGTGGTCGGCGAAACGGGTGGCAAACTGGCGCCGGAATAGGTCATTTTCAAGAAGCTTGCGCAGCAGGAAGGTGCTCCAGGGCGGGTTCGGCCACCGTGGGCCATTGGCCTCGGTATGGAAAGCCAGGGAATTAAAGGATGCCGCATCCTTATCGTATAGTCCCATGCCCCAATCGGTGTCATAAAGGATCCAACGCCAACGGCCCCGACCGGTTCGCGGACGCCAGAATCGAATGTTTCCCCCTGCATCGCGATTATCGAAGTAAATCTGGGCAATTTGGTGGTCGATAAAACTAGTCACATCGATTTGACTGCACACATAGGTGTAGTGAGTTGGATTGGCAAGGTCATTTTCCTTTAAAAACTCAAGCAGCTTCTGGTATTGATAGCGACTGCCGTCGCGGACTGTAAATTTATGTTCCAGGAAGTCGATGCTATCCTTATCCACATCGTGATGGGCGGCGATAAAGTACTTGTTCAGCTTTTCCCGGATATTATAGATCCCCCAGTATCGACCGTTGAGGTAGACGTGGGCTGGCCGGTAATCCTGGCAGTCGACGTTCATATCCTGGGCAATAGTCGTGATGGCAGCATCGCGAAAATGAGACCGCCCCCAATCACTACCCGAATTGCGCAACACCAGAAACTTGAATTTCTTTAACCCTCCGTCGCCAAAGATGGGGTAGTCGATGCGTTTTTGTTGGTAGTCGTCGCGGGCAACCAGGGCGATTGATTTTTGCGGAAAAAAACGACTCTGACCACCAAATAGACGGAATCCACTGAGGGCCTGGTACACGCAATTACCGTCGTTTTCGAAGATTTCTACGTTGGCTAGATATTCCTGCCGCGTCCAATAGTTGGCATTGGCGTGGCTTTTACCCTGCCCGGCTACGAAAATACCCTGCCGAGGGTCGAACAGAAGTTGCGGATCGATGCTAATGGTCACCACGGGCAGGCTGGTTTCGGGTTCTCCGATGAGGTAAGTAGCCGCTTGTAGAGGCCCCTTTTCGCCGTCCCGGAAGGCAATGGCCCGTACTGCTGTTGAGGTCGAAATAACAATCGGTTCTTCGTAAAGATTAGCACGGCGGCTAGGCGTACTACCGTCAAGTGTGTAATAAATCCGGCTGCTGCCTGGCGCCCGTAACTGTAACTCGATGGGGCCGGGGTGGAACCCATTCGGGCGGGAGAAGGAGACAGATAGTGGAGGGTCTACAACGGACGTAGTCCGCGCCCACGTAGGGAGGATAAGCAGGAGCAACAAGGCAAGTATTTGCAGCCTGGGTTGGGGTATGTTTTTTGTTCGTTTCTGGGACATGGCCCGACACCGGTATAAAAAGATTAAAATAAGGGTAAATATTTTACCCAGCAAGGTGTACTTTTAATGCTTCTTCAGAGCGCCTTGCTCTTCTAATGTCGTTCTGATTTAGCAGTAATTACGAAGAAGATGCATTTTTTGTTGTATGGGAAAAAGACTGAGTCGGTTCATCTTTGAAAAGATTTGGGGGTGGGAGCTTGTCGGCGATTTTCCAAAAGCAGTGAAAAAGTTTGTGGTTGTCGTAGCCCCGCACACCAGCAACTGGGATTTTCCGCTGGGTTTACTGGTCCGGAGTATTACCCAGCGCGATATCAAATTCATTGCTAAGGATAGTTTGTTCCGGCCGCCCTTCGGATGGCTGTTCCGCGCATTGGGAGGCTATCCGGTGGACCGGTCTAAGAGCACAAATTTTGTGGATGCGGTGGTCGATATATTCAATGCGCATGAATCTTTTTGTATAACCATCACTCCGGAGGGGACCAGAAAAAAAGCCGAACGACTGCGGACCGGTTTTTACTACATCGCCCTCAATGCTCGGGTACCGCTGGTCTGGGTACGTTTTGATTATAAAGCGCGGCAAGTAACGATCCATGAGCCGTTTCACCCCACCGGAAATCTCGAAAGCGATCTGGCCACGATGTTGGCTTTTTTCCGAACAGCCGAAGGCAAGCACCCTGAAAAAGGACTGGGATAAGTAGGATAAAGCGTATGGTTCGTCGTTAAATTGTCAAAAGCAACGATGGCTCGGGCTAAACCATTCGGTTTTCCCATTGTCTATTCTTCATCTTTTGATCTTTTCCTAAAAAAATTACCATGCACTTGAAATCTACACTAGGAATTGTAAGCCTTTTGGCCACTGCCGTATTTTTTCTGGGTAATTCCAGCGGCGCCGGAAACGTACAACAGACCGATCGTACCGGCTCTCCACTGAGCCCGGGAACGTGTGTTGTTTGTCACTCTTCCGGCGCCTTTGAACCTGCTATCAAACTGGAAATTTTAGACGGGACAACTCCCGTTACGGCTTACCAACCCGGCCAGACTTATCAGTTACGCGTCACCATCACGGCTGGTATGGGTGAGCCAGTGGGGCATGGTTTCCAGGCCACGGCCTTAACCGGAGCAGAAGACCAGGCTGCCGGTAATTTTACCGAAAGCTCTAATGGTATCCGTGTGCTTTCCCTAAACGACCGCGAATATATCGAACATACGCGCTCAAATATCGATTCCAATTATTTTGAGTTTTTCTGGACAGCTCCGGAAGCAGGTACGGGAGCCGTACGTTTTTACGCTGCCGGAACTGCCGTAAACGGCGCTGCCGGATCGGGTGGCGACGGCGCCGCATCCTTAGAGGAACCTCTGGTCCTGGAGGAAGCTACTGCCACAACCGTTTTTAATCGTGCAGATTTGCAGGTGGATTGGACCATTTATCCGAATCCTGCCCGCGACTTTATCGTCGTGGAGGTGAACGATGATTTGGATGTGGACGCGCGCCTTCAACTGTTCGACCTGAATGGTCGGCTACTCCGGGAAATGGCTGCCCAACGCGGGCCCAATAGCCTAATCAATGGGGCTACCAATTTGGCTGGGGGTATTTATCAAGTCCGTCTGGTCAGTGCCGGAAAGCAAACCACTGGTAAAGTACTCATCCGCTAGCTTTGAGCGGTAATTTAAGGGGCCGTATCGCACGGAAACTTCCCGGCGAATACGGCTCCTTTTGTTTTGATGCGCCCGATGTCTTCTTAGTGCGGTGGCAATAACCTGATTTGAAAGCCTTGATACCGCGCACTGGATCGCTATCTTTGACGAAGACTTTACATTTCAATCAATTTTCTTTTACATGTATAGCCCCAAAGAGCAACAAGCTTTACTACAGCTATCCAAAGAAATGCTCAATGCTGACTCTGCTTTGCGCACTCAATCTCCTGATTTGCAAGTGGAAAAGCTACGCCGCCTGATTGAATTTCACGAATGGCGGTATTACATCCTCAATGATCCGCTGATTAGCGACTATGAATACGATCAGCTATTTAAGCAATTGGAAGCCCTGGAGGGCGAGCATCCCGATTTAATCACTCCCGATTCCCCTACCCAGCGGGTAAGTACTGATTTGACCTCTGATTTCCCGTCGGTCGAGCATCTGGTACCTATGTTATCGCTGGCCAACTCTTACAATGCCGAGGATTTAAAAGACTGGGATGCGAAGTTGAAGCGCCTTTTGTCTATCGACCCAAACGATGATATCGCCTACGCGGTGGAACCCAAGTTTGATGGAGGCAGTATCGCTTTGGTTTACGAAGAAGGTCGCATGGTGCGCGGAGCGACTCGTGGTAATGGGCGTATGGGCGAAGAAATTACCAATAATGCACGGGTGATACGTTCAATCCCCCTGAAGGCGGATTTTCAGCAATACGGTCTGCGCAAGGTAGAGCTGCGAGGTGAAGTCCTTATCCGAAAAGATATTTTCAAAAAGATCAATGAGCAACGGGCTAAAAATGGGCTGTCTCTATTTGCCAATGCACGCAACACGGCCACTGGCGGCCTTAGGATGAAAGATCCGCAAGAGGTAGCCCGCCGCGGTCTGGAGGCATTTATCTATTCCCTGGGGTATGCCGAAGGTGTAGAGGGCGGTGATGGTTTCCAAAAGCTGGACTCGCACTACGAAAGTCTCGATATGCTTAACCAGATGGGTTTCAAGGTGCCGATGGAAGGTACGGAACGTCGGCGCTGTCGTAATATCCAGGAAGTAATCGAATTTTGTGAAGCATGGGAAGCCGGACGAGAAGACTATCCCTATGAGGTCGACGGCATGGTCATCAAAGTTGATGATCTAAGATTGCAAGAACGGGCCGGTTACACGGCTCATCATCCGCGGTGGGCAATGGCTTATAAATTTAAAGCCAAACAAGCAACGACAAAGTTGCTAAGTGTAAATTTCCAAGTGGGCAAAGTGGGATCCATTACGCCAGTTGCTAAGCTAGAGCCCGTGCAATTAGCCGGAGTTACGGTTTCGTCCGTATCGCTGCACAATGAAGACTTTATTAATAGTAAAGACTTGCGGATTGGCGATACGGTGCTGGTCGAACGCGCCGGTGATGTGATTCCCTATATCGTCAAAGCAATGGAAGATGTGCGCACTGGTGACGAGCAACTCATCGAATTTCCACGGTTTTGCCCGATAAACACCACGGATACGCCGGTAGAATTAATTCGGGAGGCAGGCGAGGCAGCCTGGCGGTGCCCCGCTTGCGTTTGCGGTGCGCAGGATCTGCAACGGATGACCTGGCATGTCTCTAAATCGGCGATGGATATTGACGGACTGGGGAAACAAATCATTGAGCGCTTCTATGAGTTGGGGCTCATCCGGAATATGGTGGATATTTACCGGCTCGACTACGACGCTATTGAACAGTTAGAAGGATTTGGGAAAAAATCGGTCGAAAACCTGCGCGACTCCATAGAGCGGGCTAAGCAAAATCCCGTACAGCGACTGTTGCATAGCTTGAGTATTCACCATCTGGGTAAAAAAGTGTCTCAATTATTAGCAGCTGAGATCGAGCATGTGCTGGATTTAAAGGACTGGACGCTGGAGGATTACACCCGAATAAAGGACGTAGGTCCCGTCGTGGCCGAGAATGTGATGCGTTTCTTCCAAGTTGAGCGCAATGTGGAAATGCTTCGCGAAATGGAAAAGTTGGGGGTCAACATGACACCCACCGAGACTGACCGGCCGGTAGTTGCAGGTGAGGATGCTCCTCTCTACGGAAAAACTATTCTATTCACAGGTACGCTGCAAAACCTAAGTCGGAAGGAAGCACAACAATTGGCAGCCACGGCCGGCGCCAAAAATATCAGTGCCGTCAGCTCTAATCTCGATATCCTGGTGGTAGGTGAAAAAGCCGGCTCCAAACTCGCCAAAGCTCAGGAATTGGGTACCGTAACCATCTGGACGGAAGACAAATTCCTGGAAGTAATTAGTTGATAACGAGAGAAATGAAGAGAGCTCCCTACTCATTCATCCCGCTCATTGAGCGAAGCCGAAATGAGCGATTCCCTACATTACCCCCTTGTCCTGCTACCCATTAAAAAAAGCGACCAGCCCCTTTCGGAACTGACCGCTTTTCATCTTGTATCGCTTCAAGAGAACCCA
>CAZHCA010000031.1:0-52933 GCA_964530825.1 uncultured Saprospiraceae bacterium
TAGGACGCAGGATTTTCATTCCTGAAACACGGGTTCGATTCCCGTACGGGCTGCCTTTCGTTCCAGTCCCGTTGATCTGATCAACGGGATTTCTTTTTTATGTTACCCCAATGCTATTTATTCCCACACAGGAGGTCGAATGGTTGGTGATAGACCTTCCGTCTATTATATTTGGACTACATTATTGCTATTTTTTTAACAATCAAAAAGCATTTGACCCATGTCCAAACGAATTGCCATCAATGGATTCGGACGCATTGGTAGACTTACCCTCCGCAATCTGCTCCAAAAATCAGACGTCGAAGTCGTGCACATCAATGACCTCACCGACAACCACACCCTGGCCCACCTGTTCAAGTATGATTCCGCCCACGGCATCTTCGACGGAACCGTTGAGGCTACCGACAACGAATTGATCATAAATGACCATAAGATAACAGCAACTGCCGAGCGTGACCCTTCCAAATTGCCCTGGAAAGATAGTAGAATCGATATGGTGCTGGAATGCACCGGCATCTTCCGAGATAAGGCAAAAGCAGGTATGCACATCGATGCGGGCGCCAAAAAGGTGGTTCTCTCCGCCCCCGGAAAAGGAGACGGCATCCAGACTATTGTACTGGGCGTCAACGAAAAGGAAATCGATGCCTCCAACCAGATCTTTTCCAATGCGTCCTGTACCACAAACTGCCTGGCGCCGGTCGCCAAGATCCTCCATGAAAACTGGGGTATCCAGGTGGGTTCTATGACCACGATCCACGCCTACACTGCCGACCAGAACATTCAGGACGCGCCGCATAAAGACCTGCGCCGTGCACGGGCAGCGGCCTTCAACATTGTACCGACTTCTACCGGAGCTGCATCAGCCGTTGGTAAGGTGTATCCGGATGTCAAAGGCAAGCTATTCGCCATCGCCGTGCGGGTACCGGTCATTACTGGCTCCATGATCGAAGTCAATGTAATGGTGGATAAAACCGCCACCGTGAAAGAAATCAATGAGACTTTTAAAAAATACGCCGAGGGTGAAATGAAGGGTATCCTTGAGTACGCCACGGCGCCGCTCGTTTCTTCCGACATTGTGCGCAACCCCCACTCGTCCATTTTCGATTCGCAGATGACTTCCGTAAACGAAAATATGATCAAAGTCGTGAGCTGGTACGACAATGAGGCCGGCTATTCTGCCCGCCTGGCGGATCTTACCGCTCATCTGGCAGCGCTTTAATTATTTCGTACAAGCTAAGCGGGCATGGCGACTTAGGGTTGCCGTACCCGCACCTAATCCATTCGACCATGCAAATCCCATTTAAGGACCAAAAAGCCTTGGTGCGCGTCGACTTTAACGTGCCCCTCGATAAGAACTACCACATCACAGACGATACGCGGATCCGCGCAGCCCTGCCTACAATCAATCACATTCTCAACGACGGGGGTGCAGTCATTTTGATGTCCCACTTGGGTAGACCCCAGAAAAAACGCAAAGATGACGGTTCCATTGACGTCGAAAAATTTACACTACAACACGTGGTGGATCATTTGGCCGAACTACTTCATCGCCCCGTGCATTTCGCATCCGATACGGTGGGTGAAAAAGCCCAAAGTATGGCGGCAAATCTACAGAGCGGTGAAGTGCTGTTGCTGGAAAATACCCGCTTCGAAGCCGGGGAAGAAAAAGGCGATGAAACCATGGCTAGGCAACTAGCTGCTCTAGGCGATGTTTACGTCAATGACGCCTTTGGTTCGGCCCACCGCGCCCATGTATCTACTACCACGGTTGCGCAGTTCTTCCCAAAAGACCGTAAGACATTCGGTTACTTGATGCAAAAAGAAATTGAAAACGCTGATAAGGTCCTAAACAACCCCGATCGCCCACTAACGGCAATCGTCGGAGGCGCAAAGGTATCGGATAAAATCCTGCTGTTGGAAAAATTGATCGATTTCGCTAACGACCTACTGATCGGCGGCGGCATGGCTTACACCTTCCTCAAAGCCCAGGGGGGCCAGGTCGGTAAGTCCTTGGTAGAAGAGGATAAACTCGACCTCGCCAAAGACCTCCTGGAAAAAGCAAAGGCAAAAGGCGTTCATATTTACCTTCCGGAAGACTCAATCATTGCCGACGATTTCGCTAACGAAGCCCAACACCGGCTGGCTAACAGTATGGAAATACCAGATGGCTGGATGGGACTGGACATCGGGGAAAAGGCCCGTACGGCTTTCTCGGATGTGATTAAAGCATCGAAGACCATCATGTGGAACGGACCGATGGGTGTATTCGAAATGGCCAATTTTGCCGTCGGGACCGTAACCGTCGCCAAAGCCGTTGCCGAAGCCACCCAGAAGGGCGCTTTCTCGCTGGTTGGGGGCGGCGATTCAGTAGCTGCGGTAAACAAAAGTGGATTATCCGACCAGATCAGCTTTGTGTCTACCGGCGGAGGGGCAATGCTGGAATATCTGGAAGGTAAAAAACTGCCGGGCATCAAAGCAATGAGTGAATAATGGATGCTGGCGTACAGCCGTTGGCGCCGGGGAGGAATCCTTCACACCGTGAGGCGCCGACAGCTGTTGGATCCTTAAAACCCCTCGATACCATTTACGGTCGTGTACTTAAAGCTAAGCTTTTGGTTGGGATGGATTCGTCTGAATGCAGACTGCGCCATAAGCGTAGCTTCGTGAAAGCCGCAGAGAATAAGTTTCAGCTTTCCGGGATACGTGTTGATATCGCCGATAGCATAGATCCCCGGAACGTTGGTGCTATAGTCAAAGGTGTCGACTTCAATTGCATTTTTATCGATATGTAAACCCCAGTCTGCAATCGGACCCAATTTCGGGGAAAGGCCAAACAACGGAATGAAGTGGTCGGTAGGTTTTACCAACTCGCCGGCCTCTTTCTGCTTGATCACGACATCCGTCAGTTTGCCGTTACCTTGCAACCCTATAGCCTGTGCGTCTGTTAGCAAGGCTATCCTCCCGGCCTGAGCCAATTGGTATACCTTCTCCACCGAATCGGGCGCTCCTCGAAATTGTTTGCGGCGGTGAATGAGCGTAACCTCACTTGCTACATCCGCCAGATAGATGGTCCAGTCGAGGGCCGAATCGCCACCACCAGCAACTACGACCCGCTTGTCGCGATAGACCTCCGGGTCGCGGATAATGTATTCTACTCCCTTATCCTCGAAATGCTCCAGGTTTTTGAGCGGTGGTTTGCGTGGCTCGAAGCACCCCAGTCCACCAGCAATTGCAATAACCGGTGCTTGGATCTCCGTGCCTTGGTTGGTCCGTAACAGGAAGTTTCCGTTATCCAGTTGATCAATAGTCTCAGCCCGCTCACCCAGCGTAAAGCCAGGCTTGAATGGCTCGATTTGCTCCATTAAGTTATCGACGAGCTCGCCAGCCAGGATAGACGGGTACCCCGGAATATCGTAAATCGGTTTTTTCGGATATATTTCCGACAACTGCCCGCCGGGCTGAGGCAGCGCATCTACCAGATGGCAACGCAATTTCAATAAGCCGGCTTCGAACACAGCAAACAAGCCTACCGGCCCAGCTCCGATTATCAGGATATCTGTTTTAATCATCTCTTCTAATGCAAATTTAAGCACGCACAATACCTACAAATTGCAGGTTGCAAAGTTAACACTTATCTA
Organism: uncultured Saprospiraceae bacterium; assembly: GCA_964530825.1. Lineage (GTDB taxonomy): Bacteria > Bacteroidota > Bacteroidia > Chitinophagales > Saprospiraceae > CAZHCA01. The sequence goes on from CAZHCA010000031.1 coordinate 3,639, forward strand.
AGCTTTTGGATGACAAGCCATTGTCTTATTTGTATCACGAGGCATTGGTGTGCAGACCGCATTCCGTCTTGGTGTGCCCTTTCCAGCGACCTTCTCGTCCTTTACCTTTTACAGTACAATGGGTACACCCTACCGAACCGTATCCCCGGGCCTCCAGTGGGTGACGGGGCAAATCGTAATACGACATATAGTACAGAAATTCCCCTTCATCGATATCAATAAGCGGGTGAAACTTCAAATTGTTTTGATCGGGTTCAAACACCCGCAGTCCGGCCCGGTGGGGGGTCTGGTATCCCATGACACCCGACACCCAAACTTTGTGACGGGCGCGTAGCGGTTCCAGAGGTTTCACCTTGTTATAGTAACAGCAAAGATCCGGAGCCGCCTGCCACATTTTTTCATTGCGCGTCAGTTGGTGGTGTCCGGTTTCGGGATGGATTTCGGTCAAATGAATGCCGAAATTATCCACCAATTGGTCGCGGTAGGCTAAAGTTTCCGGAAAAAGATAGCCGGTGTTAATAAAATAAACCTGCTGCCCGGGAGCGATCCGGTGAAGTAGATGGAGTAAAAAAACTGATTGCGTACCAAAAGAAGAGGTAATTAGTACATCGTCGGGCGAAAAGTAGGTATAGAGTGCACTCAAGCGCTCTTCAAAGGTCATTTCGGTAAAAACCTGGTTCAAAACTTCAGCCTGGGCTTCGAGGTGATTGGTTTTTCGTGCTTTCGTATTCATGTACGTTGGGTTCACTTATTCTGATTTTGGATAGTTTCGGAGGGAGCGCCGCCACGCTGCACCAATGACTCTGTTAGCTGATTGAGTTGTCGTACTTTATCTGTGAAATCTCCTTTGAGGCGATCGCGAATGATTTTCAAGTTTAGCAAAAGGGCATTTGTTTCGGTCGGCAAAATTTCTTCCATCACCTGCCGGAAGCGTTTGGCAAAAGTGGGTGATTTGCCGTTGGTCGAAATCGCTACCTTAAGCTGACCGCGAGTCACGATGGAGCCCAGGTAGAAATCACATAGCTCGGGCGTATCAGCTACGTTGATGATTTTCCCAGCCGCTTTAGCCTGACGGTGCACCTCGTGGTTCAGCTCCCGGATATTGGTAGCAGCGATGATGAGATCATGCGACAACACATCAGTGGGCGCAAAGGGCCTTTGGTGCACCTGGATGTCGTAGGCTGGGCGGTGATCGATGATCTCCTGCACCTCGGGTGATACCCACGGTGCCACCACCGTAATGCGTGCGTTGGGGCTGCTCTTGAGCAGGAACGACAATTTTTCGTACCCTACCTCTCCGGCACCTACCACCAACAGGCGTAGCCGTTCGAGCTTGAAGAAGACGGGATATAGTAAATTCTGATCTTCCATTAGCTAGTGGCTAAGATTTGAGAAAAAATGTGCTGGGTTGCCTGGCTTGGCGCCAGGCCAACAACCTCCCCGATCACAATGATGCCCGGACCCTCCGGCGCCTCGGCCACTACGGCTTCGGCCAGGTCCCGGACTTTGCCCTTAATACACTGTTGCCCGGGCAGTGTTCCGTTGATGACTACCATCGCCGGACAATCCGCTTTACCTACTTTGGCAAAAAGCCTGGTAATCTCCCGGATCTTCCGCATCCCCATCAGTACCACTACAGTTGCCGTCGAACGGGCAGCCAGCTGTACATCGTGGGCCAGCTCCCCGCTACTGGTCGTACCGGTCACGACCCAAAAGCCGTGGCTGATGCCGCGGCTGGTCAGCGGCACTTGGGCTGCCGTAGGTACGGCCAGAGCCGAGGAAATACCCGGCACCACCTCCACCTGTATATGGTGGCTCTCCAGGTAGGATTGCTCTTCGTAGCCGCGGCCGAAAACAAAGGGGTCGCCGCCTTTGAGCCTAACAACCTGACCGAATTTCTGCGCGTAGTATACTAGCATCTCCTGGATTTCTGATTGCGGTACGCGGTGCTTACCGGCCCGCTTGCCTACGAATACTCGAAGAGCATCAACGGGCGCATAGTCAAGTATACCCTCGCCAATCAGCGCGTCGAAGAGTACCACGCGGGCAGATTGCAAGACCTTAAGGGCGCGTAAGGTCAGCAGTTCCGGATCGCCGGGACCGGCACCGACCAGATACACGCGCGGTTGGGTGGAAGGTACCATGTTTAGGCTTTGTAATAGTTTTCAATGACGAGCTTATCTTGACCTTCATGATTGGCTACCTGCCGGCGACGCACCTCCCGGGCCAGCTTCACGAATGCCGCCGCATCGGAATGGTAATTGCGTGCAAAAGGCTGTTCGGGCGGAGTATGCTTCATGCGTAGCACATAATCGACAAAACCAGCGCCCAGAGCTAGTTCTTCCGTCTGGATAAAATGCGTATCAAAGTCAGTCAGAATTCCCTTGTGGGTATTACAGGCTACGTCCTTGCTCAGCAGCAAGGCCTTGGCCGCGATAATCATCCCGGTGTAACTGTGATAGATGGCAGCAGCAAAATCCTCTGCTTCCATGGCCTGATTGGCAGCTTCGATTTTCCCCTCGGCATCACCCAGTATGGTGCCCACCATATCGAGCACTACCCCGGCGCACTCCCCTACCCCAATCGATTGTTCGTACCGGTCGGTCTGGCCCCAATCGATCAACTCTTCCGGAGCTATTTCTTGGGTATGTGCAAGAGGTTTCAGGAATTGATAAAAATATTTTTTACCCTGCCGCAGTACGTAATCGTTATAGTATTCCTGTTCTGCGCCATGTTGATCAAAATCGTCCAGTAAGCTCCGTAAAACGTCGGGTATCCGCTTGGTCGGTACTTTTATTACCTTCTGCCCAATAAAGCCTTTACCGGTGGGGTCAACACCTCCGCCCAACACCACCTGCATAGCGGGTATAACCTGGTTATTCTGCTTGATGGAGCTGCCATGAAAACCAATGTTAGCTGCCATATGCTGACCGCAAGCATTCATGCAGCCACTGATTTTGATTTTTAGATTTTGCTCGCTCAGCAGATCCGGGTATTCTTCTTGCACCAGTTTACTGAGCCGGGCAGCCAGCCCCGTGCTGTTGGTCACTCCCAACGCACAGGTATCCGTACCCGGACACGCAGTTACGTCGGCTGTAGAATCGAAACCCGGCTCTGCAAAACCAACGTCCTGCAAGGCCTGGTAGACATGGGGCAGGGACTCGGCCCGAATAAAACGAAGCAAAATCCCTTGGTTTACCGTAAAGCGAATATCGGGCGCCGCGTACCAGTCTACTAAATCCGCAATAAGCCGTGCTTGATCAGCGCTCACGTCGCCCAAGGGTACCCGTATCTGTACGGCATACCAGCCAGGTTGCTTTTGTGCTACTACGTTGGTCGATTTCCAGAGTGCAAAAGCTTCCGGGTCCAATTCAATGCGCTGGACGGGGCTGACCTCAGGGGGCAAAGTGACCCCGTCCTCCAGTGCTTCAATCGGATATTTCTGGTACGCCAGGGCCGGCCATTCTTCATGAATCAATTCCAGGAAGCCGTCGAGTCCGAGCTTTTTTACCAAGAACTTCATCCGGGCCTTCATGCGCTTTTGGCGCTCACCGTAGCGGTCGAACACCCGGATTCCTGCTTCCATAAAGGGAATAATATCCTCGACCGACATAAACTCCTCAACGACTTGCCCGACCATTGAGACGGCGCCGAGCCCGCCGCCGACAATTACTTTGAAACCGCGCTCACCCGCGCGTAAGCGTGGGATAAAACCGAAATCATGAAAATAGGTGTATGCTGAATCACGCTCACTGGATGAGAAGGCAATTTTGACTTTCCGTCCCATATCCTGGCAGATTGGGTTGCGCAGGAAATAATCGAAAGTGGCATGCACATAAGGCGTTACATCAAACGGCTCCTCCGGATCTACGCCGGCCATTGCTGATGCGGTAATGTTGCGAACAGTATTGCCGCAGGCCTCCCGCGCAGTTAGCCCCGATTCACATAGGCCTTCCCAGATTGCCACGCTGTCCTGTAATTTTACATGGTGCATCTGAATATTCTGACGCGTAGTGATGTGCAGATTGCCATTGGTGTAAGTCTCGGACAGTTCGGCCATACGCCTAAACTGGTCGGGCGTGACTTTTCCGTAGGGCAGTTTCGTGCGAAACATCTGCACCCCAGATTGACGCTGGCCGTAAACACCACGCGTGAGCCGGTAGTGTTTGAAGCGCTCTTCGTCTTCTTGCCCGGTCTGGAAACGCTGTATCCGGTCCCGCAGCTCTTCGATATCTGCTCGGTCGGCAAGGGGCAGATGGGAGTCGGTATCCACCTGGGCAGTTTGTTTAGTTGAAATGGACATAGTGAATCGGGTTTTCCAAACAAAAAAATCCCTCCCGTCGCTCTGTTCCCGGGAAGGATTTAATGTATGACACTAAGGACAATGCTATCCATCCACGGGAGAAACTGGCTGCGGGCAGCAACAACACGTACAACACATCATCGAAATCCAGTTATTTCCCATCATTGCATTCATAATTGATACACTGCAATAATAACTCTGTGCAGCACCAAAAACAATTCACAATGTCATTAAAATTAAATTTTAACATTTTACGCAGGAAAATACGTTCATACATACCTAGATACAGAGATAAATTGGATACTAAATTAGATACTAAAATCCCATAGACAACTCCGTACAAAAAGAATTCTCCAAACCACAGCAAACGCCCGGAATGCGGAGCGCTCAGTGCGGAATGGGTAGTTAATCGCCTACAAGCCGTCCCAAAATTATGCTTTGGGCTACCAATGCATCTTAACGCACTTTGTCTATTATTGGTAGTAAGGCTGCATGACTTTCGGGTTTGTACTTAGTTCCTCATCACTTTTAGTCCTTTGACCGTGAAGTTACCATAGCTGATCCTAATAAAATAAAGCCCCTGCGGATAGCCCGACCAGTCTAATTGATGCGATAAAGTTCCGGCGGGCAAGATTTCCTGGTCGACAATTGCGCCTTTGGTATTGCTCACATAGATGTGAATGGGAGCGCCGTAGTCTTTGTAAAACTCTAGATGGAGTAAACCACTCGTCGGATTGGGGTATACCATCATTAGTTTCGAATCCAGCTCAACCAAGAGGGCGACCGGCTTAGAATAGTGGGTTGCTTCACCGGGGGATATCATAAGAACCCGGTAAAAGTTAAGACCGTTTTTACGTTTTTGATCGAGATACCGGTACATCCGGTATTTATTGATGACCGCCGAGGGCGTATCCACCTGGGCAATGTGCTGATAATCGGAGCCATCTTCGGCGTATTCTACCGCGAATTGGTAGTCCATTCCGTCTTCTAGCATGTGCCACTCTAGTAGGACGCTATCCTCCCCGAAGACTTCGGCATCAAGGTTCAGATTTCCGCCGCAAATTGCCGGGTTATTGGTAATCGAGATGGTCTTCAGGCGATGGGCTTCGCACCCGTTTTCGTTTACTATCAGCTTCACCTGTAAGATACCGAAAGAAGAAAAGTCAATTGTAACTTCACGCCCTTCGGCCGTTGAGATAGTAGAAGGCCCCAAAAATTCCCACCGCACCCGAGCACCGCGGGTTTGGGTCGCTGCCCGCAAGGTAAGCGATTCCTCCACACAGACTTGATCCGTACTGACAATATCTGCTTTAGCATCATCACCAACCACAATCACAACGGGGTTTTCGGGCTCCAGAAAACCAGGACACCCTATCCGTCGCGCACAACGTGTAAAAAACGTGGTTTGGTAAACCGGGCCTGGATCAAAATCAGGACTGTTCGAATTGGGGATGGGCTGATAGGTATCCATGCTGAAAGGTCCGCCCACCGTAGACTTCATCCAAAGATACTCCAACACGCCCGTTCCGCCGGAGGCCGATCGTTTGCTCAGGATAGGATTGGGGTCCTCTCCGGGGCCGCAAATTTTCTGGTCATCTCCAATGTCGCCGGGATCGGTGATATTATCACAAGGTAAAAAGAAACCGGCATCGCGGGTGAGATCCACATCACCCCTGCGCAGAAAGAATATATTGGTCATGAAGTCTACCGGATCGGCATCACTGTCCAGGTTGTCGTCAGGTCCTACATTTGGCGTAGTGGGTACAAAATCGGGGTTGGGCAACTCAAAGGTGACTTTGTAATTCCTGGATTCCAGAAAGAAGAGGTACCGTCCGTTACGATCGGTAAATAAAGTATCCATGAATGCGTCTTCTTCCTGAATCGATTGCACAATTACGCGCACCCCTTCAATCCCGGGTTCGCCCGGATCTTGAATACCGTCACGGTCCCGATCGAACCAAACAAAATCGCCCAAAGCAGCAGTCTCCACCACAGGGGCCTGACCACTGCAGGTAGTCAAACAGCCCTCTGCATCGGTGACCGTTACGAAGTGTACCGCATTGGTCAGGTCGCATGCGGTATCTGTCGTTTGGCCATCACTCCAAAGGATGTCATAAGGTGGTGTTCCCCCGGAAATGTTCACTACTGCCTTGCCGTCAGTAGCTCCCAGCACACTTACGTTTTCAAGGATCTCTACGTCACATACAGGCGGATCGACATTTCGCACAACGATACTATCCACAGCAACCGAACACTCTTGACTATCAATGACCAATAAATTGTATACCCCGGCGTCTAAATTCCCGATGCTATCGGTATTCGCGCCGGTAGACCAAAGCAAACGGTAAGGTGGAATACCGCCGGAAACTTCGGCTAGGATACTACCCGCAGGATTATCGCAGTTAATATCCCGGATCGTCAATTCTATAGCCAGATCTTCCGAACTGGTAATGGTTACGGGAATTGTATCAAGGCAGCCGTTAACATCAGCAACTTTTACGTCATAAGAACCGGGAGCCAACTCCTCAGCTATTAGTCCAGTCTGGCCATCGGACCATTGGATTATAAATGGCGCTGTACCGCCATTAACCGCTACGGTTGCCGTCCCTGTTTCACCGGGCACACACAGATGGTCACTATTTTTCAGTAAAAGCTCCAAAGGTTCTGGCTCGGCCAAAAAAACACTATCCGTTGCCTGGCAGGCATTGGCATCCGTAACTGTAACTATATAGACATCGGCGCTTACTCCAGTCAGAATTACCGCTGTATCGCCAGTATTCCATAGGAAGCTGTAGGGACCTGCTCCGCCCCCGGGAAGCACTTCCACGGCACCATTCGCCTCGCCCGGGCACGAAGGCATCAGGGTATTGAAATTTAGATCGATCGCCTGCTCTTCAGTGATACCGGCAGAATCGACTGCCACACAACCGTTGGCATCGGTTACCGTGACCCGGTAAACACCGGGGCCTAAGTTTGATATACCGGGTGTACTTGCTTTGGTACTCCAGGCGAAGTCAAAAGGTGCGGTCCCCTGCACTACGGTAACAGAAGCCGTTGCATCGCTTTCGCCGATACACAGTAAAGTATCGGCGTGGATGGCAATCTCTACCTCCGGTACTCCGGAAATGGTAATCGTATCGGTAGCTTCACAACCCCTATCGTCGACGACAGTAACGCGGTAGTCACCTACAGGCAGATTCTCGATAGAGGGACCGATAGACCCGGTACTCCAGAAGAACGAAAATGGCGGCGTTCCACCAGTTACGATCGCTTCAGCGGTACCGTCTGCTACCCCTTCACAGACGAATTTCGAGCCCATCACCTCCAAATTGATTGCCGGAGTTTCCGCTATGGTGATAGCGTCTACTGCTTCGCAACCCCGACTGTCGGTTACGGTCACTTCGTACCAGCCGGGCGTCAAATTTTCGATTGCAGGAGTGATTGCACCGGTATTCCAAAGGTAGGTGAAGGGAGGTTCGCCCTCCAAAATACGCACCTGAATCCGCCCGGTTGGAGATGCGCAAATACCGGAGTTAGTGGATAGGATTTCAATAGTGAGTGGATCTGCCGGTGTGACGACTGTTGATTTGGAAATCGTGCAACCCAGGGCATCAGTTACAGTTACAGAATAGCTACCCGGAGACACGTCAAAGAGGACACTATCGCGGCTACCGTTACTCCATTCGTACCGGAAAGGGGGATACCCATTGATGACTTTTGCCAGAATATTAGCATTATCTACATGAGGACAAACCTGCGGATTGGCTAGTACTTCCAGATCCAAACCCGAAAAATAGGAAAGCTCGAAGGTAGTATCGGCCTGACAACCCTTAGCATCGGTAGCCGTAACGCTGTATGTGCCTGGGTCGAGGCCATCAATGGTCGGTCCGGCTGCGCCATTACTCCACTGGTAAGTATATGGCGGGGTCCCTTTAAACACTTCAACACTAATGCGCCCGTCCGTAGCGTCCAGACAAACGGGTTTTAAAAAACTTGTCGCCCGAAAACACATGGGATCGGCAGCGAGAATGAATCCCGATCCGGTTGACGTGCAGCCATTGGCGTCGGTTACCGTAACGGTGTAATTGCCCGGTGCCAGGTTACGAGTCGTCGCACTGGTTTGCCCATTACTCCAAAGGTAACCATAGGGTCTCTCCCCTCCGTTAGGCATGGCTGTAGCTTGCCCGTCGTGATTGCCCGGGCAACGCTCGGGTACGGTCATGACCATCACTTGGGGCGGATCATTGTCTATCACCTCTACGCATTTTACGGCCGAGCAATTAAGCGCGTCGGTAATGGTCAAACAATACTTACCAGGCTCGTCTACCGTAATGCTCGAATCAGATTCTCCGGTCTCCCAAGCCAGTTTGTAAGGAGGAGCCCCCCCGGTGGGTTTTACCGAGACGGTAAAAGGAAAGGCACACGTTTCTGTGTCGAAGGTTGCTTCAATGGGTTCGGGAGTTGCCAGGGTTGCCTCGGCTGTAGTTGTATTGTCGAGTCCATCGGTTACGGTAACGCGGTAGGTCCCGCCAAATAAAAAACGCAGTTCCCGGTCGGTGGCACCATTATTCCAATGATAGGTATAAGGCTCCTGCCCTCCGCTAGGAATCGCCCGAACCGTACCGGTAGGGAAGCCAGCACACAAAGGATCGGTTTGCTCAATTGAAACTGAAAACTGGGCCGTACCCGGTGCGGCAAATAGCAAGAACGCCCATACCAGAATTTGTTGCAGCCTTACAACACCATAACATCCACCTTTCATAGGTGACAAAAAAAAGTCCATGACGATTTGATTTGTTAATCGCAATAAGTTCTCAACCTGGAAATAGAAAAGTGAAGCTACGAGAGGAGATCCCGCCTGAGATTGGAAAAGGGTGTAATGGAGGTAATACTGCTAATGCAACTGAAAGATCTGCATTTTTACTGGAAAACACAAGCGATAAAAAAAGTCGTACCGCGCGATGGCGATACGACCTACTACTAACAAATTATAATCCCATGAATATACCTTACAAACCTGTTGATTAACTTTTACTTACAATACATCACATGTTAACTAAAAGTTGCGCTCTGGAATTGTTCCGGAGCAATTTTTCAAACCGGTGAAGCCCATGGCATAATCGAAATAACAACCATTGCTAACAACTAAATAACGACTAATTAACCCAACATTATTGCGTGGGTTTAGAATAAAAAAATAAGTCGCACCATTGGAAATGGTACGACTTAGTCAATAATCTATAATCCCATGAACTATTATCTTCAAAAGCCCGTCGGGCAATTGCTTACTATACTCTGTCAAACTAACTAATCTGTGCTGAGCAGGTCAGGTAACATTAGTAACCTGACCTGCTACAGACAAATTCAAATCCCATATACATATCCAAATTTTGTGACTGGTTCGTTAACCAGTGCGTTCGTTTGACAATACAAACATGCTAATAATCCTTCCTAAGAACAAAGACAAATTTTGGGTTTTGTGAAGGTATTTTAGCAAATAAAAAATCACAAAAATCTGGTTATCAATACATAAAATAATTGAAATGTGAATAAAAACTACCCTAGCTATTAAAAATCAGGGTAGAAACGGGTCTTGGAAGGCTGGATTATTCACAAAATTTGTGTCGGTCAGCATATTCAAGAAAGCAATCAGGTCTTGTTTATCTTGCTCAGAGAGCTCGAAGGCATGAATATTTGGATCCTCATTCATTACCCCGTGCCCACCCCGGGTATAATTGTCGAGTACCTCTTCGAGGGTTTCAAAACGCCCGTCGTGCATATAGGGGCCCGTCAGAGCGATATTGCGCAGGGTCGGTACCCGGAACCGACCGTATTCAAACCGATTCCCGGTAATGGCGCCACGCCCTAAATCTTCGAAATCCTCCAAAGCTGCTACATCATCCAGCCCGTTATTTTTGTACAGATTGTCGGTAAAGAGGGGATTGAAGTGGCAATGCGAACAACCGGGGTGCCCGAGATCCGAAGCATCTTCTATGAAGAATAGTTCCAAACCCCGCTGCTCTTCATCAGTGGGGAATCCCTCCTGAGCCCAGATGATGCGATCGTAGCGCGAACCGGCGCTGACCAGGGTTCTTTCAAATTGAGCGATGGCTTTAACTGCCAGATCCCGGGTAATTTCTTGTTTGCGATCAATCCCAAAGGCGGCCCTGAAATAAACCGGATATTGCGGGTGGGCCCGCAACTTTTCTTCCACATTTTCCCAGGTATTATTCATCTCCAGGTGGTCAATGATTGGCTCGATAGCTTGTGCTTCCAATGTCTTGGATCTGCCGTCCCAGAAAAAACCGTTCGGGTTGAAGGCCAAATTCACAAGAGCCATGGAGTTACGTCGACCAAATTCTCCCAAAACCCCGGGACTCGTAGCGCGCCCATCCGTGAAGGATAACTCAGGGCGGTGGCAACTCGCACAGGACAGGGTACTATCGGAAGAAAGAATAGGATCGTAGAACAACATTCGCCCCAATGCAATACCCTCTTCGGTCATAGGGTTATCGACCGGAACAATCGGTTCGGGCATCCAGCTGGGCAGGTCGAACGAATACAAGGTAGGGTCATATTCACCTTCTATCAGGTCGTCCCCGCCGCAATTTGTGCAGGGCATCATACCATCACCATCATCGGGTTGACAACTCCAACTCAAAATTGCCAAAGCAATTAAGTATAAAAAATGTACCTGCTTCATATTAATAGAACGGATTTGCATAAGCTTCGTTTTCCACTGCGCTCGTATCCGTGAGGGTATTCAAAAAATTGATCAAATCCTGACGATCTTGTTCGTCGAGTTGCAGAGGCATTACATTGGGGCTCACATTGATACCAGCGTGCCCCCCTTTCTGATAATGGTCGAGTACTTCTTCAAGGTGGTCAAACCGCCCGTCATGCATGTAGGGCGCCGTGAGCGCAATATTGCGTAGGGTCGGCGTGCGGAACTTTCCGCGATCATAGCGTATTCCGGTAGCCTGGAACCGGCCGGGATCTAAAAGATCTTCCAGTTTCCGGACCGAATCGATGCCATTGTTAAAATAGCCTTGATCGGTGAACATCGGGTCCAGGTGGCAATGCCCGCACTCACTTACCGGTAAATGCTCTGGATCGGCATCGAAAAAAATTTTAAAACCTCGCTCCTCGCTTGGATTAAAAATAGCCTCTCCTCTCATTACCCGGTCGTATTTGGAATCGTAACTCACCAGTGTCCTTTGAAATTGAGCTAAGGCCTTGGCTACTAAGTGGCTATCGATTGCCAGGGCTACCTCCGCCCCAAAAGCAGCTTCGAATAGTGAAGGATATTCAGGATGGCGCTCTAAGCGACGTGCTACTTCGGCCCAGGTATTGCCCAACTCGGCTGCTTCGCGAACCGGATGCAGGGCCTGCTCTTCTAAGGTCAAAACGCGGCCATCCCAAAATAGCCCTTTGTACAGGTATCCAACGTTGAGCAGGGTAGGCGCGTTGCGCTCGCCCCTTCGACCTCGCACTCCGATTGCCAGCGGCCGGCCATCGGTAAATGCTCTGCCCGGTTGGTGGCAAGTGCTGCATGAAGTAGAGCTGTCGGCCGATAGTATAGGATCGTAAAACAACCGACGTCCCAGTGCAACACCTTCTTCGGTAATAGGATTGTCTGCCGGAACGTGCATACGGACAAAATAAGAGGGCTCCTCCCAAGGTACTACCATGGGGTTAAGGTCAGGGGTCCTACCCAGAACCAACCACAAGATTAGGGCCAGGAGTAGGCTCCCCAGTCCCAGCCATCCGGTCCATCGAATCGACATGCTTCTGGGCGTAATCTTTACTGTTGCTGCATTTGCAGAGCGTTCACCAAATTATCCGAAAGGAAATTAACCAGTTCCATATCGTTGGTATGGTCGGTGGCTACCTGACGAAAATCGACGAATTGCCCTTGTCCATCACTTAAAACATCCATAACATCTACCGTAAATTGCATGCCTACTGTTTCGCCAGAACCGATTGCGATAGGCGCATTGAAACTAACTTCCCGATAGGCCGGATTGGTACCGATATGAAAAGTGAGCTTCTCCGAAAAATTACCGTCACCGTCTAGGTCGGCATTGCCCTCAATCTTGGTAAAGACATAGCCGGTAGAAGCCGACCAGTAGTGCCCCGAAAGCGGATGCCCGGGTGCATAGTCGCCGGGCTGTGTAGCGTTCAGATCTTGCGAGACGCCCAGCCCCATCCGTATGCCGCTATACTCACCCGGAGGTACCTCTGTTAGGCTGATCTGTATTCCTTCTTGAGCTTGTGCATCGGTGGTCACCTCGCCGTAAGCAACCAAGTCGATATCGACCAGCTCTGTATTGCCCTGGCCGTCCTGGCGTACGAGCTGCACATCGCTAATATAATACTGGAATAATTGGAACCGCACCCGCATACCTTCGAGGTAGTCGTATTCGCGGTCGTACATTACCAGTGGTTCGCCGTCAAAGGTGGCCAGGAATTGAAGATTGACATTGGCATTGGCCACGTCATTATCATCATCGTCGTCGCAACCGGTAAATAAGACACCGGCGCTCAACATAAGCAGAAAGAATAACCATCCATTTATTTTCATAGCTCGATAATTTTTAATCTATTTCTAATTCAACGCTTAACACCCGAAAAGCAGTCGGGAAATTGGCGTATAATTTTGCTGCTATCTGACTTTTTTCCTCATTGCGTACATCAATGCCCTGCATCCAATTTAAATAGTTCACCTCGATCTGGGTCTCGACATCAAATCCGGGTGTCAGACTAAAGCTGACCGGATCGCATATTTCCAAAGCCTGCAAACTACCTTCAATCTCAAATGTATCGGCCATAGTTTCGCTCAAGGTGTCGCGAAATAAAGCAATTTCAGCAATCAAGCGGTTTCCGGAGGATACTTGATAAAGTCCGGCGGTGGCTAGCGGGTGATTCGTGGGAATCGAATCAGGAATTGATCGCGAAGCAAAATCTGGCAACCCCATTGAAAAGCATAGTTGCTCATGTTTACCGTCTCCAATAATATCAGTTAGGGTAATATTGGTAAAATCTTCGGGATTCGCAAGTATAAAATTGTCTTCTACCGTCGTATCTCGAATGGCACCTCCCTCCAATAAGAAAAGGCCAATGGAATCAGTTACCCCCAGGGGGTTCCCAGAAACATCACGTAGCTGAAAACCCGAAAGGAAATAACGGATGCTAGCAAAACGGTAGGGCTGGCCGAAATCATCGACATATACCGAATCGCCCACCGAGAAGATTGTGGTGTCAGCGCCACGGATTGCACGGTGGCGCAATTGAATGTTCCAGACGGGGAATGTGCAACAATCGCCGCACCCATTATCGGCATCGGCCTGAAAGTTGACGGCTCGAATATCGAGGCACCCGTCGACCTCTTCCACACAACTCGCCGCTACTATGCATAAGGCTAACAATAGCCCTCCGCTACGCATTTTTTTTCCGCTCATAATCTTTGACCAGTTGTCTGACGAGCTGCTTGACCTGAGAGGTAAATTCCTTATTCATAATCCAATTGAAGTAATTCCGGTCTTCAGTCAGCGTCTGTGCCACTGGTCTGCCGTTGTATTTTCCAAAATTGAAAACGACTTCCCCGTTGATATCGACCTTGAGCTTCTGGGTGGCGTCCAAAAACCGAAGGTCACTGGTGAATTGGTAAAGATGTTGTACGTCTGGACGTACCGGTTCCTTTTCAATTTCGCCGTCTTCGCCAACCAGATCTACACCTTTGTATTTCTCCAGCTGTCCCTTAAAAACTTCGACCGTAGCCCGCACATCAGCCATAGCGTCGTGTGCATCCTCCATCTCCTGGTTGCAATAGAATTTCAAAGCTGCCCGTAGTGTACGCGGCTCCATTTTGTAGAAAATGCGCTGCACGTCAATGGTACGCCGCCGCTCCATAGAGAATTCCATACCTACGCGTGCAAACTCTTCCATCAATAAGGGGATATCGAATCGATTAGAATTATAGCCTGCTAAATCGGCATTACCGATGAAATCGTACAATCGCTGGGCCACCTGAGCAAAAGTAGGCTTATTAGCCACATCGTTGGGTTCGATACCGTGCACCTGCATGGCTTCGAGTGAGATCGGAATCCCGGGATTGATCAGCATCGAGAGCTCTTCGGCTGCTTTACCGCCTTTGGGGAATTTCAAAATAGCAATTTGTAAAATGCGGTCGCGGACAACGCTCAAACCAGTGGCTTCGATATCGAAAAAACACAGATCACGGTCTAGTTGAAGGGGCAAGTTTTCCATAAATGATAGTTGATTATCGCTATTGCAATGTAGTTGTGTTCAGTACAAAATCCAGGCCACTTGTATAGCGCACATACATACGCTGAGCATCACGCCGTACAATAAAATAAGCCTCAATGTCCGGTAATTGTTCCGCCAGCTCCCTAGCACGCTCGGCGCCCAATACCATAAAAGCGGTTGCGTAAGCGTCGGCGGTTGCACAGTCGGAGGCGAAAACAGAAGCGCTGAGCAGATCACTGCGTTCAGGGAATCCCGTAGCGGGATTAATGGTATGGCTGTAGGTAATGCCATTTACTTTGTAAAAGTTGCGGTAATTACCTGAGGTCGCCAGTCCACCCTCTTGCAGCGGCAATGCAGTCTGGATTTCATTTAAGCCGGCACGGGCGTCCGGCAAGCTAATTCCAATCTGCCAGGTGTTTCCCTTTGCATTGCGCCCGCGGGTGCGCACCTCCCCGCCGATATCGATCAGATAATTGGCAATGCCTTGTTGCTCGAGGTGTTCGCCCAATAAGTCCACTCCGTAGCCTTTAGCCACCCCGCTAAAGTCGACCTGCACACCGGGTGCGGATTTTTTCATATAGTTCCCCGCCAAACGGACCTTGGTCAGACCAACGAATTGCATTAAAGAATCTACGATATTGGAATCCACCGTCGTGAGGGGTTCACCTTCGTAGCCGAACCCCCAGTAATTGACTAGGGGCATCACGGTGGGGTCAAATGCTCCGTTCGTGCGTTCGTAAACCGCCTGAGCAAGGCTCCAGTTTTTCCGGAAATGGATGTTAGCTACGCTGACGGCAGAGGGTGGCCCGGCGGTGTCCAGACGAATCCCCTTCGGAGAACGATTGAAAATGGAAATGGTGGCTTGCTCCATGTAAGTGGACACCTGCTCGTTCAGACTCAACAGCAGGGAGTCCAGCACCTTCTTTTTCACCTGATTAGCCGTATCTTCCAAAACTATCCGGTAGTAGGTGCCCATTGTGGAACCCCTTATCTCCCGGTATGGAGCCCCTCCGGCAGCCTCACCGTTCGACTGACAACTCCAGAGACTAATCCCCAATAATCCGATAATCAGGAACCCAAATCCTTTCATAACCCCATTTTAAAACCTTGAAGGTAACCGGTATCCAGAATGTATATTCCCGGATCTAACAGCAGAAGAACCACGCAGACGCCCAAATAGAAACCAGCCTTTTCCATCGTGTTGAAAGGTTCGTCGCCATGTACGACGAAGGTAGCTACAGTCATGTTTACCAATAAGGGTACGATCGCCCAACGCATGTACCACCCGATTATTAATAAAAACGAATAAACGACCTCCGCAAGAATCGCTAATATAAGGGATGTTTGGTCACCGAACCCTATTGGGTCGGCAAAATTCGACCTTCCGCCCACTGATTTAAACAGTTTACTCCAGCCACGGACCGGCAGTATGAGGTTACCGAACAACAGACAAAGAAGTAGTAAGGAAAGATCCCTGTATTCCATCGGCTTTATTTTCCGGCCAATCGACACCATAATAAAACGGAAAATGCCCTTAAGTTCGGCCTGAACGTAAAAATCCAGCCGCCTTTTAGGTCTTGCAGATCGCAATTACATGGAAAACACGTGTCCTGAAGTATTAATATTTTCCTTTTACGGAAAGATTTGCCATTTTTCGGCGGGGTAGAATACCGTCGACAGGGCATGAATGAAAAAACCATTTACCGGCTAAGCCTAGTACTTCTCATTTTGGGTATGTTGCTCAACCTGGGCTTGCAGCCGCTGTACCTTGAGGAACCGCGCCGCACCTTGATTGCTATGGAAATGTACTATAGCGGCAACTGGTGGGTACCCACCCAGTTGGGCGCCTATTACTACAATAAACCTCCGGTCTATAACTGGTTGCTCATCATCAGTGCCTGGATACACGGCGGCTTTTCCGAATGGGCGGTCCGTTTGCCCACGGTCCTCTCTACCTTTGTGATCGGCCTGTTGCTCTTTCTGCAGGTAAATAAGTACGTAAATACCGAAGCGGCCTGGCTGAGTACCCTGCTCTTCCTGGTTTCCGGCGGCATGCTTTTTTACTTCACCACCCTTGCTGAAATTGATCTCTTCTACGCCCTCATAACCCTGGGCAGCATGCTGGCGGTTTTTCATTTTCAGCAGCAAAATCGCTACTATCCTCTATACCTTTTTGCCTATGGCCTGGGGGCTATTGGATTCCTGACTAAAGGCCTGCCCTCGATAGCATTTACAGGACTGACCCTGGTTTCCTGGCTCATCTATACCAAGGATTGGAAGAAGCTGTTCTCCATCGCCCACCTCCTGGGCATCCTACTTTTTGTGCTCCTTAGCGCTGGTTATTATTACATCTATTCCCGGTTCAACGACCCTACCCCTTTTCTGACTACCCTACTCGATGAGTCTTCCGACCGCACCATGGCCAAGAAGACCTTTTGGCAATTATTTGCCCATATTATTACCCTGCCGCTGCACATCATCAAAGATCTCTTGCCAGGAGCCATTTTTATGGTCTATCTGATGCGTAGCGATTTGCTGAGTAAACTTCTTAAAAACAACCTGGTTACCTTCGCCCTGCTTACCGTTTTGGTTAATGTCTCGGTCTACTGGTTTTCTCCCGGTACCCGGCTACGCTATATCTATGCCCTGTACCCACTGATTCTGCTCGTACTCGTTTATGCCTGGCAGGCGCGTCACGACCTCGCCCACCCTTGGCGCGCTTGGACAGTGCAGGGTTTTACTCTCTTAATTACTTTTGCGCTCCCACTCGGTGCATTGGCTTTGCCGTTTATGGAAAACTTCGATTTTCTTGCCTATCGCTGGCCTTTGGCTATAGTTTTTTTTCTGAGCTTTGGAGCGCTGGCCTATTTTCGCGTTCGTTATCCCGGCTTGCAGATTCCGCTGCTTATTCTGTCCCTGGCCGTCGCGCGTCTGTTTTTCGATCTCACAATCTTGCCCCAACGCAACCACGACACTGAAGCGCAGGCCCAACGCGATAAAGCCAAACGCATTCACCAAATGGTGCCCGAAGACGCGCCGTTATACCTGCTCAACGATTCCCGCGTATCCTTCACGCTCATCGCCTACCTCAACCGGTACCGCAAAGCACCCGTATTGCAAAATTTTAATAAAATTCCGGAAGCCTACTATATCCTGCCCGCCGATGAAACCCGTCCTAGCGATCGCATCCTGTACAAATTAAATTATCACGGTCAGACCTACGTCCTCACCGCACCGGAAATAAAGCGCAATCGGGGAATGTAAAGCATCTAGCCCCAAGAGCAAACTGCCAGTGCGCCGGGGTCGGTCCCATTTTTTCCATCCCCTATTTACAAATTCAAAATTTTGTACTACCTTACAAACCGAACAGTCGGTATGTTTGGAAACGGGATAGTTACACAGAAAAAGAAGAAATGGGTACGGCCAGAGAACAGATTATACGCACCGGACTAAAGCTCTTTCTAAAAAAGAGTTTCAAAGAAGTGACGCTCAAGGAACTACTAGCAGAAACCGGACTCTCGAAGGGCGCTTTTTACCACCACTTTGCCAGCAAAGAGGCGGTATTTCTGGAAGTAGTCGACATTTACATGCTTAAAGTTCAGGATGACTTGTACACCAATATCCAGGCGGATAATCTGCGAGATTTTTTCGCAACTTACGTGCGCTTGGTAAAAGCCAAAATGGAAGATCTCGAAGCTATGTTCCCAGGAGAGGAAAGCGTCTTGATCAATTACTTTCAGTTGGCGTTTGGCGCCCAACGGCTGCTCCCCCACTTCAAAGAAATGGTGGAGCAAAAATTCAAAGAGGAACTGGTAATTTGGGAGCAAGCCTTCCGGCGTGCGCAAGCGAACGGAGAGGTTGCTTCTCACCTGGACCCCGTGCTATTTGCTGAAATACTCGTAGCCGTCATCGATGGTGCGGGCATACGACAAGTTTTACGGGAGGATCTTGGCGGCATGCAAGAGGAATTGATGAAAAAATTCGACGGCCTCTACGCACTTCTTAGGAGTAAGTAGTCTTCCCAGGAAATTGGGTGATATCCATTAATCAAAAAAATAACGCCTATGGTATGGGTTTTCAAAACAACTGTTCAGCAGAACAAGGAGGCGGAACAATGCAAGGTCTTGTTACAGTCTTTGTACCCGGACGCCAGAATTACTTTCGATTTGGAGGATTGCGATAAAGTTCTGCGCATCGATAATGCCCATCTGTCCATATCCCAGGTAAAGGCCATTCTTCAACAATTGGCATTCACCTGCGAGGAACTGGAATAGCAGTCTGTTCACTATTGGTACTTCAAGAACCCGCATACTCCCATTCATGACCATGTAGGCCCGTCGCTTGATCTCAGCGGCGGGCTTTTCTTCAATTCGAAGTTGCCTCTTTTGTTTTCATCGTCTCGCCCTTCAGATCGCGCAGCACGACTGGATCCCGTTTTTTGCGCAAGCGCATGTTAAGCACCTCAACCAGAAGCGAGAATGCGATCGCAAAATAGAGGTAAGCCTTCGGAATGGCACCAATTTCCTGCCCGACGATCTTCACATGCCCAAGGTGGGCGCCCTCGGTGATTAGCATAAACCCAATAAGCAGCAAAAAGGAAAGCCCCAACATTTGAATCGAGGGGTTGCGGTTGACAAAGTCAGCTACTGGAATGGCAAATAGCATCATAACTACTATCGAGACTATGATGGAAATAGCCATCACCATAATACTATCCGTCAGCCCTACCGCAGTAAGGATGGAATCGAAAGAAAACACGACGTTGATCAAGGTAATCTGCAGGATTACCCGGGTCAGCGAGGTGGCCTTTTTGGTAAGCTGTTGGTCTTCGTGCGCTGCATCACCCTCCAGTTTATGGTGGATCTCGGTCGTACTTTTATAGAGCAGGAAGAGACCTCCCAAAATGAGGATTATGCTCTGACCGGAAAGGGCCCCATCAATAAAAGCATTGTGAAATTCTAGCACGGGCTCCTGCATCGCGATCAGGATACCTACCCCAGCCAGTAACAAAAGACGCAAAATCATGGCCAGAATAAGACCGATGTTGGTGGCTCGTTTTTGATCTTCCTTGGGTAATTTACCAGCCGCAATGGAAATAAAGATAATATTATCGATGCCCAGTACAATCTCCAGAAATGTTATGGTGAGCAGGCTGACCCACACTTCTACACTACTAAAATCGGGCATGGCGAGCAACAGGATCCAATCCATAGGTAGAGGAATTGTTTTCTTGGTATTTTGCGTTGCAAGTTTAAGGATTTTTTGGCTACCATTGCCCTCGTCTCCGGCAAGACTTACCCGGATTATTTCAGCAAAGAGCCAGCTGCCATTTCCACATTAGCAATCACTGACATGAAATACCGCCGCTTATCGCGTGAAGAACTGGAAGAACTGAAATCGGATTTTGTCAATTTTCTGGCCGCCAATAGTGTCGTTGCCGCCGAATGGGAGGCCCTTAAAAAACAGGAGCCCCGTAAAGCAGAGGACCTGATTGAAATTTTCTCCGATATCGTTTTCGACAAAGTCCTCCGTAAGATCGAATACCTTGAGTTCAAAACCCCTAAAGACATTAAGACGTTTCGTTGTTTGCCCCATAAAATCATTATGCTGGGGGTAAAAATTGAAGGCGATACCGAACTCGACTTTACAGCCGATGCCACACCCGAGGCCATGCAACAAATCCTGCAGACTTCTCAGGCCGAACTTCGCCTTTACCGGGGCGAAAAGGCCTACCAACCACAACGCGAACAGGAGCTTTTCCGCATGCTGGAATCGGGCGCCCGAATTGTACACGACGGCGGACTGTACAAAACTCTGGCGCAACTGTTAGGGGAACAAGCAGGTGATGAATAAATGGGGTACGTTTGCCGACAATATTGTCGCCTATTGTATTGAATCCACCTTCCCCTGACCACCAGGTCTGCTCTCCAGTGACCTATTCTTCCTCCAAGAGATCCGGTCGCCGGTCTCTGGTTCGCCTTAGGGCCTGCTCGTATCGCCACGCTTCGATAGCGGGAAAATTGCCCGAAAGCAGGATTTCGGGCACCTCCCAGCCGCGGAACTCAGCCGGCCGGGTATAGACCGGAGGGGCCAGCATCCGGTCCTGAAAAGAATCAGTCAGGGCCGAAGTTTCGTCTCCCAATACGCCGGGGAGGACGCGCCCGATAGCATCAACCACAACTGCCGCGGCCAGCTCGCCTCCCGAAATAACGTAATCGCCGATAGAAATTTCCAAGGTTACATAGTGTTCCCGGATGCGTTCATCGATGCCCTTGTAGTGGCCACAAATCAGGAGCAGGCGCTGTTGCAGAGACAACCGGTTGGCGGCCGGCTGGTCAAAACGTTGCCCATCGGGAGTGAAATAAATGATTTCATCGTAGGCCCGGTCTTTTTGCAGTTCGTCGATACAATTGGCGAGCGGCTCGACCATCATGACCATACCCGCTCCGCCACCATACTGGTAATCGTCCACTTGCTGATGCTTTCCATACCCGTAGGGCCGCAGGTCGATCAAGTTGATCGACAAAAGGCCCTTTTCCTGCGCCCGCTTCATAATGGAATGATCAAAAGGGCTGCGCAGTAAATCGGGTTGAACGGTAATAATGTCGATCTCCATGTCAGCACTTATAAGTTAGCGACCACCGGCACCCAGGTCGATCCATAGCCGCTCTGGTCGCTCTATTGGATACCTAACAATTCGACTTCGAAAATCAAGGTCTCGTACGGTCCGATCTTCCCTCCCGCACCGCGGGGACCGTAGGCCAATTCGGCCGGTACATAGAGTTTCCACTTCGACCCTACCGGCATACGTTGCAGGGCTTCGGTCCACCCGGCAATAACCTGCGTCACACCAAAGGTTGCCGGCTCGCCCCGCTTGTAGGAACTGTCAAAAACTGTACCGTCGAGTAGTTTCCCTTCGTAGTGAACAGTGACGGTCGACTGAGCAGAAGGTACCTCGCCTTCCCCTGCCTTCAGCACTTCGTACTGCAAGCCGCTCGGCAGCTGGGTTACTTCCTCGCGTTCTGCATTTTTGGTGAGAAATTCTTCACCGGTTTTAATGACGGTTTCGTACTGAGCCTCCTGCTTCTTTTGCATATAGGTCTGTACGATGGCGTTGGCCTGGGTAGGCTCAATTTGCAGGTCACGGCCTTGCATGACATCCTCTACGGCTTTGGCGAAAGAATTGGCGTTAAGCGCACCCATGCCTTGCGACTTGAGATTTTGCGCGACCAATACGCCCAGGCTATAGCTCACAGAATCCATATCTTGAATAGTATTTTGCCCCGAAAGGCGGGTTAGTGAAATAAGCAGGATGATTCCTGCAGTCAACATTGGATAATTCATATTACTTCGTATTGCGGTTTATGCATCTTTTTCGCCCCACCGGTAAGTGTCTAGGCGCAGTCCGGCCAGATCGATTACCCGGTCGACGACCGTAGCCGCCAGCGCTTCCATGGTTTGGGGACGGCTGTAAAAGGATGGGCTGGCCGGACAAACTACGGCCCCGGCCTCGGTGAGTAACTTCATGTTATTGATGTGGATCAAGCTGTAGGGTGTATCACGGGGCACTAAGATCAAACGGCGGCGTTCTTTAAGTACAACATCCGCCGCACGCGTGAGCAGATCGTTAGAGATACCCCCTGCAATCCGACCCATCAGGCCCATGGAGCAGGGACATACGATCATCACACCGTAGCGAGCCGAGCCCGAAGCAAACGGCGCCATGAAATCGTTTTTCTCATAAAAATCAAAAGGGTACTGCTCGAAGTCGCGATTGCCCAACTCATATTCCCAGTTGAACTGAGCGTTTTTGCTCATTACTACGCCTACCGACTGCCACTGCTCATTCAACTGCGCCAGGCGGTCAAACAGAACTTTTGCGTAAATCGAGCCACTCGAACCACCTACGCCAACCACTATTTTTTCCATAAGTATCTTTTCAACAAAACCAAGATAAAGGGAACTAGCCGATATCCTGTTCATTTATCTTCTAAACTTCCCAAACGGCCCGACAACCAATGTCCGCCCGGCTGGTGTTTTTGGTTAAGGGTATCTTAATCGAAAATGCGAACCTGTCTATCTCCGGTACAAACCTTATATTTACCAATACTTTAAACTGAAAGCATCATGAAATATTGGACCGTTCTTACCTTGATCTTATTCAGCGCTTTATCCTTGTTAGCCAAAGACCCACCCGTTGAAGAAAAGATCAAGTGGTATACCTGGGAAGAGGCCCTGGCCGCTAACGAAGAATCCCCGCGCAAGATTTTTATCGATATGTACACCGATTGGTGTGGTTATTGTAAAAAAATGGATGCCACCACCTTCAAGGACCCCAAAGTGGTCAGGTACCTCAACGAAAATTTTTACCCTATTAAATTCGATGCCGAACGCAAAGATGAGATCGAGTTCAACGGAACGACCTTCAAGTTTGTAGAGGCCGGTCGCCGCGGCGTGCATGAGTTAGCCTATGCCCTACTCAATGGCCGCTTGGGTTATCCGTCATTTGTCTACCTCAACGAAAAAATGGAACGCATCACGATTTCACCGGGTTTCAAGCCGGCCGACCGCATCCTGCGCGAGCTACGCTTTGTTAATGAAGAGCACTATAAAAAGATGACATTCGCCGACTACATGGAATCCTCGGCTAATCCGCGTTAAACGTCGCCGCCTAATTCGCGTGTCATTTTTTTGAGCTCGAGCTCTAACCCCTGGGCTTCTTCCAGATTTTCACTGCCCAGCATGCGTCCCGATAGGTTTTCAATCGTCTGCAGGTAGTCGCCACTGGAAGCAATTTGGTAACGGATTTGTTCCATCTCTTCCAGCTCGTCGTATTGATCTTCGCGCAGTTCTTCTAGGCGGTTGCGACGCTCCTCGATTTCTTTTTCTAGCAAGTGGTTATTGAGTAAAACGCTGAGGCGCTGAATGCATTCCTGGTAAAAGCGCGACTTGGTTTTTCGCAGCCTTAGTTCACGTTCGTAGCCTTGCTGAAGCTGTTCTAAGCGCACTTTGTTGCGGGGGCTCAGTTGTTCCTTCTGGGCCAGGCGGTGGTTTAAGTCCTGCAGAGTTGCTTCGATTTCTTCCAATTGCTGCTCATTCTCTGCCTGTAGCGCCTCACATTTTTCCAGGCGATTGCGAATGCGCCCCTCCAGCGTCTGAGCGTACTGTTGCTGCTGCCTGCGTTCCGAAAATCGCTCGAACAGATCCCAGCCTAACCAGATCAGCGCAACGAGGCCCAGCAACATAATTAGTACGTAGCGCATCGGAGGAAAAAGAAAAAACAAGACCAGAACAATCCCCACGCCAATGGCAATGTTGCCCCATGACGGACGGTTCGGTGGTTGATTAGATGTGTTTGAGTTGCTCATGCAAGTTAAAACTACTTAGACTGGATGGTTTTTAGTAAAAAAGCAACAAAATCTGAACACTTTGCACCAGCTGTTGTTTTGCCTTCAGTTTTTAAATCGCTAATGTTTTTTGTTTGTTTATAGTTTATGTGGGTGCTCCGTCGGGAGTGCCTTTTTTATTTTACAAAACAATCGTTTTGACTTTTATTCTTTTGCTCACCCCCCAGCCGCTTTCTTCGGCTCGGGGACAACCTCTGCCACTACAAAGGTACTCCCTCCAATAAACACCAGATCGCCGGCTTCAGCGGCTTTCCGCGCTGCTTCGTAAGCAGCACTCACCGATTGGTAAGTCCTCCCCCTAAGTTCCATCTCCTGGGCTTCCCGTGCAAGCACCGATGCATCCAGTCCCCTCGGCACGTTGGGCCTGCAAAAATAATAATGGGCTCGCCTGGGTAACAGGCTCAGGATGTCACCCCGGTCTTTATCCTTAACCATTCCCCAAACGATGTGCAGATCTGCCTCAGCACTATCGAGTAATGCCTGGATAACGGACCGTACCCCTGCTTCGTTATGGGCGCTGTCGGTAATCACCAAGGGCGAGGTTTGTAAAATTTGCCAGCGCCCCTGGTAACGCGTGCGTTCATGAAAGTCCTGAAAAGCACTTGCCCGGATTGCCCAGTCCAGACGCCAGGGCTCCGGCAGCACCTCCAGCACCATCAGTGCTGTGGTGAGGTTCTTTGATAAGAATGGCCCCCTTCCTTGCACCCTCAAGGCAGGATGCAACACACGACCTTCGGTATCGCTCACCTTAAATTGGGTATGGGTGAGTCCCTGGTCTAGCAGTTCCACGGTTAGTTCTTGATCGGCAAAAACGAGAGGGCAAGCCAGCTCGCGCGCGCGCAACTGAAAAACGGGTGCCGTCTCAGGGTGGGTTTCTCCAACGACAACCGGAATTTCAGGCTTGATAATGCCGGCTTTCTCGCCTGCAATTTTAGGGAGGGTATCACCCAGAAATTCCATATGATCGAACGAGATATTGGTAATTACGCTAAGCAACGGCAGGATGACGTTGGTCGAGTCGAGCCGCCCTCCCATGCCGACCTCGACTACGGCGATGTCGACCTGAGCCCGATCGAAATACCAAAAGGCCATCGCCACGGTGATCTCAAAAAAGGAGGGGCTCACCATCTCAAACAGCCCCTGGTAATCGGCAACGAATGCCACCACCTCCTCTTCGGGGATGTAGTTGCCATCCACCTTAATCCGTTCCCTGAAGTCGCGGTAATGCGGCGAAGTATAAAGGCCCGTTCGGTACCCGGCCTTCTGTAATACGGCGCTCAGCATGTGGGCGGTAGTCCCCTTACCGTTGGTACCGGCGATGTGGACCTTTGGAAATCGTTCGTGCGGGTTGCCGAGGGCATCCAGCAGGCGAATGGTATTAGTGAGGTCTTTTTTAAACGCGGCAGCGCCAATCCGTTGAAACATCGGCAACTGTTGATACAAATATGCTAGCGTAGTTGCGTAAGAGCGTGTAGGCATGCCGGGAGATTGCCGTTGGTGTGAAGCGAAAGGTACGGAAAATCCCTCATTGCACCTTAAAGCGGTAGGTAATGGTGCCGCACTGCTTATCGATATCGCCTTCGGCAAACTTCCAGCGGCGAGCGTTCGATTCGGCTAGCTTGATCAGGCGCGAGCTGGAGGCTGTCGTGCCCCGCTGGGTGTAATTGGCACTTACTACTTTACCCGCGCGGTCGACACAAACCGATACAACGACCGTACCAGCGTCCTGAGAATTATCCTGCGGTTGCGGGCTGGCCAGGACACCCCGGCTACTAAGTCCGCCACCTACAGTGCCTACCCCCTTACTGATGCCCTCCAGCTTGGATTCGTCAGGATTACCCTGTTGGTCGCCCTGGTTCCCCTGCTTGCCAGTCTCCCCTTTGCCCTCGCCGTCGCCAAAGAGCTCCCCCAAATCATCTTTAAGCTTATCTGCTTTGGCTTTGCGGCGGGCTTCTTCTTCACGGCGTTTGCGTTCTGCCGCTTCCCGCTGACGAAGCTTGCGCTCTGCTTCTTCGCGCTCGCGGCGCTCCGCTTCCGCTTGCTCGCGTTTTCTGCGCTCTGCCTCCTCCCGAATAGCGATCTCTTCTGGATCTTCGGACTGAATAATCTCTTCTTCCGGCACGGGTTCGGGTTCGGGGTCTATTGCGGGTTCCGAAACTTCCGGTTCAGGCTGGGGAGGTGGATCCACTTCCTCTTCCGAGCGGTCGGGCGGAGCGTTCTCCGTACCCTGCCCCTGATCAGGCAAGCCTAGGTTTACCAGGATACCCTCTTGACCGGGGGGCGGGTCCGGATACCTAAGAAAGGGTAACAATGCTAGTGTGATAAGTACGGCGTGAAAGATCATGCTCACGATGATCCCCCGGCGTTTATTGCGACTTTCCTGTGGGCTAATGTATTCTTCCATATCCTAGGCTTTCTTATGGTACCAACGCAAAGATGACCGCCGGAATTCCTGAAAATGTGCCCGGTCTTACTCTTCCATGGCCAGTATGCCGTTGATATTCAGGCGACGGGCCAGATCCATAATTTTCACTACGTACTCAGTAGGGGTGCCGCGCTGCGGATCGATTACGATGCTCACCTGGCGGGCGGAAGCCCGGTTACGGGCCGCCAGCTCGCGTTCCAGAGCCGGAAAATCAAGGCGGACTCCATTGAGGGCGTAACCACCATTGCGATAAATGCTTACCCGAGGGATTTGGTTGGTCGATACCTTTCTTGATTGGGAACTACCCGGAATCTTCAGGTTTAGGGCATTGGGCGCAACCAGGCTGGAAGTCAGCATGAAAAAAATGAGCAGCAGAAAAATAATGTCGGTCAATGACGACATATTAAACTGTGCGCTTACCCTACT
Source organism: uncultured Saprospiraceae bacterium (assembly GCA_964530825.1). Lineage (GTDB taxonomy): Bacteria > Bacteroidota > Bacteroidia > Chitinophagales > Saprospiraceae > CAZHCA01. Next base: position 30,469 of record CAZHCA010000031.1, read on the forward strand.
CCGTTTTTTCAATCCCATATTCCTGAATCCCTTTTATTCGGTGCCACCGCTGGGCTGTGTTGCAATAATAGCGCGCGCCTGTTGGCGGTTGGCAATTTTCATGATGTTCGTAACGTAATCAAAAGGCGTACCCACCTCGGCGGCGATCGTAATGGTATATTCTTCGCGTTGATCGGGTTCGGTTTCCCGCAGTTTTTGCGCAATGGCTCGCTCCAGTGCGCTCGGAGAAATATCTACCCCGCTCATCTTGTGCTGTCCGTCTTTGGAGATACTGACCACTACCGAAGTCGCCGCCACCGTCTTGGAATCGGATTCGGGCAGTTCGAACGGATCGATCTTGACCAGCGTAGACGTCAACATAAAAAAGATGAGCAGCAAAAAAATAATATCCGTTAAAGACGACATACTGAACTCTGCGCTAACCTTATTGCGTTTCTGCATCCCCATACGAACAAATTTGAATTAGACGGTTGGTTCCTGGAGGAGATCCATGAACTCTACTGTGGTTCGTTCCATTTTGTAGACGACCTTTTCTACGTTGGCTACCAGTATGTTGTAACCGATAAAGGCCAGAATACCAATGAACAAACCAAATGCCGTGGTTAGCAGCGCCTGATAAATTCCTCCTGCCAGTACGGTAGGCGTCACATTTTGCTGGGTTTTCATCTCGTAAAACGCAAGGATCATACCGGTCACCGTTCCAAAGAAACCGATCATGGGAGCAGCACCGGCGATACTAGCCAAAGTGGAGAGGTTTTTTTCCAGCTTGAAAATCTCCAAGTTACCTACGTTTTCAATGGCTGCGTCGATATCGCGCAAGGGTTTACCAATGCGCTGGATCCCCTTTTCTACCATACGTGCAACGGGCGAATCGGTCGATTGGCAAAGCGCCTTGGCACCTGCAATATTGCCCGACTGCACATTGGCCCGGATGTTATTCATGAAACTCTGATCGATCCGACCGGCGCGCTTGATGGCAGCATAGCGCTCTACAAAAATATAGACGCCGATAAACGACAGGATCACCAAGACGATCATAATTCCGATCCCCAGCGGGCCGGAAGATAATATCACCTCGAACAGCGATTCGGACTTTTCCGCAACACCTTCGCCCGACTGGCGATTAAGACCTTCCGCAACAGCACCTTGAAATAAAAGCAGGGGTGTACGCCACATAAACAATTGGTATTTACTAGTAAAATTGGGTAACGAACCTTGCGGTCCAATAATTATAAACGGCGTGCTAAAAATAAAAAAATGGATCATATATCCATTCCCAAACGTGCGGCCCTGGGGATTTTATCCCCACCGGTATTCTTGCCCAACACCCTACGGCAAGACCCGTTTCTCAAACTCTTCTGTTATCCCGGGTTTCATTTTTGCGCAATATTCTTATTTTTGCTTAGTTAGCGAAATTTCGCTAGAATGTACCGATCTTTTCAAATGAAGACCAAAATATACTTTCATGAGTAGAAGAATACGGAAAGCGGCAGTCCTGGGTTCGGGCGTGATGGGCTCGGGTATTGCCTGCCATTTTGCCAACATCGGCCTGGAAGTTTTGATGCTTGATATTGTACCCAAAGACGGGGACGAGGGCAACCGCAATCGCGTCGGGGAAGAAGCGCTCAAGGCGGCGCTTAAAACCAAACCAGCTCCCTTGTTCGATCAGGAATTCGCTTCCCGCATTAGCGTAGGCAACTTCGAAGATGATTTTGAAAAGATTAAAGACTGTGACTGGGTCATCGAGGTCGTCGTCGAAAACCTGGACATTAAGAAAAAGGTTTTTGCGCAGGTCGACCAGTACCGGCGTCGGGGCTCTCTGGTTACCTCCAACACTTCCGGTATTCCCATCCATATGATGCTGGAGGGGCGTAGTGAGGATTTCCGTAAGCACTTCTGCGGCACCCACTTTTTCAACCCACCCCGTTACCTGCGACTTTTCGAGGTCATTCCTACACCGGAAACCAATCAGGACGTGATCGATTTTTTCATGCACTACGGGGACCGCTACTTGGGTAAACTACCGGTGCTGGCTAAAGACACACCGGGCTTCATCGGTAACCGCGTAGGGGTCTATGCCCTGGCTAAGGTCTTCCAGCTAACCACCGAATTAGGAATGCGCATCGAAACGGTCGACAAATTGACCGGTCCGGCTATCGGGCGGCCCAAGACAGGTACCTTTCGTCTGAGCGACCTCATCGGGTTGGATACAGCGGCGAAAGTAATTATGGGGCTGAAAGAAAACTGCCCCGACGACGAACAGGCTGCCACCTTTGTCCTTCCAAAGTATCTGCAATTCCTACTCGACAAAGAATGGCTCGGCAATAAGACCAAGAAAGGCTTTTTTGAAAGCCACAAAGACGCAGAGGGCAAGCGCCACATCAAGGCGCTCAATCTAGAGACGCTGGAATACGAACCTACCGAAAAGCCAGATCTACAAAGCCTGAAACTGGCCAAGCAAATCGATGACCTGCCAAAGCGTATCCAAGCGGTCTTCGACGCTGAGGATGAAGGGGGCGAACTGGTGCGGAAGTCGCTGCTGGGTTTATTTGCCTATGCCTCCAACCGCATACCGGAAATTACCGACCATCTTTACAGTATCGACGATGCCATGCGTGCCGGTTACGCCTGGGAAGTCGGGCCTTTTGAATACTGGGATATTATCGGTATCCAGCGGGGCATCGAATTAGCCGAGGCCCAGGGTGAGGAGATAGCCGATTGGGTTAAAGATATGATGGCCAATGGTTTCAACACCTTCTATAAGCGGGAAGACGGCGTCCGTAAGTACTACGACATCGCCACCAAATCTTACCAGATCATCCCCGGAGCGCTCGAGTTCGTCATTCTCGACAATTATCGCGATCGGCCGCCGGTACACAAGACCAAGGAAACCATACTGCACGACATTGGCGATGGGGTCTTATGCCTGGAATTCACCAGCGCTTACAATGCCATCGGCGAGGGTGTGCTACGCGGTATTCAGGAGTCTATCCAACTGGCCGAAGAGGGCGAATGGAAAGGCATGGTCATTGGCAACAACGCCAACAACTTTACGGTGGGCGCCAATCTGATGCTGATCGCTCAGATGGCTTATGAACAGGAATTCGACGAGCTGAATATGGCGGTTAATTTTTTCCAGCAAACCTCGATGCGTTGTCGCTACTCCAGCATTCCGGTGGTAGCAGCCACCCAGGGTTATGTGTTCGGGGGCGGCTGCGAAATCACGATGCACTGTGACGCAGCCGTGGCAGCTGCTGAGTCTTACATCGGCTTGGTTGAAGTAGGCGTCGGCCTGATTCCCGGAGGAGCGGGCACCAAAGAATTTGCCGTACGCACCTCGGATGCCCTGAAAGAAGGAGAAGTACATATCCCTACCTTGATCGAGCATTTTAAAACGATCGCCATGGCTTCGGTTGCCACATCGGCCTACGAGGCCTACCACCATGACTACCTGCAGGCAGGCCGCGATGAAGTCGTGGTTAACAAAGACCGGAATATCGCAGAAGCGAAAAAGAAAGTGTTGGAACTTGCCGAAAACTACACCCAGCCAATCCAACGCGAAGACGTACACGTTCTGGGTCGCACTGGCCTGGCGGCACTCTACATCGCCGCCAATGAGTTGCAATTAGGAAACTATGCGACTAAACACGATATCAAGATTGCCCATAAAGTAGCAAATGTATTGTGCGGTGGGGACCTGACCGGGCCGCAAAAGGTTTCTGAAAAGTATCTGCTGGACCTGGAACGAGAAGCCTTCCTCAGCCTTTGCGGAGAACAAAAAACACTAGAACGCATCCAGCACATGCTAACAACCAATAAGCCGCTGCGCAACTAGACAACCGCAGCTAGTTGGAATTTGTCTTCTAATAAGATTTAAAAGCTTTTAAAAAAAGAATAGTATCATGGACGCATATATCGTAAAAGCTTATCGCTCTGCCGTCGGAAAGGCGGGAAAAGGTGGCTTTCGCAACTATCGTTCTGATGACCTGGCCGTCGACGTAGTCAAATACCTGATGTCGCAAGTTCCGGAAGTGGACCCCAGCGTAATTGATGATGTCATTGTAGGCTGCGCCAATCCGGAGGGCGAACAAGGTATGCAGATCGGCCGTCAAATCTCACTGCGTGCACTAGGCAAGGATACGCCAGGCATGACGGTTAACCGCTACTGCGCTTCGGGATTAGAAACCATCGCCATCGCCACGGCTAAGATCCGGTCGGGTTTGGGTCATGCCTATATTGCCGGTGGTACGGAGAGCATGAGCATGATCCCAATGACGGGATATAAGCTAGCGCCCAGCTACGAAGTAGCTGCCAATACCCCAAATTACCTGGTGAGCATGGGCCTGACCGCCGAAGCAGTGGCCGATAAGTACAACATCAGTCGGGAAAAGGCCGACGAATTTGCACTTCGCTCCCACCAGCTAGCGGCGGCAGCTATCGACAGTGGCAAGTTTAAAGACGAGATCGTTTCGGTAGACGTCAAGGAGGTTTTTGTGGCGGATGACCAGCGTGTTGAAAAAACCCATACGGTCGATACCGACGAGGGCGTGCGGCGCAACACCAACCTGGAAGTGCTCGGCAAGCTGCGCCCGGCATTTGCGAAGGGGGGTATAGTTACCGCGGGCAATTCCTCCCAGACCTCTGACGGAGCGGCTTTCGTACTGGTAATGAGCGAGGAAATGGTCAAAAAATTCAACCTGGAACCGGTAGCTCGGCTGATTTCTTGCTCGGTAGCGGGCGTGGATCCCCTCATTATGGGCATCGGCCCGGTAGCTGCTATCCCGAAAGCGCTGGACCAGGCGGGAATGAAGCTCAACCAAATCGATATGGTAGAGCTCAACGAAGCTTTTGCTTCCCAGTCGCTCGCTGTGATTCAGGAAGCGGGCCTCGACCCCGACATCGTCAACGTGAATGGAGGCGCTATTGCATTGGGCCACCCGCTGGGCTGTACTGGTGCGAAGCTCACCACGCAGATCATCAATGAAATGCGCCGCCAAGATAAAAAATACGGTATGGTCACGGCATGTGTGGGGGGCGGCCAAGGTATAGCCGGAATTATTGAGCGCCTCAACTAGCTTCTCCCACCAGCATGTTTCAAAAAACTAGAGGCAAAAAGCGAAGTGCTTTTTGCCTCTTTTTTTCATCTCGAAAAAGCTGGAGTCCCACGCTTATTTCAGGATGGTAATGTGTCCTTTATAAATCAAACCCTCCGAAATATCTAATCGCAGGATATAATAGTAAGTGCCGTCCGGCAATGGGTTACCATTTTCAGTGGTCCCGTCCCAGTTATTCATGTAGGGTTGAGCCTGAAAAACGATATCCCCCCAGCGGTTAAACACGATGAGTTCATTGTCGGGGAAATTATCCGGTGCCAACTCCAGCACGTCGAAAATAAGCTGATCGTTAAAGCCATCGCCGTTCGGCGTAATACCATTGACGATATTCTCATCGACACTATCATCGCGGCGTACATTCACGCGCACTGTAGCCGAATCGCAAAGATCGGGACAGGTACTGCTGCAAATCCGATAGGTAAACTCATCCGAGCCGAACAAACCCGGCAAGGGCTGGTATAGAATTTGCCCCGCATTTCCCGAATCCACGCGTGCGGTGCCTATTGAGGGTTGGCTGAGCAGGGTGACGATGCCGGCGCCACCGAACAACAAATCATTAGCCGCCACGTTGATGGGCGTCTCAGGGCCACCGCCATCGATATCTGTGAGATCATCATTGGCCGTGGGCAGATTGGCCACCTGTACCAGAGCGGAATCTGCACTGTAACCGATACAACCTTCCGTAGAAAGCGTCCAAATGAAAATATTTGTGCCCGGCTGCAGGCTATCTACGCCGGTCGAGGATGCCGTGGGGAATTCGATACTCGCGCCGGTAGGACTGGTCCAGCGCCCCGTGGCGTTAGCCGGATCGTTGGCGAACAGCATAATCATTTCGTCACCACAAACTGTCTGCTGGGGATCGTCTACCTGTGCGGGCGTCAGCTCCGGGTTAAGTACGACGTTCACCTGATCGGAAGCGCTACAGCCGGTCGAGTCGACGAGCACTTCAATTTGGTAGGTGCCTACGGCGCTTACTTCCGGCGTCAAACCATCAGCTCCGTTGATGGTGCCCCCACCGGACAACGCCGTCCACAGGTAGCTGATGCCTGCACCAGTGGTGGAGCCCGTTCCGTCGAGCGCAACCGGCGTATCCGGGCAATCAAGTATGGTTTCCGGCCCGGCTTCGGCAGTTGGCAAATTTTGATCGGCGGTAATCTCAACGACCTGAATGCTTTCACAGCCCGAGGAAGTATTGGTAAGCCCCAATTGATAACTACCTCCCTGGGTCACTTCAATGATGTAAGGATCGGCAGTGGGATTAATCGGCTGGCCGCCCAGGGCGGTCCATTGTACAACAATTTCATCCCCTCTGTCCGATTGGGAAGCGTCGAGAGAAAGCACCGTGTCGGTACAGCTCAGGATCCCCGGATCGGCAATGATGATGTTGGGCAAGGTCGTATCCTGCGCCACCAATACGGAGTCAATACCGGTACAACCATTGAGGGTATCCAGCACCTCTAGGGTATAGATACCCGCCGCCGTCACCTCTACCTCAAAGGTATTATTGGGCATTGGATCCACCCCGCCGGCGCCCCCCGACCAGGTATAACGAATATTGGGACCCGATGCGGAACCGGCAGCACTCAGGGTCAACGATTCAGTATCGCAAGTCAGAATTTGGGTGTCCCCCGCCTGGGCTACCGGAGCCAGGGTATCGGCTTCTACAATAACATCCCGCTGCCCGATGCAGCCCGACTCGGCATCGGTGACTTCGATACGGTAAGTCCCAGCCTGGTTGACCACCGGCGTCTCGGTAGTAGCACCGGAAACGATATTGCCATCTCCACCGAGTGGGGTCCAGAGGATAGACGGCCCGGGGCTTAAAGCACTGACGTTAACCTGCAATTGCACCTCGGTAATTGCACAACTTAAGATAGGGGCATCTACCAACTCGATCGTAGGGATATTATCATCTGTGAACACTACTACGGAGTCTACTCCAGTACAGCCATTATTTAAATCGGTCACGGTCAGGAAATAAGTGCCGGCTGAGAAGATCTCAAGTTGCAAGGTATCTTCCGCAATGGTTGAGCCATCGAAGCCCCAGGCATACGTAATATTACTACCGGTGGCCGAACCAGCTCCGTCGAGGGTCAGACTGGTCTCATTACACGTTAGGGTATCTGCGTCGCCGGCCTCAGCAAGCGGCTCGGTAAAATCTTCAGTTACGGCAATCGAATCAATCGTTTCGCAGTTATTTTCCGTATTCACCACGCTGATAATATACGTGCCGGCCGTATTTACTACGGGCATCAAGGTGGTGTCTGTTCCGGGCTGGAAGACTCCGCCATTGGCTGCGGTCCAGTCAAAGGCAAAGGAATCGGCATTAGCCACAACGCTGGTCAGGATAATTTCACTGGCATTGCAATTTAAAGCCGTATCGGGCAGTGTGACCACCTCGGGGAAATCAGCGCTCGGAATGACCATCACCGAATCGGTAAGCGAACAGCCCGAAGATACATCGGTCACTTCTAAAAAGTAAGTCCCAAGGGTTGCTACTTCTGCCTCCACCCTATCCGAAATAATATTTCCGGCCGCATCGGTCCACAGGTAGGTAACGGCTTCAATATTTCCGGAGCCGCGCCCTGATAGGGTCACCGTGTCTCCATCGCATCCCAATTCTTCGTCGTCTCCGGCATCGGCCATCGGGAAATTAAAATTATCGATTACCACCACGCTGTCGGTAGCCGAACATCCGGTGGCCGCTTCAATCACTTCTAACAGATAGGTACCGGGGGCCTCTACCGCGGGGGTCACAAGGTTTTCATCACCCGGTGCAATGGTTCCACCGTCCAGCGCTGTCCATTGGTATTCGATACCGGCGCCGCCGGAAGAATTGCTGCCGTCGAGAATTACTTGCGTGGTGGTGCAGTCAAAAACCTGATCGTCTCCGGCATCGGCAGTGGGTAAGTTAGCGGTGGTTACGCGCATGGTATCCGAGCTAAAGCAGCCGGTTTCGCTGTTAGTAACGCGTAGGAAGTAAGTCCCGGGCACGTTGACGAGCACAAATGATTGGTCGGTTGGGCTGACAAAGGCGCCGTTCAGGGTAGTCCAACGGTAGGTCAGGTTCGCCGCACCGGAACCCGTCCCCTCAATCCTGGTAAGTCCATTACAATCTAGCGGAATATCCGGTCCTGCGTCGGCCACCGGTGGCGGATCGGCTTGCGGTATCATGAAGGTATCCCGCAGCACTAGAGGCGGGGTAGAGGAATCAAAGATCGTAACGGAGACGGCTCCTGCTGGGAGATTTATTGCCCTTCCGTTCGGTTGATTCTGGGGCGGGGTGGTATTCCAGTTAAAGAATACGGGTCCTTGCCCGCCCTCCACACTCAGCTGAATGGTACCATCTGAATCGCCGATACAACTGACCCCCTGAATGAGACCGTCGGTGATGATTAGGCGATCTTCGATACAGATTTCCCCCACTTCGGCAAATACGGAGCCTTGACCATCAGTCGTCGTTACCGAGGGCAGCGGAATATTATTTACTTCTACATCGAAACAATTCTCTACCGGACCGAGCAGGGTATAACAGATTTCATAAATTACCGTACTATCATCGAGTGTCACCCCGGCTGGGGTAGTGAAATCCACCCCAACGATACCTACGTTGGCATTGGTGGTATCAAAATTATCGATGGTGAGTCCCAGATCGTTGGCGGGCACGTTTATACCGTTAAACTGCAGGCCGTCAATTTCCCAATTGACGGTGAATTCGGCCGAAACAATGTCCTCGAATGCTCCTACTTTAAAGGGTAGACAAAGGGTGTCATTAATAAAGCCGGAAGTATCGTTAGCAATCAGAAAGAATCCGGCCGGGTTTTGGAAGCAAACCTCCCCGCCGGTAACCTCGACACCTACATCCTCGTTGTTGGAATCGCTGCGTTCGGCCCGGGTAGCGATGGGCAGGTCGGTTCGCTCGACCAATCCACAGGTATTAGGTGTTGCCATGGAGTCGATAACGTAGCAGAGCGAAAAGAGCACCGTACCGTCGTCTAAGTCCAGGGGTGCCCCCGGCGTGAGCTGAAAAGAGAGGCTTCCGCCGTCCACGCCGGCAAGGTTGAAATTATCTGCTACCGTAGCGCCCAGGGCCGGATTGATATTAGCAACCTCCAGAAAATCGATCTCGTTAATCTCCCAGGCAAGGGAAAATTGGTATTGGGTAATTTCGGTAAAATTATCGACACTCACATCGATACATACGGTATCCTGCAGTGGCGCCTGCACATTTGCAAGGTTCATCACAACACCTTGCGGTTGCTCGACTTGCACGGCGCAGTTTTGGGGAGCAATCCCAATATTTGTCCCTCCCTGCCGGGCAACCATAGGCGAACCGGTAAACCGGAAGGGACTGTTGCCGCCGAGGCCCGCCACGGTAAAGCAAACCTCGTAAAGTACGGTGCCGTCATTGACCGAAAGGCTCGGACCGAAGGCTTCCCATTCGACCCCCAAAACACCATTCAACACATTGGATTCGTTGAACGCGCCGGCATCAAACCCGACCGAAGTCAGTGCGGCATTGATGTTGCGTACCTCTTGGAATCGCAGGATACTTTCGTTCCATTCCATCAGGTAGTTGAGCTCGTTGATGTTGTTCAGCTGAGCGGCCGTTACAGCTACGCATATCTCATCGTTTTGCTGAACGACCGGCCCGCAATCGGCGGTAAGAATAACCCCCTCCGGATCACAGGGCCCCACGTTTACCCTGCCGGTATTCGATTGGAAGGGAATATTAAATCCGGCCTCAATGGTGTTGGTCACTTCAATTGGTAATGGATCGCTTGAGATATTAATATCGGCAATGGATTCGCATGACCCAATGACATCGAAGCAAAGGGAGAAAAAGAGCGTACTGTCGGGATAACTGCGCCCTTCGTTATTAACATCGACAAAACTCCAGGAAACCGTTACGCTACCAGCGCGTCCAAAGTTGTCCGGTGTACCGAAAGAAGACAAGCTTAGGTTATCGATTACGTCGTCGTTAGGTTGTACCTGATTGTACTGTAGCAGGGTCGAGTCCCAGTCAACAGAGAACTGCAAACTCGTCAGGTCATCAAAACCGTTGACTTGAAAGTCGACACAAACGAAGTCGCCCTCATTGGCGGTTACTTCTGCAATCAGAATCTCTACCGGGTCGACGCATACACTGACAAAGCCGGGGAGGTTATTGGCCTCATCCAATCCGATATTCCGGTCGCAGCCCGATCCTTTACGAATGATATCGATCGGAGCGGGTGGATTTTCCAGGTTGGGTACGATGCGGATGCTGGTGGTGTCGCCATAAGTTGCGCTGACGGGTTCGAAACACAGGGAAAACATCAGCGTACCGTCGTCCAGGGTGACTGAGGGTACATCCGGACCGCAGGTGCCGCTTTCCCAATCCACGATAAGTTGCCCATTAGGAGCGAAAGTGGCATCAAAGGAAGCTGCGCTCAGGTTAACCATTTCGGGATTGAAGTTAGTGGCCTCGACGAACTGCAACACCGAAGAGTCCCATTCCACCGTGTAAGAGGTCCCGACGATATCGGTCATATCATTTACCCGGAAATCGATACAGATCGGGTCATTACCCTCGCAGGGAGAAGCAGAGGAAATCTCAATGGAAGGCTGGGCCCACGCCGGCAGGGCGAAACAAAGTGCTAGCGCAAAAAGGGCAATGAGCTTTTTCATGGAATGATGCGTTTGGGATTTGCTGCTCTTCATTTTGGCAAAATATTATAGGTCGCTAGGATGATACGGATAATGCACAACAGTCGACCAGCGTTTCAACCTGATCACCTCGTACCGTCATCCGGAAATTGATCAATTGTCAAAAGAGAAACCGAGATTAATTTCGTGAGTCGTACCGGCAGTCGGGCCAAAATCACTAAAGTTGTAGTCGAATCCGTAACCAATTTTTATAAGGTTGTCCAGACCCACGTTATTGCCCAGCACAAGTCCGGCCTCGAGGTGGACGGCTCGGCTCGAAGAAGCACCGGCGCCGACCCAAAGCGCTGCAGGCATCTGATAACGCACATTGACATCAACGTTGACGGGTGCTTCGGGTGCATATTTTATCCACATGGAAGGCTCCAAAAAGCTATCGTTATTGAAGAATTTGTAAAAGCCCAATAGTCCGTAAAAATGCTGCACCCGTTGAGTGAAGAACTCCCCGTTTTCATCCTGAAAGGTAAGGTCCAAACCGATCACTTGCGGAATGGATAGACCGGTATAAAAATAGTCTTCCTCACCGACCGTCTGGTAATAATAGATGCCGACCCCTACATCGGGGTGCATCTGCGCCTGGTCGACGGTTCCGACCACATCGCCTTCATCTCGCAGGGTGATTTCCGAGGTGTTCACCCGGTACTGTACAAAACCGGCAGTAAGACCGATTGCCAGGCCGCCGTAGGCCGGATCATTAGTGAGCACACCGCCGAAACGCGCGTACATACCGGTGAACCCGGTCGGCCCTGTCTGGTCATTGATCAAATGACCGCCCGCCATGATAGCGACACCGCTCATATCTGCCGCCAGGTAGGTACCCCTTAGCGTCTGGGTGGTAGGGTTACCCGAAAGTCCCGTCCACTGCGAGCGATAGGAGGCGCCGAAATTAATGTTGCGGCCAAAGGCCAAAAAATCACCCTCAATCGCTGCCGGATTGATAATACTGGTATGTTCCCGGTATTGAGTAAAGAGGGAGAGCTGCTGAGCTTGTAAAAAAAATGCCGCCGGCACTAGCATCAGGAGTAAACCTATTCGCTTCATGGGACGCGTTTTTGAGATGTGCAAAGTTATTAAAATTTGCCTTTCTAATATATGAATCGACCGTAACTTGTACTCCCCGCTTCGACCCTTTACGAATTAGAATATAGTCGAATATCTGGTTCCTTTACAAGCAGTCAACTAATATGCAATACTATGCCCAACTTATGCAGAGGCTACGAATGCCCGACCGAAATCGTAGACACTTATTTAAATGCTTAATTGATTAAAATATTTTTGGCGAGGGTAAAAATAAAGCCGCCTACCCTGCCTCTTGGGGCATTCTGGAATTGTTTTCGCACGGAAAATTAAGAATTGTTTCCCACATAAAAAGCCTGCAGTAAATGGAAACCGTAAGCAGGCTTACCAAGTGGTACTATTTTGCCGGTGTGCGGTTGGTTATTTACGCATAGCGACGACAGGGTCGAGCCGGGCGGCTCGCGAGGCAGGTAAAAGACCGGCCAGCACCCCAACAAAGGCCGAACCTATAATGCCGTACAGGATGTTCTCCAGGGAAAGGTAGAGGTCGAAATCAATAGCCTGACCGATGATCGTGATAATAACCGCCACCAGCGCCAGACCAAAAATACCACCGATAATACACAGGATAATCGACTCGATCAAAAACTCGAGTAGGATAACAAAAGACTTAGCGCCGATCGCTTTCTTAATTCCGATCAGCCGGGTGCGCTCTTTCACCGATACAAACATGATGTTGGCGACGTTGAAGCCGCCTACTACAATCGCCAGGAAGCCAATAAAGAAGCCTACCTGATTAAGCACACTAAAGAAATCGTTCAAAATACGGGAAAGGAAGGACAGCTCGTTGAGACTAAAGTTATTTTCTTCGCGCGGCCCAAGCCGGCGTTCGGCGCGCAGTACACCGATGAGGTTCCCTTTGAGCTCTTCGTTGGAAACCCCCGGTGCGGCTTTCACCGCTATTGCCGCATCTTCGAACACGCCGCGCGGACGCATGTTAGCGATTTTCTTTCCGTAGTTATAGGGCACGATGATAACTTCATCGAAGTTGGCAACGCTGACCAGATCATCACCAGATTTTTCTAGCACACCGATCACCTCCATCTTGCGCCCTTCCGCCTTGATCTCTTTTCCGATGGGGTCGACGCGGCCAAAAAGCGCTTCGGCCACGTCGTATCCGAGTACGGCCTTATTGGCGCCGTAGTAATCCTCGGAGGGCGAAAAGTAACGACCATTAATAAATTCCAGACCGAACAATTCGCTGAAATCGTAGGTAACTGGCAGCAAAGCGATACCCTCCACTGAACTACTGCGCTGTTTGACCGTCTTATTAGGTAGCGCCCGATAGTAACCCACCAATTGAGCAGAAGCAATTTTTTCTTTAATGGCCTCGAAATCGTCATAAGAAACGCCAGGCCATCGCAAATACTTGAAATAGCTGTCCGCAGGATTACTCGTCCAGGAGATTTTCATAACGTAAATCACATCGTCGCCCAGCTTTCGCAAGCTTCCCCGCACATTATCTTCCAAGGAATCGACAGCAGCCAGTACCCCAATGATGCAAAAAATACCGATGGCAATGCCGAGCAGAGAAAGAAAACTTCGCAACCGGTTGCTGGAAAGCTGTTGGAAAGCCTGGCGCACGCTCTCGGATATGACTTTAAAAAGCAACTTCATAAATACTCCTGGTACGCTTTTGTGGATTTAGCGTGAACTGTTTTTTCGTCCACTGGTAAAACTAGAAAACGGTTTGCGCCTGCCGCAATGGTTTCGATCAACGGATACTTTTCCTCGGCCAACGAAAGCAACCGACAGGCCCCGGCAACCGAAGAATAAATAAACCCGCATTTTTATATCTTTGCACACGATTTAAAAAAAGCACAAGGCAGCATGAGAACCAAGCTCTCTCAGTTCGACTTCGAATTACCCCCGAAACTAATTGCCCAGTACCCGGCCGATAGCCGTGATGAGTCGCGGCTGATGATCGTCCATCGCGATACCGGCAAAATTGAACATCGCATATTTAAGGACATCATCGAGTATTTCGACGAAGGGGATGTTATGATCTTCAACAATACAAAAGTATTTCCGGCCCGGCTCTACGGCCGTAAGGAGAAAACGGGCGCCCAGATTGAGGTTTTCCTGCTCCGAGAATTGAATAAAGAAGCCCGCCTGTGGGACGTTCTGGTCGATCCGGCCCGCAAGATCCGAGTAGGGAATAAGCTTTATTTTTCCGACGAACACGACAATGACATCCTGGTAGCCGAAGTCGTAGACAACACCACCTCTCGCGGCCGTACGATCCGTTTTCTCTACGACGGTACGGAAGAAGAGTTTCAAAAAGAACTGAACTACCTCGGGAACACTCCTCTGCCCAAGTATATCAACCGTCCGGCTGAAGAGATCGACCGCGAGCGTTACCAAACCATTTATGCAAAAGAAGTGGGCGCTGTGGCCGCTCCGACCGCCGGCCTCCACTTTAGTCGCGAGGTAATGAAACGCCTGGAAATTAAAGGCGTCGACTTTGCCGAGCTAACGCTGCATATCGGATTGGGCACCTTCCGCAATATCGAGGTGGAAGACCTTTCCAAACATAAAATGGACGCCGAGTACTTTCGCATTTCTCCCGAGGCTGCCGAAACGGTGAATACCGCAAAAATTAATAAACGGCGCATTTGCTCCGTAGGTACCACCTCCATGCGCTCCATTGAGTCGGCCGTATCAGCCGAGGGACTATTGAAAATCGCCGAGGGTTGGACCAACTTGTTTATCTATCCACCCTATGAGTTCAGCATCGCCAATGCCATGATCACCAACTTCCATTTGCCTAAATCCAGCCTGCTCATTATGATTTCGGCCTTCGGAGGCTATGATCTCATGATGGAAGCCTACCAAACGGCAGTGAAAGAAGAATACCGGTTTTTCAGCTACGGCGACGCTATGCTGATCGTCTGACCATGCCGCCAAAGACAAGATTTGGGGTAGGGCCTGGAACTAAGTTGACTGGGTGATGGTTTTGTTAACCAAATGTAAATACATCACGCAGAATGCTAATATATAAAATTTATTTATTCATCGCCCTGATCTTACTTCCACTGTTTAACCTTGGAGGCTCGATACCTTCTACCCGGCCACCAACGGTGCCCTTAACCTTTTATACGGAAAATTTGGATATCCCCTGTGCCCGCAAGTTGGACCTCCCGGATCGAGTCAAGGTAAGTGCGCGACACCTTAAAAATTACTATCAGCAGCTGCTGCAGACCGACGATGATGGCTTACTGGATACGCTGCTGGTCTATGCCGACCAGCTTCGCCTGAACGACTGGCTGCTGTATCAGTTGATCCACCGATCGGTTGAAAAGCTCTACGATAAGCATTCACCAGCCAAGCAAGAAATAATCAAATGGTTTTTACTTAGTGAAGCCGGATACAATACCCGGCTCACCTACCGCCACGGGGAGGTTTACCTCTACGTGCAGACCGACGACCAGCTTTTTGAAGTACCCATCATCGAAGATGGAGGTTACCAGTTTGTGAATCTTACCGCCATCCAACGACAAGCGGAGGCCGAAACCGTGGTGTATATGGTCGACTTTTTTCCGCGCCCACAAGGTCGTAGCTTTTCATTTTACCTAACGGAACTGCCTAAACTTCAACCGTTAGTCAGAAGCATGGTCGTACCTTTTCAGTTTCGCGGTCGCTCTAAATTGGTGACTGTTAATGTGGACACTAATCTCAAGGTCCTCATGGATCACTATCCGCTTTTTGCGGAAGCACAATATCTGGAAGTACCGCTCTCAGAACCGCTCCAGACATCACTCGTTCCGGCCCTGGCTGACATGATGACTGATTTTTCACTACGGGAAAAACTTGAATTCCTGGTGAGCTTCACGCGTTCTGCTTTTGTCTACCAGGAGGATGAATATTACTTTGGCCGCTCTAAACCCATGATCCCCGACGAGGTTTTTCTCTATCCATACTCCGATTGCGAAGACCGCTCGGCACTTTTTTATGCCCTGGCCAAATCCCTGATTGACCTGCCCATGATTATCATTGCCTTTCCGAACCACCTGACGGTTGGTATATCGCTCGAGATCCCCGGAGGCGATGCCATTCCTTACAATGGCCGCCTGTACTACATCTGCGATCCTACGGGCCCTGCCAATTCGTCAGCCATCGGTAAAATACCAAATGACCTGAAGGGACAAACCTTTGAAATAATTGGCAGTTATAAGTAGCTAAACGTGCCGAAAGCGGCATTTCACCAACTAGCTTGACTTTGTTAAAAATATTTTCATTATTGGCCTAAATTTTGAAGGAGGGATAAAACCTCCGATCCAGAGGTCGATTTGAAATATTTGACCACTCGTTTTAGGAAGTCTTAAAATAAAACACTTTTTTCGGCAAAGTTTCAGGCGCCTCCCCCGGATGATCGATCCGCGGAGCATAACTTTAAACAATAGATCGTCTTTTTATGTACTGGACACTTGAATTGGCTTACCATCTCGAAGACGCCCCTTGGCCAGCAACCCGGGATGAACTCATCGACTATGCGATTCGTTCCGGCGCACCGCTGGAGGTAATCGAAAATTTACAACAAATGGAAGACGAAGGCGAAGTGTACGAAGGCATCGAGGATATTTGGCCCGACTACCCGCGCAAGGATGATTTCCTATTCAACGAAGATGAATACTAGCGGGGCTGGGCCATGCCGCCTAACCTTCTTCTTGCTCCCTCCCTTTTTTATTTTTCCTTCTCTCTACTGGCCTCTCGCATCACTTTTCCGGGCCGGCCCACAGTAAAAAGGATGGTTGGGATCGCCATTCTATTAATAGGAATCTGTATTATCTTTGCAAAAGCCAAAAATACTATACGCCCATGTCGGATGCACGGCAAATTGTCATCGCTATCGACGGTTATTCCTCTTGTGGCAAAAGTACCCTCGCAAAAGACTTGGCCAACTCCCTGCATTACCTCTACATTGACTCGGGGGCTATGTACCGGGCCTTCACCCTGCACCTGCTCCGCAACCGAATTAGCCTGTATGATCAATCGAGTATCCAGGAGGCACTGCACGAGATGGATATCCATTTTCAAAGGATTGGAAACGCTACTCATACCTTTCTTAACCAGGAGGACGTAGAACAAGAAATACGCACCATGGAGGTTTCCAACTTTGTAAGCCAGGTAGCAACCTTACAAGCCGTGCGTAAGGCAATGGTGAAAAAGCAAAAAGCGTGGGGAGTAAGGAAGGGCGTGGTCATGGATGGCCGCGATATCGGTACCGTGGTTTTTCCCAATGCAGAGCTTAAGCTTTTCCTGGTAGCCGACATGGAGGTGCGCGTAGAGCGGCGCTTCCTCGAGCTCAGGGCGAGAGGCAAAGCTATAACCCGTAAATCGATCCGCCAGAATCTCTACCTGCGGGACTACATTGATGCCACCCGGTCATTCAGTCCGCTACTTCGGGCAGAAGACGCCGTAGAAATCAATAATACTAACCTCCTGGTGCAGGAGCAACTGGCGCTTGCCCTTACCCTTGTGAGCCAACGCGCACGTTAGTCTACACTATGCGATACCTGATTCCATTGGTCTTACTGGCTCTACTGCTCTTCGCCATGACATCTTGTAAGCGTGAACCGGCTTACCGGCAACTCGCTGGCAGCTACGAACCATTAGCCGATAGCCTGGGGCTGGAGCCTACGGCAGGCCTTTATCCCTGGATCATCGATACCACCCGCCTGGCCTTCTGGAAAGACCGGGTGCCGGCGTGGCAAAATCGCTGGGCTACCGTAGATTGCCGGGAAACCAAACAGCCTGGGCGTTGCCGCCAGTACAAAGCAGATATCGCCAAACGATCGCGCCTATTGGAACGCCTGCAAAATGATCCTTCAATATATAACCTGGGCGGACTATTGCACCAAACGCTACACGAACCGGCTTATTCCAACGAGGAAAAGATCAGCCGGGTACAGGCGATACTTGCCACGGCCAACGCTTATTACGCTGCTGCAAAAGCAACGATCCGGGACCCCGAACCGGAAAAGCTCCGATTGGCGGTGCGCAAACAACGCCGCACCCTTAATTACTTACGCAGTGAACTTTTTGAACACCCTGCTTTTTCAAGCATACAGCATGGTACCCTTACTCAGGAACGCGAGAGCGCCCGCATTGCTGTTAAAGATTACCTGGCCTTTTGTAACAGCCTACTTTACGATGCCCAAGATGCCTATCCAAAATGATACCCTACACCAAGCTGAAGTCCGCCGCCCCATGCGGCGCCTGTTTCGCTACTTAGCGAACTACCGTACGGTTATTGGTCTAGCCGTGATGGCTAGCATCACCAATAAAATTTTCGACCTGATGCCGCCATTTCTGACCAAGTGGTTCATCGATACCGCAGGCAGCAATCCGCCGAAGTGGCTCGTCACCATCACCGGCATACAGGAATTATGGCCCCTGATCCTTACCCTCGGCGGTCTCACGGTGGCGATCTTCGCAATTGAAAGCATAACGGAGTGGGGGTTTAAACGCAGTTTTATGCGGTTGGCGCAACGCGTACAACACGACCTGCGTATGGATGCATACAACAAGCTGCAAAGTCGTGACATGGCCTATTTTGAAAAAGAACGCACCGGCAATCTCATGGCGATGCTCAACGACGACATCAACCAACTGGAACGTTTTCTCAACAATAACCTCAACGAAATCATACAGCTATTTACGCTGTTCTTGTTCGCCGGCTGGACTCTTTTTCAAGCCTCCCCCCTGCTGGGCAGCATCAGCCTCGCTCCGGTTCCCTTGATAATTTTAGGTAGCATTTACTATCAGAAAAAGGTAAGCCCCTTTTACCGGCAGGTGCGGGAAAAAGTTGGAGAGCTCGGAGCGAGGCTGGAAAACAACATTTCCGGCATCATGGTTATCAAAAGTTTCACGACCGAGCAGTACGAATCGGAACGCGTGGAGCGCGCCTCCGAGGCCTACCGCGATGCCAACTTCCGGGCAATCCACCTGAGTTCGGTTTTTATCCCCATCATCCGCATGCTCATCGCATTGGGGTTAGCAGCTACATTAACCATCGGTGGATATTGGATCCTCTATCAGCCGGATCGGATGAGCCTGGGCGGACTGGCTTTCTTTGCCCTCATGGTGCAACGCCTATTGTGGCCTATTACCCGTTTGGGTGTCATTTTCGATGATTACGAGCGCGCCCGGGCGTCGGCTCGCCGCATCTTCCAACTCCTGGATACCGAAAACCAGGTGCGTGACCCGAACCCCCCTCTTCCCTTCATGCCTAAGACCGAAGGCATCACCCTCGAGCGGGTTCGCTTTAGTTACCGACCGGATGTTCCTATTCTTCGGGGAATCGACTTGCATATTTCCCAGGGCCAAACGGTGGGCATCGCCGGGCCTACGGGCTGTGGAAAAACTACCCTGATCAAACTGCTCCTGCGCTTATACGATGTTGAAGAGGGCAGCATCCGGATCGGCGGTACCGATATCCGGGATATTTCTCTATATGACCTTCGGCAAAGCATTGCCCTGGTTAGCCAGGATGTTTACTTATTTCAGGGGACCATTGCAGAAAATATCGCCTACGGTTCACCCGGTGCGCACAGGCCGGAAATTGAAACGGCTGCCCATCAGGCGCAGTTGCACCGGTTTATCACCGGCTTACCCGGTGGGTATCATTCCATTGTGGGCGAACGTGGCATCCGACTTTCCGGCGGCCAGCGCCAACGCCTGAGTATTGCCCGGGCGATCCTGAAAAATGCGCCGATCATTATCCTCGATGAGGCTACTTCAGCAGTGGATACGGAAACAGAACGAGCTATCCAAGAGAACTTGGCTCGACTGACCGCAGGCAAGACGGCCATTATCATCGCTCACCGGTTATCTACCATCCGGCACGCCGATACTATTGTAGTTTTGCAAGAAGGAAGGATTAAAGAGCAAGGGAAACACGAAGAACTAACTGCACTAGGGCAAATTTACGCCGATCTATGGCAGGTACAAACAGGAGAACTGTACTAATACTGATCCGCGCCCCTTTCTTTTCCCTATAAATCTCTTACCGAATTGCGGTCCGTGAGGATGTCTTTAAGTTCTTTCAGAAATTTATACTGGTGGGGCATCACCTTTTTAAGTGCCTCTTTAAGGCGAAAGTAAGTGCCTTCGTCCATTGCTTTAATCCGGCTTTTGAGCTTTTCGGCGTCTTCGATGAGCATGGTCTTTAAGGAGGGTATCTCGTGCCAATCACATTCTACCGCCAGAGCTTCCCGCCGGTCGCCACCTTCTTCTACAGGATCTAACTCGATGAGTCGATCCTGGTCTTCGTCGATCCGTTTGTCAATCGCATTCATGACACCTTCTGGAATCGACCAACTTTCATCCTGGCCATCCTGTCGGTCATTAACCAGAAAGATTTCCAGTCCCTTCTCCCGGAAACGATAGAGAATCAGGCTTACTTTCTTTGAAATGCTCATCGCTTGATTTTTTCAGACCCTACAATCTTTGATTTTTCTAACAACAAGAAACGCGGTAAAAGGTTGATACCAATAAATTAGGTGCAAATTACGCCATTAGAATGATGGCACCAAAGGTATGAAAACAGGAATCACCTCTTTTTACGATGGCTAAGTTCTAAATTACCGGTCGCTGAGGTACTCGCCGACCAGGCGATCCAGCAACTCATAGATGACGATGGCCATCATCAGGGAATAGGTAGGTTCCGGCTGATTATCTTTTACGTATTCAAAGGCGCGCTGGCTGATGTTGGTTGAGGCCAGTTTCGAGCGTAAAGCCAAGGCGCCCACCTGTTCGTTTCTGATGTAGACCGGCACCCGGTCAGTCTGGCTATGGTCCAGCCGGGCGATGATGTTGCCCTTCGTGCCTTCCATGAGCAGACCTTCCCGGTAGGTACCAACAACCTGGTCGTCCAGGACAACCTGCGTACCGGTATCCCGGATCCAGTAGTGATACTCGTGATTACTGGTCCGGGCGGTCAGCACTGCATCTTTACCCTTTGTGGGGTACTTGCGGTAGTAGTAGGCGAATATCTCCTCATCGAAAATGGAAGTATACACTCCGGTAAAATTAGTAGTCAGGCCTTTTTTCACCTTCTCATTTTTACGATGGGTAGACAGGAGTTCGTAATCTTTGTCCTGTAGCTGGAGCAGTTGCCCCCCACTAAGGCTCTCCAGAGTATTGCGCATTTCTTTAAGATCTTTCTGGATCTTGTTTTCGTTAGGATTCGTATTCGGATAACGGCGGGCGAAAAAGTAAAAGCCAACACCGACTAACAAAAGGGTCGAAAGGGCATATAGCGTCATAACATGGATTTATTCAGGGCGTGAAATAGTTTTCTATTACCGTAAAACTAACAAAAGCGCTTAAAATTAATACAAACGGGGAAAACGAACAGTTGCCGCTTTCCCCGCAGGGTTCTAACTTAACGAGTATGGAATGAACAATTGCTTCCTAAAGGTTACCCCAGGTACGATTTCAGTGCATTGCGGTTGTACGACTTGCGCAGTCGCCGGATAGCGCGTTCTTTAATCTGGCGCACCCGCTCGCGTGTGAGTCCGTACAACTCACCGATTTCTTCCAGCGTGAGCGGCTTTTGCCCATTCAACCCATAATACGAGGACAACACTTCTACTTCGCGTGGATTGAGGATGGACAAACCCTGTTTGACTTCTTCTTTTAATGATTGGTCCATGAGGGTGCCGTCTGGGCTCATATCTTGCTCGGTGGCGATAACGTCCAGCATGGTGGAATCGCCGTCTTCACCGCTAAGCGGCGCATCGACAGAAAGATGGCGCCCGTTACCTTTGAGCATGTTAGAGATTTCTTTCGGGGTCATATCGAGTAGCTCGGCCAGCTCTTCGTGCGTCGGCTCCCGTTCGAACTCTTGCACAAAAGCCAGGTACGCTTCATTTACTTTATTGTAAGATCCCACCTTATTCAAAGGCAGACGTACGATGCGTGAGTATTCCACGATCGCCTGCAGGATCGACTGACGAATCCACCAAACTGCATAGGAGATAAATTTAAATCCCTTGGTTTCGTCGAAGCGCTGGGCCGCTTTCATCAATCCGACGTTACCTTCATTGATAAGGTCACTCAGGGAAAGCCCTTGGTTCTGGTATTGTTTAGCTACCGAAACCACAAAGCGCAGATTGGCTTTGGTCAGTTTTTCCAAGGCCGCCTGATCGCCTTCGCGGATAAGCTTCGCCAGCTCCGCCTCCTCATCAGCGGTAAGCATAGGGATTTTCCCGATATCATTGAGGTATTTATCGAGTGCCAGACTCTCTCTGGCTGTAATTTTATTAGTAATCTTTAGCTGACGCATACGTTAGGGATTTTTCGATTGTTGTCCAGTTTCTATACGCTTTGGAAGGAAAAATAGTTTCATTTCTTTTGTATAACTTGACTTTTCACAAAAAAATTACTAATGCAGGTTTTTGAAGAGAAACTCAAGTTATCCAAGCGCAAATCATCAATATTTCTTTAACCATTTATAATAACTCTGAGTCGGTCGAAGTAGTTCCTACAAAGCCTGATTTTACTAATTTAGGGCTTCCTCAAAAAGTCGCGCCCATGAGTGCTATTTTTCTGTGATCGGTCTG
>CAZHCA010000032.1:0-49521 GCA_964530825.1 uncultured Saprospiraceae bacterium
TGACGCTTCCTTATGTTTTTTTCACCCTCCTAACTTTTTAGTAGGGTAGAGTACCCACGGTCAGAAAGCTATGAATTTTTTTAAAAACTCTATATTTCGCACCTCATTGCTCCATCCCCAAGTAATGCAACAAAAATTTAAGTTGGTGATCCTGACGCAGGGGGGTGGCAGGGCGTTCATCCAGCAAAATGGGAAAGTTGGAGCGCTGTGCGTCCTGCAGAGCTGCGGTAAAATGTAACGCTCCGCGGAGGGGCGGTTGATAGTTGCCGGGTTGAACCTGCACCAGGCAAGGAGGATAGTTACCGGCGCTGACTTGTTGGGCGGGCGACCATATGGTATTCCTTGTGTTCTGTTCATGGGGGGGTGGAAAGTAGCGCCAGGCCATGCCGGAATTACGGTCTCCGGGTAAGCGCAGCCAGCCGTCCTCCAGTATTACTGCCGAAAAGCGACCGGGTCGCATCAGCATGGCGCCTGCTGCAATCCAACCGCCGGTATTGTTTCCGTACAGCCCCAGTCGGTCCGGATGGGCATATTTTTTCTGTACCAAAAAATCAGCTGCTTCCAGTAGGTCGGCCTGGGCGTGTTCGCTTCCAGCTGCCCAATAGGCACCTAACCCCCGCATGCCACGTACCAGAGGAATGGCGATTGTGCCACCCTGGTCAACCATTAGGCGAAGGGCGGCCCAATTGGGCATTTGAAAATTGGGGGTGGCGAAGCTATGTTCCCAACCCGGGGTGTATATCAGTACTGGCGACTGGCCGTCTTGGGCTATTGCCTTACTGCTGACCAACCACATCGGTACCTGCTGACCGTCGTAGGTCCTGTAGGTTACCAGCTGAGTTTGGTAGGCGTTGACAATTTTTACGGGGCCGTCTTCCAGCGGGATAATGCGCAGGCGATCCAGGTCGAGCTGGTAACGGCGCGCCGGTTGGTCGAAAGCGGAAAGCCGAAAAAAGACGCGGCGGTCAGCGCCATCTACTTGAACGTCGTGTAAAGTGCCGGAAATCGGCAGAGGAAGATCGAGCAGTGGTGTTTCTGATCCCCGCCAATAATAGAGTTTGTGAAAACCAGCTTCCTGGTAGATGAGTAGCAGGCCGCCCGGAACCGCCATCGCTTTGTGCAAGGGGAACCGCTTTTCGGGCAACAGTATGGTCCAGTGTTCGGGCGAAAGGGAATCGGGGTGAACGGCGACGAGACTTCCCATCGGCGCCTGGTAATGGGTACGCAGATAAAATTGCTCTCCCTGTGTAGTAACTGGGGAAAAGAGCGGACCGGCCGTATCAGGTAAAGTCAGAAAAGCAAAGTCTTCTTCATTCAGTTCGCGCAGTAGTAGACGATGTTGGTTGGGAGCGTACTGGATTCGTAGGCAAAGCCACTCATCGATCACTCCCGGTGTAATGTATTGCTGTGCACGCGCCGGGTCGGTAAAAAATAGATCATCATTGGCCGGGTCGGCACCAAATGGATGGAAATACACTCGCGGAAAATGGTACCGGGGTGCTGATTCTCCAGCGTCTAGGTACCGGGTATAGAAAAAACCGTTATCGATGGCGGCAAGGCGGGACGGTGCCACACCGGTCAGCGAATCGGCCAGGACTCGGCGGTTGCGCAGGTCGAAGGTATAAACCCGGGCATTTTTTTCACCAGGCGAATAAAGTAGGGCGCTAATGAAACGCTCTGCGGGATCTACCGTAAAATATAGTGTCCTCTGTAGGGCTGCTTTTATTTGCCAAACTGTATCCGGTCGGGATCCGACCGCGGTAGATCTCATGAATACTACCCCGCCCCCGGTTTCTTCCAATTCATACCAATGATCACCAGCGCGAAGTGGTAAGGAACGTGCCGGCCGAAAAAATTCGCGTCGGATGGCTTTCCGCAGTTCACCCGGCAGACTGAATTGACTGAGGATGTCTTCAGTAATTCCTGCTTGTTCGCGCTGCCAATTGCGCAATGCTCCCCGATGGTCGTTGCTTTCCCACCAAGTGTAGGGGTTGGCCAATAGCGTACCATCGGGCAGGGTGTCGAATTGGGGAGTTTCCCGGTAGAGCTGTGGGTAATCAAAACCCTCGGGAAGGGTGAGCACAGGTGGCTTACGGTAGCCAGTTTCTTGCCGACAGCCCGGCGTAAACAGCCATAAGACGAGCACAAAAAATATGGAAGCTTGATAGGGCATAAGCGACCGGCTCTGGTTTTTAAAAATTAGTACAAGACCCATAAAAGTAAGGAAGATACTTGACAGACAATCAATTGTCCTTAACTTACGGGTTGTTTTTTTGTTGTCGATAAAAAAATCCTCGATAGGCCAAATAAATTTTCGCTAGACGTCCGGAAATGGGCATCATAAAGCAAAGCACATGCAGGTACCTATCAAACAGTGTCCCAAAAACGCCGCCTCCGGTAAGCGCCTGTTGTTTATCCTAGTGATTGTTATGGCAATGGCCGGCCTGGGTAAAGCTCAGGAAATTCGGGAAAATGAAAACGGCGAAAAGATCATCGTCTATCCGGACGGCTCCTACCGTTATTTCAATCAGCAAGACCTGTCAGCCGGCAATGACTATCCCGTTTTTTCCGAAACGGTTGATCCGCGCGATGTGCCCATTGATCTGACGGAGGAAGATGTACGCCGCATCTCACAGCGTCGTACTCAACTGGCGCGCGATGCCAAGAAGATCGCTTTTGCGCGGGCGGACAAAGCCCGCCAACAGCGCCTGGCAATCGAGCAGGAATTGCAGCGCGCCCAAAGTCGCGGGGTGGACCCACCAGAATTGGAGCATCTTCAGATCCGCTTTCAGAATGCCCTGGAAACGGAAAAAGAGACGACCCGGGAGGCCTATCTTGCCGAGCAGGAATTTATGGATGCCGAATCCTTCGGTGCACGGGGCAATTTGGTGCAAGAATACCAGCGCATGCAGGTCGATCGCGCCGCCCAGGTCGAGCTGCCCAACGCCGGCCAGCTTGACCGAAGCTTTTTCAGTAACAATGCCTTGGTAGGTATCGATTTTCGGCAGCGCAGCTTCCTGACACCGACGATGACCCATCCTCCCGAAAAGACTTGCCATTACGATTTTGAGGGGCCCGACCCAAAAACTAACCGGCCCCGTCGCGATCTGGAGAAGACCTTCCTGTTTTCTCACACCGACGACCGCCTGCGCCTTTACCTGAAGGATAAGGAATACCTCACCTGTAAGGGATATCTGTCTTCGGTCGATGGTGGCTTCCGGTTCCTCACTTTAGAGTTTATTTTTGCTTACCCAAATGCTCGCGAAGCTTATGGGTTTATTGAGGATGGCAGTATGCTGACCATCATTCTTTTGAACGGGCAGTACCTAAACTTACGCTCCGACCAAATGGTGCGGGGTAGCTACGATACCCGGCGCGAGGAACTGATCTACCGGGTGAATTACCCGATCGATGCCAGCCTGCTCTCTACGCTGAAGAATACTGAGGTCGAACGCTTCCGCGTGTATTGGAGTAGTGGCTACGAAGAATACGAGGTCTACAACCTCGACTTTTTCCGTCACCAACTGAGCTGTTTGGATCGATCATAATGGGTGGGCCCGTTAAAAAGGGTACCTTAACCATCTACAATTCTGGAACTATGGAGTCTACCGAGCACGCCGATGGCAGCGTACGCATGCTGCACCTGCAATTGCCAACCGATCCGCGGTGGGTCAACCTTGCCGAAATGGATCTGGGCGAAATCCTTACCGATCACGCTTATTGCGAGCAAAAAGCCGCCACGGCTTGTATTTCCCTGATTCAACAGTACCCCGAGCGGGAAGAATTGGTGGAGCAATTGGCGCCAATCGTAACGGAGGAATGGGGCCATTTTCGGGCCGTCCTAGCCGAGTTGAAAAAGAGAAACCTGAGATTAGGCCGCCAGCGCAAAGACGAATACGTCAATAAGCTGCTCGAATTTCAACTCAAGGGCGGCAGCCGGGACGACAAGCTGCTGGAGCGTCTGCTTACCGCAGCCCTCATCGAAGCCCGCTCCTGTGAACGTTTCCGCTTGCTTTCTTTACATATTAATGACGATCATCTCAAGCACTTTTACCACAAATTCATGGTTTCGGAAGCAGGCCATTACCGGATTTTCATCGATCTGGCCCGTCTCTACTTTGATCCTGGCCGCGTGCGCGAACGCTGGCAGCAATACTTGACCCGTGAAGCGGCGATCATGCAGGAGCTGGAGTTGCGGGGCGACCGGATGCATTGAGGTCCGATCGCAAGGCAGCTGACTTACGATGGGCATTAATTCAATAAAGCATTAAAAGCGAATCGAGATGTGTGTATGTTTTCAAGGACTGCATTGGCGCTGGAAACTAATGATAATGCCCATGATGCTGTTGGGACTAGTACGAGTTTTTGGGCAAAAGGCGAAACGCGTGCAGCCGAAAGAAGAGTTGGTGGTCCTAATTACCCGCCAGGCAACTCAGGAATCATTGGATGAATTACAAGCAGCAGTAGCAGCATACGGGGGCACCCTTCGGTTTAAGCAGTTGAACTTTGCGGATGACGGAAGTCTTACGGCCATTCATCCGGTTTTATCTTATGAAGAGGCTGTTTTAGAAAGGCGGTTCGATTTTTCCAATCCTGCGGCCCGTCCGGTGTATTTTAATTTCAACCATACCCTTGGCATGAATTTTACGGCTGACTTGGAAACCGATCTGATAGACGCCGTTTTAAATAATTTTGACCAGATCACCTTGTTTACGGCGGGGGTGGCACCCACCAAGACAGGACTGAAGAATTTACGTCCGAACGTCGCAAAAGCGGAGGTCCTTAGCCGGAAGTAGGAGCAGGACCGAGAAAACGAACCGGTCGGCCCGGATGAAGAGACACGGGCGGCATTGGGAGAAGTGGTCACCAGGATTGAATACGAAGAAGACCCAGCCTACAACGCTCTTTTAAAGGTTGAATCGTTGCAGCAGAGCGGCGCTTTCGAGGGCGTACCCCGGGTTTATATTGATGGCAAATTGCGCGATTTGCGCGCTGTCCGGCAAAAGCAGTTGGATATTAAGCGGGCTGAAGTAATATATACCGTCCGGTCCTCAGAGGAGAATAACCAGGTACCCGGTGAAATCATCGAATTAGAGCTGCGTACTTACCAAACAACCGATAAATAAAGTAGGCGGATAGGCTCAGCAGGTGGTTGCGAGGTGACTACACCCCTTTTATGGGAGTATCGCCCGATTGCTCTAAAGCAGTTGTGATATGTTTCAATACCTCGCGATCGATTTGGTGCCCACCTTCGTAAGGATGTTCTTGTAGGGCTAGTCCTTGCGCCACGGCAAATTGCCGCTGCCAGTCAATGCGCTCCGGCGTCAGAAATCGATCTTGTCGCCCGTAAACCAGGTGGACCGGATGCCTTTCCCAGTAAGTGGTATGGGGGATGTAATCGAGGTCCTCAGGGGTGAGGCCGCCCCACAATACGAGGTGGTGGTGAGCCGGAAAATGACCGGCCATGATCCAGCGGATTATCGTGGCGCAGCCCTGAGAAAATCCAAGCAAAAAAATTTGCGTTTCCGGTGCCAGCTGACGCTGGTAGTGGGTAAAGAGATCCTGTAAAAAGCGGGCGTAATCGGCGATTTCTTCCAGCCGGTCCAGCTTGGTCATCCAAGAGGCGCCTACTTTACCGCCGGTCATTGATTCGGTATAAAAGCGGGAGAGTCCTTCGGGTGCGATAATGATAGTACGACCATCATCGAGGGCATCAAACCGGCGGATAAAGTGTTCGGCCAATTGACCATACCCATGGCAGGCGAAAATAAAACGCCGTGTTTCACCAGTAGGCTGTCCAATGGAGCAATAATGAGCAGTACGCAGGACGGTAAAGCTATGTTTTTCCATGGATTAGAACTAAGGCATTAAAAATAATTTTCCTAAAGGCTTTGGCCAAGTCTTACCGAAGGGGGATAACGCTGCTTGTCGGTTCCTTCAATTTCTTTTTCTGCCCATGATGTCGCGCTGGCGATCGAGCACAGGGTTGTCGCGTGGCGCTTGTTCGAGCACTTCATCGAAGACTTTGGGTACGTATTTCCAACGGCCGTCTTCTTGAAGCTTGTAAGCCTCATAGCTGCCGTCGGGCACGTTGGCCATGCCTTCTACATTAGGGCTGGCCATTTCGATCAAGTGATCAAAAATAATCAGACCAAGGGCTTTATCGTAATTTAACCGTATGCTGGTATCGGCGCTGTAGTCCAGTACAACCCGTTTTTTGCGTTCGGGGTGAAGTTGGGGAATGTCGGAAATAAAGACAGGGGCGCCGAATTGCGGTTCACCGTTTTCCGGTAAAAAGACCAGGGGGTCGATGAGCTTACGCCGTTCGAAGAAGCTATACATATCGTAACCGAAGAGTAAATAATAGCGACCGAGCGATCCTTCAACTTGCTTGATATTGTAGTAAATCGCTCCGTACCATTGGTTGGGAGGGAGAACCCGGTTTTCCAGGTTTTCTTCTACTTGATAGGAGCGGTCTACTAGGGGGTAAAGCTTTAATTCCGGCGTATTCATCTGGATAGCACCGTAGTAGCGGTAGTCGTTATCATCGACGAAGAGTTGCCAGGTAAAGATGCGAAAAGAGCTATCCTGGGGGTATTGGATGGAAATCGACTCCAGGCGGTCGAAAGGGTAGGCGAAAGAATTGGGTGTTTTGAGCGCCTTTACCAATTTGGGGATGAGCGTTTTAACCGACTGAAAACGCACCTGGGCCGAAGTGTCCCGCAATACGGCATAGGCGAGGACTTGCAAGGTGTCTTCTTTTTGTTTGAGGAATTGTTGTTGATCGGGCGTGAGCGATTGCGCTTTTTGGCCGTCCAAGTGAAGGGTAGCGCCCAGCAAAAGGAAGGTGAGGCCGATCCAGTATCTGATAAGCATATTTATTTTTTCCCATCCAACGCAGTGGATCGGTGCAATATTATAAGACTAAAGAGTTGAAAGCTTTGGGTATGATCCTTAACCCCGTCGTGTTTTGTTGTTTTTGTAATCGCGGAAAATGAATTCGCCCAATCCTTGCAAGCTACTGTAGAAGGCCTTACCGTTATTGGCGCGGGTAAACTGATCGACAAAGTTCACCAGGTAGGGATCGCGAGCAATCATAAAGGTCGTAATCGGAATATCGAGCTTGCGGCAGCGCGCAGCCAAGTTAAGGGTCCGGTTTACAATTTTTCGATCCAGACCGAAGCTGTTTTTATAGTAGCGTTTGCCCTTCTTGATGCAGGTGGGTTTGCCGTCGGTGATCATAAAGATTTGTTTATTGGGATTGCGACGGCGGCGCAGCAAGTCCATAGCTAATTCCAGGCCGGCAACGGTGTTGGTGTGGTAAGGTCCCACCTCCAGGTAGGGCAGGTCTTTAACTTCAATGGGCCAGGCATCGTTGCCGAACACCAACACATCGAGGGTATCCTTGGGGTAACGGGTCGTAATGAATTCGGAAAGCGCCATAGCCACCCGCTTGGCTGGTGTGATACGATCCTCTCCGTACAAAATCATCGAGTGGGAGATATCGATCATGAGGACAGTACTCATTTGGCTTTGGTAGAGGGTTTCTTTCACCTCCAGGTCTTCTTGTGTAAGGAAGAAATCATCGATACCGTGGTTGATCTGTGCGTTGCGTATCGATTCAGAAATAGCCAACCGATCGAGTTGGTCGCCGAATTCGAAAGGGCGCAGATCGGCTGTGCGTTCATCGCCCCGGCCACCGAACTTTGTGTCGTGATTGCCGCGTTTGGTTTTTTTTAGCTGGCCAAATACGTCTTCTAGGGATTTTTTGCGCAGTGAAATTTCCAGCTTTGAGGAAGGGGTGTAATTGGGTACACCGGGCTGCTCTTGCCGCAGGTAGCCTTTGTCGATCAGGTCCTGGATGAAATCACCCATGCCATATTCCTCATCTGTGAGACCGTATTCCCGATCCAGTTCATTGAGCCAGGACAATGCTTCGTCCACGTCACCGGAGGTATGCAGCATCAATTCCTGAAAGATCTTAAATAATTTATCGAAGGTAGAGCCTTCACCCTCGCCGGGCACGTACTCTTTGAATTGCCAACCTATCATAATATGTTCTCCACTTTTTCTATAGGGTAAAATGAAAACGCCCTGAGAAAAGTTCAAGGCGTTTATTTTTTCTTTGTGTAAATAGAAAAATCTGATCAAGAGCCCATCTCAGGGGTGCAACATCGGGTGAGTTCCACATAGTCGGGCCGGTCGGAGGCCAGCTTATGGATGAAAGACTCTTTGATTTCCCCATTCTGAATGACAAAAACGCCGGGCATTTGGAACCCATCTCCAAGTTGGGGCCCTACGCCGTGGCCCTGTACCACGCCCGCAGAGAAGCCGCGAATCCAGGATTGCAGCCCAAAAAGCTGGGTGAAGGTACCCTTCACAAGACCGAACGCATAATAGAAGTTACATTCCGGGTCGCTGATGTGCTCGGCATTTTCCAGGCCGTAGCGGTTAAAATAGCGTTCGGCGATCGTATTGTCGGTCATGTGCACAAAAACGATGTGTGAGCCTCGGGAGGTAATGTTTTCCCGTTGTTTACTGATATCCGCTAATGCTTCCCGACAGAAGGTACAGCCGAAGTGGCGCAAAAAAATAAGTAAGACCGGTTGCTCATCGGAAATCGCACGCAGGCTCCGGTCGCGATTGGTTACCATTTGGTCGAGAATGTCCGCATTGATTTGGGATGCTACCATGACTTCAAATCTTACAGGCAGTAATAAATGAAATAACGAAACAGAACCGCAAGAGGTTGGTTTAAAGCCGGGCAAAAATTTTGGCGGCAATACCTCGGATTGCCGCCATTGCAGGTGGTTATATTTCCATACCGTCGAAGACCTCCATTACACTGCGCACATGTTCGGCAGATTGGTTGAGGAGTGCCTTCTCTTCGTCGTTGAGTTGCAGTTCGATCACTTCGTGGATACCATTTTTACCTAGCTTGACGGGTATCCCCAGGAACATATCACTAATGCCGTACTGGCCGGTCAGCCGGGCGCAGCAAGGGAAGATGCGGTTTTCGTCTTTAACCATGGTTTCGACCATCTGTGCGGCGGCGGCACCGGGTGCGTACCAGGCGGAGGTGCCCATCAGTTTGACCAGTTCACCGCCTCCCATTTTGGTGCGGTCGACGATGGCCTGGAGTTTATCTTCGCTAATCATCTCCGTAACCGGAATGCCGGCCACAGTGGTATAGCGGGGTAGGGGTACCATGGTATCGCCGTGGCCACCCATCAGTACGGCCTGGATATCTTTAGGAGAGACGTGGAGCTCGTGGGCCAGGAAAGCGCGGAAGCGGGCCGTATCCAGGATGCCCGCCATGCCGAATACCTTACTGTCGGGCAAACCGGCTGCTTTAAAGGCGGCGTAGGTCATTACATCCAATGGATTCGAGACCACCACGATAATAGGGTTCTTGGAATGGGCCATGATGTTTTCGGTCACCGTGTTGACGATCTTGGCATTAGTCGAAATCAGATCGTCGCGGCTCATGCCGGGCTTACGAGGTACGCCAGCCGTAATGACTACGATGTCTGAATCGGCCGTATCCTGATAATCTTCAGTGCCGTGCAGATAGGTGCTGTAGTAGTCTACCGGCGCTTGCTGCCAGCTATCGAGGGCTTTTCCGCGGGCCATATCGCCCTTGATATCCAGCAAGATGACTTCTTTGACGATATCTTTGTGGGCCAATACATTCGCGCAAGTGGCGCCAACGTTACCGGCGCCAACTACCGTTACTTTGCTCATTGTTCGTTTGGTTTTATTTTGACAAAACGTGTGTTTACGCGTGGGCAGGGCAACCTTTTTTTCGCTCAACGCTTTAATCATAAAACCCCAAACCAGCCAGGTTACCCGGAGCACTGTAAAACTAGCTAATTTTCCGGTTTTTGCTTACTGAGCAGTTAAACATTTGCCGCTTGGGGGACATCCCAGTTAGTTGTTTTTCTTTATTTTTAGCCCGCTCACTAAGTGGGAAACATTCTTATTCGTTAAGTTTTTATTTTTTGAATTCTATGAACCGCTGTTGCTTTCTCTTTTTGCTCCTGGCGATGCCTTTTCTTCTACCCGGGCAGTTCTGCGGCGTACAGGGCAAAGACGCCGAACAGATTTTCCAACGCAACCAAAAAATGGTATCGTCTATGTACGACCGACCGGTCAGTGGACGGGAAATCCAGTACATTCCCATCGTTTTTCACCTCATTGCCAACAGTGATGGCCTGGGGCGCGAAACCGTTGATAATGCATTGGAAGCCTTATGTCGACTCAACGAAGACTTTGCCGAGCTGAACGTGCAGTTTTTCCTCAAAAACGGTGGGTTTAACTTTATCGACAATACCACCCTCTACAATAACCCGGGGCTTAACGGCTCAGTGTTTGTCATGCGGCGGGAACGCGATACCGAGGCTTTGAATGTTTTTATCCCGCAGAGCGCCACACCGCCTCAAGGTGGGAGTAGCCCCGGGGTTGTGTTGGGGTATTACGACCCGTTCAATGACTGGGTGCTCTGTGCTCGGGGTGATGTCAATGCCTCTTCGATCGTTTTATCTCACGAAATCGGTCACTTTTTTACCTTGAGCCATCCGCACCTCGGATGGGATGCTCAGCCATGGATCAATACCAATTTTGAGAACAACCAGGCACCGCCCTTTTCGCCCGGCAACCGACCCACAGAATTGATGGATGGCTCAAACTGCGAGAATGCCGGCGATAACGTTTGCGACACCCCCCCCGACTACAACTTCGGCTTCGGGTGGAACGGCCCGCCCTGCAATTACAACGGGGGGGCTCGGGACCCCAATGGAGAAATTGTCGACCCGGATGAGACGAACCTCATGAATTACTTCTTATCCTGCGACCGGGATATCCGCACCTTTACCCCTACCCAGCAGGATATGATGCTGCAAAACATTGCCCAGCGATCAATTTTTCCCGCTAGCGTAGAAAACGAATTTCCACCGCTCGAAGGACCAGTGACGCTCCAAAGCCCCATCGGCGGGGTGGAAACTCCTGGCTTTAACTTAGTAGAATTGAACTGGCAAGCGCTGCCGGGCGCTACCAGTTATTATCTGGAGGTGGATCGGGTGCCAACTTTTTCTATTGAGCCCCGCCAGCTTTTTTCCACGACCAACAGCCTAACCCTAGAAGACCTCGAGCCTAACCGGGTTTACTATTGGCGCGTATATGCCTACAACCCTTTCGACGCCTGTGCAGGTTATAGCACGACTGCTTCCTTCCGCACGGGTGAGGATATGATCAGTTCGAGCGTGGAGGTGGAATTACTGGAGGAATGGACCATTTTACCGAACCCGGTCCGCCAGGGTGCAGCCCTGAATATGCAAATGTCTATCCGGCAATCCTTTCGGGCAAGCATTGAACTACTTTCGCTAGACGGTCGGCGAGTGCTTCCATTGAAGGAGCGCGACTTTCCTGCAGGACAGGAAAACTGGACGATTTCGACCCAGGGTTTGTCGCCAGGTGTCTACCTGCTAAGCTTAGCTACGGAGGCCGGACGAATCAGTCGTAGAGTTGTTATTCGATAACCCCTTCATCTTTTTTGGTTACATGTAATTCGACAAGGTGCGTAAGTCCTTAGCCTACACTAATTTATTTTATAATACGAGGAGGAGCATCGGTACGGTCGACATCTGAGCTCACCGGCGTTTTTCCCGCTACAACTATGCTTTCATGAGAGCCCTTTTATTTACAGTAATGTTATCAGGCGTAGGCCTTACCCTAAATGCACAGCAAAACAATGGGTTTTGTGCTACGCCCGATGAGCACCATCCTTGGTTTGTACAATACCAGTCTAATCCCGGACGGGCGGCTATCCGTTCCGACGAGGTCCTCTATTTACCCATGACCATTTACTATTTCAGCGACACTAAAGTGTCCGAGCTAGGCGCCTACAAAGAAGCTTTGGCCTCCTTCTGCACTTTGAAACAGGACATGGCACAATCGGGAATTCAGTTCTATCTGCAGGAATTTATTCCCGTAGTCGATAGCGTTTACAACAACCATGGATCTTTTAGCCTGGGTAGAGAAATGATTGAAACCTACAACACCCCCAATACAATCAACAGCTACATCACTACGGTAGCTGCCGGTGCCTGTGGTTACGTGCCCAGGTTAGGTTCTCCGAATATGGTGCTGGCAAAAGGATGTAACGCTCCCAGCGATCATACATGGGCGCACGAGGTCGGTCATGCTTTTATCTTACCGCACACCTTCAGCGGGACCGATGGTTCTATCCGGCCCGGTCAGGTAGCGCCCGACTCCATCAATGGCCGGCCGGTTGAGCGGGTAGATGGTTCTAACTGCCTAAATGCCGGCGATAGCTTTTGCGATACGCCCCCTGACTATATTTCCAATCGCTGGACTGGAAATAGTAATTGCCGCAGTATCAGTACCTACCTCGACCCCGACAGCACGGCCTTCCGCGTAGACGGGTCATTTTTCATGTCGTATGTGAACGATGACTGCATGACAGCTTTTTCTGCGGAACAAACGAGCGCCATGCGGAATTACGCCCTTGACAACCGGGCCGATTATACCATGACCGAAGCGCCTTTTGCCACCACTATCGATACCGAAGGAGATTTTTTAATTCGTCCATTCGAAGGGGACACTGTTCAACAATTTGACGAGGTCGTTTTTGAGTGGGAAAGTGTACCGGGTGCCACCGAGTACCTGTTGCAGGTGAGTATTCTGCCCAACTTTGCTGCCGTCCGCAATGAATACCGGGTGAGTGGTAACACCTTTACGGCGACTGACCTATTGGCTAACAAACGCTATTACTGGCGTCTGCGCCCACTCAATCCGCTCGCGGTGTGCCCAGTCTATACCGCAGGCTTTAGTTTTCGTACCGGTCGCGGCGAAGTATTGACGAATACTACTGCTGTAGAACCTGTCGCAGGTTTCACCCTCAGGCCCAACCCGGTTGCAGAAGGAGGCAATCTTCAAGTTGGCTTTATCAGTGACCGGGCGCAGAGGCTAGAACTAAGTCTTCACAATCTGACCGGACAGCAGTTACAGGGGCTCTGGTACGAAGCAGATGCTGGTGTACACCGGGTCGACTTACCGATATCCGGTTTGCCTTCGGGTATTTATCTGGTACGGATGGAATCGGCTACCGGACAGCTCTTCCGGCGAGTAGTTGTGGAATGATGGAACGGTGGTCTATCCTTTGACTTTAAACGACCAGGTAATCCGGAAGAGGGAGGCCTCAGTACCATCGGGTAGGGTGCCCACCGAAGTGGCGGTAAACGCATGGGGTTCGCGCGTAGTGATGGCCTTATCTATTGCATCCTGCAGTTCGGCACCTTGGGTACAGGTAAAGGTAAGGAGTTGGTCTGCTTTTTTGGTAAAATCACCTTCCAGGTGGGTCACCAGCATAGAGGTTTTGGGCCGGCCTTCGAGCGCCAGCATCGCCAGGATACCGGTTGATAATTCACTGGCCCCTGCTTGGGCGGCAAAGTAGGTGGAACGGAAGGGATTTTGCGACCACCAGGTATAGGGCAGAGTAACCTGAGCCCGGTTGAGCTCTGCCGTTTTGACCCGGACGCCCCAGAACCATACCGAGGGCAATCGCTGAAAGTAAAAAAGGCGCATTTTCAATGGGTTGCGCAGGTTGCGAAGCATTTTTTCCTGTGCCGGATTGGGCTTGAGGGGTGTGATCGATTTTTCCATAGCATTAGCAACTAAAGACTGTCGAAGCAAGGCGGCAGCAAACCCGCCGGACCGCCTTACTTTTCTGGCAAAATTATTACTTTTGAATCGGTCAACGGCAAGCCTGCTAACAAGATGCCGCCTATTATCCAGCAACATAAACTTTAAACTAGTATGAATCTTCACGAATACCAAGGAAAAGAATTACTTAAAGCGTACGGAGTGGCCATTCAGGAGGGGATTGTGGTCAAAACGGTTGAGGAGGCGCTTTCCGCTCATCAGCAGCTGCAGGAAAAAACGGGAAATGCAGTTGTGGTGGTTAAAGCGCAAATACACGCCGGCGGGCGCGGTAAGGGCGGCGGAGTCAAGTTGGCAAAAAATGCTGAGGAGGTGCGCGAGCACGCCGGCAATATCCTGGGTATGATGCTGAAAACGCCTCAGACGCCGGGCGGTATGGAAGGGCCGGGTAAGCTGGTTCGTAAAGTACTAATCGCTGAGGATGCCTACGCGCCGGACTTCGACGCTAACAAAGAATACTATGTGTCGATTTTGATGGACCGGGAAAGCAAGCGTAACGTAATTATCTATTCAACCGAAGGCGGAATGGATATCGAAGAGGTCGCAGAGCAAACCCCGGAGAAAGTGCACAAAGAATTTATTGATCCTATGATGGGCATTCAAGCTTTCCAGGCACGCAAGGTAGCTTTCAATCTAGGCCTTTCTGGAAAGGCGTTTAAAGAAATGACCAAATTTATCACTAACCTTTACCGAGCTTTTGTGGGCGCCGATGCTTCCTTATTTGAAATCAATCCTTGCCTGCACACGGGTGATGACCGCATCGTAGCCGTCGACTGTAAGGTTACCCTCGACGATAATGCGCTTTACCGGCACAAAGACCTGGCCGAGATGCGCGATCTGGAGGAGGAAGACCCTACCGAAGTGGAGGCGCAAAACTTCGGGCTGAACTACGTCAACTTGGACGGTAATGTGGGCTGTATGGTCAACGGTGCCGGTTTGGCCATGGCCACCATGGATGTGATCAAACTATCGGGTGGCGAACCTGCCAATTTTCTCGACGTGGGTGGTACGGCTGATGCCGCGCGTGTCGAGCAAGCCTTCCGGATCATTCTGAAAGACGAACGGGTAAAAGCTATTCTCATCAATATTTTTGGGGGAATCGTACGCTGCGACCGCGTGGCACAGGGGGTGATCGACGCCTATAAAAATATGGGTGATGCGATTAACGTGCCGATTATCGTTCGCCTGCAGGGTACCAATGCCGATATTGCTAAAAAGATGATCGATGAGTCGGGCTTAGAGGTCAAATCCGCTATTCTGCTACAAGAAGCGGCCGATCTGGTAACTGAGGTTCTCCAGTAAGTTCATTTGCTTGAGTAAAAAGAAAGCCCACCATCCATTCGGAGGCGGGCTTTTCTGTTTGCTTGACCAATGGCGATTCGGTCGTTTTCCCGGTGTTTATTTTCTGATAAAGGTCCCGATAAAGCGCTCCGAATTGGTAATTACCTGAAGGGTATACCAACCGGGTGATAAGTGGCGTATATCAATCGGTTGGTTCCAGGCGGCGCCGTTGGGATCTTCCCAGCTACGAACTTCCTGCCCCATGCTATTAAGGATGCGCAGCTGAAGTGCTTGTCTGCTATTCCGGGTGTTGTGCCATTGAATGGATAAATGCTCTCCGGCTGGGTTAGGGAAAAGCCGTATTTCCTGGGTAGTCAGCTGCTCACCGGTATGGGTCAGGGTGCAATTCGACGCCGGCATCCCTAGTCCCATGGGGCTCTCCGGTGATCGAGTGATGAACACTTTGTCGAGACGAACACCCGGCTCGCGGTGGCCGAATATCAAGTCATGGCTGCCGGCATCCAGATCGAAAGTTACTGGTGTAGCAACCGGACCGCTCATCCAGTTTCCTACCTGGTCCCAGTTGTACATGGCATTACTACTGCCCGCATTGACGTGGTTCCAGCGCTGCCAGTCGTTCTCATCTACCCGAACCCAGAAGGAATTATCATTGTCGTCCATGACCATAGAGCGGACATAGACCC
Source organism: uncultured Saprospiraceae bacterium (assembly GCA_964530825.1). Lineage (GTDB taxonomy): Bacteria > Bacteroidota > Bacteroidia > Chitinophagales > Saprospiraceae > CAZHCA01. The sequence goes on from CAZHCA010000032.1 coordinate 15,726, forward strand.
GGTAGGTTCCTGGCTCCCCCACCTGGAAGCTAAAACGGACCAGGTCTTGCTCGTCAGTAGGGGGTTGGTCTAAACGTGTACCCCCTGGCGAACTGGCATACTGACCGTTGGATGCCTGGTCGTCTTCCCGTATTTCCCAATTGGCCCCTACCTCGCTGCATTCGGCTTCCAGCCAAGCGATGTTTTCCTCGCCCGGAATTATGCCCTGACAATTGCAAAAGCCGTCTTCTGCATCGTTAAGGGTATTGGGGTTGCCATCGTTGCAAGCGGTTCCGGCTTCAGGACACGATTCGCCCGTACAATTACAGTTGCCGTCTTGTTGATCGTTAAATGTGCTGGGGTCACCGTCGTTGCAAGGAGTGCCCACCGTAGGGCAACTAATGGAAGCAGCACTAATTAGGGCGATCCAGTCTTGACCTGCTTCATTTGGCGGGCTACCAATATTGGCGACTCCCAACGGACCTTTGCTGCCCGTCTCCCGGGGCGATTCGGGCAGGTCCAGGCTCCGCGGGTCACCGGCGTAGTCGGTTTTTGCCAATACCATCCGGTCGATTACGTGATGGTTGGAGCGCGCCGAAACGATGATCGAGTAAACGCCGGGCTGATCAAAGCGCGCGTATATTTCGTGAGCATCATTATCGCTGGTGCGGGTGCTCCAGCTCCAATTATTGGCGCCGGAGGAGTATACTTTGAAAAAACCTTTTTCACCCGAGCCATTTGGACTGCCGCCAATACAATCGTTGTCGGCAGATGCGCCTTTCGGACATACGGTGCTGTTGCCGTTATTTTTTTGACCGTAAAAAGCATCCGCTTCAATTTTCAGCCAGGTGTCGTTGTGTTCGGTGGTATTTGTCCCTTTACCGACCTGGTTTCTCCATTGGAACTTGTAGGTGCCCGGCGTACTTATTTTTACTGGGTAAGTCATCATGCCGTTACCCGTTCGCCCCAGTGATTGGCTTCCTTCCCAGACGATGAAGTTTCCGCCGCTCGCTGCATCTGGGTTGTTGATATTGGGGGAGAACAAATTGTGGTTGGCTGTACGCCAGTCGCCGACCAGGTGGTCTGCCGACTCCATTTCAATCACGACAATGCCATCCGCCTCTACCCAGGCGCCGCTGCCTGCAGCACTGGTGATAGCTGTCCTGGAGCCGTTCATGGGCCCTTCGCCGTTTCTGGGATTAAACCATTTGATAGCAAAAGGGCCCGAGTTGTTCTGGAAGTCCAGATCGGTACTTCCACCGTCCGCTAGGTAGACCAGGTAGGTGTCGCCCGGTTTTGCGAAGCAGTAAGCATCGTTGGAATAATTGGTATTGCTGATGAGTTCATTGTGGTTATTCATTTCCCAGAAGGGAATGTAGTTCATAAAGAAGGTATGGGCGTACCGGTTATAGGCCCACATCTTACTGCGGCTGCGAAAGTCCTGGCAAGTTAGGTCGGAGTGCGGTAGGCTATAGCCGAAATAATACTCTACGCCGGCGCCGCCAGCCATCAGGTGACCCCAAAGCACCGCTTTGCGGATGTCGTCTTGTCCGGGGGCGCCCTCATAATCGTCGTGGGGAACCCCGATTTGGGCGTTGCCTTGTTCGTCGTTGGCAACCACCCAGGGGCGACCGGTTAGCTGGGATTCTTCAATCCACTGCAGCGTACGACGGTGGACGCCATTCCAACCGACCTGAAGCGAAGCCCCAGTATATTCCGATTGGTCGCCCACTAATTGACTGTACACCTGCTCGTGCTGACCCGGATAAGTATGAATCACTATATGGTGCTGGTACGGATCATGGTCGCGAAAAAATTGGGCAAAAGTCCTTCTTTGCTCTACCGTGTTAGTGTTTTCTTCGCCGATATTCCAGTTTAACGCCAGGTGGTGACTGAAGCGTGCGATCAGTTCGCGATAGTATAGCCGGCGCTCGGGGCCCAGAGCACCTCCGTCGAGCAATTGATCATTTTCGGTTTCCTGCGTTTTGAAGTGCAGGTAAAGGCCGAGATGATCAGCATGTTCGAACAAGATCTCCCATTGATCGAGTTTGGAGCAGTCCATGCGCAAGCGGTCCTCAGGGGCATCGCTGATGTAGGGAAAAACGTTCTTATCGTCGCCACCGATATTCATGGTCAAAAAGGAGCAGGCATTTTGTCCTTCGGATGCCAGGTAGTTGATCGCGCCGATGATGCCTTTACCTTTACCGTCCTGCCAGGTTGGATCCCCCTGGCGCCAGTCGCGCAGGTGGGGTGCCCACGTTTTGCGGCGTCCGCCTTTATCGGGGGTATTGTCGAAATCATCGTAAGCCAGCAAGTTCTCCGGTGCGTCGGCGCCTACTTTGAGGAAATATTCTTCTGTTTCGGCGAAACGCAAATAGCGTTCTCCCACGTACTCCAGGCGACCCTTAGCGCGGTGGTCACGCCCGGATTTGTCGGTAGGCTCGATGGTAAAGGTTCCACTGGTACCGTTGAAGCTGGTGGCGCTACCCGCATTGGGGTCTGGGCTTACCGCTACATTCGGGCCGGTACGGAAAGCGGCAGTAAAGGTCCATTCGCCCTCGGCGTCCGGTGCAAAATGAACGCGCCATTTGCTGCCGGCGTCGGCGCTGGTCTCGGCAGCATTGCCGTCGGCCGCGAAATAGCCCGGTACAATATGCGATCGGGTACCATTGGTAAAGGTCACATCGAGGCGATAGTCGGTAAAAGGATTCGGATTGGTGTTTTCGGTTGCAGGCGGTCCGTCAAAGGTAATGGTAACCTTGTGCCATTTTTTTAGTTCCCCGGTTACGGAGTACTGGGCATACGCGTAGTGTCCGGCCCAAAGGGTGAGCAGGTACAAAAGCAATCGTTTGAGCATGTTTTTGGTGATTATGTGTGTTTCATAATGTGACAACCATAACCTGGGGCCTGGCTTAGTTTGGGATAGGGCATAAATTGAAGTTAGCAGCGCACTACTGCATGTTCTTTTTTGAAAGTCTAAGAAAGAGGGTCACACAGAGGATAGGGTAGTTGGAATTGATCGATCTTTCTTATAGACGAAAATCAAATAAGATTTATTGTTAGCCGTAAAGATTTGCACATTATTTTTTCATAAAAAGATTTGCGGGGCAGGTCCTACTCGCATACAAGGATTTTCTGGGCATCGATACGTTTCGGGCTTAGACCGTTATACCTGTTGTACAAGGCCGCCGAGTGGGTAAAGCGCTGTGGTTCATGCCCATGTTACAGTAAGGCGGCGAAACATCGGAGAGACTACTGGGCGCATTTCGTTGCCCGACTTATTCTCTCTACGTTTTTGTTAGGTTAGGCTGGGGGGCTCGAAAACAAAATTATTCAGGTAGCCCCTTTTGGCCCAAAAGCGGCCCGGTCCTTGTGCTTGGTGAACGGCGGGATTAAATTCTTGCAGAGGCCTTCGGTGCCCCCCATCAAAAAAATATCCACGGTAATCCAATTCGAGAAGCGGGCGAAAGACATCAGAGATATCGCCTGCAGTCAGGTGCCGGTTTTCGGCCTCGAGTAACAGGAAAGGTGGTTTTTTTTCCAGTAAGTGCCTGGCGCCGGCCAGTACCCGGTCTTCGTGTCCTTCCACATCGATTTTGAGGAGGCGTGGATAGCGGCTGCGCTCCAGAAAATACTGATCGATGGTGGTTACCTCGATCGTCATTGGGCGGTAATCATCCTGCTTGTCCAGACGATCAATGCGGGCACCGGGCGAGGTACTATTGGGACCGCCGGGGATGAAAAAATCGACGCTGCCCGGAGCATCGGAAAGGCCCAGGTTTTCCAAGGTTACATTGGTGTATCCCATACGCCCTATGGTATCTTTTAAGTAGGCGTATAGTTTAGGTTGCGGCTCAAAGGCATAAACGTGTCCTTCCGGGCCTACCTTGCGGCGCATCCAATATAGATAACCGCCCTTATGACTGCCGATATCGACCGCCAAATCTCCCGGGCGCAGACAATTCAGCAGATATCGGATTTCCGGCGCATCGATGAGGTAACGATAGCGAAAAGCCCGGTAATGGTATTTCAGCTTATCCATGGCAGTAGAGGTTGAGCCAGGGTGTAAAATATAAAATGTCGATGATTAAGCTGGTAAGCGTCCGGAGCCCATTTAAAACCCGGGAGAGCCCATTACACCTTGCCGGAGGCAGGAGCGCACCGGGTGGAGATTTGCGCGTCTTCTTGTAAGGGTTTGATTTTCCATCGCTTATGGCTCCATAGCCAGAGTGGGGGCGCATTTTCTATACTTTGCTGGAGTGCTTTTGCATATTCGGGTACAAAGGAGTTTGCCGAGGCATCCAGTTGGATGAAAGTGACCTCGTAATGGCCGCGCTTTACCCGCTGGAAAGCAGGAAAGATCACGGTTTGGCCGCATCGTTTTGCGATACGGTCCGGTCCGGCGATAAAGGCCGTTTTCTGATTTAGGAAATTGGTCCAGCATTTAAGACTATCCTGGCGCGGGCACTGATCTCCGATTAGGATACTAATGCTTGGTCGCTCCGAGCGTATATTTTGCACAATGGTTTTATAGCCCTTGTCCGACGGCACACAGGCTACCCCGAAGCGCGACCGGATGGCGCGCATTAGGCCGTCGAAATAGGTATTTGAAACCGGTAAATAAAGCGACGTCACGGCATAGGGGAAAAATAACGGCAGAAAGGCCAGCCATTCCCAATTGCCATGGTGGGCGGCATAGAGTAGTATGTGTTTCCGCTCTGCGTAGAGCCGCTCGATGAGCTCGGGATTGGTAATTCGAAATCTTCGCTTAGCCTCCTGGGGATGCATGGTAAGGGATCGCAGGGCTTCCATCCAGATATCGCAAAAGCCCCGATAAAACGAAACCTCGATTTGCCTGATTGCGGCCTCACTTTTTTGGGGAAAGGAGTGGCGCAAATTGCGGCGCACGGTGGTTAAACGATAGCGTAAACCGAAATACAAGACCAGGAAGCCTAAATCGGCAAACCGATATAATATCCAGAGTGGTAAACTAGAAAGGACAAAGAAAGGGATATACCGCAAAGGCTGCTGTTTTTTCATCAACGGAATGCATGGAATAAGTCTGGCTATTCAGTCGACAATTGTATGTAGCGTATCAAATAAATAAGACGTTTTGCCAAATGCAGCAAGATACAAAAAAATACGTCTCTGATGCTCCCTAGCAAGCACCTTCACTAACATTTAACACAAAGCAGGGTGTTTACGCCTTTCTGTCCTTTTTAAGGGGTTTAGCGTTGGGGAAGGGGCACCTTATGAATGGTAAAATACATATCGGAAATATCCCCCTGGGCTTCGTGGATACGGGAGTTGGTGTAGTAGAGATGGCCATTGTAGATGCTGAAAGTATCGGCCCAGCGGACATTGTCGCCTTCGATCAGCGTCTTGATCTGGCCTGCTGGAGTCCGATACTGGATTTTGTGGTTTTCGAGGTCGGCAAAGTAAAGGTTACCGTTCGCATCTACGATCATACCGTCCGGAGCAGCGGTCTGATCCACATTCCGAATCGCCGTAACGATTTCATTTTCGGAGTTCTTTAGTACCGAAGTGGGCAGAGCGTATAGCGTATATCCGGATAGGGCATGGTAGTACAAAAGATCTTGCTTTGTATCCAGGGCGATCCCATCGGCGTGGACCGTGCCTTCCCAGCGCTTCCCATCAATTGTGAGGTGATCGGTCTCGGCGGAAGTGGATGGGTGGTTGTCGAGTATTCGGCGCGATGCTCCATCCTTAAGGTCAAAGATTACCAGGCCGGGGGCACCGGAATCGGTGCAATAGATGGATCGGTTTTTTTTATCGATGCGCAGGTCGTTGATATATGAATTTTCGCGATAGGCATTTTCGTCCAAAATATATACGTCGGACAAGGAATGGGTCTGTAGATTGAAGGCAAAGATCCGCGGCGGATTCACGACCCCCTGGAATTGTGGATTGCGGGTGTCCAGCACATATAAAGTGTTTTCAAAAGCTACTACAGATTGGACGGCTACAAAGATCTGATCGGAAATGCTGTCTCCCAATTTCCAACTATTCCATTGGGCGTCGGGAAATGGCTTGGGTTGTCCATCTTTAACCTCTACTACGGAGTGTTTAACCCCGGGACGCCAGCGTGGGAAATTAGCAAATATGCGTCCTCGATCGGTCACAGTAACCCCGGTTACTTGTTGACCGCGGAAAGAAGCAATTGCTTCGGGTGTCATTTTTTGGGCTTTCAAAGGGAAAATAAGTAAGAGAGAGGCCAGAAAAAAAAGAAGTCTGTGAAGCATAGTCATGGATAATACATTTACTAAGTTCAGCAAGTAAGCTAGTTAAAAACGCCCTTTTGGTCAAGCGATGGCCGCCTGCGGTAGCTGGCATTCGAGCACCCAAGTACCGGATTGGTCAATGTCGCACCACTAGGAAGTTCAAAATAATATCCTTTGGCCTGAAAATTGGTCTTACGGCGCCGGATTTTTTCCAAAACGCTTCGCGCTTCATCTGGCAGCGAAACCTTATTTTCGATCACCAAAAAACAGTTTTCACACACGCCCTAATGCTTCACTAATACCGCCGCACTGCGCGGGCTCATCAATATTGCATTGGCTTCCAGTTGCATGGTTCCCACCTGCCAGATAAGCTCGTAGTCGCCGGACAAGCGAACAGTTTGGGGGGTGTCATTGGCATTGAGGACTGTCAATAGGTCTTCTTGTTCATTAAATCGACGGTAAGCCAGAGTCTTGGCGGGCTCATTTTGCACTACAAATGATAATGCACCATTTGATAATGCGGTGTATTTTTTACGCATTCCGATCAAGGTCTGGTAATCCCGAAACAAGGTCTGGTCAAAGGCTACCGAATCAATGGGGCGATCTAAACCCAATGGATGCGCACGCTCCGGCTGGAATGTGTAATCGGGCCAGATCAGCGGTTTGCGGCAGGAAGGATCGTCGGCGCCCCACATCCCCATCTCGTCGCCCGCCCAAATATGGGGGGCGCCCAGATAGGTGAACTGATGGGTGAGTAAAAGGCGCAAAGTACGGTAGGCGACGGAGTCGGGGCGGTGAATTTTATAGTCGGGATTTTGTCCTGGATCGCTTTGGTACTTGTACAGGTTCTTATTGAACAAGGAGGTTGACAGCCGGGGCGTATCATGGGTACTGGTCACGTTCATCATGGCATAGATGTTGGCGGGTCGTAAGTCAGCATGAAGTGCCTGGAGCTGTTGAACAAAGCTCGTCACCGGCATTGGGCCCGGTGCTTCGTTGAGGAAATGGCGTGCAGTACGGTACCAGCGGTAATTCATGACGGCGTCGAAGATGTCGCCTTCGAGGTAGGGTGCCGGGTCGAGGAAATCATTGGGAAATAGCTCCCACCAGATCTCACCAACCAAGTAGGCTTCCGGGTTGGTTTCGCGCACAACCTCTCGAAATTCGCGCCAGAATCCCAGCGGCATTTCGCCGGCTACATCAAGGCGGTAACCGTCGATGCCGTCGGTAGGATCACCGTCGCCATTGGGGTCGAGCCAGCGTCGGGTGACGGCGAAAATATGTGCTTTTGCCGCTGGATCGGCTACCGTACCCTCAAAAGGTGTCACTTTGGTGTGATCGGGGCGGATGGTTTCCCGGATTTCGGGCAGGGTAGTGGCATTGGCCCAGCCGCGGTAATCAAATTCATTTTCTGGTGTGGCCGGGTCGTCGAAGGCCTCGATGTAGTACCATCCGGCATAGGGAGAGCTTTCCTGTTTTGCCAGTATATCCTGCCAGGCCCAAAAGGTAACGCCAGTGTGGTTCCAGGAGAAATCGACGATTACCTTGATATCGCGTTGGTGGAGCTGATCAATGAGGTGCAAAAATAAGGTGTCGGCACTAGTCCACTGCCAGGTATCGGGATTGTTGGCCATTTCCTGAGCGATGATCTGGCGGTCGCCCTGCGGATCGGGTCCGAAGTTGCGGTCGACATGGCGCCAGTGGCGGGCGTCGAATTTATGAAGGGAGGGGGCGTCGTTGAGCGGGTTGAAATAGATGGCATTAACACCCAGGGAGTCGAGATAGTCGATTTTATCCAGGACGCCTTGGAGGTCACCTCCGTAGCGGCGCAGTTGGACCTTTTGATTGAAGTTTTCCAGGTCGGTCAGCCTGGCGAAATACGGATCGGGAGCATACCAGTCTTGCGTCCAGGGAGTGATAGACCAGCCTTGGGGTACATAGCCCGGATAGGCGCCGATGATGTCGGGGGGTGTAGGGTCGTTGTCAGGGTCGCCATTGCGAAAACGCTCTACGAAAATCTGGTACCAGATAGCTTCGCGGGCCCAGGCAGGAGGATCTTCAAAAGCGGTCTCTGGCTTTTCTTGGAAAACGGTATTGGTTGGGGTCGGTTGGCAACCGAACCACAATAAACATCCTAGTATAAAGTAAAAGACGTTCCTTTTCATGGACAAAAGATAGGAAAAGCGGGAGAATTTAGTGGTAATCCGTCCCATCTACCTCCGGCGAGGATAAACGCCAAAGATCTTGCTTGAGGAATTGGCGGTATTTTTCAAGCTGGTACCGGTCAACTACTGCTGGTAACAAGGAGTCGCGGATTACCAGGAGTAGTGGTAGATGCTGATCTTCCAGGGCCTGGCGCAACAAGTTGTGGTGGCCACTCCCACGCAGTTCGAGTTTGCCTATTTCATCCATGACGAATAGGTTGGGCCGGGTAATCAGCGCTTGGCGGTAGCTTTCCATAGCCATTCGGAATGCTGCGCCATTGAGGTAATAGCGCCCTACGGGGATGGTGTCGGTCGACGGCCCCTCTAACTCGTAGGCTTGGGTCGCTCCGGCCGGCAACTGGAGGAAAACTTTTTTGCTTTCGACGGTAGGGGTGAGAAAACCGGTCACATTTTTGCCCTTTGCCCAGTGTCGTAATGCTTGGGACTTACCCGACTGAATGGGACCGGTCAGGATGTAGATCGGTTGAGTCATCGTATAGAATATGAAGATAGAAGAAGTAGAAAATAAAAAATTTAATCCGCTCCATTCCCCGGTGTCGCTTTGCAAGTTCCACCGCTTGTCGGGTGCGAATTTGGAATAAAGGCAGAGTAGCTTTCAGTTGGGGTAATACTTCATTGACTTTGCTTCTTTGGCCACCCAAATTTAGGCGAAGTGCCAGGGGAGTCAGCAGTTGGAGCAGTAATAAAACCACTGCGACCCGCAGAAGATACCATCCCACTGACTGCGAACTGTGCCAGACAAAAGATAATGCGATAGCCAGCAGGATGAGCAAGCCGAAGTAGTAAAGCCACTGGGAGCGTTTCCGGGTAACGGCAACACGGGGTATCGTGCCAACCAGCCGATCGGGTAATCTGTGCTGGAGATTGGGTGTTTCCCGCAGTAATGCCAACGCCCACCTAGCCAAGAGGATACCCCAGGCCAGGTAGATCATCAAATACAGGGCCAGCAGGGCGCCCAATACGACCCAGGCCTGGTTTTGGGTGAGAAATACCTTATGCAGCAGTTCTACCATACCCAGCCACAATGCCTTTCCGAATAGGATGGTCGCCATGATTGGCTTTTGCAACCCGCTTTCCAGCATACATAAAACCGTGTACAATCCTACGACCAATGGTCGGAGCCGGAAGGCCGGAAAGAGGAAGGCGGCCAGCAACCCCTGGAAGCCAACCGCCACGTAGGCCCCGACCGAAGCGTGCGGGCTGAGCGCAAATTTAGCAGCCAGTACAGTCCCGAGGGCGCTGAGCATGACCGAACGCCGATAACCGCTGTAGTGGGCCAGCAAAATGTTGGTGATTACCGCCAATCCACCAACTAATAAGCCGGTAAAGGGAAATTGAAGCAGGTGGAGAATCCCTCCAATGCCCCCTTCGATAAAAGCCCAGAGCAAAATCAGTCTTTGGATGGGAGTAGCAGCATGCACAATTGAGCAGTTGTCGTTCCGTAACTTCAGGGTATGGGTTAGATGCCACGCGCAGCATGTAACCCATCCTGCATTTGTTCCAAGTACAAACCAGCATGGTAGCCGTCTGCCAGTCCATGGTGCAAGTAAATGGAAACCGGCATGAAAAAACAATCCTGGTGCTCGTAAATTTTCCCAAAGGTGATTTTGGGAATGCTATCGGTCGGTTGTAAATCGCGCGCATGGCTGAGTCCGGTGAACCGGATCCAGGGTAGGGTAGAGTAGTTTACTGTATCGATGCGGGCTGTTTCGGGATTCCAGTTCAGGCCATTTGTATTTTGAATCCCGCTGATTACCTGCTTACCGGTGGTGATAAAGGTGTCTAGGTCGCTGGTATACGGTATAAAGGAAAAGGCGAAGGTATGATCACTACGTCCGATGGTCGTCGTGACGTGGACCGTATCATAGACAATGACCTCTTCTTCCTCGAGCCGGTAGCGTAGATTTTCGATATTATGCACGACCTGCGCCGAGAGGTAATGATAGTAAAGAAAAAAAGAGATCTGTCGCGTTTTACAGTCGAGCAAGGCGCGTGTTACGTCCAGCTCGGTGGTGATTCCAAAAAAGGGCTCGTCCAGATTACGGAAGAATTCGAAGTGCTCGCGCCGATTCCAGGTGGCGCGGTCCAGAATTTTTTTCATGGAGTAAAGGTAAGGTGGAATGTCAACCCTTCAAAATTACCCTTTACGGGACCTGTTCTGCAGGTCTCTTTTTCCGGGTGAAAATTGCCACGATAAGGGTTGTGATCACGCCCATGATGGAGGTTCCGATTAGGCCCTGTTTAACATAACTGCTTAGGTTGAAATATTTATTCGCCTCCTCCTGTGTCATTTTTTGAGATTCTATGGCGTAAGCGGCCGCATTTTCGAAATAATCTGGAGAAATAATGCTGGAGGTGATGTACTGGGTGAGGGGCGTTAAGATAGTAATGAACAAGGTGAGGATCAGGCCCGAGACTACCCCCTGACCATAGGTCATATATCCATGGTGCGCGGTTTTGCGCTTATCGAGCAGGGCGAGTACATAAATCGCCACGGCTAGTAGGGCAAAGAAATTGGTAAAAATGGGGTGTTTATCGATGTGTTGATCGTGCAGGCCGGTTACTTTTTCGAGGGCCATCCAGGCTAACTGGATAATGGCAAAGATAAATGCCCATTTGATTTCAGTACGAATGGTCATGGCCGATAGGTTTTAGATGTAGATGTTGGAATAAAATACGATAAAAAAGCTATCAGCGCTATAGCGCTGTTAGCGCTTAAGCGCTAACAGCTGTTGCACGCAATTAAAAAATTTTGTATGTTTAAAGATTACTTTTTATAAAACTGACCTTCCGGTAGCTGTTTACTTTAGCGAGCAATCCTACTATTGGAAAACACTTCGTTTTGTGGCCTACGCGTAGGGAGGTCGGCTCTTGGGCTTGGGCTTTAAAACCAACTCTAATGATCAGTTTGGAGCGGATAAGAAAAAAACCTCGTGGAAAAGGAGGTGCCCGGCGATTCCGGAAAGACTACCGGGATATAGTTCCAGCACCATGGCGGCTTCTTCCGGCACGTCGAAAGGCAGGGTAATACCGTACTTAGCGGCTGGCTGGTAGCCAAACCGCGGGTAATATGCCGGGTGACCGATAAGTGCAACAGCGGGATAGCCCATTGCTCGGGCTTGCCGGTGGGCGGCTTCTATCAATTGGCTGCCGAAGCCCTGCTTTTGATAAGGTGGCGATACGGATACTGGTGCTAAAGTCAGCAGGGTGATGTCGCCTTTAGTGGTGCGCAGCACGACTTCCGTTAAGAGAATATGTCCTACGATTGCTCCCTGGTGTTCGGCTACCAAAGCCAGTTCAGGCACATAACCGGGGGTATGACGCAGCCTATCAACGAGGTACTGTTCGTTTTGGTCGCTGAAGGCCAAGTCGCGAAATGCCCATTCTACAAGGTGAAAAATAGTCGGATAATCTGCTGGCTGTTCAGGACGAATGCTCACCTTCATGATAGTAGGGAATGTTCTTTCCCAAAATGATATCCCGCCGCACCTCCCAGCGTCCGTCTTGCTTTACCGGGCGAACGATACCCGAGCCACCCCGGTTAGGAAAAGCCTTCCGAACCTTCGGGGTCAGTAAGGGATCCCCCTCGAAGTGGTAAGAATCGATGTAGTATTCAGCAAGCCCCGGTTCTTTGACGAAGACGTGGATGTGCGCAGGCTCGCTACCGTCGGGGTAGGTTCCCGGCCAGAAGGTGTAGAAGGTATATCGACCTTGATTATCAGTTTTTAACCAGCTGCGGACAGAGCCGTGCCGGGCCGCCCATCCGGTAGCACCTGCTTTTGCCTGGTAAACACCGGCTTTATTGGTATGGTAAACGTAGAGGATGACGTCAGACGCTGGTGTGCGCCCGTCCTTTTGGTAAACTTTGCCGGTAACTTTCAATTTAGGTTCGTTTTCCTCAAAAAAAGGCAAGGTATCCAGAGCAGACAGAACGCGATCTCCGCTTTCATTGACAGCCTCACAACCCTCGCAGGGCCCGCCAACTTGAAGCGTGGATTTTTCTTTTTGTGCATCACACGCTGTCAAAGCCAGTACACAAATCAGCGGTAATATAAATTTCATAAGGTCTGCTTATCCTAATGTTTGTAAAGATGTATTGATTTGGTCAATATACCAAAATGTTTGCAGGGGCATTAATGTGGTAATGACTACAAAAATTGGGCAATGGTATCCGAAAGATCAGGCTGAGACGGACCGATCCACACCATGTGTCCCCAAGGGTTGTTGAGCCAAACTAACTGGCTGTTTTTAAGGTGCTGGTGGGCATGGCGGGCATGCTCTGGGGAAACCGAATGGTCAAACTGACTATGGATAAGAAGAACAGGGCAGCTAATTTTTTCCAACATGGCGGGGTGCAATTCCTGATCAAGGTCGTGTAGAAAACCTTTCCCGGAACGGTATCGCCGCAGGGCTGTCATCAAGTCCCGTATCTCTTGCCGCTCGAACTTGGCTGGCGGTTGAGTAGAGAGTTGGCGTACAAAAACCTGAGCCAGAAAAGTTGGTGCCAGCCGGGTCAGGAAACGAACCAATCGCCAGACCGTTTTTTCATTAAAAACTTTTTGGCCTTGTTGGTAGATTGGGTCGTCCGGCAAAAGCCACTGCATAGTGACGGCCGAAACCAAAATAAGTTTTTCAACCCACCTCGGATGCCGGGCGGCAAGGGTAATTGCGGTTGGCCCTCCGGCCGAAATACCATAAACGACGACAGGATCGCATTCAAGATGTTCTAGCAGCCTCTTCCGGCCCTGTATTGGGGTAGATCGGTGTGTTGCCATAGCCGGGACGGGAAGGAACGATCAAACGGTAACGGCTGGTATCGAAATTGCGGGTAGCTAAATACTCATGACAGTTGCTATGTCCGCCGTGAAGGAAAAGCACGGGCCGGCCGGTCCCGTGGTCGGTGTATTCGACGGCTCCCTCGTAGGTGCGCGCCATCAAGGGATCCATGGTTAAGGGTCGGTTGTGCATGACGATGGTTATTGCGAAGCGGTGGTAAACTCCAGCAAAAAGGGTTTGAGCGGCAACCCATCTACCGATCGGAATCCAAAATTTACCAGGAGCTGATAATCCTGACCGGGTTTTAATTCAACCCGGATGCGGACAGACTGCCCATCTTCCGAAAAACCCAGGATTTCTTCTACCCGCAGGAGGGCCGGCCGGCCCTGCGGACCTAAATCAAAATTGGTGAACCGGATGTCCATGGGTTCGGAAAACTCGATGGTGATTTCCTGGATAGCAGGATCTACTTCCGATGCGCCATTAACCAGGGGGCCAATGTTTACCACTTCGGGCCGGCGGGCTTCAAAATCTTTACGCCATGCGGCCATGGATCGTGCATAATAACCCGACTGGTCTACAAAAGCCTGCACTGTTTTTGGGTCGCTACAGTCGAGTTCTACCATGGCCCGGATGGCTGCTTTTTTATCCAGCGCCTGCTTGTAGTAGCTTTTGCAGATGTCGTAGCCCATAAAATAGCCCAGATCCTTGACCCCGTAAGGATTGTCGAGACTATTGTACAGCCAACCGCTCCAGTCCGGAATGAACATTTGACGGGCGAAATCCTTTTTTAGCGTTTCCGCATTTGCAGAGCCGTAAGTCATATAGGGTAAGGAAGATCGCATACCAGTGGCCTGCATGGCCACGAATTCAGCGATCCCTTCGTATAGGCACTGGGAAAGCAGGTTATAGCCATAGTTGGGTTGTTGGGTATGTACGTATTCGTGGATATTGAGGAAAACGATGTTATGGATTGGATTGTCATCGAAATAGATACGCAGGAAATCGGCCCGGTCCGGTTCGAACTCGTCGGTTACCACGGTGCTATCGGCCAGGGCAAACTCGGCCCCGATAGCAATCAGGGAGTCTTGTGTTGTTCCACCTGACCGCAGTGCTCCGATGGTAAAATAGATGGCAGCCGGCTGGAGTTCAGGGTAAATCGACCGCAGGTTTTCAATTTGGGGGGCAATCTCGGCGGCGAATTCTTCGGCGCGCAGGGTATTTGCCCGTACAGATGCCCAGAATTTAGGATAGGCGTTGATGGCCTGCAAATAATCTGCGGCCGTATAATTCTTTGCTTCCATAAAGGCTCGCTGGCCGGGTGAGGCCGGGTCCAGGAATAGTTGCTGAAGGTAATCCCGCTGTGCCGCACTATCGCTCGTGGATCTGATCAGATCGTAGGCGGTCCAGAACCGCCGAATGTCGCCGGTAACTATTCTAGGGCCGGCAACGCCAGCCTGGCATTGTTCTACGTAATCTAACCCTTCTCGCGTGGCGGTGGATTGCGGGTAGTTGCGCAGTGCGTATGCGTAGAGCAATTTTGCTTCCGCAAAATTGTTCTTTTCCAGCTTTTTTCCAGCCAACCAGTTGATCATGCCGATGGGCGGCGTAAAGCGATCACCCATCCGTGCATCGAAGGCATTGAAATGTGCAATAACCGCTTTGGCGCTGCGAAATTGAGCGCCCGGAAGGGCGTAATCCCGGAAAAGGAATTGTAAGCCCTGATAAAGACTCGGAATAAGGCAAGTGTTGTGTCCGGCATCTTCCAGGTAATCCAATTGCACCTGTGGTTCCGGAAAGCCTTTATTTTTTAGTTCTGCAAAAAAGAGCTCCTGACTATGACGCATGCGCGCTAAGTTCTTATCGTGTTCGAAGCTCCGGGCGGCTGAGAGGTACAATCGCTTATACCGAAGCCCTACTGGATCGATATCGGAGAGCTGTTCGATAAGCCACTGATCGTCCCACCAGATACTGGGGTCGATCAGCAATGCAGATTCGAAAGGAGACTGCTCGTCGAGGAAATCCCATCCAGCAAGCAGTCCGCCCAGCGACCATCCGATCAGGGTATGATAATTATTGATCCGGTAATGGGTGTCAAGCGCCGGCAATAACTCCTCCTGCAAAAAGCGCCGGAACGCGGCACCGCCACCGCTTTCTTGTAAACCTTTATCAAGGGTTCCGTCGTACCCTCGAGAAGTAGTGCTGGGGGTAAAATCCCGGACTCGATTAGTGTTAGAAATGGCTACAGTGATGGCGGACGGGATCTGAGCGGTACGGCCCATGTATTCAATAATCGAAGGGGCAACGGGAGAAAGAAATGCTCCGTCCAGCAGTATGATTAGCGGATAATACTTGCTGGGGTGGTAAGGATAATCGGACGGCAAAACGACGCGAAAATAACGCTGTTCCTGCAAAATGTTGGAGTAAAGGGAGTCAGCAGTACCTATCACCGGCTGTTGGCCCCACAAGAAAGCGGGTAAAGCTGTAAGGAACAGTATTGCTAAGCGGGCAGTGCACATAAGCAGCGTTTTAGGTGATGGTCCTGTTGTTAAAATTAGTTTTCCTGAGCAAACTAGGGTTTATAACGAAACCAAAGGACGAAACATTTCAGTGCGTTGCCCAGTATTCGATGAGTTTGATAGCTGCTGCAAAGAGTAAGACCAATAACCACTTCCACCATCGTTCTAAGCCTATAGAGGGGCGGGCGGGCAGGGCCATCATGGCCTGGAGGCCCGCAAGGAATGGAGCACGTCGCAGGTAAAGGATGACCAGAAGGAGGAATTGATAAATGATAGCAGCCCAAAGGGCTCCGCGGTTGACGTCAAAAAAGATATCTTGTAAAATCACGTTCACCAGGATGGTCGTCAGGAACAATGAACCGATTATCCGGGTGCGCGGGATCAGCAAAAGAATGCCCCCTGCAACTTCGAAAATGCCAATCAACAATACGAAAGGCCGGGAATAACTATAAAACGCCCACATGAGTTCGCGCCCTTCCAGCTCCGAAATCAATTGATCGGCGTAGTTGCCCTGGAATTGAATGTATTTACCAAATCCATAGGTAAACATGGCAGTTGCTACTACAATCACGCATGCGAGCTCGAGAATCTGTAGGAGGTCTTTTTGGGTCATTTTAAAAGGCGTATGGTTTTATAAAGTTAAGGGTGTAGCGGTTTTCTAATATTTGAGGTGCTAGTGCTATAGCCCTAACAGTGTTTGCACCTTTCCCCGAAAATATACAATTTTAGAGATCGTCTTTTACTTTACTTCCTTGGCTTCTACCCGGTAAAATTGAAAAGTATCATTCCAAAGGAACCTAAGGGGTTCGGATGACGAAATAAAGTGGACGGTTTCGCCCTCTTCTAAATCAATAAAGGTAGAATCGGTCAGTGCCAGCAGCAATACCCGGTCCCCGTCGTTCGGGTCGTCAATGATAAGCTGCTGGTTGTGTACGCTGAGATTTACCTGGTAATCCCCAATATCGGGGACCGGCTCTACGTACTGGTACTTGCCAGCCAGGCGTTTCAGCTTTTCGTTGGGTAAATCGACTGGTTCGATCATCCTGGGCTTACTTAACCCCCATCCGTACTGGTTGGAAATCGCCCGCATGATTTCCGTTTGCAGAGGCCACCCTTTATCGGCATTGGTCATGATGATTACGGCATCACCGGTACGTGCAAAAGCAATGAGATTATTGGTAAAGCCTGCATTTTTACCGCCGTGATGAAAGCGCAAGGAATCTCCCGTACCGGCCAAGCTTGGGCCCAATCCCCAACCGTTCTGGTCTTTGGTTAGCATAGCTTTTACAGTTTCCGGCTGGAGCAGTCCGTTTTTTTTACCTGCGAAAATCTTTTGCAGGGCTATGCAATAGCGTGCCAGATCGGCTGGAGTTGTCCATAAACCTGCAGCGGCTTGCTCCGGGTAATTGTGCCAGTGTCCTTCGATGAGCTGGCCATCGTTGTCGAAAGCACTGCTGGCTTGCGCATGTCGGTCCTCCGGTAAGGGTTGGGCATAGGTGCTATTGACCATGCCCAGGGGGACTAAGACGTTTTGTTCCATGTAGTCGGCAAAGGACAGCCCGCTTACCGCTTCCACCACTTGCTCCATTACGGTATAGCCGCCCCCGGAGTAGCGCCAAATGGCACCGGGGGTCGTATCTACTCGGACGGGAGCCGTATTGCCGAATCCGTCGAGCACTTGCTCATCGGTCGGAAAGGTATCCGCTTGCGTATAACCGGGAAACCCATGCACAGTCATACCCGCACTGTGGGTGAGGAGCCGACGCAGGGTGACTTTTTCTTGCTGCGTAAATTCATTTTCGGGTACTTTCCAATCCCTTAAATAGACATTGACGTCGGTATCGAGATTGACCTTCCCCGCTTCCATAAGTTGAAGTATTGCCAAGGCGGCTACGGGTTTACTGATTGAGCCGGCTTGAAAAATCGTTGAGGTGTCGACGGGGATATTGGTCTCTGGGTTGGCCAGCCCGTACCCTTTGGCCCAACGGAGCCGCCCGTTGCGAATGACCGCCAGACTTACGCCGGGCACGTTAAAAAAGTCCATTCGATCTGTCAAGGTAAACGTATCCGAGGCTTCTCCTTTGATCTGAATGGAGGGCGTCAGGCTGGCTTCTATTGCTTTTATTTCTGCAGACGGATCGTTTTTTTCCGGTTCTGGAATGCTGCAGCCAGTAGTAAATCCGATGAGTATGAAAAAAGCTATAATGACGCGGGTGGTCGGTAACATGGTGTGCAGTTTAGTGGGTGGGAAAGATAATCATTTTATAGTTTGATGCTTTTTGGGAGCCATCCCCCTGTGTTGGTCGATTCTAGACTTCATGGTTGGGCCATTTGTGGTAACTTCTATTCACTTGATCAACTAAAACACCCTCTATCCATGAAAAAATCAATGCTTCCTTTAGCTCTGGCAGCTTTTTTGTTATTGTTGGGCCTGCACCCTGCGCTTCATGGCCAATCTACTTGCTTGCCCCAAAGGGTGACGCGTAATGGAAAATTGTACGTCCAATACACCTATGAGGATAATCAATTGGTACAAATGATAACTTACGATGAAAATGGAGCGCCCACGGATAACCAGCAGTTCAAATACACAGCTGGAAGTAAGCAAATTGCTTCCATTACCGGAATTTCCGCTGTGCGGGGGCCTTACAAACGGACTTTCGAACGCGACAAAAATGGCTGTGTAACACAAATGAATATTTTCGCCTCAACTGCGGGTGGCTACCAACTAGTGCGCTACCATGTCTACAAAAACAAAATGAAAAAAGGCGTTTGTCAGCTGCAAGCCACGGCTTACTATCATGGTGATGGCACCTTATTCGAGCAGTACACGGTTGAGTACACCGACGAGAATGGTAGTAGTATGAGTAAACGTGTGGACGCAGCAGGAAACCCTATTGCCACCGAAATCTGGAAACGCGACGGCAAAAAAAGTATGCGTATCCAGTCGCCTTTTCCCTACCAGGAAAGCCACAATTTAATCGCGCAAAAAAGAATTTTGTCGGATGGTACTACCGATCCGGGATCCTGGTCGATGGATCTCATTTACAACAAAGAAGGCTATCCTGTAAAAATCGATCAAATTTTTAAAAACGGATTGGAGCATAGCATAGAGGTGGAATACAGATGTAAGTAGTATGGTATGGGTTTAGGGAAAAAAATAAAATTAAATGCAAACGGTGAGCTCTTTAAAATAGAAAAGATGGCATTTGTTTATTTTCCTCACCATTCATAACGTAAGCCAAAAACAAAAAAATGGAACCTTCTTAGCGAGAATTTTTTTAACCAATTCAAGAAAAATGTTAACACCTAGGCATTAGAAAATATGCTTCGCTCATGTTCATAATCGCATTTATCCAGCTAGCGGATTCAGAGAATGCTCAGCAATTGAAACCGTCGTAGGGGGAGGTCTTTTTTCTACGCAGGGCAATCCTTATCAAACCTGCCTCTTACTTGCTGTGTTTTTCAAAAAAATTACCGCTTTTCTAATGCTTCATACCTCCTTCATCGAACTCGACTACCAGGCCCTTCATACCAACATTCGGTTTTTGCGCAGCTTGGTCCCCGATAATACCCGTTTCTCCATGGTGGTAAAAGCCAATGCCTACGGCCATGGTATCGAGGACCTTTTGCCCATGGTCGAGGGTTGCGGGGTGTATCACTTTTCCGTTTTCAGCGTAGCCGAGGCTATGCGGGTAAAACATACCATGGGCGAGCGCAGCGAACTCATGATTATGGGCTTCATTGATGATGATTATCTGGGGTGGGCGATTAAGCACGATGTATCTTTTTTTGTATTTACGATAGAACGACTAAGAGCAACGATCGAACAGGCAAAAAAACACAACCATCCGGCCAGGATTCACCTCGAACTCGAGACCGGCATGCATCGTACGGGCTTTTGCGAGGATGAATTGCCTGAAGTGGTTCGCCTTGTTCAGCAAAACCGGGATGTACTCGACCTGGAAGGTCTGTGTACGCATTATGCCGGCGCCGAGGACTTGGAGCTCCACCCGCGCATCGAACGGCAAATCCAAACGTTCAAGCGACTCTGTAAAGAACTCGGTGAAAAAGGGCTAGCACCCCGGTATCGTCATACGGCTTGTTCGGGCGCCTTGTTCAACTATCCCGAATCCATAATGGACCTGGTCCGCATCGGTATCTCGTGCTATGGATTCTGGCCCAACCAGGAGACCCGTATGGCCTATTTGCGCCAGCACGAACTACCCGAAGATCCGCTTAAGCGCATTTTGACCTGGAAGAGTAAGATCTTGAGTGTCAATAATGTACCCGCCGATGAGTACGTGAGTTACGGCAAATCCTACTACACTACCCGGCCCAGCAAAATTGCTACGGTGCCGGTTGGTTACGGTTACGGTTTCAGCCGTACGCTGAGCAACAACGGCCACGTACTCGTGAACGGCTATCGTGCCCCGGTTGTCGGATTCGTAAACATGAATATGATCGTAATTGACGTAACCGAAACTCTTGACGTAGCCGTACATGACGAAGTGGTCCTTATCGGTTCCCAGGGCGAACATACCATGACGGTAAGCTCCTTTAGCGACATGAATAACAGCATGAATTATGAATTGCTGACGCGTTTGCCCAGCCACATTCCCAAAGTGCCGGTCGGTATGCCGGTAGCGGAATCGGTAGATGGGTAAACCATGGTACCAAAAAAACACTATCAAGACATACCCAAAATTTATGATTTGATTGCAAACCTGACGCCAAACATTACCCACCTGCCCGGCATGGGGGCGCCCAGAATATCCTGATACTGTGCATCGAATACGTTGTGGATTTGGAGATGTAGACCTAGCTCGGGGATGATCCGATAGCCGATCTGGAGATTCCACAGGGTGTAGTCTTCCTCCAATGCACTGCCAATGGACTCTGCGAAGCGCGGATTGCGTACCTTGTACAAGCCATTGATACCCAACTCCAGAGGGCCGGCGTTCAGAAGCAGGTTGGTGGTGAGTAGGTGACGGGCATGGCTACTGATATATACTGAGGTGACTCCTTCTTCGTTACGGGTTTCCAGAAAAGTATAGCCCAGTGAGGCGTGGATACGCCCGCCCTCGGGCAAGGGCTGCCGGTACCAGAGCTCGTTCTCTACCCCGCGAGTGATGACATCTGTGATGTTTTGTGCAAAAAAGTAATTCGCTCCCTCCTGTAAGTTTTCGTTATTGGGAATATCGGCGGCATTGGCCTCCACGTAATCGATAAGGTTATCTGACTGGCGCAGGAAACCGGTTGCTTTCCATTGTAAAGATGCTGCAATGTCGAGATCGAACCCCAATTCTTCGGACCAACTCTGCTCGGCCAACAGGTCAGGGTTGCCCAGGTTGCGGCCTGGCGTAAGGTTTTCCAATTCAAACGACACGAAGCGTTCGGTGTAGTTGGCCGCGCGGATACTACGTCCTACACTCCCCCGAAGGCGTAACTCGGGCAAGGCCTGGTAGGAGAGGTTGAGTTGGGGCGTCACCTCGCTGCCGTAGTTCTCGTCGTAATCGTAGCGCAGGCTGGCGGTAAGCGTTAGGAGTTGTACGGGTTGCCAGACCCCCATACCGTAAAGGCCGGCATGCCAGTCCTCGTGGTTACCGCGGTCATTACTCTTAATTGAGCGCCGGTCGAGCTGGCCGCCCAAATTGATGGAGAAGCGGGCCGACTGTTCCCAATGGTGATTGACGTTGAGGTTGTAAAAATTGGTGACGTGGTTGTTGGTCGAGGGAAAATCGCGATTGAAGATAAACTCGTCCGTATTACGCTTGTGCACGAAATTGATATCGGTTTTGCTGTTCACCCCTGTTTTTGTTACGATGGCCTGGTTCCACCAGGTGCGGGTAGCCTCTTCGGACTCATCGAGCGGGCTGGCGGTATAAAAAAATCGTGCACTGAAGTCGCGGCTGTCGAAAGCGGTGCGGACACGCAGGTGCCATCCATTGTCCAGGCGATAGCCGAAATGCAGGCCGGCAGTTTTGATATCGAAATAATTGCGGTATTCTTCCAGCAGTGTGCCGCTGATCTCCCGGGCTTCGATCAACTCTCCTTCCGCCTGGGTGAGGTTAAATCCGCCGCTCAGGAACAACCGTTCGCGCTGTACGGTAAAACCTTGGCGGGCCATCACCAGGCTGTTTTCCCCAAAGTGTACTTGCCCCTCGATCAGGGTGGCATCGCTCCGCTGTGGGTCGTGGCTTTTGGTCACGATATTTACTACCCCGCCTACCGCATCGGCGCCGTAGATGGCGGCCGCAGCACCACGTAGTACCTCGATGCGCTCGATTTCGGTTGTTGCTACTGGAATTGCGTGGTTAAAATGGGCGGTAAGCGGATCGTTGAGCCTCATGCCATCAACCAGTACCAGCACCTGTGTAAAGGTAGCGCCCCGCATGGTGATATCGCCCTGGGCTCCAAAAGCATTACGCGATTGCACTTCTACGCCGGGTACGTATTGCAGCAGGTCATCGATGGAGGTGTAGGGGGCTTGTTGAAGGTCGACTGGTTCCAGCAAACTGATGTTACGCCCGGTACGGGCAACCTGGACCGGTACCCGGGCAGATTTTACCGTTACGGTGTCGACCAGTGCAGAAAATTGAGTGTGGCCGGCCGTGCATATTATGCAGCAGGCACAAGTAAGCAATAAATGTCGGGTCATGTCCGGTACCTTCTTTTATCCTCGGCCGATAAAGGTAAGGAATGTTCGGGAAGGGGTAAGGGCCAGATTGACCGGATGGAATTGGGGCCGACAACCATTGGTGTTCCACCGTGTGCTGCATGCAGTCATGTCGTAATCCAAAATCGGATGTTACAGGATAAGTGCATCGGCTTTTAACGAATAGACGCAGGCCGCAAACGCACCGATGCACATGCTCCCTTGGTTTAGGCTTCCACCCACGCTCCGCCCGGCAACAGTCGTTCCATGACTTCCCGCTCCGGATCCCAAATCTGGATGGTTACCCATTCGTTGTAGAAGAGCTTTTGCAGAATAGCATGGCGCTCAATCAGCATTTGTACGCGATTGCGGGGAGCCACCACCAAGGCTGTCAGGCGCAGGGGTTGGTGGTACAACTCCTGATCATTGCGCATAACGGATTGCAGGGGCAGGCCGTGCATGAGGTCCGAGCCATTGCCTTGCATGATGCCTACTTTGCCGACGACATTGTGGGTGATTTTGCTGCCACTGCCGAAAGCCACGTTGTCGGTAGTGGAGAAAAAATACTGACTGTTGATCCACTGCGCAACGACCAATGGGGCGGTCATAATAACTTCCAGGGAGGCGGCGTCTGGATCTTGCTCCCAGTCGTAGGAGTGGAGGAAACAGCGGCCCCGCAAATCGAGTTTGGCCGTCAGGTGGCGGGGAGCTACGACAAATCCGGCGTTGCCAGCCAGGCCCCATTCGGGGCGCACCTCCGACCAGTCGGCACTACGGCGTAGGAGATCATCGCCGTTGGGAGCGCCAAGTTGGGGGGCGCGGGCGTCGAGATTGGCCTGCTGGGCCTTGGCTAGGTCGGTCCGCAATTGGTCGACTTGTTGATTTTTCTCTTCGTTGAGTTCACCTAAATCGATGAGCGTGATTGCATCGGTGGTGGTATTGTGCTGCGCCCCTATGAAAAGGGTATCATTGGGGATGGCGATACCTTCGGCCCGAAGCCGTTCGCGAATGGCGTGTTGGTTGAGGATGCGGGCCATAGCTGCCGCATTGGGCCCGCCGTGGCTGCCGCCGCAGGCCCCGCAGTCGAGCGCAGCTGCATAGGGATTATTCTCAGTCTGGCTACCGTGTCCGCAAAGTACAACCAAGGGGGCGAAGTTGGTAGTCAGGCCCATCATGCGCAGGGCATTACCCGCATAAATAACCTGCTGGTCGAAAGGGATGCCCCAGTCACCGTGAGCGTGCACATCGGGGGCCAGATCGATTGGCGGATAAAAAAGTTTCCGGCCGGCCTGGCGCCAACGGTTCAGGGTGCGCGGGATAAGGCTGCGACCGATGGTGATCAGGCCGGCGGGCAAGCCCAGCGCCTCTGCAGCGGCAAAGGATGTAGCCAGGTTATATTTTAAGGATTTGTAAGTTGCCTTCAGTTCATTAAGCAAGCCGCGCCCCTGAGCGTACCGTTGGCCTAATTGCTCGCAACCGGCGCCGGTATCTTCCCGCAATTCATGAGCCGGCTGCAGTAACACTGGCAAGGACTTTACCCGTTTTCCCAGCAAAGTGTGGTAGGCGATAGGAAGGCCAAAGAATCCAGCAAATCCGAAAGTCTCGTAATTGCCTGCGGCCTCGACGTGCCGACGAAAAGGTTCGGAACGCACATCGATACAAAAAGCCAGTTGGGCGGCCGGACGGTGAAGGGGGGCTCGCTGTTGGGCCTGCGACTGAATTTGCTCACCGAGCATTTTCCGGAATTCCGTCTCCCAGCATTGGAGTAGCTTCAGGCGCAAATTATGATAAGCCTTTTGGAGGAGCGTCAATATTGTAGCCCAATTTTTGGGGTCTGCACTGGAAGTTGGTTGCAGGTAAGCCTCCGCCCAGTTGTTCAATTGCACCAGTTCCCGTGGAACGAACGGTGTGTCGGTTGTTTTAGCTGGTAAGGCAGTTGCAGCAATCATCAAACGCACGGCCAGGTAATTATCCAGGCTGATGGGATGCTGTTGCTGAGGTTCGTAGTCGTGTTGGTCGCTGCGCCAGCGAATATAGGCTGCCCAACCGGGAAGCGCCAGTAAATGGTCGCGCAGAAATTCCTTGCGGTCAGCGGCAGGGATGGAGAGCGATTCCATTAAAAAGGCGATAGCCTGCCGGCTATCGGCCGGCAGTTTATTCAGCAACGATCGCTGTACAGAACCCTTCCGGTCGTGTTGCAACAAAGTTTTAACGGCTTTAAAAAAACCGGCTTTCCGGAAAGGCATCCCCCAGGCCGCCTGTCCCTCATCCAAAAAAGTGGCCAGCCAAGTGATCATCTCGCGGTTGATGGGCTCGATGTGGTTCTGCCAGGGGCGCTGGGCCACCAGAAGGTGGGACACCTGATCAAGCAGGGTTGAGGTGGTGGTTATTTCGGTACGATCATCGAGCTCTTCCAGCAAAGCGGTTAAAAGGTCGCTTGTTGAAATCGTTCGATCCTCCAGTTGCAGTGTTTCCGGGAGTTCGTCGGCTACGTTGCGCAGGGCTTCCCGGAAATCACCTGCTTGGATAAATCCTTGCTGGCGGGCGTGGCGAATCTGCCAAAATCCGGGCAGGCAGTGGGCGTCAAAAAGTTGTTGTCCGCGCCGGGTAGCCTCGGCGAATGGGAGCGACTCTAATCCTTGTAAAGGATTGCAAGCCACGGTACTGGCCAGGGGCCAGGTAGGCGCTACCAATTGATAGAGCTGCTCCAATTGTTGGTCTACTGTTTTGGGAGCCACTTTGATATTTTGAGCGGAATCATGAACGATCATGACAAGCAATTTTTTGGATGAAAAATTACAAGCGGTACAGGCCGCGGTGTAGGGTCATAGTGGAAGATTGCGGTTGACTGCTTCGCAATGCTCGGACGTATATACGGACCAGCCAGCTACTGGCGATGGATCCGGGTAAATAGCCCCGGAAGATCATCAGCAACCACCCGGTCAGAAAAAGTGCTAGAGTTACCCAGTGAATAAGTCGCATGGGGAGAGGCGTAAATTGGGGCAGTTGTTGTTCGACTAGGAAAACGGAGGCGCCATAGACGGTTGCACCCAATAGACCCAGGCCACCCGCCAGCAAGGCGCGTCCTATGCTGGGTGCGGGCTGCAGGATGGTCATTACGGCGTGTGCACAAGTAATGCCGCAAAAGACCAGTAACATCAGGTAGGTGGTATCCAGACTGCCGGTTTTTTGGGTAAACCACCAAAAAATGCCCGTACCGGCTAGGCCCAGTAGCATTCCGTACGTAAAAACCGGGAGGGTGGCGCGGCCTTCCAGCTTCAGACTACGGTTGCGTGCCGCTTTGACAGTTGACCCGGCGCTCAAGAAAAGTGATGCCTTAAAAAAACCGTGCCAGATCATGTGGGCAATAGCGGCTGGGAATAAACCCAGGCCGCACTGCATGATCATAAAACCCATCTGGCCCATAGTAGAACAGGTAAGGGTGCGTTTTACATCACTCTGGACCAACATCCAGGTGGTACCAATAAGTGCCGTCAGTGCTCCCAGTACGGTGGCCAAGGAAAGTGTCCAGGGCAACCCTGCCATGACCGGATACCATTTATAGAGGATCAGTGCCCCTCCGTTGACCAACCCAGCATGCATGAAGGCCGACACTGGCGTAGGTGCATTGGCCGAAGCGATCAGCCATCGGTGAAAAGGCCAGATAGCCGACTGCATGAAAGCTGAAAGTACTAGTAGGATTGCTGCTACTGGAAGCCATGGGGTGGGCGTCCAGGCTTGTCGAAGTTGTATCAGAGAAAGGTGCCCCTGTGTGCTGTAAATAAAGAGACTTACTGCTAAAAGCAAAATGCTGGCCGTCACCAGGTGCTGCAGCACTATATGGCCCGAGGTGCGTGCTGCTTGCCAAGAAGGTTGGTGGGTAACTAGGCGGGCAAGGAGAACATTACTTACGCCAAGGGAAGCGACCAGGATCAACATATGATCGGCGCTGACGAAGATCAGCAATGACAAGGTAAGAGCCAAAAAATAACGTACGGTCAGCCGCTGGCGGTGATGACCATCAAAATGGCGCAAGCTGTAGGCCTGAATGATCAGGCTGATGAAGCTGATTACCGTGGTCAGCAGGTAGGTCGCGGCATTGATTTGGAAGCCGTAGAGAACTTCCGGTCGATAGGGAAGAAATGCACCCAAGGAACTCAGAACAAAAGCGAGCCCCGTAATAATCAAGGCCAAGCGTTCTGCCTTAGACTTAGGTGTGTAGGTCACTAACAGTGCTGCCATTAGCAGACTGAAGAGTATGGCTAGAATCATCTCTGTAGGTTTTATTAAACTGGGCGCAAGGTAGGAAAGGATGAGTTATTAGGAAAATTAAAAATTTTTATAACAACTATTAGATTTTCTTATAGTTTAAAGGAACAAGCAATAAAAACAAACGGTGAATTATGGATCCCAATACGCTTTATTTGGATCTGCCGCTTTTGCGCACCTTCATTACGGTAGTGGACCAGCGAAGCTTTAGCATGGCGGCAAATGAATTACTGCGTAGCCAGTCGGCAGTAAGTCAGCAGATCAAGAAGCTGGAACAGATGGTGGGGCAACCGTTGTTGAATAAGCAGGGTCGGGAGGTTACCATGACCGAAGCCGGCCGGGTCGTCTACCAGTACGGCTGGCAAATGTTGCGCGTGGAGCAAAAGCTGCGCGAGGAGTTATACAGTGAGGAGATAACGGGTCGGGTTCGATTGGGCATTCCGGAAGATCTGGCAACTCATTACTTGCTGCCCATTCTGGCCAGCTTTCGCGAGCAATATCCGCGCATTCAGCTCGCGGTAGAGTGCGACTTAACGGAGCGCCTGTACCATAGTTATCAGGCCAACGAATACGAGCTGGTCATTCTGAAGCACGAACAACTTAACGTAGCTTATCCTGACCGGATCGTCAAGACCTGGTATGATCCTTTGGTCTGGGTTGGGCGTGATCCCGAAGAAGTGCGGCAATGGCAGGCAGCCGAGCGGGTACCCATTATCGTCTCGCCTGAACCGTGTGTGTATCGACGCCAGGTTTTGCACCGGCTGGCTTCTGCACAGCAGGCCTTCGACCTTACTTACGTAAGCGAAAGTTACAACAGTAAAATTTTTGCGATTCGTGCTGGTTTGGGGCTGGCGGCATTGCCCAAGAGTCTGGCGCCCGATGATTGCGTGGTCGTGGAGGAAGGACTGCCCGAATTATCGCCCACTAAAATTTCGCTTTTCCGGTCGGAAATACAAGCTAAAGTAGCCCAATTCCTTTGCGATCGCATTGTAGAGAGTTTTGATGCACAGTTGGGATAAGTTTTTACAATTTATTAAGTATTTTGCGGTATGGCAGAAAACAACCCACGCTACAACCAAGGTATCATGCTCTCCACCCTGGCCGGTTTGCTGGTCACCTTAAGCCTGACGATCTGGTCGGAAACCCGTTGGCAACTCCCGGCAGCCCTGGCAGGTGCCGCTTGTGCTTTTGCAGGTTTGTATATGCTGAATCGTGCTGGCAAAAAAAAACAGGATTGAGCAGCCGCATCATCTCTTTGCGTGATTTCAGTTGATTATACCTTTCTAAAAAGCAGTAGGAAAAAAACCTTTTTATTGGTTCCTTTAAGGGGGGATACGTTTAGTCTGCGTCAAGAAAAACCTCTAAATGCTCCTCATCACCGATTGGTTTAACGGGTTAGGTGCCGTCTGGCAAGTGCTCATATACAGTACCCTTACTGCTGTGGCTACCGGTCTGGGTGCCATTC
The DNA here is from genome assembly GCA_964530825.1 of uncultured Saprospiraceae bacterium. Classification (GTDB taxonomy): domain Bacteria; phylum Bacteroidota; class Bacteroidia; order Chitinophagales; family Saprospiraceae; genus CAZHCA01. The sequence continues at coordinate 43,859 of CAZHCA010000032.1, forward strand.
CTTTTTTCTTTATCCGCAAAATCACCAAGCGCTGGATCGCACTGGGCGACGCGCTGGCTGCCGGGTTGATGCTCACTGCGAGTTTCCGCCTGATCGAGGAAGGGCTTCATTACGGCCTTTGGCGGTTGTTACTCGGGATCGGATTAGGCATGGTACTGATCAACTGGAGTCGCCGGCAACTTGATGGACGGGAGGAAATAAAGGTTGGAGAACTCCAGGGGACCAATGCCTTAAAAGCCTTACTCATCGTAGGGGTGATGACGGTGCACTCCTTCGCCGAAGGGGTGGGGGTCGGCGTTTCCTTCGGCGGAGGGGAAGCCTTCGGTAAATTCATTTCGGCGGCTATTGCCATTCATAATATACCCGAGGGACTGGCCATCAGTATGGTCTTGGTTTCGCGCGGAGTTTCGGTATGGAAAAGCATGTTCTGGTCTATCTTTTCGAGCCTGCCCCAGCCGATCGTTGCCGTACCCAGCTTTTTGTTCGTCGATATTTTTCAGCCCTTTCTACCCTTCGGATTAGGATTTGCCGCCGGTGCCATGATCTGGATGGTGGCTTCCGAGCTTTTGCCGGAAGCACTGCAGGATGCTCCGAAGGAAACCATTGCCATCGCCGTAGTCGTTGGGGTGATGCTGATGATCCTGCTGCAAGAAATGATCTAGGAGTATTCCGGATGTATTCCTCCCAGACTTTCTTATCTTTTATTGCCAAATCAACACCCTTCACTCATGCGTATTGCTGTAGTTTGTTTCCTTTTGTTTTTACCAATTTACGGGACTTGCCAGGCCGATTCCTATGCAGATCTTCTCAAGGTGTTCGAAGCATGGCGTGCCTTCGAAGAGCCGCCCCGCTATCGGGGTGCTCCGGACTATCGGGCTGAGACTTTTGCTCGCAGGCGCCCCGAATTTGAAGTTTTACAAAAACGGTTACTTCAACTCGACACTGCCGGCTGGACGATCCCAGAGCGGGTCGACTGGCACATTGTACGTGCCGAGATGAATGGATACGATTTCAACGAACGCATCCTGCAACCCTGGGTACGGGATCCGGCGTTTTATAAATCGCTTTGGACTTACCGAAGCGATGTGCCCGCGCATGAAGGGCCCACCCACCATGCGACTACGGAAATCTGGACCTATGCGTTTCCCCTTTCTACCGAAGAACGGGAACGGTTGCTGAGCGACCTGAGGGTAATACCCCCTCTGAACCAGCAAGCGCAAGTTAACCTGACCGGCAATGCGCGCGATCTGTGGATAGCCGGCATTCGCGATATCCGCCGCCAGAGCGTCAACCTAAAAAAAATCCTGGAGCAGCCCGGCGTGGCCGACGATCCTGATTTGGTGTCGGCCCTCGAAGCAGCCGTGTCGTCTACCGAGGCATTTGCCGATTGGCTGGAGACGGAAGCGCCAGCCAAAACTGGCCCTTCCGGCATTGGCAAAGAAAACTACACCTGGTATCTTCAAAACGTACACCTGGTACCCTTGACCTGGGAAGATGAAGTCATTTTGCTAAAGCGCGAGCTGGTGCGGGCCTGGGCCGCCCTCAAGCTGGAAGAACACCGCAATCGGGATTTACCTGAGCTCGAGCCCGTCAATTCGCCCGAAGCTTACAATGCCATGGCCAAGGCCGCCGCACAAAGCCTTTTGCATTTTCTGGAACAGCATGAAATGGTCACGGTAAAAGATTACTTCGAGCCGACTCTAGGGGCTCATCTTGGGCAATATATTCCGGAGGAAACGCGAAATTTTTTCTGGATTACGGCCCATTACGACCCGAGGCCCCTGTACTCACACTTTTACCATTGGTTTGAGTTGGCTCGCATGGATACCGAACCCAATCCCAGTCCCGTGCGTAGGGTACCGCTCTTGTATAACATTTTCGACTCGCGCAACGAGGGCATGGCAACGGCAGTAGAGGAGATGTTCATGCAGGCCGGCCTGTACGACGACCATCCGCGCGTGCGGGAAATCGTATACATTATGATTGCGCAAAGGGCGGCACGAGGCCTGGGCTCGCTCTATGCCCACGCCAACGAGATGACGATGGAAGAAGCCGGCGGCATTCATTCCGAATACACTCCGCGCGGCTGGATGAAAACCGAAGAGGAATTACTGATCTTCGAACAGCATTTGTACCTCCGGCAGCCCGGTTATGGCACTAGTTACATCACCGGCAAGTATTTGGTGGAGGCTGCTCTAGCCGACTACGCCCGCCTCCAGGAAGTGGAAGGGGAAACCTTCCGGATCAAGGATTTTTTTGACCGGCTGAACGCGATTGGTAACATCCCAATAGCGCTGGGGCACTGGGAATTGACCGGAGCGGACGGGCATCTGGAGGGACTGCGCTAGACACCCCTCGGCCATTTTAGGCCTTCTACAATCCCAGTTCCTTACGTCGCTCCTTGAGGACCCGAGCTACATCCAACACCAGGCCGGGGTAAATCCGGTCGTCGACGACCAGCAGTACATAGCGCTTTCCTTTCTCTTTGAAAAGAATTTCCTGACCTTTTTTCAGGCTCACCTCACTTTTCGACATGGGTGAAAGATTGGGATTCATGACGGTAGGGATGATCAGCGGAATGGGATTGAACGACTTGTTTTCCAGTACGAAGTCGATGTATTCCGGGTCGGTAGCATCGATCAGGAGATCGGGATTACCAGCTTTGAAAAGGATTTTGGCTTGGATGGGAGCTGGATTATCGTTATCGAGGATTAGGCGGCTTTCGCGTTCGACCAACACCTCGGCGGTGCTGTTGGGAGCCAGGCCAAAGCCGCGTTTCAAATCGTTTGATACCTGATCGAATACTTTGATAGCTAAATCGTTTGCAGATTGGTTGCGAATCTTGGCGGAAGCCAGGGCGTATTGTTCGGGGACATCCAGTATGGCACTCTCCCGAGCCGGAATGGTGACCACAGTTTTTTCAGATGCGCAGCCTGCCATGCAGGTTAGGCAGAGGAACAAAAAAGTGCTTCTCATGTGATTGATTTTGGGGGTAAGGACAGCAGGGCGAGGAGTAGGGTTGCACCGTCAGGTAGCAAGCAGAGGATTTGAGGTAGCGGGAATAGTTTAATAGAAAAGCGTAGAAGGTTCTTACTATTGATTTTTAGTTTTCGGTTTTGGTTCAGGCTTTTGCGGACGATGCGTACTTCCAGGTTAGAAAATTTCATCCATGCGAAATCGTATACCTGGTGGAAGGTTTTTCTTTTGCTATTGAGGTAGGTCCCGGTACAATATTGGAATCGAAATTTTTTCAAGTACCAGGCGGTCGAGTTTTTTTGTATCTTATTTTTCGAAGAGGATGGGCCGGTTGCGGTGCAGGATTTTATCGGCATCGCGCACGGCCTGGTCGGTGGCCTGCCGCAGGCGTACGTGGTATTCATTTTTACACCCGATCGAGCAAAAGATTTTGTCGGACCGTCCCACGACCGGTCCTTTACACAAACGGCAGATACGTTTTGCAGCACGCATAATAAAAGGTTTGGTGGTGTTATGGTGGGTGTCGTTCGGAAGGTTGTGGCAGGCAGGACGTTAGGTGCTGGGCACCGCAGCTGAATACTTGCGCTGTCACAGGCTGTTACGGTTCCGGTGCAAAGGTTGGTTAGTTGACCGATACTGGCTCATTGCCCCCGGGGCCTACCCGTTTTTAACCGTTAACATCGGTTACTAACCGTTAGGATCGGATGCTAACTGTTAAGATCAGCTAATTTTTGCCTCAAGGCAAGCGCTTCCCGATTTTAGGGGCAAAAACATGCGCCTACAAGTCTTCCCGCTGACAATTGACGGGCAAAAACGTATCGGCATTCGCCCGCTGGGTTTTGACCGGTCCTTTCCCGGGATGATGAAACAGATCACTGGCAGTCGCTGGACGCCCGACGAACGCTGCTGGCATATCCCCTACAATAGTGATGCTTACGCCAAATTGCGTATGCTCTTTGGCGATGGCCAAATTGAGGTTTTAGAAAACAGACCGGTGTTACGTAAGGACAAGTCATCTGTTGTGCCGTCTCCTTCCACATCTTTGCGGTACGGAGAGGAGATAAACCGTCTGGAGCAGCAGTTGCGCGTACAACGCTATAGCTGGAATACCGTCAAAACCTATAAGAACTTCCTCGCTCAATTGCTGGCCTTCTACCCTGAACGCGCCCCAAAGGAACTGGAGAAAAAAGACATCCTACACTTTTTACTGACACAATCCGAGCGGAAGAACTGGTCAGCCTCTACGCAAAATCAGGCGGTCAATGCCATCAAGTTTTATTTTGAGAAAGTACTGGGGCAACCCCGCACGTTTTACGAATTGCGCCCGCGCAAAGAAAAGAAACTACCCGGCGTATTCAGCGAGCAGGAAGTGCAGCAACTCCTGTGTGCTGTGCGTAATCTCAAGCATCGTACCATACTGATGCTGATCTATAGCGGTGGCCTGCGCATTGGGGAAAGCATCCGGCTGCGCAAAGCAGACGTATCCTTTGACCGGAAAACCATCTTCATCAAAGCCGGCAAAGGGAAAAAGACCGGTATACGGTGCTCTCCGACAAGATGATAGACCAATTAAGCACGTACCTGGAGAGCTATCAGCCTGCTTATTGGCTGTTCGAAGGTCAGGATGGGGGGCAGTATAGTGCCTCCAGTATTCAGAAAGTCTTTCGAAGAGCAGTGAAAAAAGCAGGTATTAATCCTTATGCAACAGTGCATACGCTGAGGCATAGCTTTGCTACTCATTTATTGGAGCGGGGGATGGATCTAAGGTATATTCAGGAATTATTGGGGCATAGTAGTAGTGAAACGACACAAATATACACCCACATCACGTCCAAAGCACGTAACAAGCTTGTTTCGCCACTTGATTTTTTGGATATTGAAGAGGAATCAAGCGACAAAACATAACTGTATATCCGGAACAAAGTTCCGGATAGCAAGATGTTGGGCGCAATGCTAGAAAGGCAAGTCATCATTTTCGACAGTTTCACAAACCGACATTTTCCTTTCTGACATTTTTTGCTGATGCGACCAGATTAAATTTTGCATTTCAATTTTTAAGTAAAAAATGTAACTATCTATATGCATTCCTAAATCCCACATTGTAGAAGGTCTTTTAAACTTTTTCTCGAAAGTTAAACTTCCTATTCTTGCAAAATTTCTAATCGTGTGACCAGGCGGAATAAACAAGAGCTTCTTTGGGTCATTAGGAAAAAAACCATAATCAATAGGGTGTCCGAAATAAAACAATGCCTTGTCGTCAATATTAGCGTTAAATCCACCAATAAATAAAACGTCTGTTTTTTCATCTGATCCCCAATCCTCTGATTTTTGAAATTTTTTAAGCAATGGATTATACACAGTTAATTTTTCAATATCATTTACTGAGTATTTGCAGTGTAGGTCTTTTGTGAATTTTACGGTTTCACCAATTCGATTTTCCATAATTTAATTAAGATTAAAGCACGTGCGCCCAACAATTGCTATAAAACATAGGGCGTTTGTGCGGTTTTTAAAGTGTAGGGTTATTTATTATTGTCCGTGCTTCTCGGACAGTATCGGCTATCTATGCCCTACGTTTCATAGCATAGCCGTTATGGGCAACCAAGCACAAAAGAATTGAGTAATGACAGAGTTTAAAATATTTAAGGATTGGCTGACAAATATGTCTTTTCTGACTGAAGAAGACT
>CAZHCA010000033.1:0-49298 GCA_964530825.1 uncultured Saprospiraceae bacterium
CAGACCGATCACAGAAAAATAGCACTAATGGGTGCGACTTTTTGAGGAAGCCCTACGGTAGCGCGTATGGATATCCAGAAAAGCTTTGCGGGTAGCACCCTCCAACTCCAGGCGGTCGGCAAATTCAAAAGCTAGCTCATCGGAGCGATCGGCAATCGGGGTCGTACTGGTGGGCTCCTCTACCGGTGCGGGGGTTAATGCTTCGTCTGCAGGCGCAGGGCTTTGGGCGTGGAGCGTAGCCGAAGGTGTAACCCAGCCGGCCAACACCATTACTGCAGTAATAATACCTACTCGATTCATGTGTTTAATTGTTTGTTGAATGAATTTACAGGTTGGACGAGCCGATAGGCCGAGGGTTTAACGGGACTCGTGGTAGGGTTGCCGGCGTAGCCACCATGATTACAATGCTGTACCAACAGGATCGAATTCTTTTCACGAGCTTAGCGAGCCTTTTTTATACAAGGAAAACAAAATCCCCGCTAACAAAGCAATTAGAATGACACCCAGAGATAACCATTCGGGAAATTCGACATGGTGGATGAGGAGGAGTTTGACGCCCACAAAAATCAAGATAGCGAAAACACTGTATTTGAGGTATTGGAAGCGCTCCAATAAGTCAGCCAGGAAGAAGTACATAGACCGCAGTCCCAGAATAGCGAATATGTTAGAGCTGAACACCAAGAAAGGGTCAGTGGTAACCGCCAGAATGGCCGGAATGCTATCCAGGGCAAAAAGCAGGTCTGAGATTTCGATCAGGACCAGCGCGGCGAACAGGGGAGTCGCTTTGCGTACGCCTTCTTCGACAATCCAGAAGTGTTCGCCCTGCATACGGGTAGTCATCGGCAGGAAACGCTCCAGGCGGGAGAGGTACTTGGATTGGTCGGTTCCTTCATCGCCTTCTTTGAGCATTCGAAAGGCCGTGTAGATCAGAAATGCGCCAAAAACATAGGTCATCCAGGAAATGCTGTTGATTAAGGCAACACCCACTACGATCATTGCTCCGCGAAAAACGATAGCTCCCAAAATACCCCAGAACAAAGTCCGGTGCTGGTAGGCTATCGGTATGCGCAGGGCGTTGAAGATCATCGCAATGACAAATAAGTTATCGACACTGAGCGAGAGTTCGATCAGATAACCCGTCAGGTATTTGGTTACTGCTTTGCCGGGAGATAATGCCGTTGGGTTGATTACCCACTCTGCCTCGTATATGCCGAAGATAGCACCGGAAAATCCTAACCCCAGGGCCACCCAAAAGGAGGTCGCCATAGCCGCCCGCCGATTACTGGGCTTTTCTCCTTTTTTGTACAAGACAAACAGATCGATAAAAAGTAGAATGCAGATGAGAACGATAAAAGCGGGCCAGAGTAGATTCAAGTGGGCAGTATTTATAACAATGATCAAGACAGAAGTAGTTATTGCGTTGGTTCCCGGTAAAATAAATGCGAAACTAAACCAACTAACCGTAACAATCAAAAAATTGCTGAACGTGACAACGCGGCTTGGTCGAGAAAAAACAGATTTTCGTCAAAAATTACCCGCAAGTGGTTGAATCTCTTCTGGAAAAATCTACAGTCCTAATCTCCCTAAACGGAGCTGAAAATTAGGGGCTAATTGCTATTTTGGGGACCAAATAATGTAACCAAAAAACCTGCAATTATGACACGTGATGAATTAAGAGCCAAACTGGAAGAAGCTAAAGTTAAGATCCAGGCCGAGATGGAGGAGCGAGGTATCGATTTAGATGACTTGCGCGAAAATTTACGGGAGCGTTTCGGAGAGCACGGCGAGCAATTGAAAGATATGCGCGATAAGCTGGCTGCAAGACTTACCGAACTGGAAAACAAAACAGACGAAGAAATCGTCGATCTGAAGGAAGATTTTCAACAGGGCGCCGAAAAAGCTAAAAGTGCCTTGATGGGCTTTATCAATAGGTTGAGAGACCGCGATGATGACCAAAAGTCCTAGTCCGTTTTTCCAGCAGCTGAGCATGGGGGTGACGCACCGAAGCGCTACCCCCATTTTTACTTACCTTCTCAAGTGGGGGGTTAAACTCGAAGCTTGGTTTAGGGTTAACTAGAAAACAACTTCAATGGAGACCCAGGAAGATAGTTACGGTATCCCCCTTTTCAGTAATCCGCAACTGACCCTAGAGGATTTACCTACGGTTTCGGCCGTAGAGTGGACTGGTTTGTCTTCGAAGTACCTCCAGGTTCAAATGTGGAGTTTGTGGTTGGTACGCATTACCATTCTGCTGTTTTTCTTATTGTACTCATTCGTTTACCCTAATTTTCCGGCGGGTTGGCGATGGCCCGTCGCGGGTGGTTGGATCTTCCTGCTCATCATCAGTACGCTGATTCGGTATTACGGTTTTCGCATTAAGGGATATGCGGTACGCGCCCACGATATCATGTACCGCACGGGACTCATCTTTCGCAAGACAACCGTGATTCCTTATAACCGCATTCAACACAGCGAAATTCAAAGAGGGTTAATCGAGCGGCAATTCTTTTTAGCAACGCTAGCCATTTACACTGCAGGGGGTAGCCAAAGCGACCTGGCCATTCCCGGGCTTACCGAGGAGCAAGCCGAGCGAATCCGCACTTTTTTGTCGAAAAAAGCTGAAGAGGAGGAAGAAGAATGATCGATCAACGCTTTTTTCAACCGCAACGGCAATCTTCGGCCGCTATCGTTTTATTCATATACAATTTCGTGGTTCGGATCCTGCGGGGGTTCTGGCCGGTACTGGTGGTTATCATTTTCCGGTCGGCCCGGCAACCGTCTACTTACGAAAATGTGCTTAATAGCCTGGCGATCCTTGCGGGCGGTTTCTCCCTTCTGGTCTCCATCGTATCCTATTTCCGATATTACTACCACCTCGATGAGGAAAGCCTGATCATTGAAAAAGGTGTTTTTGACAAGACCTATATCAACCTGCCTTTTGAACGTATTCAGAATATCCAGATCGAGCAGTCCGTGTTGCACCGCATGCTCAACGTAGTTCGTTTGAGTATTGAGTCGGCCGGAAGCAGCGGTGCCGAGATCAAGGTCGAAGCGCTGGAGCGCAAGCAGGCAAATGCTATCCGGCAGTATGTACTACAGCAGCGCGCTCAAATCCGGCAGGAAAAAGCGGAGGCGGCCGGTACGGATTACGAAGAATTGGTACAAAGCTTCGATGCGCCGCGATCGACTATACTGAAGCTGCACCTGAACGACCTACTCAAGATTGGGGCTAGTCAAAACCACCTGTGCACGGCAGCCATTATCTTTAGTTCGGTTGTTGGTTTTCTGTTTGTTTTAGCCGATACCTTTAACCGGGATGTCTATGAGGAAGTCGTTGAAAATTATAGTGATTTTGATCTTAATTTTTACATGTTTTTAGCGCTCGCACTCGTTCTGATCATGGCCGGTTTTTTTCTTACCCTGATACGTACCATTGCTCGGTATTACGGGCTGCAGTTTTCGGAAGATAAGGAAGGGTTTCGCCTGACGGCCGGTCTGCTGAACAAGCGCGAAGCCTCTTTGCGCAAAGAAAAAATTCAGGTAATTCGATGGTTTGATAATCCCATCCGGCGACTGATGGGCATTTTTACGCTGGAAATACGGCAAGCCACGGCAGCCGCCGGCACTTCCTCCGAGCGGGTAACGATTCCTGGTTGCTATCAGAATCAGGTAGAAGATGTGGTGCACTCCAGCTTTTCTCAAGTGCAAGAGGCGTTTTATGACGAGCATCGGATCGATCCAGCCTACATCAGTTGGTATTTTCGATTCATGGGTATCATGCCTGGATTGGGCTTTTTCTTTATGACCTTTGCCACGAATATTTACACCTGGTTAATTCCTGCAATCGGGGCACCGGTATTGGCCTATTTTTATCTGCGGGCCTTCTACCGCCGATACCGTCTCTACGTTAGTGAAGAATATGTGAAAACCCGTTCCGGTGTACTCAGTACGGAATATGCTTTACTACCTTTCTACAAAATCCAATCGGTTGACTTCCAACAGTCTTTTTACCAACGGCGCCGCAAGCTAGCCGATGTGATCTTGTATACGGCCGGCGGTAGTGAGCGCATTCCCTTCCTGCCCGTCGAGCTGGCCCGCCAGCTGCAAGACTATGCTCTGTATCGGGTAGAAACGAGTAGGCGGGACTGGATGTAATAACGATTATTGTGGGGGCACAGCCAGACCGGTTCGCATAGCAACACTTTGCTTCAATGCAGCCACAGCATATAATACCATCATGTCCGGTTGTGCTATATTTCCCACTTTTGCTTATTTTCCATTCTTTGGCAAACTTTATTCAATTATTCTAAAAAAAACTTGCTAGCATGAAGAAACACTTGATGCTATTTGGTGCTTTATTGATTACGGTAAGCGCCATGTTCAGTCAGGACGTCAATCTGGAAAAGCTCAAAGAAATCGCCATTGTCGAACAGAAAATCATGGTTCCGATGCGCGATGGCATTCGGTTGTGCACCGATGTATACCGACCCAAAACGAATGATCCTGTACCCATCATTTTTTACAAAACGCCTTACAATTTCAATGGCTACGGCGACGGAGAGGAAAACACCCGGACTTACCGGCGAGCCTACGATGCCGTGAAGCGCGGTTATGCGTTCATCGTACAAAATGAACGCGGAAAATATTTCTCCGAAGGGACATGGGATATCCTTGGCCCCCCAACCACCGACGGGTACGATGCTTTTACCTGGATGGCCGAACAGCCCTGGTCCAATGGTAAAATTGGCACTTTAGGCTGTTCTTCCACTGCGGAGTGGCAAATGGCCGTCGGTGCGCTTGACCATCCCAACCACACGGTTATGGTACCTATGGGCTTTGGCGCCGGTGTAGGCCGGGTAGGAGAATTTTACGAGCAGGGCAACTGGTACCGCGGCGGTGCCCAGCAGATGTTGTTCACGACCTGGCTGTATCGGCACATGAATATCGAACGCCCCGTTTTCCCAAAAGATATGACCCAGGAGCAGCTGGTGCGGGCATCCAGGTTTTACGACTTGGTGCCGGAGATGCCTTCCGTCGATTGGTCGGAGAAGCTTTGGCATCTTCCGGCAATCGATATAATTAAAAATGTGGACGGCCCGAAAAGTATTTACGAGGATATGATGTCGCGCGCACCCAATGACCCAGACTGGTACAAAGGTGGTCTGTATCACGATAATATGCCAATTGCCAAGCCGACTTTCTGGTTTGTGTCGTGGTATGACGTATCTACCAGCCCCAACCTAGCCCTGTTTAATCATGCTCGTGCAGCAGGTATTACAGAAGAGGTGCGGGATAACCAGTACCTGGTCATTGCCCCAACGTTACATTGTGCTTTTACCCGTGCTACGGAGAACACCATTGTGGGTGAGCGCAGCGTGGGGGACGCCCGGCTCGACTACGACCGCCTGATTTACGGATGGTTCGATACCTGGTTGAAAGAAGAAGAGGCCGGGTTGCTCGATACCCTGTCGCGCGTCATTTACTACACTATGGGATCTAACGAATGGCAGACCGCAGCTAGCTGGCCGCCGCAAGATGTGCAGACAACGACCTATTATCTCAATAGTGCTGGCCAAGCCAACACCATGTACGGTGATGGAAAGCTCACATTGAGCCCGCCCGAAGAGGATAAGCCCGATGCTTTCGTATATGACCCCATGAATCCCGTCTTGTCGCTTGGCGGCAATGTATGCTGCACTGGCAACGCCGTAAAAGGGGGGGCCTATGATCAACGCCCAAACGAAACCCGGCAGGATATTTTGGTCTATACTACAGACCCCTTGGAAGAAGGCCTGGAAGTGACGGGTACCATCGACATTCAGCTTTTTGTGTCGACTGATGTAAAAGACACCGACTTTACCGTGAAACTCATTGATGTTTATCCCGATGGCCGCGCTTACAATCTGGACGAAACCATACTGCGCGCACGCTACCGCGAAGGATTCGAACAGGAAGTATTTATGGAAGAAGGAGAGGTATACGAGTTGAACCTTAGTCCTTTATCCACGAGTAATTATTTTAAGCCCGGCCACCGGATCCGCATTGAAGTGTCGAGCAGTAACTTCCCTCGCTTCGACCGCAACCTGAATACCGGCGGTAATAACTACGACGAATCGGAAGGTGTGATTGCCCATAACAAGGTGCATCATTCCACTGCTTTCCCTTCCCATATTCGCTTGCCTATCCGGCCGCGCGAGGCAACGGGAAGCAAATAGCCGGCGCAGACTTAATATCAAAGTGCTCTTCAGCGTGCTCAACCCGGCACGGTTCAATTTGGCTGGTACTCCCTGTAGGCTTTGGCCCGCTGGGGGTACCACACGAATTGAATGAAATTGAACTCCAACTGCTGCAAACTGATGTTTTGTCCCCGATGCTCCAATTCCAGAAAGGGTGACCAGCGTAAATTGGTTCGCAGCATCCAGGGGTCGCCATTGCGGGTGGGCCGGATGTCCCAGCCGAAAGTCAACAAGGGGGTAAGTTGATTCTCCGAAATGTCAGTCACCATCGCCCCTTCATCAGATTCTTGCAGGCGCAGGTTTTCCCAGCCCAACCCTAAGCCGACGAAGGGCGCAAAGCCATGGTAGTCGAATAAAAATTTGCCGGCCTCAAGTGAAGTGCTCAACCGCCGAACTTCCTGGTCGAAACCGAAGGCGGCTCGCTGCTGTACAATCGGCCGGAAAGTAATATTTGTGATGATGTCGGGCTTGGTGAAGTGGTAACCTACCGTCACTTCCGGAAAGATCCGGGCCATCGTTCGCTGATCCAGGAATGGGTAAAATGCATCCAGGTATTTGGAATCGGCGATTGGAAAGGCGGCCGATGGTCCGATACCCAAAAAGAGACCGCGCCGGATGGACTGACCAAACAAGGCATCAAAATGGCGCGATACCTGGTTGTCTGCGCCTTTGGTTGTCTCAATGGTATAATTGGCTCCAATGTTGAAAAACTGACTGGGCAGCCTGGCATTGGCGATATTCGTTCGGGAGAGGGCAATTTCTGTATCGGGATTGAAAAGACGATTGTAGCCGGCGTAAAAGTACCATCTGGGGGTCTGATACCCAAGCCCCAGGTCGACCACGGATTTAACCAGCGTATTGATGGCTTCCTGGCCGTTGAGGTCTTCCTGAAGGTAACGAATGGGTGAAAATTTGTATCCCAGGAAGGGACGCAGTCCGCCGCCGGGGGTAAGGCGTAACGGGTAAAGTCGAAAACCGGTAAAAACGCCATACCGTACGCGGGAATCGACCGCTTGGTCCGTCAGGTTAATCGGCGAGGTGGTAATAGAAATATAAATATCGGCATAACCCCAAAAGTGAGTGCCGCCGATATTAATGGCCGGCGTCAGGAAGGCGCCCCGTTCGAAAGGCGTAGTAGCATCAGAAGCATTGAGGTAGCTGCCATCCTCGTAGCCAGGAGTAAATAGCCAATCCAGTCCAAAGTAAGTACGGGCAAAATCATGGCGTTCACCAATCGTTTGGGCGCCTGCCCAAAAAAAATGACCTAATAACAAAAGGATTAAGGATAATCGCATAGCTGTGTATTATAGGTGATTTGTATTTTTTAATTTACTAGACTACCATGGAATAAAAAAGAGGAAACCGACCGGTTACTGTTTTTATGGGTGAAAATTATTTGTCTGTAGCTTTAAAAGGATTCATCAATGACGTCCATCCAATCGATGAGGATGGGTGGGCATCATTGGCGGATCGTTGGCAGCCGGTTGAATTCCCCCGCCGTCACATTGTTACCTGGGAAGGAAGCGTAGAAAAATACATATACTTTGTTTCGCACGGGGTGCAACGCATATACTATGTCCGGGAGGGCAAAGATTACATACTGCAGTTTTCCTACGCGCCCTCTTTTACCGGGGTAATCGACTCTTTTTTTAACGAGCAGCCATCGCGCTTTTTTTTGGAGACGGTTACCGAGAGTAAATTGCTGCGCCTAGCGAAATCCGACTGGGAAGAACTCATCCGGCAAAACCGGAGCATCGAAACTATGGTACGTAAGTTCACAGAAATTGCCCTGGTAGGCACCCTGGATCGGCAACTGGAGTTGTTGGCTTATCCGATGGAACAGCGCTTCCGGGTCTTTATTCGCCGGTCGCCACATCTTCTTCAGTTGGTTCCCCACAAATTTATTGCCTCGTATTTGGGGATGGATCCCACCAATTTCAGTAAACTTTTGCGTCAATACGACTGGACCGCCGAATGAGTCTTGGTGTAGACCAACAAATCCCTTTCCCGGGCGGCTTATCTTTGATCTAGCAACATGCGGCTAGCCAAGTTTCCCCTTTGTATAGTAACCCAATTTTGTCCACTAAAAAAACGAAACTTATGGCACTTTCCACTGCCCAAGAGATCAACCACTTACGCGAGCTGTTGAACGGTCAGCTCAAATACCTCGATGAAACCTTGATGCCGCTGGATACGGATTCGCTTAACTGGCGCCCTGCGGAAAAATCCTGGAGTCGCCTTGAAGTAGTGGAGCACCTGAACCGGTATTGCGCTATTTATTTGCCGCTTTTGGCCGATGCAGTAAAAAATGGTAAACCCCAGCAAAGTGACGCCTTCCGACCCGGGTGGCTTGGCAATTGGTTGGCGATGGCCATGAAACCCGAAGGCAAAAAGATACCTTACAAAATGCCTTCCTTTCGGTCAAAAAATCCTTTGGGCGAGGCCCTAGAACGCGATGTTTTATACACCCAACGTGCTAATCTGGAAAGTTTCGGCGATATCCTTGACCGGGCGGACCGCATTGACTGGACAGCGAACCGCTTAGCAACGGACCTTGGAAACTGGTCAAAACTAAAATTCGGGGACGCTATCCGGTTCTTCTTTTTTCATCAGGAACGGCATTATCAGCAAATGCGAAACATGGCCGACGCCCTGCACACGGCCAACATCTAAACCGAAAAGGATTTAAGGAGCGAACATTCGCTATTGTGCAGCTTTTTGTAACTTAAGGACAATTAATATTGCCAAATCTTTTTCCTTATGTCCACAAAAGAAGCGCCACTCATTCATATTAGCAGGGAAGAATGGGCCAACGTCGTCACCCATGGTTTGGGACTAGTATTGTGCCTGATTGGCGTGCCCTGGTTGCTGCACGAACTTGGTGGAAATGCCGACTGGTATCAGTGGTCCGGATTGTTAATCTACGGGCTTTCGCTAATCGCGGTATACGCCTCTTCGACTATTTACCACAGCCTGAAAGCTTATCCCTGGAGCAGAGTTTTACTCAAGATCGATCACATTGCTATTTATTTTTTGATCGCCGGGACGCACACGCCTTTTCTACTTTATGGTATGGCCAATTCCTGGGGTTGGTTTTATCTTGCAGTGATCTGGGGTTTAGTTTTGGTTGGTATTTTTTACAAACTATTTTTTCTGGGGCGCTGGCCCTGGCTCTCGGTTAGCCTTTATTTGATAATGGGTTGGCTCGGAGCGATTACCTTGCCTCAAATGTGGGGGCAACTCGATACCCCCATTTTGGTTTGGGTACTTATCGGCGGTGTTAGCTACACCCTGGGAGTGGTTTTTTTCCTTTGGCACAAATTACCCTATCATCACGCTATTTGGCATCTCTTCGTGCTGGGCGGAAGTATTGGGCATTTCATCGCCATTGCGCAGCTGACTTAGTTGCCTTTGGAATACTGCTCTTAGATTGTTAATTGGAGAGGTAGATCTTCGTGCCTGCATACCCTAAAGAAAACGGTGGTACAACATATTCCAAATCGTAATGTGCGCCCGATCACATAGGACGTAAGATTGACTTTGTACATTCAACCTTCAGATTGCTCGACTGTTTTTATAGTCTATGTTTACGCTTTTGTAATCCCCCAAGATTGTTTAACCCAAAAAGTTGCACTATGTCTCTAAAATTAGGAGAAATCGCACCCAACTTCCAAATTGCTACTACTGAAGGTGAAATTGACTTTCACCAGTATTTGGGCGACAGCTGGGGCGTACTGTACTCGCACCCTGCTGATTTTACGCCGGTATGTACGACCGAGCTGGGCCGTACAGCTGCCTTAATGGAAGAATTTAAAAAGCGAAATGTCAAGGTGCTGGCATTGAGTGTCGACCCGCTGGACTCCCACAAAGAATGGGTGAAGGATATCGAAGAGACCCAAAATGTAAAAATGAACTTTCCGATCATTGCTGACGAGCATCGCAAGGTAGCTGAGCTCTACGACATGATTCACCCCGATGCCGAAGAAAAGTTCACGGTACGTTCGGTATTCGTTATCGATCCGAATAAGAAAATCCGCCTCACCTTGACCTATCCGCCGTCAACGGGCCGAAACTTCCACGAAATCCTGCGCGTCATCGATTCGCTGCAGCTAACGGACAACTACAGCGTAGCGACGCCCGTCGATTGGGAAGATGGCGAAGAGGTGGTCATCTCGCCTGCCATTCCGAACGAGGAGGCCGACAAGAAATTCCCGAAAGGATACAAAGAAGTTAAACCGTATCTGCGCATGACGCCACAGCCGAATAAGTGATCTCAGTCAAAATCAAATAATAAGTAGGGGGGTGCTTATTTGCATTCCCCTATTCATTTTTCTCCCTTTCAAGAGTTATCTCAACGCAGAATTGCTTATTCAATAATTCTTCAAAGTCCGTTCGATAGGGTTGGCTCCGGTCGAAAAATGGAGCTTCAAAGGAAGCATTCTGTATTTGTTCAGGAAAATCGAAGTTAGGCTGTACAGCCCTAAGTGCGCTCTGGTAATTACGAGCAGTCTGCACCCTGGCTTTTAATTCGGTCATTAGGTCAGCATCTGAAATAGTTTCAAAATTGGAGCGTTCGGTCGATACGATGGCTTTAGCTTTTGGTGGTTGGTCAAGCCATTTTCGGCGTTCATGCCACAATACATTCCAAGCACCTTTGCGGTTGCCTTTACGGTAGCTTTATTCCCACTCTGCACCCCTAACAAAGAGCAGACGTTTGCCTTGCTATTCGATGAGTAATACCACGCTGCAATTGTGCTGTACTTTGCTCGACACTTCAGTTTGTAGTAGCCGTAGAGATCTTCGGGATTCGAAAGCTCTTCAGCCCGGAGAACCGCCATTGCGTAATCGCGAAAGGTGACATCTACGGGAGGCAATAAGTCTAGGGGGCGTAAAACAGTGCGCTGCATGCGAATAAGTGTATTGTAAAAAGCTTGACCAGCTGCCTTGAGCATAGCTGTCTCGGTAGAGGCGGGCGGATCGCTGCGCCTTTCCATATATTGATGGGAAAATTTGAGAAGGATATCAAATTCAGCCACATCCGACATTTTCAAATCATTGATTGCTGACCTCAATTAAGGACGGTCGGCAACCGCAATGTTGATCAGAATGGAAGCCATACTCAGATCAGAACAATAGGTATTCATGATTTATCTTCGGAAGTCATTGTTGCGTAGCAAGAGTAAAATAGCTGTGATATTACCCAGGTATTTATGGAATGCAGCAGTCTCAATATGGTGACTTTGTTTGTAATAGGTACGGATACCGTCGAGTATAGCGAGCCCAGATTCATGGTTAATTATGTCGACAGAAAGACATGTAAAAACCAGCTGGTTTTGATCTGAGTAACTAAAGTAGTAAAACTGAAGTGACCTGCTTTCGTGATCATAAAAGGCATTTCTACCATATCCAGCGTGGGCAACTAGGATCAGACGATTGCCCTTGAATCCCCAGGGAATACGACGTCCCATTCCTTGTGGTGCTTCAAAAAACTCCAGGGCATCCTCTACATAAACCCATAAATGCACCTAGTGGTATTGAAGTTGATTATCTTCGGAAAAATTTTGTTTGAGCACCTGCCCATTAGCAGTGAACGCGTTTTTCGGGGGTCCCAAATGGCTTTCTCCGCTAGAAGACCTGTAGTACGGTTGTAGTCGACTACTGCGAAACGGGCGCTGGTAGGACCATCTTGTAAGCTTGGATCCAGACGCACCTCGATCGGGTGGAATCCATATTTTGGATTTTTTCAGCTACGTATGGATCCTGAAGATAGGCATCTATGGAGAGAGAAGTTGACATGTACAGAATTTTATGTATACGTTTAAGATATAAAATTTATGTGGTCAAGGTGATCAGCTGTATGAGGTAATCGGTCCGGTTTTTCCTTGGCTATTGCAAGTTTAAGATATCGCACCTTTGCCATTATCATAACCTTAAACTCACCCATGAAGCAATTTTTCCTTTCCGAGCGCAACATGATGATCGCTATCCTGATCAACTCGGTCATCATTTTCATGATGTACTTTCCCCAGTTCAAAGATGATTGGTGGCTCGAGGCGATCGATCATCTGTTCATTTTCTTCTTTGTGTTAGAGGCTTTGGTGAAATTGTATGTATACAAGCCAAGGCAGTATTTCCAGCTTGGTTGGAACCGCTTTGATTTTATGATTGTAGTGCTCACCTTACCCACTTTGCTCACCTCTATTTTGCCGATACCCAACACTGCCTTATTGGTTGTCCTGCGCCTGTTTCGCCTGGTGAGGCTGGTACGGTTTATCCGGTTCATTCCCAATTTATCCAAAATCATGAGCGGCTTAGGACGGGCACTCAAGGCCTCGGTATTTGTCCTGTTGGCTCTACTATTGTTCAACTTCCTGGTGGCGATCTTTTCCTGCCATTTTTTTAGTCATACTGAACCGGAGCTTTTCGGCGATCCCTTAATCTCGGCTTATTCTACTTTTCAGATGTTCACGGTAGAGGGTTGGAACGAAATCACGGATGCTACCACTGATGACTTACAGCATCCGATTTTTATTGGCCTTACGCGCTTTTACTTCGTGTTGGTCGTTCTGATCGGGGGTATCTTCGGCATGTCTTTAGCTAATGCCGTTTTTGTGGATGAAATGACAATGGATAACAATACCGATCTGGAAGGAAAGATCGAGGAGCTTAAACTAGAGATTTCTGAGTTGAAGGAATTATTGCGAGCAAAAGTCTGAGGAGGGACCACCTGATTTATGGGGATTCCGTATCTTCATTTAATGTGAAAAATCTGACATTGTGAACTTCATCATATTTGATCTTGAGGCGACCTGCTGGTATGGAAGTCCGGCGTCAATGCGACAGGAAATTATTGAAATCGGGGCAGTGCGCTGCACCCCATACGGAGAAATTGAAGGGGTATTCAACCGTTTTATCCGGCCAGTCGTCAATCCAACCCTCTCGGCTTACTGCCAGGAACTCACTACTATTCGTCAAGAAGATGTAAACCGTGCCAGCCTGTTTGACGAGGTAATCGAAGATTTTCAGGACTGGGCCGAGATCTTTGACGAAGACTACCTACTTTGTTCCTGGGGCAATTTTGATAAGCGCTTGCTGAAACAAGATTGTGACCTGCATGGTCTGGACGCGGATTGGGTAAACGCGCACATCAACATCAAACGGCAATACATGGAAATCAAGCGGCTGCGTCGGCCCCGCGGACTCAAGGCAGCAGTAACTGCTGAAGGGTTCGAATTCACGGGCATCCATCACCGCGGTATTTCCGATGCGGAGAACCTGGCTAAACTCTTCACTAAATACCTGGATGTTTGGCGGATTTAAGTTGGGGCAGACTACCGGATTTAACTTCGCTTACTCCAGTTACAAACTGCCAGACCGGTAGCCAGGCAAGATACCAGAGCGTTCTGGTTACCTTAAAGCAACAGAGATTTGCTGTGAGCACGATGGACTATTGGATTTTTAAGCTATTCCACGCGCTTATTTTTCCAGTCTGATGTCAACTTTATTTATAGGGTTTGGTATATTGTTATAAACCTAACCAAAACCAATACTCATGGCCGTTCTTACCCAGGAGCAGACCATTGAACAATTCATGGAAGGTCTGCAAAAGCGCAATCCGCACGAGCCGGAATTCCACCAGGCCGTAAAGGAATTCGCCGACGCGATCATTCCTTTTATCAATGAGCATCCCAAGTACCAAGGACACGGACTTCTCGAGCGTCTGACGGAGCCCGACCGAGTGGTTTCCTTCCGCGTTACCTGGGTCGATGACGATGGCGCCGTACAGGTGAATAAAGGCTACCGGGTCCAATTCAACAATGCGATTGGCCCTTATAAAGGGGGACTTCGTTTCCATCCTTCGGTCAATCTTTCTATTCTCAAATTTCTGGGCTTCGAACAGATTTTCAAGAATAGCCTGACCACGCTTCCCATGGGTGGCGGCAAGGGAGGCGCTGACTTCAACCCCAAGGGTAAATCCGACGGGGAAATCATGCGTTTCTGCCAGGCTTTTATGATGGAACTTTTCCGCCACGTAGGTCCCGACACTGACGTTCCCGCCGGAGATATTGGCGTAGGGGGCCGTGAAGTGGGCTATATGTATGGTATGTACAAGAAACTGCGCAACGAACACACCGGTGTACTGACTGGTAAGGGGCTTAATTTCGGCGGAAGTCAAATACGTCCTGAAGCCACGGGTTATGGCCTGATTTATTTTGTTGAAGAAATGTTACGAAACCAGGAGGACGGCATCGAAGGGCAGAAAGTAATCATTTCGGGTTCGGGTAATGTAGCGCAGTTTGCTGCTGAAAAGGTGATTGAATTGGGCGGTATCCTCCAGTCGCTGTCGGATTCTTCCGGCACCATTTACGATAAAGAAGGTATTGACGCCGATAAGTTGGCCTGGATCAAGGAATTGAAAAATGTACGTCGCGGCCGAATAAAAGAGTATGCAGACGAGTTCAACGCGGTATACATCGAGGGAGGTAAACCTTGGGATATTACCTGTGATATTGCTCTGCCCTGCGCCACCCAGAATGAGCTCGACGGAGAGCATGCCAAAAGCCTGGTTCAAAACGGTTGTCGGGTAGTTGCAGAAGGGGCTAATATGCCTGCTACGGCTGAAGCTATCGAAACCTTTCACGAAGCCGGCGTGCTATTTGCGCCCGGAAAGGCTTCCAATGCAGGCGGCGTAGCAACCTCCGGTTTGGAGATGTCGCAAAATAGCCAGCGCCTTTCCTGGACCCGCTACGAGGTAGATTGCAAACTCAAGGAGATCATGCAGGGTATCCACCGCCAGTGCTTAGACTATAGCACCTCGATAGAGGGCAAGCCCAATTACCTGCACGGTGCTAACCTGGCCGGGTTCGTGAAGGTTGCCGACGCTATCATCGGGCAGGGCGTAATCTAGGGTATGGCCGAAGAGGGCCGAGTGGCTAAAGCTATGCTATGTTTTTTATGCCTCATCTGGCACGGGAAGATCATATTTTAGCTCAATAAAAATATTTTCAGGCACAATCTAGTGCAGTAGCTTTTGTTCAAGAGCCAGACTGAAGTCATCTTCCAACCTGATTGCAATCAGTTGGCGCAACTCGGCGTCGTCTCTGAACTCTCTGTTGATCTTTAAACGGGTATCCTTAATCGACTTTTCGTTTACCGTGCGTTGATAGTTGGCTTTGTTGAAGAATCCCTTGCTACGCATTTGGCTGCTCCATTCTGGTGCGTCACTACTCAGGCGAACGAGGTAGTGTCCTGTTTTGCGATGATTAGGGGTGGTCCAGGCCTGGTACCCGGCTTCAGGATGCAGGAACAGGGCTGCTCCGGGGCCAAAAATCTGCCATTCTACCCCGTACCACGTACCTTTTTCCTCCGTGTGTAGTATAGAACCCTCTTGTTCTTCGAAAGGCCTTTTGAAAAAGGTATTACCGCCCTGCTGGTCATTGGCCCAAATAAAGTAACCCTGAACCTCAAACCGTTTGCTTTTGATTAATTCGTGGTAAAAGGCCACGATTCGGTCCGGCATTCTTCCGCAAATCGAAAAAAAACACTTATCGATACCGGGCTGGTTGAAGCGAACCAGGTCCAGCTTAAAGCGAAAGAAATCATTTAACCACTGGTCAAGTTTTTCCTGCAATTGTTGATGGTAATCCTGCAGGTCCAGGCAAGCCAGATTAAGGTCGCGCTCAATATCAGTAATTTGATCTTTTAATTGTCTCAGTTTGTCTTGCAGGCTTTTCAAGGTGGTATAGCGGTAGACCTTTTTCTGATCTTTCCAAAAGTGCTTTTCAGCTTCCTGCTCCATTTCCAGTTTTTCGAGGTCGGCCATGAGCTGAACGAAGAGGTAGCCTTCTTCTAAATGTAGTAGGTTGCTACGTTGCTGACTGGCGGCATCCGCTTCGGTTGTTTTTTTTAGTTCTTCGAATATCAGGTCCAGCGCCAGTGGGTCTGCTTCGACGTGAATATGCGGTCGTCCCTTTTCTAAGCTCACCTTTACGGTCAGGCGGTCGTCGTGATCGTGAAGGTTCAGCTGGCGCCCCAGCGGAACGAGCAGGTACTCCCGGATGGTCCGCTGCAGGTGCCGGGCCCCATAATGTGGATCGTATCCTTTATCTCCCAAAAATGCCAGAACTTCGGGTTCAATGTGCAGGTCGATATTACGGTGCCGGATGCCCTCCAATTTCCGGACTTTTTCAATCTCCCGGTCGACTATACTACGCACCGTGGTTTTATCCAGGGGGGCAAAGGAGATGATCTGATCTATCCGGTTGAATAACTCCGGTCGGAAGGCCTTGCGAACGGCGCTTTCAAAATGGTTATGCACCCGCATTGCGTTAGAATCATTACCGATGGAGATCCTGTTGCCGCTCAAGGTATCTGCGCCAATATTGGAGGTCATGATAATTATGGTGCTGCAGAAATCACTCAATCGGCCACGGCCATCGGTAAGCCGACCATCATCCAGAATCTGGAGTAGTAGGTCCAGAAAGGTCTTGTCAGCTTTTTCGATTTCGTCAAAAAGCAATACGGTGAAGGGCATCCTCCGGATGGCGCTGGTCAGCAGTCCGTCCGAATAATAATTATATCCCGTGAGACGCAATACCGCGTATGGGCTGGAATACTCGGTCATGTCGAACCGTATCATTCGATTGGTATCGCCGAACATGAAGGTAGCCAATACCTTCGCCAGTTCGGTTTTTCCTACCCCGGTAGGGCCCACGAAAAGGAAGGAGGCGATTGGCTTTTTGCGAGAGTGCAGCGCTGTTTTTACAGAGGCCAGGACATCGACAACCCCGTCGACAGCTGCTTCCTGACCAAAAATGACATTGTTAAATTTTTCCCGGATGCGCTGGGTATTCATGGGAATACTGGCATCGACCATAAAGACCGGCATGCCGGTGTCGTGGCAAAAGTGCTGAATGACTTCTGAAAGGCTGATCTGAATGGCTTGGTCCTTTTTGGATTCGGCATTGGTGAGCATGCTTTGTAAAAACCGTATAGGTTTGCCAGGCATACCGGCATAGGGGGTAAAGCGCTGATTGAGACGGATAACCTCTTTGATTGCTTGCTCTTGGATACCCACTTTCTTGTCGCGGCTAAAGTGCTGGATCTTTTGTTGGATGATATACTCCAGTTCTTCCCGGGGCTCCTCCAGCCGGATAATGGTGAAAAGGCTTAGGTAATTCGAATGGCGGATCTCGATTTGGGCCAACTCCTCCTCGGTACATTCGGCAATCATGCTGATGTCGCCCCGGCTTAGGTAGGGGAGGAGGTAATCGCCAACGCTGGTGTCATTGCCGATGTACTGTCCAACTTCAAATAGACTCATGAGGTTGCGCACAAAAAGCCAGTCGGTGGTTTTGGCCAGCTCTTGACATACGTGCACGATGTTGTCTTCCCACCCCGAGTCCTGTGTGAGTTCTTTGATGAGCCTTGAGGCGGTGGTCTCCCAAACGTTTTTCGGGTGCTTCTTGTCGCGAAACCAACGCGATACCTCCCACACCAGCGCAGTTTTGCCTACACCGGAAGGACCGACTAACAGTACATTGCGCCCGAACTTACTTTCCATGGCCTTTCGCAATTGTCGCAGCTCTTCTGCCCGGCCAAAAACAACCTGTTCTTCGAAATGCAGTTGCTGGGCAACCCTCGGAAGCCAGAGGTCTTGGTGCTGTTCTCGGAAATACTGCACCTCGTCGGGGTAGGGGACTTGCAGGTGGATTTCGCTTTTCTCCAGTTCTATGGAATCGTACCACAATAGTGTGGCAATTTGACGTACATCAGCTAACCGGCGATGAATGCTAAAGTCGCGCCGAACGCCTTCGGTTAAGTTTCGCTTGAGCTTTTTCTCACTGCCGGCAAATCCCTCCACTCCTAGGATGGGCACTATGCCCCAGTAGCCGTCTTCTAACTTCTGATAGAAATAATCGAACAGGATGGAAAATTCCGGGTAGCTCAAGCGATCGGGTGCGCCTTCGAATTTGATCTGAAGGTTATCCTTGAGGTATTCGCCGTCGACATATTTTTCCAGCAGGTCTTTGAGTTTTCCTTGGTCTAACAATTTTTCCTGAAATGCTTGCTGGTATGCCTTGGCCAGCTCAGCGATAGAATAGTTTAGGCGGGGGGTATCCAGGTGTTGGACCGGAGCTAACAGCTCATGTTCACCCTTTAAGCGGAAGCGTAAGCCATAAAAAGGAATAGTTATTTCAAAAGGCATGCCAATCAGGTTGAAGTATGGCCGGGGTTTACCGGATGTGATTTGTTAATGAACAGGTTAAAATAAGCATTTCAAATGATTATCTGACCTTCTTTCACCTTGCCGTGCAGTTCCGCCTGGCCGGTTTGGTGTCGCCAGCCGCTCCACCAAGCGAGCAGGGCGTCAACCTGATGCCAATTGCTCCAGGCCACATCGGTAGCTATCGGGAAGGGCAAACGGTGCTGTAACTGGATGAGAAAAGCCGGTACGTCAGCTTGCTTTTTCTTGTATTGATAGGCTTTTAAACCCGTTATTTTGGCAAGATAACCGGGATATACTTCGTAAAACGGAAAGGCTGCCAATTGATTTTGCAGTCGCATGGCCCGCGCGGTCAGGCCACCAATAAACAGTGGCGACATAGCTCCTAGTGTGCGGTCGGCTGCCCGGTAAAAATAATCGTCAAAGCCTTCCCAAGCCCGGTAAACCCCCGGTAACGAAAGGGGCGCATCCAGGTAGACCGCCCGGGGTTGATTTTCATGCACCCAATTCGCTAGCCAGGCATCGGCATCTTGCTTTTTGGCACTTTGGGTGGCACGGAGCTGCTTCTGCTCCAGCCATGCGATGACTGTCGTACCGGCTAGTTTGCTGCCGTAATCGACTCCGATAAAGTAATTTTTTTCCATCAATGTCCCGTGATTTGCATCCAGGCTTCAAGCAGGTGGTCGGGCACCGGTTGATCTTCTTCAGTCTGCCAATAGTGTACCTGTGCCTGCTCGTAAAATACACGACGCTGAGCCATGGTAGCCTCGATGTAGTTGCGCAGTTGAGCATCTGTCCGGCCCCGGAGCAAGGGTCGCTCGTCGCGTCCTTTTACAAGACGGCGGAAAAGGATGCGGGGGGCAACGTCGAGGAAAACCGTTATGCCCTGGCTATTCATCCATGCCATATTGTCGTGGAAACAAGGAGTGCCGCCCCCGCAGGCAATGACCGCCGGAGGGAGGTCGGCGAGTTTTCGCAACTGTTCTTTTTCCAGGTGGCGGAAATGGTCCTCTCCAAATTGACCGAATAGCTCGGCAATGGTTTTACCGGCAAAGGTTCCAATGCGTTCATCCAGATCGACGAATTGGCGTCCCATCTTTTCGGCCAACACTTTACCGTGCCTGCTTTTCCCCGACCCCATGAAACCAATGAGGAAGAGATGGCCATTTTCGGTATCTGCGTATGGGGTGGGCATGTCGATTGGTTTAAGAGCATTGCACGGCGTAAGGCTTCGGCGCTAAACGAAACTATTAGCTAGGCTTTTTTGCCCTACAAATAAATCGGTTGGTCCAGTCGGCGGCTAATGGCGAAAGCCGAATTGATCAAGCCTACATGGCTGTACGTCTGGGGAAAATTTCCCCATTGGCTGCCGGTAGCCTCGTGCACATCTTCGCTGAGTAGGCCCAAGTGGTTGCCATGCGTCAGGAGATTATTAAAGATCTTGATGGCACGGGATAGGCGCCCCATCTTGGCCAGGGCCTCTACATACCAAAAAGCGCAGATAAGGAAGGTCGATTCCGGCCGGCCGAAGTCGTCGGAATGCAAATACCGGTACATGAGACCGCCTTGCGTCATGAGTTCGTCTTCCATTACCTTTAGGTGCTGGCGGGCACGGGGCGAGCGGGGGTTCAAGTACCCCATGGTAATCAGCTTGAGGAGGCTGGCATCGAGGTCGGGGTTCCCCACTGCCTGGGTATATACGCCGCGCTCTTGGTCGTAACAAGCCTCGATCATCTCGGCTGAAGCTTTGATCAAGCGTTTAGCACGGGTTTCCATTTTCTTATAGTGGTGAGCTTTAGCAATGCGCAAGGCAGCATTGCTACCGGCCCAGTGAAAAAGGAAGGTATAGCAATGGAGTTGCTTTTTGCCGCGGAATTCCCACAGGCCATTGTCGGGCTCGCTCATGGTCGCCTCGATCATATCCAAACAGTGGGTTGCCAAACTGATGAGCGTCTGACTTTGCTGGCCGATGAGTCGCTTATCGTTGAAAAGTGGTAACAAGGTGACCAGCACCTGCCCGTACACATCGTTTTGGATATGCTCGTAAGCTTGATTGCCAATGCGTACGGGTTGTTCGCCCCGGTACCCTTTGAGTTCGAGGATTTTTTCTACCGGTGCCCCATTCATGGAAATTGGGTAGAGGGGATGGAAACGCTTGTCTTCATGTACGGTGATATTTTCGATGAAGTTGGCGTAATCACGTAGGATACCAAAGTGGCTCAGGTCATTTAGCGCCTTTAGGGTATAGTGCGCATCGCGGAGCCAGCAAAAGCGGTAATCCCAGTTGCGGGTGCTGCCCGGGTATTCAGGCAGGCTGGTCGTCGCGGCTGCTATGATGGCTCCCGTATCCTGGTACTGATGTAACTTTAGGGTCAGGGCCGAGCGAATGACAGCTTCTTGCTGGAAATTTTCGGTTGAGGTATTGCGCACCCATTCACGCCAGTAGTTAGTTGTCCGGGTGAGGAAATTCTCTGCCGTTGAGGCGAGAGGGGCTTCCAGCGGGGCGCCCCAGGTCAGGAAGAGGTACTTGTTTTCGGTAAGGGTAAAATCAATCTCCTGATCGATAAAGCTCAGCGGCACGTTGGTGGTAAGGCGCAATTGAGCCGATAACCCCTCGTACTGGATATGGTTACTACCGAACACCCGGCGCGGAACCTTTTTGCCGTAGTCACCACGAGGATCACAACAGATGCGTACCCGGGGGCGGCCACTGAGGGGTACGATTTTACGCACCATCATCAAAGGCTTGAAATAGCGCTCATACTGGTAAAAACGGGGCGCAAAGTCGACGATTTTAAAGGCACCTTCTTCGCTTATGAATTCCGTCTCGAGCACATTGGTATTATCCAGGTACCGCTGTCGGGTCTCAAAATCCTTTGCGGTAGGCGTAATGTAAAACCGGCCGCCGTTGCTTCCGTCGTCGAGCAAAGTGCCGAAAACGAAACTGCTGTCAAAGCGCGGCCAACAAAGCCAGCCTACATTGCCGGTGGTATCGACAAGAGCGAGATAGGTACAATTGCCAATTATCCCATAAGGGTACTTGTGAGTCTCCATGCGCGTCGGGTTTCTACGGTCTGTCAAGATACGGGATCTTCAATAGACCCCTTAGCTGGTCGAGCAACAAAGTGTCCATAAAATTGGTTCTAGCAGTTGAATCCGCTAATTTTGAGTTTTGGAAAAACGGGGTAAAACAAGGGCCCCGGGAAATGGTGTTCGATATGCATAACAAGATTTATTTTATCGCCATTGTTTTAAGCCTATTGCTGGGCGCTTGCCAGCAAGAGCCTCCCAGAGAAGAGAAATCCCTAGAGGAAATTATGGCGGAAGAGCCGTTGAGTAACTCGGCGATTATCCGCAATCCGGTGACGGCTCAACGTCCGAAAGACACTACCATGGTGGCGAAAATCACATTCGAAGAAACGGTTTACGATTTCGGGACCGTAGTAGTGGGAGAAAAAGTAACCCATACGTTCAAGTTTAAGAATACCGGGAAGTCGCCCCTGCTCATTAGCAATGCTCGTTCCACCTGTGGTTGTACGGTTCCGAACTGGCCTTCTCAGCCCATCCCGCCCGGAGAAAGCGGTGAAATCAAAGTGGTGTTCGACACCAAGGGCAAACTCAATCAGCAATCCAAGCCGGTGATCATTACGGCCAATACCTATCCGGCCACTACCCGGCTGATGGTGAAGGGGGTAGTTACGAGTAGTAAAGAAACCTCCTGAGTGGTTGTAAACACTTTAATTCTACGCAAAACGAATAAAAAACATGCCGACTATCTTGCTTCAAGCCGCCCCTGGCGGTAACGCCGGGTTGATCAACCTCGTCTTCATTGGGGCGATGTTTGTCATCTTTTGGCTTTTTATTATCCGGCCGCAAGCCAAAAAGCAGCGCGAACAAAAAAACTTTGCCGAAAACTTGACCAAAGGAACGCAAGTTGTTACAGCCAGTGGAATCCTGGGCCGGATCTCGAAGATCGAAAACGATATCGTTACCCTCGAGATAGCGAACAAAGTTTACATTCAGGTTATGAAGAATGCCATTTCGAAAGAAATGACCGATGCTTTTGACAGTGCCGCCGAATCGACGACTTAAGCTTCGTCGCTTTCGTCCACATCCGCGCGAAGACCGAGCCATTCTGTTGGCTTGTATCGGTATCGCGCTCATTTTTTGGCTGTTGGTAAAAATGTCGCAGTCCTATACGACGACTAAAGAAGTTGTCTTCTCTTTTCAGATTGCCGAAGAGGAAGCCTTGGTAAAGGCGCCGCCCAAAGCCATCGAAGTAGAGTTGGAAGGGACGGGATGGGATCTCATGTTTGAACAGTTTCGAAGTCCCGAAATTCGCCTCGAATATGATCTGGTCAATTATCCCAACACTGCCCTTGACCGCAGTCGCCTCATCCAGGATATCAAAAAGGCCATTCAGCGCAGTGGCATCCAGGTGGTGGGGGTCGAGTCTAATGGCATACCCCTTCAGATGGAAGAGCGCATCGCACGCCAGGTGCCCGTTGTCTTACAGGCTGATCTTCAGTTCGCTCCCGAACACCACCTACGCGAACCCATAGCAATCACACCCGACAGCGTACAAGTGAATGGACCTGTCTCGCTTGTCGATCCGATCGAATTTTGGCTGACCGACTCTCTGCTGCTCTCCGATCTCAAGACAAACGTACGCCAGCGCATACCACTAGCCGAACCGCCCGCCGAAATTTCACTGAGCCGACAATCTGTCGAAGTAGAGGTACTCGTAGAGCCCTACACCGAGAAGACCCTTTTCGTACCTATTCAAGTATTGAATGCGGCAGACAGCGTTCGTATTTTTCCTCGCCAATTACGAATCACTGCCGTATTGGGCTTAAGCCGCTACGATAGCCTGACAACCGATGCAATTGAGCTGGCTATTGATTTGGCTGATGTCCAACCAGACACCACCCGCAGTTCCGCACCCATACAAGTGGTCCGCAGTCCGGATTTTGTACAGCATCTTAGTTTTCGTCCTAAAGTAGCGGAATACTACTTTCTGCAGCCAGGTGAAAACGGCGGTGCCCCGCAGTAACTGCTTAAACTGCTGCTTCGCGCGCTGGAAATAGATACTGTCAAATGCAAGTCCGTTTTAAATTCTGGGCCTCTAAGTCCTGTGGGATGGTGCGCATATCTACCCCCTAGTTGGCGATACAATCAATGCTGCTCTCGCTGTGGATGGCAGGATTTGGCAACTGGGTTTCACTTTCCTGTTGCTGTAATTGTCCAGGCTTGATCTGACAATGGTAATTTAGTGCAGTTAAATTTTATCAGTCTGATCGTGTGTTAGATCAGGTCTGATTAATACATCCTCGTATATTTTAATGAGCTTTTGTAAGCACTTGTTTTTTTGGGTATAACATATTATGCATCTTTTTATTCAGGATGCAGGCAACATCTTCCACTTTGCGTTTTTGGCCTTATTTCGGCTTTAATTAACGCTGGAGTTGCTCTCTTGATTGGTCGACGGCAGCCATCAGCAAATTTGGTCGTTCATCCGTTTTATCTCCTTTTTTGTTTAAATAAGAGTGGGTTAGCATTTTCCCTTCAGTACCAAAATACTTTTGCTTTTACGGAGAGCTTCTTTAGCTTTATTTGCGGCAACCCTGATCAGTAATGCACACAGGTCTTTTTTGATACTGTCGAAATTCGGTTTATCTATCGGACCTTCAATAGAAATGGGTGCAGGGAACAAAACCAATATAATAAATCGGCGACTAGGTAACGTTCATTAACCCCAAAATGCAAATGCATTCTGATTTTTGGTTTGTTTAAGGGAGTAAGGCTAAGTCGGCTTACGCTTTTTTTATCCCCCCGGATCCTGTACTTTTTTACGCTGGAAAAGGTTGCATTACTCGCCCTTTTTGGATATTTGTCTCGCACTAAAAAAGCAATACATGTCAAGAGTGATGATCATTGGCGCAGGGGGTGTCGGGCGCGTTGTCGCCTACAAATGCGCGCAGCACCCGGAAGTCTTCAGCGACATTATGCTGGCCAGCCGGACGAAATCCAAATGCGACGCCATCGCCGGGGATGTGCGCAAAGTCACCGGCCATAAACAATTCACGACAGCAGCAGTCGATGCGGAAAACGTGCCTGAGTTGACGGCCTTGATCCGCTCCTTTGGTCCCGCAATGGTGATCCACGTAGCTCTGCCTTATCAGGACCTATCCATCATGGATGCCTGTCTGGAGACCGGCGTGCACTACCTCGATACCGCCAATTACGAGCCCAAAGATGAGGCTAAATTCGAATATAAATGGCAATGGGCCTACCGGGATAAATTTCGTGATGCTGGTCTGACCGCTATCCTGGGCTGTGGCTTTGACCCAGGTGTGACTGGTGTATTTGTCGCCTACGCTGCCAAACACCACTTCGATGAAATCCATTACCTCGACATCGTCGATTGTAACGCCGGGGATCACGGTAAAGCTTTCGCTACTAATTTTAATCCCGAGATCAATATTCGAGAGGTCACCCAGCCAGGGAAATACTGGGAAAATGGTGAGTGGCGATACACTGAACCACACGCTGTGCGCAAAGACTTGCATTATCCCAACATCGGCTCCAAGCGTTCTTACCTAATCTACCATGAAGAACTAGAATCCCTGGTTAAGCATTTTCCCTCGCTTAAGCGTGCCCGTTTCTGGATGACCTTCAGTGAGGAATACCTTACTCATCTGCGCGTGATCCAGAATATCGGTATGGCGGGCATCGATCCGGTACGGTTCCAGGGAATGGATATTGTACCTTTAGAATTCCTCAAAGCCGTGCTGCCCGACCCTGGTAGCTTAGGAGAGAACTACGAAGGGGAAACTTCGATCGGTTGTCGTATCCGAGGAAAAAAAGATGGCGCCTGGAAAAACTATTATATCTGGAACAACTGCTCCCACCGGGCGGCCTACGAAGAGACGGGGGCGCAAGGCGTTTCTTACACCACAGGCGTACCTGCGACCGTTGGCGCCATGATGCTGCTTGGTGGAGAATGGGCTGATGCGGGGGTTTTCAACGTGGAGGAATTTAATCCCGACCCTTTCCTGGCCAGATTAGGTGAAATGGGGCTGCCCTGGCACGAAGAGGTGGGAGCCGATCTAGAATTTGAATACCCAGAGTAAATCATGGCTATTCCCTATCAAGATATTCCATCACCGGCCTTCGTCCTCGACGAGCGCCGCTTAATCCGCAATTTGGAACGCATGGCCCACGTGCAGCACGAAGCCGGTGTATCCATAATACTAGCCCTTAAGGGCTTTGCTATGTGGCGCGTATTCCCATTTATTGCACGCTATCTAAAGGGGGGTACGGCAAGTTCCCTGCACGAGGCGCGCCTTATCTACGAAGAAATGGGGCGTCCCGCTCATACTTACGCAGCGGCATTCATGCCCGACGAAGTGGAAGCAATTTTAAGCATGAGCAGCCATATCACCTTTAACTCGGTAGCAGAATACGAGCGTTATCAACACCTGCTAGCGCTTTACCCTGGTGTGTCGCCGGCCCTACGCGTTAACCCAGAATATTCGGACGTTAAGACTGACCTGTATAATCCTGCCGACAGCGACTCCCGCCTAGGTACCTTAGCCGAACAGCTCCAAGACGGACTCCCTCCAGGCGTAGAAGGACTTCATTTTCACGTACTATGCGAGTCAACAGCAGGGGCGCTGGAAACGACCCTGCAACATTTTGAACAAAAATTTGGTCAGCACTTATCCCGGTTGAAGTGGGTCAATTTCGGCGGCGGACACCTTATGACGCACCAAAGCTACGATCTGGATCGGCTGATCCGGGTGCTGCGAGGTTTTCGAGAGCGTTACCCCCATCTGGAGGTTTGGTTGGAACCGGGTAGCGCTGTAGCTTGGGAAACGGGCGAATTGGTAGCCACCGTACTCGACATTGTAGAGACCCGTACTAAGCGTACGGCTATTGTCGATGTGTCGTTTACTGCCCACATGCCCGACACACTGGAGATGCCTTACCGCCCCAAAATTTTGGGGGCAACGGATCCTGTGCCCGGTAAATCCACCTATCGAATTGGTGGCGTTAGTTGCCTGGCTGGCGACTTTATGGAGGCCTATTCATTCGATAAAGAGCTGAAGGTCGGTGATCGGCTGGTTTTCTTAGACATGATTCACTACACCATGGTGAAAACAACCACCTTTAACGGCGTACGGCATCCACATATCTGTATCTGGACCACGGACGATCGACTGGAAGTCGTACGTTCCTTCTCTTATGAAGATTTTAAAAGCCGGCTTTCTTGATGGAAAATTCCTACCAAGAAATAAGTTACAAAGTCCTAGTTAACAAATTACAGGATCGTTATGAACTGCGCGAGGCCCACAATATTGCTAGGCTGATTTTCGAAGACGGGTTAGGCCTAGGGGCACCGCCCTACGCTGGACAACTCTCCCAAGATCAGTTAGAACAGCTGTACCGTTACCAGCGTGCACTATTGGCCGGCCGACCGGTGCAGTATGTGTTGGGTACTGCTCACTTTTATGGGTATGAGTTCCGGGTCAATGAATCAGTGCTCATCCCACGGCCGGAAACGGAGGAGCTATGCCACGCAGTGATCGAACGCTTCATGGGACTTTCGCTGCCTAATTTTCGGATCTTAGACGTAGGTACCGGGAGCGGATGTATACCCATTGTCTTGGCGAAAAAATTACCCGAGGCTGAAGTATGGGGCATCGATGTCTCGGCTGATGCCCTGGCAGTAGCAAGCGAAAATGCAGATAGATTAGAAGTCCAGGTCCAGTTTCAGCGGTTGGATATCCTAAACGAAGACCAATGGAATGAACTACCTGATTTTCGCGTCTTGGTATCGAACCCACCCTATATCACGCGTGAGGAGGCTAGCTGGATAGGCTCCAATGTGGCAGGACAGGAGCCCGATTTGGCCCTTTTTGTCGACGACGATGACCCGCTCCTCTTTTACCGCCGCATGCTCGATTTTGCGCACCAAAAGCTGATCCATCCTGGGTGGATTTTTTTTGAGACCAATGAATTTTACGGGGAAAAACTAAGAGACTACCTCGTTTCTTCTGGAGTAGCAAAAGTGAACTTGCAGAAGGATCTAAGCGATCGCCCACGTATTGTATCGGGGCAATTACTTTGATGATCAGGATTAGCCTATTTCTCATCTTGTTTAGCTGCTTTGCGTGCCGCTTTTCTATATTGGCGAGCTTCCCTCACCATTTCTTTAAAGGATTTTCCTTTGCCAAGTTTAATTTTGTAATCATCAATAGTGCCCATGACGCGCACGTTGATGAATACAGAAGCGTCATCGACCCGTTCAATTTCGTCGGGTTCGGCATCCTCTTTACGTTCTTTTCCAGTGAGGTAGTTCCATGCAGCATCGGTCATCAATCCCAAAGGTATTTGGAATAAATACTCCATCTCTCCATTCACTTTTTGGTAGCCTGCCATACGCATGGCACCAATCGACGAATTGAGATCCATCAAAGGTATATCAAGGGTGCCCTCTCTAAGGGTCATGGAGTTGGAAAGGTCGTCGACGCGTACGTTGTTGAGATCTTTGGTACCCAAAAAATCGGCAATGATCAGAATAGGATCGAAGTCAGTGATTTCACCATTGCTGAGTTGAAAATCGATAGTTCCAACCGCGTCCTGAACATCGAATGCCAGTTCAGGGGTAAGCTGAATGGAAAACTCCATTTCGGAGTTCATTATACCTCCGAAGTGATCCGCTATAATGTAGGTGGTGCTGTCATATATAAAGGGGATGCGTAGTTTGCGTAAGTCACTCTCTTCAAAACGGGCCTTGGTAACCAGTTCTACTTGATTCGGATCCGAGGCGTCGATCCTACCGTTGAAGATTACCCGACCTGCGCCGAGTTGAGCGGCTACCTCATTTAATGAAATTTGCTGATCGGAAGAAATAGAAAATGTACCCTGGAGGCCACTTGCCCCCTTTTTGAGCAGGGTAATGCTGTCGACCTGCAATTGATAACGAGCTTGGGGAAATGGCTGCGCAAATATATTGTAACTGCTTAACCGCTGATCGATAATGGCTTCTTTTTCGCTTTCGGTTGGGTTATTTTTCAGGGGCTGGGTTGAAGGATCAATGGTATTATTATTGATAGCCAGGAGCTCATCCAGGTTAACGTATTGAGATCGGATTTCCAGAGCAGATTCGTAATTACTCATAGCGAAAGAACCTAGTTCATCCGAAGGTTGGTGGCGAGTGAGATATCCTTTCATCACAATGTCACTATCTCCGATAATGCCTTTGAGTTTCTCCAACTCCAGGGTATTATCCCTGCGGTTCAGCTGCATACTAAGGTCGAACACAGAAGTCGGGAAAAGACTGAGGTCGAAGCTTAAAGACTCAATAGCAAAGGTGCTGTTGGGAAGGCGCCTCTTTTTGGCAATTTCCTGGTTGTTGAATGTGAAGTATCCATCGAGATAAAAGTTCCGCATAATTTCATCTCGATAGTTTTCCGGCCCAAGAAACTTACCGTTAACAACCAGGAAGTCTTCTGCTCGCATTCGGTCGGCCTCTGCCCTGAAGCGCAAAGTTATATCATTAGAAACATTGAGTTCCCGGTAGGCATAGTAGTTGTCCAAGGCCGCCTGAAGGGAGAAGTCGCTTTGTCCTACGACTCCTGTTAACTGATCGACCTGCATCGCGTTAGGATCAACGACCAGTCGACCTCGAATTTGTCGGATATCCGGACTGTTGGATCGCATGGTATGCAAGCGCTTTACCTCTATGTAGCCTGCAGGTAGCAGTCTTCCTTTAATGCGTTTGTCTCCGTCGCCCTCAAAAGCAATAGCAATCAGACTATTGCTTAACTTCGGATCTAAAATAGATAAAAGGAATGGATCAGAAATAAAATCAGACCATAATAAGGTATTTGAAGTAACCTCTAAATTACCTTTCAAATTAACAGGCTGGCCGAAATAATAGGGGAGCACATTGGATAAAACTCCACGGGAAGTTAAATCACTATTATTTGCTTGAATACTTACCTTTCTTAACACTAGTTGGTTGTTCTCATGCTTTACTTCCACGTCAGCGGAATGGATGATCAAGTTTTGGGAAGGGACTGTAAATCCTAGTTTGGCCAATTTTAAAAATCCTTCTGCTTTATCGAGTTCTAAACCAAAGCTATCACGTGGAAAATATTGGCCGGCAAGGGCAAACTCCATTTCCAAGTTCCCCTTGAGTGCTTCCAAAGGCTGGATCTTGACGAATTTTTCCAGGTGTTCCAAATCATTTTTTCCAGTCAGTTCCAGGTCAAATTTGGGGGCAGTCAAATCCTCAATACTTGCTTGCCCCTGGATAATGCCCAAAACGGTCTTTAGATCAAAAAGATCAAGTTGCACAGTGGCATTAGACAAATCATCAGTTGCTTGTGACAAAAACCGACCTTTTGCTTCAGCGTGATACACGAGTGGTTCGCCCTCCCAATCATTAAAGGAAAGAGAATCTACAGTAAAAGCTGCATTGATCTTGGGGAGTTCGGCCCTTAACCGTCCAGATAGGTCGCCCTTGGCATAAACGTGCCCGTAGATCTGGTTGGTGAGGATGTTGGAATCGAGCAAGCCTAATTGAACCCATGGTAGCAGCTCGGGATCACGAAGGTCTAAGGCTGCATGGATATCGACGAAACTGCTGTCCAGATGGTCATAAGACCCTTGTACTTTAAGGTTTAGCGGCCCAAAACCCACCTTACTCTCCTGCACCTTGGCGCTGTAGTTTTCTCTATTGACCTTAAAGGCCGATGATAATTGTAATGGATAATTGTGCAAAATGGTATCAGCCGGAATCCAGAGGTTGAGTAATTCACCTTTAACGTGGAGCTGATTTTTGATGACCTTAGATCTGTAAACCAGGCGATGTTGCCAATTATTCATCAGAAAGTCCAGACCCCGTTTTTGCACTTGATCGTCTATTCGAATGCCTAGTGATTGGAAGTTTAGTTTTTTCAGGACAAACTCAAAATCTTTACGCTGCACAACGGTCTGGGTATCAGGAAGCGTTTCCTGGATAGATGGCTGAATTTCAATTAAAGGACCCAAAGCATTGAACAAATTGACCGTGCTATCCGGGTGCCGAACCAATTGCACGTATCCAGTATCCAGACTTAACCGGGTAATTTTCACCTCACCAGCTAGCAGCTTAAAGGGGTTAATGCCAACTTTAAAATCCGCAAACTTTAGTATAGGTCTCTCCTCGGGAAGGCGTTCGGTTTCGGAATGTTCAAAGTAGGTGAAATCCTCTAACTGCATGCGGATGCTAGGCAAACCGAAAAGTAAAGAAGCACGAAACCCATCTATGTAAGCCTGCCCTGGCTGGCGGTCATTAAACTTGTTAACGACCCAACGTGAAAGTGGATCGCCACCAAACTGAAGGATTAATTCTACAAGCAAAATTAATACCACTCCGCCTAGAAGGGAAGATAGCAGAACTTTTTTGATCATTTTCATTGGAAGAGTACCTTGGTTTTCTGTTTAGGGGAAAGTTTTTAAGCCTTTTTTGGGTTGTGATTTGAAATTACAATATTTTATGTAATGATGCGGGATGGCAATGCGAATTGCTTCACAACAAAAGTTTTTTAAAATCTTATAACTTAAACCATGCCTAGTCATGCAATTACTGCGAATTTGCTTTTGGTTTAGTAGTTTTTTTCTCTTCCTGAATTCATTGGGTGCACAAAAGACTGTCGATTCCAATCAGGTTGTACTTACCTCTTTCATTGTCTTCTTTGAAACTGATGCCACAGCCATCGACACTCTTTATAGTAGTGATCTCCAGCGTTTGGCAACACAGATCATCAATGACTCAGACAGTGCCCGTATCCAGGGATTTACAGATAATGTCGGCAATGCTACTTACAATCGCCTTTTGTCGAAAAAACGTGCCTTAGCCGTGCGGGACTTTTTGGTTGAGCAGGGGGTACCCAACGAACTTTTGCGCTTGGAAAGCTACGGGGAAGAAAAACCGCAAGCCGATAACCGCACCTCTGCGGGGCGCGCTCAAAACCGGCGCGTAGAAATTGCATTATTTTCCAATCCTTTCGTCGAAAAGGCGGACACCAATCTGGTAGACCCAACGGATGCCGATCTTTTGCAGCTCAACATTGATCCGCCGGGTGGGGCAAAATTAGTAGAGCGCCCCATGCCCCGGTCGAGCCGCCTGACGCCCGGTATGATGCTGCAATCGAAAGAAGATAGCGTGCTCAGCTCCAATGGTTCTACCGCTCTACTGCAGTTTCGCTACACCAGTGGTGAGGCGCCGCCAAAAGGCATCTTTTTCCAAGTCGAAGGAGCGGAGAGTTTTTACGATCTACCTATGACGATTACCGAGCGGGAGGGTGACCTGGAAATTCCGATAGGGTTGCCGACTAATGTCGATAAAGGCGGTTTCCATGTAATTGCCAGCCTTTACAATCGAAAAATGCAGATCAGCCCCCCGGATACAACAAATATTCTACTGTTGCGGCTGGGTACTGGTAAACTACAGATCAGCCTATCCTGGAATAATAAAACCGATCAGGATCTTTATGTGACCGATCCTACCGGAAAAGTTATTTACTATAATTCTCCTTCCTCTTCGACGGGCGGCGAGCTGGATAAGGACGATACGAATGGCTTCGGTCCGGAAAACATTTTTTGGCTGGAAGACGCCCCCGATGGTACTTATCATATCCAAGTCGACGATTACAGCGACACCGGAGATCTTACGGCCTTCGTTGTGACGTTCAACGGCATGGGAACTTCGCGCCGGTTCACTGGAACTACGCAATACGGCTCCCGGGCCGAGGTGATTACTTTTGAGAAAAAGGGTAATCAGATTATGTGGCGCGACGAATAAAGCCCGGCCCAGCAGCCTTTACCCTTAGGCTGTCGAGCCGTGTGCTACCTTAGCGGGCCTGGGCGCATTCCTCGACCGCGTGCACTACGCCCTGGCAGCATGCGCCGGAATTCCGGCCCAAAGCGCTTGGCCCGGGTTGTTGGCGGGAAAAACTTTGCTGGGAAGTGAACAATCGGGGGGCGGGGGTAAAATATTTAGAACGATCCTGACCGTCGATCCAGTAAAAAAAGTGCACTAGCCCCCGATTCCAAAAATACCGGTGGCGACAAATATCTCCTTCAGTCAAGATTGTTGTTCCGGCGGGTAATTGGTAGCGGTGACAATAGCGTTCAATTATTTCCCAGTCAGCAAGGAAGAGTGGTACGCGTTGTTCGATATATTTCCGAAATGCTTCCATGCTTTAGTGGTTCATGTAAAATAACTTAACAACGATCTTGCTGTTTGGCTTATGCTGGGATGTTTTTTTCTCCAGATGATTTTTTACATACAAGCCTTATCTTAGGCCAGGACCGTTATTTTTTTCTTATGAGTCAAGGGCGCGAAAGTATTGTGCAAGGGCCTGTCGGGCAAACGCTCTTCGATCTCACCCTACCCATGATTGCTGGTATCCTCGGTTTGATCGCTTTTAATTTAGTCGACACCTACTTTATTGGGCAGTTGGGCAAAGATCAACTTGCGGCGGTAAGTTTCACTTTTCCGGTGGTACTTACAGTGGCGAGTTTGGCCATGGGTATCGGTATCGGCGTAATGTCGCTGGTATCTAAATCGATTGGGGAAGAAAACTATCCCAAAGCTGCCCGTGAAACGACTGATAGTATGATGCTGGGCCTACTCCTGGTCGGTTTTTTTTCGACCGTAGGGCTCTTGACCATCGACCCCCTTTTTCGGGCACTCGGTGCTAGTGAGGATGTATTGCCCTACATCCGCGAATACATTCAAATTTGGTACATAACCATTCTCTTTCTCATCATACCCATGATCGGGAACAATGCCATTCGAGCCACCGGCGATACCAAGACACCCAGCTATATCATGCTAGGAGCAGTGGCCATTAATGCCGTGCTTGACCCGCTGCTCATTTTTGGTTACGGTCCCTTCCCGGAGTTGGGCATCGAAGGGGCGGCGCTGGCTACTGCCATTTCGCGTATGATAACTATGGTGGTAGCGGTTTTCGTGCTGTATTACCGCGAAAAGCTGCTTACGTTCAACCGGGTACCATGGACGAGCTTCCTGGCTTGTGCGCGTGCCATCCTGTACATTGGCCTGCCCGCTGCTGCTGCCCGTATGATCAACCCGATCGGAATGGGAATCCTGACCAGTCTAATCGCTGCGTATGGCGCCGATGCTGTAGCTGCTTATGGGGTGGGTACCCGGATCGAAATGTTTGCACTGAGCGTTATGAGTGCGCTGGCTAGCGTTATCGGCCCTTTCGTGGGGCAAAATTTGGGGGCCCGTAAATACGACCGCATCCAGGTAGGGTTTAATATCAGCTACCGTTTTTCCTTGTTCTGGGGGCTGGGAATGGCCGGCGTTGTTGCCCTGGTTGCCCGGCCCCTGGCTGGGCTTTTTACTCCCGATGCGCAAGTTGCCGACAATATTGCGCTGTTTCTCTACATCGTGCCGGTAACTTATACGATGCAAGGAATTTTTCTCTTTGTTACGACTAGTTTGAACGCCATGCAAAAACCGCTTCATGCAGCCGCTCTGGCCTTTTTTCAGATGTTTCTGATTGCGGTTCCCCTTGCATTACTGGCTACCCGTACAGTGGGCCTTTGGGGAATTTTTGTTTCCATCGGTATGGCCTATACCCTTACCGGTATAGCCGCTTATGTGGTGAATCAACGTATGCTAAAAAAAGTGACCATTGAACGCCGACAAGTAGACCGACTCAT
Organism: uncultured Saprospiraceae bacterium; assembly: GCA_964530825.1. GTDB lineage: Bacteria > Bacteroidota > Bacteroidia > Chitinophagales > Saprospiraceae > CAZHCA01. The sequence continues at coordinate 34,213 of CAZHCA010000033.1, forward strand.
CAGCGGGGTCGAGGTTGCAGAATAGCCCGTCCTCTTGCCTCCCCCCAAAGGGGGATTTTTACTTTTCCTTTCTTCTGAGGAGGTATTGCCTTACTTAAAACCTGAGTTTTATGATGGCTCTGTAATTAACAATTTGCAGGTCACATGGACTTAAGAGGCGATTACATATCCCACGGGCTATCCCGTGGGTTTTTCTTTTACCGGGCCATGAAAATCCGCATCGAACATTAGCATCGTAAATCCTTTCAAGGATCACCAGTGAAATTATTTAATAAAATCACCCAAATAGATGAAACTTATGCGATTATTGTACATGCTTTGCTTAGGGTTGATGGTGACTTTTTTGTCCCCGGCCTTAGGTACCACGCACACCATTACTAACGACGGCTTCAACTTTGTGCCTATGCAACTAGATGTTGAAGTTGGCGACACGGTTATTTTTGATATCGGCTCTACGCACAATGCAGTAGAGGTCTCCGAAGCGACTTACAACAACCGCGGTACTGCCTCTAACGGCGGCTTTGAAGTAGGTTTCGGTGGCGGAATTATCGTTATCGAAGAAGCCAAGACCTACTATTATGTTTGTACCCCACATGCCTCGCTCGATATGGTGGGCACCATCTTCGCTTCTGAGGCTCAAAACGCAGATGCCGTTTTTGTAGCCGATCTAAGCGGGAGCAATGAAGTGCTGCCGATTCTGAGCGGCGCATCCGGCCAGGTAACGGCTTCTCTGTTTGGCGACACCTTGGTCGTGGAGGGCGCATTCAGCGGAATGACTGGTGAATTCAATTTCGATATTGCCGGTGGTAGCCACCTGCATCGCGGCTTTGCCGGTCAGAATGGTCCGGTAGATATTACCTTGGTCCCTACACTTGATGAAGACCAACGCGGTGGGATCTTCGAGGCCGAAAACAATACGTTTGTCCTTAGCGATACCCAGCTGACCTGGCTGAGCAACCGGGAATACTACGTCAATATTCACTCTACAACCTTTCCTGGGGGCGAGTTGCGCGGCCAATTGTTACCGCCAGCCGATGCATATTATGCCGTCAACCTATTCGGTAGTAACGAAGTGCCGGCCATTATTTCTCAAGCCAACGGCGCTTTTGTAATGGACCTTAGCGGTGATACTCTTCACGTATCCGGCGCAGTGGCTAATCTATCCAGCTCCATTAATACTGCTATTGGAGGTGGGGCGCACCTGCACATTGGGATGGCAGGGGAAAACGGTCCGGTAGAAATTCCGTTAGTGTTTGCGTTTGGCGAAGATAGTACGGAAGCAATTATTAATAACGACTATATACTTACGCCGGCACAGACGAATATGCTGAATGACCGTATGCTCTACGTCAACTTCCATAGCCTCAACTTTCCGGCGGGCGAATTACGGGGTCAGGTGCGTGCGCCTGCCGATGCCATTTTTCGCGTAAATCTTTTGGGAGCTAATGAAGTAAATTCCGTCACCACAGCGGCCACAGGTGGATTGGTGCTAGAATTGGAAGATTCCATACTGACGGTCACTGGAAGCTTTTCCGGTTTGTCGAGCGACCTGGCCACCGATATCATGGGCGGCGCCCATATCCACTTAGGGCCGGCCGGACAAAATGGTCCGATTGAATTTGTATTGGAGGTAACCCAAAACGGGAACCCTACGACCGGCGCTTTTCTGGTAGAGGGTAATCAGTTTGTCCTGAACGACGCCCAAATTGCTAATCTATTGGAGCGCCAGTATTACGTCAATGTACATTCCGAAAACTTCCAAGGTGGCGAGCTGCGCGGACAAATTGTGCCGGAAAGCCAATTTTTTATGACTGGCTTCTTGACCGGAATGCAAGAGACCGATCCCGTAGTGACAGGCGGAAGTGGTGCTGTCGTGGCCGAAATAAACGGCGACCAACTGCGCTTGTCGGGTTCCTTTAACAATCTGGATGCGCCCCTCGATAAAAACATTATGAATGGTTCGCACTTGCACACCGCGCTTGCGGGTGCCAATGGACCCATCGAATTTGTACTTGAGGCTGAACTGACCGACGGTGATCGTACGGGGGTGTACCAGGCAGGTACTAACCGCTTCACCCTGACCGAGGGCTTGTTGGATACCTTGATACAGCGTGGTTTCTACGTAAATATTCACTCCGAGGAAGTGGCCAGCGGTGAACTGCGCGCTCAGTTGGTGCACGAAGCCACTGCTTACTTTTATGCGCCCCTGTCGGGTGCAGGGGAAGCCAATCCGGTAAATACCAGTGCGAACGGAGCGCTTATCGCTGAATGGAACAGCGGTCAGATGGTCTCTACCGGTGCCTTTTCCGGTCTGGAGAGCGCTTTCAATACCGACATCGCCGGTGGGGCGCATCTGCATTTCGGTTTATCCGGACAAAATGGGCCGGTTATATACCTACTGAATGCCACGACAAATGATGATAATACTGCCGGCGAATTTCGCCTGGAAAATAACCAGCTGGCCTTATCGGAGGACTTCCCCGATACTATACTCTCCCGGCAAGTCTACGTAAATATTCACTCCGTAGACAATCCCAGCGGTGAAATTCGCGGACAATTATTACCCTATGCCAACGTATACCTGGGCGCTAACTTGTCGGGTCTAAATGAAGTGCCGCCGGTCCTGACCACGGGTATGGGCGGATTTAGCCTGGAACTGAATGGCAATCAACTGGCTATCAGCGGGCACTTCGAGGATTTGGAAAGCGACTACGATCCGAACGTCATGGGCGGTTCGCACCTGCACCTGGGCCCAGTAGGACAGAACGGAGGCATCGAGTTCATCCTCGTTCCAAATCTGGATGATGACAATTTAGGCGGTTCGTATTTTCCCGTAGAAAACACGTTCCAACTGGAAGACAATCAGTTAGTTGACTTGCTTGCCGGCAATTACTACTTTAACATTCATACTGTAGAGGTCGGTAGCGGTGAATTACGTGGCCAGGTGCTGACGGAAACCAATGACTTTCCCATCAGCAGTACCATCACGGCACCAGCCAGCGGTACACCCTTTACATTGGAAGGCGCCGGCACGACTCCTTTCCAAGCTTCCTGGACCGAAGGCAGTGATCCCGAAGGACAAGACATTACCTACGTATGGCAACTGGCGGCTGACCCTAACTTTAATAATCCTGTGGTGGTTGTCAATCGAGGCGATACAACTTCTTTCACGACCGATTTCTTGACGGTAAGCCAGATCTTGCAAGATGCTGGGGTTAATCCGGGGCAAACCATTCGCTTGTACCATCGTGTATTGACAACCGATGGTAGTGTACTGTCAACTGGCCAGGCCGATTCCTTGGATGTCACTTTGGGTGTAGTAACCAGCAACAATCGGCGCGTATTGGAAACCACCGAATTTAGTACCTATCCTAACCCGGTCGTAAACGTGCTAACGGTAAATATCGAAGTTCCGGAGGCCTACGATAGCCAGTTGTTCCTGGTAGATGCGCAGGGACGGATGCTGCAGCGGCGCGAGGCCGAATTGCGCGGTGGTAACAACCAGTTTCAATTGGATGTGAGCCGGCTGCAAAGCGGAATATACTTTGTTCAGCTATGGACGACCGACCAAAAACTCGTGAACAGCAAGCGAATTATCATACGATAAGGTTTGGCAAAACGTAGCATTGTTGAAAATAGCCTCGCGACGTAGTTGCGGGGCTTTTTTTGGGCACCCAAACGATAGTCTGTACACCGTTGCTGTAATCCTGACGACCGGTCATCTTCTAATGCTTTCTAGGGGGTGCTTCCGCAAAAAGCAATGGACCGGAGCCGGAGCCGGATACAACGGTAATCAGCGTCAGTTGAATTTGATCGATCCAATCGTGTTTTACCATCAAAGTATTGATTTGACCTTCGCCTACCAACGGATATTTTTTCCGGGCAACGCGTTCAAATGCTCGGTAAAGGCAACGAGGTTACTATCGATAAAATGAATTCCCGGCAGGTCAGGCGTTTGTTGTTGCCGGGTATATACCTATTTTTGGCAATCCAGATACGGCCGGGCGCTGTTGAAATACCGAATCACCTGGTAAGTATGATAATCCATAAGCGTAGTATCCGCGAAATGATAAAAAGCACTATGGTTGTAGTCCTCGCCACCGGGAGCGGCAAAGCTACCCACTCAGGTAGAGGCTTCATTAGGCCTTGTTACCCGTCTGTCCTGACCGGAAGCAATAAATGAGATTACTAGGTGTGCTCTCATCGATCCAGCAAACAGCTATTTATTCTAACAATGCGGTCAGCCACGTGCATTTCCTGAAGGTGAGGGTATTTGTATAAGCAAAACAGGTTAGAGAATAGACCACCGGTTGCTTTTTCTATACCTATAACCGGCAAAGGAATACAGCTTGCTATAGCTTTGTTTATTGAATAAATAGGTCGATGAGCTATCATGCTTAGAACTTTACGTTTTTTGGCGGGTTGATCCAAGGGTAACCAATTGGGTATATGAAGGAAAAACGCATCACTCGAATTGTAGCTATTGCACTAGCCATCTTGGCTTTAGGCGCGTTTATCCTCTACGAAGGCGGATATTTCGAAAAGTGGTTTGTAAAGGCGGATGGAGCAAAAAACGGTACAAAAGCCCAATCTGAAGTGGCTCCGGTTGCCGTTTCCGTAGCAACTAATGCCGTACCTGTAAAGGCCATTATTGTCACTCCCGAGTCGCTGACCGACTTCATTTCGGTTAGTGGTTCTACGGTTCCAGCCGAGGAGGTGACGGTGAGTAGCGAGGTACCAGGAAAGGTTGCTGAAATACTGTTTCGAGAGGGGGATTATGTGAAAACGGGTGCTCCATTGATCCGGCTCGATATCAGCGAGCTGGCCGCTGAACGCAAACGCCTCCAGGTTGAACTGGAACTGAATAAAAAGATTGCCGAACGCTACCGGGGGTTGTATGCCAAAGAAGGTGTAAGTCTGCAGGAACTGGAAGTTGTGGAGGCCGACGTAGAAAAATCGAAGGCTGATTTAGCACTGGTCGACGCACAGCTCGAAAAACGCTTGATCACTGCTCCTTTCAGCGGTCGTTTGGGGCTGCGCCAAGTCAGTGAGGGGGCCTATTTGGCACCCGGCGACCCGATCGTAGACCTGGTAAAATACAACCCGATCAAGATAGAATTTTCGGTACCCGAACGCTACAGTCAATCGGTTGGAGTGGGCGCCCTTATCGAGTTTCAATTGCAAGGTGTGCCCGGAAACAGGCAGGCCAGGGTGGAGGCCGTCGAACCCCGGATCAATCCCAATACCCGCACTTTTACGATGAAAGCTTCCACGGCCAATCCGGGCGGGAAAATTCTGCCCGGGGCCTTTACCAATGTGAAAGTAAGCCTGGAGAACTTCGATAATGCACTCCTGATTCCTACTGAAGCTGTGGTACCGGAATTGAATAAAAAAACGGCCTACGTCGTACGGAAGGGCAAAGCCGAGAAGGTAACTATCGTAACCGGCATTCGCCAGGAGTCAACCGTTCAGGTAACCCAGGGGCTGACCACCGGCGATACGGTCATCACTTCCGGTGTTTTACAAATTAAACCCGGTGTGCCTGTGGTGGTCACCGAAATTGAATGAGGTCGTAATCCGAAAATTTTATGAGTCTCTCCTCCATAAGTATCCAGCGGCCGGTATTGGCCTCCGTAATTTCCATTACCATAATCCTGTTCGGAGCAATCGGTCTGAATTACCTGGGAATACGGGAATACCCTTCGGTTGATCCACCCATTATCACAGTATCGGTGAATTATGTTGGCGCCAATGCCGACATCATTGAATCGCAGATCACCGAACCGCTGGAAGAGGCCATCAACGGTATTGCGGGTATCCGGTCTATGAAATCGGTCAGCCGTGACGGGCGCAGTACGATCACGGTCGAGTTCAATCTAAGTGTCGACCTAGAAACGGCTGCTAACGACGTGCGTGACAAGGTATCCCGGGTACGACGCGACTTGCCACCTGACGCCGACCCGCCAGTAGTGTCCAAAGCCGATGCCGACGCCGATCCCATCATTTTTCTCAACATCCAGAGTGAAAAGCGCTCCTTACTCGAGCTGACCGATATTGCCGATAATATTTTTAAAGAGCGTTTACAAACCATTGATGGGGTCAGCGAAATCCGGATTTGGGGGTCCAAGACCTACTCCATGCGTCTGTGGATCGACCCTGTCAAGTTATCGGCCTACCAATTGACTCCGCTTGACGTGCGCAATGCACTGCAACGCGAAAATATTGAATTGCCCTCCGGTTCGGTCGAGGGCAATACAACCGAGCTTACCGTACGTACTATCGGACGCCTGACTGAGCCGGAAGAGTTTAATAATCTCATTCTGAAAGAAGAAAACGGTAACGTTGTGCGCCTGCGCGATATTGGGTACGCAGAGCTGGGCCCCGAGAACCTGCGCACCCTGCTACAACGCGATGGGGTGCCAATGGTCGGGAATGCTATTGTGCCCCAGCCGGGTTCGAATCAGATTGAGATCGCCAATGAGTTCTACCGGCGGCTGGAACGGATTAAAAAAGACCTGCCAGAAGATATTGAGCTGGGCATTGGGTTTGACAACACCCATTACATTCGGGCATCGATTGACGAGGTGGAGCAAACCATCTATCTAGCCTTCGGACTGGTTGTACTGGTCATTTTTCTCTTCCTGCGAGATTGGCGTACCACCATCATTCCGGTGATCGTCATCCCCATTTCACTTATTGGCGCCTTCTTTGTGATGTACGCTGCCGGTTTTTCCATCAATGTCCTTACCCTTCTCGGGATCGTATTGGCGATCGGTCTGGTAGTTGACGACGCCATCGTCGTCCTCGAAAATATCTACGCTAAAATCGAAGACGGAATGCCACCTATTCAGGCGGCGCTCAGAGGGTCGAGGGAAATCTTTTTTGCTGTCATTGCCACTACGGCTGCTCTGATCTCGGTTTTCCTACCGGTCATCTTTTTACAGGGCCTAACGGGGCGTCTTTTCCGAGAATTCGGGTTTGTCATCGCCGGGGCGGTTTTGATCTCTTCGCTGGTAGCGCTGTCGCTCACGCCCATGTTGAGCTCACGCCTGCTGAAAAAGCGAAAGCGACAACCCCTAGTTTACCGCGCAACGGAGCCTTTTTTCAAGAGTTTGAATCGAACCTATGCCAATAGCCTGCGCGCCTTCATGAAGGTACGTTGGTTGGCCTTTGTGATTATGTTTGGCTCGGGAGCCTTGATTTACTATATGGGTAAAGCCCTTCCGTCGGAGTTGGCGCCGACCGAAGACCGGGGCCGGCTCAGGGGTTTTGCCACTGCACCCGAGGGTGCTACTTTTGAGTATATGGATGCCTATATGGATCAGCTCATCGAGCTGACCGATACGGTAGTAGGCGATGACCTAGAGGGTACCATCTCGGTGACCTCGCCTGGTTTTGGGGCATCGACCTCAGTCAATTCGGGTTTTTTGATTGTCTTGTTAAAAGACGTAGAGAACCGAGATCGTTCACAAAGTGAGGTACTGGCCGCCCTTACACCACGGGTGCAGGACCTGACCGGAGCTCGCGTTTTTGTTTCGCAACAACAAAGTATTGGTAACCAGCGCTCGGGGCTACCGGTACAGTTTGTGATCCAGGCCCCTAACCTGGATAAGCTTAAGGCTGTGTTGCCCGAGTTCATGGAAAAAGCCAATCAGGATCCCACTTTTAGTTTTACCGACGTCAACCTGAAGTTTAACAAACCCGAAATAAAAATTGAGATCGACCGTCAGAAAGCACGGGACCTGGGCGTTTCCATGATTGATATTGCCCAGACCTTGCAGCTTGGACTCAGTGGTCAGCGCTTCGGCTACTTTATCATGAATGGGAAACAGTACCAGGTCATCGGGCAGATCCAAAGAGAAGACCGCAACGAGCCGGTCGATGTGCGCTCCCTCTACGTGCGCAGCTCCGAAAGCAATATGGTGCAGTTGGATAATCTGATCACCTTGGTCGAACAGACAACCCCACCTACTCTTTACCGCTACAATCGCTTTGCCGCGGCAACCGTTTCGGCCGGTTTAACGGGCGATAATACCATCGGGGACGGTATCGCAGCAATGGAGCGTATTGCCGATGAAGTTTTGGATGATACCTACCTTACAGCGCTGGATGGCACTTCCAAAGACTATGTCGAAAGCTCTTCGAGCCTTGGATTCGCCTTTGGCTTAGCGTTGCTACTCATTTACTTGGTGCTATCGGCTCAGTTTGAAAGTTTCCGTGATCCCTTTATCATCTTGTTTACAGTGCCGCTTGCACTGGCAGGAGCGATCTTATCTCTTTATTTCTTCGACGAGACGCTGAATGTTTTCAGCCAGATTGGTATCATTATGTTGATTGGTCTGGTTGCTAAGAACGGCATCCTGATTGTAGAATTTGCTAACCAGCGTAAGGAACAAGGATTAAGCCGTTATGAGGCGATCATAGATGCCTCGATTGCGCGCTTTCGTCCCATCCTTATGACCAGTTTATCGACTACATTGGGCATTTTGCCTATCGCTTTGGCTCTGGGCGCCGGATCGGAAAGCCGGACCTCCATGGGGATTGCAGTAATTGGCGGATTGTTGTTCTCGACCATCCTCACCCTGTACGTCATTCCGGCTATTTATTCCTACTTGTCGAGTAAAAAGGCGAATGTGGTCATCAATTTGGATGAATACGAGGAGGAAGTGGGCAAGACCTTAGAGCCAGCAACGCGCTAGCGTAAATTCTTTTTCAGGAGGTAATTAATGTCCGTCGATCTACCTACCTTTGCGAAAAGCGATAACCACTTGACATGAAGAACTTACCACTCATTCTGAGTATACTCGCCTTGGTTGGCGTCATTGCCTTGCTCATCATGAATACCAATACTGGTGGCGGAGCTACCGATCAAACTGACTCCGCTTCGGGAACGGCTACTGGGGAAACCCCGCCCATTGTTTACGTCAACTCCGATAGCTTGCTGCAGGGGTATGATTATTTTCGGGAAAAAGCAGAAGCTTTGGCGCAGCGGGAGCGCAAAGCCAACCAGGAAATGCAGACCAAAAGTCGCGGCTTGGAAAGTGAAGTGCGCAAAATTCAGCAGCAAATCCAGCAAGGTTTGCTGGCTCCTAACCAAATAGCTCGCGAAGAGCAACGTATTGCCCAACAGCAGCAGCAACTCGTGGCCGAACAGCAACAGAGAAATCAGCAGCTCATGGTCGAGGGGCAAGCCCTTCAGCAAGAGCTCGACTCCCTGGTCGATGAGGTCCTGACAGACTTGCGGGATGAGAAAGGCTACAATTTCATCCTGAATTATGGACCTAGCTCCGGTGTACTTAGCGTCAACGAGGAGCTGGACATCACAGCTATGGTGCTGGAGCGACTCAATGGCCGCAGAAAAAAGAAAACTCAAACCGATACCACTGCCGCTGAATAGCTATCGATTGTTTTCTTGGACCAACTGGCCTTCTGCCGGTTGAAATCCCTGCAGCCAGGGTTTCCACCGAAAGGGGCAAAGGGTGTAGTGCTGCACCTCCCGCATCTCTTTGCCGAAGAAAAGTATGCCCAAGTCAAATAACTCCACGGAACAACGGACTTCAGGGCGTTGACGTATGCGCTCCCAAGCCCGGTACATGCCATTCGACCAGTGAATGTCGGCGATCAGGAAAATACTTTCTTGCCGCCGGTGTGGGAGGCAACGATCGATGTATTCCTCGGTGCGTTCCGGATGATGGTCCCCGTCAATAAAAAGTAAATCAATCGTATCAAACTGACTCAGGGCCTGGGGCAGGCCGGTTCGAAAGGGTAGGGGAAGGAGTTCAATTCGTTGGTCGCTGAAATAGCGGAAATTAATCTTTGCCAACTCGGCTGTTTGCGGGCACCCCTCGATGGTGATTAGTTTTGCTCCAGGCGCTGCCAAGGAAAGATATAGGGTAGATAGCCCAAAAGAAGTACCCAGCTCCAAAATGGAGTCGGGCCGGTAGTGCTTGGCGAGCCGGAACAAAAATTCACCGCGCTTTCGAGGAGAAGCACTATGCCGTGTAATATCACCAACGGTGCGCACTTTGGCCTGATTGACTTTGGATCCTGCCCCGTAATCGGTAACCTGAATGGTGGTGGTTTCTCGTAAGAGCTTTTTCCGCAAAACGGCCAGCATTTGGAAGCAATAATACTGCCGGCTATCTTCCAAAACATTTTCTATAAATGCATAGACCGCAGGAGAATGAACCTGATACTTGGTTCGGGCCCGAAAATAGTACTTGAGAAAGCGTTTGCCCTGGCGCCATTTAACTGATAAATGGGTCATGTAGCAAAGGTAACTAATCGAAGTGGAGGGCGACAAATCAGAATTCCACGAATTTACCGAATCCATCGACGAAAAGTATTGCCAATATTGGCGTAATCAGTAGTTTTGTAATGTATATGCGTTATCTACCTACCTAATCCTTTCGGAAAATACGTTCTAGCCTTTGATTGCGTTGTTTTAAAATCGAGCCTGCTTGTGTTGGCAAGCGGTGCGAACAGTTTTACCAGATCAAAAAATAGTTTATGTACGCTAAGCAATTAGGAATTATCTTACTTACGCTGGTACTCAGCATTGGATTGAAAGCCCAGCGCGCTCCCGAAAATTGGTTCCATCTCGATATGGAAACGGACGGCTACCCGGGCGTGCGCTCGGAGCAGCTTTACCAAAAATTAAATAACAGAAAAGGCCAACCGGTAATTGTAGCCGTGATCGACTCCGGAGTCGATGTCGAACACGAAGACCTGGATGAAGTGCTATGGATAAATAAAGACGAAATACCGGGTAATGGCAGAGACGATGATAATAATGGGTACATAGACGATATCCACGGTTGGAACTTCATCGGCAACCCAAACGGCGAAAACGTTTCTTTTGATACCTACGAAGTAACCCGTACCTACCGCAAATACAAAGAGCAGTTCGAAGGTAAAGACCGGGAAGATATCAAGAAAAAGAATCGAGAAACCTACGATCGCTGGAAGGATGCTAAAGAAACGGTTGAGAAAAAACAAAAGCAACTGGCGCCCCAGGTGGAAGTCTACCGGCCGGTTTATAATGCGATCATTCAATTGCGCGAAGCCATCGATAAGCCCTCAGAAGAAATAACCATAGAGGATATCGAAGCGGTACAAACCGAGACGAATGATCCGGAAGTCCGCCGGGCCGCTCAGGTGGCGCAAAGCATTCTACCGCAGGTCAATAATAACTTCGCACAACTGGAAAAAGAACTCAAAGGAGCAGCCGAGTATTTTGTGCGCCAGTACGACTACAACTACAATCCTGATTTTTACTCGCGCGAAATCGTCAACGACGACTACGGCAACCCCTACGAAAAAGGCTATGGAAACAATGACTATGAAGGACCGGATGCCGATCATGGAACCCACGTAGCCGGTATCGTCGCCGCCGAGCGGAATAATGAAATCGGAATCGACGGAATCGCCAACAACGTCCGTATCATGACCGTTCGTGCCGTCCCTGACGGTGACGAACGCGATAAAGACGTTGCCAATGCGATTATTTACGCTGTCGATAATGGCGCCAAAGTGATCAATATGAGCTTCGGTAAGGGCTGGTCGCCTCGCAAGAATGTCGTGGATAAAGCGGTTAAATACGCCGCTAAAAACGATGTGCTAATTGTGCATGCAGCCGGTAATGATGGTAAAGAAAACCAATTTGACAACAATTATCCCAACGATCAATACTTGAAAAAAGGCCTATTCGGACCTAAAAACGCTCCCAACTGGATTGAAGTAGGTGCTCTGAACTGGGAGGGTGGCGAAAATCTGGCGGCTAACTTCTCCAACTTCAGCCAGGACAAGGTTGATATTTTCGCTCCCGGAGTGGATATTTATTCGACGACACCGGATAATACTTATGAATTTTTTCCGGGTACCTCCATGGCAGCTCCCATGGTAGCTGGCGCTGCCGCTATGCTGCGTTCATACTTTCCTGATCTCACCGCCGAACAGGTTAAAGCGGTGCTGATGGAATCGGCCCGGAAAATCGATGAGCAGGTGCGCCGACCCGGCGAGGGGGACCTGGTTCCTTTCCGTACCCTGAGCGTTTCTGGTGGAATACTCGACCTAGCTACTGCCTTCGAAATCGCTGCGCAAACGAAAGGTAAAAACAAAAAGAATCCACGCTATTTTGGCCCCGGCGCCATTGAATACCAGCCGGAAACGAAAGAGCAGACGGTGCCGTAGTGAAGTGATGTGGGATAAGGGATAAGTTTCCTATCCCTTATCCCTCCCGCTATCGCACCACAACTTCCAGCAAGTAGTCTTCTCCTAGGGCCTCGTTGAGGTTGCGGCGAATCATTTCGCGGTTTACACTGAGTTCCTGGCGAAGTGGGGCGGAATCGATACGCAGGTATAACACCCGCCGCCGGATGCTGAAGTCCCGCGTGTAATTGAGAATTAGTGGGTTCATCTGTTCTTTCCAAATTTCTTTTATACGTACTTCACTCAGGCGACCTTTTAAACGATAATGCTCGACCATAGCGTGGAGCGCTTCTTTGAGGGTATTGATGTTGCGTTCGCTCATGAGCAATAGTTAAATTGGAAAGACTCGACCGTTCTCAACGGCAACAAGGTGAAAATCGGTGGTCAGTGCGCTGATGGTTTCCCGGGCACGCCTGCTATCGGTATCGGTAAGGAAAAGCTGACCGAAATCGCCCTCCAGCAACAATTGCAGCAGCTGCTTGACCCTTTCCTGATCTAATTTATCAAAGATATCGTCGAGGAGCAAGAGCGGATATTGCCCACTGTGGGTTTTAAGTACTTCGTATTGAGCGAGCTTAAGCGCCAGAATAAAGGATTTCAGCTGCCCTTGCGAAGCAAGTCGCTTCAGCGGGTGGTCGCCCAGTTGGAAAATGAAATCATCGCGGTGAATACCACCAGTGGTGCGCTGCAACAGGCGATCCTTCTCTCGGTGCCTCTGCATGAGATCGAGGAAGTCCACCTCGGACAGTTGCGAACGGTACGTGACCGATACTGCTTCGTGGCCCCCACAGATACGCTCGTGATATGCCAGGAAAGGCATACGGAAATCGGCTGTAAATTTCTCACGTGTCGTAAAAATATGCTGTGCAGGTTCTACCATCTGCCGGTCGTATACCTCGAGTAATGGATCGGCTGCTGCGGTTCGATTATCGGACTGTTTAAGCAGGGCGTTACGCTGGCGCAACAGGCGGTTGTATTGCAGGAGTGCCTCCAGGTAGGAGCGGTCGATCTGGCTGAGGGTATTATCGATAAATCGCCGGCGGACCTCGCTTCCCTCGGTGGCGATCTGAGTATCATCGGGAGCTACAAAAACAACCGGCAACAGACCTACGTGCTCAGAAAGGCGGGGGTAAGGCAACTGGTTCTTTTCGAAAATTTTTGTGCGCGGAGGCTGCACCTTAGCTACGATCTGGTGCCGCCCGGTATTAGCTGAGAAATAGCCCTCCAAACGAAAGAAATCAGCCCCGTGCTGGACCACGGCTGAATCGGGAACGGAAAAGTGGCTTTTGCACATGCATAAGTAATAGATAGCATCCAGCAAATTGGTCTTACCCATGCCGTTTTTCCCCACCAGTCCGTTTAGACGCGGGCTGCACGCCAAATCAGCTAACGTATAATTTTTGAAATGTCGGACCTTGATCCTTTCAAGTATTGGCATGAGCGCTTTTAAAAGAATATATTATCTCAACAAGGGTAGCGAGCAACCTGTTGTTAAGGGAAAAAAGGGGAAGTTTCCTTAGATTTCTCTTATCTTTCTCCCGCATATTATGATGGGCGCATTGGCTACCAGCGCTCCGAAAATCCGAAAAAATATTGTGAATGGATACAGCGACCCAAAAAAAGCAAAAGTCCTCTGGACGCAAAAAGAAACCTACCTATAGCAAAGAGCAATATCTGCAATGGTACGAAATGATGGTGCGCATTCGACGTTTTGAAGAGCGTGCGCTAATGGCTTACGGACAGCAGAAGATCCGTGGTTTTTGCCACGTGTACATCGGCCAGGAAGCTGTAGCGGCCGGCATCGAATCGGCCATTACGCCCCAGGATGCCATCGCAACTGCTTACCGCCAGCACGGTACGGCTATCGGTCGCGGCATTTCCACCAAGGAGGCTATGGCTGAGCTTTACGGTAAAATTACCGGGGTGGTAAAGGGTAAAGGAGGCTCTATGCACTTCTTTTCTAAAAAGCATCGCTATTTTGGCGGTAACGGTATAGTAGGTGCCCAAATTCCCATCGGTACCGGAATCGCTCTGGCCGAGCAATACAAAGGAACCGAAAACATCTGCGTAACGATGTTCGGCGATGGTGCCGCCCGCCAAGGTTCGCTCCACGAATCCTTTAATATGGCTATGCTTTGGAAGCTTCCCGTACTGTATATCTGTGAAAACAACGGATATGCTATGGGTACTTCTGTTTCACGTACTTCGAATGTAACGGAAATCTACAAATTAGGTCTGGCCTACGATATGCCCAGCGAAGCAGTTGACGGCATGAGTCCCGAACCCGTGCATGAAGCCGTTTCGAAGGCCGTCGAACACATTCGCGGTGGCAAAGGGCCATACTTCCTGGAAATCCGTACCTACCGTTATAAAGGGCACTCCGTCTCGGACCCAGCCAAGTACCGCACCAAAGAGGAGGTGCAGGAGTACAAGGATCGCGACCCGATAAAAATTACCGAGGAAACCATGCTCAAGAATAAGTTCGCGACTGAAGAAGAAATTAAGGAAATCCAGGATCGGATCAAAGGCGAAATCAAAGAGGCAATGGATTTTGCCGAGCAGTCTGACCTGCCCGACCCCAAACTACTCTACGAAGATAATTATCTGCAGAAGGATTATCCTTTCATTCGGGATTGATAATTGTCCAGGACAGCTAACCACCCCTTTGGAATACTGCAGGCAGGTGGCTACAGGAAGCACGGTTTTTGCCACAATGCAAAAGCCGTACTTTTTTTGGGTCCAACCTACTCCTTTCCGGGGTTGACCTGGTAAAAAAAAAGCATGGTTGATGGTCTTTTTTTGACTTGAGAAAGTACCTTTACCCTACTCTACCCTACTAAAAATCGGGTAGCGGTAAATTATTAGGATTGATCTGT
>CAZHCA010000034.1:0-45856 GCA_964530825.1 uncultured Saprospiraceae bacterium
CCTACGACCTTCGGGTTATGAGCCCGACGAGCTACCAACTGCTCCACGCCGCGATGTTTGGATTGCAAATGTAAGGGGAATATAACTAGAAATCAAGACCAAAGGTAAACTTTTTGTAAAGCTAATGTTACGTGACACGCTACTAATGTGCGGTGCCAGTGGCTTGGGGCCAAAAAGTCTCCAAAGTCGACCCCCTGAAAAATAACAACCGGCCATCCCAAAGCGGTGTGAACTTGTTACCTTTAACGAAGAGTAAAAGCTTTTTTAACTTTCTTGATGGCGCATCGAAAAGCAAATGCTTTGCTAAATCCGATGAGGCCTGCCTGCAAAACGGGATCGGGTTTGCATCGATAAAATACAGCATAAGCAGGCTACTGGTGGTACCCGTCGGATAGATGCCATGAAAAAGCTTTGCTAGGCCATTTTTGGAATTCAAAACCAAATTATAATGAAAGACGTCTTTATCGTTTCTGCAGTGCGTACGCCAATCGGCAGTTTTGGCGGCGCTTTGTCATCGCTCACCGCCATTCAACTAGGCAGTGCTGCAATCAAGGGCGCCATGGAAAAAGCGGGCGTAGATCCCCATGAAGTAGAAGAAGTTTTTATGGGCAACGTTATATCTGCTAATCTGGGCCAGGCCCCAGCCCGTCAGGCCGCCCTAGGTGCAGGTATCGGGCAAAATGTGCCTTGTACGACCGTAAACAAGGTATGTTCATCGGGCATGAAATCGGTAATGTTCGGAGCCCAAAGCATTATGTTAGGCCACAATGACGTCATCGTGGCGGGCGGTATGGAGAGTATGTCAAATATTCCGTTCTACGTGCCCAGCGCTCGCTGGGGTAATAAATACGGTGACACTACGCTGGTCGACGGCCTGGCACGCGACGGGTTGGTAGATGTCTACGACCACATTGCCATGGGGGTTTGCGCCGATCGCACTGCCCAGGAGCACCAAATCTCCCGCGAGGAGCAAGACGAATACGCCATTCGCTCCTACAAACTAGCCGCCGAAGCTACCGAAAAAGGGCTCTTTCAAGATGAGATCATCCCGGTGGCCGTACCCCAGCGCAAGGGCGACCCTATTATGGTAAGTGAAGATGAAGACTACAAAAAAGTAATCTTCGAAAAAGTACCTAAACTGCGTCCGGCTTTTACCAAAGACGGTACCGTCACCCCGGCGAACGCCTCGAACATCAACGACGGCGCCTCCGCCCTGGTGCTGGTCAGCGAGGAAAAAGTTAAAGCGCTCCAGTTAAAACCATTGGCAAGAATTCGCTCTTTTGCCGACGCGGCCCACGAGCCAATGTTCTTTACCACAGCCCCGACCAAGGCCGCTCCTAAAGCGCTGGAGCGCGCCGGACTGGACATTTCAGACATCGATTTCTTCGAGGTCAATGAAGCCTTTGCCGTAGTCCCGCTAGCCTTCAATAAAGTCCTGGGTGTTGACGGCGATAAAGTAAATGTTATGGGCGGCGGCGTATCGATTGGCCACCCGCTGGGTGCTTCAGGTGCACGCATCATCACCACACTAAATAATATACTGCACCAACGCAATGCTAACCTGGGGTTGGCAACACTTTGCAATGGCGGCGGCGGGGCATCCGCCATCATCATTGAAAAGGTGTAACGCAACAGGCCGCTCCGGAAGGATCCCGGAGCAGCCTTTACCGTTTCTACGGCCGCTTTTGAATCCAACCCCAACTTCCCGCCACCAGGCTGCAGGAAACCCATAGCGCCATCCTTTTTATTTTACAAGCTGTT
The DNA here is from genome assembly GCA_964530825.1 of uncultured Saprospiraceae bacterium. GTDB lineage: Bacteria > Bacteroidota > Bacteroidia > Chitinophagales > Saprospiraceae > CAZHCA01. The sequence goes on from CAZHCA010000034.1 coordinate 1,762, forward strand.
TACACATAAGGACTGCCACACAGATGCGGGAGTGGTTTCATTGATTAAAAAGTCTGTATTTTTGAATTTTATTTTGCCTAACCATACTACAAGGAAAGCCAAGATGAACAAGCTGACCATCCAAGACCGTTTTGTAAATCGACATAATGGACCCAACCAAGACGAAGTGCAAGCCATGCTGCAAGCCATTGGAGTGGGTAGTCTCGATCAACTTATTGATGAAACCGTTCCAGAAAATATTCGTGAGCGTAAAGAACTCGACATACCGGAAGGCATTTCCGAGTACGAGTATTTGCAAGAGATCAAAGCTATAGGTGCCCATAATAAAGTGTTTCGGTCTTACATTGGCCTGGGATATTACGGCACCATTACGCCCAGTGTAATCAAGCGTAACCTATTCGAAAATCCAGGCTGGTACACACAATATACTCCCTACCAGGCTGAAATTGCCCAGGGTCGCCTGGAAGGGCTCCTGAATTTCCAGACCATGGTCAGCGACCTTAGCGGTCTGCCCATCGCCAACGCATCCTTGCTGGATGAGGGTACCGCTGCTGCCGAGGCAATGCATATGTTTTTCAGTCAAAAGAACAAACGCAATAAGGGCGAGCTGCAGAATGAATTCCTGGTATCCGATAAGGTGTTCCCACAAACGCTGGACGTGCTGAAAACCCGGGCCCAACCACTCGACATCGACATCAAGGTAGTCGAGATAGAAAACGCTGCTTTCTCCGAAAAAACTTTTGGCATCCTACTCCAATATCCAGACGCTGATGGTAGTGTGACTGACTATCGTTCGCTGGTTGAAAAAGCGAAGGCGCAGGACATCTACGTAACTGTCGCCGCCGATATTCTCAGTCTGGCCTTACTAACGCCTCCCGGCGAATGGGGAGCCGATGCCGTTGTCGGTAATACCCAACGATTTGGGGTCCCCATGGGCTACGGCGGTCCTCACGCGGCATATTTTGCTACCAAAGAAAACTTTAAGCGGCAAATCCCCGGCCGTATTATCGGTGTGTCGGTCGATGCACACGGAAAAACGGCCTACCGCATGGCACTGCAAACGCGCGAACAGCACATCCGGCGTGAAAAAGCCACTTCTAACATTTGTACCGCACAGGCTCTACTGGCCGTCATGGCTGGTATGTATGCTGCATACCACGGCCCCGAAGGTATAAAAGCGATTGCCGAACGGGTACACGCCAATGCCCAGGTGCTGCACCGCAACCTGGAAGCACTGGGTTACTCCTTAGCTAACCGATATTTTTTCGATACCCTATCGATTAAGGTTAATGCCGAGGAAAAGGCCGCTATTCAGCGCGAAGCTTTGCAACGACAGCTCAATTTTCTTTACCTCGAACACGCCGTTCAGGTTAGTATGGACGAAACAGTGACGCCCGAAGCGCTTAACCAGGTACTAGAAGCTTTTGCCGCTGCCAAGGGCATCGATGCCGATTTTGATCATAATCCACCGGCTGCCTACCAGCTCCCGCAAGAGTTAACCCGCAAGAGCGCTTATCTGACACACGAGGTATTCAATACCTTTCATACCGAGACGAAAATGATGCGCTACCTCAAGCGCCTCGAAAATAAAGACCTGTCGCTTACCCACTCTATGATCCCCTTGGGATCATGTACCATGAAACTCAACGCTGCAACGGAACTAATACCGGTAAGTTGGCCGGAGTTTGCCAACATACACCCTTTCGTTCCGCTGAATCAGGTGAACGGCTACAAACAGATCTTCTCCGAGTTAGAAGCCTGGCTGAGCGAAATTACGGGTTTTGCAGCCACTTCGCTGCAGCCTAACTCCGGTGCCCAGGGCGAGTATACTGGCTTGCTGACCATCCGCGCCTTCCACCACGCCAATGGGGACGACCGCCGCGATATCGCCTTGATTCCGTCCTCTGCACACGGGACTAACCCGGCCAGCGCCGTAATGGCCGGCATGGAGGTCGTCGTGGTGGCGTGCGATGATCAAGGTAACATCGATGTCGAAGACCTGCGAACGAAAGCGGAAGCGTATTCCAACCGACTGTCGGCCCTTATGATTACCTATCCGTCTACTCACGGCGTATTTGAGACCCGCATCCGTGAGATTTGCGATATTATCCACGAAAACGGTGGTAAAGTATACATGGACGGCGCCAACCTCAATGCCCAAGTCGGCTTGACAAGCCCGGGTGCCATTCACGCCGATGTCTGCCACCTAAATCTGCACAAAACTTTTGCCATCCCACATGGGGGCGGCGGCCCCGGCATGGGTCCTATCTGCGTAAACGAAAGTCTCAAGCCCTTCTTACCTAAGCACCCGCTGGTCGAAACGGGAGGCGAACAAGGCATTTCGGCAGTGGCGGCAGCGCCCTGGGGCTCGGCCAGTATCCTGCTGATCAGCTACGGCTACATCCGGATGCTGGGCAAGCACGGACTTACCGAAGCCACCAAAAAAGCCATTCTGAACGCCAACTATATTAAAGCGCGCCTACAGGGTGCTTATAGCGTTTTGTACGTCGGCGAAAATGGGCACTCCGCACACGAACTCATCGTGGATATCCGGCCCTTCAAGGCGATTGTCGGGGCCGAAGATGTGGCCAAGCGCTTGATCGATTATGGATTCCACGCCCCCACCCTCTCCTGGCCCGTCGCCAATACGATGATGATCGAGCCAACGGAGAGCGAAGGGAAAGAAGAGCTGGATCGCTTCTGCGACGCCATGCTAGCGATCCGTAAAGAAATAGACGAAATTGCTACCGGCGAGGCAAATCCGGAATCCAACGTATTGGTTAATGCTCCGCATACCATCGAACTGATTACCGGTGATTCCTGGGAAATGCCCTATTCGCGCGAAAAGGCAGCCTACCCACTGCCCTACTTGCGCCACGGCGGCAAATTCTGGGTGGAGGTCAGCCGCGTGGACAACGCTTACGGCGATCGCAACCTGGTTTGTACCTGCCCGCCCATGGAGGCCTACCAGGAAAGTGAGGTGTAAGAGGAGGGACAGACCTGTGATACGGGATATACCCTCTTATCCCGTATTCCTGGTCCTTTATCCCTAAATTTGACCCAAACGAAATTTGCATCAATAATGATCGTAGTCACCGGAGCAGCCGGCTTCATAGGTAGTTGCCTAGTCCGCAAACTCAATGAGGAGGGGTATACCGACCTGGTACTGGTCGATAATTTTCAGCGAACTGATAAAGAGGTTAACCTGGCGGGTAAATATTACGCCAAATGCATCGACCGGGAGCAATTTCCGCACTGGCTGTGGGAGCAGTTCAGCCGCGTAAATTTGATCTTCCACATGGGAGCCCGCACCGATACCACAGAAAAGGATGAGTTGATTTTCGAGCACCTCAACCTCGGCTACAGCAAAGCGCTCTGGGAGTTGTGCGCCCAGCACCAAATCCCCCTAATCTACGCCAGTAGCGCGGCTACTTACGGTCTGGGAGAGCATGGCTATTCGGATCGTCACGACATCCTCGACCAACTGGTGCCTCTGAATCCGTACGGCCGATCAAAAAATGATTTTGATAAATGGGCGCTGGACCAAGACGAGCAACCGCCTTTTTGGGCGGGTCTAAAGTTCTTCAACGTCTATGGCCCGAATGAATACCACAAAGGCCGCATGGCCTCAGTAATTTTCCACACCGCCCGCCAGATCAAAGCTACCGGTGGCATGAAGCTATTCCGCTCCCACCGCTCCGACTTCGAAGACGGGGCACAAATGCGCGATTTTATTTACGTAAAAGACGTGGTGGAGATTTTGTACTTCTTGATGCAAAATTCCAGCCCGAAACAAAACGGCTTGTACAACGTCGGTACTGGCCAAGCTCGTACCTTCTACGACCTTGCTGCCAGCACCTTCCAGGCCATGGAGCGAAAGCCTCAAATCTCTTTTATTGATACGCCCGAAGACATCCGGGATACCTACCAGTATTTTACAGAAGCGGAAATGGGAAAACTCCGCGGCATCGGATACAAACAACCCTTTTACTCCTTAGAAGAAGGCATCCGCGATTACGTAAAGCAGTACTTGATGGAAGAAAAAATCTGGTAACCCGATCTAGAATGTCATATTGAATTGGTTAGCATAATAGATCAGGTACCATTCTTCATCGAGCCGGGCAAATCGCCGCTCAATTCGGAAGCGTCCGGTCCGGTGTGTGATGCGCTCCAGAATCAGGTAAGAGCCCAGTACTGCCAGTTCTTGCTGGTATTGCCCCTGAGAGAAGTCAACAGGTCGGTGCAGCTTCCATTCGGAGCGTTTCCAATGGGTACTGTCGCTCTGGTTCCCGGTGCTCAGCCTGCCGCTTTTTCCATCCAACGGAAACTGAATATGCTGTAGCTGATAGAAACTGTCCTGGTGAAACCTTTCATAAAAATCAAAAAAAGATGCTGGTACGGGTAATACGTTCGATGTAGCACCTGATTCCCTCGTTTCGCTTGTACAACCACAGCCGAGCAAGAGCAGCAAAAAGCCGAAAAACCGCATTATTGTTGTTGTGAATATACCCTTCATTCCCCCAGTTGATTTTGCCGATAATAACGCCATACCCGTTCGGCCAATTGCGCTTCGGTGGGTTGATCCGGCATTTCAGCTTCGCACCCCGTCAGGAACCGAATGACCTCTGCCGTCGGCCGGCCGATGGCAAAAATGACTTTACCTTTTGCTTCGTACTTGTGAAAAAAAGCCCTGGCATTGAGTCCGCTAGTCAGCACTACATAGTTGGGCTCGGTCGGCAATCGGAAGTCGGTACGCGGCTCGTTTTCGTAGACAATAAGCTCATGTACTTCAAGCATTGTCGTCAGCATTTGCTGGACAGACCGATTGGAGTTGCGCGCCCTTGGAAAAAGTACCCGGGCGCCGCCGGCTACTTTCCCAAACCTTCTGGCGGTAGACTCCGGATTACCGTCGCCGACAAAATGGGCGTCGTACCCAAAGTGCATCAAGGCTGCCGCTGTCGCCGGTCCGATAGCCGCTAGAGCAGTCTCTTTACCAACAGTTAAACCACGCTGGCTGGCCTGGGTGAAAAAAAAATCCACTGCCCTTCTGCTATAAAAGAAAATCCAGTCGGTAGCTGGGATAACTGTAAAGGGACGGGGTCGAAAATCGATCAGGGATTCACCCAAGATTGTAACCTCCTCTTGGGCAAAACGGCGCCGGAATGCACTTTTGCGATCGAGGCTTCGACTTACAAAAATTACCAGCTTCATATCTACTTAATCGGCGTGCAGCAGATCGATCACGGTTTCAGCAAGGTGATGGGAGGTGCTGGAGGATTGATGTACTCGCTTCACCGGAGCATCCCAGCGATCGGCTTTTGCTGCCCAAACATGAAAGTGCCCCATCGTATCGCGCTCGCAATAGACGCCGACCGGCATCTGGCAGCCTCCCTCTAACAACTTTAATATCTTACGCTCGACATTCGTTACTGCGGCGACCTGGGACTGATGGATTGCCTTCAGCAAGCGGCGGGTTTCTATATCTCCGGTTAGGGTTTGCAAGGCCAACACCCCCTGTGCAGGGGCCGGCACAAATTCTTTGGGATTCATCCGGATAACTTCAAACTCCGACAAATCTATCCCCAAGCGCGTTAAGCCAGCGCCGGCCAGCAGAATGGCGTCGAACTGCCCCTCCCCCAATTTGCGCAAGCGCGTAGGTACATTACCCCGAATATCCTTGATCTGTACGTCGGGGCGGAAGCTCAGAATCTGGGACTTTCGCCGGGCAGAGGAGGTGCCGACCACCGGCTCGGCCTGTAGCTTGAAAAGCTGATTTTCATCGACCCGCTCCTTCCGGATGACCAGCCAATCGGCCGGATTATCCCGGTAGGAAAGCGCGGTGACGGAGAGCCCGTCGGGGTGGGTTGTAGGCAGGTCTTTCATCGAATGAACGGCTACATCGACATCGCCACGCAGTAGGGCCTCTTCAATTTCTTTGGTGAAAAAGCCTTTCCCTTCCATTTTATCGAAGCTGAGGTGCTGGATACGATCCCCCTGGGTTTTGATTATGCGGAGTTCGGAAGGAATGCCTGCTTTTTGGAGTTCAGCTTGGGTGTAGTGGGCTTGCCAGAGGGCTAATTTACTACCGCGCGTGCCTATGCGTATCGTTTTCAATTTTTTCGCAAAGATACAACCCTGAAACTGAAGGCCAAATCTGGAGCGTCAGAGAAGTGTAGAGATTTGAAGGGCAGGGCGATGGTAGGGCCGCAGAGTTTTAACCTTTTTTTCTACCTTTACAGCCATGGAAATTACGGCAAAAGAACTGGCGGACTTGCTAGGTGGAACGGTCGAGGGCGATCCAGGTACACGCATCAATCGACCCAGTAAAATCGAGGAAGGCGGGGCGGGAAGTATTTCCTTCCTAGCCAACGCAAAATACGAATCCTTTGCGTATTCGACGACGGCATCTGCCCTGCTGGTCGGCCATGATTTTTTGCCTAAGCACCCGATCCCAGCCACCCTGATCCGGGTTAAGGATGTATACGCCGCTGTGGCCCAACTCATGGAACGCTTCGGCGAACGCCCGGCACCCAATAAAAACGGAGTCGACGCCTCGGCGTTCATTCACCCCAATAGCCACTTGGGAGAAGATATTTCGGTAGGCCGGTTTGCCATTGTGGAAGCGGGTGCCCGGATCGGCGCCGGATGCCAGATCCATGACCACGCCTATATAGGCCGCGACACTACCCTGGGACCAGGCGTAGTGGTGCACACCGGTGCTCGCATCCTGCATGCTTGCCAAGTGGGTGCCAACTGTGTGATCTACCCCAATGCCGTAGTCGGTAGCGAAGGATTCGGCTACGCACCCCAGGAGGACGGTACCTACAAGAAAATCCCACATTTAGGTAATGTGATCCTGGAGGAACAAGTAGAAGTAGGTGCCAATACCACCATCGACCGCGGAAGTATGGGCTCGACGATCATCAGGCGGGGGGTCAAACTCGACAACCTAGTCCAGATCGCCCACAATGTAGAAGTTGGGGAAAACTCTGTGGTTGCCGCACAGGTAGGCATCGCCGGAAGTACCAAAATCGGAAAGAACTGCCGCATTGGCGGTCAAGTCGGTTTTGTGGGGCACCTGAAGATTGCCGATGGCAGTCAGTTTCAGGGACAAACCGGTGTCCAGAAAGACCTGACCGAACCGAATAAAGCCTACTTCGGTTCACCCGCCCTGATTTACCAGGAGTATGCTCGGGCCTTTTTACTATTCAAACAACTCCCAGCCATGGAGAAGCGCCTGCGTCAATTAGAACGATTGATCGACCAAAAGGATCGCTAGTCCAACGAACAGCGACCTTCTGATGCGCTCCGACAAAACAAATCATTTATCTTTACCAAAATTTTGCCGATTCCGCTAAGCTTATGAAGCAATGCACTATTAAGCAGTCCGTAACGATTGAAGGTGTTGGTTTGCACACCGGCTGTGAGGCTCGCCTGACCTTTAAGCCGGCCCCCATCAACCACGGTTACAAATTTAAACGAACCGACCTCGAAGGTGAACCCATCGTTAATGCCGACGTCAACCGGGTAGTCAATACGCAGCGGAGCACGACCCTGAAATCCGGTGACGCCCAGGTTAGCACTGTTGAACACGCCCTGTCGGCACTTATTGGTTTACAAATCGATAACGTCATGATCGAGGTGACTGGCCCCGAGATCCCCATCATGGATGGATCGGCAATGCCGTTCGTTCGGGCGCTGCAGTCGGCCGGTATTGAACAGCAGGAAGCCGAACGCGAGTGCTTCGAGATCCAGGAGCCCATCAGTTACCGCGACGAGGCTACCGGCACCGAGCTGATCGCCCTGCCAGCCGAGGAATTCGAAGTTACCACTATGATAGATTTTAATTCCGAGGTCTTGGGACAGCAATACGCCACCCTAAAAGGCATTGAAAATTACGTTCGGGAAATTGCTCCCTGCCGGACTTTTGTCTTTCTACACGAACTGGAGGCTCTGCTGAATCAAAACTTAATCAAGGGAGGGGATTTGTCCAACGCCATCGTAATCGTCGACCGGATCATGCAGCCGGAAGAATTACAGGAGTTGGCTAAAAAATTCGGCAAACCCAGTGTTACGGTAGATAAAGAAGGCATCCTAAACACCGTCCAATTGCATTTCAAAAACGAACCTGCACGCCATAAACTGCTCGACATCATCGGTGACATCGCTTTGCTGGGGCGTCCAGTAAAAGGGAGAATCCTGGCTACCAAGCCCGGCCATACCGCCAATGTGGAGTTCACCAAAATACTGCGTAAGCATTACCAGGAACAAATAAAATTGAAGGGTAAACCCCGCTACAATCCAGACGATGTGCCACTTTTTGATACCCCGGCTATTGAACGGTGGCTGCCCCATCGGCACCCATTTTTATTGATCGATAAGATCATCGAGTTAACTGATCGCCACGTTGTGGGGGTGAAGAACGTTACTTTTAATGAATATTTTTTTCAAGGCCATTTTCCCAGCAACCCCGTTATGCCGGGGGTACTGCAAATCGAAGCGATGGCACAGACCGGCGGCATCTTCGCCCTCTCTACGGTTGAAGATCCAGGAAATTATGATACGTACTTTTTGAAAATTGAAAACGCAAAGTTCAAACATAAAATCGTGCCCGGCGACACTATCTTGCTCAAAGTCGAGTTATTGGCGCCCATCCGCAGAGGGATTTGCCAAATGCAAGGCACAGCATACGTAGGTAATAAAATTGTTTCGGAAGCGGAGTTAACTGCTCAAATTGTCAAGCGCTCTTAACATGAATGCAGCGAAATTAGGTTTCATACATCCCGATGCGGAAATCGGAAAGGACGTTACAATCAGCCCATTCTGCTATATTGATAAAAACGTAGTCATCGGCGATGGAACGTGGGTCGGCCCGAACGTAACCATCTTCGAAGGGGCCCGGATCGGTCAACACTGCAAGATCTTTCCCGGGGCGGTCATCTCGGCTATCCCTCAAGACCTGAAATTTCAGGGCGAAGAATCAACGGCTGAAATCGGTGATCACACTACCGTTCGGGAATACGTTACCGTAAACCGGGGTACCGCCTATGCCCATAAAACGGTTGTGGGCAGCTACTGCCTGCTGATGGCTTACGTACACGTCGCCCACGATTGCATCATCGGCGACCATGTAATCCTCGCCAATAATGTCAACCTCGCCGGCCACGTGGAAATTGAGGATTGGGCTATTCTGGAGGGCCTGGTAGCGGTGCAACAGTTCATCCGGATCGGAATGCACAGTTTTATAGCCGGCGGTTCACTGGTACGAAAGAACGTGCCCCCCTATGTGAAGGCAGCCCGCGAGCCCCTCTCCTATGCCGGCATTAATAATGTCGGACTCAAACGGCGCAATTTTTCTCAGGAGACTATCAACCACATCCAAGATATTTACCGCATTCTTTACGTGCGCGGCTACAACGTCTCTCACGCCATCAGCCTGATCGAGAAAACCGTCCCCCTCACTACCGAACGGGATAATATTCTCAACTTCATCTCCAATGCCGACCCGGGTATCATGAAAGGATTCCGCCAAATTAACGGAAGCAAGGTGAATGAAGGTTGAGCTCGATAACATCGGCAAACGCTACCAGTACGATTGGATCTTTAAATCGGTCAACCTGACCCTGACATCCGAACAAACTTATGCGCTCACCGGACCTAACGGTTCGGGTAAATCGACCTTGCTGCGGGTAGTAGCCGGCTTTTTAACGCCTACCAAAGGTGAGATCCGGTTTCTGACCCCTACAGGTGAGCTCATCCCTGCAGACCAGGTATACCGGTATGTAGCCTTCGCCGCGCCCTACGTGGAAATGATAGAGGAAATGACGCTATCCGAAGCCCTCCGCTTCCATACCCGTTTCGTAGCCCTACAGTCCGACCTTACGCCCTCCGATATACAAGAATTACTCGGCTTCAGCAATATCCGTCGCAAACCCCTCCGGTATTTTTCCTCCGGCATGAAACAACGCCTGCGGCTGGCTCTTGCCGTGTGCTCGGCTACACCTTTGCTGCTGCTCGACGAACCCAGCACAAACCTCGATCGGCAAGGGATCGGATGGTACCTCGACTTGGTCGAACGCTACACCCAAAACCGGCTGGTGGTAGTGGCTTCTAACGTAGCAGAAGACTACCAATTTTGCTCGGAGAGGATCGATATCACCGACTTTAAACCGGACCGGTAATAGCATGCAGTGCAGCAAGGGATCGGGTGGCTAGTGCATCCTGCCGTCGGCACGATGCTCTGGAGGTGGCTTCAGCTCCTGGCGCAACTGGTTTAAGAACGCCCGCATTGCCCTTAACTTCCGGAGTACATCAATTTTTTCCCGAATGCGCTGTTGATCGCGCTCAATCTCTTGCTTGGCGCCCTGCAGCGTAAAGCCACGCTCCTTGACGAGATGGTAGATTAACTGCAGTTGCTCGATATTTTCAGGGGTGAAGCGACGGTCACCCTTGCTGTTTTTGTGCGGCCGTAAAAAGTCGAATTCGTTTTCCCAAAACCGGATTAAGGAAGTCGAGACCGCAAACATTTCGGCCGCCTCCCCAATGGTATAATAGCGCTTACGGAGTTCCGGTAGTTCAGGCATACGACGAAATTATTAATGGCGCCCCTGATTATGGCGCTAGTATTTCTTGTAACAATTTATTGGAGGCTTTCGGATCGGCTGTTCCCTTTGATTTTTTCATTACCTCCCCCATGAAAAAACCAATAAGCCCTTTTTTACCTTTGCGGTAAGCCGCTACCTTTTCGGGATACTGCGCAACGACCTCTTCTACGAGCGTAGCCAGATAATCCGCATCTGAACGCTGCAACAATCCGGCCCCTGCAGCGAGTTCCTCCGGAGCCCGGTCGGCCTTCAATAGAAGTGGAAAAAGCTGCTCGTAGGCGATAGATGCGCTTACCTTTCCGGTAGCAATCAATTGAATGAAATCACGCAATCTTTCCTGCGATACAGGGAATTCGTTGAGTGGTATGCCCGCTGCTTTACAGTGCGGAAGAATTTTATTGATCAGCAGGTTGGCTACCAGTTTGGGAGGGGTCTGGTTATTAACCAGTACCTCAAAAAATTCGGCTGTCTCTCGCTCTTCGCTCAGTAGCCGGGCATCGTAGACCTGCAAACCGTAGGTTTGCTGAAGATTGTGGAATACCGTTTCGGGAAGCTTCGGCAGACGATCACGAACACCCTGGAGGAAATCCTCGGTGATGGAAATGGCTGGCAGGTCAGGTTCAGGAAAATACCGGTAGTCATGGGCGTGTTCTTTCTCGCGCAAGGGGCGGGTTACACCCGTAGCGGGATTGAACTGGAGCGTCTGCTGCCGAATGACCTTCCCTTGTTCGACCTGTGCAATTTGTCTTTTCACCTCATAAGCAATGGCCTGGCGGGCGTACCGCATCGAATTAAGATTTTTAATTTCACAGCGTTCCCGCAGCTCGGTATCCCCGCGCGGCCGAACAGACACATTGACGTCGCAGCGCAAAGAACCTTCCTCCATATTACCATCGGAAATACCCAGGTAGCGCACCAGTTGGCGTACGGCCTTTATAAAGGCATCCACCTCCTCGGCCGACCGAAAGTCGGGTTCGGTAACCATTTCCAGCAAGGGCACTCCTGCCCGATTTAGATCGATCAGGGAATAATGGGGATCGGCTTCGTGCAAGGATTTACCGGCATCCTCTTCCATATGGATGTGGTGCAGGTTTATCCAGCGCGGCTCCTGACCTTTGGGCCGAATTAAGATGCGCCCGCCCCAGCAGATGGGCGCCCGGTCCTGCGTAATTTGATAGCCTTTCGGCAAATCGGCATAAAAATAATTCTTGCGGTCAAAAGCCGGTGCAGGGTGGATGGTACCCTCCACGGCCAGACCCAGCGCTACGGCATACTCCAGATGGCGTTGATTCAAACGCGGAAGCGTGCCCGGATGAGCGAGCGAAACCGGACTCACCTGTGAATTGGGCTCCTGACCAAAAGACGTACGGTCGCCACAAAAGGCTTTACTGTTGGTTCGCAACTGGATATGAACCTCAAGACCGATCACTGTTTCATAAGCGGGGTTTTCCATAAGCCATTCCGATTTAGCTTTTCCCATCAAAAGGAAAGCGCACCAGCAATAGTAGTTAATGTGAAGAAAAAACCAACAATGTATAGATAGGCAAAATTGAAGATTGTGAACTTAAGAAAGGTCTTAAAAAAGCCCTGATGGTAAAATCGGCGCATGGCAAGGAACAAATAGACCAGTACGGCCGGAAAGGCCAAGGCGATCACCCAACCGCCCAACGGTCTTACCAGTAAGAAAGCAATGGAAAAAACTAAGAAAGCAAAAGCGTGATAGTGGAAAGAAAATATCAGGTGCTCGACAAAATAGCGTTTGCGGCGAACGTACAACAATTTCAGTACCAGCGCCAAAGCCGGCATCATCAAGAGTACCATCCAGACGAAATAACTGAGCAATACCTGAGTTATGTCGTCTCCTTCATACATGGTGCGTAAATGCTGTCGTGCAAATATTTTGTTCCAAAATCCTTCTATTTCATAATATTGTAAAAAAGAATCGATGGGCATTTCCAGTGCGTCCCGGTAGCTGGCTGGCACCAGCAAAGAATCTTTATCTTGCTGGAAATACATGAACGTCAAAAGTTGAAAACTGTCTCGCCCCTGTTCGGCCATTGCTACCCGGACCGAGTCAATAAAGCGCCGGGCAACGGTGGTATCTTCGGCTTGCTGAATTATACGCTGGCTGATGGTATCCATTTCCGCCAGAAATGCACCGCGAAAACTCAATTCCTCCGTGTTCAGCACCTGCTGCTGGATTTCCTTTGCCACCAAGGGTTCGAATACGAAGTTGATCACAGCAAAGTGAAGCACAGCAATTAAAAAGAACAACCGTAGCGGCCGTACATAGCGTTTTTGCTGACCCAAAAAGTAAGCTTCCGACAGTTTACCCGGCAGCATCAGATTCCGCATAGTCTGGAGAAAGGCAGAGTCCAGATTGAATACAGCCTCGAAAAAATCGCCAAAGAGGTCCTTAATCGTCACTTTGCCGTCGGTGTACTGCTGGCCACAGTTGCTACAGTAGATTTCTTTGCCTACCATGAGGGCGCCGCAATTAGGGCAATCTAGCGCCGGTTTACCTATTTTTTTCATTTCCTCCGCCAAAATGAAAAGCGTTTTGCCAATGAATATACCCCATTGGCAGATAAATGTCAGCAAATTTCGACCAGTAGCGGAGTAGCTAATAGGAACGTTGATCGATGGACGGTCCCACTTCGTTCCCGGCCTTGATCGACCTGGAGATCACTCCTCCAGGTACATCCGCCCAGTCTTGGAAAAACGCAACGGGCTTTCTGGAAAGTCAGCTTGCGAGAGATTGCGCAGATAGGTTAAAGCTCGCTGTTGATCATCGACCCGAGGGCCCTGGGTTTTCGTTTGGTAAGTTGAAATCACTTGCCCTCCGCTAAATTTACCATCCTTGTCGAGTTCCAAGCGCACCATGGGAGCCACACCGGCGGGGCCGCGCAGGTTGAAGCGGGCATAGGTACAGAAGTTACCCAGACTGTAGATAATAAAGCGTTCCTGGTAAAGCTCAGCACCGCGTGTCACGTGGGGTCCGTGACCGAACACGACATCGGCCCCAGCGTCGATGGCAGCATGGGCGAACCGGTAGACGTCGCCCCGGTTCTCTCCGTAATAGGTCTCCGTACGGCGTGGCACGTGTTGGTGTTTTGCGCCTTCAGCACCGCCGTGGAAGGAGACAATCACAATGTCGGACCGACCGGCCAGGTCACGCACGATGCGCTCCATAACCGGAATATTGCGAATGTCGCAGGTACCGGTGTTGGGGGCGAATGCGCAAAATCCATAACGGATGCTGTCTTTAACGAGTACGGCTGTTTCGTCGGTACCGGCTAGTCCGGCGTAGTGAATACCCATTTCGTCGAGCACAGCTTTGGTACGCGTACGGCCAGCGGGGCCGAAATCAGCCGTATGGTTGTTCGCCAAACTAAGGAAATCGAATCCGGCATCGCGAAAGTGGCGCCCGTAGGATTCAGGTGAGCGGAAAGCATAACAGGCGTTGGGGTTAGAGCATCGTTTGGCCGTACCCCCTTTGTCGAGCAAAACGCCCTCTAAGTTTCCGAAAGCAATATCAGCGGCCCGGATCGTATCGTAAAGCGGCGCAATGAGATCGGCGCCGCCGTTCGGCGGGAGGTAAGAAGAAGCGGGAAAATTGGTTCCCAGCATCATATCGCCTACTCCGATTACCGTAACGGTAGGAGATGAAGCAGGCGTAGCCAGGGTATCTTTTGCAGGTAGCGTATCCGTCGTAAGCAGGGTGACCCCCTGGACGCTCGTGCCGGCTTCGAGTTGGACGCCTCCCGACGATTGACTATCGCAGCCTTGTAGAGCCAAGATAAATAGTAAAAAAAGACTTCCGACGGGGAAGTCTTTTTCAAGGTAGGAAAACCTCATAGGATAATGAAATATACTTTAATCCATTGATTGGCTGGGCAACTCGGCCAGTTTAACTAACTCTTGGTATTCTTCGGGCGACAAACCATCCAACACGTAATGGATGGGATTGACTTTCTTGCCTTTGTACACCACCTCATAGTGACAGTGAGGTGCCGTAGAAGTACCGGTACTACCAACCGAACCTATGCGCTGACCACGCTTGACGGTTTGTCCCTCGTTTACTTCAATTTTTGACATGTGTGCGTAAAGCGTCTGGTAACCAAAGCCGTGGTCAATAGTTACACTGTTTCCGTAACCCGTGCTTTTACGTTCGATCCGAATAACCCGGCCGTCACCGGTTGCCTGGATGGGTGTACCCGAAGGAGCAGTAAAGTCAATACCGTAATGCATTTTAGGGACTTTGTAGATGGGGTGGGGACGTACCCCGAAGCCGGATAGCAACCGGACACTCCGGGGCAGTTTATCGGAACGAACTGGCTTAATGGAAGGAATGGAAGCCAGCATCTTTTCTTTCTCTTCGGCCATGGAGATGATGGTATCCAGTGATTTAGACTGCAACACCATTTGGAACTTAAGGTGATCAGCGGTTTGCTTAGCCTGTGCCATTAGATCACCAGTATGCTTAAACTCCCGCAGTTCTTCGTACTCGTCCGTACCGCCCGTACCGCCGTTCCAAATATTTTCGTCGATCGGATCTAAACCAAACAGGGTGCGGTAAGCGTAGGCATCGCGTTCTTTGAGGTGTTCTAATTCTTCTTCCAATACAGAGACCTCATTGATTAGTACTTTGTAAGTACTTTTAACCTGTACCAATTCTTGCTTAAGTGCTTTTTCTTTGGGCGAGGGGAAATAGCGGTGCGTAATCAGGGTGATAATGATGGCAGTAAACAGCGCAGCACATAAAAACCCGAATAATCGCAAGAGTTTAGTACCCAATGTTTCTTCTACCCTTTCGTAGCGAAGCGTCTGGGTATTGTACACGAATTTTTCTTCTCTCATGAGCGGTTAATTGCGTTCAACTAAATTTCTTCTCTGATAAGTTCACGGGGATTGGACTTACTGAAATTTAGTCATCTCAGACTTGCTTTAACCTGCTTCCTTTCTTGGCGATTCAAATCTAACACAAGTAGTTGAAATCGCAAAAAATTAGCAGCATTTTAGCTAAAGCGCATAACTATTTATGCGATACATTTTCACTTATTTGCTGAAAGGGGTGATAAAATTCTTGATGTAAATCGTTTCAAAAACTAGGAGCGGCTATCGGGGTGCGCACAAATATGATAAAGTAAATCCCAAATTCAAATGGATTTAAGAAAAGTTTAACGACTTTTAAATACTAAAAATCGGCGAACATCCCTTTTTAAGCGATTTTTATTTGGCATTTTCATTCATTTAGCGAAAAAATACAGCTGCTCATCCGGAGTAGAAAATCCTTGGCGCCATGCCGGCCTCAAGGGTATTAAAAAATACGCCCTGCAACGAGCGCGATCGGCGATTAAATCCTAAATTCACGCCCATTAAAAACAGTACTGTACGTAATACCATGACCTCGAGCGAAATCCGTCAAACTTTTCTCGACTACTTTGCCCAAAAGCGCCACCGCATCGTGCCTTCGGCGCCTATCGTAAACAAGGACGATCCGACCCTGATGTTCACGAATGCCGGCATGAATCAATTCAAGGATTTTTTCCTGGGCAATCAACAACCCGACAGCCGGCGGGTAGCCGATACCCAAAAATGCCTGCGCGTATCGGGTAAACACAATGACCTTGAAGAAGTTGGGCGCGACAGCTATCACCATACCATGTTTGAGATGCTGGGTAACTGGTCATTCGGCGACTACTTTAAAGCCGAGGCCATCGCCTGGGCATGGGAACTGCTTACCGGAGTTTTCGGGCTGCCTGCCGATCGCCTTTATGCCTCGGTATTTGAGGGAGACGCTGCCGACAATCTTCCCCCCGATGACGAAGCAGTAGCCGAATGGAAAAAGTGGATCGACCCCGATCGCATCCTGTACTACGATAAAAAAGACAATTTCTGGGAAATGGGCGATACCGGTCCCTGCGGTCCCTGTTCCGAGATTCACATCGACCTGCGTCTCGACAGCGAACGCCAAAAGGTCGACGGCAAGACGCTGGTCAACGCGGACCACCCGCAGGTCGTCGAGATCTGGAACCTGGTCTTTATCCAATTCAACCGCAAAGCCGACGGCTCGCTGGAGAACTTACCCGAAAAGCATGTTGACACCGGCATGGGCTTCGAGCGGCTGACCATGGCTCTACAGGGAAAGACGTCCAATTACGAAACCGACATTTTCACCCCATTTATCAGGTTTATCGAGCAAGCCTCCGGCAAAACCTATACCAATCGCTACGATGACGATGCCAAAGCAGATATGGCTATGCGCGTTGTAGCCGATCACATCCGGGCAGTAGCCTTCACGATCGCCGATGGCCAGCTGCCCAGCAACACTGGCGCTGGCTACGTAATCCGGCGCATCCTGCGCCGTGCCGTTCGCTACTACTACTCCTTCCTGAATTTGCGCGAGCCCTTCCTGCACACCATCATCCCGCTGCTGGCCGAAACCTTTGCCGATGTCTTTCCCGAGCTCCAGGCCCAACAGGATCAAGTAGCCAGAATCATTGAAAGCGAAGAAAGTACTTTTCTTAACACATTGGAGAACGGCCTCAAACGCTTTGCATCCATTCAGCCCAGAGCTGGCATAATCGCTGGTGACGAAGCCTTTGAGCTCTATGACACTTACGGCTTTCCCATCGACCTAACGCGCCTGCTGGCCAAAGAGCAGGGCCTGCAGGTCGACGAGCCTGGCTTTGAGGCCGCCCTTGCCAAGCAGAAGCAGCGCTCGCGTGCCGATGCTGAAAAAGAGGTGGGAGACTGGCATACCGTTAATCGGGGCGAAGCGGTACAATTCGTCGGCTACGACGAACTGCATATCCCTGACGCCCGTATCTTGAAATACCGAACCGTGAGGGTGAAGAAGAAGGACCAGTATCAGATCGTACTCAACCGGACACCCTTTTACGCCGAGAGTGGTGGCCAGCGTGGCGATACCGGTTGGCTGCAGATTGGCAGAGAGCGCATACCCGTTATTGATACCCAGAAAGAAAATGACCTGATTATACATATCGTCAAAAAACTGCCCAACACTTTCGATCAGACGGTCCAGGCCCAAGTCGACCCCGAAAAGCGCCGATCGACTTCGGCAAACCATTCGGCGGTACACCTCATGCATGCCGCCCTGCACCGGATCCTGGGTGACCATGCCCTACAAAAAGGCCAGGATGTAGACCCGCAGCGTCTCCGGTTTGACTTTTCCCACTTTCAGAAAGTGGGACCCGGAGAGTTGGAGCAAATTGAAGCTATGGTCAACGAAAAAATCCGAGAAGACCTTCCGCTAGAAGAGGTACGCGAGATCCCCATCGAAGAAGCTAAAGCTGCCGGCGCCCTAATGCTGTTTGGGGAGAAGTACGGCGATCTGGTCCGCATGATCACTTTTGGCCCCGATTACTCCCGCGAACTCTGTGGGGGCACCCATGTGCCCGCCACTGGCCAGATCGGGCTGTTCAAGATCCTGTCGGAAGGCGCCATTGCTGCGGGCGTACGCCGCATCGAAGCGGTTACCGGGACCCAGGCGCAGAACTACATTAAGTCGGAGTTGCAGGAACTGGACGAGGTCCGCGCCTTGCTCAAGAATGCCCGGCAACCAGCCAAGCTAGTTGCCAGCCTGCAGGAAGAAAACAAAAAGCTGCGCAAGGAGGTCGAGCAACTCCTGGCCGAAAAGGCCGCCGATGTGAAAAAGGAACTGCTAGCCGGCAAAACTACCTTAAACGGCGCCGAATTTATTGGTGCCCGGGTCGACCTGCCCGACGCCGGAGCACTCAAGAACCTCGCCTACCAGTTGGAAAAAGAGATGGAGCGGGGCATCATCTTTCTCGGCACCGATATCGGTGGCAAGCCTCAACTCCTAATGCTCATCGACAAAGACCTGGCTGAAAAAAAGGACCTAAACGCCGGACAAGTCATTCGCGAAGCTGCCAAGGAGATCCAAGGCGGCGGCGGCGGTCAGGTCTTTTTCGCTACCGCTGGCGGCAAGAATCCGCAAGGGATCGATCAGGCCATTGCCAAAGCGAAAGGCATGGTGGAGGATCAGCTACAGTGAGGGTAGGAATATAATCCGCTGCTCATTCGGCTGCGCTTCGCCTCGCCCAGAAATCCGGAAGCCGAAGGATGCTAAAGAGAGGTAGCCTCAAAAATTTCAATCAACTACTCTCCGCGTGCTACACTACCCCTGCTAATCGTGTGACCAAAAAACAGGGCGTTGGCAAATAACTTATTGGTGCCGTACCAGAAGGCGCGAAAGTTTGGATTGTCAACCATGTAGATGACGCGACCGCCGCCCAGACCGCTGACTACAATGCTAGCCGTACCAGCCAGGGCATCCAGATTACCGGCCTTGATATAACCGCTGAGCAATGGCGTGTCGGTATATACCAAGGGGGAAGCGTAGGGGTTCTTGGCGGGCTCGAGCAGCAGCATGCCACGCCGGAATACGGGCAGCCGCTTCCGGTGATAGCCATAACCCAGCGGATGGGTCAGGTCCAGCTCGGTTTCGAAGATGGCGCCACCGACAACCTGACTGCCGCGATCGGCACGCAGACGAGCATAAGGGATACGCAGCGTTTCCCCATTTTTAGCCCCGCCAGGATTTTTGATGGTGACGCTGCCGATACCTTTCTCCTGGCACCAGCGCACGGCATCTTCCAAAACGATCAGCGTACCGCCCGAGCCTACCCATGTGCGTAGATTATCCAGCGTACCGTTACTGATGCTGTTGTAGCGACCGTCGACCATGACCAGCGTGTGGTAGCGCGATAGGTCAACACGTCCTAATTGGTCTACCTCGACCATCGTAGTGACCACCCCGTAGCGCTGATCGAGCAGGTGCCACACCTCGCCGGCGTCGTAACTACTCACCCCGTCGCCGACCAGAAGCAGAACCTCCGGATCGCGCAGGGTGCTAAAAGAGGGGCTGCCTAAGTCAATACCTTTGCTTGTGTAACCGGTTTTGACGCTTACGACCTTAACCCCAGTACCTAAGGCGCCAGCTTGTATTAACTGGTACAAGCGGTCAGCTTCAACAGACTGGTTCTGCACAGGTACCATGATCGTACCGCGGTCAAAAGTTTCACCCTCGAGAGTGAACGGCTGGTGGGCGACCTTGGCGCGCACGTTTTTCTGTAAAAGGTGGGCCAATAAGGTGGGAGCATGGTAATCATCCCACCGAAACAGATAGGCATATGCACTGCGAGTAACCTCGGCAGGGACTGCCTCAGGGCGTAGACCATTTACTGGATCGCCGAGTAGACGGCTGCCGAAGCTGCGGCTGTCAAGCGACTGGTAAGGTACATTAAAGGCCATCGGTAGGGTCCAGGTGGAAACATCGTAAAAAATACTGTCTTCGAAGGTCGTCCGCGTTTCGAAGGCGGCTTTTACCAGCCGGTATTGCGCCTGGCCGGTAGGCACGACAAAACTACTTCCCGGCTCAAAGATGTAGTCGCCTACATCAATCGATTTGTCAAGGGCGAACACTTCGATCTGGTGGCGGCGCAACAGCTCGACCAACGACAGGGTGCGCCCACGATCGTGCGGGTCGCCGAAGACGTAGCCCTTGATCGGGTCACTCTTAGCTTCGGCGGCCGCATTGCGAAAAAAGCGCCGCTGATAATCGAGTAGATCGGTGCGCAAGGCAAGGCCGGCGCGCTGGGTCGACAAAGCCGTCCGGACCTGGTTGCGCACGGCAAAGGAAAAGGACAGTTGGCCGTTAGCACTCTCCTGCAGGTGACCTCGTGAACTGGCCTGTTCAAACAGAATGCCAATGCTGCCATTTGCGTCGGGATAAGTTGATCCTTTGCCATAGTAAAAATCATCAAAGCTCTCCTGGCTGTAGTACAGCGAGCCGATTTCATCAAGGGCCTCGGCATGGAATTCGCCGATGCGGCCAGTGAGGTCCTGGTTTTCTTGGGGTGTCAAAGGGTTGGTCCGGGTCGGAATGCCGGGCATGAAAAAGAAGGTGCTGTTGGTGCCCATCTCGTGGTGGTCGGTCAGGATATTGGGTTTCCATTCATGAAAGGTCCGGATGCGGCCCTGGCTTTCAGGGTGCTGTACGAGTAACCAATCGCGGTTCAGGTCGAACCAGTAATGGTTGGTGCGCCCGCCGGGCCAGGCTTCATCGTATTCGCGGTCGACGCTGCGGTCGGTCAAGTGTTCGTTCTTATGCATATTTACCCAGGTAGAAAAACGCTGGAAGCCATCGGGATTGAAGCAGGGGTCGAGTAAGATCACGGTATTGTCCAGCAATTTCTCCACCTCATCCGATTGGCCGGCAGCGAGGTAATAAGCCACCAACAGGGCCGCATTGCCGCCGCTGGCCTCGTTACCGTGTATGCTAAAGCCCTGATAAATCACCAGAGGCATGTTCGCTGTATTCAGTTCACCCGATTGGTTTGGATCGGTGAGGGCAACGTGCTGCTGCTGAATAGACGCCAGATTGCTATGGTTGGCCGGCGAAGTAATGGTCAGGTAAAAGAGTGGACGCTCCTCGTAAGAACGAGCGTAAGGGGTAAAGGTAACACGCGGACTGCTGGCTGCCAGTTTTTCCAGGTAGCGCAGCTGCTGATCATGGCTCACATGCCATTCGCCAATTTGGAATCCCAGCACTGATTCAGGAGTGGGTACCGCAGGATCATAGCTAGTTTTGGGTAGGTAATACATTAGTGGCTGTCCCTGCGTCCATCCAGCGATTACAAAAAGCTGAAAAGCGAAGAGTAAGTTCATTGTTTTTCGAAACATCGTGGGTCTTTTTAAATCGAGCAATGGCGTTAAAAATACAAAAGCCCGCCCGGACGACCAGATGGTTAACGAATAAAGATCAAAGGGGACTTAAGCCGAAAGGATAACTAATTGCTCGGGGTGCAGGTTTTTTTCTCGCAGGTGGCGGGCAAAGCGAGTAGGACTCATGGAGGTCAATTGCAGAAAATCGCGGTAAAAATGACTGGCGTCATAAAAGCCGAACTGGTCGCTCAAGTCATAGAGACTGATCTTCGGGTTGGACCGAAGGACTGCAATTACTTGTTCGAGTCGAAAGAGTCGAATAAACATTTTGGGGCTCAGGCCGAAATGCTCCCGAAATAACCGATTGAGGTGACGGCCGCTTAAATCAATCCGGTCCGCCAGTTCTTTGATCCCGACCTGACCGTTTTGCTGCTCAATAATTTGGATGGCATTTTCAATGTGGCGGTTGGGAGGTGAAAGCAGCGGCAACCATTCCGGAGTCAATAATTCGATTTGACTGGCCCAGTGTTCCGGAGGCAAATCCTGGCAGACGATCTCCATTAAAAGGTCAACATCAATGCGGCTTACTTGATCCAGTCCGAGTAGGCGGCCCCCGACTCCCTTGACCGGCTGATCCAGTATCTGGCGGTAATATGCCGGGTGAATCTGTAGGATGAGCCCCAGTAAAGGACCCTGATGTTCTATCCGGTAAAAATGAGAAGAAATAGGAAAGATGAATCCCGGTCTGCGAACCGTCTGAACACTTCGCCTCCCGATCTGAATCCGCAGTGGATTGTCCAGCCGGTGAAACAAAAAGAGGGATGGGTAGATATTTGGTGGAATGATTTCTGCTTTCCCATCTGGAAGAACAGTATGCTCTTCAACCAAATAAAAACTCTTCAGCCACTTTTTGGCGATCGGGCCAGGTGTCATTGGGTTTATTCGCATAAGGGGTTAACAGCCAGATGGCTGTACATGATCCTGTCAAATAATTTAGGCTATTTTTTCTTATAAATCAACCGGGGCAACCGCCGGGAAAGGGGAGTCGCCTAACTCAGAAACCGAAAGGCTGATCTCCAAAATCCGCTCTGTAGATCGGTAAACCCTCCTGCAGCGGTGCCGGACAGACTCCGTGCAGAAACCGGGAGGCATATCCCATCAAAAGCCAACCTTGCTCCTCTCTTTGCCTGAAAAAGTACAATATCTTATCTTCCAAGCGTAAACTACCCAATCTACATGAGTGCAATTTACCGTCCTGAGCAGTTGTTATCTTTTCACGAGCAAGAATTTGGCTACTTGCAACTCGAAGAACAGGACCATGTATTTACCATTACACTTAATCGGCCGGAGCAGAAAAATGCCCTGAACGGCATCATGGTTCGCGAACTAAGCTATGCGCTTCACTATGCACAATACCGCAAGGAAATCCGGGTTGTCATCCTGCAAGCCAATGGCAATGTATTCTGTGCGGGCGCCGACATGGATACTTTTGCGACCGAAGCGGAAGTTCATTCCAGCATCCCTCTGCCCCACGAAGAAGTCTTGGTAGGCGAATTGTTCAACCGCCTGCATAAGCCTAGCATTGCCAAAGTCGAAGGCCATGTGTACGCCGCCGGCTTCTTGCTGTTAGCTGGCTGTACCTACGTAGTAGCTTGTAACGATATAAAGCTAGGCCTTCCGGAAGTCAAACGCGGTTTGTTCCCGTTTCAGGTCATGGCAAGCCTGATGGAAGTCATGCCAGCCCGTAAAGTAATGGATTGGTGCATCCGGGGTTATAACCTTGGTGTGGAGCAAGCACACGAGTGGGGGCTCATCACCCACCCTACCATCCAGGAAAGTATCGAGGAGGAAATCGAAAAACTAGTTGGTCAAATTTTGGAAAATTCCCCAACGGCTATTCGGTTAGGACTGCAGGCCTATAATCACATCCGGCAAACGAGCACGCATGAACTTCACCATTACCTACGCGACATGTTGCTGCGCTCGCTCAACACCAAGGACGCACGCGAGGGCATGGCCGCCTTGCGCGACGACCGGCCGCCAGAATGGACCGGCGAATAACAACTAATGATTTACGGTTCTTGAATTTAACCCTATCTTGGTTAACTTGTTGTACCTATTATTACGTTGTTTGTAATGTAAGCTGACCTATGAGAATATGAACTTAAATCAAATAACTGTTCCCTCATTGGATTTGACAAAATCAATTCCTTTTTATGAAAAATTAGGACTTAAACTGATTGTTAAATCATTACCGCACTACGCAAGATTTGAGTGTCCGGAAGGTAATTCGACTTTTTCAATTCATAAGACAGAGGAATTACCTAAAGGAGATGGCATATATGTTTACTTTGAATGTGATAACCTCGATGAACAAGTTGAGCGAATTAAGGAAAAAGGAATCATGTTTGAGCAAGAACCGACTAATCAAACATGGTCATGGAGAGAGGCCAGATTGAAAGATTTAGACGGAAACCAGTTAATCTTATTTTACGGTGGAGAGAATAGACTTAATCCACCTTGGAGGATTTAAACAAGCAAAGAGAATCAAAATAACACTACACACAACAATGCATATAGCTTACGGCGGTAAAGCGGTGAATCAGGCTTTTCTGGATTTATCAAACTTCAAACCAAGCAGACAGAGAAGTGCTTCAAAACCGCCACAAGCCATATGCTAACCGCCTTAGCCCATTCTGTTAATCAAATTTGAATAGTATGGATACCGCTGTGGATACTGCTGCTCTAACCATTCCGCAAATTTTTCAACGACAACATCAAGCTACCCAGCAGCCTGCCTGGAACTACCAGGAGCGACGTAAGCGGCTACTACAGATCGAAGAATTTTTAAGGGATGAGAAAAATATAAACGCCCTGGTAGCTGCCATAGACCGCGATTTCCGCAAACCCGAAGCGGAAACGCTTTCAACAGAGCTTACGCCTCTGCTCCTCACGTTAAAGCATATTAAAAAACATTTGCGCCGGTGGATGCGCCACAAACGGGTACAAACTCCGCTTATCCCACTCGTAGGTACACGATCTTATATCCACTACGAGCCCAAAGGGGTGAGTTTGATCATCGCTCCCTGGAATTATCCCTTCCAATTGGCCATAGGACCACTATTATACGCAATCGCAGCGGGCAACCGGATCGTTCTGAAACCCTCGGAAATTTCGGCCCACACCTCTGCTTTTATCCGCCAAATGATTGAATCCCTGTTTCCGCCCGAGGAAATAGCAGTCGTTGAAGGAGACGCAGAAGTAGCCAAGGAATTACTCAAGCAGCCATTCCACCACATTTATTTCACGGGGAGCCCGAAAGTGGGTAAAATTATCATGCAATCAGCCGCCAATCATCTCGCATCCGTCACCCTGGAATTGGGCGGTAAATCGCCGGCAATTATCGACGATACCATTCCGATCGAGCACTTTACAGAGAAAACTCTTTGGGGAAAATGTATCAATGCCGGGCAAACCTGCATTGCGCCGGATTATGCCATTGTGCATGCTGATCGTGAACAGGCATTCGTGGAAAACTACCGTAAGGCAGCACAACGATTCTATGGCGACGTCTCTACCTCGGCGGATTTTGCCCGCATCATCAGCGACCAACATTTCGAGCGCTTAGTGGGAATGCTTAAAGATGCCACAGATAAAGGCGCCGAGATAGTCTTCGGCGGTCAAACCGATGCCAGCGAAAGATTCATTGCCCCCACCCTGCTTACTGGCGTCACGGACGATATGCGCGTCATGCAGGAAGAAATTTTCGGACCGATCCTGCCAGTGGTGACCTACCGTCAACCCGATGATATCGTAGCGATCGTCAATGCCCGCCCGCGTCCGTTGACTTTTTATATCGGTACTAAAAACCGGACCCTGTCAGAATATCTGCTGCAGCGCACCTCGGCCGGCGGCACCATGATTAATGAATACCTGTTGGGATATGTCAATCCCTATCTACCGTTTGGCGGGGTTAACAACAGCGGAATTGGCAAATCAAATGGCCATCATTCTTTTATTGAGTTTTCGAACGAACGCGGCGTCTTAAAGCGTAACTTTGCCAACAGTAAGTTGTTTTTCCCTCCCTACGGCGAGCGAATCACGAACGGACTGCGCCGCCTCATAAACTGGCTTTAATGGACCGGTATACACGTATTCTTTGGCTTGCCAACGCGCTCTTCGAAACGGTAGCCGGACTGGCTCTTTTGGTGGCCTTCCCCGGCTTGAAGGACCTGCCGACACTGGGCTGGTTGACAACCGACCCCAACGGACAAGTACTGGGACAAATGTACGGCTGGGCCGCCCTGATCATCGGACTTTTATCCCTGTATTTTAGCCGGCAGAACACCGGGTCCGAAGACCAGCTGCCCATGTGGATCATGTTCCTCTTTCACACAGGTATGGCTTTCATCTTGGCAGTCCTGACACCCGACATGAGGCCAGCTGTCTTTCATGGCCTGATGGGTGGCTTGTTCTTGCTATCGGCACTGCGCCGTCGGGCCGTAAGCTTAAATTAAGTGCTATGTTTATTCTTTTGGTGAGCATTGTGATTGGCTTGTTTGTCGCGATGCTTTTCCTCAACCTTTATTTCCGGGTACGCGTATTACGCTCCTACCGGGTGCTGGTCGCGCACCGGGTGGAATTCAAGGCCAGCCACGTATTCAACAGCGAAAAAATGGAAGCCGAGATCTTGCCGCAATACCCACATCTGAGGTCGGAAATAAAGACTTTCGCCAGCCATCTGCGCTATTCTATCCGAATGGCCACTCTACTGCTCACGCTCATTACCCTGTTCGGTGGTATCCTGATGTATTTCCGCGAGGGGTAACACCGGCTGAATTCCTAGGCCCTCAGCAAAGGAAAACCAAATTTTCTCGTACTTTTGAGTCGTTCCGAACCTTGGAATCAAAATATTTCTCATGCTTAAGATTGGCGTGCTCGGTGCCGGCCACCTCGGTAAAATTCATCTCAAGTGTATTCAATTAGCTGCAGAACGCCTGGACCTGGTCGGCTTTTACGACCCTAACCCAGAGGCTGCCGCACACGCGGCTGAGACCTACGGTGTGCCCGCTTTCGACTCGGCCGAGGCTTTGATCGAAGCAGTCGATATTGTCGATATTGTTACGCCCACCACCACACACTATCAACTCGCCAGCTTGGCGATTGACAAAGGCAGGCATTTTTTTATCGAAAAACCGCTTACCGAGTCGATTACCGAAGCAGAAGCCTTGGTAAACCGTTGCCAGGAAAAGGGTATCAAAGCACAAGTCGGCCACGTGGAGCGTTTTAATCCTGCCTTGCTGGCCCTGGACAATACGCCCCTGCAGCCTATGTTTATTGAGGCCCACCGGCTGAGTGTTTTCAATCCGCGCGGTACTGATGTTTCGGTGGTTTTAGACCTGATGATCCACGACCTGGACATTGTGCTGAGCATGGTCGATGCACCGGTCGAACGGGTAAGCGCCAGTGGCGTGGCCGTAGCCAGTAACACCCCCGACATTGCCAACGCGCGGGTGGAGTTCGCAAATGGTTGTGTAGCTAATCTAACGGCTAGCCGCATTTCTATGAAGCAAATGCGCAAAGTGCGCCTTTTTCAAACCGACGCTTACATCAGCTTGGATTTTTTAGAAAAAAGCGCTCAGGTCATTCGGCTTACCGAAGCTACCGAGGGCGATAAAGAGGCCATGCTGCTCGATACCCCCCGGGGCCGCAAACAACTCCTGATCAATAATCCGGAAATTGAACCCGTCAATGCGATCAAAATGGAACTAGAATCCTTCGCCCAAAGTATTGAAACAGATACAGAACCCCTGGTATCTATTAATGATGGATACCGTGCCCTGGTTTTGGCCCATCAGATAATTGATGAAATTGCCCAGCGCACACCCCAATTACCCGCGTCTTAATCGTTAAAAGGAAAATACTGCCGATGAAGTACCTTTTCACCTTTTTGCTGATTGGCGTCCTTTGCCCGCTGGTATTTACCGGCTGTGATATCATCAACCCCGCGGAAGATATTCCGGCTTACCTGTACATCGAGGAGTTTGACATCACCAGCGACCCCGTCACGCAGGGCACCGACCACGCGGAAGTTACTGAAGTCTGGGTGACAGTCGACGGAAATTTTCTCGGCGCCTATTCCCCCCCAGCACTGGTTCCCATCCTGGCCGCAGGACCATCGCAAATCCGGGTAGAGGCGGGTATCAAAGAAAACGGTATTAGCACACTGCCCGACATCTATCCCTTTTACGATCCTTTCGAGGTCACCCGTACGCTGGAACCTAATGTAGTCGATACGCTGCGACCGCAAGTGGGTTATGTACCGCGTACCGTTTTTTCTTATGTTGAAGATTTTGAAGATGGCGATAACCATTTCTTTAAGGATCTGCGGATCGGGAATACGACCAATGTTCTTCAGGTTCAAACCGAGGAAGTCTTCGAAGGGGACGCCTCTGCCCGGGTACGCCTGGATACCTCCGGACCGATTTTTGAACTGGCTACGACGAGGCGCTTTCAGGACCTCATTTCGGTGAGCCCATTTGTGTATCTAGAAGTCAATTATAAATCCGATGTTCCGGTAAGTTTCGGCTTGGTGGGCTTCCGGCAAAATGACCCGACTGATCCAGGTACGTCGTTTTACGAAGCAGGGTTCCTGCCCTCCAACGAATGGCGAAAAATTTATTTTATCCTCAGTCGCTTGATTATCAACTCGCAAACAACAAAGGACGAATATAAAATCGCCTTCCGGGCAGCATTACCGGTAGAGAACGGATCATTTAGTGTAGATGAGGCTAACATCTACCTGGACAACATTAAACTGCTGAATTTCTAATCTGGCAGATGGTAATGGCCTATAGGTTTTTTGCTTGATTAATACTCTAAACACCCTAAACCAACTTAACCGATCGCCGTGTTTTATCGCATCAACGTACACTCCCAGGCCGAACAAGGAAGAATAACCGGAAAGACCATGCGCCGTCGACGCCGGTTGCATACCTTTTTTTATCAGTTGGGCGACTTTTTTGCAGCAACACTTGCCTGGGGTCTGTTTTTCGTCTATCGCTCCACGCTGGAAGGAAAGTCTCTGGATACCAGTCTTTTTCAGGATGCCAATTTTTGGTATGGCATCTTTCTAGTACCGGTTGGCTGGACGGTCTTCTACGCCGTTTTTGATCACTACCGCGATATTTACCGCCTATCGCGACTATCCGTGCTTACCCGGACCTTATTCTTAAGCTTTTTCGGGGTGTTGATTATATTTTTCACCTTGCTCCTCGACGATGCTGTGCTCAATTATCGCACCTACTATACGTCTTTCATCGCACTTTTTTTCGCCCACTTTTTTTTAACCGCTGCCGTACGCATGACGATCCTGACACGCGCCAGCCAGCGTCTAAAATCCGGGCATATCACTTTCAACACCCTGATTATTGGTGGCAACCAAAATGCGATGGACCTGTACCTCGATTTATCCACCCGGGCGCACAGTCTAGGTCACCGGTTTCTGGGTTTCATCGACACTAACGGCAATAGTACCAATGAGTTAGCGCTTTTTCTACCGAAGCTGAGTAAGCTCTCGAATCTGAGCGAGACCATCCAGCGCTTCAACGTAGAAGAGGTCATCATTGCCATTGAGACTTCCGAGCACGATCGCATCCGCCAGATTCTGGATGTACTTTTCGACTTCAACAAGCAAGTGCTGGTGAAGATCATCCCCGATATGTATGATATCCTGTTGGGAACCGTGAAAATGAATCATATTTACGGAGCCGTGCTTATTGAAATTCGCCAGGATTTATTGCCCAAATGGCAACGGATCGTGAAGCGGGCCATCGATGTGCTAGTTTCTGGATTCTTGCTCGTTTTATTGTCGCCACTGTACCTTTACGTGGCTATCCGGGTGGGTATGTCTTCTCCCGGGCCCATCATTTTTAAGCAGGAACGCATTGGCCGGAACAATAAACCCTTCACGATTTATAAATTTCGATCCATGTACGTGGATGCCGAAAGAAATGGGCCGCAATTATCCAAAGACGGTGACCGGCGATGTACACCTTGGGGCGCCGTTATGCGCAAATGGCGACTGGACGAAATCCCGCAATTTTGGAATGTTTTCAAGGGCGACATGTCTCTGGTAGGCCCCCGACCCGAACGAAAGTATTACATTCAAAAGATTACCGAGCGGGCGCCCCATTACAAGCACCTACTTAAGGTACGCCCGGGCATCACCTCCTGGGGGCAAGTCAAATACGGCTACGCCTCAAACGTAGAGCAAATGGTTCAACGGTTGAAATACGATATTCTGTACATCGAAAACATGTCGCTCGGGCTCGACTTTAAAATCCTGTTTTACACGGCACTTGTCCTTTTACAAGGCAAGGGAAAATAAAAGCTTTCGGTTCATTTTTTCAGTATTTTTACCCCCAAGATGGCTTTTCTTGCGTAATAGCAATGGAAAGCCACTTTTTTTGACCCAAGAACTATACCCCCCTATGAGCTACCGTATTCCCGCGTTCCTGCTGACACTTTTGTGGACCGGCGTGGTTGCCCAGTCGCCCGTTAGCGAGCAATGCCGTATGCTGCGTATTGAGCAAGCACACGCCCTGCCCGGAGAGCGGGTTTGCCTGCAGGTCTCCGGCGAAAATATAGGCGCTTTTCTGGCACTGCAAACCAGCATCAAATGGGACACCAGTGTACTTCGGTTTGCGGAAGTCAATGATTTCAACCTGCGTGGCTTAGATAATAATGCTTTTGGCCTTTCGCCGAACCTCCTGAATAGGGGCATCCTCACCATGGCGTACTTCGATGCTGCCTTTGCTGGACAGGTGGTCGATGCTCCCATGCCTTTTTTCTCCATCTGCTTTGACGTCGTCGGGGAAATGGGGCGGAGCAGTCCCGTGTACTTCGATAGCGATCCTACCGATACAGAGATCGTCACTAGTAGTTTTAGTCAGGTAGCCGCCCTGAGCCTAGTCGGCGGCCGGGTGGCCGTCCAGGAAACTCCGTTGATTCCGCCACAGATCCGTAGTATCTGTACCCGCATTGAAGACTGCCGCCTACCTACCCAGGGGCGCATTACCGTACAGATGGACCAGGAAAACGCCGACTTCCATTACCGATGGTCGGGCCCCAATAATTTCCAGAGCGCTTCAACAACCATCCAGGAAATAGGCCTGGGCAACTACCGCCTGCATATTCAGGACCCCAGCGGAGAAAAAACCGAAGCATTGGTGTTACTGCAAACGGAAGCCTCCTTCTCAATTAAAGCTATCGCCACCCCGCCCGACTGTGGTGCAGCTAATGGAAATATCAATCTTACTGTTAATGGGGGTTCCGGACACTTCTTCTTTGACTGGAGTAACGGTGAGGAGCAAGCCGACCTAACCGATCTCGAAGCTGGCAATTACAGCATTACCGTTTTTGATACTGAGTTGCAATGCCCCCAGTCGCGGTCCTTTGACCTGGATCCGGCCCTGACGTTTTCGATCGATTCCATCCTGGTGGACCATGTTAGTTGCAACGATACTCAAAACGGGACCATCGAAATTTTTACGAGCTCAGAACAACCATTGACTTTTAGCTGGGACAACGGAGCTGATGGTGCAGCCATCGACAGCCTAAGCCCGGGTACTTACACTTGTACCATTACCGGATCCGACGGTTGCACAACCGTGCGCACCGCTACGGTCGAACAAGGTCAGCCACCGGCTTTCAGCTTACAAACCCGACTGGCTAATTGCGATGGCTCCGGAGGGCAAATCCGAGTACGACCGCTTTCCTCTGACCAACAATTTGCAGTGGAATGGGGCGACGGGGCAGCCGGCGGTCTGCGCAACGACTTGGGGCCGGGCTCCCACGCCCTCACAATTACCGACCGCACAACAGGCTGCCAGGTCGATACATCGGTTACGTTGCGTGCACGCGCAATAATTGCTGATCTTATCAGTACCTGCCGCGTGGAGAATGGTGAAATGCGAAGCTTCGTTGAAGCTACCGTTTACGGCACACCTCCCCAACCACTGCAGCTGCAATGGTCAGACGGGGAAACGCAAACCCTGGACGGGTTTGCGCCACAGCGCACCGGCCGGCTGGCAGTTCCAAGGCAGCTGTACCGCCTCACCGTTACGGATGGAGGTGGCTGCGTTGCCGAAACATTCGTTGCCGCTGCAGATTGCGCCCAGTTGACCCCCGATACCATCCGGTTGAGCACGCCCGAGGTTCGAGTGGTTCCGGGTGAGTCCTTCTGCGTACCGATAGAAGTCTCACCTTTTACCAATATCACCGCTCTAACCTTCACCCTGAACTGGCCATCCGAATCGCTGCAATTAGACGGTTGGCTCCCTCATCCCGATCTACCCGGTCAATGGGATATTCCCTACAATGCGGAAGGGACGGCTGAAGATGACGAATTCCATTTTTCCTGGCAGGCGCCTAATTCGGCTCCTGCCGGCAGTGCATTACCCAACGGAACGCCGCTCATTCAACTGTGCTTCTCTCCAAAACCAGGCTCATCCGGGCAATCCACGCCATTGACCGTAACCGGAGAATCGGTACGCGTGGGCACTGATGCTGCCGCAGTCGTTGTGGTGCCGGAAATCCCCCCTATCAAAGTTGTCGATGTGGAGGAAAGGCCGTTTACTTTCCGGGCCGACCGATTGACCGCCATTGCGGGCGATACCGTCTGTGTGCCCTTACGCGTGTTGGGATTGAAAAATGTCGCCGGCATACAAGGATCGGTCCGATTTGATGACCAGCTGCTCGAGCTGGCAGAGGTACGTAAGGTGGACCCGCTTTTGGGTTTTTTTGATGATAATAATTTTGGTACGCCCACCAAAACACCGGATGCACTTACCTTCGCTGCCCTCCATTCCGATCCAGGTGCGTCCCTTCCCGACAGTACGATTTTATTCGAAGTTTGCTACTTGGTAAAAAATAGTATTGGCGTTTCACTTGTTTCCACCAGTAATACGCCTACTGCGATCGAGGCCATCAAGCTGACCAATCAGGGTTTTGACGTGCTGGCTGATGTCCGGACGCATCCCGGTGCCGTGCGCGTTTTTGCAAACGAAGTCTGGCCCGGCGACACCGACGGCAACGGTACGGTCAACCTGCGGGACTACCTTACTTTAGGACTTGGCATAGGGTCGTCGGGGCCTGTACGCCCAAGAGCCTCTAACGACTGGACTGGCCAGCGTGCCCCGTTGTGGAATCAGCAATTGCCCCAGACGAGAGCGAACTACCGCTATTTGGATGCGGATGGCAATGGCCGGATCGAGCTCGCGGATACCCTCGCGATTCACAACAACTTTGGAGCAACGGTCCCCCTACCGCAACCGGCCGTTCCAGCGGGTTTTGATTTACCCCAACAACTAGGTGCTGAACGGGTGGATCTACGGGTAACACTCGACACGTTATTCTGGGGGCAAAAAGTACGTGTACCGGTAATCCTCGCCGATAGTACAAACCCCGTTCAAAATTTTCACGGCCTCCTATTCATGGCGCGAATCCATCCGGGCGAAAGGATTGATCCAGAGTCGCTGCGCTTTACGCCAGCCAGCGGTTGGCTGGGCCCGGCAGATAGCCTAATCACCATTTCGAAAAGGGGTGCAAAGACCCCATCATTGTACACCGCTTTGAGCCGGATCGATGGGCGGGGCTGCAACGGAAGCGGATTGGTGGGTTATATCCATTTTCGGTTGCTGGAGGCTCCTCCGGTTACCGACAGTATCACCATACTGGAGTTGATTATAGATGAGCCGTTTCTACTCGACGCCAACAACCGGACCATACCGGTGCGAAGCCTGGGTGATAAGGCGCCTGTCCTGATGATCACCGGAACCCAAACGAAGGATAGCGCGCTCGACGGTCGAGTGTACCCAAACCCTAGCACAAATATTCTATATCTGGATCTGCCCGAAAACATAGATTATACCATTACGCTATACGACATCAATAGTCGTCCCGTTTTGCAAGTAGCTGGCGATCAGCGTCAGCTCGACCTAAGCCGTCTGCCTGCCGGGGCCTACTTACTCCATTTAACATCGCCAGAAGGCTCGTTCCGGCAGTGGATTCAGCGTATTAAGACACCCTAGACCATGAGTAACTGTATCACATTTTTGCTTCTTTTTGGACTTTGCCTGGTTGGATGGCCGTCCACAGCCCAATTCGACATCACCGGACGCCTGCTGTGCTACGGCGACCAGCCGTTTACGGGTGTAAGCCTCATTTTGAAAAGCGATCAAGGGGGACCACTGGATACGGCGGTAACCGATGAAGAAGGCAAGTACGCATTCGAAAACCTGCCATCTGGTGCCTACGAATTGTTTCCGCGCTTTCGTAGAAATGTCCTTTTCCTGGGGGATATCACGAGTGTTGACCTCAATCTAATGCAACAGTACTTGCTGCAACAACGCATTGCCAGCCCTTTAATTCGCCAGGCTATGGACATCAACCGGGACGGACGCGTGTCGATCCAGGACCAATACCTGCTAGACTTGTACGTCAACGGCATCCCCATCCCCATTGGATTGGATTTCTTCATCGGTTGGCGTTTTTTCAACGCCGACTCCAGCCGGTCGCTCCGCATAGGGAACCTGGACCGCGACATCCGGGTCGATATCATTGGTATTTACCGGGGGGATCTAAATGGCTCTGCCTGCCCCTGAGGCAGAGCCATTTGGAACTAGCTTTAGGTATTCAGACGCTTTACAGGCCAAAAGTCTCTTTCACCTTGTCGACGTAGTCCAGCTTTTCCCAGGTAAAAGTCTCGACCTCTTTGCGAATGGTCTCTCCATTTCCGTTGGTAAATTCTACCAGCTTTTTTTCCGGCACTCTGCCCATATGGCCATATGCAGCTGAATCGGCATAAATTGGGTTGCGCAGTTTAAGACGCTGCTCAATAGCATAGGGCCGCATGTCGAAGATCTCCCGTACTTTCTGGGCGATCATACTGTCGGGCATATCAAATAGGCATGAGCCGTAGGTATTAACATAAATATTGGTCGGCTCGGCCACGCCAATCGCATAAGAAACCTGTACGAGTACTTCGGTACAAACGCCAGCAGCCACAAGGTTTTTAGCGATATGACGAGTTGCATAGGCTCCGGAGCGATCCACTTTAGAAGGATCTTTTCCAGAAAATGCGCCGCCCCCGTGTGCGCCCTTACCGCCGTAGGTATCGACAATGATCTTACGTCCGGTGAGGCCCGTATCTCCATGCGGTCCGCCAATCACGAACTTTCCGGTAGGATTGATAAAGTACTTGATTTGATTGTCGAACAGAGCCTGCACTTTGGGAAGCTGCTTGGCTTTTACCCGCGGGATGACGACATTTTTAATATCTTCCCGGATTTTTGCCAGCATGGCATCGTCGCTGTCAAATTCGTCGTGTTGGGTGGAGATAACCATGGTATCAATGCGCTGGGGAACGTTATCGTCAGAGTATTCAATAGTTACCTGGGCTTTGGAGTCTGGACGCAGGTAGGTCATGTGCTGACCAGCCTTCCGGATCTCGGAAAGTTCTTTTAGCAATTGGTGGGAAAGGTCCAATGCCAATGGCATGTAGTGATCGGTCTCGTTGGTAGCATAACCAAACATCATACCCTGGTCGCCTGCCCCTTGCTCTTCCGGATCTTGACGCTCGACCCCCTGATTGATATCAGGCGACTGCTCGTGGATTGCTGAAAGGACACCACAAGAATGCGCTTCAAACATATATTCAGACTTCGTGTAACCGATTTTCCGGATTACATCACGGGCGATTTGTTGTACGTCTAGGTACGTATTTGATTTCACCTCTCCGGCCAGCACGACCTGCCCGGTGGTAACAAGGGTCTCGCAAGCCACCTTGGAATTAGGGTCGAACGCTAAAAAATGATCGACAATAGCATCGGAGATTTGATCGGAAATTTTATCCGGGTGTCCTTCAGAGACGGACTCAGAAGTAAAGAGATAAGGCATGATGGAAAGGTTATTTATTTTTAATGAATTTGAATAGTTTTCTCATTGGGTGGTGAATCATTTGATCGCACAGTTCAATAAAGAACGTACTTCACGCAGTAGGTGCAGGCGTCCCTCCAGCCGGTCTCCCACTTTGACGGGCCCCACCCCGGCGGGTGTACCCGTATAAATGAGATCGCCCATTTGCAACTTAAAAAACTGCGATACATATACGATGATATCGGAGAAAGAAAAAATCATTCGCCTGGTATTTCCCTTTTGTACTACTTCGCCGTTTTTAAGTAGTTCAAATTCAATGCTTTCGCGATTTACCTGGTCGATGGAGACAAAAGGGCTGAGCACGGCCGAACCGTCGAATCCTTTGGCAATTTCCCAAGGGTGGCGTTGCTCCTTGCACTGGCGCTGTAAATCGCGGGCGGTAAAATCGATACCCAGGGCGATCTCCTCATAATATTCATCCGCAAACTCGGGTTGTACGTATTTACCGTTTTTGCAGATCTTCAGTACAATTTCAAGTTCGTAGTGCAGTTCCTGGGTAAACTCCGGATAGTAAAGCGGTTTATCATTGACCAGCAGTGCAGAGGCGGGCTTCATGAAAACTACCGGCTTTTCGGGCACTTCGTTTTGGAGCTCCCTGGCGTGTGCTACGTAGTTTCTTCCAATACAGATAATCTTCATAGACTAAACGTGTAAATACCAACGATTTCCCGCTCCGGGCAGGCGTTAGGCGCGGAAGATAGCGTTTAGCTTTTATACCTACAAGGGGAAAAAAATGGCTTCCCGATTTCCAAAGGGTTGGAGCGCATGCAAGGCTTACAGCATCTTCACGTTCATGAGTCCTGCTAACTCCTTTACTTCTTTGACGGTCTTTTGGGCACGCTTGCGGATCTGCAGGGAAGACTCCTTAATTTGCTGCTTAACTGCTTTTTTATCTGAATCCAGGGCCCGACGGCGTTCGCGAAATTGAGCGCTAAGTTCCACCAGAGCGTCAGCTACCGCCTCCTTTAGCGTTCCGTACTGCAAATTACCACTCCGGTAGACTTGCGTAAATTCAGCGTGGCGATCTGACTTTCCGGCTGCACGCAGCAATTCGAAAAGGTTACTTACACCCGGACTCATCTGGCCTTCTTGGAGGCCGGTATCGGTAACCGCCGAACGCACCTGCTTACGAATGCGTTTCTCTTCAGCGAAAACGCTGATGTAATGCTTCTCCCCTGCGCTTTTGCTCATCTTACGCGTAGGATCGGCTGTTGACCGAACTTTAGGAACTTCTGTAAACAGGGGTTCCGGCAAGACAAAATATGCTTTCCCAACCTGATTATTGAAACGCTGGGCAATATTACGCGACAATTCCAGGTGTTGCTCCTGGTCTTTACCTACCGGCACGTAATCGGCCCGGTAGATGAGGATATCGGCTGCCTGCAAAACCGGGTAGTCGAGTAGCCCTGCTGAGATGAACCCATCGGTATCGGCTTCAGCGGTTTGCAGACTTTTATCTTTGAACTGTGTCATACGGGTCAATTGCCCGTAGGAAGTAAAACAGTTGAATATCCAGCACAATTCGGCATGCTCCGGGATCAGCGATTGGATGAAAAGATTCTCCGGTTGAATCCCCATGGCCATGAGGTTGAAAATCAACTCCCAGGTATTGTTGCGCAGTTTTTTCGGATCGTATGGCATCGTCATGGCGTGATAATCGACCACACCGTACACACACTGATAGTTTTGCTGCAGGTCCACCCAGTTTTTTACCGCACCGAAATAATTTCCGAAGTGAATATCACCGGTGGGCTGGATGGCCGACAACACCCGTTTTTGGTTACTCATAATGGCAAGAAAGTTAGGCTAGCTAATCAAAAGCTGCAATAGCAGATATTTCGATATTGACCCGTTTGGGGAGATTGGCAACCTCTACCAATTCCCGGGCCGGTGCATTCTCGTCATCGAAATAAGTCTGGTAGACCGTATTGATACGGTCAAAGTTATCAATATCTGACACGAAAATAGAGCACTTGATTAGGTCGGCGAAAGAAAGTTCAGCTGTCTCCAGTATAGCTTTGAGATTATCCATGACCCGGCGGGTTTCGGTCTCGATATCGTCCAGGACCAATTGACCAGTTGCCGGGTCGAGCGCGATCTGGCCGGAAATATACATCGTACCGTTATGGACGACCGCTTGATTGTAAGGCCCTACAGGAGCCGGGGCCCTATCCGTCTGGATAATTTTTTTCATAATCGGTTGATTTTAGGTGAGCGCAGGCGAAAACGACGAAAGCTCCTCACCTTGGCAAAGGCGGGAGCTAATTTATCGTTTTTTCGAATAACGACAAGTGAACCCTAAAGATCCTCTTCTTCTACTTTCACGATCATTTTGCCACGGTAATATAGGTTACCATCGGCGTCGCGGTACGCGCGATGGTACAGGTGACGCTCGCCGGTTGTAGAGCAAGTCGCTACCGTTGGTAGGGCCGCCTTTTTATGGGTGCGGCGTTTTTTCTTGCGCATCTTCGAAATTCTACTCTTTGGATGTGCCATCTTTTCAAAGTTTTGCATCCGGAACGTGCAAGGCCCACTTCCGGAACTACGAAAAATCTATTCTTTGTTTAAATTATTTTTCAAGGCTTCCCATATCGGATTGTGACCGGAATCTGCCTTGTCAGTGTTGTTCAACCGCTCGAGCATGTCCACATTACAAGGTGGTTG
The DNA here is from genome assembly GCA_964530825.1 of uncultured Saprospiraceae bacterium. Classification (GTDB taxonomy): domain Bacteria; phylum Bacteroidota; class Bacteroidia; order Chitinophagales; family Saprospiraceae; genus CAZHCA01. The sequence continues at coordinate 39,741 of CAZHCA010000034.1, forward strand.
CTGGTCCTTTTCACAATCGTACACCTTATAGATTGGCATTGCTAAAACAATGAACTCGTATACATACTGCGCAATGCGAAGCTTCTGCTCTTCCGGGCTAATGTAAATGACTTCCGCATCTTCGTACTGCGTAGCTTCGCTGAGCTTGAAAATCAATTGATCGTTGCCCGAAACCGGCAAGTCGATAGTAGCCAGACAACGATCACAATCGGTCTTCACCGTACCGGCGAAATCGAACAGGAGAACGTACATGTCATCCCGTTTGTCGACCGTTAAGTCTAGATGAACATTGCTATCCTCTACGGGCGAATCAGGCATATGCTGGAAAAAGGTCCGGTCGATGCCAAAAGAAAAATGGTGAATACCATTTTTTAACCCCTTTATGGGTATCGCATATTCAATCAAGCTATCCATGTTAAGCGCTTTTTCAAAGCGGATGCAAAGATAAGGTTTTTCGAAGTCAAAGTCGAGAGCCGCCCAGGATTTATCTGGTAATAATGGGAGGCTCCGAGTGGTCGCCCATTCGTTGAGGTAGGTTTTAGCAATACGGGCTTTGATAATTTTGGCCCTTTCTCGGGCAATAAAAAAGGTCCCCGTAATGTTTACCAAGCGATTATCTACCTATCTCTTATCAGCCAGAGCGGGAACCCTTTCACTGGTCTTGTTGGTAAAGCCTCCTCGGCGAGGCACCTTTTCCGGCGTTTTAGTTCGCCGATTAGTTCTCAAAAATTCGAAAAAAGTCAGCATCTTTCATCACGCAAGCTGCCGGTGATTGCCCGCCGGTTAAAGTCTACATTACCATGAAACCCAAGCGCCCAAACCTTTCCCTGCCGACTTATGTCCAAACCCGGCTTTTTCAACGGTTTTGGATCATCGGTGTACTTTTTTTTCCAGCCCTTCAAGCTGCCCACGCACAAACCGACACCTGCGCCGCCGGTACGGTTATCAACCCCGGCGATTTTCTAGTCCTGGGTGTGAATACCAATACGGCGGCATGCGGCGGTATGTCGGGCGACGATGAGGTTAGTTTTGTTTGCTTTAGAGACATTCAACCCGGCACCTGCATCGATTTTACCGACAACGGCTGGGAGCGCGAAAACCCCAACCTCTGGGGTAATTCGGAAGGTTTCGTGCGGGCTTTCTACGATGGGGCGGCTCCCATACCGGCAGGGACCGTCATTACAATGGCTTTTCCAGGTTTCAGCTCGCCCGAGAACTATCGTACGATTCAGCCTAACCCGACAGACTGGCTTTTTTCCAATAATGGGGTCTCGGCTAATGTTAATTTCAGCTCGATCGGCGACCAGCTTTACTTTTTACAGGGTGGGAGCTGGGATTTCGGAACCACCCCTTTTCTAGACCCTACGGCCGACGAGTTCGGCCACAACGCCTCTTATTCCGGACGGGTATTGTTCGGTTTCAACACCCGTACAGAGTGGTTACCAGGTCAAGCTAACGATCCAACCACGCATTCCGGACTGCACCCTGACGTCGCGCCGTGTTTTAATATGGCGCCTACCGATGGCACTTCCAATTTCATCAGTTATTCCGGACCGCTTACACCTGCCGATCAACTGGAATGGATAACCAGGGTCGGTAATCCCGACAACTGGTCGACCTACAGTGGTTGCGACACCTACCAACAGCCGCCGGCATCGATTGATATCCTGCCCAGCCAGATATCTTTGAGTTGTACCACTTGCCAAAGCTGTAATCCCTACGATGAACAAATCGTCTTTAACCTGCCTGGAGTGGGAGGCCCCTTCCTGGTAGAATACACCGATGGAGACAGTATTTACCAATCAGGTACGGTCAGTGACGGCGATGCGGTCCGTTTCTTCATTGAAAGCAGCACTAGCTTTGAGATCCTTTCCGTGACGGATGCTAACGGCTGTCCGGTATTCTCCAACTTTGGGGGCGGCGTTACGGCCTCCGTACTGAGCATTCCCGATTCTTCATTAATCAATGATCCGCTGCGCCTGGAAGCCTGCGGCACCGGCGACGGCACCGCGGGTTTCAACCTGCGCCCACTGGTCGACTCCCTAGGCGCTCGACCGCAACTTATTATCAACTGGTTCCAGGATCTGAGCCTAACGACGCCTATCACCAACCTGGACAATTACATTTCTCCCACTGACACTATCTATGCGCAGGTATCCAGCGACACCTGCAATCAAATTATTTACCCTACCATTCTCGAAGTGACCAATGCACCAACTATTAATTTTACCAGCGATCTGGAATCGGTGTGTGACGGCTCTTGCCGCCGTTTTGATTTGGTACTGAACGGAACGGGGCCTTACCAGCTATCCTATTCCGTGGTCGCTCCCGACACCGCCGCCACAGTAGACACCCTTATTGCATCCGACACCTTCCAGTTGGTGATTTGCCCCGAGGAATGGTTACTGACCGAAGGAGAGCTGGAAGTCACCTTTCTCAGACTAGATGATGCCAACTGCGGAATTGACCTCAACGAGTCGTACACCATCCCGGTCGACGTGACCCGATTCGGACGCCTCGATACCCTGCTTTGCGAAGGAGAATTCATTCAGCTCGGCGGCCGCATTTTTGATGAAACACGGCCCACAGGCCGAGTTATTTTACCCAACGGAGGGTACACCGGGTGTGATAGCGTTGTTGATGTTTCTATCCTTTATCTGACCGGCGTGGAAGGGGCCATCCGGGGCGACACCGGACTGTGCCTGGGCCGTTCGACCACCCTTACCCTCAGCCTGTCGGGCGCCGACCGGTTCAATGTTACCTATACCGACGGGGTGGGCCCCCCGCAGTTACTAACCAATATTCAAGACGGTTATGAGTTAGTCGTCAATCCGACTGAAGACCGCAACTATATGCTGACGGAAATTCAGGCCGTGGAGTCAGGTTGTGTTTTCGAGCCCGATCCAACCAGTGTAGAAGTACGGGTGAGTGACCTCGCCATTCAAGCTCAGGCTATGGATGTCTTTAATGGGTTTGGCGTCAGTTGTGCCGATGCAAATGACGGAACCGTCAACCTCTCGATTACCGGAGGAGAAGCACCCTTCGATATTAGTTGGAATACAGGTGACTCCATTTCGGCCTCATTAACTGGTCTGCCGGCAGGTACTTACAGTGCAGCCGTCACTGATGTGATCGGCTGTACCCGTAATAGCCAAGCCACGCTCGAAAGCCCGGACCCGATAGAATTGCGATTACAAAGCAATGCCGCCAATTGCGGAGAAGAAGAAAACCGGGTCATCCTGGAGCTGGTCAGCGGGGGTAACCCGCCCTACGAATACTCGCTGGATGGCACTTTCTTTGAGACCATTACCGATTTCCCCGTGTTCCTCGATGATATTCCACCGGGGGAATACGTCGTACAGATCCAGGATATGAACGATTGCCTAACGGTCGATACCGTTGACCTACAGTCGCTAGAGGTGCGATTTATCGAATTGGGGCCAGACCGGGAAATTCCCCTTGGCGACAGCCTTACGCTGATAGCGGAGGCCAATTTCATACCCGCCAACCTGAGCTGGGCGCCCATGGCAGAGGTTTCCACCAATAATCAAATGGAAATCACCGTACAACCCGAATTCACTACCACTTACGTGTTGACAGCTATTGATTCGGCAGGATGCATTCTTAAAGATCAGGTGACGGTAATGGTCGACCGGTCGCGGGAAGTATTTATCCCTACAGCTTTTCGACCAGGCGATATCGGAAGCGGTAATGAGGTTTTCACTATTTATACGGGCGATCGCGTGGTAGCCATTCGCAACTTCCGCGTTTTCGACCGTTGGGGAAGCCTCCGCTACGAACAAGAAATGCTTATCCCCGGCGATACGCAAACGGGATGGGACGGTCGTGATGCCGATGGCGAAATTAGCGAACGAGGGGTTTACATTTATACAGCGGAATTAGAATACCGCGACGGTATGGTAGAAACTATCGGAGGTGATGTCATGCTCATGCGTTAGGCGCTACGGTCTCCGGCAGTCCCGTCCGGCTGGTTTTACCGATAAGAAAGGCGAGCACAACCTGATTGAATTTCTCAGCCTGTTCGATATTGCAGATGTGCCCACAGTGTTCAAAAATGACCAGAGAAGCAGCTGCATGACGATCGACGAAGCGCTTGGCAGCCTCGAAAAAGACGTGGTCTTCGTCGCCCATAACTACCAAACTCAGCGTATCCAAATTGCGGTTGAAAAAGTTTTTCAGGAGCCGGAAAAAATCTTTGTAGAGCCCGACCCATTTCAAATACTCCTTGGGGCTGAGCTTTTGCGACTGTAAACGAAATATCCGGCGGGAATGCTGGTGATTCTTCTTGGGAAGTACAATAAAAGAGAACAGGTTGTACATCACCCGGTAGGGCAGGAAGTAGTTCAGAAACTTAGCCGAATGGACAAACAACTTGATCTTAAGGTTGGCGCGAAAAACACCACCCGCCATGATCATTTTGTCGATCAACTGTGGACGCTTCTGATCTAATTTTTGCAACACGACACTCCCCAAAGACATGGACATAAAGTGGGCTTTTTCAATCCCGAGATGATCGAGTACCGTCAGCACGTCATTGGCAACGATATCGAAATTGTATTCTTCGTATTCCGGCTGGATATTTTTGGACTTTCCATGATCACGCAAATCCAGTAGCAACAGGTTATAATAAGGCTTGAACGCATTGATTTGATACTTCCAGGTAACAATACTACCCCCCGCTCCGTGGATGAACACGACCCATTCGGCGCCTGGATCTAGGTGATAAATTTTGTAGTGGAGCATATTTTGCAACTATTTGTACCAAAAATAATCGCAGAACCGGTATCTGCAAATTTTATACTTCCGCAAAAGGTTTATTCAACAATATACTTACAAAAAAGATCGGCTGCAGTAGCTGAGCACACGATAAAATTGGTGGGCGTCTTTTGTAAAGAAAAAAGTAAATATAATTCAATAGTGCAAAACAGGATGTGAACGGCAATAAGTTCAAAACTGCTTTAATCTTTTGCTGTTTTGGCCGGAAATGAATACGGCTTGCAGAAAACGCAAACCGAATTTTTTTCTTTTTATCCCGGGAAAAATTGTTTTTCAGAATGCAATCGTTACAAATTACTACGCAAGGGTACCAACATTTACCGGGCTTTTTCCACTATTTAAACCCTCTCCAGATAGGCCGGAAGTTTTATACACTCATTAACCAAATGTAAATCACAGTGCTCCATCCTTAACAATACGATAAAAGAAGTGGCAAATCACTTCACGGTTACTTAAAATATGACCTAGATCTTGTTATAGAATTTATAACCAAAATCATTTATTCCTCATCATGAAAAAACTTGTACTTGTAACGTTGCTCCTAGCAACGGCAGTTCTGGTGTTTTGGCCCCATAAAAAGTCGGATTGGATTACAGTTCAAAAACTGTAACTTTAATCATGGCTAAGAAACGCAAATTCACAGTACAGGACAAGCTTTCGCTCATCAAGGAAGCTTCCACCAAGGGGGTTAAAGAGACGCTGGTCAAGTACGATGTCTATCCAGCCACCTATTACGCCTGGAAGAAGAAATTTGAAGAGATGGGCGAGTAAGGGTTCCAGCAAGGCATGCCCACCAAGAAACTAAAGCAGATTAAGGCCTTAGAGAAGGAGAATCAGCAGCTTAAGGAACTGGTGGCACAGAAAGAGCTATTAATTCGAGCCTTGAAAGAGGCCCGGGTAAAGCCCTGAGCCCGTGCGAGAAACGCTCACGTGTACGCAGCTACCAAAGTCAGGGTCTTCGTTTGACGCTGGCTTTGGTAGCTTTTGGCTTAACACGTCACCAGTATTACTACCGGTCCAAAGCCCAGGGTGATCAACAAAGACGTTCTCGGCCGGGCTGTTCGCCATCCACACACGCTCCATTTTACTTGCGATGGTATAGTCAGTGAGCGTCCCAACCAAGAGGTAGTGGATATGATTCAAGCGGTGCAACGCGATGATGATCTGCGCTGTGGCTACAAGCGGATGACTGCTTATTTGCACTTGCGGGGGTATCAAATCAATCACAAAAAAGTATATCGCCTGATGTTGGCAAACGATCTGCTATTGAGTCGATTAGCCAGAGTGGACCGCAGATATGTAACCCACAGATGTGCCCG
>CAZHCA010000035.1:0-45593 GCA_964530825.1 uncultured Saprospiraceae bacterium
TTTTATTTAATGTACTGCTATGAAAACAAAAACAAGAGTACTACTCGAACTTTGGGGGGAAGCACATTATCGCATAGCTATTGTTGGTATTAGTTCAAAAAAAGAAAATAGCTTTTCATGTCTTGGTCTTATCATCAAATAATGGATTAATTAAAATTTACCCCGCAACGATAGCATACCATTTGAACTTGCCATACATACCGCCCCCCCTCCAGAAGTCTAAAAGTTCTTTTGAACTGAGTGTTCTATTTCCTGGCTGGCTCCCATTTTCATCAATTGTGAATCCGGGTATTCCTTCTTCAATTAGGCTATCGTATACATAGAATTCATCATTCTGCCGGTCAAATCCAAAAAGGCTCAAGTAATGCTGGATACTATCTTTCACTCCCAGAATAATTATGATTTTACCTTGTGACATTCTTTCATGTAAAAAGTCAATCCGTTCATTGTCGGAAAAGACTGGTAGGTTAGGAAGCTCAATTGGGATATCTTGATTTTTAAGTTGCTTTTCTACGCCCCAAGGCATTGTATAATTATTTGGCATTCTCCAACCAATATTATCTGCAAAATCAGCTGAGCTAACAGACTTATTGCTCAAAGTCCGGGTAACTGCAGCGGCATTGAAAGGACCACAGTCGTTTTCAGTTTGAAGAAAATGGAATTCTTTGGGGTATTCTGTAATATATCTATCTTTGATTAAAGATTGATCCATCTCAGGCACATCAGTTCTGGGACGAAGTAGGTATAGCCCAATTAATATTAATATTAATAAAACCCCGAATACTCTAATTGTAGTTTTCATATCGACAAAGGTTTATTTCACCTTAGAAAATCCTGAAAGTTCTTTGCTTTAGCCTTTGGGGTTGCACATAAGCAGTCATTTCCATTGATACCCATAAAGCCAAAAAGGGCTTGTGATCTTGTGGAACCTTGCCTGTAGCTAAAACGTGGCGTGGCTAACATGCGATGATAATTGGGCTGATTTTGCAAACTCAAACCGTCACATAAACCAATGATAGCCTGAAGATGAATTTCAACAAAAGCGCCTACTTTTTTTGAAGTTGTTCATGGGCATCATCTGGCTTCCGGTCACTGATTTTGAAGGGTTTGCCATAGGGAATATTGCGTTTGCCTCTTAATTCGCGCCAAACCATGTCATAGAAACACTCAACCTGGTAGGTTTCCGCGATGTAAGTATTTACATCTAACAGGCTCATGCCCCTATTTTCAACGTATTTGGCTATATCATCCCAATCCGTAGCTAATAACTCAGGCTTAGGCCCCCCCCACTGAAATTCGGCTTTAAGCCTTGATGACCTGCTTCGTTCCAGCGACTTCGCTAAGCTCGAATGATCCTAGGACTACGTTCAATAAAGGCGCTTATCTTTTCAGCACTATACATACGAAGAATGGCTAACAAACGCTCTTTCATTCGAGGATCTGGTTCGCTTTTATATAGTTTTTCCAAAGCACCTTTAGAATAAGTCGTATCCAGTTTATTCAAAGGTCTTCCCATAACTTTTTATGGGAAAGATAACTATATTTCGTAAATAGGTTAGGCAATTAACTATTATTTAAACTACTGTTTTTGAAACTAAACGGAAGGCGTAAACCAAAAATAATGTTACGACCCATCATATTTAAACCAAGTGGCTTAGTAACTGACAAATGGTCAAAATACGTTTCATTAATAAGGTTGTTTCCCGTGATGAAAAGGTCAAGGTATTGACTTCCGATGGATAAACTTGCCCCAATTCTGGCATTGAGCAAGGTGTAAGCAGGTGTGATAGCTTCGTTTTGTCCCGTGCGTGTTTGCTCAAAAAAGTTTATGACTTCAATAGATACGTAAGGTCTTTTTAAAAACCCTAACTGGTCTTGCTGTACTTTAATTTCACCTGTTAAACGGTCTTGTGGTGTAAATGTTGGATGGTCAATACCTTCATCATCGTCTGTGATGTCGGCACGAATCATACTGTAGCTACCATGGATACCTAACCAATTTACAGGATGAATATCCAAGGCAATCTCACCACCATATAAGTTAGCGTCATTTTGAACATGTTGAAATACATTTCCACCCCCAATAGGAGCCGCTTCATTCGTTTGGACCAAGTAAATGTAGTTGTTTATGATATTGAAAAACGGAGCAATATTTAAAGTGGCCCAGTTGGTATGCCAATGATAAGTTAGATCTAGCTGATAATTGCTTTGTGCATCTAAGTTAGGATCACCGCGTTCAAATCTACCACCGTGGATACCGTTTTGTGTTAATTCCGGAACGTTTGGTGAGCGGAAACCTCGTGCAAGATTGGCTTTCAAAAATTGATTTTCAATAAAATTATAGGTGATACCAATAGAGCCGTTTACACTGTTATAGGTGTTATCGACTTCAAATCGGTCTGTATTCGTGGTAGCTACAGGAAAGGATTTCATGTTTCTATAGTCATAACGAAGACCGGAAGTAAGTATTAAATTTTCAGCGAGTTGAAAATCACCAATGGCATACAGCCCTATGTCGTTTATGGTGGCATCTGGCATAGGAACATTGGGTTTGGTTTCATCAGCATCATTGTTAAGAATGGCCCCGTTTACTCCGAATATAAGGTTGTACTTACCCGTTGGCATATTGAATTTAGTATTGTAAGTGAAAGTGTTCATCACCATGGAAACTACTTGTGGTGTCACCAATTCGTTTTGAGGGTTGATTCCGCCAGCGATCAATTCACGCGTATTTGATTGGTAGCCCAAGTCAACATTAAGGGTATTTTTGCCGAAAAAAACGGTATTGTTTGATGTAATCAGGTGATTCTTTAAATCCTGATACCACACTTGGTTTTTTCGCTCCTCAGTTAAAAGGGTTTCGGATAATGGGTTGGCGAAGAGGTCTATTTGAGGGCCATTCTGAATCCCATATTCAGCATCGGTATAGTTGTAATTTAACGTGAATAGTCCATGATCCGAGCGGTATCCAGTGTTTAAGCTAAGGTTACCCTCATTCAATCTGGTATTTCCAACAACATTATCATCACCGTCCGAATAATCCTTATGTGATTTTAAACTCCCGCGAGCACCAAGAAAGAATTGGTCAAGGCTACCTTTTACGCCTGCACTGAGTAGATATCCATTGGTATTGCTATGATATTGTGAGACTACATCGCCTTCAATGCTATTGGGTTCTGCTGGACGCTCTCTAACCAAATTTATAACACCTCCAACGGCATCAGAGCCATATTGCAAAGAGGCTGGCCCTTTAATAATTTCAACATGCGAAGCTGTATATTCATCGATTAGAAATGGGTGGTTAGATGAAAATTGAAAAACTTCTTGCTTAATGCCATTATTAAGTGTAACCAAATTTGTATTGGTTAAGCCACGAATAACGGGCTGACCGCCACCTAATCCGAAGTTTGTAAAATATACACCCGGCGTACGTGCTATGACTCTGGCAAAATTGACTTCCCCACCGGTTACTACCTCTTTTCGTTTAACCGTTTCAATTGGGTAAGGTACTTCGTCCTTTTGTTTGATAAAACCTGCTGTAACGGTTATCTCTTGTAGTTCAAGCGGAGATTCGACCATACTTATATCCAAAGTATATACTTCATCATAAGCATTTGCTTTTAAGTCAATAGTTTTTGATTGGGTTCTATAGCCTACATAGGTATATTCCAATGTAAGTACTTTAAGATTTGAGGGGATAGTAAGTTGGTAGGAGCCATCAGCCCGACTAATCGTACCGGTTTTGCTTTGGTGCAAAAATACATTAACTCCTACAAGTGGGTTGCCTGCTTGATCATACACCTTCCCTTGTAGAAGACCCTGGGCGGAAGTACTGCTAACGATCATTAACAGTAACATCAGTAGCGAAATTCTGTTAAGCATCTCTTTTAGATAAGTTAGTTTAGAATAAGTTGTCAATTGTGCAGCATGGGTAACACAAGCACCCGTTAATGCAACGCTGTTGCGAAAGTAGGAGTAAATCCACCGGTATAAAGTGACCTTTATCACATAACTAAGTGTTCTTTGCCGGAGAGCTCAAAAACGCTTTCGGGAAAACCGGGTCAGGTTGGTAAATAGAATATAAGATAACAGTGCACTATAGGCTTATGAAAAGACGGCTCACTCTTTCTTGTTAACCCGGAAATTCACCGAATTTTCTGCCCGAAGGGCTGACGAATGCCGGCGGCATGGTGTCGGGCACGACCGCCTCCACGGGATCTAAATGTGGGAACAGCTGCTTGGTTCAATGGGTGTGCGGACAGGGGTTCAAGGCAACCTGAGACGATTTTTTGGAAGGGCCGGCTGAAAAAAGCCAAGTACCTACAGCAAACTCAAACAGCCCCGCGTAGATAGGATGTCGATCACGGAATGCTTGAAACCCTTGCGATCTTCGGTCACGATGAAATCCAACCCCTGCTGCCAGGGCGCACTCGTGCTGGTAAGCGTCCTTCTTGTCGGACCAATCCGACCTCAGGCATTGCATGGCTTGTGGCGACTCAAGGTCCACGACCCGAAGCAACTGTGCCATACGGTACAAACTCTCCTCTGCCCCATTTCCAAGCAGGAACAAGGCATTGAACAAACTGAGCGTGTTGATACAGCCTTCCACCTTTCCACGTTCGGCCATCTTCATCAGCTCGAAGGCATCCTTGTGGAAAGGGGAGTCCAGGTCCAGGGCATACACGATGATGTTGGTGTCTAGCCAGACCTTGATCCTGCCCTTGTTCATGATGCCCCCTGCCTTTCTTTATCCTGGATCCGGTCCAGCATTTTTCGGCGTCGGAGCTCCCGGTAATCGGTACCCTGGCCCAGGCTGAAAAGCTGGATGCTATCCATGACCGGGGTGGGCCCTTCTTCGGGCTTTTCCACGATCAGGCCCGCGCGCAGGCGCATCTCCACATACTTGCTGACACTGAGGCCCAAATCCTTGGCATGGGCCTTGACTTGCCGGATGAGGTCGGGGTCGATGCGTACGGTTATCCTGTCCATGATGCTATATTGTCTTACAATAATAAGAACTATTGTCTTACCTGGAAAGTTTCTTATAGGCGAATGGCTATTCCTGGTTTGGCACCTGCGGTGCGGACCATGCGTGGATGAGTTTATCATTGCCCGGAATGGAATTCTCGTCGCATTTCCCCGTTCTACCCGATCGCTGCGCAAAGTTGAACCTGTCCTGACATACGGCTGCTTCGGTCAGCACAGATTCATCTTCAAGAACCTCCACACAGCGAGAAAACAAATAATACCGCTTCAATTATGAAATAACTTCTAGGTCATTTCATACTTGAAACGGTATTACACACAAAAGAAGTTGTTTGCATGCCCTCCATACATGCTAATGTCTTGTGTAAGATCAGCAGCGGAGGTTAGCAAATACACATTAAATTAAAAATATCTTTAAAAAATAGTTTGCCGGCACCCAAACCGCTATTGCTTAAGTACAACCTCAAAAGTATTGAAGGGGTGTTCCCGGGTGCAATCAACCCCTCCCACACTCAAATGCACACGGCAAAACCTCCGGTTTTGCATCTAGCTTTCATTCGGGTCCATCAACCGGAATTCGTCCAGCACCTTCCATGCCTTTCCGATTTCCTGCTCGATCAGGCTCAGGGCCCCGATTCGCAGGGTTTTGGGGAAGCTTACTCGTACATCGCCACCAATGACATAGCCTGCGAGCGTTCCATTGTTTAACCGCTATAATTCTCTTGCCAGAGTGCGGAAAGAACCACCCTAAAAAAGGCCGAATTTTATTCCCACCTTCCCTGCAAAACCGGCCAGATCGCGCTGATCGAGGTTTCGATAGCTCATCTCGCCTATAAACCGGTAGGCGGCTCCGATATTCAAGCGCACATTTTTATGCACATTCATTTCCAGCAGTGCGGCAGGTTCGATCAGAAAAAATGTGCTCTCTCCCAGGCCAGGTGATCCGGAATCACTATCCATTTTCACTTCCCCTACACCGATAAGCAGGGGGAATGTCAGGTGGAACAAACGCCGGGAGAGGAGGGTGTACTCCAGCAGCCCCCCACCCGCCAGGTAATCCATGTAAATATTGGGTATGGTTTCACTGACCGGGACGAAATCATTGACGGAAAAGGTGAAGAAGCCGCCTACGGTGAAGCGATCGTTGATCACCAGACCACCGCGTAGTTCCATCAGGGAGACTCCGGCATCGTCAAATTTCGTGAACCCGTATGCAGGAGCGACCATGAATCCAAGGTCTGCTTTTCCACCTTGCCCGCTTCCGATGAGGGTGGCAGGTTCCCCATCTTGCCCTAAAGCCGAGGCCAGAGCCATCCAGGCACTTGCAACGAGCAGGTATTTTTTCATCCCTAGACGCGTTCGAAGGTCAGTAAATAAGAGTCGTCGTCGTCATCATAGTCGTACTCCAGCCGGATGCGATCATCGCTCGCCTCAATCAGGTACCAGTCTTCATTCAGCTCCCGGAATTCGTCGCTGCCGGTGGAAAAATTCAGCCAAAGTTCGACTCTGCCGTCATCGAACCGCGTTTGCCAGGTCCCCTGAATACGCTGCCCGGACTGGGAGGACGTAGCTACCACACTATCTCCAGGCTGAAATGAAAAAGTGTAGCCGTCAAAATAGTAGGTATCATCATCGCCGTCATCGATGAATAAGGTAATGACCCACGAGCCTTCCAGAAGCACTTCGGTTAGGTCCTGAACGCCAGAAGGATTGTCGGGCTGGACCTGATCTTTAGAACAGGCAAAGACCATGCCGGTAGCGGCAAGCATGGCAATGGCAATGATCGCTTTCATGGTAAATTTTGAAGAGTAGACATTCCGAAAGAAAAAATGGTTCGGAGCCGGCATTTTTTTCTGCTTCAGCACCTCTCAGGCAACAATGCCCTGAAAAAAGAGCGAAGAAGTACCTGCCCGGAAGAAAAAGCCTTGAATTGGATTCCTTCTTCCAACAACCCTTCACCGATTTTGGGGTTGTTGTTTGAATCCTCAAAATCAGTGCCTTTTTTAAAAACTATCCAATTGCCACAATTAAGCTGGTAACAAATTGAGTTAAAGCTACTGGGGCCCAAATGCGCTCTATCTTACTAGGGGTAATGGCATTCATCACAGTCCCGATGGCAAAGAACACAACAATAACCCAAATTCCAATACTTGAAATGGTGTTTAATTGGGGAAACATCAAGTTAGCCTCGGATAATACAACTGCTGCAATAAAGGCGAGAACGAGCATATTCAAGACCGCAAAGACTCTCATTTTGGGAGGGTATTTTCCTGGATATCGGCCCCCCATCGATGCTTTTCCCCACGGTACTCCGGCAGCTAAACATCCCTGAAAAATGATTACTATTCCCGTCAATATGGTAAAGATTATTGCTGATGTTGTTTCCATAAATGCTGCTCAATGATGATTGGTTAATATAAGCACAGGTGACATTTGCGATGAAGAAGAATTTTCACAAGCTGTAAGTATTGATACTACTATAACTGCAGTGATACAATATCTCATATTTTTCATTATTTGAGTTAAACAATATGGTGGAGGGAAGCTTTAGCTTCCCTCCACTAATAAATTAGAATGTAAAATTTAGATTAGCAAAAAAGTTCCTCCCAGGAGCAAAAATAGGCGCATTAGTACCTCTTACGGAACGGTTAAGGTGCTCAAAGTAGTTCTCGTCCAACAGGTTATTTACTCCGGCATTTATTGATAAACCAGATCTGATTTGGTATCCAATTTTTACATCCAGTAAGCTAAATGAAGGGGTAACCGTTTCACCAAATTCGGCAGAAGCCCTTGACTGTTCTGCTACGTAACGGAAAACAACTTCGGGTCTTAGTCGATCTTTGAGATAGCTGCCGTAAATAGCATAGCGCACATCCAATGGGGCGATCTCGGGTAATGGTTCATCTCTTTCTAAGTCCTGCCCATAAGTATAGGCAATGCCCATACGATGAGATAATCCTGCAAACAAAACCTGATCCCAGCTTACTTCAACCCCAGTCTTAAACGCTTCATCAATATTAATAAACTGACGTACACCCGGACTCATAGGCAGTCTCGGTGATAAGGTAGTGTCAATTACTGATGAGATGTAATCCTGTAAATAAGCAGCAAATACATCGACATTAATGATGGATTTCTCGGCTGCTTGCCACTTAAAGGTTAAATCGGCCTGATAGTTTACTTCTGGTGCTAACTGTGGATTCCCTAACATTTCAAAAGGATCCTGACCAACCGGAAAATAGTTGATAAACCGCTCGGTCAAACTTCCGCTTCGTTGTGCTCTTGCCAACCATAAGCCTGTTTGAACATTATTTCCAAAGTCTTTTAATATGCCCAGACTCAAACTTGGATTCACTTGGGTAATCTGCGTTTCTGGGTTGACCTGAGTAAACTCCTGCGTGGGGTCATTCACGTCAGCAGTATTTAGCTCCAGCCTTCCGGAAACAATATAGTCAAACGTCTTACCATTGATTTGATATTCAGCAAAAAGCCCAGTTTTGCTAATGCGGCCATTCTGCCAGGCATTGTCTTCCACTACATTGCCGGCCATCGGCCCCATGAGGAACTCTCGAACCCTTGTTCCTTCGGCCCCCTCTACTCTGAGGTCTGCACCAGCATAAACTTTTCCTGTTGGCAGCTTCCAAACCCCTTCCGTTCGGCCGCCATAATTGTAGGTAGTGGCAAAGGTTTCGGCATTTAGCATTCGTGGGTCTAAAGGTTTGAGTAGGTTGTTCATTAAGTGGTCTACAAACGAACCAAAAACAGTGGTATTCCAACTTTGCAGTTTTTCACCTTCAAATTGGATATCGTGCCGGGCGTTAAACATCCAGGTATCATCTTCTCTTAAATCCATGGGAAGAGCCGGAAAGTCTGCATCGCGCGCCCTGTTATATATAGCTGATAGTCGCAATTGTTGATTGGAAGCCAATTTGATACCGATATTCGTACCAAAACTACCCCTGCTGAAATCTGCTTGAACGGTTTCGTCATTTCCTGCGGTGTAATCATCGCCTTGCGACCAGGAGGCAAAAAAGCTTACATCATACTTTTCACCACTCAGTCCAAACTGACTTTCTCCCCTCAGAAGATTCCCATTGCTCTCATAGCCACTAGATAAGCGGCCATAAAAGTCCGGTTCACTCGTGAATCTCAATTTTGCGGGGATAAAATTGATGGTTGCACCAAATCCAGTTCCGTAACGCAGCGCATGCGGACCTTTTAATATCTCAATGCGGTCCATCATATTAGGGGCCATTTGACTTGTGGGCGGATCCATCCTGTTTGGGCAAGCAGCCGTAGCACTTTGTGCCCCATTCATGACCACATTTAACTGATCATACTTAAATCCTCTGAAAACAGGGTCAAATCCATAGTTACCTCCTTTGCGAATGCTATTAAACGCTGGAGTTTGATTGAGTATATTGGCAGCGTCATGCTCTAAACGATCTTGGTACTCAATCTTGATTGCTCCTTCTGGTTGAACACTCTGCGGTTTAACAGCAATGATGGTAACTGGATAAAGATTTACCGTGACTTCTTTCCGGTAAAGTACTTTATCCTTAATGGCCATGCGGAGCGCCTCTTCATCCAATGACCAAGTCCCATAATTTACATGCGATAGCTGAAGAGTTGCTCCTTGGATATACGAAAAACGGATAACCCCATTTTGATCAGATAGACCGTTTTGTTTTCTGTATTTGAATGTCGCACCTACTATTGGCAAAGAGCTTTCTGCATCAAGTAATCTGATTTCTTTTTGCTCAGATTGGGCAAATAACGTTGATGAAAGCATACAAAACGCTAGCATCAAAATATTTTTGAAACTCATTTTGAATTTGATTTAAAATTAATGAACAGGCGTCTATGCCAATTACATAGCATAAACAGCAAGATCTGCCATGTTCAGCAGCTTGCCTAAAAAACGATTGGTGTCCGGCCAATCAAATGGTCTAAATCAAATTGAGTTTCGGTGGTCGAAAAATATCAGTGATGTAAGAAGATGTGTAGAATTCATCAACACAAGCCGGGTTTAACTTGCCTACAAAACTACCTGGATAAAGAATTAAATCAAAAGAGCTTTTAGAAAAAAAGTGCACCACTTCTAATCGTTCTTTTTGACTGGCAGGGGCTTGTTGTTTTTCCTGTTCTTCGGCTTTTTTTAGTTGTTCAGATAGGTAGCATTTGCCATTACAAGTTGACATAGGTTTTTCTCTATTGATACACAGCACCTCAGCAATAAAATCTTGGTTGATTTTAAAGTCAATCAGTATCCCAATCTTTTTGAGGTTGGGTAGCATTAATGCTGTTATCATCAATATGGAAAACGCATTTTTCAAATTCTACTCTCTTAATGCAACCTTGTTACAAAGGTACAAATTTTCCCTTCTGTGTCCTAATTCCATCACTATCTAATGTGAGGTTTAAGTTCGTGTGAATGGCATACAACGGGAGTCTGTGCAAAACCACTCTTCTTCATTTGATCTAACCTGCGCTCATGCCCTTGGGGCTATCGAGATAGTATGGAATCGTGTTCGGTTCTTTAACATAAATATGGATGTGCTCTGGGTCTTGTACTTCGGGATATGGAGCTGGACGGAAAGTGTAGAAGGTGAATTATCCATCCGCTCCCGTTTTGAGCCAACTACGATATTGTCCATGCGTTTTTTCCCAACCAACAGGTTCTTCACTTGGTTGATAAATTCCATTTCGATCAACCTGGTATACGTAGAGGATTACATCTTCCGCTGGTGTTTTTTCGTCCTTTTGGAAAACTGTACCTGTTATTTTTATTATCGGCTCATTTTCATTGAAACCTGGCAAAGTGTCCGTTGACTTAGGTACTTTGTTCAACATTTTATAATCCAACAAAGCCTCACAATCTTGACAAGGTCCACTGAGGTGGTCCGGTGAAACCGTGAGATGGTCCGGTTTTAACGGACCACCTCAAACGATATATACCAAATGGAATTTATGCACCCTTGAGCAATTCTTTGAGATCCTCTTCAACGAATTCTTTTATCAATGGGCTTAATGCATTTTCAGTTAACAAGTCAACCTTTATACTTAGTGCTTCCAAAAGGTCCTGTTCTAATCCTATTAAGTCAAACAAATTCAATCTCTTACCAAATTTCACCAGTATATCTAAATCACTTTCTTCATGTTATTTTCCACGTGTATAGGATCCGAAAATGCCTATATATTCTGGTTCAGAAGGAGATAAGATCTCTTCTATTTTATCTTCTATTGCTATACTCACCATTTTTCTGCTGTTATCTCTTCTCCAAGATAATTATTTTTCCGTTATACTACCTAACGTGTTTGTATATAGATCGTATGACCTCTTCCCCAAAGCGCTACCCCCTAAATTGTAGAATCCGGCTTGTTCTTTTCTCTTTGGCACAGTTCCTTGGGTGGGATCCCACCCAAGGAACTGTATCAGGGAATCGAAAATGGTTGCATGGATATCACAATCGGGCACCTTAGGGAAGGAGCAGGAGCAAGCCCATTGTCAAATATCAATATGCAGCATGCATTCCATTAACCATCCAGCCTAGGTGGTCTAATTCATTGTAGTTGTGTTGTTATCGAGGCCTTGCATTACAAACGATTGCCGACCAACTGACATAAGTCATATCGTATTATTCATCAATCTTATAATTTTGTTTGTAGATTCGATCACCACCTAAAATATACGTTCTATGAAAGTAGCCGATAAGAACCTGGCAAATGACCGCTTGAGTATAAGACACCAAGCCCTAAAAAAGTGGGTGGCTGATACTGCTGCCAAGTGCCAGCCCGAACAGATCTATTGGTGCGATGGATCGCAGGAAGAATATGATTCCTTAACACAAAAGCTAGTAGATAAAGGAACCTTTACCCGGCTAAATCCGGAGAAAAGACCCAATAGCTTTGCCTGCTTCTCGGACCCTAGTGACGTGGCCCGGGTCGAAGACAAAACCTTTATCTGCAGCCGCAGAAGAGAAGACGCGGGTCCTACCAACAACTGGATGGATCCCAAAGAGATGAAAGCGACGCTGGATCCCTTGTTCGAAGGGTGTATGAAGGGAAGAACCATGTACGTGATCCCATTCTGCATGGGCCCCCTGGGCTCTCCCATCTCTCAAATCGGCGTCGAAATCACCGACTCAGAGTACGTGGTGGTGAATATGCGCATCATGACCCGCATGGGGGGCGCCGTCCTGGATCAATTGGGTGAGGATGGGGAATTCATCAAGTGCCTCCACAGTGTCGGCGCACCGCTCGAATCCGGACAGGAAGACGCTTTGTGGCCTTGTAATCCGACAACCAAATATATCGTGCACTATCCGGAAGAGCGAAGCATTGCTTCTTACGGTTCCGGATACGGCGGCAATGCCCTGCTGGGGAAAAAATGCTTCGCATTGCGCATCGCTTCCGTAATGGCCAGAGAAGAAGGATGGCTGGCCGAGCACATGCTTATCCTGGGGGCCAAAAGTCCAGCGGGTGAAAAAACTTACGTTGCTGCCGCCTTCCCGAGCGCCTGCGGCAAAACCAACTTTGCGATGCTGATTCCGCCCGAAGGTATGGAGGGATGGGAAATCACTACCGTAGGGGATGATATTGCATGGATCAAACCGGGGCCGGACGGTAGGCTCTATGCCATCAATCCGGAAGCCGGGTACTTTGGCGTAGCCCCTGGTACGAACTACAAGACCAACCCCAACGCGATGGAGACCATCCGGTCAAACAGTATTTTCACCAACGTAGGTATTACGCCGGATGGTGACGTATGGTGGGAAGGAATCGACCAGGAATTACCCGAAGGCACCATTAATTGGCACGGTAAAGTTCACGACCCTGCCAAGGGGGAAAAAGTAGCGCACCCCAATGCAAGATTCACCTGCCCGGCAAGCCAATGCCCGAGCATCGATGAAAATTGGGAAGACCCGAAAGGCGTGCCCATTAGTGCTTTCATCGTAGGCGGCCGAAGGAGTACAACCGTTCCCTTGGTTTATCAGGCGGTGAACTGGAACTTCGGCGTTTACGCCGCCTCGACCATCGGCTCGGAAATGACAGCCGCTGCTTTCGGCCAGGTGGGTAAGGTAAGACGAGACCCCTTCGCCATGCTCCCCTTCTGCGGATATCACATGGCCGATTACTTTAACCACTGGTTGCAGTTTGGCAGATCACTGGCCAACCCGCCCAGAATGTTCGTCGTCAACTGGTTCCGGAAAGACGATGACGGCCACTTCATATGGCCGGGCTTCGGTCAGAACATGAGAGTGCTCGAGTGGATCATTGGCCGGGTAAAAGGAAATGCCGGCGCCGTGGAAAGCCCCATCGGCTGGATGCCTACTTACAAAGATATTACCTGGGATGGCCTTGATTTTTCCAGAGAACAATTTGACGATATCATGGAAATTGATCGCGAACAGTGGAAACAGGAATTACTGGGACACGAAGAATTCTTCGAGAAAATGTACGACAAGCTCCCCAAGGAATTCACTTTCATGAGAGCATTGTTGTTGTCCAGTCTTTGGAGGTCTCCCGAAAAATGGGAGCTGGCTCCGGAGCGGATCTGATAAGGTTGACCCTTGGAACTGGACCGTCATGTCAAAAAGCGTAAAAAGCCCGTGGAGCGAACTGCTTCACGGGCTTTCCCTTCTACTCCGGGGCAACTGGCTGAGGTCAGTCGCATTATCGAGGTGTATCCATGAAAACTAGGTCCGGCAAAAACTGATTATTTCCCTTTCTGCAATGACCTCCATTCCTTCCGAATGCTTGTAGTAGACCCAAATCTATGCTCCCATTCCACTTTACAAATCCGGTAGTCCGTGCTTAAAATTGTAGCCCCGCTCCCCGCCTGGCATAACTTTAGGTAGGTGCCGAATTCAAGCCGCTCCGATAGGCGGTAAATTAAGCGCTCGGTCGTTTTGCTTCCCGGCATATGTCGTATGCTCTGAAATTAAGCGCATTTTTAGCTATACCGAATGTATTTTGCCACCTAAATGTCAAAAACGGGCCAGACGCGACCGCACAGCAGATGTGGTCTTGTCCGCACAAATAAAAAAGATTCAGAAGCAGATGGGAAGATGCCCAAATATAATTTCTTAAAGTCTTGCCCTCCTAGCAGGAGCTACTTGAATGACCGTTTTCTACCCTCGCAGGCCTTTTTTCTGGATCTCAACCTTTACCGGTGTAACCTGTTTTTCAAATGTTCAGTAAAAAATGAAACATTATGGCCTTTATTGGAAAACAGTTTCCCGACATTGATGTAAACGCAATGAATGAGATGGGCGATACCATCGCCATTAACGTGCTGAAAGAAGCAACCAGCCAGGGTAAAAAAGTATTGCTCTTCTGGTACCCAAAGGATTTCACGTTTGTGTGTCCGACCGAGCTGCACGCTTTTCAAGCCTTGCTGCCCGAATTTGAGAAGCGCAACACCATCGTGATCGGCGCCTCTTGCGATACTCCCGAAGTACATTTCGCCTGGTTGAGTACCTCAAAAGACGACGGTGGTATCGAAGGGATAACCTACAATCTGTTGGCCGACAGCAATCGCAACCTGGCAAGCATGCTAGGCATCCTGGATACGACCAATATCCGCAAGGATGAGGCGACCGGCGTAGAACTGCGCGATGGCGATAACGTGACCTACCGCGCAACTTACCTGATTGACGAAAAAGGCATCGTATTTCACGAAGGCATCAACCATATGCCCCTGGGCCGTAATGTCGAAGAATACCTGCGGCTTATTGATGCCTACGCCCACTTCCAAGTGAAGGGGGAAGTTTGTCCCGCCAACTGGGAAGAAGGCGAAGAGGCCATGACGGCCGACCGCCAGGGCGTAACCAGCTATCTGAGTACCCACTAAGCGACCGCCCAAACGATACGACAAGAATCACTTTTTCACTCAAAAAGAAAAGCATTATGTTTACCGAACTGAAGACAGATACGCTCCACGACATCATCCAACAAAAAGACACAGTAGTCGTACAATATTCGGCCGGATGGTGCGGTAACTGCCGCATCATGAAGCCCAAGTTTAAAAAGCTGGCCGCCGAGAATGAAGACGCGACCTTCGTTTTGGTCGACGCTGAAAAAAATCCGGCGTCGCGTAAATTAGCTAATGTGAACAATCTGCCCACCTTCGCGTTGTTTCGCAATGGCGAACTGGTCGATCAAGTACAGACCAACAAATTTGATGTATTAAAAGCCATGGTCCATGCGGTTGCCAGTAATTAAGTATCTGACGGGATTCATCGAGGCGTACGATCGCGATTACTTGTTAGAAGCCATTGAGACGCTGGAAAACATCACCGAAGCGCCTGGAATTAAAGATGAAGAGCTGGATGTGATCGGCGAACTACTGTCGAACATGTACGGAGCCCTCGAAGTACACGAAGATATACAGAACGGCACTCCGAAACGTGAGGCCCTCAAAGGATTCATGGGCCGGGTATTGTCGTCAATCGATCAATAGCGCCGAATAGATTCACTAGTTACAACAGCCAAAAAATTTGAGCCTGCGGTATTCGCCGCAGGCTTTTTTTATGGTATTGGGCTAAATACCGGATTGCGCCTTGTCGGCAAAAAACAGGCATAAGGCTTCCACCGTCTTCACCTGGCAAAACTCGCCTTGCAGGCTGGCCAGGTTGACAGCGTGCATGACCTGGGCCGTAAAATGTTGGCCGCTGGGCGTGGTGCGCTCGTAAGCAGCAGTAGCATCGCCTGCAAGGTGGACGTCGTAGCCGTAGTTTGCTGCCATACGCACGGTCGAGGAGATGCAGTGGTCAGTTGTTAGGCCGGCGACGACCAACTGCTCGATGCCAGCGACCTGCAGGCGCTCCTGCAGGTCGGTACCGATAAACGCACTGTTGGCCGTTTTTTTGAGGAGGGGCTCTTCGGGCAGGGGCTGCACAGCAGGATGGATGGCGTTGCCCGGTTTACCTGGGTAGAGGGGCGAATCCGGGTTGGTCGAATCGTTCTTCACGTGGTAGACCGGCCAGCTTTTTTCCCGCCAAAAAGATAGCAGGGCTGCGGCCCTAGTCTCGGCATTGGGGTTATTGCGCTGGCCGCCATAGTACGGGGCGTAAGGAATTAGGCCCTGCTGGATGTCGATGAGCAGCAGGGCAGGGGCGGCCTCTGCTCGCGGTACGTTGATATGGCTAGGCGTCATAAGTTGCAAGTTAATGGATTCGGCGGGCTACGAAAAGAAGTTATGCACAAAAGCCCTGCATTTTAATCACTGCTGCTTTTACGCTATCTCATCGCCTGCAGGTGGAAAAAACTGTCAACTCCTGCTCATCTCCCATCTGGTAGGTAATCAAGTGGGCTTTGATCCAGCCCAGGCAGCTATTATTTACCACGACACTCGCCCATCTTCGTAATTGACTCTTTGGACAGAAGAACTTACAAAAGCGATTACGCTGAGTCAGAAAGAAGCTAGCGCTTCTTTTTAGGAACCATAGCATTGGAGCAAGCAGGCATGCAAAGGCGCCTTCCGAGGAAAAAGTGTATTTTCATCGGATATTGCATGGATACTGAGGCTTTCATCCGACTGAAGCTGCCGCCGGCATAACTCCTGCCGTCGGTACGTCGGATTTCTAAAACATTAAAAAGCGAAGAAAAGAATAGTGAATTTGAAAACAAGGAGACAAAATAAGACAACCTTCGTCTCGCCTCAAAATTTGTTAGATTATGAGTAAGTTGGCATCTTTTTTCAGCCTAACAGTTCTTGTGTTTTTTATTGGAAATGTTTGCGCTCAAAATATATCCACAACTTTTAATGACCGATGGTATTTTGCTTTCGATAGTGATACGACGAACTGGAAACAAGTTTTAATCCCACATACATGGAATGTACAAGATGTGTATGGCGATGAAGCCTATTTTAGAGGGGTGGGATGGTATAGAAAGGAATTTGTTTTAGATACTATTCCTTCCGGTCAGTCAATATGGTTAAAATTCGAGGCAGTAAATCAGATTGCAGAAGTATACATCAACAAACAAAGTGCGGGAAAACATATCGGAGGCTATAATGCTTTTTATATTGAGATTACTCCATACCTAAGGGTAGGCAGGAATGATATTCTTGTGAAAGCCGACAATCGTCATAACGACTTGGTGATTCCCCTAAAAGGCGATTTTAATTTTTATGGCGGTATTTACCGCGATGTTTGGTTGGTCCGGGAAAATGAGGTGTTCTTTAGCCATGAACTGGGAGCAGAGGGCGTATTCATAAATTCTCATGTCACCGCTCTTAAGGCCGAAACACAGTTATCCGGTACTATTGTCAATCGTTCCGCCATAGCGAAGAAGGTTATTTTGAATGCAGAGGTTATTGATGATACCGGAAAAATTGTGGTTAGTAATCGAGCAACCATAATGCTTAATGAAGGGGATAACGATTTTTCAATGGATCTTTCTTCAATAAAAGAGCCAAGACTTTGGTCACCATCTAACCCCTATCTCTATTCAGTCAAACTTTCGGTCAATGCTCAGGAAGGCAGTCTTTTAGACGAATTTGTTCATCCCTATGGTTACCGGTTTTTCGAATTTACAGCTGATCAGGGCTTTTTCCTGAATGGTGAACCGCTCAAACTCCACGGTGTAAATAGACATCAGGATTTTAAAAATATGGGTAATGCCTTACCCAACGAATTACATCGATCGGACATCGAAATGGTCAAGCGCATGGGAGCCAATTTTCTCAGGACTGCTCACTATCCGCAAGATCGGGCAGTGCTCCAGGCATGTGATAAGTTAGGTTTGGTCGTTTCGATGGAGATACCCTTAGACCATGAAATCACCGATCATCCGGTATTTTATCAAAATACTAGAATTTCAATGAAGGAGATGATTCGTCAGCATTTCAATCATCCCTCTGTCGTGATCTGGGCTTACATGAATGAGATGTTCCTGGGAAAAAACCCGGAAAATCATAGTAGCTTCATGGAAAATGTCGTTTCCTTCGCCAAGGAACTCGAGTCCTTGACTCGAGAAGAGGACCCCCATCGATACACAATGATACCAAATCACGGAGCCCTGGATTTGTATTACAACTCCGGGCTGCTCGATATCCCCATGATCGTAGGGTGGAATGTCTATTTTGGCTGGTATTATGATGATTTTTCTTCCTTGACAACATTCTTGAATCATCACCGAAAAAAAATGCCCAATAAGCCAGTCATGATTACGGAATACGGAGCCGGCGCCGATCCACGACTCTACGCTTACCCTTACCTTGATTCATTAAACGGAGAATGGAACACTTCAGCATTTGATTTTTCGATTAATTATCAAAATGCATTTCATCTTTCCTACATTAATCAATTTGAAAAGCTTGATTTTCTTTCCGGCACTGCCGTATGGAACATGTTCGATTTCGGTTCATTTTTTCGACAGGATACCGACCCAAGGATAAATAGCAAGGGGCTTACCACTCAAGACCGTACCCCCAAAGATGCCTTTTTCATTTACAAAAGCTGGTTGAATGATGCACCAGGGCTTAACTTCCTGACGCAAAGCCATACACCTAAAGTCCTGACTTCAAATAAAGACAGGGTTACCGTCAGTACAAACACAAAGGAGGTTGAGCTATTTGTAAATGGCGTTAGTTACGGAATGCGCTCCGTAGTTAATGGATTAACCTCCTGGGAAGTACCTATTAGAAATGGAAGAAACAACCTCAAGGCGGTGGGCTATACGCCAGAAGATACCATCCATGCATTTATCGAAAAAAATTATGGTATCCTTACAGCTCCATATTCAGACCTGAATCTTTCCTTTGGAACGTGTCTGTCATTTATAACCGCTAGCCCAGACGAGTATTGGATACCAGCATCTGCTATGGAAGAAAGCTTTGTCGTAGAAGGGGGGATAAACTTTAAAAGGAATGAAACCGATCGCGGATGTGATCAGAATGGATCATTGCAAAATATAACGAACACCGATAATGATCCGCTATACCAAACTCAGGTTATTGGAATGGAGTCTTTGCAAATTAAATTAAAACCAGGCATTTACAGGGTAAAATTGCTATTTGCAAAGCTCTTAGAAGAAGCATCGGCGTTTGACGTTTTCATCAACGGTAAATTTTTTGCACAGGTAAATCAATCAGCATCGCATGAAGCACTCACGCTTGCAGGAGAAGTCTTCATTAAAGATCAGTTAGAAATTGATTTTAGCCAAATACGGGGAAAGGCATACTTAAATGGACTGCAATTGACAAAAACGGATTAAAGTGAACCACAACTTTTGGATGTTGTAGAAGAGGAAAAAGAATTCCGAAGCGATAGACGGAGTAATTGGGAGGAAGGAGGCAGCAGAGCTTTGCGCTGCGTTTGGACGTCCTCCATTGCCGACTTTTCTCTGAGTAACTTCTGGAGGCACGCAACTTCTCTGCTTTTTTACCAGTCCAAATTTACTTTTAGCCGGGTGAATACATTTCGGCCCGGGCTGATGGGCGCGCTTCCGCTTCCGCCACTGTGGGCGCCGCCACTGCCGGCCCCCTCGATATTTGCCCGTTGTACGTTCAGTAAGTTGCGGGCCCCGATAGTCAGATTGATACGGTCTTGCCAAAGGGATTTGGTCAGGGTACAGTCTGCCATAGTAAACCCCTCCTGGATACGCTGACCTGCAATGGTATTGCCGTCGTCGGCGGTAGCCGGGAAAAAATTGACCTGCCGGTCATTGATACGCACAAAAAGCGAAGTGCTGAGTCCGGTTTTCCGCCAGCGGTAGGTAGCGCTGCCGCTCCACTCGAAGGTATAAGTAAATGCATCGACTGACGATAACTCGGCGCTCATCGGATTGTAATAACCGATAGCGGCAGCGCTGGTGTGGAGTTCGAGGCTGGGACTGGAATAGCCTACCGACAAACTGGCGCCTTGCGTTTTGAATACGGCTTGATTGAAATAGGCAAAGCGCAAGGTGGAAGTGTCCAGTGCCGGTTCGATACCCCGTTCGGTTTCTACGAATTCAAATAGTTCAATTTTGTCGCGAATGTCGTTATAGAAAAGCTTGGCCTTTCCCTTGATTCGGTGTTGTTCGCCCTGTTGCTCGTAAAAGATGCCGGCCTGAAGGTTGTCCGAGCGCTCGGCGTTCAGGTTGGGATTGCCTAGGATGAAATGGTTAATGTCGATAAACTCAAAGAATAGCTCCTTGAGATCCGGGCTGCGGAAACCTTGGCTATAGGAGGTGCGCAGGGTCCATTTGGGGTCGATGGCATATTTCAAATGAATCGAAGGCACCAGCGGCGCCTCGTAGCGGGTGTTATAGGCGTAGCGCAGACCGGTCTCAGCTGTTAGGGCCGGCCAGGGCTGATAGCGAAGGCTACCAAAAACGGCGTAATCGCCAATCTGCGAATAGTTTTCTCTATCGCTCAGCGTATCTCGGATGCGTTTTCCGGTGGCGTCGTCGTAGCGCAGGTCGATCCCAAGTTGAAAGTTTAGGGAAGCATCTTCGAATTGGCTGGCCAGGGTGGCACGCAGCATAGCGCCCGAAAACCGGGAGGTGTCTTGCTGACCCGGCACTTCCAGTTGCTCCTCTTCTTCAAAGTCGTTGCGAAGGGTTTGCTTATAGCGGCGAAAGTGATTGTAGCCCGTGGTAGCTTGCAAATAGTACTTTTCTCCGAGGTCGCCTTCGTAGGCTAGGCTGTGACTCACACGCCTGGTTAGGTAAAAATCATCAAAGGCATAGGGCTTAAATTGGGGGCGCCGGATGCTACCCAGATTTTGCACTTCCTCATCAAAAAAGCTGCCGGTGTAGAACAGCTTCCGGTTGCCGCCCAGCTGATAACCCAGATAAGCGTCGGCAAACCATTGCATTTTGGGGTTCCATAGTACGGAGCGCAGGCTATCATTTTCGCTGAATCCATTGAAGATATCATAGCCGCCATTGAAACGCAGGGTAAGGTTATCGGTCGGGCGTACACCTAATGCTGCGGCGTAGCGGTTTTCACCCCTGGCTTCCAGTTGGGTAGTTAGCCCGACTTCGTACTGGTTGAGCTGCGATTTTTTGGTGATCAGGTTAATCACCCCGCCCAAAGCATCCGTGCCGTAGCTGACCGACATGGGGCCTTCTACGATTTCTACCCGCTCAATCTGGTGCAGGTTGAGCTGGCTCAAATCGATATTCCCATTCTGGCGCCCAATGACCGGTACGCCGTCTACCATAATCTTGACATTCTGCCCGTCGACGCCTAAAAGGCTTAAACTACTGCCCAGCACCAAATCCTGGCGGATCCGGATGGTCGCTTCTTGCTGCAGAAGTTGTTCGAGATTCGTGGCCCCCCGCTGCTCAATAGCGTCTTGGCGGATAGTGTAGATGTCGTGCACAGCATTGCGGCTATCGGTAGGCGTATACTGGGCCGTCACGATGACGTCATCGAGTTCCAACGCCCAAAGGACAGAATCGGGCGCCGCCGGCGATTGAGCGTGACCTGGAGTATGGCTCCACAGCAGCCATACCAACAATAGCAAATGCCAATATGGTTTCATGATTGGATTATTTAGTATTCTCGAACTTGGTTGATGCTTTGCCGGATATGGAGTCGTCGCATAGAACTATCATTTGCGTTGCCGTTTTGCTCTCCTGGCTAAACCTACTCTTGGTACGTAGCCAGGAGAACAGCCCCGGATCGTACCACTCTGGGTTAACTGCCGGCGATAATGAGCGGGATAGTAACGGGATGGCTACCTTGCGGGTGCATACGCAAGTAATAATTCCCCGGCGGAAGGTGACCCACGGCCAGCTCCTGTACCTGGAAGCCCGCCGGCCAGCTAGCCTGGGTAGACCACAACCGGCGACCTTGGGCATCAAATAGCTCAAGGCGTGCGCGTGTAGCTTGCTCTAGCGTAATGCCTACGGTAGCTACCGAATGGACAGGGTTGGGGAAAACCGTGAAGTCCTCGACTATGCTGGGGGCGGCTACAGAAGTCACCAACCCCAGGTCAGTCTTTTCGAATACTGCAACTCCCGTGGAGGAACCCTCAAAATCCAGAAAGAATAACTTCCAGACCCGGCCCTCAACCGTTTTGACAAAATAGGCGCGGTCTTGCGGGAGCGACCAGGTAAACGTTTGCAGATCAAAAGTTTTCCAGTCGTACCCAATCACATCCAGGGCCGAACGTAGGGAGTCGGCATAGGCTTCGTAAGCCACTGTAGCCGGATCTACGCCATCCGCCTGGGCCACTTCCACGCCAAAACCGGACAAGGTCCCGGTGAGCAGATAGTTCAGCGTGTCGCCTGCCCCGTCGTCGAGAGGGGTGGAGTAGCGCGTGAACAGCAAATCCCAGGTATCGGTGCCTGGTATTTCCGTTACCACTTGATTGTCGGTAAGAGAATAAAAGACCAAATCCGTGGCTGGGTAGTCGCCTTTATCGAGGCTAAAAGTCACTTCGTTGCTGCCATCAAGGGCCGCATGTCGTACGTTATACTTGGTACCGCTAAGGCTGGTGATTTCTAATTTCCGAAAGCTGCCGTCGCGCAGTTTGATGACAAACACTTCCTGGCCCTCGACGGTGCGTGAGCTAGGGTTATAGATCCCCCAGCCATAATCAACCGGATTTTCTGAAGCGCGCATGGTATTGAAGGCTCCGTATTGCCAGTTTTGCTCGTCATTATACAAGCGGTTTTCCAGGTCGTCTTCCGTCAGGTTTTCCTCATATGTTTTTTCGGCGACCAGGTAGAGCTCCAGTTCGACACCCTCTGCACCGGCTGCTTCGTTCAGGAAAATACCGGCGTCTTGTAGCCCCTGCGTCGTAAATGCAATATCCCAGCTGGTATTCGCAGCGGTAGTTTGTGCGCCGGTGCGAAGTTGATAAAACACCTGTTGGGTGTACCCGGCGTCATAAGAGATCTCCGTGAATTGAGCAATGGCAGGTGCTATCCTACATAGCAGCAATAGGCTTGTTAAAAGTAAAATACGGATCATGATATTATTTATTTAGACTAGATTTAATCAAGCGTAAAAGTACATGGGTTGCTCAACATGAGCAAAGCTTATTTAGACTAATTAAATTTTATTGCGCAGTTTTTACAATTTCGGGCGGTGGGGAGGATAGTTTGAAGCAGCTGGAAGGATTCGACTGGTCGAAAGCGTAGTCCTTGCTAGGTGATCCATCAAAAGGCCAAGGTGTGCTTTTTGGATTTTGGTTTTGCCGGTGCTTTAAAATGGGAGGACATCCAGAAGCGTCTTTCGAAAGCCGGCTTTGGAATGGTTGCAAGAAATCCCACAAGTCAAGTGGTCAGCAATCATCAGCAATACTTCGAGGATAGCTGCTAATTTTTATCCGGTGCCCTTTTCAGCAGTGCGGTTTGGATGGCTTGTACGCTATCCAGCAATTCCTGCTGGACGATCAGCATATCTTCGGGCGTTAGCTCGATCTGCGCTCCGTGATGGTGATGATGGTCGTGATCGTGGTCGTGGTCGTGATCATGTTCAAAACCGGGCACTTCAATCACCCGTTCTTCCCATTCCCGGAGGCGAGCCGCCATTTTTTGGCGGTAGGGATCGTTTTCGGGAAAAGCTTGCAATAACTCCCTTGACTGATCTGCCGTTTCCAATGATTGTTGATGCAGGCGGAAAGCTTCTTCGAGCAAGGGGTCAGCCTTAGAGGAATCAGAGCATCCTACGGAAGAGAAAAGTATTACACCTAGTAGAGGCCCTATCAAGAGTTTTTTTGCTAGCGGGAAGGGCGGATTTTGTTGCGGAATAGTGGAGCAGCGTGGGCATCCCGCATTTTTCGCAAGATAGCTTCGAAAGCCTTTAACAACAACATTTAGGGTCAAATCATGCCTTTGCAGCCCAACGGCAATTTTGGGGATGGCTTCCAACCAGTAATTGTTCACTTTCATACCTACAGATTAAAACAGAAGGCGAGCTTCTTTCAAAATATAATTACAATGATCGAAATCGGATTTATTCAATATCAAGGTCCCTTTAAACCGCACACGCTTGTCCATGCTGATGTGTTTCACCTTTTTTTTGCTAATCTGTAGTTCAACGACCGACTCTGGGCCTGCGCCACCACAAAAGAAACAAGATTCATACGGGTATCTGGACAATACAAAAAAATTATTTTGTAAGTCTACTGGAATAAAATAGCCTTCTAAAATAACGGTTTGGTGTTGGTGAGCTTTCGGCTTTCGGCCAAAAGTCGGTATCAGCCAGTAAGCATCCAACGATTCATCGTATTGCTCGTGGAAATGAACATCAGCCAGCACCTCCCAGCTTAAAACCTTTTGTGCATGTAGGGTAGGGGGGCTGACTAGCAATAAACAAAATAATCCGAGCCTCAGCAATGTTTGTTTATGGTTTTTACTTGGCGCAATTGCCATAGTTTATTCTGCTTTTTGTTTTTTCAAGTGCTCCGTTAACCTGCTGATCTTTTAGTCGCATTTGACGGTATTGCATCGCCGGCAATAGCGGAAATTCACCATATGGGTGATAGCCAGGGATAGGGAGCCGGCGTACATTAGCCATTTTTGTTCTTGCAGCCCGTACATTTCGACCATCAATCCCGCAGCGAAGACCAGCCAAAAAATCCAAAATAAAAAGCGAATACCTCGGTGGGTGGTGTATTTTGCGGCATACCAAACGGCAATTAAGCTTAATGCGAGGAAAACCCAATCCAGCAGTCCCCACCATGAATGCTCGTGGTGGGAGCGCGCAGTTGCCTCCAGTGCTGGCATCGTCAAAAAAAGCAGTGGGGTGGCCATGCAATGAACCATACATAACACACTGACCATAGCGCCGGAAAGATCGACCGTCCCTTGATATTTGCTCAGCTGCTTCATTAGATTCTTTTTTTGAATGCCACTACTAGAAAATGCGCTTCGTTTTCGCCGGTATTTTCCAGTGCATGAGTACAGGCCTCGTGCCAGTGAAGGTCCCCTTGGCGAAAGGATTTTTCAGTGGGCTCGACCTTATCCGATTCGTACCTAATCTGGTAATCGGAAAGCGAATAGACCAGGCGATGGACACCCGAATGCTGCGGAACAAGGGCGCTGGGCGGTAGCTTAACCTCAGTTACCCTAAACGATTCATTATCGAGGCGTACGGTCGCATATTCCTGAGCCACCGCATTGATATCTTCTTGTAGCGATTCGTTGCCGCAATCGGGCATTTGCTGGCTTTTTTTGACAAACGCCAACCATTCTGCTTTAGTGTCGCCGTTGTTCTGTGCTGAATGTTGCCCTGCTTCGTGGGCGTGCACGTCGCCGGCCTTCCAGGTTTTCAAACCTTGGTCTTGACCTTTTTCTTCCCATAAAATGGTGTAATCGGTCAGGGAATAAATGACACGATCCTGGCCTACGTGCGGAGTCAGAGCTTCACCAGGCGCCAAGCTGACTTTTACCACTTTGACGTAGTCGTTGGCAAATATTTCTTTGGGTTCGACCTCTCGGCTTTGCGTAGTTTCGACGGCGGTCGCTTCCTGCCCGTTGTCTGGACCTCTGCTGTCGCATGCCGAAATCAGTAAGGTGTAACTGATGCAAAACAGGACGGTAAATACATTTGCTTTTCTCATTTTATCAACGTTTGGTTGTAGGCGGCGTACTTTTCTTTATCTACCTCAATTCCTTGCCAGGTATCCAGTATCATTGCCCGTAGCTGCTTGTCAATTAAGGTCTGGACCTCCGTTCGGTAGATCCGGTAATCATTGTAGTGAACCCCAGCAGCCCTATTCAATTGGTTTTGGAAAAAAGTAACGGGGTTAAACCAGTAGCTCGCTTGTATGAGGTGGTTTTTAGCACTATTACTGGCTTCTATTTCGGTAAAGCTTTTTTTTGTCAATTCATTGGCCAGAGCAGCAGTTGAACGGTTTCTTGCCAAATTGCGCCGGGTGCTATCCGCAGCCACTGGGCTATTGACGATCTCGGGGAATAACACGTTGAGCTGTTCTTGAATGACCGTATCCGGTTGATTGTATAGTTGGTCTCTTTCTTCCCGGGTGGCGTCGATATAATCCGTCATGAGGTTGGCCGGGTACTGGGTGCTGACCCATTGGTGTACCGCCGCCGGAACGATAAAGGCGAAAAATAACCATACACCCATCATTTTCAAGGTGTTGGTGATGCTGCTCTTCCCGTAGGCCAATATCAGCGTAAAGGCGACTAACCACAGGGCGCCATAGCTAAGAGTCATTAGCAGAATTGGCCAAAAAGCGGCATTAGCCGACCTTAAAACAGGCGTTAGCAATGCGCCATAGAGGAACAAGCTAACAACCACAAGCAGGGCGAGCGCTGCATAAAACCCTATCCGGGCGAATAGCCAAGGTCGCTCGGTTCCGGTTTGGGTATAAATTAAAGGTAAAAACCCTGCATCCGCTTCGGCACCTTTGATATCGTACATCCAAATCAAAAGCAATAGCGGTAGGAGGTACAAAACGGAAAAAGAAAAATCTAACGTTCCCGACTGCAATCGCTCCGGATTGGCAATTTCTTCCGCCATATCGGCATCAAGCGGACTGCTTAGAAAGGTTACGCGCTTATAAAAGCCATATTGTTCTGCTTGACCAATGTTGTACACCATGGCCGGGTTAGGCACTTTAAAGTGATATACCGGCGTATTCCAAACCGCCCAGAAGGGAGTGGTTACATCAATCCAGGGTCGGCCTTGCGGTCCTTTGTCTCCCTTATCAAAATAGGCGAAAACTTCGCGTTGTTGCCGGGTGATCTGTTCATTAATTTTCTCTATTTCCACAACCTGCTTTTGGTAGAGAATAGCCCCGTTATGTAGGCCGTATAGGCTGGCAATAACAAAAAGTACCAAGGCCAATACTTTAAAGGGGCTGCGGACAAAGTGTTTCCATTCATATAACAGAATAGTCAGGGTACTCATAACAACTCCATTTTAGCAGCGGCAAAAAAGAGGAGGCCCAAAGTAAGCAGACACCAAAACAGCAGCACGACCAGATCCAGGAGATAGTGTTTTCCCATAACTTGCAGGGAAATCGGTTCGTAGGTGTAATCCGGTACGGATCGGAAAAAGGCATTATCCGCTTTCCAACCCCAGTCGCCCGTTTTGGAGCCCCCATAGGCATGCTCGTCGTTGAGTGTCTTGATAAAAGCCCTCCGGTAGTTTTCTACCTGCACCAGAAACGCCTGGTGGTGTAAATTGTCGGAGCCCGCAAAGCCCATACTGGCGTTTTGGAGAGCGATGAAAGGTGCAATCCATCCGCCCAGCTGCAAACTTTGTTTTTGCTGTGCGAACACCTCCCGCATTTTCCCAAAGTGTTTGTCCCACACTTGGTTGCCGTATTCTTCGTCGGCTTGCATCCGGATGCCATCAAAATTGATAGGCAATTGCGAAAGGCTATCAACACCGTATTCGGACAGGACCCGTTGCTCCAAGGCTTTACCGCGCTCATCGGCAGGGTTATGCCCGTCTAGCCCCTGGGCGCGATCTTCCCGCATGGCTAACTTAAATTCGTTTCTGCTCGGTAAGGGATGCCATTTTTCTACATTGCTCAGGAAAATATTGGGTAGAAAGACGGTCCAAAGCATCCAGATGCCCAACATGGCCGTAAGGGCTGCCGTAGGACGCTGCCAGCGAGCGGAAAAAAATACGGTCAAACCGGTAATAATGAAATAGTAAAGACTATACGATAGCAACAGCAGCAGGGTACGCATCAGGGCATCGCCGTCCAGGCTTCGGATGTTTAATAAGCTGTAAACAACGACTACTAATGCGAGAAGGGATACGCCGTACAGCCATACGGCAAGAGTTTTTCCCAGCAGGACGTGCACCGGCCGGGCACCTTGTAAAACCAATAACTTTAATCGGCTGCTTTGTTTTTCGCTGCTGACAGAACTAAACCCCAAGAACAAAAGCAAGAGCGGTACGATGTATTTTAGCAGCAAGCTACTTTTGAGCTTGCCAAAGCGGGAAATGGCCTGCATTTGCGAAGCCTCGGAGTGGACCATCTCGTTCTGTACATGACCTTCTATCCGCAGCACATTACCCGTTATACTGTAAATGCCTTCATCTAAACCGGCAAGTAGCTGGGTAGGCTTAAACACATAGGTGCCGAAGTGTGCGGCGCTGTGTGGGTTCATCGCCTCAATGTTTTCCCACTGCGCCCGCAAATGGTCCTTGGCCGCCTGATATACCGATAATTGCTTTCGGTGTTGGTAGTTTCCCAATAAGATAGATGCAGCTAGTATGAATACAAAGGCGGTGGTCAATCCAATTAACAACCGGGTGCGCCCCAGGTACTGCCACTCGTTTTTGATGATTTGCCACATAGAATTAGTTTTGCATATAATTCAAATACAATTGCTCCAACTCATTAGCTGTTACAGCCTCACTACGCATTTCATGTACTAGCGCTCCCTGTCGCAAGATGCCGATGCGATGACATACCTCCCGAACCCGGAAAATATCATGCGATGCCATCAGGATGGTGGCGCCCTCCTCAACTAGTTTTCGCAGCAATCCAGCCAGCTCATTACTCGCCACCGGATCAAGACCGCTGGCGGGTTCGTCCAACAGGTATACCTTGGCTTTTTTGGCATAAGCAATGGCAATGCCTACCTTTTGCCGCATACCTTTTGAATAACCAGCTACGCGTTGCGTAAATGCCTCCTTCTGTAATCCGCAAGTGCTCAAATACTTTTCCAACTCCGGCCGCGGATAACGGAGCCCGGCCAGCCGGCTGAAGTAGTCCAGGTTTTCCAAGCCCGACAAATGGGCGTAGAGGGTTACATTTTCGGGGATGTACCCCATAAACCGGCGGGCTGCTGATGCATTCCGCCCAACATCAATATCCTGTACCCGTACCGAACCAGAGTCGGGTTGCAAAAACCCGAGCAACAGATGAATGGTCGTAGATTTTCCAGCACCGTTAGCGCCCAGCAAACCCAGAATTTCTCCTTCTTCTACTGCTAGGGTCAAATTTTGGACCGCAACCTGGCCCTTAAATGATTTGTTCACTTGGTTGAGTCGTATCATTGTAACGGATTAGGTTAAAGCAACTTGTTTAGCAAATATAAGCGAATAACTTGTTTTTGCAACTTGGTTGCGATAAATTTATGCACATGGGAATTGTCAGAAAAACTAAAGCAGTAAAGATTTTGCTGCGCCAATTCGAGCAACAAGATGAGGCCGTCTCGGTAGTAGACTTGGTGGAACAGTTAAAGGGAGAGATGAATAAAACGACGGTTTATCGGATTCTGGACAGGCTAGAGTCTGATGGTATTGTTCATTCCTTCAATGACAAAGACGGATTGAAATGGTATGCAAAATGCACAGGTTGTTCAACGGGGCATCATACCGACGCCCATCCGCATTTTCAGTGTCGCGACTGTGGGAAGATCGAATGTATAGCAGTGGATATTACTATACCTGCGCTTCAAAGCCACCAGATCGAATCTGCCGAGGTGCTGTTAATTGGCAAGTGTAACCAGTGCACAAGTTAGATGGAATACTACATTTGACAGGCGTCTTCAACGGCCTGCCAATGGCGTTCCTAGCAGTCCCACCGCTAATTCCATCCAGATGAGTAGGAAGAGCAAAGCCCATATCGCCAGGCCTGCGATCCGGTACGCTCGCCGGGGAATGTAGCGCAGTACCCCTTCCACCCCGAGAGCGACAGTCATCAATAGGCCGGTAGCAACCAGGAAATCAAAGGCCGTCCAGCAGACTTCATCGGTAAATTGCATGGCGAAAAAGGGTACGAGTAACAATGCAGTAACTACAGCCAGTAATAGGATAGGTCTTTGCAAAGAGGAGTTAATCACGAAACGGCAATTTGCTTAGATTTACTCAAACATCAGGTGAAATACCGGTGCGGTTGTAGTTTAGCTGAGTCTTTTTACTCCGGTTTATGCTCCAAATGTCTTTCCAAGAACTTCTCATGCCGCTCTAAAATGGAAGACTCGGTATCGATCAGGTCTTCCAAAAGCCAAATGAAGTTTTGCTTTACAAGCGCATCCTTGCTGTTCATGTTTGCGTACACAAATTCAATCATTTTGTTT
The DNA here is from genome assembly GCA_964530825.1 of uncultured Saprospiraceae bacterium. GTDB lineage: Bacteria > Bacteroidota > Bacteroidia > Chitinophagales > Saprospiraceae > CAZHCA01. Next base: position 29,953 of record CAZHCA010000035.1, read on the forward strand.
AACTTATTGTCCATGAGTTTCTTGTATTCGTCAATGTCGGTCAGGATGGATATGGTGCGGTAGTCAATCAGCTCCATCTTGGCATTGAGGAAGGATCGCCAGGCCGTATTTTTGATCCCTGGCACCTGGAAACCGCTGTTCCGGCTTATGGTTTCTGCTATGCTGACGGTGTCGTTGTCGAGGTAGGCATAAACGGTATCAATTAAGGACAGTTGAAGCGGAATGACTTCCTCCATATCGGTTTTGTTCTCTGCTAACTCTGTTTCAATCGCGATTAAAACCCGGTCGACGAAGCGCTGGTTGTTGATACTGGTCTGCCAATTGTTGATGAAAAGCGCAATGAGAATACCTATTACTACCAAGGTGATCTCCCCGATGGCATACAGCGCATAACGTTGAAACTTTTCGTCCTGTAACATTTGTTGACGGCTTTTGCGGAAAAAACGATTCATGCATAGAATGGTATTATCAGCGAAAGGGATTTCCCAAAAAATGGTTGAGCAAGATAGTCAGTTTTTTACATCCTCTCAGAAACCGAAATTGGCTACCCAGTTTTTGCTCTTTGGCTCACCTCCCCAAAAACGATGGGTGGCCCCAGCAAGCTGGACGAAAAATGGATAGACTCCTCCCCGTAGTCTTCGATCCATTCCAGTGAAATGATAAAGTCATTTTGTACCACAATATTGTAGGGAGGGTAAGATCGACGGTGAGCAGTTCCTCCGGATCGGTGAAGGTGACGATGATATTTTCCTGCAGCGAATTAGAATCGGGCCGCCAGTCAAAAGGGATGTAAATGTTGAGCCGGAACCGTACCTGTTCGTAGGGGTTATCGGTAATGTACACGTAGAATGTTTTGAGTTCTGTATTGCGCTTCTTGATTTTGATCAGGGAGCCTCCAGCTTATTGCCATCTTCTTTACCGCCCAATTGAAGCACCACCTTTGTCGAGGTCGTTTTGCTACTTACTGTCTTGCTTTTGCGAAACGGTCATCTGCTGCTCCTTCTCCTGGATAGCGATCCGTCGGGGGCATAGCCCAGCATAGAAAACAGCACCTCCCGGTCCTGATAGCCACCGGTTATGGCGAGTTGGAAGGCGCCATTTGCATCCGAAACGTTACCGATACCTGCTCCCGGTATGCCAATGTTGACGTAGGGTAGGGGGTGCGCGTGGTGCCGTCGATGACGATTCCTCGTAGAGCAGCCTGCCCTTGTAAGACTGGTGATAAATTTAATAGACACAGCAATGACAAGGAGAATCGTAATGTTTTCATGACTATATTTTCAAACATAGGTTGATTTCTGAAGTATATACAAAACAGCTACAAGCAATTTCCTTCCTTCTTTAAGCCAAATGCCGGAGAAAAACCGATAAAAGTTTATTAGAACGGATCAGGGGTACGGCATAACCAAATTTCAGACAAAACCCAAGTCGGTCTTGCCAAAAAATTAACACGATTCTGATAGTGAAGTACAGGGCATATTTTATCTTCGACTTGTTTTTAATTAGTCTAAATAATAAGTGGTGCGATTAAAAAGACTGTTTCTTTTGCTGCTGACTACTTGTTTTGGCTGGACTGCACCAACGTGGGGGCAGAATAAGGCCGATCCTACACCATACGGGGTCATAACGGGGCTGGTTTCTGTTGACGGTCAGCCTGCGGCAGGAGCAACGCTGTTGGCCCCCGGATTAAACTGGCACGCGGTCGCCGATCAGGAGGGACGATTTCGGATAGAGCCAGTTCCTTACGGTAAATATCAGATCAAGGTATCTTACGTAGGGGCGGCACCTTATAAGGACACTATTGTGGTAGCCCAGGCTCGTCAAACCTTAAATTTGGAACTGGATGCTTCTGCTCAGGTGCTATCTGAGGTGACCATTTCGGCAGAATCCAACAGCACCTTAATGGAGTTGCAGCCGATCACCGTCCGTTCTTTGGAAGCGAAGGATATGCGCGGGCGTTCGGAGGGCGTCGCTGAGTTACTCAGGCAATCGACCGGCGTAGTGGTGCGACGTTCGGGTGGCTTAGGTAGCGAAGCACAGGTTAATCTGAACGGATTGACGGGAAATGCCGTACGTATTTACTACGACGGCGTACCACTGGAGTACTTCGGCGGAGGCGTGGAGATTAACAATTTGCCCCTAAATTTAATTGAACGGGTTGACGTATACAAAGGCGTCATGCCCATCCGGGTCGGAACGGACGCGCTGGGCGGGGGAATAAATATTGTACCCAGACAGTCCTATGTCGACTATTTTGAAGCCTCTTATGAAGTGGGCTCCTTTAATTCGCATCGCCTAACGGCCATGGGCATGAAAAACTTGGGCGAAAAGATTGGGCTTGGCATTCACGCCTTTGCCAACTATTCGGCTAACAATTACCTCATGTACGATACTCCGAGCCAAGCGGTGCGCATTTTTGAAAATCAATTCGGCAGGTTGGACACCGTGACCGAAGAATCGCGTATTGATGCCCGACGCTTTCACGATCAGCATTTTTCTGCTTATGCCGAGGGTCAGTTGATGCTACGGGATTATCCCTGGGCAACCGCTCTTACGCTTTCCAGCGCTTACGCCCACCGCTACGATGATATTCAGCACGGCCGGCAGGTCACCAAACGACCGGCAGGAGCGGCTTACCGCAAACGCCAGGCCTTTATCCAACGACTTCGCTACGAGCATGTGCTGTTCAAGCAACTGGCTATCGATTACATGGGGATTTTATCTTTTACGGAGGAAAATGTGCGTGATTCTACCGATTTGATCTACGACTGGAGTGGTAATGTTTTACCCCTACCTAATAACCGGGGTTCAGAGATTTTGGGACGACCAACCGGACGGCAAGGAAAACATTTGGGAACGACCCACCGATTGAACGCTGGGTGGGCCGTGAGTGATCGGATCAGTCTGCAAGCCAGTAATTTCTTTGCCTACGCACGTATCCAGGGGGAAGATCCCTACGGGGTTCGCCTTGACTTAGAACAAGGATTGGTCGACCCCAATACGATTCCCTCAACTTTCTATAAAAATATTTTGGGGGTGGAAGCAACTACCAGTTGGCTCGAAGAACGCCTGTCGGCTGTTATTTTTTACAAGCATTATAGTTACGAAGCAGAATCGATCGACATTACTCGCTCAACGGTCGACCGCATTCCTACACGCATCAATGCCAACCAGGATAATGGGTATGGTTTAGCCCTGAAATACGCCCTAAGCAAAGCTGCATTTTTACGCGCCAACTATGAGCGAACGCTACGCATCCCGACCGAGCAGGAAATTTATGGAAATTTTCTATTCATTATCCCCAATTACAATATTGCTCCCGAACGCAGTGATAACGTCAACTTGGGCTTGCACTGGCGTAAACAATGGTCTTCCGGAAAAATCCTGACTACGGATCTAAATGGATTTCTGCGCCGTCAGCAAAACTTAATCCGGCTGGAAGTATCAGGGGCCGGAGAAGTGGCGCAGTACATTAATGAGGCGGAAGCCGATGCATACGGGATAGAGTGGACAGTCGGCGCTACGCCCTTTCCTCGCGTGAACTTAAATGCCAACCTTACCTATCAAAAGGTTACGTTAGCCGCTGCCGATCGCCTGCAAAACGAAAGTTTTATCGGGGTACAAATTCCTAACATCCCCCAATTTTTTGTGAATACTTCGGCTCGCTACACTTTGCCAGCGGTCCTTCGGAAAGGTGATCAGGTCTCGGTTTTCTGGAATTACTTTTTCGTAGATGATTTTAGTATCACCTACGTGCTGGATCAAAAAAATGCTAATCCTGACAACGTCGTGCCTGCTCAGCATCAGCATGACCTAGGCGTAAGTTACCGGCTTCCGAATGATCGTCTGCAATTCACCTTTCAAGTATTTAACCTTGCGGATGCAAGGCTATTCGACAACTTTCGAGTGCCGAAGCCTGGCCGCCATTATCGATTTAAAATCAATTTTTCAATTTAAGCACTTATGAGCTGTACCAACCAACTTAAACGATTATTTCTATTGCTGGCCTTTTGTCTGCCGGCTCTATTTTTGACGACCGCTTGCGGTGATGATGACGATGATGATATGGTGGTCATTGAGCCCGGCGATGAGCGCCAAACCAGCGGTTTTGTAATCAGCGCTCAGACTCCGGAAGGATCCCTGATTGCCAAGTACTTAGAGGATTTGCCCAGCGGTAATGTCGATATCAGTGACGGGACCGACTTCCAACTGTTTTTTCCAGTTGATCTTTTCGATGCGGCTATCTTTAGCGCACGTACAGACGGTAGTGCCGGATTTGCCAAAACGCGTGTAAATGGCGATAATGAATTTGTCGAGGACGGCGTCATCTCCACCATCGATGAATCCTCTTTCCAAATTGCTGTGCGCGATGCTAACACCGGCGTATTCCAGGATCGCAATTTCCCAAGCCGCATTTCGGTTTTCGATCCGGTCTCTATGACGGTAACGGGTACTATTGACGTCGGTACGGGCATTCCCCCGGGCATTGAGCCGCCCCGGGCGCAAACTTTTTATTTCCGCGACAATGAGGTCTTTTTTCCCTTGCGGGGCAACGATGGCGCTAGTTATGACTCATTAATCGTAATGGTGGCGAATTTAAGTACTGGCAGCTACGAACGTACCATAACTTTCAACAGTGGTCCGGCAGCTCCCTTCAATGATTTTGGACAACATTACCTGGATGAATCCGGTAATCTCTATATCCCGGATCAGGGGGATGTAAACACCGGCAATCCAGCCAGCTTGCACCGTATACCGGCTGGTTCGGACGATTTCGATCCCAATTACGAATTCAATATTGCTACCACGCTGAACCCCGCCAATTTGTTCTTATCTATTTTCCGTGGGTTTTACTACATGGGTAATGGACAGGCGTTAGCGCTGGTGGCGACGGATACGCCCCAAGAGGCAATTGACATTGTTTTGGCCGCGGGCGGCCCGCAAAATCTATCGCCAGACGAGGTGCAGCAGGTATTAGATATCCTGTTCCAGGCCGAAAACGGTCGGTGGTGCTTGGTTGATGTAAATGCACAGACCGTCTCGATCATTGATGGTATACCGGCGCAATCCGTTTTCGCCACTACAGTAACCATGGAATTGAACGGGCAATACTATGTGCCAGTGACGACGCCTGCTATCAATGCTTTGTATCGCTATGATCCAGGAACAGGTATAGCGGAAAAAGTCTTCGATCTGACAGCAGGTGGCGCATTGGTCGGGATATACAATTTAGCCAACAATAATTAATGTCAAAAGGGATGAAAGGTCGGTTTTGCGCACCGGTCTTTTATCTCATCTTGGTTGTATTGGAACATCAACATCAGGATGCCATGACGGTAAAGCCCAGCTTCTGGAAACAAATTACCCGGCACCAACGTCGCTGGTATGGTAAAGTACACACCCTTGCCGGTCTGAGCGCAGGGCTTATTCTTATAATTGTTAGCTTGACCGGCGCATTGCTCGTTTTTGAAGAGGAGCTTGACGTATGGCTGCATCCCGGACTTTTTGATTTTGAAGAGATCGGTGAAATTCTATCGTTTCAAGAAGTAACCGAGCGCGTTTTAGCTGAACGGCCCACGACGCCCATAAATGGAGTGTTTTTGCAGAAAAAGCGCAACAATGCTTATGTCCTCTTTCTAAAAGGGAAGGAAGTACGGCAGATGATTGTCAATCCGTATAATGGAAAGATCATGGGGGTCCGGGTATATGGGAAAACGCCTATGGGTTTCATCCGGAATCTACATCGCACCTTGTTAATCCCAAAAGTAGGGAAATACCTAACCGGCATATCGGCTTTATGCTGTACATTCTTGATGATCACCGGACTGCGTTTGTGGTTGCCGAAACGATGGAAGAACCTGCGTGCCCGTTTAGGTATTCGTTGGCATGCCGCCAGGAAGCGGGTCAACTATGATTTACACAATACCCTTGGGTTTTATTTTTCTCCGGCTATAGCATTGATTGCCCTGACCGGTGTTATGATCACATTTTCGCAGGTCATTTTGTTGTTTCTTTTTCTGCTGAGTTTTGAGCCGCCCGTTTCTATCGAGAAAATTTTTGATCAAAAATCGGATTATGTATCCGACCAGGCGCCTATCGAAATCCAGGAAGCGGTTCGTTTAGCCGAGGCAGCCGTACCGGGGGCTAAGGTCCGCGGATTCATCTTGCCCCGCGATTCAGTCGGTGCTTACAATATGAATTTGGTCGCTCCTGCGCGTGTGCGCACAGGCGACCATTCCATCGTCTTCCTGGACCAGTATTCGGGACGGATAATCAATACCAGTGAGGCTTCGGAATTTAAACTCACTAAGGCTTATCTCAATTGGGTGACGCCCATTCATTACGGTAGCTTTGCAGGACTACCTACTCGTATATTGGCATTGGTAGCTTCGCTAGTAACGGTTGTCCTTATTTTTTCCGGCTTTTATATTTGGCTGGGGCGATGGAGAAAACGCCAAGGCCTTGGCCAAGCAAAGGCGCCTGCGACATCCTCTAATTCAAAGCTGCAAAAATTATGAACGTGATGCTGTGGTTTAAAAGAGGACTGCGCTACGCATTACTCTTCCTAGCCGTTTCGGCGCTGATGGGTTTTTTGTACGGTTTACCGGGAGGCGTAGTATTACAGCCAGCCTTATTTGCTGCGACTATGGTTGGCCTATTTGCGGCAATCAATTTTGTAATATCTTTATTGCTATTGCTACCAGCAGGCATCATGCGCCTTTTGGGTAAGCAACCCACAAGCATGGTTAGGTATTGTGTATACTCTTGGGCTTTCCTACTCGTGTTTTTGCCGCTTTTTGTACTCATGAAATTATTACCCTACCATTTTTTTTAAACACTAGCCCTTTTTTTCCGAGTGAAGCATTAAGGCTTAATGGTTTTCAGTTAAATGGTTCGTTGCACCATTCCTTTGCTCCAGCTTCGCGGACTATCAGACCTGGCGATCTAAAGCACGATAAAGGTGAGGGACCTTTGGCTCGTGGCTATTGGCTCTCTTTTTTAGCTCTTTTAATCTCTTGACCGGTCTGGGGCGGGTTGGGGCCGGCCCCTGGCTGGGAAGCAGCCGGGGCGGCAAAAGTGGGCTCTTGTCCAAATTATAAATACACGGCTTCGAAGACGGCCAATCGACGCCCTTCGCCTTTGAGGATCAGTCGCTCGCCTAGGATCTGATAGGATTCTACTTTGCGCAGGGCCTCTTGTACCTCGTTTTCCAGCTTGTTTTGCTCGGGGCCACAAGCCATGCTAGTGCTGGCTAGGTTGCCAAATTGGAGCGTGGGACCGTCAATCGTCACCCCACCCATTATCCGGTTGCAACCCGTGTAGCCATTTACCGTATTCTCCTCGCCCAGCGGAAATTGAATAAATAACTCCTTCCCTCCTTCAGGAAGTTGGAAGGTGTGGTTGTTGACCTGACGCAATACCCAACGAGTGTTTTTCAGCTCGGCAGATCCTAAGAGATGGGGTTCGCGCGGTGCAAGGGTAGCAAGGGTGTTACCGTTTTGTTTTAGTAAAAGTTGGCCATTTTTCATGGAAATGGTTTCTGCATTTTCTAAGGCGGCTAAGAAAAGATCATCAGAAAATTCGCCTGGACAGGCCATCATGGTGCTGCTGAGATTACCAAGCTGAACCCGATCGCCCTCAAATTCGTAGCTTCCCATGAAATTGTTGCAGCCGCCGAATCCGTTGACCTTGCCGTCGGTCGCAAATTGCACCCAGCGGGGTTGCTTGTTCATGCCCAAACCAGCTGGTTCGCCGTTCAGGCTTTCCAATAGCCAGGCTTTAGCGGTGAGTTCTTCCAAGTTCAATTCCGGTGTTTTGGGGCAGGCAGTGAGTAGCAGAAAAGCAGCCCCCGAAAGCAGGAGGTAAAAAAAAGTAGGTTTTTTCATCGTTAATTTATTTTATTTAAAGATGCACTAAAAGGAAAAATAACATAAATATTCGGGGGATAAATAGCAGTGTTGCGCATGTTGTCGGTCCAAGGGGGCTTTGGAAGGAGCTATCTTGTTCACCCTTTGATAGATGGGCAATTACAATTGGCGCATTACCGGCCTATCGAAGAATCGGTCGCCCAGGTAAGTGCGGAGCCAAATCAGGGGTTTGGCCAGCTTTCCCACAGCGTAGCGTGTCTTAGGGCGATCGGTCTGGACGACCCTAAGTAGGTTATCGGCAACGACTGTGGGTGGGAAAAAACCCTTGGGATCGTCATAGCGGTACCGAACACTTTGCGCAACGCGCTGAGTGACTTTCCGATAAGGCCACTGGCCGGAGTACTGAAGTAGGGGATCGGCGAGGACCGTGCCGAATTCGGTGCCGATGAAGCCGGGTTCAACGATGACAACATCGGTGCCGAGCGGTTTTAGCTCTAGCCGTAGGCAGTCGCTCCAGCCCTCGAGGGCGTCTTTGATAGCGTGGTGCCAGGCCCCCAGCGTGGTATAGATCTTGCTGCCTATGGAAGACATATTGATGGGGGTACCCGCTTCTTGCCGGCGCATATGTGGGATAACCAGTTGGGTATGCTGCACTCAGCCGATAAGATTGACATCGAAACGCTGGCCGACTTTGGCGAAGGGGGTTTCTTCCACTGATCCGTAAAGGCCGTAACCCACGCTGTTGATGAGCACATCAATGCGGCCCTGTTCATCAATGATTTTGGTGTACTGCTTTTTTCATTTGTTCGTCGTTGGTCAGGTCCAGTTGCAGGGCATACCTACCCGCATCCTGAAAATCTTGCATTTTTGCTACTCGGCACGCCGCTCCGCAGACCGTGGGGTGCGCGTGGTGCCGTCGTAGAGCGCTGCCTTTTCCCATGCCCGAAGATGCGCCGGAAAGCAGAATAATTCTGGTAGATGCCATTTTTGGGGTTTTATTAGGGCGTAATCACTATTATTGTAATTGGCAAAACTTTTAGCGTTGATAGCGTTCTAACAAAAACGTTAGATAAGCCGGGGCACCTGGATAGCTATCGCGCAGGATGCTGGTTGCAATAACACCGAGGGTTTGGCTCAGCCATTGGGTCATATTAGGCTGCATAACGTGTAAGTTGGAATTTCAGCTTCCAATGATCGTATTCACCTTTATCGATGTCGAAGGGTGTACGCAGCGTATTCTCGATTACCATCCAGGGATCTTTCTCGTTTAGCAAGTGGGCAAAGACCTGCACCAGTCGCTGTTCGGCCTCCTGCATTAAAGCATCCAACAAGCTCTTTTTGTTACCAAAGTGCCGAAAGAGCAAGTCTTCAGATACGCCCACCCCCTGCGCAATACAGGGCAGCGAAGAAAATCTCCATTTTTTTAATATAGAAAAGGCAAACAATTGGCGGTTTTCCTGCTTTTATCCACCAAAAAACACATGCAACAGAAATGGAAGCCGCAGGATATGTCCGATCAGTCGGGAAAAGTCATGATCGTCACCGGCGCCAATAGCGGATTGGGACTGGCTTCAGCCAGGGCGTTGGCGGAAAAGGGCGCTACCGTCATCATGGCTTGCCGGTCGGAAGTGCGCGGCCAGCAAGCGCTGGAGGAGGTGGCTAAAACGGCAGCTACAGCACCTCATCTCCTGGTGCTCGACTTGTCCGATCTGCAGTCGGTCCGGCGCTTTGCCGAACAAATTAAGGAGCAATACGACCGGCTCGATGTGCTGCTGAACAATGCCGGCATCATGGCAACACCTTATGGTACCACGGTCGACGGCTTCGAGCAACAGATTGGAGTGAACCATTTGGGGCACTTTGCTCTTACCGGTCGTTTGTTAGAGCTCTTGATGGGCACTCCCGGTAGCCGGGTCGTCAATGTCTCGAGCTTGGCAGCACGGAACGGCCAGGTTCAACCCGCTAGCTTTCGCCAACCGGAAAACTATAAACCTTGGGCGGCTTACAGCCAGAGCAAGCTGGCTAACCTGATGTTTACCCTGGAATTACGGCGGCGCCTGGCGGGGCAGGATACCTTGGCGCTGGCCGCACATCCCGGTGGCGCTTCGACCAACCTGGGCCGCAACGTCGAAAGCGGAAGGGTGATGAAATGGTTGGCCGAAAACGTACTGCTACCTTTATTACCTACCGCCGAGCAAAACGCCGCCCCGCAATTGTATGCTGCTACCGTTGAGGAAGTGCAGGCCGGCGACTACTACGGCCCCGGTGGCTGGGGCGAGATCAGCGGCGCGCCTAAAAAGGTAACCATGCCGCCTACGATCGGCCGGGAAAATGACTGGGAACGCCTGTGGAATGTATCAGAAGAACTGACGGGCGTGCAGTTTGAATGATAGGTGAAACTATCCCTCCAGCCGCGCCTTTTTCTTTTTTTGAACACAACCGGTACTGGGCATAATCCGGTTGACAAGCCCCTCACTACAGTAAGTATTACACTTCGGCTATGCCCTATGCCACATTCTTTGCCCCGGCTCTACTTGACCTTTGCCATTTATTCCATTCTTTTTCTCTCCCGAAAGAAACCATCCCATTTTCCACACTTTCAAGGTAGATTTAGTTGGATATTTGCTGCATTTGCCACAATAGGTGATCGGGGATGCCCTTATCGGCAATTGAATTGCAAAAGCTAGCGGATTATTTAGCACTGCTATGCTTAGCCATCCATCATCAATATTGAAAGTAGCTCTTAAGGACCTCATCTGCCCGGAAAGATTTCAAAGGGTTCGTTATCATTTAACACATTTAGCAAAATAATGCGGGACGAGCCAAAGAAAACTGGCGGGAGTAAGTCTACATTTTCGCTTTCTAAGTGGGTTTATCTCCCCATTTCGGCAGGCTTGGATTATATACGACTGGTATCGGCGATCAGTCGGACTAAATTAGCTAAGGCGTAATGCTTATACTCTTAATTGCAACCGATTTTCGCTGAAAAAAGATAGGAGATGATGATTATCTAGTTGAATTTTGTTTATTGTTTTCCTTCATTTTGAATGTAGGGACCGGCTCAGTCCGGTCACTTTTTAAGCTATAACTAAGTGAAATACTCCAGCAATATATTTTGAGCATGCCGCCTACCATCGACCAGTCGGTTAGGTTCTTTTTTCACTATTCCCTATTTTAGATTTGCCGTTCAAAGTTATTTTAACACGCCACCTGGAGTCGATAATTGATTAAAAACCAGATTCATGCAAAGTGCACTTTTTATTTTCCGGCAGGGCCGTCGCAATATGATACAGCTGCTGAACAGCCATACGCTTGAACAGGTCAATATCATCCCGCCCGGCTTCAACAACAATCTTATCTGGAATGCGGGCCACACTTTGGTAGCGCAACAATACATCATGTATTTGCTTTCGGACCAGCCGCCGTTAATTCCGATCGAGGAATTTTCAGCTAAATACGGTCCGGACACTTTCCCAGACCAACAGGCTACCGCGGCAGAATTGGAACAAATAAAAAGGCTACTGGAGGAAACGGCGGCCCAGACCGAAGCGGATTATACCAATGGCCGTTTTGAGCGTTATAGGCCTTTCGAGTCGGAATACTACAGCCTTCGGCTTCAACATATAGATGAAGGGCTGGCCTTTGTCCTAATGCACGAGGGCAATCACTTCGGTTACATGAAGGCGATCCAACTTGCGTTGAGCAAGATAGGTTGAATAGGTTGATTGCGTTGATTTTGACCCTTCCCGGTGGGCGGTCATCGATCTGATTGCATGCTTTGCGGCGTTGCCGAGGTTACCACGTCCGCTAAACTTCGCCCGCCAAACCAGCTTCTTGACAGCCGTTCGCAGCGGCAGCAACGATGTCTTCGGGATCTGCATGTGCGACGATGGTATCGTGATTGACCTTTCCCTTATATGGGTGGATCCGGGGCGTAAAATCGCTCGGTACAGGGGACATTTTGGGCCGATATAGATCGCCAAAAGCAATCCTTTGGTGGTATGTTTGATAAGGTGGGGTGTCGGGCAGTGCTATTGGAGAGTACGACCGGCTCTTTGATCAGTATTGACACTACCTGGACCAATACCAGCCGGTGCATTGCCCGGACGAAAGCTTTCTGAGATCAATTGTTTCCCCATTCAGATGGCAACTTCAGGTTTGCCGGCAATAGGGAGGAGGTCGACGAGATGGTGGCCCATTCATTCTAAGAAAATCACGACGGTTGACGGCGATCAAAAACCCATTACGATTCAGACAATTTCTTCCTGCTGAGCCATAATATTAAACCGGGGTCAACCGTATAGTCCACCTTATATTTCAGGTCCAGCATTGAATTAGGCTTGTTTACGGCAGGTAATGAAAGACCATACCAGGAGGTCAGCTCGGTAAGGGTTAATTAAAAGGCTGGTTATCAGTGTACTTACTCAAAAGTAAGTAACACGGTAACGCGAAAGTATCTGTCGGCCCACCCATTGGCCGCTTATATTTGCCACATACCGTATTGATCATTTTGCTTTGCATCACGAAGGGCAGTGGTGCGCTCCTCAATGGGAGTGGTCACGATTGGTGCCTGGACGATGCTTTGTCCAAATTAAAAACTCATCTATGAAGTCGACGCTGAAGGAAGAAAAGCGCTATGTGCACGCGAACGGTTTACCGATGAAAGGCAAGATATTGATGGTTGCCAGCAGCCCCGCCACTTCGAAGCAGACGGGCTGGCCCATCGGTTTTTGGGCAGCTGAGCTGACCCACCCGTTGTACGTATTTCAAGAAGCAGGTTATGAGGTTGAGTTAGCCTCGACCGAAGGTGGCCCACTTGAGATGGATGCCTACTCCAATCCGCTGGATGCCAGTGGTTACTCAGCCCGCGATGTTATTTCCCTTGGGTATATGCAACAAGACTGGTTTAACGAAATGCTCAAGAATACCAAAAAACTGACCGTAGTGCATTCCGATGATTATGATGCGATCTTTCTGGTAGGTGGGCAGGGTCCGATGTACACCTTTCGGGGTAATCTAGACCTTGAGCGGTTGTTCGCCCGTTTTTATGAGGCCGGTAAACCCAGTTCGGCCGTATGCCACTCGACCACGCTTTTGCTGGAAGCCAAAGACTCACAAGGCGACCTCATCGTGAAGGAAAAGACCTGGACTGGCTTTTCGAATGCCGAGGAAGACTATGCCGACCAGGCCGTAGGGCAAAAGATTCAGCCCTATCGCATCGAGGATGAGGCCAAGAAACTAGCGGATACCCATTTCAAGGTAGCCGAAGCTTTCTCCTCGTATGTCATCACCGACGGCAATCTGGTGACCGGCCAGCAACAGAATTCCAGCGCCGCAGCTGCTCGCATGGTGGTGGATCTTTTAGCGTCGGAAAAATAAACTGGACTCTGGTAAGCGATGATAGGCTTTCCCGGGTTGCTTTTCCTGCTGCGGAAAATCGAAGGCTACGCCACACTAGGCGAGGTAATCTTCTAACTTCAAAGAGTGCGATACCCATTTCCGAACGGCTTTGGTTGACGTTGTTCGGTTCTGATAGCTCGTGGCGTTCTCCCTTATGAATCTGGCTACCGTAAAGCTGAGATTGGCCTTTTTGCTTGCCTTCCCGCTCCATCATGAGGACGATAACCTCTAAATTGGTATCACCCTGCGTGTGGCTTCTTCCAACAGGGTGATGTACCAGCTTTGGTACTCCGGGTGAGTTGGTTGGAAGGACCAACCAGCAAGCAGCCATTCGTATTGGATGGACTTCGTGGTAGGAGGGCATACCGCATTACTCCAAAATGCTTACGACCAGTGTTGAATTTTAGTGAGTTATTGCTGGGTTAACGGATTGGCTGACCTAGCGCAGCGACTGATCGCGGTCTCGTATAGCTTTCAAGAGGCTGTCGATTTTGTCGCTAAAAGCGGCTACTGGCTTGATTTCCGGCGGCGGATTTATGGCTGCATTGATACGGCGGATGATAGCTTCGTCTTTCGGTTTTTTTCTCGGATAACAACTTCGACGATTTCATCAAAGTTGCTTACGTAAAAATCGGTGAAAAGACTTTCTGTATGTTGCAGCGCGATCAGAGAGTCACGTGAGTACCTGAACATCTCTCGTCAGAACGACTCCATCGATTTCGGGCATCGTACGATTAACAATGCGTTGGATCAGGGGAGCTTCATTTTTTCCAAAGTTGCTGATGTTGGCAGGTTGGGAGCAGTATGAGCAAGAGATAAAGGAGATGGGTGCGCGTGGCAATTGAAAAGATTTTAGTCTAAGGGTGCAAAGCAAGAAAGTTAATCACAATTCGGTATCCTACCTATACATTCCGGAGCGGCTATGAATGCTGGATGCTTAAGATGAATGGAAGGATAAAGGTGTAATAGTGAGAATTGTTTAAATGATAAAATTGCAAAAACTTTGGGAAAGTTGCAACAGCTGTTAGCGCTTAAGCGCTGTTAGGGCTTAAGCGCTAACAGCGCTATAGCCCTAACAGCATTTTTGACGATAATATAAACTGCATTTTCTTTTTCTGGGTATCATTGCACAGCATTTGATCTTCATAATCTTTGGCGATGTCTACTATCCATTTCAAGTCTTTTTGGGATGTATTGGCAATGATTACCGCCGTCTTGGCAGTGGGCCTATCGGTTTATGCCCGTTGGCGGACCAGAAAAAGTGGCAGCAGTAACCCCTACCGAATAACGGGGTTATGGGGGCGATCGACTCGAATCGCCTTATTGTTTATTGCATTCCTTTTCCTGATTTTCGCCCTACTCCAGCTCAATGATGTGGATCCTGTTAGATGGGTCTTCATTTACGGGATGGTATCGATAATGGCTGTACTGACGTATTTTCAACTCCTCGGGAAAAAGGTATTTACTATTTTATTTATTCTTTTATTGATCGAATTGATCTGGTTATTACCCGGATTCGTTGAGTGGATCCTAATCGGGATGCCCGCTATCACAGGATCAATGCAGACTAGCGAGCCGCAAGTTGAGTATACGCGAGAGTTTTTGGGATTGGTGATCGCACTTGGGTCGTTGTGGTATCTGCGGCTCAGGAATCAAGATGTACAATGATTGCGATAAAAGGATCCGGATACAAAAAAAATTAGATCTTTTCCAATTCAACTAAGCCGATTAGAATCGCTTTAGCTGGCCCTTATCCTAAATGGCGGGTCATTTTGCCGAGGTTGATCTTTTCAGCTTTCTCGAATCGGATTTCCCGGATAAATTCCATCTTTTTCCAAAGGTAAGCATTGCCTTTTAGTCCTCTGGTCAGGCGCATTCTTCGATTTAAACGCTTGATTTCTTTATCGGTCGCTCTTCTGCGCGTGCCCAGTCGGCCATAGAGTTTAATAGCGGGATGCTCGATAAATTGATTTCTAAATAGGGCTTTTATCCAAAAGA
The DNA here is from genome assembly GCA_964530825.1 of uncultured Saprospiraceae bacterium. Lineage (GTDB taxonomy): Bacteria > Bacteroidota > Bacteroidia > Chitinophagales > Saprospiraceae > CAZHCA01. The sequence goes on from CAZHCA010000035.1 coordinate 45,219, forward strand.
CGCGACTGCTATTCACCCCCAGGAGGCAAACGTTGGGATTATTTTGTGCATGCTCCGGTAACTTGGCAGGGAATTTTTCAAAATAAAACCCGGTCTGGTCATCATTCAAGAACAGGGAACCGATGGGCGTTACTGTCGGGTATCCCTTCTTATCTACTGAGGCAATCGAAACATGGAAGCTTGATCGGAAGCTTTTTCGGAAATGGTTTTGGATGAGGTCCCAATCTTTTTTGATGTTCATTTGGTATCTTATTTGGTAAAGGCTACTTAGGGCTTCCTCAAAAAGTAAAAAATCTACACGTTATCAACAAGTTATGTTGGTAAAAGCCGGGATATATTATTTACAAATGCAAGGGTTTTGGGGTATCTTGTGAA
>CAZHCA010000036.1:0-27736 GCA_964530825.1 uncultured Saprospiraceae bacterium
TCATTTTGTTGAGAAAAACTAAAACTACTACAAATCATTTTTAGACAACTTCAATAAAAAGCCTTTACTCCTATGAAGAATAAAGCTAACTTATAAAAAATTGGCTACTTTAGGGGGATATATAGACATCTGAATCCAATGCTATGAATTACCAAAGTTTGAAAACACTCATCGATTCCCTTGCGGAATTTGAAGAGGAAACCGGCCGGCAGGGTGATTTGCCTGCTTTTTCGTTGTGGCTGTACGAAAAAATTTACCCTCATCAATCCTCGGTAGTCGCTAAAGAGGGGGGCAATTATCAGCCCAGCTACGACGAACTGATATCAACGGGAATTGCTTCCCTTTGGCAACACGCCCGGCACTACATCAAAACCGCATTGCGCGACAGCCCCCTTAAGGGAATCAACGACTTTATATTTTTGTTGATTCTCCGGGAGTTTGGCGACATGCGCAAATCGGATTTGATCAACCGCACATTACTTGAGTTTTCGCCTGGTATGGAAGTTATTCGCCGGTTACTGCGTCGGGATCTGATCGAAGATTATGACGATCCGGATGATGGCCGCTCGCGCCGTGTCAAAATTACAAACAAAGGAATGAATGCGCTCGAGGTCGCCATGCCCAAAATCAAGGAAGTGAACAGGCTCGTTGCAGGCAAGCTGGATCACGAAGAGAAAATCACGCTCCTTCGTACAATCCAGAAGCTGCAGCACTTTCACGACCCCATCTGGCGCGAACACCACGGTGAGGAGGTAGACCGGATTATCGAACGCTACCTTCCGGAGTTGGCCGTCCAGAACTAAAACGTTCCAATCGGTTTGTGGTAGATTAACCGCATATCTTCACTTGTTGCCGGGCCAACCCACAAGTAGTTAAGTATCTTGCGTTGTAGGTTTGGTCGTGCTTAAATCCGACTGGTATGCGTATGCTGGTAGCACCTGACTCTTTCAAAGATGCGCTCTCTGCTCAGGAGGCGGCCCAAGCCTTGCAGGAAGGTATACGCTACGGGTATCCGGAAGCAAAGACTACCGAACTTCCCCTTGCCGACGGAGGCGAAGGCACTGCCAGATTGCTTTGCCGGCACCATCAGGCGCAATGGGTCCAGCTGACGGTCCACGACGCGGTCTTCCGGCCCACAGCAGCCGGCTATGGCTGGCAACAAGCAAAAAGTAAAGCCTTCATTGATCTGGCAACGGCTTCCGGGTTGGAGCATCTTTCCCAAGGAGAGCGCAATCCGTTATTTACTACCACGCTGGGAACCGGGGAATTAATCCGGGATGCTCTGGCGCGGGGCGCAAAAGAAATACTAATAGGTGCAGGCGGCAGCGCCACCAACGATGGAGGGTTAGGTATCGCCCACGCCTTGGGTTACCGCTTTTTTGATGGCAATGACCGGGAACTCCGGCCCATTGGCAGCAACTTGTCTGAGGTGAGCTACTGGACCTTACCGGCTCATCGGGTATGGGAAAAGGCAAGAATTGAAGTACTCTGTGATGTAGGCAGCCCTTTTGCGGGGCCAGCGGGGGCTGCACTTGTATTCGCCCGGCAAAAGGGCGCTTCCCGGGAAGCGGTCGACCATCTGGAGGCAGGCCTGCAACACCTGGCTGCCCTCGGCCTTCGGTATACCGGCGTTGATACCCTTAACCTCCCCGGAGCGGGTGCTGCCGGCGGAGCGGGCGGCGGCATGCATCTTTTCCTGGGCGCCCACCTCACACACGGCGCCCAGCGTATCCTGAAAGAACTGAACTTCCTCGACCGGTTAAAATCCAGTCAGTGGCTGATTACGGGCGAGGGGTGTCTTGATGCTTCCAGTTTAAACGGCAAGCTGATCTCGGCCTTGGTGGCACAAAACAACCGCTATCTGCTCCACCCCATGATCGTTTTCTGCGGAGCTTGCCGACTTGAGCCCCAAGCACTAACCAGCAATAACCTGATTGCATGGCCCTTGCCCGACCGGCCCATGCATTTGGAAGAGTCGCTAAGACGCACCCGGGAATTGTTAGTTGCCAGTGCTACCCAATTCGGCCGGCTTGTCCGGAGCGCAATTGCCGCCCCACTCGCGTAATCTTCCGGCCTGCGTTTGGTCGAATTTGGATTGAATCAGTACCTTGGTGTTTTACCTAGCCAAACCTTATGGAGCCGTTTAGTCATATTGTCCAGGCAACGGGCGATTACGAAGCACATCAGATCTTTTCTCCCGACCAGCAGCAGTCCATGGTGGTCATACCGGAAATGGGCGGCATACTCACCTCGCTCCGCCTGGGCGGGGTTGAAGTGCTCGACGGGTGCCGCTACGCCGGAGAGATCCGGAACAACCGGTGGGCCAAAAGCATTTTCCTGTATCCGTTTCCGAACCGGCTCGACAACGGCATTTACGAATGGAACCAACAAATGTACCAGTTCCCAATCAACGATCCGGTGAACCAGTCGGCCATTCACGGCTTCGGCCGCGACCAACCAATGTATATCGAGCGGCCCATCCTACAGACCGACCAGGCTCGGATCATCATGCAATATGAGTACGAGGGAGAATATCCTGCTTATCCGTTCCCTTTTCGCTTCAAAGCGGAATTTGTAATCCAAAATGACCAATCTTTCAACGGGAAACTTTCCTTTTGGAATACCGGAGAGGAGGACCTGCCCTTGGGATTTGGATGGCACCCCTACTTCCAGCTTGGTGAAAGTATTGAAACCCTTCAATTACACCTGCCAAAGCTTCATATGCTCGGCCTCGATCAACGGATGCTCCCTACTGGCAAGCGCTATCCCTTCGATCAATATGCCGGTGCCCCCAAAGTCTTACAAGCGAAGGTATTCGACAATTGCTTCCATATTCCCAATGCCGATTACCCTGAACAATATGCGCTGTCGATTGCTAGTACAACCCATCGCTTGCACTACTGGCAGGAAACCGGAAAACGAAAATTCAATTACCTCCAGCTTTTTACACCGCCCAACCGGCAATCGATTGCCATTGAGCCTATGAGTTGCACTATCAACGCCCTCAACACGGGCCAGGGACTTATCCGATTGCATCCGGACGAGTCGGTTTCCGCCCGATTCGGCCTGTACTTGGAGGTTCGCTGAATCATTTCGATATTTCTTCGGTCTCAATGTAAAACAATTCGGTAGCTACCCGGAAATCATCGGCGTCCAGTTCCGACAGGGTCATCGATTGCCATTCGGCCGTGGGCATGATTCGCTGATAATCACCCGGTTGCCCCACGAGTACCGGCATAGAAAATCCATCTGTATCGGCCCTCCAGCGGTACCGCAACACAAGCCCCTTAGGAGTCTCCTTTCGTGTATACTGCAAAACGGGTGGTTGGGGATGTTGTAAATACTGCGTGAAAAATGGTTGCAGGTCCAATTCGGTACACTGATCGGCGTAAGCTATAAAATCCTCCGTGCGGGCGTGTCCTATCTGGTGTTTCTCATAAAACCCACGCAGGAGGTCAAACCAGACCAGATCGTCATCGATCACGTGGCGCAGGGTATGCAACATCCAGGAGCCTTTGTAGTAAATGTCCTGACTTGGCCAACGATTGACGCCGTGAGGGCCCTGGATCGGTTCGCTATTTGAAATTAACGGCCGCTGTCCGGCCAGGTAACGCACAGCATCCTGGTAGCTATAGATACATTCTACATAAAGGGCCTCCATGTAAGTAGTAAACGACTCGTGTATCCAGGCGTCGGCCAGGTCCGTGCAGCTCACCGCATTACCAAAATATTCGTGGCCCGTTTCGTGCACGATGATATAGTCCCAGTTCATGTCTGCCGGGATCATTCCGCCCAAATAGCCGCGCTGATATTGATTGCCATAAGCGATGGCGCTCTGGTGTTCCATCCCCAGGTAAGGGGTTTCAACCAAAGCAAAACCATCTTCCCAAAATGGGTATTTTCCGAAATACCGCTCGAAACAGGCTAGCATTTTTGGGACTTGCTCAAAATGTGTTTTTGCCTTTTCCAGATTTTGCGGCAGCACATAGTAATCTAGGGCTAGGGTGTCACCGTCGCGAGCAATATACCGGTCCGAAAAATGCTCGTAAGGTGCTATATTTACGGTTATATTGTAATTATTAATGGGGTAATGCACGAACCAGTCGTAGCGGGTATATTCACCGAGCGACTCCTTCCCTTCCAGCGTACCGTTCGACACGCACAGGAGATCGCTCGGCACGGCCACCCGGATCGAAGCACTATCGGGCTCGTCGGATAAGTGATCTTTGTTGGGCCACCAGAGACTGGCGCCGTCCCCTTCACAGGCAACACCAATCCAAGGTTGTCCTTCTGATTCTACCCAGACAAAGCCGCCGTCCCAGGGCGCCTGCCGGGCCACGGTGGGCTGGCCATGATAATACACTCGAAAAACGCCTTTTGAGCCCGGTTGCTGTTGTGCGCCGAAATCAACAAATACAGCATGGTATTCCCGCTCGTAGTCAAGCTCCCGACCATTGAATACAATGCGGTCGATCTGCATATTATCGTACAGATCGATCTGCAGGCGGGAAAATACTTCCACAGTATGGTAATGGATATCGACGTAGCCTGCTATACTGCGCTCTTCGGGATCGATGCGGATATCCAGTTCATAGAAATGCACATCGTAGCAGGTGCGCTCAGGCCGCAGGCTTCCCCGAAGCGTATCGGCCCAGGTAAAAGTGTAGTTTTCGAAGTAACCGTGTTGCGATTGCAGGAGAGGGCATCCCAACAGAAGGCTTGCCAATCCCAAAAATAGTCTTTTCCTCATGGTACTTACCGAATTATGTTGATCACGCCGGAATATTGCTCTTTGCTACCATCCACTAATAACAACTGAATGGTATAAATATAGCTACCAGCGTCCAATAATTTACCCTGATAGCGTCCATCCCAGGAACTATCGGGATCATTCGGTAAAAAATCAGCCCGCTGGTAGACCTGGTTACCCCAGCGACTGAAAATCTGAAAAGACAGGACACGCTCTACTTGATCGGTATTAGCAAAAATAGATAGGGTTTCATTATTACCGTCCCCATCGGGAGAAAAGGCATTGGGAACAAACAACTCAATTTGCCGCTCCACCTTGATTTGCATAGCAGCTGAGGCACGGCACCCGAAGATGTCGGTCACCTGAATTCGGTAAGTCAGCGGTTCGGAGGGCGTCAAAACGGGTCGTAAGCAGTCGGTACAGCTCAGCCCTAGGGCAGGCTCCCAAAGAACTTCCGCAATCAGGCTTTCGGGTATTTGTAGTTGGGGATCTATTTGCTGCGGAACCCCAAATGGCAGACTACTTCGAGGGGGTAGTGACACCATACGATCGTAAGTAGCAGGCATGATGAAGTCCTGTGCAAGCGTACAGCCTTCGGAATCGCGTATCCGAAGGCGATACTGTTCGCCGGCGGTAAGACTTAGGAAAAGCCCTGCATCCTGAAAAGTAATACCATCTACCGAATAGCGGTAAGGTGGCGTACCACCGCCGGCGCTAATGTTATATCCGGTAGCCGAGCCGCTGCAATCAAAGCTAACCGGTCGTAGGGGCGCAGGCTCTCCGAGTTCGATCTCCTTAAACAAGATGCATCCCTGAGCGTCGGTAATTCGCAATTCATAACGGCCGGCAGGCAGGCCGCCGACCGAATCGGTGAATGCCAGATCATTGGTCCAGGTATAGGTATAGGGCGGGTTTCCTCCGGCCATATTGATCTTTGCACTTCCGTCACTCCCACCATGGCAACTCACATCTTCTGTAACCAATTGTCCTTGCAATACGTACGTCGTAATTTCAGCGGAGCCAACTCCCCAGCCACTGCACTGTCCATCCACTAACTCGACAACCTGATAACTCCCCCGCTCCGCTACAGGATACTCGAAGACCGAGGTGTCCACCTCCTCAAAGGTATACCTTGCACCGGAAACCGTATCTTCAATAATGCCGCTAAAGGGCGGCACACCGTCGAATCGCAATCGCAACCAGGCCGTATCCCCTTCGCAGATCCGCTGTTCGCCTGTGATTTGTACGCTCGGCGCCGGTAGCACCTTTATCGGGATGCGCTCCTCAATACTTCGACCGCAATCATCGCGCAAGCGCACACTTACCGACGTATCCTGCAAAGGCCGGACGCGCAACGTATCGCCTTGGGGCGAAGCACCAGGCCATTCCACGACATAGGGCGCCACTCCGCCCGTAACCTCTGGAGTCAAAACCAAGGTTTCCCCGGCGCATACCACTTGTGGCTCAATACCGGACTGTATTGGCGGCGGATCTTTAATGTAAAGCCGAGCCGTATCACTGATACAGGCGCAAGGGAAATCCAGCTCCAGAATCAGGCTTTCTACCGGCTCATTAAAGGGGTCGACACGTAGGGTAATCGGCAGGAGAAAGCGCTGCTGTCCGGCAGGTATTGTTATAGCGGGCGGCAATGGATCGAAGTCCTGACCCGGCACAGCCGTACTCACCGGAGCTACGCGCACTCCAATGGTAATGGAATCTTCCAGCTGAGTGGTATCTGCCCGTTGCAGCTCGAAAAAGCCGTAATTACACCCTTCGGGGATCGTATCCTGCCCGAGGTTGGATCCAGCATTCAGGCGTACGTCACCACCGATATTGAAACTTTCAGCTTCTAGGAAAACCGCCGAATCGTAAATATGGTCCGATACATCTGCGATAACCATCCGCATCCGGTAGGTCTCACAAGGAATAAGGCGAACCGTAGCCGTAAGCACTTTGGTAAATCCGTCGTACTGAATTTCCTGGTTAAAGGGAGAAGGGGACCAGTCCAGACCGCACTCGTTTTCCGCTTCGCCCTGCAATTCATTACGGATGAAAAAGTTGGCATTTTTGGTATGATTGATCGTATTTATCGACACAAAATCGCTGGTCCCGGGAACCAACGCTACATTTTCCGATTGGTTAGAAAATTCGCCCCGAATGCCGGGGCCGCTTACAAAAAAACCGAATACGTCATTGTATTCGGCACCGACAAACTGGCAATACTCCTCCGAAGCAAATACGTACCGGAAAGTTACGACCGAGTCGAGCGGAATAAAATCGAATTCAATCCCTACGACATCAAGCACCCGCCCATCGTTACGGGTCATCCGGCGCAGATCCCGGTCTCCTTTTTGGTCACCAAAGTCGCTCGACTTCTCGGTGGAATTATTGGGGCCATGAGCGTTCCCAATGGCCCCGGTAGATAGGATGATGCCACGTTCGATGCCGATCGATTGCGCCCCATTCTCGAAATAACCGATACCGCGCTGGTCACCTACTGGTTTTATATCGAAGGTGTTCTCGCAGGCCCCCTTGACAAAAATATCGCGAACCAGTTGTTCGGAAGTAAACCCGTCTTCGGTACGGATACCTCGTGCAGGCGGATGGCGATCCAAAGCAACTGCCCGGTCTTCACTAGGGAAAACCCACAACGACAGGAATGCTAACCAGGCAAGGGAAAACACCGGCATCGGAACAAGGAAGCTCGTCTTACTTTCTCGTTGCATAAACGTGATTTGAATACGGAGTTGAGGGTTTGGCGTGAAGGGGTGGGGTAATGTTCAGTGTTAGCACAAATTAGTAATATTTCTCTATTTATTCCACTCAAAATGCCTAGTATCTAGCTTCCGTCCTATAAAAATTTATCGACATCGAAGACCAGTAAGGGCTTTTTATCATCGGGAATTTTACCTATTTTTGAACCTGCATACAATTCCAACCGACTTTCCTTTAACGATCATTCCCCACGAGGAACGGCGACTTTTGCCGCAGGCAACTGCGCTGCAAATATATTGACTACAGTCAAAAACACCACGAGTATATGAAGTTCAGAAATTTACTTTGGAGATCGGGTTGGGTCTTTATCCTTTTTCTCCTTTCAACATTATCCCAAGGACAAACGAAACCGGTTTGCGTCGAAGATGCTACTATCTTCTTACGTAACAATTCCACCCCCACAATCAATTGTGTGGGTGACGACCTTCCAAACCAATTTGAAGTCAGAACCGATGATGTCAGCACCCCTTATGTGGTCGTTATCACCGATGAAGACAACAACATCCTCGAGGTATCTTATCGACTGACCATCGATACTGAACCTTTGGGAGAGGGTGTTTTCCGGGTTTGGATGGTCCACTTTATCGGTGAATTGCTTGCCGAGCCAGGCATGAATGCCGCTACCGACGAACTTTCCAGCGGATGCTTTTCGCTATCCACCAATTTCCTCACCGTGGAAAACGTGCAGCCGGACGGCGGATCGGTCTCCACAACGGAGGGGGAAGGTGCCCTGTTCACCTGTCCCGATGACGACGCATCAGATGTCGTAACGTTCACAACAACCAGCGAAGATCCTTTCTATCAGTATGTACTAACCGATGCGTCAGGAACCGTGCTGGAACTCCTGGAGGCTGACACCTATGACTTTGGACCCGCCGCCCCCGGCACACGCCGTGTTTACGGGTTTTCCTTCATCGGCGATGTGACCTTACAGCCGGGCGACAACTTACTGGATAGCCCGCTGGCCTCTGGTTGCGGCAGCTTATCGGAAGATTTTGTAGAGATTACCACGGCCTCAGCAGATGGTGGCGTGGTAACACTAACCAATGGCGGCGAGCAGACAGAAATCTGCGAAGTTGGCGACGCGGATAACACCGTCAGCTTTCAACGCAATACGGACTCGCCACTACCCTATGCTTTTCTAGTAACAAATGCAGAAAATATCATCATCGATATTGTACTGGCAAGCGGTACCTACGATTTCTCCAGCGTCGTGCCGGGTGATTACCGGATTTGGGGGCTATCCTACTCGGGTGATCTGCTTGCAGAGGCCGGAAACGACGTTGCCGGGACTCCGTTGAGCGACAGATGCTTCGACCTGTCCGATAATTTTATTTCCGTCCTGAAACGAGCTATTGATGGCGGGGCGATCACCCTGAGCGACTCTACCGGACAAGCCGAATTCTGCGCACTGGATGGCACAACCGACATTTTCCAATTGGAAGCCGCTGTCAACACCGAAGATCAAAATTATGCGTTCGTCGTAACCGACACTGCGAATCAGATTCTGCAAATCAGTGAATCTGCCACCATCGATGCTGATGGCTTAGGCGCCGGGGCCTTTCGCGTCTGGGGGATAGGATATTCGGGCAACTTGCTGCTGCAACCGGGCGACGTCCTCGGCAGCGTGGCGGCCTCGGACGAGTGCTTCGAGCAATCTGGCAATTTCGTTTCCCTGACCGGAATCAGTGTCAATGGTGGCAGTATTGCGATCCGGGAAAGTGGCGAGGCAGCCCTTATTTGTCTCATCGACCCGGCGCAGTCTGACACAATCTCCCTCACCACCAGCAATACAGCCGGACCTAACCAAGCTTTTTTAGTGACCGACACTAATAACATTATTGTCCGGATCAGCGACACCCCGGAAGTTGATCTCAGCGGATTACCGCTGGGCACTAACCGCATCTGGACGGTTGCTTACAGCGGTCAGCTCCTCGCCGAAGGCGGCCAAGATGCAGGTACAGCTGCTCTTTCGGACGAGTGCTCCGACCTGTCGGATAACTTCGTAACCGTAACCCGCAGTTTTGTCGACGGCCAGGAAGTGCGCCTGGCAAGCGAATCTACCGATACATTGGTATGCTCGGAAGACGGAGAAGCCGACAACCTGCAATTCACTAACAATACAAAGGCTACGGACGCCAATTACGCTTATCTGATCACGAATGAAAATAACGTCCTCCTCACGGCACTTACCCAAAGTAACGTTTTCGACTTCGACGTGGCACCGGCTGGAGTCTGCCGGGTGTGGGGCGTCTCCTATACGGGGCTTTTGATCATTCAACCCGGACAGAACGCGGTTACGGCCAACCTCTCCGATGCGTGTTTCGACCTATCCGATAATTTTGTTACCGTCGCTAAAGATCAGATTGAAGGTGGCACAGTTTCCTTCGCCGACGGACGGGTTGATACCATTACCTGTGGAGGCGATGGCGATCCCGATGTCCTAGAGTTGGCCTCGACCGGCCTTACCCCCGGCGCGAATTTCACCTATCTGGTGACCAATGAAGACAATGTTATCATTGGCAATATCGATACCGATACGTTTAACTTCGAGCAAACTGTACCCGATGCTTATCGAATTTGGGGACTAGCCTATACCGGTAATCTGACCTTTATTCCTGGCGATACGGCCGGGGTGCAATCATTAAGTTCTGATTGTTTTACCCTATCGGATAACTTCATCAGTCTTAACGTAGTCCTTCCGGAAGCAGGTGCGATACGTATCAACTCGGGCCAGGATTCTATCCTTTGCAACGGTGACGGCCAGCCAGACCTCATCAGCTTTGAAGTCGAGGGGCAAACCGCTATTTTGCCCTACCAGCTTCTGATTACCGACACTGCCGGTACCATCCTGGCAATTGTCGATTCCTTTGACAACATTAATCTCGAGCCGCTGGGCAGCGACGATCTGCTGGTCTACGGCCTGTCTTATAATGGGATGCCTACCGCTGAGGTCGGACAGGATATCCAAGCCGGCGCACTGGCTACCGAGTGCTTTGACCTGACCGGTTCTCCGGTCACCATTGTTCGCCAGACCGTTAACGGGGGGCGCATCGCCTTTACCGAAGACCCTCAATTCCAAAGTGACACCTTATTTGTTTGCGAAGGCGATGGGCAGGATGATGTCATTTCTTTCTTTGCTGAAGGTGGTGGTCCTGACGGCGATTATCGCTTTGTTCTCACCAATCCGAACGGGGTAATCTTAAAAGTCCTGGAAAACGATACCGAAAACTTCGAAACCCTGGGCCTTGATGAAAGTATTATTTACGGCGTTTCTTTTACCGGTTCGTTCGACCCCAACTTGGGTGGGTTAATTGAGAATGCCGACTTCTCCGATGCCTGTTTCACCTTATCGGAAAATACCATTCGCGTCATTAGGGACCAACCCGACGGCGGCACGGTCAGCTCCTCAGGCCTGGATTCAGTAGCCTTATGCGTTAGCCCCGGCGCCAGCCAGGTAGCCTTCTCAACCACCTCAGCAGCTGCCGTAGGTTATGCTTACATCCTTACCGATGGTGGTGGGCAGATCCTGGAGGTCACTACCGGTTCTGGTTTTGACTTTGCTGAACGTCCGCTGGGTAATTACCGTTCGTACGGCCTTTCCTACACACTCGACCTTGTTGCAGCGAATGCGATCGGCGAATCAATCGATACTGCTGTACTCGCATCAGGTTGCTTTGAATTGTCGGATAATTTCGTCCGCATTCAACGCTTCGAAACGACCGACGGTGGCCAGCTTTTCACGCCTATGGGCGATACCCTGCTTTACACGTGCCCCGGCGATAGCGTACCCGATGCCTTTGCATTCTTAGAGGAAACTACTGCCACCAATGCCAACTACCGGCTGATGATTACAGATGAAAACAATTCGGTCATAGTTCCCGATATCGAAGGCAACGTCATCAATTTTGAACGGGCAGAGCCCGGCGTGCTCCGCGTTTGGGGTGTTTCCTTTACTGGAGAGCTGATGGTTGGATTTGGCGACAATATCCTCAGTGCGATGCTATCAGATAGCTGCTTTGATCTTTCCGCTAATTTCATCACGGTTGTGGTAGGTGTCCCCGAGGGAGGAACGGTAAACACCATCGACGGTGCAACCGAAATTTCCTTCATCCTGGGCGATACCCTGCCCGACACAGCCGGCTTCATTGCGGAAAATAACTCTAACAGCCCCTACCAGTACATCGTCACCGATCAGAACAATACCATTGTGTCGGTAGCAGATAGCGATCAAATAACTTTCGATACACTTGGCGCCGGCAGCTACCGGGTCTGGGGTGTAGCGTATACCGGTTCATTCACCGGCCAGATCGGCGATGATGCTGCTTCGGTCAGCCTTTCCAGCGATTGCTTCGACCTCTCCGATAACTTCGTCCAGGTTAATATCAGCGATAATATGCCGGCCTTCCGCTCGGGCGAACAGCAAAGTGCCCTTCCCATAGTTACCGTAAGAGACCGCTCACTATTACAATTGGAGGTCGCACCCAATCCCGTAGTCAACCGCCTTCGCGTACAGGTGAACCTACCCGACGCAGAGGCAGAAAGCTTTATCGAGGTGTTTGACTTTGCCGGACGCCAACTGGTGCAACAGCATTTAGGCTACCTCAAAGGCTTTTTCCAGACGGAAATCGACGTAAGCCAATACCAACAAGGCATTTACCTGATCCGTATCCACAACGGCGACAAAATACGCATGGCGAAATTCATCAAGGAGCTCCCATAACTGGGGTGCTCCAGGGCCAATAAAAAAAGCGGGCAACATCACTACATGACGTTGCCCGCTTTCTTTTTTAAATAAGTATAACCTAACGAGCAGAACGACGCTCTTTGATGCGCGCCTTCTTACCGACCAAGTTACGTAGGTAGTACAACTTGGCCCGACGCACTTTACCACGCTTTAGCAATTTGATTTCTACGATATTCGGAGACGTAATCGGAAAGATCCGCTCTACGCCGATACCGTTCGAAACCTTTCGCACCGTAAAGGTTTTGGTGGCTCCCGTACCTTTTATCTGTAAAACATCTCCGCGGAAAGACTGAATACGTTGTTTATCCCCTTCGACAATGCGGTAGTCGACAACAATGTTGTCACCTGGGCGGAAGTCTGGAAATTCGCGCTTTTCAGCTTCCAGGTTTTCGTGAACGAATTTTATGGCGTCCATCGCTGTATGGTTTACTAGTTATATGATCTCAATTTAGCCGTGCAAAGTTAGACAAAAAGGATCAATAAAGCCAGCAGCACTGGTAAAAAGTATGGGCGCTTTCAACGTAATAGGGTTACAAAACCTTTTTCCTGATATTGCCCCCCACGCGGTCCTTCGTACTGAATCTGTACAACATAGACCCCATTGGGGGCCTCTCCGCCGCTGCTAAGTTCGCGCCCATCCCAACCTTCGTACGGATCGGAGGTTTCGAAGACCAATTGCCCCCAGCGGTTCCAGATCGTCATTTGAAAATTGCGCATACCTTCGATCAGGCCTTTACCGAAAAAGGTATCGTTGCGGGAGTCACCGTTGGGGGTAAATGCATTCGGCAGGTTATAAAGTACAATGGGTACTACGTCCAGTATTGCCTGGGCCGTATCCCGGCAACCATTGGGATGGACCACTACCTGCGTGATGTTGTACAAGCCGGTGTCGGGAAAAACATGGACGGGATCGCGCACCATTGATTGATCACCACCTTCTCCGAACTCCCATTCCCAGCGGATGGCATTTATCGACTCATCGGTAAAAAACACTTCTCGGCTAAGGGTATTTAATTCATCAGGCCGGTAGGAAAATCCGGCTTCTGGCGAGGGGAGTACTTCGATCCAGTCACCAAAAAAGGTGTCGGTCTGGCAGCCAATGGGAGAGATGATCTCTAGATCAATATTATAGATGCCGGGCGCCGAATAAATGTGGGTTGGGCTAATAGCATTGCTGGTGGCGCCGTCGCCAAAGTTCCAGGTAATACTATAGGTTTCATCAATGGGTTCAGAGAGGTTGTTAAAGGTGATCCGGGCGGGGATACACCCCTCGAAGGTTGTCGGGGCTACAATGATTTCTTCGGGCACCGGGAAATAAGCCAGTTGGCGGGTAACGTTCGATTGGCAGTTGTTGACGTCGCGCACGAGCAGTTGGACAGGTTGATTACCAGGCGCCTCATACCGATGCAGTGGATTCTGTTCTGACGAAAGATCGCCGTCGCCGAATTGCCATTGCCAGTCCGTTATACCCTCGCTGTCGGTCGTAGACAAGTCTTCGAAAACAACCGGACCTGGCCGGCAGGTATCGTAGGCAAAGGTGAAGTCAGCATTGGTTTCGGGAAATACATTGACCGAAATGGTTGCCGTATCACCACAATCGGTCTCCGGATTGAGGATTAACGTACCGGTATATTGCCCTACCCCAGGAAAGGTGATGGTTGGGCTCCATTCCGATGAGCGGAGGGTATCGCCATTCTCCAACGGGAACTGCCAAGCCTGAAAATCAATAAATCGCTCTTCAAAGCTTTGGTTGAGAAAGGATACGGTCTCATTACCGCAAGAATTGAGTACGTAAGCCCGGGTCCCGAAGGTCGAATCGGACTGGATGGATGCTTGTACTTGGGCATCGCAGGGAGCTACGTTGAATTGAAAGTCGCGATATATTCGACTCAGGAGCACCCCATTTCGGTATTCAGAGACACAAACACCTACTACGAACTGCCCCAGCACATCGGGTGTACCGGTGATCAACCCCGTATTCGGATCAATCTGAATTACCGGGTCGCCTCCCATAGGCTGCGTAGCTGAATACCTCGGAGAAACGAAAGACACTGGTGTATAAGGCGGCGGACAGCCCGGGCGCGGGGCCGCACCGGCACAGGTGAATACCGTCGGGTCCTGGGTAAAAGGTCCTCCGCCGGCCAGGGGCGCACAAAATTCATAAACCAGCTGGTCGCCGTCGGGATCGGTAGCGGAGTGGTCATACTCAAGCGGTGCATCGGCGCAGACTACCGTTGGGGGGAACGTATTAAAGGTAGGGCTACTGTTACAGAGGTCCTGTGCCTCAGGAGTAATTTCTACCGTATAGGTCGAACCGACATTATCTGGATCGATTATGTTGTTGATCGTCCGATTGCGGCAGCAACGCTGGTAGGTGATATAATAACTAAAATCATCGGAAGGGGGGAGCCTGATGCCATAATCGCTGAGCCGGAAGTTGTAGACCCCCTCTTCCACACAAATATCAGGGGGAATGAGGCAGGGATAGTCCGGCCGTTCCACGAAGCCTTGCCGGTTGAGCGGCACGGAAAACTGAACCAGGGGGTTGCTTTGGGATTGTCCGGGACAGTTCCCGTCGGCACAGCGGTAGATACCTATGAAAGCTTCTTCGTCCAGCTCGGCGCATTCGGTGCAGTTGCAATCGCGGTATACACTCAATACAAGGGAATAATCTCCATTGCCCAGGCACTCGTAGGTAAGATTACCACCGATAATGTGGCGGGCCTGTGCATCTGGTCCCCCGAAAAGACCGGTCATTAACCCCGCGATTATGTAAATGTGTTTCCTCATTCCAATTATTTTTCCGTAGGGCAGCTAAAAACCGGAGAATGGAAGCGAACTCCGGTTGTGCTATGAGCTCCGTACAGGCAATTTCGCTATCCTGTTTTCCGATGTAGGAATTTTAACCAGCCCACCCTATTTCGATGTTGAAATATAGAGAATTCCAGGGGCTACGGTTGGTGGATAGCTGACAATTATTGAGGAACTTATCGGATAAGCGTAATAATACCCCGCCGTTGCTCCTCTTCCCCGCCCAGAGCCATAAACCGGGCAATGTAGGTGTAAACCCCAGGGGGCAAAACATCTCCGGCATTATCTTCCCGGCCGTTCCACCCCTGAGCGGGATCATCACTGACAAAGATTTGCTCGCCGTACCGGTTAAATATGATCAGCTCGTAGGCAGTGATGCCAGCAAGGCTGCCAGTGCCGAGAAAAATGTCGTTAAGCCCATCATCGTTAGGCGTAAAGGCGTTCGGAAATTCAAAATCAATATCCAGAAAAACATCCAGCAACTGTTGGGCCGTATCGGTGCAGCCCGACTGGTTTTCCACGACCAGGGTAACCAGCTCTTGCTGCGGCTGGGGGAAGACGAAGGCAGGATTCTGCTCGGTAGAAGTGCCCACCGTACCGAACTGCCAAAACCACCGGATGGCGTCGCTTGAATTATCGGTGAATTCCACCCGCAGCCCCGCACCTTCCTCAACCGGTTCAGTTGCGGTAAAAGCCGCTTCCGGACTGAGGCTCGCCGTAATGGGCGTAGGCAGCTCGATATCTAAGGCACAGTCTTGTGGCGCTTCTATACGGTAAGCAACGGTATAAATTCCGGATTGGGTGTACGTATGTGAGGGCACCGGATCTTGGGCAGTACCCCCATCACCGAAATCCCAAAATACGGTATAGCCATTGGGTAATTCGGTAGGAGCACCGGTAAAAGTTACGGTTTCCGGAACGCAGATTTCCGTAGCGCTAGGCGCAATCATACCCGGTTCAGGTACCGGAAAAAAAGGCACCGGCAACTGAGCCGTATCACTGCAATTCTGGGCTGTAGTGACTACGAGTTGAACGTCTTGCACCCCGGGATTGGCAAAGAGATAAGCCGGATTCTGTTCGGTCGATTGGCCGCCGTCGCCGAAGGTCCAGGCCCAATTCGTGATATCATCTGCCTCGGCCACCGAGGCGTCAAAAAACTGATAGGGTTCGAGCCGGCAAGCATCGCCGGCCGGTGTAAAGTCAGCCGTCACATTGGGACGGGTGACTACCTGCACTTCGGCTGTATCGGCGCATTGCGTACCCGGATTGAGCAGCAACCGGCCAGGATAAGTTCCCGGGCCGGGAAATTGCAAGTTCGGCTGGAAAGCAGTATCGGTCAGGATATTGCCATTGCCGAGGTCGAATTCCCAACGCAGGTCAAAGATATTCTCTTCTCGTACCGACTGATTTTCGATGCGGATATCGGTAGATCCGCACCGGTCAATAACGAACGTACCGTCGGGTAGTTCGGAATCGGCGTTGATATCAGCTACGACCTCCGAGACGCAGTTGGTCACATTAAAATGGAAGTCCCAGCGCACCTCCCCCATCAGGGTATCCCCGCGGAACTCCTGTACACAAATACCCACCACAAACTGACCTTGGATTAGCGGGCGCCCTGCAAGAACACCTGCGCCAGGGTCGATCGTCAGATCGGCCGTCGGCCCCAGTGGGCGATCAAAGGAAAAATCGGGCTGCTGGAAGTTAAGCGGATCGTAGGGCGGTGGGTTGTCGGGATTAGGGCGATCATCGGGCGGTGGCGGAGAGTTAAAGGGTTCGCAAAAAGCATACACCAGACGATCACCGTCAGGGTCGGTAGCTTCAAAACGGTAACTAAAATCCTCGTCGGCGCACAAAATAAGGGGCGGTACTGTAGAAAATTGAGCCGAGGAATTGCAGGAGCGCTGAGCTTCCGGCGTCAACTCTAGGGTATAAGTTGCTCCGATATCGCGCGAATCCACCAGGTTGGCAACCGACTCGCTACGGCAACAACGCTGGTAAGTGATAAAATAACTCGAGTCGATGACGTCCAGGTCGACCTCCAAAGTATAGACTCCCTCCTCTACGCACAGATCACTGGGTACACTTAGACAAGGGTTACCGGGGTTCGGGTCGAATTGGGTAACTTCCGGACTAGACAGGAAGAAATTCTCAAAAGGTTGGCGGCCGTTGGGGCTGGGAAAAATTGAAACGGTGGCAGCACCTTGCGAACCCACCCCATCGAAAGGGATTCCCGTAGCACAGTCGCGGTAGATCTTCATCGTAAACCGGTAAGTACGGCTCCCGCTCGCGGGATCACCATCGGTAAACCCTAGGCACTCGTAGGTAATCACCCCGCCGATAATGTGCTCGGCTGCAAGCTGGTGGCTGGCATATATGCCGACAAAAAGGAGCAATGTGCGATAAAATATTTGTCTCAAGCCCTACGTTTTTGTGTTTTAGTTCAAAATTGGGCAATAGGCGTTTTCGTGGAAAGTTATTCTTGAGCTATGGTTACAAAATTCGCGATTTTGTACGATGGCGCGAAATTTCCGGGAGGAGCGCCTGCACGGCGAAGAAACGATCAGATCAACAATTATTGCGAGCGCTTGTTTTTCGCACGAACTGCAGGACGGGCCATTTGCCTGAAAAACATCCCGTGAATATGAGCACTTTTACCAAAGAAACCAATGCCATGGTCCAGCAGGAAGATTTAAACAGGGCCGTTAAAGCACTTGAACAAGAAGGCATTATTGTACACCCTACCGATACCGTTTGGAGCATTGGATGCCATGCGCTCGACCGCACTGCCGTGGCGCGCATGCTAAACCTAAAACGGGCGAACGGACTGGAAAATTTTGAGGTGCTGGTGAATTCACTGGAAATGTTAAAAGACTACATTCCATTCATCCACCCCCGACTGGAAACCCTGCTCTCTTATCACTTGCGCCCGCTGACGGTCATCTTCGACCACGCCTCCGGACTTCCCGCAGAACTTTTCCTACCAGATGGATCAGTGGCCATTAGGTTAATCCATGACCGGTTTTGCAAAGTTCTGATCGATGATATAGGAGCGCCCCTACTGTCTTCACCCGCTACGTTTCAGCCCGGGCACATCCCGACTACCTTCGGAGCAGTAAGCTCGGCGGTTTTGGAAAAAGCGGATTACGTCGTCAAGCACCGTCAAATGGAGAAAGAGCCTGGCGAACTATCCGTCATGGTCCGGCTTTCTGAACGGGAGGAATTGATTTTTCTAAGGGAGTAAGTGGAGAGCAGTCTAGAGGTTATTTGTAGGTCTGCTGATATTCAGAGATGGGCTTAGAGCTGCGCAATACATCAAGTGCCGTTTGTATCATCTCATCTTGTTGATGCATAACTTCGTAGAAAACCGGATCTCCAAATTGGAGTTTTGCCAACTGAGCAATGATCTGATGGCGGATTTTCGGCCGGTATTCTGACCAACGGTCCTCGTCTATGCGCAATCCATTATTTTCCACATAGGCTATGAATTGGTCGATCAGGTCCTCGTCGTTACGCAGCGTCCTTAAAAAGCGGTCATGCGGTATTGCGTTCAGTTTTTCCGTCGATGTGGTTTGATAGCGGAAAGCAAAACCAGCAACAAGATTGCGCAAATCACTGAAATAGGTGTCGAGCTCCGTTGTATCCAGCGGGACGAAGACATCGGGGATAATTCCGCCACCTCCGTAGACCAGCCGGCCACTGGAAGTGTAAAAACGAGTGGAATCCTGGATTGTAATATGCTTAGGGGAAAGCAACTCCCCGGATTCATAGCGCGTATTAAAATCTTCATTGTAATCGTGATGGTCATAAGGCTTCTGGATAGACCGGCCGGAGGGCGTAAAATAGCGCGCAACGGTGAGTCGCAACGCGGAACCGTCGCTGAGGCGGTACTGTTCCTGGACTAATCCCTTCCCGAACGACCGCCTGCCAACGATAATTCCCCGATCGTGGTCTTGGATAGCCCCAGCCAGGATCTCACTGGCCGATGCCGAACCTTCGTCTATGATCACTACAATGTCATCCACATTAAACAAGGCGCGCCCGCTAGTTTTGTATTCGGTAAGGTTCACATTTTCACCCTCGTAGTATACCAGCAGTTTCCCTTTGGCAGAAAACAATTGACTGAGCATATTGGTCGCCTTTTGTAAATAACCACCTGGATTATGACGCAAGTCGATCACCAAATCCTGCATATCTTCTTCATTCACCAAGCGTTCCAGTTCGGCGATAAACTCTTGGTCGGTAGATGCCGTAAAGCGACTGACTTTGATGTACCCCGTCTTATCGTCGAGCATATAAGCCGATTCAACCGAATGAATGGGAATTTCCGCTCTCGTGATGGTGTAGTTGCGGATCTCTTGACCGGGCTTGCGCAAGACGCCGATTCGAACCTCCGTACCTTTTTCACCGCGCAGCAAATTGATTACATCGCGATTCCCCAGCTCTTTACCCGCAATAACAGAATCCTCTACGCTGATGATCATGTCGCCGGCCCGAATGCCTGCCGCATCGGAAGGCCCGCCAGCCAATGGAGCCACCACTAGTACGGTGTCATCAAGAATCATGAACTCAACACCAATCCCATCGAAATTCCCCTCCAGTTGCTCATTGACTTCGCGCAGCTTCTCTGCCGGAATGTAAGAAGAATGGGGATCGAGTTGCTGCAGTATGCTATTGATTGCTTCTTCAACAAGTTGCTCGCGGTCGATATCATCCACGTATTTAGCCTCTACGTACCGGATAAGTTCTTCGATCTGTCCCCGCCCGATGTCACCTTCCACGCCTGCCTCTTGAATAATAACAGCTGGCGTCTCGGACTGAATGCGCATGCCGATTAGAACCCCGCAGACCAGGACTGTTGCCAGTAGCAGGGGAAGCCAAATTTGCCAGGTAGGCGTTTTCGATTGTCCTTGTTGCATTATTTTCTTAGTCGCTTGAGGATAGAGAAGAAATTTTTGGCGATGAGCATGGGTAATACAATAAAGTCCCTGTAAATGTTCCCAAAAAACGACAGTTTCTCTAAGTTAGAAAAGCGCATTGGGCCCGTTTGCCAAATTTTTTGCCGGCATATCCCTGTACTCATCCGGTTCTTTTCGGCAATTAGCTTGCGTCGAAATCTTTACCGCTTGTTCTTTCTCTATTGTAAGACGCTCGGGACAAGTTTAGTTCAACCGGCCGAAAATGCAGAACATCTTTGCACTGAACAGCCCTTAAATTTGCAATTTTTTTCAATAGCTTAGCGAAAAATTGTTGATCCTTTAATTTACGGCCTCAGAAGATCTATTCTGATTAAACCTTTTGAAAATGACTAAGCCCTACGAACTGGATAAACTAGACAAGCAAATCCTTTCCATTTTAATGCGTAATGCCAAGATACCCTACACCGAGATTGCCAAAAAGCTATACGTCTCGGGAGGCACCATTCACGTGCGCATGAAGAAACTGGAAGACGCCGGGATTGTAATTGGCTACAGCCTGCAGGTTGATGAAAGCAAACTGGGGTATGACATTATGGCTTTTTTAGGTATTTACCTGGATAAAAGCTCCCTATACGACGATGTAGCCGCCGAATTACAGGCCATCCCAGAGATCACCGGGGCCAACTACACGACCGGATTATACAATATATTTGCGCGTATCGTCTGTCGCGACACCGGTCACTTGCGGGAGGTACTCCATGATAAGATCCAAAAAATTCCCGGCATCCAGCGCACCGAGACCTTCATTTCCCTACAGGAAAGTATCAATCGCCCCCTAGATATTGTCGACAATGATGAAGATAAGGTAACAATGGACGAAAGCTAGCGGCCATAAAAAAGACCCTTCTGCAAAGCTACAGAAAGGGCCTTTTTCCGATTATACAAAGGAGTCAAGTCTTTAGAACCCGAGATAGGTTTTTAGCAATTTGCTCCGGTTAGCCGAGCGCAACTTGTTGATAGCTTTATCTTTGATCTGTCGAACCCGCTCACGGGTTAAGCCGAATTTCTCTCCGATATCTTCCAGTGACATAGGATGTTCGACACCGATGCCGAAGTACAGCTTGATCACATCACACTGGCGTTCGGTTAACGTACTTAGAGAGCGTTCAATTTCCTGGCGTAAGGACTCATTGTAATCCAGTTCCTGATCGGTTTCCGGAGTACTGGAATTCTCCAGTACATCGAGCAGGGAGTTATCCTCCCCTTCTACGAAAGGAGCATCCATGGATACGTGTCGGGCGGCTACCCCCAGCGTCGTCTCTACTTCTTCGGTGGGGATTTCAAGGATATCGGCCAACTCGTCAGAGCTCGGCTCGCGTTCGTACTCCTGCTCGAGTTCGGAAAATGCCTTGTTAATTTTATTGAGTGAGCCTACCTTATTAAGTGGTAGGCGGACAATGCGCGATTGCTCGGCCAAAGCCTGGAGAATGGACTGGCGTATCCACCATACGGCGTAGGAAATAAATTTGAAACCGCGGGTTTCGTCGAACCGCTGGGCTGCTTTAATTAGGCCGAGATTCCCTTCGTTGATAAGATCACTTAGGGAAAGGCCCTGGTTTTGATACTGTTTGGCTACGGAAACGACGAAGCGAAGATTGGCTTTGGTTAACTTTTCCAGGGCTTCCTGGTCACCCTGCTTAATGCGTTTGGCGAGTTCAACTTCTTCTTCCGGTGTGAGTAGGTCAACTTTTCCAATTTCCTGTAAATACTTCTCTAAAGACTGGCTCTCTCTGTTGGTTATAGACTTTGTGATCTTAAGCTGTCTCATGTATTATCACTTTTGTTAATTTCAATATCCATTAGGGTCGGGGCAGTGCTTGGGTTCTTAGGTGGGATATGTTCAGGGATGATAGCAGGCGGGGGGAGACCTTCATAGAATTGTTGCGTTTTAGGAATATCTCCCGTTGTTTTAGTGATCTCATTTACAGCACACAAAAATAACCGAATTCACAATTACAGTCAAGCTTTTGTTAACAATCGGATAAGATAGGGGGTATGGGAGATCCCTGCTGTTTGGAAAATTCCCGATTTTATCCTTTATTGTCAGAATTCCAACACCGCCTCGGAAGAGCTTAGCATGCGCAGACTAGTTAACCTGAGGTGCGCTGAATCTCGCTAGCGATGAGAAGGCGCTGATAATCCGTTTTCCTTATGGAAAGAGTAAAATTACAGCTCGAGTACTTATTCAAAGCCTCGCCCATCATCCTATACCAATTCCTTACCACCCCTTCTTGTCTCATTAGATGGTTCTGTGATCAAGTAGACATACAAGGAGACCGCTATACCTTTTACTGGGGCGACTCGGATGAAGTAGCCGACGTACTCGAAGAAGTAGAAAACGAACGGATTCGTTTTGTCTGGGAGGATGCCGAAAGCGATGACGAATTCCTGCAGTTTGATATCAGCAGCTCTCCCGTAACCGGCGAAACCATCATGACCATCACCGACTTTTGCGATGCCTACGAACGCGAAGACCAAATCCAATACTGGGAAAACCAAATGAGTCAGCTGCGCAAAGAAACCGGTGGTTAAAGGTAGTCGAACAGGGCAATGAGCATAAATACAATGCCACCCAGCGCCAAAATCGCGGCAATCACATTGAAAAAGCCGGTCAAGATTCCAATGGCCGCAATAATGGCGATGGCCAGAGCGGCCAGCAACAAAATCACACCAAAGCGGAATAGACCGTCATCCCATATTGACTTCCCTTTACCGCGCAGCTTTTCCGCCCGTTTCTCCAGGCGTTGCTGCCAACGTTCGGCGCGTTTAGCTTGCCGGCGTTGTTTGCGCAACTGTTTCTTAGTCCATACCGCCTCGGCCGCCGGAACTTCCGCGTCGGTACGTACCGCTGCTGGAGAAGGAACCGGGGTCAGACTCCACAGCAAACTGGTAACGAATAGAAGGAACAATAGCTTGGGCATAGACCTGGAATTTTAGTTTTTATTAAAACGCAGATGCTAAGATAGTGATTGCATTGGTCCTTGGGTGATGCAGGCCAAACATTGTCACCCCTACGGTTCCAGCAAAAAAGTGATTTTTCATCACTCATACGCGAATTATTTTATCTTGCAACTGTTACAAAACCTTGGTATGCGCATTGTATTCGGCACTGCTTTCGATCATAGTTACTTCCCCTACCCCGAACAGGCCCAAGGGGGTGTTTTCTATCTGGGGCCGAAATCTGCCATTCGCTTGCTGGAACGCTGGCTGGGGCTGGCTGGCCATCGCGACGATAATGCCTACCTGCGCATCGAACAGATGCGCCAGTTATTGGCCGAATTACTCGTCAGTACCAAAGAGAACCTCTTTTTTTCCGCCTCCTTCCACGCCAACCAGCTTGCAACCGCCGCCGACCTTCTGGAACGCCGGGATGAGTTACTAGCCGCCGGATGGAATTTCGAACTTACAGACAATCTCCCTGAGCGGCTTTCCTGCCTGGCGGAAATAGAAAACCGGATTCAAAAAGCAGCCCTGGCTCCTGCCTGGACCGACCGCATTGAGGCGATCATTGAGACATTACCGCAGTACCGTATTCCCATTGAGTCGGTACAGCTCGCCGAACCCCGTCAATACCTGACCCCGCACTGGAGACGACTCATCAATGCCCTCGAAAACCATGGAATACAAATACTACAGGCACTCCCCTACCCTCAACCCGCAAGTACTGACCTGGGCCGGTTCCAGCATTTACTCCGATCAACGTCTGATCCGTTACGTGGCCGACCTGCTGCTGATGGAAGTTTGCTGATCCTTAAGGCTCGCCAGGATACCGCACTGGCGCATCACCTGGCTGGCCTTTTCCAACGAAACACCGACTACCGCCCTTTAGTGCTGGCTGCACAGGCCTCCAGTATCCTGGAAAACATCCTACAAACGACCGGGCAGCCTTGCTTGGGGCTGGGCATGGCTTCCCTGGCCAGACCCACCCTGCAAGTCCTGAAGTTGGCCCCTACCTTTCTCTGGCAACCGGTTGATCCCGCAAAACTACTCGAGTTTCTTTCTCTGACTGTCAAGCCCTTCGATGACCGACTCGCCAACCGGCTCGCTAACGTCGTAGCGAACCGCCCCGGCCTTTTTAGCGACCAATGGTACGCAACCATCCACAATTTTTTCGAACGACTCGAGGCCGATGCCGTCCGCAATCCCAACCTGCAACCCGAGAAGGTTCGCAGTACCTATCAGTTCTGGTTCGAACGCCGGCGCTACGAACCCCGCCAAGGCGTACCCACCTTCGAAGCCATCGACATCTACGACTATCTACACCGGTGGGCCGACCGATTAGCTGGCGATCAGGATGGAGCACCTTCTTCCCTGCGCATATTGGCCAACCAGGCTTTGCGCGTTAAAGAAATCCTGCTGGCCCTGCCGGAAGACAGGCTGGAACGCTTGGAGCTAGAGCGCATCATTCAGACAGTCTATGAACCCGGCCCGCTAAATCGAATGCAACGCCAGGCGGAAGCACTGCCCACCGTCCTGGAATCACATGCCCTTTACGACAATGTGTCCGATACCCTGTGGTGGGGCTTCGTAGATGGCGAATCGGACTATTTCTTCTCGAAATGGTACCGCAAGGAACTGAATTACCTCAGCGAACGGGGCGTTCACCTGGAATCGCCAAAAAAGGAAAACACCCGTAGATTATGGCAGCGCCGTCAGGCCTTCCTGCGCACCCGAGACCGAATGGTACTGGCTATTCCGGAAACCATCGCCGGCACATCGACCACTGCTCATCCACTGCTCGGCGATCTGACCGCCTTATTCGAAGACCTTGACCCCATTACTTTCCGCCTGGATGAAGCAGCAGATAGAGCCCGACTCAACGACTTTTTTCAACTCCCCGACTGGCGGGAAGTACCCCTAAATCCCGCCTCAGCTCCCAACCCATTCCTTCCGCTACCTATTGCCAACTCTACCGCTCGCCAGCAGGAGTCCATTACCTCGCTCGAAGCGCTCTTTTTTTACCCCCACCAGTGGTATTTCAGACACAAAATGCGTTGGCAACAATCGCCTATCTTGAGTATTGTCCCACAATACACCATGCTGGGCAACCTGGCGCATACGCTTTTTGAAGACATACTGACCCAGGACCTGAATGCGTGGACAAAAAAGGGACTAGAAACCTGGATTGATGAGCATGCACCCGAACTGCTGATGAAAGAAGGTGCCGTTCTCTTGCAGTATGGTCAAGAGCCGTTGCGCATAAGTTTTGTTGAAAAAATAAAATCTGCTGCCTGGAGTCTCATCCACTTGATCCGCAAAAACGGATGGACAGTACTGGGTACGGAAGTCGAAGCACAACAGCAATTTGACGATATAGCCGTAATGGGCCGTGCCGACCTTTTGCTGGCGCGCGGAGAGGAGCGTTGCGTGATCGACCTCAAGTGGAAAGGCCGAAGGCGACGCCGGGAGTTGATCCGAAACGAAGAAGACCTGCAACTCGTTTTTTATGCCTGGTTATTTCAGCATGAGCATCAGTGGGCGCACTCTGCTTATTACATCATGGATGCTTGTGAGTTAATAGCGCGCAACGAAAAGGCTTTCCAGGGCATCAATCCGGTCAGCCCGGAGCTCGATCAACAAGAAGTATACGACCGAATCTTTAAGAAAATGTTGGCCACCTATCGCTGGCGCATGGAGCAACTGGCAAGGGGCGAGCTCGAAATCCGGTCCAGCCATACCCACTCCGACCTGGAAGCCTTTTACCAAGAGACCTTGCTCGATGTGTTGGAAATGAAAAAGGAAGATGCCAGGTTTGACGATTACCGCATGCTGATCCTACCCATCACCTAATCGATAACCATTTATTCGGTCATTCCTCCGATTCCGGAGCCAGCTTGATCACGAGGCCTTCCAAATCCGGAGTGATCTTGATCTGGCAACCGAGACGACTGCTGTCCTCTACGAAAAAAGCCTGATCGAGCATATCTTCTTCCTCTTCCCGCATTTCGGGTAACGCATGGCTGGACAGTATGTAAACGTGGCAGGTGGAGCAGAGTGCCATACCGCCACAGGTACCTTTAACCGGAAGTTCATAGGCCTTGCACAACTCCATGAGGTTCATATTCATATCGGTTGGCCCCTCTAGTGGATGCTCTTGGTCTTCGCGATCGATAACTTTAATCTTTACCGTGGTACTCATCCTAGCTTTTATTGATGCAAAGACCAAAAGTAGGAAGTTTCAGCTTGACACTGTTTTCCATTCGTCCCTTTTTTACACCCCAGCAATAATTTGCACCAAAAACGGGCTGGTTGATCCCAACTTAAGTGCTTTCCAGGACTTCTTCAGCCAGTAGCTCGTCAAGTAAAGCATCAAAAGAACGATACCAGTCCACATGGGGCGACCATTTCCCACAGGAAAGGCACTGGGTATTTTTCCAGCGCTTTTTACACTGTGGACATACCCCGCCGGTGTCAAAAGTGTTCCAGACATGCCGGCACGCGCAATGCCAACGACTATAGGCATGCGGTTCCCATTCGCATTTCGGGCAGGCAATTTTTTCGTCGCTCATGATTTTAACTTTTTTCCAATAACGGCTCGAGGGTATCGCCCAGTTCCACTTTGCCACCCGAAATCACCCGCGCCGTTATGCCGCCATGGCCGCGCATGGCGTTGTATCCTCCCGCTCCCAGATTGCGTTCCATCTTGGAGCAAGGGTAACACTGGCCCGTCATTTCCAGCTCGGCCTCCCCCAGCCGGAAGCGAAGGTCCTTGAGGGCCAACAGGTTGAGCCCCCGGACAACGACATTGCGACGAGTCAGCCTTGGTTCTAAGCTTGCCAATCCCATCATCGAAGCTATGGCATCCAGATGCTCGGCCTGAATGAGGGTCACATGCCGTTTCCCCGACCGACCGCTATAATGATCGCCGATCAATCCCAGTTCGGCGTCCAGCCATACTTCCGATCCCTGCTCCATCTCCTCGCCCTTTGCTGGCCGGATCCCCAACCATTGGACCCGGCCGGGCCGAGGAAAAATCTTTTTAAGGTCCATGACACTGTTGATGACTTCCATCAGCTTACAGTTGTTTCGGCAGGTACATAGGTATCCAGGAAGCGATAAAGATGCGCCATTTGGTCGCGGGCCAGCCGCTGTCCTACCCGGCTCGACAACCACATCAGCAGTACGATCAGGCCGATCACCGGCAAAATCCAGAGAATAGTTGCGCGCAGACCGAGATTCAACTGGGAAAACCCCATAATCGCAATAATCATGGCAATGAACCCTAATAAGGTGTAGAAAAAAACAAATTGAAGCCATATAGATGGTCGAGGACCACACAAACCTCTCAATATGGCCCGACCCTGCTCATCCGGTTCAACCCGCAAATCGAGCTGAGGGGACCAGTAGTGGCGATCCTCCTGCGGAACAGTCAGGAAAAAATGGTCGCGTGTACGATAACCGTGGTAGGTATCCGCTACCTGCTCCAACCCATTCTGCAGTCGTTCCATAACCTCTTCGGGCGGCCAGGGTAATGGACGGTAGATTCGTGGACGTAGCTGAACGCTGCTGCCGGAATGATCACCAGCCGGATGCAAATGCGTCGGTTGCATAGGACCTTTTTCCCTTAAGTTAATAAGGAAAAAAGAAAGCCCGAAGTACAAGAAGCACTTCGGGCTGATTTTGTAGCGGCGGCAGGACTTGAACCTACGACCTTCGGGTTATGAGCCCGACGAG
>CAZHCA010000037.1:0-4310 GCA_964530825.1 uncultured Saprospiraceae bacterium
GAGCTAAAAAAATAGCTGCGCCATAATTTCACAAATCCTGAGTTGTTGGACTATAGATGAATATACGCTGATAAGCGGCGCGCGATCGCGCGGCGTTCTTTCCGGCCAGGGCGAAAAATCGCTAGTGAGAAGTTGTTTTTTTGATTTGCTTGTTCGAAAGAAAAGGGTCATCCCTCCGTCAGGTGGTAGAGAGGGTGCAAAGGGTGTTTTTTGAATTCAGGCAGTTGAAAATAAGGAAAATCATTTTACCGGCCAAGAAATAATTTACCAATAACTGTTTTTTTGGATATTTGTTCGGAATCAGCAAAACCAGACGCCATAATTGTCTGTTTCAATTCGCAGTTTTGAGAAATCCGGTGAACGCCCGGATATTCCGTGGAGGCCGTTTCGACCGGAGCCGCTTGAAAATCCTTATCTTTAGAAGCTGTTTGAATGTAATATGCCGGAAGGATGGCGATAAAGATACAGGACCAAGACGTTACCGTCGGTGATGGCCGGCTGCGGCTGCGCCGGTGGCGCCCGGAGCAGCCGGGCGGCGAGCCGCCGGTGGTGCTGTTGCACGACGCGCTGGGCTCCATCGCGCAATGGCGCGACTTTCCCGCGCAGCTGGCCGGGCGCTTCGCCCGGGAGGTGATCGCCTACGAGCGACGCGGCCACGGCGCCTCCTCGCCGCTGCCCGCCGTGCGCGACGCCGGCTACCTGCACCGCGAGGCCTGGGAGGACCTGCCGTCGCTCCTGTCGGCGCTCGCCGTCGAGCCGCCGCTGCTCCTCGGCCATAGCGACGGCGGGAGCATCGCCCTCCTCTACGCGGCCCACTTCGAGGCGGCGGCCGTGGTGGCCTTGGCCGCGCACGTCCTCGTCGAGGACGTGACGCTGGCCGGCATCCGGCAGGCCATGCGCCGGCGGGAGGCGCTGATCGGACAGCTGGAAAAGTACCACGGCGCGGGCGCCGAAGCGCTGGTCGAGGCCTGGGCCGGCGCCTGGCTCGCCCCCGCCTTTGCCGGCTGGGACATCACCCGCCTGCTGCCCCGCATCCACTGCCCCGTCCTCATCCTGCAGGGCCGGGAAGACGAGTACGGCACCGCCGAGCAGGTGCGCCTCATCGAGCGCGGCGTCAGCGGCCCGGCCCGCTCGCGGCTGCTCGACGACGGCGGCCACCTGCCGCACCGGGAGCGGCCGGCGGCAGTCCTGGAAGCGATCGAAGCGTTCCTGAGCGAATTCCATTGACCATCAAACACCTAACCGACCATGAAAAAACTGAGCTACACCAGCGGCGCCAGCGACACCCCCCTGCTGGGCATCACCATCGGCGACCTGCTCGACCGCGTCGCCGCCCAGCACCCCGACAACGAAGCCCTCATCGTCTACCATCAGGATATCCGGTGGACCTACCGCCGCTTCCGCGAGGAGGTCGACCGCTGCGCCCGCGCCCTGCTGGCCATCGGCCTGCAGCAAGGCGACCGCATCGGCATCTGGGCGCCCAACCGCGCGGAGTGGGCCGTCACCCAGTTCGCCACCGCCAAGGTGGGCGCCATCCTGGTCAACATCAACCCCGCCTACCGCACGCACGAGCTGGCCTACGCCCTCAACCAGTCGGGCTGCCGCATGCTCGTCACCGCCGACCGCTTCAAGAGCTCCGACTACACGGCCATGCTCTACGAGCTGGCGCCCGAACTGCGGCAGGCCGAACCGGGTGCGCTGCGCGCCGAAAAACTGCCGCAGCTGGAGGCCGTCATCCGCCTGAGCGAGGCGCCCGCCGCCGGCATGTACGCCTGGCCGGAGCTGCTGGAACGGGCCGGAGCAGTGAGCTCCGAAGCGCTGGCCCGCCGGCAGGCGGCGCTCAGCTTCGACGATCCGATCAACATTCAGTACACCAGCGGCACCACCGGCTACCCCAAGGGCGCGACGCTGAGCCACCACAACATCCTCAACAACGGCTACTTCGTCACCGAAGCCATGGGCTTTACGCCCGCCGACAAGCTCATCATTCCGGTGCCGCTCTACCACTGCTTCGGCATGGTGATGGGCAACCTGGGCTGCGTCACCCACGGGGCGACGATGATCTATCCCAGCGACAGCTTCGAGCCGGAAGCCGTGCTGCGCGCCGCCCAGGAGGAGCGCGCCACCGCTCTGTACGGCGTGCCGACCATGTTCATCGCCGAGCTCGAACACCCCCGCTTCGACCGCTACGACCTCAGCAGCCTGCGCACCGGCATCATGGCCGGCTCGCCCTGCCCGGTGGAGGTGATGAAGAAGGTGCAGACGCTCATGCACATGAGCGACGTGCAGATCGCCTACGGCATGACCGAGACCAGCCCCGTCAGCACCCAGACGCCGGCCGGCGCCCCCCTCGAAAAACAGGTCGGCACCGTCGGGCGCATCCATCCCCACCTGGAGATCAAGATCGTCGACCCGGAAACGGGCCGGGTGGTGCCCATCGGCGAGGCCGGCGAGCTGTGCACCCGCGGCTACAGCGTCATGCTGGGCTACTGGAACGACGAGGCGCGCACCCGCGAAGCCATCGGCGCCGCCCGCTGGATGCACACCGGCGACCTGGCCCGCATGGACGAGGACGGCTACCTCAACATCGTCGGCCGCATCAAGGATATGGTCATCCGCGGCGGCGAAAACATCTACCCGCGCGAGATCGAGGAATTTCTCTACACCCACCCGCAGGTCAGCGACGTGCAGGTCATCGGGGTGCCCGACGAGAAATACGGCGAGGTGCTCATGGCCTGGATCAAGCTCAAGGACGGCGAGGCGGCCACCGAAGACGACATGCGCGACTACTGCCGCGACCGCATCGCCCACTACAAGATCCCGCAGTACATCAAATTTACCGACGCCTTCCCCATGACGGTCACCGGCAAGATCCGCAAGGTGGAGATGCGCGAACTCAGCATCCGGGAGCTGGGGCTGGAGCACCTGAAGAAGATGGAAACGGCGTAAAAGACAAGCATCCGCCTATGATCTCCGTACTCATTGCCGACGACCACAAGGTGTTTCGCGAGGGGCTGGCCTCGCTGCTCGACGACGTGCCCGACATCCGGGTCATCGGGCAGGCGGCCGACGGCCGCCAGGTGCTGCGGCTGCTGGAGACGATCCGCCCCGACGTCATCCTGATGGACATCGCCATGGGCGACAGCGGCGGCCTGGAGACCACGCGCCTCGTCAAAGCCCAACATCCGGGCATCAAGGTGCTGGTGCTCTCCATGCACTCCGAGAGCCACTACATCGTCCGCATGCTGGAGGCCGGCGCCTCGGGCTACCTGCTCAAGGACGCCGGCAGCGCCGAGATGATCGCGGCCATCCGCGCCGTCCACGCCGGCGACACCTACTACAGCCGCCAGGTGTCGGACACGCTCATCGAGCACCTCACGCGCGGCAAGCCCGCCCGCCCCACCCGCGAGGACGTGCCCCTCACCCGGCGCGAGCTGGAAGTGCTGCAGCTCATCGCCGAGGAATACTCCAACCCCGAGATCGCCGAAAAGCTCTTCATCAGCATCCGCACCGTCGATACCCACCGCCGCAACCTGCTGGAAAAGCTGGGCGTGAAGAATACAGCCGGCCTGGTGAAGTACGCGATCAAGCGGGGGTTGATCGGGGAGTAGAGAGGGGGCAGAAAACCGAAAAACAGAAAAACAGAAAAATGTAAAACCGAAAAAGGGGCCGGGGTAGCCCCAACGGGGCGCTGTATCCAAGCTGCGCCTGGCCCCGAGCGGCAAGCACCTTTCCGGCTTTGCGGCTCTCCGGCTTTCCTGCTTTCCGGCTCCGTCACTTCAGCCGCGGGGAACCGAAAAACCGAAAAACAGAAAAATGTAAAACCGAAAAAGGGGCCGGGGTAGCCCCGACGGGGCGCTGTATCCAAGCTGCGCCTGGCCCCGAGCGGCAAGCACTTTTCCGGCTCTGCGGCTCTGCGGCTTTCCTGCTTTCCGGCTCCGTCCCTTCAGCCGCGCGGAACCGGAAAACCGGAAAACCGAAAAACCGAAAAACCGAAAAATGTAGAACCGAAAAAGGGGGCGGGGTAGCCCCAACGGGGCGCTGTATCCCAGCTGCGCCAGGCCCCGAGCGGCAAGCGCTTTTCCGGCTCTGCGGCTCTGCGGCTTTCCTGCTTTCCGGCTCCGTCACTTCAGCCGCGGGGAACCGGAAAACCGAAAAACATCTACCTGTCGGTAGACAGGGAAAAACCGAAAAATGTAGAACCGAAAAAGGGGCCGGGGTAGCCCCGACGGGGCGCTGTATCCCAGCTGCGCCAGGCCCCGAGCGGCAAGCGCTTTTCCGGCTCTGCGGCTCTGCGGCTTTCCTGCTTT
>CAZHCA010000037.1:4410-20160 GCA_964530825.1 uncultured Saprospiraceae bacterium
TTCCTGCTTTCCGGCTCCGTCACTTCAGCCGCGGGGAACCGGAAAACCGGAAAACATCTACCTGTCGGTAGACAGGGAAAAACCGAAAAATGTAAAACCGAAAAAGGGGCTGAAGGAGCCCCAACGGAGCGCTGTATCCAAGCTGCGCCTGGGCCCGAGCGGCAAGCGCTTTTCCGGCTTTGCGGCTCTGCGGCTTTCCTGCTTTCCGGCTCCGTCACTTCAGCCGCGAGGAACCGGAAAACCGGAAAACATCTACCTGTCGGTAGACAGGGAAAAACAGAAGAATGTAAAACCGAAAAAGGGGCCGAAGGAGCCCCGACGGGGCGCCGCATCGCACCCCGGGTAGACTTGGATTCAGTTCTTTTGTCCCAGCAAGGCCATGGCGTATTCCGCTTCCCTGATTTGTTCTTCAAAGACCTGAATATGCACCATCGACCAGTGGGCGTCGCCGGAATTACCGGCTTGAGGGTACCTGGCTTTCTCCTGCTCCAATAGCTCTTTGGTCTCGGCAATTGCCTGCTCAGACTGGTTCAACACAAAATCCCTGTACAGGCTAGTCCGGCTGCCAATGGGACCTCCCTGAGAGAGGCGACGCACTGCATTCGCCATGACGTCCAGGTCGACGCCCTGGTGCACGTACAGTAAATTCATGTAATAATCCAGGGTCGACAACACTTTTCGATCCGGAGCAACGCGCAGGAGATATTTGTCCATCATGTTCAGTGCGATATATTGAATATCGAGCGTATACTCTTTTTGCAAAGAAGGGTCTGACGAATATCGCTCAATCTGTGGCGCCATCTCCTGATGAATAAGGCCCCACTCAGTGGGCGCCTGGTATTCCTTCATCAATTGAAGAAACTGAAAAAAAATGGGGCGCCGCTCCAATCGCTCCCCGCCTCCGAGCACGTTTTTAGCGGTATATCGCTTCACCCCCTGTCTACCCGTATCCAAAAAGGCTTTGCTGACTGCGACTTTTATTTCCCCATCCGACAGTCGCCGGCTCAAATCGTGCGTTTCCTTATTGCAACTCATGAAAACGAAAAATAAAACCCAAATGGATTTTGACCATGGCTCCGCCATCCTGGAAGCGATCGCTCCCAATGCCATATGAGGCTCTACTTTTTTCATTGGTTGTCCTGAAATGAACATATGCTAGCTTTTAAACTACCTTAACTATTGGTTTTCAAAACTCTAACCTAAAAAGCTGTTTGAATTTAGTTAAATCCTTACAGACCAAGGTACCAAAAAGCAACGCCCGGCAATCCCCCTTTTCGACGCACTGCGGGCAACGCG
This sequence comes from uncultured Saprospiraceae bacterium, assembly GCA_964530825.1. Taxonomy (GTDB): domain Bacteria; phylum Bacteroidota; class Bacteroidia; order Chitinophagales; family Saprospiraceae; genus CAZHCA01. The sequence continues at coordinate 5,707 of CAZHCA010000037.1, forward strand.
AAGCACCAACCCCGCGGCCCACGGGGCCAACTCCCGGGCGGCCATCCCCGCGCAGCCGCCCACCGGGCGCTGCCCCCCTACGCAAATTGCGTAGTCCTGCGCGAATTGCCGGTCAACGGAAATCCGCTTTTCCGCGCTGGCGGCGAGGAGGCCGCCGGTCTATTTTTGCGTCGACAAAAAGACAAGCATGATCAATCTCGCAGTGCAACATACCGACGCCCAGCTCGTCGTCGCCTATCAGCAGTCGAAGGCGCCCGAGGCGCTTTCCGGACTCTACCGCAAATACCACGAGCGCATCTTCCGCTATTGCCTCGGCATCGTCAAGGAGCGCGAGCCGGCGCTCGACCTCACGCAGGACGTCTTCCTCAAGGCGGCCGAGCAGCTGCACCGCCTGCAAAAGCCCGTCACCTTCCCGGCCTGGCTCTTCCGCATCGCCCACAACCGGTGTATGGACCACTGCAAGGCCGGCGGCCGCATCCTGCCCATGCCCGGCGCCGCCGGCGAAGCGCTGCCCGATGACGCGGCCGACCCCGAAGAGCTGTGGGCCCGCGAACAGCGCTTCGACGCCATCGAAGGCCTGCTGGGCGAGCTCGGCGAAGACGCCCGCACCCTGCTGCGTCTCAAATACCTCGAACACTACTCCATCCAGGAACTGCAGGATCGCTTCCAGCTCTCGGAGAGCGCCGTCAAGATGCGCCTGTCGCGGGCCCGGCACCGGATCGAGGCCTTGTATCGGCGGAGGTATGCGTAGGGGGGATTGGTTTTGCTTCGGTTTGCTTTAGTTCTGCTTTAGTTCTGTTTTGGTTCTGCTTCGGGAGAGTGTTCAATAAACTGTATCAGCTATATAGATCAAGTGAAAGCGATTAGTCCTTCGCCCTGCTTCAGTAATATGGAGTTCAGTTCATTTTCGTTCAGTTCGGAATCGCGCACGTCTTCCGGCGCTACCAGAAACACTTCGCCGTCGGTCGTCTTGGGAGAAAGAGGAAGGAATACGACTTTTTCGCCGCTGGGCTTTTCTTCCACCAGGATACCCGGCCGCCAGCCGCCGGGACGCCGCACCAGCACGGTGGGGCGGGGCACTTCCGAGCGCAGATTGAGCTTTTTCTCTACGAGGGAGCGGTAGTAGTCGTAATGCGGAAAAACGCGCTGGAGGCCGTCCTCCACCCAGTAGCGAATTCTTCCGGCCAATGACCATTTGGCGATCAGCCCGAACAGAAAACAGACCAGCAGCACCATCACTGCGGAAAGTATAGAGGTGCTGGCCACATCGACAAGTTCATCATATCCCAAAGCATTAAAGAGGTTGGCTCCGAGATCCTGGAAAAATTCCCAGATCTTTTTGGCGACGGTTATTAAGACGAAAAGCGGGATGAGAAAGAACAAACCGCCGATGAAGGTATTGCGAATAAACTTTTTGAAGGATTTCATATTGAAAATTTAAAGCCAGCGAAACAGACCGGTATTCTGCCGAAAGGCTAATCAGTAAAAGAGCTCCAGGTTGACTGACAGGATCGGTCCGGAGGCGCCCACCAGGGTGGGATAGCTGAGATACCCCACGGGAGAGCCGTCGGTGAAGATGACCTCGGGGCTGATGCGCATTACCCGGTTTTTGAGGACGTACCAGTTCAAACCCAGCGTCAACTCCGTAGGGTCGCCGTACGCTCCTCCGTCGACATAGGAGTAAGTTCCGAAGGCCTGCAGGGTTTTGTCGATCAGCATAGCGGAAGCCTGGACAGAGAAGCCATGATCATAAAGGTCTTCTACAGGTTGAATATCATTGGCGAACTGCATGTTGGATATCCAGCGCAGATAATACTCGAAGTCGAGCGCAAATCCTCTGTATTTGACGCCGGTCATCAGGGAGGTCATTTCGTATTTGGCAGCCTGCAGCTGGATGCCTTCGCCGAAGGCGTTTTTGCCGAAAATGTTGGTGCCGTCAGCGAGGCGAATCTGGGAGTTTTCAGGATCTTCGGTGCCGGCCTGGGATTGCGCCGTTTCGTTACTTCTGGTAAAGGAAGCGCCGAGGAGCGTGGCGGGTTTATCGCTTTTCTCAAAATCGCCGTAGGAGAGCACGCGGCCGTAGTTGTTGGTAGTCCACCACAGGGCGACGCTCCAGGTGTCGAAGCCATCATCCAACTGTCCGGCATCGATCCCCAACTGGTTGAGATTATTGCCGAGCATGGTTTTGTAGTATAGCCCATCGGCCAGTTCGCCCTGGGCCCAGATTCCGGAGGTATAGGAAGGCCGGAAAAATTCATCGGACATGGGGCGGGCATCCACCCTGTTCCAGAGCGGCCACTGCCCGAGCAGGGACCGGGTAGCCGTTAATCCGCCGATGCCGATCCCCAGGTCCAGGTATTTGCTCACCTGATACTGCAGGTTCCCTGCGGCCACCACTGATGCGGCCAGACCGATATTGGTGTTGGCCGTCCAGATGTAGGCTATGTAGCGGAATTTGGGGTTGACCAGCCAGCCCTTAAAGTAAAAGACCACCTTCTGAAACTGAAAGTCGTTGCGCCGGTTCAGCTCGAAGGTGCGCCCGAAAGAATCTGTATAACCGTCATCGAGGCCCATCTGATTAAGATAGCGCGACGTGGTGTAGACAGAGAAATTCAGCGTAGCAGTACTTCCCTTGGCGAGTGAAAAACCGGCCCCGGGAATGTGATCGGTGGAATCCAGCTCCATAAGGGGCAGGGACGGTACCTGCGCCTGGGTATCGTTCGGCCACAGAGCTCCCAGAAACAATAAGAGGGCTAAATATTTGTAATTCATTTTGAAGGATTTTTTTGATAAAAAAGCGGTCAGCAGTAGTCGGTCATATTCCTGTTGGTCGAGCCTCTTTGACCTTGACCAAATATCCTGCGGCCCGCCCGAAGGATTGGTCGGGCAAGTCTGTGCTCTATTCTATCTGCTGACATTGGCTTTTTCCCAGGCCCGCACTTTCTTACGCGCAGCGTCAAAAAGGCGGATATAATTTCCTTTCGTTACTTTCTCTCTCGCCTCGGGCGTCAGTACATCCCACAGCGGCTGGTACATGTAATATACCGCGAGGTACCGCTCCTCATTCGGGGGCGCCACTACATCCGTGCCGAACAGAAACCGGTCGGGGTACTTGTTGATGACCCGGGCTGTATTCTCCAGGCTTTCCTCTGAAGCCACGATGTATTTGGCCACTTCATCCCAGGAAAGATCGTAATAGACGTGCGCCAGGGCCGGGTCTTGCAGCATATCCTCCAACACTTCCACCTGGGAGGGCAGGCGTTCTCCGGCAGGCGTGGCTCCATAGCGGAAGGGACGCACGATGCGCCCCAGGCCTACGTGCGCCCAGATGATGGTTGTTCCCGGGTGACGCTTGAGCAGGTCTAGCATCTGATCAAGGTAAACCGGTTTGGTTTCATCGTTGGCCATGGGAAAGTTCACGTCGTTGTGCAGGATGACGACCAGGCCCACCTCCCCGGCAAAATCCAGAATACGATCGAGGGCCGGATTGGTCAGGCTGGCCACCTCGCCGGCAACCTTGGAGGAAACAAACTCCTTATGTATGGAAAACTCGCCGATGCCGGTAAAGACGCCGGGAAAGGTGCGCAGCACCCGCTCGATATGATCGGCGCCGTACATATCGCTGGGATTGAAGCCGGTTATCATGGGATCCAGGCGGGCCTTTTGCTCATTCGTCAGCGATTTATACTGCATGGCGATGTGGGCGTCGGTAAAGGAGTAGTAATAAAGGGGGGCGTCGCTTTCCAGGTAGTAGTCGGGCGCAAAGTCGCCCGAATTGGCGTAAGACCAGTGCTGCTGCAGGGGAATGCCGAACAGGGTGGAACGCTCCACCTTCTCCCCCATCAGGTCCAGCAGTTTTTGGACGCTGATGCCCTCCTGAATGTAATTGGTCAGGTGGAAGTGGCTGTCGTTAAAAAGGTAGCCATCCCCCGGCTTATTGTTCTGGGCAAAAACCGCCGGAACCTGGATGAGGAACAGGATTGTCAGGAACAAGGCGAGGGAAACAAGTTTTCGGATTTTCATCTCTATTCTTTTTGCGGAAGTGGATACAGGAGGCATTCCAAAACTGGCGCAACGGGGGCGCGAAAGACGGAAGACAAACTCCACCTTTCGCGTCTTCCCCTGCGAACCGTCTGGCTAGGATAACCGAATCGGCGTTAAAGAATCCGGAATGACTCCTTCTTCAATCCCTGCTCCCGGTGAATTATTTCGGATCTATCCGGTATGGATGAACATCCAGGTCGCGGACGATGTCGTAAATGGCTTTCTGGGCTTTCACGCTGTTACCGGCTTCGTTGAGCGGCGGCGAGATAACAGCGACGCCAAACTTGCCGGGGCACACAGCCAGGATGCCTCCGCCGACGCCGCTCTTGGCAGGCAGCCCGACGGCGAACAGCCACTGCCCGGAGTCATCATACAAACCGGCGGTAGACATGACCGACAGGGTGAAGGTCGTCGTCCGTGGTGAAACGACCGTCTTGCCCGTGACGGGATTCTTGCCTCCGTTGGCCAGGGTAGCGGCCATGACGGCCAGTTCTTTGGCGTTTACATCGAGGGCGCACTGCTTAGTGTAGAGGTCGGTAGCCTCTACGGGATCGAAGTACATGCGGTTATAGGCCTTCAGCAGATGGGCGATGGCCTGATTGCGCAGGTTGTCATTGGCTTCACTGACGTATACCGGGTGGTTGACTTTCAGCTCGGCGCCGGCAAAGTCGTTATGGGTCTCCAAAATGTTTTTCCACTTGGCGACGGAGTCCAAACCGGAAATCATACTGGTGGCGGCGATAGCGCCGGGGTTGACCAGGGGGTTGATTTCCTTCCCCTGGTTCATCTCAATAGCGATGATGGAATTGAAACGCATGCCGGTAGCATCTACGCCGATCTTGTCGAAAACAGCGCGAGGACCTTGTTCCTCGATAACTTTGGCCATCGTGAACACTTTGGAGATAGACTGGATGGAAACGCGCGAATCCAGGTCACCGGCAGTGTATACCTCTCCGTCGGTGGTGACAATGGCAATGCTGTAAATGTCAGGGTCTACGGTAGCCAGTTCTTTGATGTAATCGGCGTTTTTACCTTCTTGCAGCCGCTTGTACTTTTCGTAGGCCTTGTTGACAGCCGCCTGGTAATCGGCTTTCTTGATATTCTGCGCCGGCAGGGCAATCGTGGCCGTCAGCAGCATTCCGGTCAGCAGGAGCCGGAGGGTGGAGTGAATCATCTTTGTCATGGCTTATGGTTTTTGATCAATCAGTTGGATTAAAAACTATGTGAGAAATTATATTTGAAGGAAAATTGTATTCTGGAAATGGAGCTACTAAAGCCATCGCGGAAGTTTTCCCGGTTGCCCCACTGGTATTCGATGCCGGCCATGGCATTCTCAGCTGGGTAATACAGGAGGTTAACCAGTGCATACTGCCCTTTCTTGTAAGAGTCATCGGTTTGTGCATCGGAGTTTTCGTTATTGAGCATGGAATAACCTATGGTAGAGCTGAATTTGTCACTCCAGGTGTGATCCAGAAAAGCGGAAATCCCGATCATCGGCAGGGCTACGCCTTTCACCGGCGCCACCGGGTCGCTGAAATCATTCTCGATGCCGATGTCCACCGTGGCGTCATTCATGTAGTTTTGAATACCCTCTCCGTACACGAGCCCTCCGCGGAAAACATCGTTTTTACCGATATTTATATTGGTGGTCAAATTCAACCCCCAGCCGGTAGCACCGCCGCTGAGGTCGAAGTTGTCGTTGTTCATGTCCTCCCATTCAATCCTGCGCAGCATACCGGCCAGCTCCACATAACCAAAGGGCAGCGACTGCCGGTATTCCGCTGACAAGTCGGGCAGCGGGAAACGTCCTTCCACGCCTTCCAACTCGAGGCGACCGCGATAGATGCCCTGGTCAGAGCTTCGACCCGGCCGCTCCAGCGCTATGGTCAGGCGGGTATCGCCCTGAATCGGCATATAGCGGAACTGTACGTTTCGGAACAGCACCATACCGTTAGGCCCCCAGTACTCGATCGAGTTGGGGAAGATGTCGATATCCATAAAGGGACTCCAGTACTGCCCGACGCCGAATTTGCCGAGTTCGGCATAGGCGTGGCGCAGGCGGAAGGTGGTCTGGCCGGCATCCGAACCGGTGCCGAACATTTCGTATTCGAAATGCGTCTTCAAATCGCCAAGCGCGGTGGGAAAGGAAGTTTTGAATCCCAACCGCGTCTGACGAACGGAAAAGTACCAGTTGCCGTCCGTGCCGAATTCATTTTCAAAGGCCGGTAATTTGGTCGGGCGAACCACATCGAACCAATCCGGATCGATCTGATTGAAATTATAGCCGGCATCCAGCATTATGAAGCCGTAAATTTCCATCTTCTTCGGTTGAGCATTCTCCTGGGCCTGTACCGCGTGCCCGAACAGGAATGTAGCCAAGAGAGCCAGGAGCACCCTCCTGCCGGTACAAGAGAATCGATTCATCATTCTTTTGAGTTAAGCAAGTGAAGAAATATGTCGTCCTTATAATCCTCCTTGATCGAGCTTAAAGCAGTTTACTCGGTAATGGCAGAATCAGAAATCCGTCGCTACCGGCGAAGACTCGAAAGGGAATTGCGAGGACAATTGGCAGGGTTTGAACAGGTGTCGTTTTGTCGAATAGCGCCTTGCCGACCGTCCGATTTCTTTGCCTGGGGACAAAAGAAAAACAGGGTGTTCCCCGATACCAGGGAACGCCGGAAAAGGCATATTAAATCCATCAGAAGGGTTTGGGTGATGCCGGTACGGCTTTCGTTCGTTTGCTGGGGCAAATGTAAAGGAATACCGCAGGCTGCGGCAAATAAGTGCGCCGTTTCCTGGCGTGAGTTTATAAAACTGCGCCTAAAAAGTCAGAAAAAAGCCTGGGGAAAGATCAGGAAGCCTGTTCCCGGAATTCCGAGGGCGTCATGCCGGTGATCTTTTTGAAAGCCTGCAGGAAGGTGGAACGCGACTTGAAACCGGCTTCCATGCCGATGCCCTCAATCGTCAGGTTACTCCATTCCGGGTCATTAAAATGCTTTTGGATGTAATTGACCCGGTGCTCGTTAATGAGGCGGTTAAAATTCTTGCCGTACAGATTATTGATGACGGCCGAGAGGTGGTGACGGGGGATGCCGGTGTCCTCTTCCATGGTGCGCATGCGAAAGTCGGTATTCAGATAGGGCTTTTCCTGCTCCAGGTATTCCTCGATTTGCAGTTGGTAGGCCGCCACCTTTTCCGGCGGAAGCAGGTTGCGATCCTCCTGTTGATCCAGGATCTCCTCCACCAGGTTTTTTGATTCAGAATAATTGGACAAGCCGTACAGGATCTGCGGGGAGAAAAACAGGTACATGACAATACTGAGCAGGGCGAAAGAGATCAGCGAAGTAAGCAGATGATGGATCGTCTGCTCCGGGCTATTGCTTAAAAGCGTCAGCAATAGCAATACGTAACAAACCGTCAATATTAAGGTCAGCCAGCTGAGCCAATAGACAATGGCTTTCTGATAAGTATCCAGCGTTTTGTTTTCCTTTACGTATTTCCAAATCAACCGGATTTGCACTGTGAAATAGACGAGGCCCAGCAGGGGTTTCAGGTAAGCATGAAAGTATGCCGGAAGGATACCCTCCTGTAATTGCAGCTCCTGATCGAGATTCAACTGGATGATCCGGAGCATTTCCACTTTGACCTCCGCCGGCCGCAGATAGAAAGGGACTAACTCGAAAAAGTGCAGCAGTGCCGGTAAAAAGTGTAGCCCGTCAATGAGTCTGAACCTGCTTTCTTCCTCCAGAACCGCTCGCACGTACAAAAAGGCACTCGGTGCGATCAGGTAAATGACCGGGCTGGCTGTCCTGAAAAAATGTGGGAGCTTCAGAATAGCGTCGCTCTCCACCAATGTAGTGACAAACATCAGATAGGTCAGGCTGAGCAGGCAGAGACTCAGCATTCGGTTCGGATAGGACAAGGGCCGCCGTACGAAAACGAGGATGAGAATGCTGACCAATCCCAGAAAAAAACCGGAAAAGGGAATCAGGGCATATACGGTGAAGTCCATCGAATAAAAGAATTTTTGTGTTATCCATCGGAAAATCTGGGCTACACAAAAATAAAAATTCATCCACCAAAAGCGATTCGATCCCTGAAAAACCTAAATGGTTCAATTCGGAAGAGAGAACCGGCGATTGACTCCACGGCCCCTGCTTCATTCCCGCTTCGACAGCAGGGCGTACAGCACCGGCACGAAGTAGAGGCTGGCCACGGTGCCCGTTGCCAGGCCGCCGATGACGGCCCAGGCCAGGGGGCGTTGCAGTTCGGCGCCGAGGCCGGCTGAGAGGAGGACGGGGGCCAGGGCCAGCATGGTGGTCAGGGAGGTCATCAGGATGGGGCGCAGGCGGCGGAGGCCGGCGCCGTGGATGGCGGCGCGCAGGGCGGCCGGCGATCCGGCGGCGGCCGTGCGCCGGATACGGTTCATCATATCCACCTTGAGGATGGCGTCGTTGACCACGATGCCGCTCATGACCACCATGCCGATGACGGCCACCAGGTTGAGGCTCTCGCCGGCGAGGTGGAGGGTGAGCAGGGCGCCCGTCAGGCCGACCGGCACGGTGAGCAGGACGATGAGGGGCTGCACGAGCGACTCGAACTGGGCGGCCAGGATGAGGTAGAGCAGCAGCAGGCTGACGGCCATCACCACCGCCAGTTCGCGCAGCAGGCGCTGATTGTCGTAGTGCCGGCCGGTGAAGTAAGCGGTCAGCGTCCCGTCCTGGCGCAGGAAGGCGCGGATGCGGCCGGGCAGCGCCGGCTCGTAGCGGTCGAAAGGCAGGCGCAGCACCTCGCCCGCGCGGCCGGCCGTCAGTTCCTTGTAGGTTTCCGTGCGCTCTACGGCGATGAAGGAGCGCAGGGGGAGGCGCTCTCCGCGTTCGTTGGCCACCGTCGCTGCGTCGAGCTGCCGGTAGAAGGGGGCCATCCGGCTGCCCACCACGATGGGCAGGGATTGGCCGGCGCTGCGCAAGGCGCCGATCTCGTTTTGGCTGAAGAGGGTGCGCAGGGCCGAGAACACCTGGTCTGCCGGCACCTCGTAGCGCAGCGCTTCCGCCCGCCGGACGCGGATGGCGTAGAGGGCCTCCCGCGGCGGCAGCTCGCCCTGGTAGCCTTCCGCCCGCAGGAAGTCGAGCAGGGGCGCGACCTCCCCGGGGGTAGGCGTGGCCCGGTCGCGGGCCGACTGCACCTGGGCGACCAGCGGCGGCTGGTCGGCCCCGAAGATTTCGTCGAACAGGTTGCGCAGCGGCCGCGCCGACACCACCGCCCGGGGGTAGGCCCCGCGCAGGTGCGCCAGCAGGCGATCGCGAAAAGCGGGCAGCGGCAGTCGGTCCTGGTACAGCACCAGCCGCGCCTCGTTGAGGGCCGGCGCCTCCTCGCTCAGCAAGAACTGCTGCTCGCCGATGAAGGCATTGGAGGCGGTCACCAGCGTATCGACCTGCGCGAGCAGGGCCTGCACCCGCCGCTCGTTCTCCTGCAGGTCGATCGCCTCGTTCCAGTCGATGGCCACCTCCAGGGCCGGGCGCGTCAGCCGGGGAAAGCGCTCCTTCGGAATGTCCCGCAACCAAAGGGCCGCCGAGGCGACGAAGGCGAAAAACAGCGCCAGGGTCAGCCAGCGCCGGGCCAGCGCCGCATCGACGCTGCGCAGGTAGGGCCGGTATCTCCCCGTTTCCGCTCCCGGCGCCTCCAACGGGGATGGGTCGGGGCCCGACGGTCGGCCGATCAAGCGCATCAGCGTCGGCAACAGCACGTAGGCTACGATCAGGGAGGCGGCCAGGGCGATGCTGATCGACACGGCCTGATCGTAGAACAGCGCTCCGGCGATGCCCGACAGAAAGACGAGCGGCAGGAAGACCGAGCAGGTGGTGAGCGCCGAGCTGAGCAGCGGCCGGATCACCTCTTCGCCGCCGCGCACGCAGGCTTCGTCCAGGGAGTACCCCAGGCGGCGCTGCTGCCGGATATTTTCGATGACGATGATGGCGTTATCGATCATCAGGCCGACGCCGAGGAGGAGCCCGGCCAGGGAGATGACGTTGACGGTGAGGCCGGCGAGGTAGAAGCCCAGGAAGGCGACGACCAGGGCCAGCGGCACGGCGATGCCGATGAGCAGCGGCGCGCGCCACTCGCGAAAGAACGCAAAGAGGATGAGAAAGGCGAACAGGGCGCCGTAGGCGAGGCTGCCGAGCAGGTTGTCGATGGAGACGCGCAGCAGCTCCGACTGGTCGTGCGTGACGGCAAAGCGTAACTGCGGGTACTGGGCGCGCAGGTCGGCGAGCAGCGCCTCGAAATCGCGCTGCAGCGCGAAGAGCTGGGCGTCGGCCTGCTTGCGCACCGTGAAGACGATGCCGGGGCGGCCGTCGTAGCGGTAGGCGCCGCGCGGCGCGCGCGGCTGCAGGCGCACCTCGGCCACGTCGGCGATCTGCAGCAGGCGGCCTTCGTGGCGGAAGTAGAGCGCTTCGATATCTGCCGGATCGCGCAGGGCCGACTCGAAGCGCAGGTTGTACTGGTACTGCCCGTCCTGCACCAGGATGCCGCCCAGCTCCAGGTTGTTGTCGGCGATGATGCGCTCCAGGTCGCGCGCGCTGAGGCCGGCGGCGCGCAGCCGGTCGGGGCGCGGCAGAATGACCACCTCCGGCTCGGCGTAGCCGCTCAGATCGACGAAGGCTACCTGCGGCAGCTGCTCGATGCGACGCTTGACCACCGCCCGCGCGAAGTCGCTCAGCTCCAGCGGCGCCGCGGCCGCTTCCCGGCCGGGGGCCGGCGTCAGGCTGAGGTAGAGCACGGGAATATCGGCGACGTTGCCCTTCACCACGCGGGGCCGCTCCAGGTCGCGCGGCAGCAGGCCCGCCACCTGATCGATGGTTTCGTTGACCTCAATGAAGGCCAGGTCGGTGTCGGCGCCGAAGGCGAAGGTGAGCGCGATGCGTGCCGCATTGTCGCGGGTGCGCGACTCGATGTCGACCAGCCGCCCTACCTGCAGCAGCTGCTCGCGCAGGGGCCGCACCACGGCGTCCTCCAGCTCGCGCGCCGAAGCGTCGGGGTACGACACCTGCACCGTGATCTGCGGAATGGGCGTCTCGGGCAACAGGCCTACCGGCAGCGTGCGACCCAATACGAGGCCGAGCGCCAACGCGCCGAGAAAACTCATCAGCACGGCGACGGGACGGTGGACGAGGAAGTGCAGCAAGGTGGTTCAGTCTTGTTTGCCTAAGTTCGGGATTATTCCGGAAATATTCTGCTGAAAAGGCCCTCGACGCCTCGCTTACTTATAGTCCGCCAACCCAAGATTTGTGATTTCTGATTTGCTCTTTTTTCACCTCGCTGCGTTAAAAAGCCTCGCCGATACTTAGGCATCGCCTACGTTTTTTGTCTTGCGAGCTAAAAAAATAGCTGCGCCATAATTTCACAAATCCTGAGTTGTTGGACTATAATTCTTTTTACGGTGGATGATTTCTACTAGTTGCTGTTCTTCCTTTAGCTGAGCAAAGATGAGCACGGGATTATCTTCGGGTTTCAAGCCTTCTACGGCCTCTTTGAACGCACCTTCTATTTCCTGAGGGTGATCGGCGGCATGTTCCACTAACTCATAAGCCTGATGAACAAATATAAGCTGCTTACCACGTCTGGCTATGGGAAAAAACGGCAGCACTCCACCGTCAATCGAATTGACACGGTTGCCCTGGTATTGTTGGTAGTAGGATAGGGTATGGAAGGCAGTCTTTTCAATAAGCGTCAGAAAAAGCCTTTGATCGAAAAAATAGGCGAGCAAGAAAAATCGATCGAATTCTTCCGCTGCCTTCAGGTTGTACACCACGTCCAACTCATTTAACAAACGGAGCTTTTCTCCGGGTTGGCTCATTGTAAATTTCCTGATGACCTCTTCGTCAATCCATTGATTGCCGAAATCGACTTTTAAAACCGGCGCCACGCCTCTGCTATCCACTCGGTAGATATGATTGTCAAAGAATCGCCTGAATAAATAGGAATCTTCGTACTTCGAGGAGGCAAAGGCGTATTGAGAAAAACTCATATTCCTGACTCCTTCAGGAATGGGTAAGGCGGAGCGATCTACGCGGTCGAAATTACTGACCCAAAACAATTCATCAGGCATCGTATCGTCGAAAACCGCATTTCCGGCGCTAAATACATACGCATCGCTGCCGAGTTTAACAAATTCTTCAAAATTATGTGGCAGGAAGGCATCGCCCTGAAGGGCACCTGAAATGTCGTAAAAAACCACTTTCGATTGATATTTATCCAATATTTCAAGCGTCCCGGTTTTCCAGTCTATCAACACATCGGAAGCGGCGGTAAAGCGTCCGGGGCCCTGGCCGGGATCCCTGATCTTCACAAGTAAATTCCCTTTTTTATCAAATACAAAAAGCGTTCGCTTCAATTGAAAATTCTCAAACAGGACAATGATGTCTTCACCTACCAATACCTTTGTAATCTCCTGGATTATGGCGTCGCTCCTGGTTTCGAGGGGGACATAGGTGAGGCTTTCAAAAAGCTCGGATGGTTCAAAAGCTTTTGCCTTGGTTACATTAACGGTCGCGATAGCCACTTCCGGCCCCTGCTCTCCCGAACAGGAAGCGGCAATAAAAACAGTTATAAGAAGTACAAAGAAAAACCGAACGTTTAGCTTTGCGTCCACTGGTTTTCGATTTTAGTTTTCCAGAAAAGAGCGCAGCTTTCCTGGAACAAACTATATCCAATTTGTGAAGGAAATCTGCGCCCGGATGAAGCCTAATTAACAGACTTCATCACAAAAGTATTGCTGGGAAGGATTGCATTCCCCGGATCCATAGTCACATCTTATCACCCAGGCACCGCATAGACAATCGACAAAGGTTACTGCCTCCTCAGGGAAATTAGCTTGCGCCTGCTTTTGTGGAAAAAATGACAACGCCAACAACAAGAAAATAAAGGTTATCGAAATACTAATTCGCTTTTTCATCGTGCTTGATTTTAAATGGCATGACGCCTACTCGCTTCCGGGTTTTCGGCAATCCCCGAGCCATCGGCCGATGTACGGTTATAAAGTTACCCCCCCTCCGCATACCGCGCAAGCCCCAAAATGGGACAAAATCGCGCAGAATCGGACAGCATCGCACATATATGGACAAGCGGCAATGCGTTTTTCCAGGGCAACCTCATTGTCCGGCACAGAGGACCCGAAAGAACAAATAGCGGCCCGTCTCTTCGCTGCTGCTGAGCGGGTAATGCATCAATAATCCACCCGGGGTGGCGACGGCGTAGGGAGCAGGATAGCCGGGCAGCAGCTCGTCGGCCAGGCGGTTAAAATCCTTATCGAACACCGTGAGCGCTGTTCGTTTCCTTGCCTTCGGCTCCCGGGCGGGGAGCAGGACGGGGCGGTAGTAGCGCTCCTGTACCGGATCGTAAAACACGCGCAGATAGATGGGGTTGAACCGGGCATGGCTGAGCAAGGCGGGCACATCATCCGAGGCGCCGGCATAGGGTTCCGCCAACGGAGGTGCAAGCCGGGATGGAGCGTCGATCCTGGTCACTTTACCCGACTTCTTATCATAGACAAATATATCGGAAGCGTTATTGAAGTTGAAGACGATCTTGTCATCCAAAAAGGTGATATTGCGCTGATTCAACAGCCCGTAAAAGCCCTTCAAATACGATTCGTGAAAAAACAGGGGCAGCGTATCCGCCGTCCAGTCGCGTACATCGACGCGGGCGCCAATGAAGCCTTCGTAGTAGCCCCGCTGCCACTGGTTATTGGCTATGCTGTAGGTTCCAAAGTACAAGCTCCGTTCATCCGGATCGTAGAAAATAGGCTGTTCGGCATTGCCCGACAGAAGCTTTTTGTCAACATCCAGCCCAGCGACCGGAGAGGAACCGGTATTGATGGGTACCGACCAAAGCAGGCGGCCTTTCGCATCGGCCAGCCCTAACCGAAAATCGCTGAACAAAAAGATGGAATCCTCGCTGAGGTAGTAAAACGCCTTAAGATCGGGGATGGCATCGGGCCCCTGAGACGTAATGGGGATCGTACGCACGAGCTGTCCGCTTTCCAGCGCGACGCATTCCAGTTGGTTGTGAAACCGGCTGATCCCAATGAGCATTTCCCGTCCGCCCTCTTCCACCATCTGAAGATACCGGTATTCATGCGACATGCCGGGAAACATGTCTATCTCGAATCGTGCGCTGGAATCCAGGACGCACTGAGTAGCTGACGCTTGACCGCTCGTCGAGTCGCCTTCCGTACACGACGGTTCACAAACTACCAGGAATGCGAGAAAAAGGTAGAAAAGTTCTATTCTCATTCATCGATCCTTATAAGGATTAAGATCAACTTTCATGTACTTTGACATGAAAGTTGATCGGACTTATAGTCCAACAACTCAGGATTTGTGAAATTATGGCGCAGCTATTTTTTTAGCT
>CAZHCA010000038.1:0-19701 GCA_964530825.1 uncultured Saprospiraceae bacterium
ATTTGAACGTACCCGGGCCATCGATGATGCCGCCGTTAGCTACGCCGTCGTCGACCAGTACATCTACCGCGTTACAGTTCGTGCCGCTGGTTACGTTGTTAACCGAAAGGGTAAACGTACAGTTTGCATCAAGGGTCACATTAACCTGGTCCTGACAGCTACAGCCAGTACCACCCTGAGCCCATACGGAGGCGGGCATCACTAACCCCAACACCAAAAGCACAATACCCCATACGTGGGCAGGTGCTTTGGTCGATTGAGCAGTTGTAAATTTAAAGTTCATAGGATACTACTAAATTGATTAATTAATAAATAAAAGGATCATAGCTTTTCCTGTGAAAGCGGTTCCAAAAGGGTACGAGGATATTGGTTTGTCTGTGCAGCAGACAATAGCGGGGACAAACTAACGACTTAACCTGAAAGCGATTTGTTCCAAGAAAAAGTGAAGGATAAAAAATAAAGGAGGTAGAAAACCAGGCTTTGACAGCCTAAGTGCGCGAACGCGCACCTTTGATGAGGTGTAAAGGTTTGTCGTCATGGGATTGTTCAAGGATTATGAGATATTAGCATTTAAAGCCTTTTGGCTTCTTCGATAAAGGTAGAAATATTTTTTTAATAAAAAAGGGGTCGATAGGGATCAAACCGAACTTTAACTATTTTCACCCCAATAAATATTCAATATCTCCCCTAGAGAAGTCGGCCCGGCGGACATTGTCGAGAATGTCTTCCGCCAGTTTGGTCTTGCGACGTTGCAGGCGAAGAATTTTCTCTTCGATGCTGTCTTTGGTGATAAACTTCACAGCAATCACATTCTTATCCTGGCCGATACGGTGGGCGCGCGCAATCGCTTGCTGTTCGGTCGTTGGATTCCACCAGGGGTCGAGCAAAAAAACATAGTCGGCAGCAGTAAGATTCAACCCCGAACCCCCTGACTTAATGGATATCAGAAAGGACTGTACATCCGGATTTTCTTCGAAGAAGCGGATCTGATTTTCGCGTTCCTGGCTGCTCAGCTCGCCCGTCAGCCTGGCATACGGAATGTCTTTGGTCTTAAAATGCCCCTGAAATAGATTGAGATATTGTACAAAAGAAGAGAAGAACAAGGCCTTATGGTTAGAGCGCTGGATGACATCCCAGTGTTCCAAAATATCGTTGTACTTACCGCTATCCTTTTCGTAATCGGGAAAAACGATACGCGGATGATTAACGATCTGTCGCAGCTTGGTCAACGACTGCAGTACGATAATCCGGTACTGGGGGTTGTTAGCGTCGAAGTTTTCGAGTAAGAAATTGCGTGCGGCCGACTTTTCCTTTTCGTACAGTTTCTTCTGTTCAGGCGTCATTTCTGAATAAAAAATCTTGGTCGTCAGCGGCGGTAAGTCGCGCGCTACTTCCTCTTTAGTGCGCCTCAACAGGTAGGGCGCAACGAGGGCCCGCAACCGGTTTTTCTTTTCTTCATCGGCATGTTTTTCAATAGGCGTAATGAACTCTCGCTTGAAGAAAGAGTAGGTGCCTAGCAAATCGGGATTAATAAATTGCATCTGTGACCACAGGTCCGACAAGGAGTTTTCGATGGGCGTACCCGAGAGCGAAATTTTATGCTTGCCTTGCAATCGATTGATGGCCTTGAATATTTTGCTTTCCCGGTTTTTGATCTGCTGGCTTTCGTCGAGCACAATATATTCGTGCTCAATGTTTTCCAGCACGTGCACGTCGCGCAGAGCTGTCTGATAGGTAGTCAGAATCACGTCGTATCGCGAAAGAATCTTTTCGTTTTTCTGCCGGCGTTGTCCGACGTGCCGGCAAATAGTCAAATGGGGCGCAAATTTCTTAAACTCTCGAGCCCAGTTAAACACTAAAGAGGCAGGCAGAATGATCAATGCATTGAGAGGGGCCAGCAGGTCTTCCTGATCTGCCTCAAATAAAGACATTTGGGCGTGCTGGTCATTTGTCACCCCGGCCAGCTGCTTCGCTTTCTCCTCTTTAGCATGCAGGAGCACGGTGATGGTTTGCAGCGTTTTCCCCAGCCCCATGTCATCGGCCAAGCATCCGCCCAGATGATTGCGGTAAAGCTGGACCAACCACTTTGCCCCATCCAGTTGGTAAGGGCGCAGAGTAGCTTTGAGTTTTGGGGAGGGCGCAAAGTCGATCTCATCGAGGCTTATTTCCACACCGGTATCTTCCTGAATGCCCAACTCTTCCAGGAGGGCAAATTGGTTTTTGTTCAACCGAAGTTGTTCTCCGTCTTTTTTAGCAAACTGAAACAGCGGACCGAACTGATTCATCCATTCCTGGGGAATGAGAAAAAGCTTACCGTCGGGTAAGGTGTAGAACCGATTCCCTTCCCGGATATTTTTGGCCAGATCGAGGAAGGGAAAAGAAAACACCCCTACCTGCACTTGCCCGAAAATATCGAACCAATCGTTATACTGCTCGGTCTTAAGGTCGACTGTAGGCTCATACAAATAAATGGCTTGTTGATTGTGCTCTGGCGCTCCCACCTGGAAGCCCGCGGCCTCCAGATCAGCCCGATTATTGGCCAACCATTCTATCGCGCTGAGTTCATCATCGGATACGTTCCGGGGCAAAAACTGATTATCCTGAAACGGCTCGATGTCCAGCCTACGAAATTGATGGAGCAGACGCTGCTCCGCCTCTAGGTCGCGCCGGACTTGGACAATTCTGAAATCATCGTTCTGCAGTTCGAGGGTGGTGCGTTTATCTTTTTTATCGTGCCAGTAAAAAGAAGCTTTCGGATAAGCCATTTTCAGTTGCAGCACCCACCGCCCCGAATATAAGTCGGGTAAGGCTTCGACGATACAAGCCTGTAGGGTATCGTACTGCACGACATCAAAACCCCGGGCGTTGATATCGACCTGGGCGGCTACTTTAAGGATAAACTTTTGAAAGTAGGTCTTGACCGATGCTTCGGGGATATGAACTTCATCCCGATTGCTGAACGGCTTAACCATATTGCCGTTAATATGAGCGACTTTGTACAGGCGGTAGTCGACAAACAACCAGGCCGGATAATTGGTGATGGGGATAATTTCGCGGGAGCTAATCTTCCAGACGTGGTCATTATCGTTCAGCTTCAGACGGTAGGTGACTCCTTTTCCCGTTCGATTAAAATACAGTTCTGGTTGTAAGGACCGGCCGGAAATTTCGAGGAGGAAGTCCTTGACCAGTATTTTCCTTTCCACGTTCCAGGTAAGGGGCAGGCGGTGCCGCTCAACGGCCGTCAGTAATTCGTCTAGCCGTTCGTGGACATATTGGTTGATTTGTTTATTTAAATCGCGATTCTCGAGCAGGGTTTCCAGAGGTTTAGGTCGTTTGCGCGATGGGTTAAATTGTTGTTCCAGGGCTTTCGGTTGCAGTTCGTCGATGAGTTGGAAAAGGCGTTCCCGGACGGGATCCAGATTTAGGCCGAAGCTGCCGATCGTTTCGGCAATGGCTTTCTGTTGAATGTGGGCTAAAAACCCTTCATTGTCTAGACTCACGATGTAGGCAGCCGGCAGAAAAAAACCTTCGGCGAATGCACTCAAGTTGTACACCACTTCGTATGCTCCTTTCCGATCGTACTTAACCTGTACCATAAGGTTATTGTTATTCATTGTGCTGGGATGTAAGTCATCCCAGTTGGTTCCGGGTAAACGTTCTGTCCGGCCCACCTCCGTATACGGTGGCTATTTTGTTGGCCAGAACTTCGGCATGGCGCTTTTTTGATTCGTGCGACCAGCCGGCAATGTGGGGCGCAAGCACCACATTATCAAGTTGCAGCAGGTCGCGAAACATTTGCGGCAATTCCGCCAACGCAAGTTTTGCAAACGATCCTTCTTCGTATTCCAGCACATCGAGAGCAGCCCCTTTCACCTGGCCAGTTTGCAGTCGATCTAACAGGTCTGCGGTGTGCAACACCAGGCCCCGGGCAGTATTCACTACAAAGACCGGCTTGGCAAACCGATCGAGGAAACGTCCATCGACAAAGTAATGGTTGCCGGTTTCATAAGGTATGTGAATACTCAGTACATCACTTTCAAGCCAAAGGGTTGCTAAATCAACTGCTTCGGCCCACTGGTCTCCATAACCGGTTCGGTATTTATCGTAAGCCAGGGTGCGCACATCGAACCCCTGTAGGCGACGCGCAAAAGCTTGCCCCATATTCCCGTAGCCTAAAATACCAACGGTTTTATTCAGTAATTCGGTCGCGCGGTTAGCCTCCCGTATCCACGCACCGCCGCGGATTTGGCGATCGGCCCTGCCCAGATGATTCATCAGCATCAGCAGCAGACCTACTGTATGTTCAGCGACCGTATCGCGACTGCCTTCCGGAGAAGTGAAGACGCGAATATTTTGGTTAGCAGCGTATTCTAAGTCGATGTGTTCGGTACCTACCCCGTAGCGGGCGATAAAAGCCAGTTGTCGGGCCCGGCTCAGGAAATCGGCGTCAAGTCGAATGCGGCTGCGCACGACAATTCCAAAGCAATCTGACACCCGTTCGGCCAAGGACTCCCTGGATGCTTCGTACTGCCGGTCCAGTTGGTATCCCGAACGTTCTAAGCGCTCCTCCAACAAAGGATGCGGCTTGTCAATTATTAAAACTTTCTTCAAGGGCGTTCCCTCAATATTTTTTTACTTAAATAGAAAGTCTAAATTAAAAAAGCCTGCGGACTAAATCTACCGTTCGCTGCGCATTTGCCATTAAATTATCTTAAACTCTACGTTACTTCTATCGCTTTTTCTGCAAAGACGGTCATTAAAAACACCCAAATGACATATTATTTACAAATGATTAACAGAAATTAAAAGCTTTCGCTACCCGGCAACCCTAGGCGATTACGCTCTCGCACCCGCTTAGATTCGGATCTGGTTTGGTGTTCGGGTAAGAGGTCCGACAGCAGTCGCCGGATGGTATCCACCTCAACCAGAAAACCGTCATGGCCGTAGGGGCTTTCGATGAGATGCAATTGCGCCCCGGGGATATGCCGGGCCAGAAAAGCCTGTTCAGAGGGAGGAAACAACATATCGGATTGGATGCCGAGGACCATTGTTTTAGCCCGGATACGCGCCAGGGCCGAGCTATGACCGCCACGCTTCCGGCCCAAGTTGTGCGAGTCCATCGCTCGACTCAGGGTGAGATAAGACTGCACATCAAAACGGCGCCGCAGTTTTTGACCCTGGTGATGCAAGTAGGTCACGGCCCGGAAATTATCCATCTTTTCCAGGTCCGGCTCCTGCTGTTTTTCCTGAAAAATCTGGTAAGACCGGTAGGACAACATGGCGATCGCCCGCGCCACTTCGAGTCCGCGTTCTTTGTCGCCTCCAGCGGCTTCAATGGCCATGCGCTGGGCCTCGTTAAAGGCGATGCCCCAAGGCGAGTGCTGGGCATTGGTCGCCAGAACGCAGAGGTGATCGATGCGGGCTGGCTCTGTAACGGCCCACTCCAGGGCTTGCTGCCCTCCCATCGATCCTCCGATGAGCAGATGAATACGACCGATACCCAAATGGCGCGCCAAAAGTTGATGCACCGACACCATATCCCGAATGCTTACGGGAGGGAAGGCCTCTCCGTACGGCAACCCGGTTTGCGGATTAGGGCTAGCCGGCCCCGTGGTACCGTAGCAAGACCCCAGCATATTGGCGCATACGATAAAATACTGTCTGGGATCCAAAAGCTTTCCCTCGCCCACCAGGCCGGGCCACCATTCCTGAGGATCGGCGTTGCCGGTAAGGGCATGGCAAAGCCAGATTACAGGGGTCTGGCCGGGTACAAACGCGCCGGCAGTCGTGTAAGCGACTTCCAAAGCAGGCAGGGTGGTGCCGCACTCCAGCAGGAAAGGTTCCCGCACGGCCAAGCGTCGGGGGGTGTATCCGCTTGCTCTCATCATCAAACTGCGAACTTCGTCAATTAATATATGTCATCGGCCAGGCACAGCCAGTTGCGGATGTGTTTATTCCCGCGGGCGCCGAAGAAGCGCCTCCGTACTTAAAGACAGGAACCAGCTATTGCTTGAACAACCATTAATTTGATTTTATATGCCCAGCCTTGGCGGGATTTGGCACCTTGATGATCAGCTGGTTGGGTAACGCCAAATAAAATTGGCAGACTGCCATCGGTTGCCAGGGTTTCGTCGAGCCCGTTCTCTCCACCCTTCTTTATAAAATCAGCTCAACAAAGAACAGATTGAGGCTACAAAGGTATTGGACGTCTGCCAGATATGCAAGCTTTGCATAGGGTCGACAAAACCCACCATCTACCGGACGGCCTCTCATTTTTTTCTTATACTTGTCGCATGCGAATCGAGATCGAACGACTCAATCAGGACTACCACCTGCGGGCAACCAATGAAGAAGGGATCATCGTAGAGGCCGATGGTGCTGCCAGCATCGGTGGACAAGGCAAGGGTATGCGGCCGATGCAAATGCTGATCGCCAGTTTGGGTTCCTGTTCGGCGATCGACCTTGTGCTTTTTTTACGTAAGATGCGTCAACCGCTCGTGGATCTAAAGATCAGAATCGACGCCGAGCGGGAAAAAGATAAAAACCCTGCCCTCTTTACCGATGTTCATCTTCATTACATGGTATGGGGCGACCTCGACCCGACTAAGGTGGAAAAAGCCATCACCATGTCGGTCGACCAGTACTGTTCGGTGGCACGTATAATAGAAAAAACCGCTAAGATTACTTGGTCTTACGCTCTGAACCCCGAAGGCTGATTTGTCAAACCACAATTTACAGCTCATGTCTAAGTCTAAGCATTTTGAGACCGACGCCGTGCGCCAACAGATGGAGCGCACCGCTTACCGAGAGCACAGCGCACCGATGTTTCTCACTTCCAGCTTTACTTTCCCAAACGCAGAACTGATGGAAGCAACCTTCAAAGGAGAAGCAGAAGGGATCATCTATTCTCGGTACAGCAACCCGAATACCGATGAATTTATAAATAAGGTCTGCGCTATGGAAGGAGCCGAAGACGGATTTGCCACGGCTTCCGGTATGGCGGCGGTCTTTGCAAGCATGGCTGCTTATTTACAATCCGGCGACCACATTCTGGCTTCCCGCGCTGTGTTTGGTTCGACCCACCAGATCCTGACCCAACTGTTTCCGCGCTGGGGCATCACGCACACCTACGTCGATCCGATCGCCTTGGAGGAGTGGGAACAAGCTATTCAGCCCAATACCAAAATGATCGTGCTGGAATCGCCCTCTAATCCAGGGCTAGCGTTAGTCGATTTGAAAAAAGTAGGCGAGCTGGCCCGCCGGCACGACCTCATATTAAATATTGATAATTGCTTTGCAACCCCGTATTTGCAGCGACCCATTGACTTCGGTGCCGACCTCGTTGTACACTCGGGCACCAAGTGGATGGACGGTCAAGGCCGTTTTCTGGGCGGTATTGTGGTAGGTAAAAAAGACCTGATCGAAGAATTGCGGTTTTTCTGCCGGCATACGGGGCCAGCTATGTCGCCCTTCAACGCCTGGGGGTTATCCAAAAGCCTCGAAACCTTGTCGGTGCGTATGGAGCGGCATTGCGTTAATGCTCTGGAATTAGCTGAATGGCTGGAGCGGCATCCGGCGGTGGAACGAGCCATTTATCCTTTTTTACCTTCCCATCCGCAGCATGCTTTAGCCCGGCAGCAAATGCGCCACGGGGGAGGCATCGTCACCATGGAAATAAAAGGTGGGGTCGAAGCTGGAAAGCGTTTTCTCAACGCTGTTAAGCTATGTTCACTTTCCTCTAACCTGGGTGATGCCCGCACTATCGTAACCCATCCGACCTCTACGACCCATTCTAAATTGACTGATGCCGAACGCCGGGCAGTGGGCATCGCACCAGGTATGGTGCGCATCTCCGTCGGGCTGGAACACATCGATGATATCCGAAACGATATCGACCAGGCACTGCAGCAAAGTCAGAAAGTAGCTTCCCGGCCAGCTGCAAGGGATCAGCAGGACTATTAAACCCAGGTTTTCCGTAATTTCCGGCGGAATAAATCCGAAGTTATGAAACGGTATGTAGCCCTTTTAATCATTCCATTTTTACTGGGCGCCTGTTCGACCTGCGGCAATCTGCGGCAAAAAGACGAAAAATTAACGGATAGGTTCAACAGCTTTCAGGCTAAGTATGAGGCACAGACCTGGGACCGGGAAAAGTATTTGGACAAGCTACTCGCTCTGCGGGAAAAGGAACTGCAACTCTTCGAACAGGTGCGCAATTGTGAGTTCGAAGATAAAACAGAGCACAATTATTGGTACCGGGCCCGTCTGAAGTTCCCGAGCCAAATCGAAATGGCTATCGACCGGCTGCAGCTTGATGCGCCCTAAATCGCTAACCTCATCGACAACCTGCTGAACGTTCTGATCCGGCTCCGTGTTTTTTTATAAGATCAACACGCAGGTGAACTATGGAGGAAAAAATCAGAAAACAGCGCTATATAAACGCACGTCGATCACTGCTGCTTTTTGCTGGTATGTTGGGCCTGATGATTGCACTGGGTTATTCTTTTTTCGGCGCCACCGGGATGATTCTGGCGGGCATTTTCGGGATCTTTTTATTATATCTGAGTACGCGTATCCCGACTAAGCTTATCATGCAAATGTATCGGGCCCGACCGGTCAGTCAGGGCGAGGCACCTAACTTGTATGCCATCGTAAACCGGGTGTCGCGCCAAGCCCAACTGGAACGCATGCCCCAGATCTATTTCATTGCTGACAACACCCCCAACGCCTTCGCTACGGGCGGCAAAAAAGATCCGGCTGTAGCCCTTACCCAGGGATTGATCCAGACCCTCACCCCCCGAGAATTGATGGGAGTCGTAGCGCACGAGATCAGCCATATTACCAACCACGACATGCAGTTGCTAGGCGCCATGAATGCCGTAGGTCGGCTTACCCACTTTTTCGCTTTTATGGGTAAAATACTCTTATTGGTCAATCTGCCACTATTTTTAATGGGTGAGGCCTATATTTCTTGGTGGGCCATCGTGCTACTGCTGGTAGCACCCTTGCTTACCAATTTTATGATGTTGGCCATATCGCGCACCCGTGAATACGACGCCGACTTGGAAGCTGCCCGCCTTACCGGCGATCCTTTGGGGCTGGCGCATGCCCTGGAAAAACTCTATTACTATCAGAAAAAGAACGCCGTAGGATTCGTCAGGGTCCAACCGCCTGAATCCATGAGCTCCCACCCGAAAATGCAGGAGCGCATCCGACGGCTGCAAGAACTGGCGCCCCGGTATGAACCGCGTATCGCCTGGTCGGATATTGAGCAACTTTTGTTTGGTCCGTCCCGGATCTCCCGCACTTCCTGGTTCTGAAACAAAAAATGGTGGCCCCGGTCCGGAGCCGTCATTTTACGGATAGGCGGTCCGTCCCTTATCGGTTGTAAAGTTGCTCGCCTGCTTCTTCGTATTTGTCGCCCTCCATCCATTGCGGACGATCTTTATCGTTGGCGATCAGGCGTGCGAGGTGCGCGTAGGCCTTGCAGTAATCCAGAAAATAGGGATAACTGATCGAATTGGGATTATCCGCTACCTGGTGATAATACTTTTGGATTTCCGCGTCAAATTCCGTAATCCCTGGCGTAAAAGTCATGCAGGGTACGCCCTTAGCCGCAAAAGAAACGTTATCGGAGCGATCAAATAGATTTTGCTCCGGTGCGGGATTGGGAAAAACCGATTTCCCGACGGCCTCGACGGCCGTCTGGATATGATCATCGGTACCGGTGCGCCCGTGACCAATGATAGAAATAACAGTCGTATCGTTATAGCCGGCACCATCGTTGTTCAAGTTGAAAATGGTTTGGTCCAGCGGGATCAGGGGATTTTCGGCATAATATCGGCTGCCCAGCAGTCCTTTTTCTTCGCCGGTGCAACCCAAGACGATGATCGACCGTTTGGGCTTTTCTTCGGCGAGCACCTTGGCTGCCATCAGCATTGCTACCGTTCCCATGCCATTATCGCGTGTCCCGTTGAATATGCTGTCGGTCTCGGTATAAGGCCCGCCGCCGTCACTGCCTACCCCTACGTGATCGAAGTGGGCAGAGAGCAAGACGTACTCCTCCTTTAAATTGGGGTCTGCACCTTCCAGGACGCCCACCACATTGCTCGAAGGGACCGGGCGAACTTGATAGCCACTGCTGGTAAGCGCTATTTCAGGCGTCTCCCCCTCAACGATAGCCGCAATAGGATTGTCGTCGGTCGGTTCTTTCAAAAAACCGTAGACGATAGCGTCATTCACCTCGGAGTCGCCCGTAGGCAGAGTCAGTGACTCCCGCCCGAAGTAGCGGGTAAAGAAATTCCAGGGGAAGGACAGCCGGTAAAGCTCGATCACCGCTGTAGCGCCCCGTTCGTGTGCCAGTTCTTTTTTTCGACCGCCAGCGGTAAAAACCGTACTTGGAGAATCGTCTTCAGGGATACCCGGTAAGACGAAAACGACTTTACCTGCTACGTCGAGGTCGGCATAGTCATCGTGCGAACCATCTTCGGCCACCCAGCCATAGCCAGCAAAAACGGCGGTCGTTTCGATCGATTTGGCATCGCCGCTCAACCACAGGAAGTCCTCCTTAAAAGTCAGGGAGCGGTTGCCAATCTTCAAGTCGCCCGATTCTGGTGTACTCACCTTCTGAAAAGGAATGGTTTGGAGGAAATCATCGGTACCGGGTGCGGGTTGGAAGCCATAAGCGCGCAGCTTTTCGGCCAGAAAGCGAGCTGCAATATTATTTTCTTCACTGCCGGTGTTGCGACCCTGCATCTCGTCGGATGCCAGGAATCGCAAAGGAAAACTCACATCACTCATCTCGAGTTGGAACTCCGGCAAGTTCTTCATCTTCTTATTCTTACGCTGAGCAAAAATGCTGGTCGTCGTCAAAAGAAGGCAGAGCGCTATCAGGATACTTTTTTTCATAATTAAAATGGTGGGCTTAAAATTTTGAATACGGGCAATTCATCTATTACCCCGGATAATTCTATAAATATAAGTTACCTTTGCGGTCGATTAGACCGGATGGACCGAAAATAGCCAATTTTTGGCCGAATGGGGCGCCCCGGCAGCTCTATTCTGCCTGCAAATCGACAAAACCAGGATAGATTTCCATGATCACTGTTTCGAATCTAACCCTTCAGTTCGGCAAGCGTGTATTGTACGATGACGTCAACCTCAAATTTACCCGCGGCAATTGCTACGGCGTTATTGGCGCTAACGGCGCAGGCAAGTCGACTTTTCTCAAGATCCTCTCAGGCGAGCTAAGCCCCAACCGGGGCCAGGTAGAATTTGAACCCGGCAACCGCATGGCGGTACTCAAACAGAACCACTTTGAGTTTGACCAAGAACAAGTCCTCGACACCGTTATGATGGGGCACCAGGAGCTGTACGCCATTTTACAAGAAAAAACGGCCATCTATATGAATCCCGAGGCGACCGATGAGGACGGCATGCGGGCGGCCGAACTCGAGAATAAATACGGCGAGATGGGCGGCTGGACTGCCGAGAGCGATGCTGCAGAGCTGCTCAGCAACCTGGGCATTGACGAGTCGCTCCACTATCAGACTATGGATCAACTGAGCGGCCCGGATAAAGTTAAAGTTTTGTTGGCCCAGGCCCTATTCGGCAACCCCGATATTTTGCTGCTCGATGAGCCCACCAATGACCTCGACGCCGAGACGGTCACCTGGCTGGCCGATTTCCTAGCCGACTTTAAGAACACCGTCATTGTGGTTTCTCACGACCGCTACTTTTTGGATATGGTATGTACCCACGTCGTCGATATCGACTTTGGGAAGATCAAATTGATGACAGGCAATTACTCTTTCTGGTACGAAAGCTCACAACTGCTCTCCAAGCAGCTGGCCGATAAAAACAAAAAGATTGAGCAAAAGCGCAAGGAGATGCAAGCGTTCATCCAGCGATTTAGCGCCAATGCCTCCAAATCGCGGCAGGCTACCGCCCGGAAAAAAGCACTGGAGAAACTCAACCTGGAAGAAATCCAGCCTTCGAGCCGCAAGTATCCCTACATCCATTTCCAGCCCGAACGCGAACCGGGCGACCAAATTCTGCGCCTCAACAACTTGGGCAAACGCGGCCCAAATGGCGACTGGCTTTTCCGGGAGGTAAATATCATCATGAATAAAGGGGATAAAATCGCCCTGATCGGTAAGGAAAGTACGGCCTTAGACGCCTTTTACGAAATCCTGGCCGGCGAGACGGAGCCCGATGAGGGCGACTTTGAATTCGGCCAAACCATTCATTGGCAATACTTGCCCAATGAAAATGACCATTACTTCGAAGGCCGTAAAGATACCGACCTGATCGAATGGTTGCGGGAGTATTCCAAAGAAAAGGACGAGCAATTTATCCGCGGCTTCCTGGGGCGCATGCTTTTCTCCGGTGAGGAGGTTAAAAAGCACGCTTCTGTACTTTCCGGCGGGGAGAAGGTACGCTGTATGCTGGCCAAGATGATGCTGCAACATCCTAACTTTTTGATGCTGAATGAGCCGATCAGCCACCTCGATCTGGAATCGATCACAGCCCTCAATGACGGCCTGTCGGCCTTTAAAGGCAACCTGATCATGAGTTCACACGACCA
Source organism: uncultured Saprospiraceae bacterium (assembly GCA_964530825.1). GTDB lineage: Bacteria > Bacteroidota > Bacteroidia > Chitinophagales > Saprospiraceae > CAZHCA01. The sequence continues at coordinate 12,587 of CAZHCA010000038.1, forward strand.
TCAGTTGATCCAGACCGTGGCCAATCGCATCATAGAGCTTACTCCCAACGGATTGATCGATCAACTGATGAGCTACGATGACTACCTGCAGTCGGAAAAAATTAGACTACAGCGCAAAGAACTCTACGCCTTCGCCTGAAACTAACGATCACCGGAGGCTCCCACAATTGAGTCTTTTCACATCATGTCAAGGATGAGGTCCGCTAGCTCAGCACGTTGGCGCAACTGTTTGCCGGCGGCGAGCGGGTAGAGGTCGCGCAGCAATAACAAGCGAGCATCCCGGTCGATTTCCTGGGTAGTTAGGTAGGCTACGAGGTTTTCCAGGGCCCTTTTGTCCAGGCGCTCAGTAGCCTCAATGCGCTGCAATAAAAGGCGATGGAAAGCTGCTATCCGGTCGCCTACCAAACGGCCTTCCTGACCAGTGGTACGTAGCTTGCCGATCACTTCTTTTTCGACATCTAAAGCCGTCAGCAGGCGAGCAGGATCCGGTAGGTAGTGCCCACCCTGTTGTAGAAAAACGGTAAACTGTTCGACGGCCGTTTCATCCAAAAACGACAACCCTAATTGCCGAACCCGGACCAAATTCCGTACGGGGTCGGAGAGACTGCGAAGCGATTGAAAGAAATAAGTCAACGTGCGCGCCGTGGTTCGCTGATCATCTACCAGATGCGGGTTGTCCGTTACGAACCGGACAAATCCGGGTTCAATGCCGGTCTGGAGGGCCCAGGCGGCCCAGGTCGGCGCATCGAAATGGAGGCGTGCGTGCCAGAGTCGCGTCAGCATAGCCGGATCGAGTGGCGTCAGGGAATAATCGCCCCGGTCGGGGTTAGCCGTCAGCACGATGTACCACCGTTCGGGTAGGTGCCAGCCCAGCACTCCGTGGCGCTGCCATAATTGCATCATGCCCCGCAGGATGCGTTCTTCGGCCCGATTGACATCATCGATAAGCAGGATGCCCGGCCCCGGCGAATCTGGCGCCCAATCAGGGCGACGAAAGACGGTGCGTTCCCCTACTACAGCTGGCATCCCTAACAGATCGCCCATCTCTTCCAGCTGGGCTGGTGCCAAATATACTAAGGGCCAGTTTTGACTGCGGGCCCAATCTTCGACGACTGCGGTTTTTCCCACGCCGTGTGGCCCCCAGATACAAAGCGGAATTGGTTGTTCGTCCCCTTGAGTGCGCTGTTGGTTTACGGTCGACCAGAATTGGAGATAGTTCTGCAGTTCGGCGGCATTCATGGATGCGCCGTACCCTTCATTCATGTGTTTGCATTTTTATTTTTTGGCCGGGGAAAGCCTCCCAAAGCGGGTCTTGAGGGCCAATTCCGTTCGGAGAAAATACCCAAAAGACCGGGATATCCAAAACCGTCGGCGGTGGCGAAGCAAAGCCATCAGTAAAAACGAGTAAGCCTGCGTACCGCCCCAATGGATAAGGTAAGCGCCACAGAGGCCGGAAGCTCGTACCTCCGCGGCCGTACACCTGTGGGGTTATACCCCGGGTATAGCGGTAGCGCCGCCGGATGCGGTGATCAAATTCTATGATTTCCAGCATAAAGCCTTGGCGGGCTAAACGCTGTATTTCGCCCCAGAAGATTGATAAGGTGAACTCCGGTACGCTCCCCGAAGTATCCACTGCTACCAAAAGGGATGCGCTCCGGCGGGGCTGCAGCCCCCTGGCTTCAGGATAACGCCGGGAGGGGCGTCGCCTGCCGGGCCGTCTGCCCTGGCGCAGATGGCCTGCAACTACCCTTCTCAGCATTGGGCGCCAGTCCGTTGCGCTGTGCTCAGGACGTAAAAGCTGGCGCCTGACTTGCTGGGCAACTGCGGACAGCGGATACTCCTCAGCTCTGCTATCGTATGCTTCCAGTGTAGCCAGGCAATGTATTCGAATCGCCGCCCTGACCAGCACCTTTACCGCTGTTGGTAAAGCCAAAAAATCGCTCCTCCAACGCTTATGACGGTATAAATCCGGATGTCCGGCCCAATTTTCTTCTTGGTTTATAATATTTTTGTATATTTCAATCATTATTGTTTGCGAATTCCCGCCAAAAGCCCTCGTGCCCTCAGACAGGGCGCGTAACTGTTTGTCCTGAAACCCACCATTTCGAAGCTGCATTATTTCCTTATCACACGATTGGTAGTACCTGTACTGCCCTGTTTCGGGGATTTCGTATTCCGGCGTGAGATGACCAAGCAGGTAGTGGAGAAGCTCGTGCTCTACAATATCGATCGCCAGTTCCAGGTGTTGGCCGGCCAGGGGCCAGTCCTGCCCAATGCGCAGTACCGGAACGTAATCGGTTCCTAAGGCCCAGTGTGGCGGGTCATGACCTGGCAGGGAATCCTTGCGCAAACCGGCGTAAAGCCGGCCATAAAAATCGTGGCGCAATTGTAGCAGAACTCCAAACTTTTCGTGGATAGCCATAATGAAAACCAAATGAAAAACAACGGATCACAAGATCAAAGTGTGCACAAACTACTGATGGCTGATGACATCCTGCAAGATTTTTATGAAAACTATCCAACCGCAACTCAGGAGAATGACCCCTTGAGCGAACTAATTCGGGCCCACTTATCACACCGTGCCCCCAAGCAAGCGATTAAAAAGGCCTACGATCGAATCTTGCACCATTACGGCGACTGGCAAGGAGTGATGAGTGCGCCCTTGGAGCAACTGGCCCAGCTTATCGATCCCGTGGGCTTTCCGCAAGAAAAAGCCAAACGCATTCAGCAGACCCTGCGCTTGATCTACGAAGCGGCCGACGGCCAGCTCAGCTTGGATTTTCTCGACAGCTGGTCGGTCAGCCGAGCCCGCAGGTGGTTGGAACAGTTGCCCGGTGTTGGTGCCAAGACTAGCGCGATCACGCTGAACTTCAGCAAGCTGCGCAAACCCGCGCTGGTCGTAGATGCCAACCACCATAGGGTGGTAGAACGCCTGGGTATTATCCCGCAAAAAGTAAGGCTGGACAAAGCAGGGCTCATCCTGGCCAATATGCTACCGCAGGAGTGGGACGGCCATCGCGTTTTTCGTCACCATTACCTTTTTCAACTACATGGGAAGCGCCTATGCCTGTCGCGCAAACCCAAATGCCAGGAGTGCCCGTTGAAAATGCATTGCCTTTATTTTCGCCGCCAGCCGGGGGCATTTGAAGTGTGACCTGACCTAGCCGCCCATAGGCTTTCGGCGCATTAGCAGGCCTGCAAAGAGCGATGGGCCCAAGGTGCTATCGCGCCGGCTCTACTAAGCTTTCAGGATGCCCTCCAAATCTGCCGGTGAGTACCGCACCGACTTCAAAATCTTATGATCGCTTTTGCGGAAAACGAGGTAATAATCGCCGTGCTGTTCGATCTCACTCTCGAACCCTCGCTCTACCCGGTAGTAGGCTACGGTAGCCTCCGCCTCCTCCAGGGTAGAGCAGCGCTTGCTCATATTCGAGCGCTGGACTTCGTCGAAAAGGGCCCGGAATTTTTCACCCAAGCCAAACTCCAGCACGGCGCCGGAAAGGACGTACTGAAGGTCGCACAGGGCATCGGCTACTTCGGTGATGTCTTGGTCGGTGATGGCCTTTTTGAGTTCGGCAAGTTCCTCTTCGAGCAGCGCAACCCGCAACTTGCAACGGCTTTCGTCTGGAATGGCCGGCTCGTGGGCTACCGGGTGCTGAAAGGTGCGGTGAAATTCGGCTACCTGATTGAGACAGTCTAGTTGATCCATAGATTGGCTGTGGGTGTTTGCGGGCGCGTGCTGTGCACCCTTAGTATCCTAATATTTTAAGCATTTCCTCCGGGCTTTGCTCTTCCTGGTAAAGCCGGTCTACTACATTTCCTTTGGTATCCTTGAAAATAAGCACGTGCTTGGGCGCGGGAATCAAACAGTGCTTGATGCCACCGTAACCGCTGATCGATTCCTGGTAGGCGCCGGTGTGGAAAAAACCTAAATATAAGGGTTCAGGATCATCGGTCGGATACGTCGGCAGGTAAACCTGACTTTCGTGGACTTCCGAATTGTAATAATCCGAATTATCGCAGCTGAGGCCACCTATGTTGACCCGCCGGTATTCGTTATACCACTTATTGATGGGCAACAAAATGAAACGCTCGCCGATACCCCAGGTATCGGGCAGCGTAGTCATAAGGGAGTTATCGATCATATACCACAACTCGGCGTCATTTTGCTGTTTTTGCGCTAGCACGGAGAAGATGGTAGCCCCGCTCTCCCCCACCGTATACTTGCCAAACTCGGTGAAAATATCCGGTTCGGGTACTTCCTCCTCTTCGCAACCCTGTAGGATAGAGCGTACGATTTCCTTGACCATATATTTGTAGTCGAACTCAAAGCCCAGTGAATTGCGGATGGGCATGCCGCCGCCGATATTGATGGCGTGCAGGCTTTCCGATTGACGTTTGATCTCGCAATACAGCTTGATAGCGGCCTGGAGTTCACCCCAGTAGTAGAGGGTGTCTTTGATTCCAGTGTCGACAAAAAAGTGCAACATGCGTAGCCGGAAGCGCTCATTGCCCTGCAGGCGCTCTTTGAAGAACGGCAGCACATCTTTTTTGCGGATACCCAGGCGAGACGTATAAAACTCGAAGTTGGGTTCTTCTTCGGTGGCCATGCGGATCCCAACCGCACAGGAATCCTTTACGTGTTGCTCATAAAAGTCAAGCTCGTATACGTTATCCAGGATGGGGATGACATTGTAGAACCCATCATTAATGAGCTCGACAATTTTGTGCTTGTACTGCTTGGTCTTGAAGCCATTACAGACCACGATAATGTCTTTTTCAATTTTCCCTTGTTGGTATAGCCGGCGGATCAGATCAATATCGAAAGCCGAGGAGGTCTCGAGTTGCACACCGTGCCGGGTGACTTCGTCGAGAATGTAGCTGAAATGACTGCTCTTGGTGCAGTAACAATAGTAGTAACGCCCATTGTAGCCTAGTGCTTTCATGGCACGGGTGAAGAGATTACGTGCCCGTTTGATTTGCATGCCCACCTTTGGCAGGTAGGTGATTTTAATAGGTGACCCATACTTCTGAATGAGGTATTTGAGCGGAATACCGTTGAATACGAGGTAGCCGTCTTCGATGTCGAAGCCCTCCTGTGGAAAGTAGAAGGTCTGGTCGATAAGGTCAAAATACCGATTTGTCACTGTGCAACCGACGATTTTGGATTGGATAATGTGGTGTACTAACACGACCGCAGCCTATTAGTTTGCACCTTCCGGCTCCGCCGGCAGCGGCAAAACTAGTCGAAAAAACGGATTAAGTAAATAGCAGATAAGCGACAATACTTCCCTTTCAAAAAAGCAAATTAAGCGCTACCTTATATGGGAATGACACACAAGCCTCAAAAGGCTTAAATTGGACGCATGACGGTAGAATTGGTAACAGCTACGTTAAAGCTGGATAGGTACTGTAAATCAGCCATGATCATGTCACGCGGCTGCCTAAAAAGAGTCTATATACCGGCAAATACCTCTTTGGTAAAGCCACTGTACAACTGGACCCAATCGGCGGGACCGTCTCAGTAGATGACTCCGTCATTGACAAGCCCTACTCTGATTTGAAATCCAACGATTTAGTCCGGCGCTTTTGGTCGGGCAAGCACCACTGGGTCGTCAAAGGAGTCGATTTGATCACTCTGGTTTATACAGATAGGGATGTTATTGCTTACCCGTCAATTTCCTGCTGTACAAACCCGATGATAATCTCTCGAAGTACGACCTGATGCAAAAGATGGTCAGTAAAGTAGTACTAGAAGCTATCAAAACCATTCATCGGAATGTAGAAAAACTGTTTAGAACAATGAAACAGCTTTGCAACTTGGAACGCTTTTTTGTGAGAAAAGCTCAAGTAGTGAACAACCACGTCTTCTGCGCTCTGCGTGCTTTCCGACCGATTAGAGCCTGGCACAAAGATGAACTGGCACCATCAATCTATGCAGTACAAAGAGTAACTTTTCTTAAAACTTAGTGTGACTTCATTCGTGCCATAGCTGCGTAACTCCTATTCTAATCAAATTCTTTTTTTATCCAAAACTAAACCCAGCATCATGAAAACCATCAGCCTTTCTCCAGACAAAAAGCATCTGTACTTAATTGATAACCACCAAACCCTGGTATTTCCGCTGGACGAAGAGGAAGGCATCTTGGTAGGCCAACTCAATGGTCAGCTTGCCGCAACTTCCGCCTCCCAGTCTATCAGTAAAGAAGGGAAATCCGCCACTGAGTTCCTATTTCCACTGCATCATGCCCACTATAACCTGATTTTCAAGCCTGAAAAGCAGCATCTCGTTATAATCGGGACTGCAGATATTGATGGGGCGCTAAAAGAATCACAACCCGATTCCACGATTATTGGGACTGCAGATATTGACGGAGCGGTCAAAGAAGATCCGGATGAAGATCCAGCCCAAAACTCCATTATTGGTACAGCAGACATTGACGGCGCTGTTAAAGCGGATCCGGAAAAGCAGGAACGGACCATAATCGGAACAGCGGATATAGACGGCGCAGTAAAAGAGGAAACAAAGAGGTCGGTAATTACTGATCAGGCAGATATCGATGGCGCGGTAAAGCAAGTCAAAGAGGCCGGGCACGAAGATGTTGTGTCCGTAGATGAAACATACGGCCAGGTTATTTCCAAAGGCTTTGAATTGAGTCGCTATAACATAAGAGTCAAACTCCGGAATGATCACCTGGTGGTTACGCTGTTAAGCCGGTAATGAACAGGCGCAAGCGATGTATATCCGAACCCTGCTAATATGGCAGAATTACATTGGGAATATTCATTGGCATTGGTCATGAATCAACAACAAATTCTTGCCGGCAAAAAGCTGTTCAGGCCCATTTAAAAGTGCGGCCGGGTACCATTGCCGCTCGCGGTTATTTTTTAACAATTGTGGTCATCTTCTTACCGGTAATCTGAGCGATGGCCCAAATTTTAAATAAGGCAGGCAGGCCGTTGCGCATGATGACGCTCTCAAATTGTCGCATCGTATCGGAGAACTGGGTCATCATGGTTTTCTGTTCACCGGGCACTGCTTTTTTAAAGGCTCCGAAAAAGTCGAGGACGGCTTTTTCAAAGTTTCGGTCTTCGCTTTTCAGCGCACTAAAATA
>CAZHCA010000039.1:0-18411 GCA_964530825.1 uncultured Saprospiraceae bacterium
GTTTTGACCCAAGTTAATAATTTCCCCTCAGTATTGAGGGGGGTAAATAGTTACTGAAAATATTTGTATTTTCTCAACTTACCAGCTAAAGCTGAAACGTTTTTACCGTATGGATACCATCGAGATCAAAACCTCCCAGAACGTGACGATTGAATACGAGTTGGCACCCCTGCGGGAGCGTATCCTGGCTTTTTTCATCGACCTGATCATCGTTCTGGCGGCGTACATTATGATCATGATTATGGTTTTTTCCCTGTTCCCCGGGATGGATGTCGATGGTATGCTGATGTACGTACTCTACTCTATCGTGCCGATCGGGATTTTTATTTTGTACCAATTGGCTTCCGAGGCCTTCCATCATGGTCAGTCGCTGGGAAAAAAATCGATGGCGCTGAAGGTCGTACGGCTCGACGGGCGACAGCCGAGCCTGAGCGATTACACCCTGCGGGCGGTATTCCATCTCATCGATACCATTTTGTCGTTGGGAGTGCTGGGGGCCTTACTGATCAGTTCGACTACCCGCCATCAGCGACTCGGTGATATGACGGCCAATACTACTGTCATTCGCACGCGGAGTAACCTGCGGTTTCAGCTCAGTGATATCTTGCGGATCAATACCTTGGAAAATTATACGCCTCAATATCCGGCCGTGCAACAATTCAGTGAGCAAGACATGTTATTAATCAAAAATGTGATTGCGCGCTACCGGAGTTTTCCCAATCAAGCCCATGCCGATATCGTGCGCTCTTTAAGCCGCAAATTGGCCGGTCAATTGGGGCTTGCGGAATCGCCCCGCGAGGAAATGGAGTTTTTGAAAACACTCATCCGGGACTACATCGTCCTGACCCGGTAGTAGAATAATGGCAAAACCTGATATGGGAAGAATAAAGCAACGCTTCATACCAGGGGTGCACCTGACAGGCATTGCGGATAAAGGTCGCAGCATCGGCCGCAGTGCCGAAGGGCAGGTGGTATTCGTTGAGCAAGCCGTGCCGGGTGATGTGGTAGACGTGCGCATCGTTCAAAAAAAGAAGGGTATTTTGATTGGCGTGCCGGAAGCTTACCACCAGCAATCGAGCGACCGCACGGTACCTTTCTGCGATCACTTCGGGGTGTGCGGTGGTTGTAAATGGCAACACCTGGGTTATCAGGCCCAGCTGCGCCATAAAGAGCGGGTTGTACGCGATGCAGCGGAGCGCATCGCCAAGTTAACAGTGCCAGATTTCCGGTCTATTATAGGCGGCGAAAAAACAGCTTATTACCGAAACAAGCTGGAATTTTCTTTTTCCAATAAGCGCTGGCTGACCACCGAAGAGATCGCAGCGGGCGCTGATAACCGGGTAGATGTTTTGGGTTTTCACCGGCAGGGCGCTTTCGATAAGGTAGTCGATATCGACCATTGCTGGCTCCAGCCTGACCCTTCGAACAAGATTCGCAATGCTGCACGGGCTATCGCTCGTGCACAGGGGCTGGCTTTTTGGGATGCAAAAGAGAATACCGGCGAAATTCGCAACATGGTCGTGCGGATCACCAGCCTGGGCGAAATACTGATTGTGGTGGCTTTCGGGACGGATAAACAAGATAAAATATCCGCTTTTTTAGAGGCACTACGTGTTGAAATACCGGAAATCACTAGTCTTTATTACTGTTACAACCCGAAGGTGAATGATTTTTTGCTCGATCTGCCGCACCAGCTGTATGCCGGACGATCTTACGTAGAAGAGCGGCTGGATCACGTGCGCTTCCGGGTCGGGCCCAAGTCTTTTTTTCAGACCAATACCGACCAGGCGGAAATACTCTACCGAGTGGCTGCTGAATTTGCAGATCTACAGGGACACGAAAACGTATACGATCTGTACACGGGTATTGGGAGTATAGCGCTGTATCTGGCTAAAGACTGTCGCCAGGTTGTGGGTATTGAGGAAGTAGCGGCTGCCATTGACGATGCTCGGGTGAATGCCGGGCTCAACGGGATCGACAATAGTGTATTTTATGCCGGTGACGTGAAAAGTGTCTTGACACCCGGTTTTATCGAACGCCACGGTCGTCCTGACCTGTTGATTACCGATCCGCCCCGGGCGGGCATGCACCCCAAGGTCATTGCATGGTTACGCGAATTAGCGCCGCCGCGCGTGGTATACGTGAGTTGTAACCCGGCTACGCAAGCACGCGATCTGGCGGCCTTGAACGATCGCTACGCCGTGACCAAAATGCAGCCGGTAGATATGTTTCCCCATACCCATCACATTGAGAACGTAGCCTTATTGGAAATAAAAGTATGAATCAAGAAGAGCTGTTTTTAAAAATTGAACGGGATATGGCGCCCTATATGGGCTTACTGTCTGATGCTGCCGATACCATTCTGGACGAAAAGGTATCCTCCTACCCGATATTCGTAATACACCAGCTCGAAGTAGAAATCGGCATCGCCTTGCTGGGTCGAGAAGCAGCCGGCTCGAACTGGAACGTACATGCCAGTACTTTGGAGGAGTTGGCCGCCAAACGGATCGTAGCGCATGAGAAAGTGGATGATTTTCGGGACGTTTACAAAGATCCCGAAGCGTATCTTTGCCTTTTGTTGCTCACCCAGCAAGGCGCCCAGTTTATCTTTTTGCCCAGAAAACACTCTGGCAATGGGCGTTCCATCAGCTAAGCTTTGCAATCTTTGGATGCTATTGCGATAAAACCTACTTTTAGGGGTGAAGTGGTATCTTGATAAAGCTTGGTATGATTTAATCGGAATACCACTACTGCTGGCTAAATCCGCGTAACCGTTCAACTAAATCATTCCGGACCGACATGAAGAAAGTGCTTATCTGTGAGAGTGAAGAAGTCTTGCTAACGGCTATTGAGTTCCGACTGCAGAAGCAGAAACTGGAAGTTATTGTCTGTAAGAGTGCGAAGGATATCGAACAATACCTCAGTGATAATAAGCCCGACCTGATGGTCCTCGATTTTGATCTCCATGATTTCGAAGGGACTCAACAGATTGCTAAAATTCGTAAGAACGGCCATGCGGAACTCCCCATGCTGCTGATCGCCGATTTGGAATACGAGGACATGCTGATTCATTCTTTCTCTTTGGGCGTAGATGATTTCGTCACAAAACCTTTTAAGCCCAACGAGTTGATCTTACGAATTCGGCGTCTGCTCGACGAACTATAGGCAGCAGCTTTTACACGCACACAGTTTGCTATGAAAGGAATAATACTTGCAGGAGGACTGGGCACGCGCCTTTACCCCCTAACGTTGGCGGTGAGTAAACAGTTGATGCCGGTTTACGATAAGCCCATGATCTACTATCCGCTATCAACCTTACTTACTGCTGGACTGCGTGATATTCTGATTATTTCGACGCCCCAGGACCTACCGAAGTTCGAGGAGTTGCTTGGGGATGGCCACCAGATCGGGTGTAATTTTTCCTATGTCCCTCAGCCCGAACCCAATGGGCTTGCACAGGCCTTCGTATTAGGCGAATCATTTATCAACGGTGACACTGCTGCCTTAATTCTGGGCGACAATATCTTTTACGGTGCTGGTTTGCGCGAATTACTCCGGGAGAGTTATGATCCAACGGGCGGCGTCATATTCGCTTATCAAGTCGCCGACCCCCAGCGTTACGGTGTAGTGGAGTTCAACGATCAGTTACAGGCCATCTCCATCGAAGAAAAACCGACCCGACCGAAATCAAATTACGCCGTACCCGGACTTTATTTCTACGACAATGAAGTGGTAACGGTGGCGAAGAACCTAAAACCGAGTGCACGGGGTGAATACGAGATTACCGATATCAACAAGCATTACCTGGCTGCCGGTCGTCTCAACGTTGGGGTGCTGGGCAGGGGCGTGGCATGGCTCGATACCGGCACCCACGATTCCCTGATGCAGGCCGGGCAATTTATTCAGGTTATTGAAAAAAGGCAGGGATTAAAGATCGGCTGTATCGAGGAAATCGCTTATGAGCAGGGATTCATCGATGCGGAGCAACTGGAGCGCCTGGCCCAACGATATATCAAAAGTGGCTACGGACAGTACCTGTTGAATTTGCTCCGGTAATAAAGCGTACATTTCTATTTGCCTGTTTCAGCTTTTACAATGGAGCAAAAAGGTATAAAATGATGCAATTTCCCAAGCTCTTTGCCGAAGGGCCAGACTGTAGCATTTCGAAAATAAGCTATCTTCGAAAAAAGCCTTTCCGGCAAGTAGTACAAGATGACCGCATACAATTAACTACCTGTAGCAAGGAATGGCATCTGACCCGGCGCCGGTCAGCGACCCGGATAGTGCAGGGTTCCGGCTGTTGGAGCATACTATTCGCGAAGTTTTTCCTGAATCCGTTGTTGCTCCGTCTTTGGTCCTTGCCATCACGGATAGCCGCTATTACGTACCGCTGAGCGATCAGGTCTTTCGCTTTATGCCTTTGTTGCTGACGCCATCCTCCCTTCGGTCGGAGGCGTCAGCAACGGGAAAGCGCGATGCGCCGGTGTCATGCACTCGCCTCCCTTCGGTCGGACGAGCGCACAACACCGCGCAAACGCAATCCTTCGGTTCGAAAAAGAGGTTCCGCGAAGCGGAACCTCTTTTTCTTCACCTCGGACTGCGCATCGCGCTTTCCCGGTGTTAAGCCGCGAAGATATTGCCGGCATTCAAGGCATCAATGAGCGTATCTCTGAAGAGAATTACCGGCGCGGCATTCTGTTTAATTATCAGTTGGGAAAAAAAGGAACAAGGTTAGAATGGAGCTAAAGAACATTGCCTCGACTCCATCTCTTCTTCTACCCCTTACTCAAAAGGCTTTCTGATGGCTTGGTGGCAAAGGGCTGAGCTTTTTCAAACCCTGATTACCCGTCGTAGGTTTGTTTCACTTCGACGATTTCATAACCTTCAATAATATCTCCTACTTTAATGTCATTAAAGTTTTTGATGGAGATACCGCATTCCAGGCCGGCTTTGACCTCGCGCACATCATCCTTAAATCGCTTGAGGGAGGAAATTTCCCCGTGTGCCCCCTCTTTCGTTGGGTAAACTACGATGCCGTCGCGAATCAGGCGAATGTGCGTATTCCGCGTAATGGTACCTTCCTGTACGTAACAGCCGGCAATCGTACCCACCTTACTGATCTTGAAGGTATCGCGCACTTCAACTTGCGAAACAATGCGCTCTTCTTTAGTAGGTTCCAGCAGACCTTCGATCGCCATCTTGATCTCGTCGATTGCTTCATAGATGATGGAGTAGGTTCTGATCTGTACGCCTTCGCGCTCAGCCAGCCGGCGGGCGCCCAGGGAGGGGCGAACCTGAAAGCCTATGATAATGGCGTCGGAAGCTGATGCCAGCAACACGTCAGATTCGATAATCTGCCCGACTGCTTTGTGGATAACACTTACCTGAACGGTTTCAATCGATAGTTTGATCAAGGAGTCAGAAAGCGCCTCAACCGATCCGTCTACGTCCCCTTTCACAATCAGGTTTAATTCTTTAAAGTTACCCAGTGCAAGGCGGCGTCCGATTTCGTCGAGCGAGATGCGTTTAGTTGCCCGGTTGGCTTGCTCACGGGCGATCTGGGCGCGTTTGGTAGCTAACGCGCGGGATTCCTGCTCGCTCTCCATCTCGCGGAATCGTTCGCCGGCCTGGGGCGCACCGCCCAGGCCAAGTACAAGTACTGGGGTAGAGGGGCCGGCTGCTTTGATGCGTTTACCCCGCTCGTTGAGCATGGCCCGAACTTTACCGGAGTATTCACCTGCCAGTAGCGGCGCTCCTATTTCGAGCGTCCCGTTTTGTACCAGCATTTTGGTAACATAGCCCCGACCTTTTTCCAAAGAAGCTTCAATAACGGTTCCTACGGCCGGTCGATCGGGGTTGGCTTTGAGCTCGAGTAGCTCTGCTTCGAGCGTAATCTTTTCGAGTAGCTCCTCGATACCTTCTCCCGTTTTAGCGGAAATATCTTGAGATTGATACTGGCCACCCCACTCCTCGACAAGCAGGTTCATGTTGGCCAATTCCTGTTTGATACGTTCGGGTTGTGCTCCGGGTTTATCCACTTTGTTGATCGCGAATACAATCGGTACGCCTGCAGCCTGAGCGTGACTGATGGCTTCTTTCGTCTGCGGCATGATATTATCATCGGCAGCGATAATGATAATGGCGATATCTGTCACCTTGGCACCACGAGCACGCATAGCTGTAAAGGCCTCGTGACCAGGAGTATCCAGGAAGGTTACTTTTTTGTTTTCCTCGCCCACGTAGACTTCATAAGCACCGATGTGTTGCGTGATACCACCGGCCTCGCCCGAAGCCACATTGGCCTTCCGAATGTAGTCGAGCAGAGAAGTCTTACCGTGGTCGACGTGGCCCATTACCGTAACAATAGGTGCACGGGGCTCCAGATCTTCGGGATCGTCGACAATTTCTTCCTCTTCGGGCAGCTCTTCTTCAGCGCCAATGAATTCGACTTCGTGATCGAATTCACTGGCTACCAATTCGATCACCTCTGCATCAAGCCGCTGGTTGATGGATACGATGACCCCGAGGTTCATACAGGTGGTGATGACATCGGTAACGGGTACATCCATCAAATTAGCCAATTCCTGTACCGAGATAAACTCCGTAAGCTGGAGTTTGTCGGAAGTCTGTTCTTGCTCGCGCAATTCCTGTTTTTCCCGGATTTTATCTCGCTTGTCGCGCTGGAGTTTCTGACGTTTTTTCTTTCCAGAACCCGACATGCGAGCCATTGTAGCCTTGATCTTCTCGTCGATTTCTTTTTGGGAAACTTCTTTGGGTTCGTCTCGGCGGTTAGAGCGTGATCCGCGTCCGCTGTCTCCTGACTGGCGAGCACCACCCGGCGTAATTTTCCGGCGGCGTCGTTTTCGTTTTTGTTTGTCCTGGCCCTCGCCGCCGGCAGCTCCTTCGGGTTTGCGTTTTTGATCACCTTCGCGGGCACCAGATTTCTTATCCGGACCGGAGGACTTACTCTCATCTTTTCTCCCTCGATTACCTCTGTTGTCGGTTTTACCTTTGTTTTCCTCTTTGCTGTCTTTCTTTTTCTTTTTGGGGCGATCGAATTTGTTGGTATCGATCTTACCCAGAATTTTCAGCCCCCTCAGTTCGGGCGCTTCCGCTTTAATGAGCCTATCTTTGGAAGGTTGATCCGACTCCCCGGCTTCTTCTTTTTCACCTGAAGCAGGGCCATCAGAATCTGTTTTTTGGGTTGTGGATTCCACACTATCTTCCGCAGGAGTTTCGGCCTTTGGTGAAGTATCCTGCGGTTCAGGAGTCGAGGTTGAATCCGCTTCTTCTTTTTCACTGGTGGGCGCCGCCGGGGGCGTCGTTGGTGTTTCCTGCTGCGGGGTGGTCTCTTCCGGCTTCGGTTGCTGCTCAGCCTGCGTCTCTTGATCTTTGCTGTCTGTTTCGGGAGCAGGCTGCTCCGGCTTAGCCGGCACTTCTTTTTCTTTAGCCTTCTTCCCACTGTCGGAGCGACGCGCCTTGCGATCGCGCAGGGTTTGTTCCAAGTCAATTTTACCCAGGATATTCAGTTTGGGCGCCGCCGGGCGATTACTGGAAGAATCTTCGGTTTTGGCTTCTTCTTCTGCAGGTGCTTCTTTTTCTGATTCTTTGGGAGGAGCGGGTGTCGAAGCAGGGGATTGGCTTTGGGGCTCCTCTTCGCCCACCAGTATATCGATATCGTCTTCCTGTCCGCTTCCTTCTTTTTTATTTCGATTACCAATTACAAGCTGATCGGCTTGTTCTTTGATAGCGATTGACTTCTGGAACTCTTTGATGAGTTCATCATACATCTCCTCTGTTACTTTGGCCGTCGGCCGGTTCTCGATCTCATATCCATGGTTGTTGAGAAAGTCAACAATCGTGGAGGTACCAACATTTAACTCTTTCGCTATCTTAATTAACCGTTTCGTCATTATAAGTATTTAGTGCTTTTGATGTCCTGAACGTATACCATACCGGACCTTAAGGCCCCGGATCAGTACGTTCGCAAGCAACCGGGATTATATTAAAAAAATGCAGAGACAATTTCCTGTCTCCTCCAATGTTTTCTGCCGAAGCAATTGTCGTCCGGTAAGCCAGTATTCAGAAAGCCTCGACAGCGGTTCGCAAGGTGCGTTTAGCTCATCTTTGTTTTCAGGGAAGCAACAGGGAATCTCCAGTGTTTTCAATCCAACGCAAAAAATTGCGTTTTTTCCATGCAAAAACATCTACCAAGCACCTATTGGTGCAAAGATAAATGGAAATCGGTCTATTCAAATATTTTGTGTGCCAAAATGAAAACGGTCGAAACCGCTTCCGCGCTTCTTCAGGCCGGTTTTTTTGTTCGTTGGTCAGTTCTGAGATGAAGATATTGCGCTGTGATTTAATGAATAAGAAATATACTGTAAAGCACAAAGATTTTCAAGTGCTTAGTTAAAGCCAGCCATAGCACTACTCCGATAACGGAAGAAAGCAGAAATAAGTTTCCGCATTTCCGCTTTCTTCTCTAGCTGCAGTGCGTTCAGTTAATTCTCATCCTCTTCGAACTCGGTGGCCAGGATATCCATGATTTCTTCGATGGTCTCTTCTTCCAAATCGGTTCGGCGCAGCAGTTCTTGTTTATTCAAAGCCAGAACGCTACGTGCCGTATCGCATCCGATGCCCTTGAGTATGTCAATCACCCAGTCTTCGATCTCATCAGAGAATTCGTCAAGGTCGACATCTTCGTACACCTCATCCAGCACCTCGTTGCGGAAAACGTCGATTTCGTATCCGGTCAGCTGACTAGCTAACTTGATATTGGAGCCTCCCCTTCCGATGGCAAGCGATACCTGGTCGGGTTCCAGAAAGACCTTAGCCCGTTGTTCTTCCTCTAGGATCTGGATACTCGTCACCTTGGCCGGTGTCAGGGCACGTTGGATAAACAGGGTAGTATTGTTAGTGAAATTGACAATATCGATATTCTCGTTGCGCAACTCCCGCACGATGCCATGGATGCGAGATCCTTTCATACCTACGCAGGCACCCACCGGATCGATGCGATCATCGTAGGATTCCACGGCGACTTTGGCGCGCTCACCCGGGATGCGCACGATCTTGCGCACGGTGATGAGGCCATCCTCGATTTCGGGTACTTCCTGCTCGAGCAGTTTTTCCAGGAAAACATTATCAGTACGGGAGACGATAACAACCGGATTGTTGTTTTTCATTTCTACGTTCGAGATGACGCCTCGAACCATATCGCCCTTGCGGAAGAAGTCGCCCTTGATCATTTCCGATCGGGGCATAATCAGCTCCGTGCCGGTCGCATCGTCAAGGATAAGCAACTCTTTTTTCAGGATCTGATGGACCTCGCCGGTGATGATATCCCCTACGCGGTCGCTGTAGCGACGGTAGACCTCGTCTTTTTCCAGCTCCATGATGCGGGAAATGAGAGTCTGGCGCGCAGCCATGATGGCGCGACGACCGAACTCCTCAAGCGTCAGTTGCTCATAGCATTCCTCCCCGATTTCGTACTCTTCATCGATCGACAGGGCTTCCGAAATCGATATCTGCGAGCGATCGTCGGTTACCTCGCCGTCGGGGACAATCTCGCGCACTCTCCAAAGTTCCAGGTCCCCCTTTTGGGTATTGACGATGACGTCAAAGTTTTCGTCCGAACCGTATTTCTTGCGGATCAGTGTGCGGAATACATCTTCCAGCACCCGGACCATAGTGGGCCGGTCAATGTTCTTTCCGGATTTAAAATCGGCAAATGTTTCTACCAGATTCATAGTCAACAATTAAAATGAGATCTTAACGATCGATTCCTCGATATGATCGAAAGGGACGATCCGTTGAATTATTTCCTTTTTCTTCTTCTTTCCTTTAACCTCCTCCTCCAGGGTAAGCGTGAGGTCGTTCACTTCGATCAGTTTACCCTCTACCGTTTTCCCATCTTGCATTTTAACGGCCAGCTTACGTCCCACATTACGCGGATACTGCCGCCAAAGTGTGAGTGGCCGGCCAACGCCCGGTGAGGAAACTTCCAGTACGTAGCTTTCCCCTATCCATTGTCCTTCGTCGAGATACTGCTCTAGATAGCGACTGACTTTGCGACACTGCTCGAAGCTGATTCCGTAGTCGCTGTCAATGAATACAGCAATCTTTGTAGGGCCGCGCTGCTTGACTTCGATCAGAAAACAGTCCTCAAATTCGGGCTCCGCAAATTTTTGGTTGACCAGTTCCTCTATCTTTCCAATGATGTCCAAACGCTCTTTTTTTCCCACGGTAAAACGAATCTGACGATGATCCAATAAAAAGAGGGAACCGATCGGTTCCCTCTTTTTTTCCCTATCAGAATTAACTACAAATGTAAGTAAAATTTGTTTATCCTGCTTGCATAGCTGACCTTCATCCATTTTTCTATTTCAGAAAAAAATGAAAATTCAGTGGTTGGGGTCAACCGCCCAATTTTTATCTTTGTTCAAGGTGTGACTTAAAAAAAGGCCGGGGTTAGGTTATCCACTAAATGGAACCTGCGCCGTTTTGACCCGGTAGATTACTTTTTAATTGAAAACGCGAGATCATGAATACAGATGCCCTACTGCATCGCGCTCTCAATCTGGAGCCCTTAATGGCCGAAGAAGGGGTTTTTCTTCTCGAAAATGCCTCCACTGCAGAATTGATGTACACAGCTAATAAATTACGTCAGTGTCACGTGCCTGGCAATGTGGTGACCTGGATTATTGACCGGAATTCCAACACGACTAATGTTTGTATTGCGAATTGTAAATTTTGCAATTTCTACCGCCGCCCCGGCCACGAAGAGGCTTACATTACTACCATTGAAGAGTACAAGCAAAAAATCGAAGAGACCTTTCGGCTCGGCGGAGAGCAACTGTTGCTGCAGGGAGGACACCACCCTGATTTGGGCTTACAGTATTACGTCGACCTTTTTCGTGAGTTGAAATCCTTGTATCCCAACCTGAAACTGCACGCACTTGGCCCCCCTGAGGTTGCCCATATTACGAAGCTGGAAAAATCGACACACACGGAAGTATTACGGGCGCTAAAGGAAGCGGGATTGGACTCTCTGCCTGGCGCTGGCGCCGAGATCCTCAGCGATCGAGTTCGGCGGCTCATTTCCAAAGGAAAGTGTGGTGGTCAGGAGTGGCTGGATATTATGCGTGCGGCCCATCAATTGCGCATTACCACATCGGCGACCATGATGTTCGGTCATATCGAAACCAATCAGGAGCGCATGGAGCATCTTGTTGCTCTGCGCGAAGTGCAGGACGAGAAGCCGGCGGATGCCAAAGGTTTTATCGCCTTCATTCCCTGGCCTTTCCAGGATGAAGATACGATCCTCAAGCGCCTGAAGCGGGCGCGCAACACGACTACGGGCGACGAATACGTGCGCATGATCGCCCTGAGCAGGATCATGCTGCCCAACATTCCCAATATTCAAGCATCCTGGCTAACCGTTGGTAAACAGGTCGGGCAACTTTGCCTGCACGCCGGGGCAAACGACTTCGGAAGTATCATGATCGAGGAAAATGTAGTCTCGGCCGCTGGAGCCCGGTTCCGTTTCACAGCCGATGGCATACAGGAGGCAATTCGCGAAGCCGGATATGTCCCTCAACTACGCAACCAGCAGTACGAGTACCGCGAGCTACCGGGCCACATTGAACAACAGGAACTGGATCGGTCTGCATTGATTGTAGACTAAATCCATTGCTCTTTAAAGTTGGTTAATCATCGGGCATCGCTTATACTTGCTACCGCAATTGATCCGCAATGAATCTATACAACCAAATCCAGGAAGTGGTAGCGGCTATCCGGGGTCAGACTGATTTCCAACCGTCCTTCGGCATAGTACTCGGTACCGGGATGAGCAAACTAACCGACCAAATCGAGGTCGTCAAAAAAATTCCCTATTCCTCCATCCCCCATTTTCCGGAGGCTACTGTACAGAGTCATCGGGGGGAATTGGTTTTCGGTCGCCTAGATGGTGTTCCTGTAGTAGCGATGGCCGGTCGTTTCCATTACTATGAGGGGTACACCATGCAACAGGTGACCTTCCCCATTCGCGTCCTCAAGTTTTTAGGTATACAACGCCTCCTGATTTCCAATGCAGCGGGGAGCGTCAACCAGCATATATACGCCGGCGATCTGGTTTTTATTAAAGATCACATCAATTTGCACGCCGAGCACCCCTTACGCGGTCTGAACGACGAGCGCCTAGGGCCGCGTTTTCCCGACATGTTGCATACCTACGATCGGCAACTCAACCGGAGAGCTCTGGAGATTGGCCGGGCAGCAGGAGTGCGGGTACATGAAGGTGTATACCTCGGACTGCAGGGCCCTAACCTGGAGACGCCTGCGGAATACAATTTTGCTCACATCATCGGCGCCGACGTGGTGGGCATGTCTACCATCCCGGAAGTGCTCGTCGCCCGACACATGGAGCTACCCCTTTTGGTGGTCTCCGTAGCTACAAACCGGTGCTATCCCATCGAGGAGCTTACGCCTACTTCGGTCGAGGAAGTCATTGCGGTAGCTGCCGAAGCAGAGCCTCGACTGGGAACCATCATTCGGCGCCTGCTTAGGGAATTGCACGAAGAATCAATGGCGTAAAATCTTTACGACTGCCCAACCGATAAGGCCAACGATGACCAGTAATAGTAAGAGTGTAAGCGGGTTTTCGACTAATACTGCCATTTGGGACCTGGCTTTAATTAAGCCGTAGAGCCGGCTAGCATGATACTTACAATAATTTGTTGAATAAGCACAGTACGGAGAAAAAGGATTATTCCAATTATTTGCTTTCTGTCCGGTAACGCTTCTTCAGTTCGTACTTTTTGGCGGCGAGTTCGAAGTTCTCCAGGCTTTTCTGGAAGCTACGTACGGCGGTCGCATAATTGTCGCCGGTTATACCCAGCAGGAAACTATTTGGGAAAGGATCTTCTAACGGAAGCAAATTGCGATCCTGGATGACGAGGGCGCTGCGGCCGTCAGTCCCGGCTGTCTTCCGCACCGTGCCGTCTGCTTGCTTCGTGGTATAGAGGGCATCGTAAGCTTCACCCAGAGAAGCCGTAAACAGCGGTGGGTCGATAGCCTCGGCACCTACCGGCAGAAATTCGTCATTATAGAGTGCTATGTCGGCCAATTGACCATCTCGGACTTTGCCGGCATCTTCCGAAAAAAAGAAATAAACTTTATTGTAATCATAGTATTGCCGGAAGGCGCGAACGATCTCTTCATTGGTTTCTTTTTGCCGTTCGATAGCCTCGGCCGCTTCCTCGGAATAACCCGCCTTACGCAGACGTTCGGCCTTGGTGGTACTGGTTTGTAAACGTACCAAGAGTGTTCCTTGCTGCAGTTGTTCCAGTTGAGCATACGCTTTTTCTTTACGTAGCCGGGCACTTTTGCAGCTTGCTGTTAAAAGGCTGAAGCTCAACAGCACCATTCCTACAGATATGATTCTCATGATCTTGCCGACTTTAGGAGCACTTATTAAATAAAATTTTTATGATTGAGCGACGGGTAGCCAATCGATGGAAGTCTAAACAATCTCTTTGGTTTTACCGGCAAAACTAGGGCGAAAAGGTGTACTTTCCAGCTGCCTGATCAAGTTCTTTCAACACCTGACGACCTTTGTGTGTTAATTGGAGGTATCCTGCCTGATGTGGGATCCACAAACGCTTTACCGGCAAGCTGCCACCCGTAGTAGGTGGGTTAATTTTCCATTCCAAATGTGGAGCATATGTCCGCACACCAAGAAAATGGGGCGCTCGATGAGCACGATTTTATCGAAGTCATTGGCGCCCGGGTGCATAACCTGAAGAATATTGACGTCAGCATACCGCGGAACCGCATGACGGTGGTTACAGGCATCAGCGGGAGCGGTAAATCTTCCCTAGCTTTTGATACTATTTATGCTGAAGGCCAGCGGCGCTACATGGAGACTTTTTCTGCCTATGCTCGTCAATTTATTGGAGAAATGGAGCGGCCCGATGTGGAACAAATCGTGGGGCTAAGTCCGGTCATTTCCATCGAACAAAAAACCACGGGCAGGAATCCACGCTCGACCGTTGGGACGATTACGGAGGTTTACGACTTCTTGCGCCTGCTCTACGCTCGGGCCGGTACGGCTTATTCGCACCTTACCGGCAAGCCCATGGTCAAATACAGTGAAGAACAGATGGAGCAGCAGCTTATGGAGACTTTCGAGGGTCGTAGACTGTTGCTATTAGCTCCTCTGATCCGGGGCCGCAAAGGGCACTACCGGGAGCTTTTCGATCAGGTGCGCAAGCAAGGCTACACCAAGGTGCGTGTAGATAACGTCATTGTTGACTTATCGCCCGGCATGCAAGTCGATCGGTACAAGGTACACGATATTGAATTGGTAGTCGACCGGATCATAGTGGGCGAAAGGAGACGCGACCGAATTCGACAATCGCTGCAAACTGCCCTAAAAATGGGGAAAGGTATGGTCTTGTTGATGGACCCCGACACCTCCACAACAGTCACCTATAGCAAGCACCTCATGGACCCTGAATCGGGCATTTCTTACGAGGAGCCTTCGCCCAATACATTTTCCTTTAATTCCCCCTATGGTGCTTGCCCCAAATGCAACGGCCTGGGCACGATTACCCAGGTGGATATGAAAAAAATTATCCCCGACCCAGGGAAGAGCATTAACGAAGTTGGAATCGCTCCGCTCGGGGAGGTTCGCGATAATATGACCTTCCGGCAGCTGCGGGCAATTGCCAAGAAGTATAAGTTTACCTTTTCTACCCCCGTCAAGGAGATTCCCGACGATGCGATGCAGACCATACTGCACGGCGGAGACAAACGCATCAAGGCCGGAAGAAAATCTTCTTACGGGGACTATTCCTACAATTTAGCCCGCGACGGCCTGGTCAGCATGCTGGAAAATTGGTACGAAGAGACGTCTTCGGAAAAAGTCCGGCGCTGGGCCGAGGAATTCATGAGTGTAAATACCTGCCCGGAATGCAATGGTTATCGACTCAAACGGGAATCGCTACACTTTCGCATCGGTGAGAAGCACATCGGGGAACTGGCCGAGATGGACATGCGTTCGCTATTCGCTTGGATCGGACAATTGGGTGAGCACATGAGCGAACGCCAGCTCCTGATTGCGCGTGATATTCTGAAAGAAATCGAACTGCGCACCGGCTTTTTGCTGCACGTTGGGCTGGATTATCTGAGCATGAATCGCCCGTCGCGGACTCTTTCCGGGGGCGAATCCCAACGAATCCGGTTGGCCACCCAGATTGGTTCCCAGCTTACGGGGATTACTTATATTCTCGATGAACCTAGTATCGGGCTACACCAGCGCGATAATCGAAGGTTGATTCAAGCCTTACGCGAACTTACCGATATTGGGAATACGGTTATCATAGTAGAACACGATAAGGATATCATGCTTGCCTCGGACTATATTCTCGACCTGGGGCCCGGAGCCGGAAAGCTAGGTGGAGAATTAGTCGGCGAAGGGGTGCCCGCCAACTTCAAGCTACAACGAACCCTAACCAGTAAGTACCTGAATAATACCCTGGCCATTTCTATTCCCGAGCACCGTCGTAAGGCGAACGGCGCTTTCCTCAGGTTGCGGGGCGCCAGCGGGAACAACCTGAAACAGGTCGATATTGAGTTGCCTCTAGGTACGTTTTGCTGCGTCACGGGGGTTTCTGGGAGTGGCAAGTCGACCTTGATCAACGAAACTCTTTATCCCATTTTGCGGCAGCATTTTTACATTAGTGTAAAGAATCCGCTTCCTTACCAAGAGATCGAAGGGCTGGAGCACATCGATAAGGTAATCGAAATCGATCAATCGCCGATCGGGCGAACACCCCGGTCGAATCCGGCGACCTATACGGGCGTTTTTACCGACATCCGCAAGCTCTTTTCCGAATTGCCGGAAAGCAAGATCCGGGGTTATAAACCCGGGCGCTTTTCCTTTAATGTAAAGGGGGGGCGCTGTGAGGAGTGCCATGGATCCGGTATGCGCATTATCGAAATGAACTTCTTGCCCGACGTACACGTAGAATGTGAAAAATGTCAGGGACGGCGCTACAACCGCGAGACGCTGGAGATTCTGTACAAAGGTAAATCGATCAGCGATGTGCTTAACATGAATGTTTCGGAGGCGGTAGTGTTCTTTGAAAATATTCCTAACATTTACCGGCGCTTGAAGACGCTTGACGAAGTTGGGTTGGGCTATATTACGCTCGGTCAGCAAGCAACAACCCTTTCGGGGGGCGAGGCTCAGCGCGTAAAGCTAGCTGAAGAGCTTTCCAAACGCGACACCGGAAAAACGCTTTACATCCTAGACGAGCCTACGACCGGCCTGCACTTCGAGGATATCCGGCAGTTGTTGCGGGTGCTCAACCGGCTGGTAGATCGCGGCAATACCGTTTTGGTGATTGAACACAACATGGACGTTATCAAGGTGGCCGACCACATTATTGATATGGGGCCCGAGGGTGGCCTGCGGGGCGGTACGGTGGTGGCGACCGGTACGCCGGAGGCACTGGCGAAGGTAGCGGACAGTTTTACCGGTCAGTTTTTAAAAATGGAGTTGGAGAGCCTTCAACAGGCTTAGTTCTTCAAGGATTAATCAAAATTGTTATATTGGACATATGAGGTCTTTCCGTGAAAAACCGGATAAATTTTACCAACTGTCCGATACCCAAAAGCCAATCAAGCAACTTGGGCCAATTCGTAGATTGGCTCGAGGGTCTGTTCTACAACCTAAGCCGAATGAGGAAATGGATTAATCAAGGTTTCAAATGGTATTACCGGCAACGGTACCGGCAGCTGCGTAAGTTTATGGAGCGGCCCCATGCTGTGCAGGCACGCGTGCTGCAGCAGCTCCTGCAGGCTGCGCGGTACACCGAATACGGTCAACGGTACGACTTCCGCTCGATTACCAATGCGGCTACTTTTGCCGAACGCCTGCCGCTTACCGATTATGAAACCTTGCAACCCATGATCGAACGCATGATGAGGGGTGAGCGGGATGTACTTTGGAGCGGCCAGGTTCGTTGGTTCTCCAAATCTTCGGGAACTACTTCTGATAAAAGTAAATTTCTGCCCGTACCGGGCCAGAACCTCAAGAAGTGCCATATCCGTGGGACGTGGGATACAATGGCCTTGTTTTACCACAACCAGCCCGATGCCCGCCAGTTTGAGTGTAAAAGTATGATCATGGGCGGAAGCCTGCAGGCGTATCCGCCTTTTCCCAAGACCCAGATAGGCGACGTATCGGCTATTATGATTCATCATATGCCCATTGTAGGCCGGCCTTTTTATACACCCGACCTGAAGACGGCGCTACTGGACGACTGGGAGGTGAAGTTAGAGCGTTTGGCGCAGGCTGGCGCCAGCGAAAAGCGCATCGTAATGATTGGGGGGGTACCTACCTGGACGGTCATGCTTTTCCGGCGTATTCTGGAACTGACCGGCAAACAACACATGCTGGAGGTTTGGCCCGACTTTCAGTTATACATTCACGGGGGGGTAAGCTTTACGCCATATCGCAAGCAATTTGAGGCGTTTTTCCCGTCAGATCAGGTAAGTTACCAAGAAATATACAATGCCTCCGAGGGCTACTTTGCCGCTCAGGATAATCTTCGTGAAGAGGGGATGCTCTTACTGCTCAACAATGGCATCTATTACGAATTTTTACCCATGTCGGACTGGGATGCGCGCAATCCCCGGCCTATCCCTCTGTCGGAAGTTCAGCCAGGTAAAAACTATGCCATCGTCATTAGCACGAATGGCGGCTTATGGCGCTACCTGCCCGGCGATACAGTGGCTTTCACCTCACTCCGCCCTTACCGGATTAAGGTAACGGGACGCACCAAGCAGTTTATCAATGCTTTTGGAGAAGAGGTCATGGTGGATAACACGGATCAAGCCCTTGCTGCTACCTGTCAGGAGTTAAATGCCAGCGTGTACGAGTATACGGTCGGCCCGATTTACCTGAGTACAAAAGGCCGTGGCGGACACGAATGGTTGATCGAGTTTGAGCGCCCACCGGCAGATCTTCATGCTTTTGCTGAGTTGCTGGATGCTCGACTCCGCGCCCTGAATTCTGATTATGAAGCCAAACGGTATAAAGATATTGCCCTCAAACGGCTAGCAATTAGAGCACTGCCCCCTGGCACGTTTGTTGAATGGATGCGGGCTCGGGGAAAAATAGGCGGTCAGCATAAAGTGCCACGCTTGGCTAATCACCGGTCGTATGTCGATCAAATCCTGAGCTTTGTCGAAGAAAAAGTGTGAAGCGCAAGGATGTAATCTTGTTTTGCACTCCAATGGCGCAAAATATCACAGTATGACGTTTTTTTGACAAAATAACCTATCACCAGCGGAAATTCGCTTGTTATTTGAGTGCACAAGAAAGTAAAGGTAGATTCT
>CAZHCA010000040.1:0-16224 GCA_964530825.1 uncultured Saprospiraceae bacterium
ATACAGATCAATCCTAATAATTTACCGCTACCCGATTTTTAGTAGGGTAGAGTAATCTGCTCCCTATTTTTCATAATAAACCAACACTTATGACTTTCAATGCCTACGATAATATAGTAGAAGCTATGCAACACCTGCACGAGAAAGGTTTTGTGCGCCAATTTAAGTTCGAAAACGGCGCCCTGAAATGTGTAGAGTCCGGAAAAAGCTATCAACCTAGCGATTTGAAAATCTTAGAATACCATCGATTCGAGGGAATGAGTAACCCGAGCGATATGTCTATTGTCTACGCACTGGACAGCGGAATGGAAGACCAGGGTACTATTGTCATGAACTATACCTCCGGTGCTGATTCAGGTTTAGCAACATTCTTGGAAAAAGTCAAGATCCAACCCTTGGATTAATCCTAGAAAGGTCTAAATAGATTTTAAATTTTTCCTTTAAATCTACCGGAGTGTATCTTGAAGTCCAGACTTACAAATTCTTTGTGACCTCATCAGATCCAAAGAATTTCGAAGCACCTTTTAAATTTTTATGATGGAGCGAAAGGGCTGCAATCGATACAATTTTTACCCGGCGCTGGATAGGATGAAGCAATTCTATTACTCTTTTTTCACAAAAGCTGAAAGCAATTGTCACCCTACGTATCGTTCAAAAATGTAACTACAGATTACCTGAAAGACTGCTTTTTAAAAGCACATATTGCATTTGACAGTTTGCACTATAATCCCATTTATCTACAGCAACTTGCTTTGCCCGATTACACCATGCGCGCTCAGCCTGTACTGAACTGGCACTTTTGGAAGCCTAAGCGAAGGCACTACCGGATACAAATGAGTAATCATTTAAAAATCGCTCAGTATATTCAACTTGATGAACTACCGCCCAAGGTACTAATCGGCTGGTTTGCTCACGAGTTAGGCCATTTGATGGATTATCACCGACGTAGCGTGTGGAGCTTATTCGGTTTTATTTTAGGTTATGTAGCTTTTCCTACCCACCGGATAGGAGCAGAAAGACGAGCTGACTTATACGCCCTGGAAAAAGGCTTTGGCGAAGAACTGATGGCTACTAAACTCTACATCCTGGAGCAATCCACTCTACCAGACCGATACAAGGATCGTATCCGTAAATATTACCTCTCGCCGGCTGAGTTGGAAGACATCTTGCGGGAGAAACCGCCTACCCGCCGACACTTTTAGCGTGCAGGTTAAATTTTCGTGATAGCACGACATTGTGCAATTACTGGAGCTTTAAACATTTTCTTTTTCTAAAAACTCCAGCAATTCCCGCATGGTATCCGCTTTCATAACCTTGGGAAACTTGATCTGCCCACCCTTCTGTTTCCGGCTTTCCAGCCAGGCGTAGAGCTCTTCGGCTGGCGTTGCCTTTACGCGTACCTCGCGCAGCGCTTTTTGCCGAGCGACTGCATAATTTTTCACCGATTTCTGTAAAATTTTGTCCAAGCGATCTGCGAGTTCCCTTTCATCGACTGCTGCCTCGGTACCAATGACCCACTGGTGTATGTATTCTCCGCTTTCTTTGACGGCAGCTACCCCGAATTCATTAATTTCCATACCGTACCCGTCAGCTAACTCCTGAATTCCACGGTTTAATTTTTCTTCTGACAATTGGCTTCCTACGACGTTGAGAAAATACTTGGTTCGTCCGGTGATTACCATCTCGTACTTATCCAGATCGGTAAATCTGATGGTATCTTCCAAGAAATACCGCCAGGCCCCAGCCGGGGTACTTACCACCAGCGCGTACTCTTGGTTTTCTTCCACCTGACCTATGTGCAATACTTCGGGTTCAGAACGTAGATTACCAGCTTCATCAAATCCGCGTTCATCGAAGGGAATAAACTCGTAAAACATATTTTGTGCGATGGCCAATCGCATAGCTAGCGTACCAGGCCGGGCGGTAAATGCAAAGAACCCCTCTGACGCCAAGTAGGTATCCATAATGATAAGCGGCCGGTCCAATAGCACCTCAAAGCTTTTCCGGTGCGGCTCGAAAGCTACCCCCCCGGAGGCGTAGATGCTAAAATCGGGCCATATCTCGTGGATGGTACGTAATTTGTAAGCCTCGACGATACGCTGCAGCATCAAGCGCACCCACGAAGGAATTCCTGCAACTGCCACTACATCCCAATCGGGAGCTTTTTTTACAATCGCTGCCACCCGCTGATCCCAGTCATCAATTTTGGCAATGGCTTTGCCAGGCTTGTAAAAGCGCTCGAACCAGTTCGGAATATTGGCGCTATTAATACCGCTAATCTCCCCTTCAAGGTGCTGTTTGTGGGGCGTAAGGTCTGCCGAGCTACTCAGCATAAGTACGTCTTTTTCAAAATATTCGGCCGGTAAATCATAGTTAGCCAGAGCCGCCGCCTGGGCTTGTCCGACCGTGCGGAAGCTCTTTAGCATATCATCCGTTACAGGTATTCGTTTACTGGTCTGACTGGTTGTACCCGAGCTCAAGGCAAAATAGCGGGGCCGGCCAGGCCACGTGATATCGGGCAAATTTTGTTGTTGTCGCCACCACCCCCGATGAATCGCTCCATAATCGTGAATGGGTAGTTCTTGTTGAAATACGGCCACCGGATCGTCAGCTTGCAGTATGGCATCAAATCCGTAGTATTTACCAAAAGCAGTACTGCTTGCCTTTTCTAATAAAGACCGCAATTGTTGCCGCTGTAAAGCTTCGCCATCGGCGGGTAGGGTTTGGAACTGCTGGTTGAGGTCCAGTGCTTTTTTAATAATACTGCCCATTAGAGCCATAGGGAAATTAAGAATTGGTTACATTTTTAAAACAAGAAGGTTTTTAGCCATGTTCGTTCATCACGGATCGAACATGGCTACCTTCAACAGGGTTGGGTAGGAAAAATAGGCTGCTGTGACTAGCCCGTCACTACCAAAGGTTAAACTCCAGACCAGCAGATTTCTCAATTAAAATGCAACACCAGCATGGAACACAATATTACGCAGAAAACAGCCGCACCCGATCATCCCATTGCGGATGAAATTGCGGAACGATATAGCCCGCGGATGTTCGCCTGGCAAGACCTGGACCAGGAAGCCATCGAGCGTCTTCTGGAGGCAGCGCGTTGGGCAGCTAGTTCCCGGAATCAGCAACCCTGGCGCTTCATCTATGCCTACCAGGGTACACTTACTTATTCGCGTATGTTCAATTGCCTGGCGGAAGCCAACCGCCGATGGGTCAAAAATGCACCCGTATTACTCATCACCGCCATAAAAACCCACTTCGACAACGGCAAGGAAAATTATCACGCATTACACGACTTGGGGCTGGCTATGGGTAATATGACCGCGCAGGCCCAGCATATGGGTATTGGTTTACATCACATGGCCGGTATCGATTGGAAAGAAGCGGAAGAACAATTCAGCGTACCGGAGGGCTATCACATTGTCACGGCTGTAGCCATCGGCTACTACGGGGGAGATCCCGAACAGCTTCCCGAAGACCTCAAGGAGCAGGAACTAGCAATACGCAACCGCAAACCACTTTCGCAAATTGCGCGACGGGGCCAATTCCCCGAACGCAAGTAAAGAACAATAAAAAAAGCGGAAGGTGAAAAACTTCACCTTCCGCTTTTTTATTTGCTACTGGATTTTCGGAATCTCAACCTTTGGTCGCTCGAATGTCGCGGTCGGCCCCTGCTTTGATAATATAATCAATTTTATTCACCGCGGTTTTGACTTTCTGGTGTTGCACTTGTAATTGCTTATTTACCGGCGGCGGTAAATCCGGATTTTCCAGTAACTTGGCATAATCGTGCATCAATTGCTCTTCTTGCTGGTAAAATGTACGGAAAGAATCCATTGGATTTGTCAAGTCGGGCTTTTCCCGTCGCTCCTGATTGTGCAGCATTTGTTTATTGGGTTTTACCGGCGTTTCGGGAAAGGCTTCGAGCATACTTTCCGAAGATGTAGCCAATTCCCGGTGATAAGCGACCAGGCTGTCTACCAGTTCCTGTAGTTGATCATCTTTGATCATACCCCCCTCCAGCATTTGTTCATACTGTAGTGCGGCCCGGAAGTGACGTTGATACAGCGTGAAAAGGGTTGATACATTACCTTGCTTATTCTTGGCAGAAGGTGATCGTTCCATTCTTTTTTCTTATGCAACTCTTTCCGAAATACGGATGTTCAATCCTTTTTTTGCGCTGCCCTCCGCAATTTAATATTTAAATAATAGCTAGAGCGCTGCTTTGCGGATCTTTCTACTATACATTCGTTTCAAAAAAAATGAAACCGCAATCCCTCGTATTGACGCTTATGTTAGGTAGCCTGCTTTTTGCCTGCAAGCCTACTGCCTATACGGTATATCCCGGACTAGAAACAGAGCCCGTAGGCAGCAGTGGTGACGCTGCGGATGATGCCGCTATTTTTATTCATCCAACCGACATGGATAAGAATGCGATCATCGGTACGGACAAACAGCTGGGGCTGTTGGTCTATAACAACAAAGGTGAAGTCGTACATGAATACCCTTTCGGGCGCATCAACAATGTGGATCTGCGCCAGAATATAGAATGGAACGGCGAAAGCATCACAATCGTGGGCGGCAGTAACCGCACCGATAATACCCTCGGTTTTTACCGACTCAACGAAAACACCCTGGAACTTACGCCCCTGCAAAAGGAGCCTGTTCTATCAACTGTAAGTGAGGTGTATGGCTTTTGCCTTTACCGAGGAGACGCAATGTACGCTTTTGTGGTCGGCAAAGATGGCGTAGTTGAACAATATGCCTTGAAACCGGAGCCGGATGGAGATTTACTAGCTGAACGCGTCCGTATTTTTGACGTTGGCTCCCAATGCGAAGGGCTTGTGGCCGATGACGAGCAGCACGTTCTCTTTGTAGGGGAGGAAACCTACGGCGTATGGAAATACGGCGCTCGCCCCGACGACGGCGAAGATCGGGAATTAATCGTGGCCCTTTCTGCTAACAAAAATATCAAGGCCGACGTAGAGGGTATCACCTTGTACTACGGTACCAAGGAAGATCCAAAGGGCTTCCTGATCATATCTAGCCAAGGCAATCACACTTACGCGGTCTTCCAGCGCTTACCGCCGCATGACTACCTTGGGTCATTCAAAATCGAAGGCCAGGATAACATCGACGGTACCTACGACACCGATGGAATTGACGTTACCCACCTGCCATTCAGCAAAGCCTTTCCGGATGGAATTTTTGTAGCCCAAGACGGCGACAATGGTCAGGAAACACAAAATTTTAAAATCGTAAACTGGAAAGCAATAGAAGGTAGGTTTAATCAATAAAATATTAAAAATAGATGATAAAATCATTAAACCTAAGTTTTAGTTGTCTTCCATCATTACGGTATCTTTTTTTGGGCAAAATTAATTATTCCTTAATGATGAGTTTTCATTCATTTTTCTGTGTCGTCGTTTCTTTGGATCATTGAATCATTTTCATTGAAAATACAAACACTTATGAAAAAACTGCTACAACTAACACTACTCTTAGTCGTCACTTGTTGGTCGGTCGACCTCAGTGCCCAAAGCTTGCTGATTTCCAGAAGAATTTTGGCTACCGATACTATTACCGACGAAGGGGTGACCTTTCCGGCTTCTTCAGACGATGCCGAACAAGAGAACGACGAGATCGATGCGCTATTTGATGATGATATTGACGCTGGATGGGAAGGCGAGCCGGATGATCTCAATATCCTGACGGCCGGTCTGCGCTTCCGCGACCTGTACATTCCCAAAGGCGCTACCATCGACTCTGCTTTCATTATCGTCCACTCGCACGAGACCAAAACCGCCGATGATGTAGCCAACATCACGATCGCCTGCCACGCTACCGACGACGCACCTACGTTCACCGAAGACATGCTCATCGATGCACGTCCGCTGACGGAGAACCAACTGCGCTGGATCGTGGATGTGCCCTGGGGATTATGGACGCCCCACCGGACGCCAGACCTGAAAGATTTGGTACAGGAAATCGTTGACCGTGATGGTTGGCAGTCCGGTAACTCTATAGCTTTCATCCTGCTGGGTGAAGATCAAGGCCCGAGTGAGGTGGAGAACGCGCGCGAATTCGAATCCTTTGAAAATATCGCCGACCCCGAAGACGGCGGCGACGGTACCAACAAACCCGAGCGCGTACCCGAACTGTTGATCTACTACTCCGTTCAGTCAGGCTTGGTAGATCAGCGTATCATCGCCACAGATACCATTACAGATGAAGGGGTAACCTTTCCGGCTTCTTCAGACGATGCCGAGCAAGAGAACGATGAGATCGACGCCCTGTTCGACGATGATATCGATGCCGGCTGGGAAGGCGAACCCGACGACCTGAACATTCTAACCGCCGGTCTGCGGTTCCAAAACATCGGTATCCCTCAGGGCGCTGTAATTGATTCGGCCTTCATCGAGGTCCACTCGCACGAGACCAAGACGGCCGAAGATGTAGCCAACATCACCATTGCCTGCCACGCCACTGATAATGCCCCCACTTTTACCGAAGATATGTTGATCGATGCACGCCCGCTGACCGAGGCGCAGCTGCGCTGGATCGTGGATGTTCCCTGGGGCTTGTGGACGCCGCACCGCACTCCCGACCTGAAAGACCTGGTACAGGAAATTGTAAATCGTCCGGGTTGGGAAGCCGGTAATGCTATTGCCTTCATCCTGCTGGGTGAAGACCAGGGACCGAGCGAGGTGGAAAATGCCCGTGAGTTCGAATCGTTCGAAAATATCGCCGATCCAGAAGACGGCGGCGACGGTACCAACAAGCCCGAACGCGTACCGCGTCTGTTCATCTACTTCTCTTCTCCGAACACGGTAGTAAGCGTATTCGAGGTATTCAACCCGGATGTGGAAGAACTGACGGTATACCCGAACCCCGCCAAAGACCTGATCACCATTGACCTAGAAAGCAACGATGCAGCTACCGTAAATATCTTCAACATGAATGGCCAGCTGGTACGCGGCCTCCGCAGTGACTTCGGTAACCAGTTGCAGATGAACGTAAACGGTCTGACGCCCGGGGTATACATTATTCAAGCCGTCCAAGGCGAGCAGACTTACGCACAGAAAATTGTAATCGAATAAGTTTTCCGGAAACCCGCCCACAACCGAGTGGGCTAGCTTTCTGGCTTTTCCCTTACCAAGCTCATGGCCAATGGCCGTGGGCTTGGTATTGTATTTTTTAAAAAACTTGCGACATGTGCACAAGCCTGAAAAGATTAACCACACTTTTTGTATTCTTTATGCTCGGGATGTTGGGACTGCAAGCCCAAAACACCATCTCGGGACGCGTACTTGACGACCAGACCGGCGAACCGCTGGCCGGCGCTAGTGTCGCTATTGAAAATACGACCAAAGGCGCAGTGACCGACGGCCGCGGACGCTTTACCATTGAAAACGTAGCAGACGATAACGTAACCCTGACCACGCTGTACATGGGATACGATACCAAAAAACAGACCGTCAATGCGGCATCGGCGCGCAACATTACCATTCGCCTGACCGAGGGCTCGATCGAGCTGAACGAGGTAATCGTAGGCGGAATTGTAGAAGGGCAGATCGAAGCCATTATTGAAATGCGTCAGGCCGACAATATCAAGAATATCATCGCCGCAGAGCAAATCGTTACCTTTCCCGACCTTAATGCCGCGGAAGTTATCCAGCGCATACCGGGTATCACCCTGCAGCGCGACCAGGGGGAAGGCCGGTTTGTCCAATTGCGGGGTACCCCACCCGAGTTGACCAACTTCAATATCAACGGCGAGCAGGTACCCTCACCAGAAGGAGACTTCCGCTACGTCGGACTAGATATTATCCCCTCCGACCAGATCGAATCGATAGAGGTCGTTAAAGTGATTACCCCCGACATGGACGCCGACGGTATTGGCGGTTCTGTCGATATCAAGACAAGAGATGCTCAGGAAGGGCCGCCCCAAATCCAAGCTACCCTAGCCGGAGGCTACAACAACCTACGTGGAACTCCCATCTACAACGTACAGTTCGCTTATGGGCAACGCTATAATAAGCTGGGCTTCCAGCTCAACTCCAGCTACTTTGAAAATAACTCCGGATCGGATAATATTGAATACAAATTCGCCAAGGGGCCCTTTTTTAATACCGACGATCAGGGCGAGGGGCAAGACAACTTTTTCGTTCACTACCGGGAAGCCCAGTTGCGTCATTACGAAATTACGCGCACCCGGACCAGTATCAGCCCTACCCTGGATTATAAATTCAACGACAATTCCTTCGTGTACCTGCGCGGCATGTATAACCGTTTTACCGACAATGAAATACGCCGGCGTCTTATCTACGACCTCGACGATCCCCTGAACGCAAATTATTACCTCTTTGGTGGAGTAGAACACGATGTACGCGACCGATTCAAAGATCAAGAGCTCAGCACCATCGCCCTCGGTGGTGAGCACAAGATCGGCAACATCACAATCGATTACCAACTATTCTACGCCAACGCAAACGAACAAGAGCCCGACCGCTTCGAAGCCCGCTTCGACAGCCCTGGCCAGGCCATCACGATCGACTTCGATACCTCAGACCCGGAATACCCCAAGGCAACCTTTCCTATTGAGTCCAACGCCGGCAATGCAACGGACTATGAAAACTTTGAGCTGGACGAGATGATCATCGAGAACAGCGACACTCGGGAAGACCTTTGGACTCCCCGTTTCAACATTCAGATCCCCTACGCCTTTAACAACGGGCAGGAAGGATTTCTTAAGTTCGGCGGTAAATTGCGGGCCCGGGTAAAAGAGCGCAATATCGTATCGCAAACCTTCGGGGCTTACAACGAAACCTCGCGCCTCTATCCGGGCATGGGTGCCCCCTTGAATTTGGTAACCGCATCTGATGACTTTCGCGAAGACGATCTGTTGGGTGAAGGCTACGTCCTCGAGTTCATGCCCTCAGCAGATGTTATGCGAGACTTCTACGAGTTTTACCCGCAGTTTTTCATCTTCGACCGCAACGAGACCCGCAAAAACTCCTACAACCAGGATTATAAATACCGGGAAAACATCTACGCCGCCTACGGTATGTTTCGGCACAATATCGGTCGGTTGATGGTTTTGGGCGGGTTGAGATTTGAACGCACTGACGTGCTCGAAAACCAGGCCTTCGGCGTAGAGCTGGACGGCAACCGCTTTATCGGGATTGATACCTTTAACAACGAAAGAACGATTGATTTCTGGTTGCCACAAATCCAGTTGAAATACTCCCTCTCGCCCAGTGTTAATCTGCGTGCAGCCTGGAGCTATACCTATGCGCGCCCCAATTACGTAGACGTTATTCCCGCCCGCGAGGAAGACCGGCGGGAAGTCACCATTGGTAATCCCGACCTGGAGTATCCGATGTCGATGAATGTCGACCTGATGATCGAGCGCTATTTTGGGCGCAGTATCTTTTCGGGCGGGCTCTTTTACAAACAGATCGACGACTTTGTCTTTAACTATCGACGATTCGGTCGCGAGGGCGAGCCCGGATCGGGTAATTTCCCGGTATTCGAGTTTACCAAACCGCTCAACGGGCGGGATGCGCAGGTGTTCGGAGCCGAATTACAAGCGCAGTTTAAGTTCGATTTCCTGCCCGGATTCTTTAGTGACTTTGGCCTGTACACCAATTATACCTATACCTTCTCGGAGGCCTTTATTCCGCAACGAGTTCCGGCGAACTACGCTGAGGCCATCATTATCGACCCGAATGAGGATGACTTGAGCGAGTTTTTCACCGACGAAGACAAAGAGCTGATCGAGCTACCCGGCCAGGCCGAACACACCGCTAATGCTGCACTGTTTTACGACGGCCCCAAGTTTTTCGCACGCCTGACCGCCAACTACCAAGATGCCTTCCTGGTCGAGATCGGCCCAGACGCCGACCTGGATGAGTTTTACGATGAGGCCCTGCGCCTAGACTACACCATGAACTACCAGCTAACGAAAAACGTGAACATCTTTTACGATTGGATCAACATCACTGATACCCCCCTGCGTTTTTACCTCGGTACGCCTGATGTCATTAAACAGCAGGAGTTTTACTCCTGGTGGATGCGCGCAGGCGTACGACTGCGCCTTTAAAAAAACTGGCCGCTTCGATATAATTGTTCCGGAGTGGCCGGTTTTTCCTCTATTTCCGATCAAGCCCGGCAGTGTACTTTCCGTGCACCTTCCTGCGTTTTTTCTTCAACCCGGGCATCCGTTTAACCTTGGG
This sequence comes from uncultured Saprospiraceae bacterium, assembly GCA_964530825.1. GTDB lineage: Bacteria > Bacteroidota > Bacteroidia > Chitinophagales > Saprospiraceae > CAZHCA01. The sequence goes on from CAZHCA010000040.1 coordinate 10,245, forward strand.
CTGATGCTTGCGTTACGAAAAGTAAAAATTAAGGCCATTGCGGATTTTCAATATTAATACTCTTATGATTTTTCATTTAAACACGCATAAAACATGAAAAACCTAGCTTTAATTACATTTCTAATCAGCGCTGTGGCATGGATCAGCAGCTGCAAAACTGGGCCCTCCGAAGCAGAAGCACAATTGGATAAACTGATGATGCAGCACGACTCCCTGGAGCAAGTCCACGAGGAATTTGTAAAAGTCCATCAGAACCTATCCAATACGCACCGCGAACTGATGGCCGATTTAAAAAATATGGAATCGATAGACACCACCTGGATGGGATATATGGACGAGCATCAGGTGATATTCGACAGGCATGAAGCTATCATGGTTGCCCATGATAAGATGCGGGTAGCCCACGAAAAATTTCGCGAGCAGCAAAAATCCGGTGAGCTAACAGAAGAAGCCATTAATGCCCAGATCGCTCAAATGATGAAGGATCACCAGAAGATGATGAAAGAGCACGATCAGATGCGGCTACAACACGACCAGATCCGTGAGGAGCACATGACCATCAAAAAGGGCATAGCTGCGATGGGTCCGCAAGCAGATACCGAGTAAACAGAACAACAGGCGCCCGGTGCAAAGAGTGCCCGGGCGCCCTCTTGTAACGAAATAGGGTATTAGGCTACAAACCTTAGGGGGTCCACGCGGCTTATATTATATAATTGCCGTCATACTACCTAGCATTAAGGCGTCCTATCCTTTTTAGCTCTTTTGAATAGAGCGCAAATAGGCCACTAGGTTATCGATGCGCTTCGAAACCTGCTCGTCGGTTTGTAAGTTTTCCCCATTCTTAATGGCCACCCAGAATACGGGCATATCCGTATCGGAATGGCCGAGGATACGCTCCTTACCCTCAATCTGTTTGACAATATGCTCGTCGGGGAACTCCCCTCCATAACGCTGATTAATGGTCGTCAAATTTGGCGGCTGAACATTCATGAGGTCTGCCATGGGACCATCGCCCTGCTCCCCATGGCAAATTTGACAGTAGGCAATGTAAAGGGCTTGACCCCGCTCAATTTCTGACCGGGTGTCAATATCGCAGCTGCTGAGCGCAGTCGTCAGCACACTTCCCAGCGCGACGATAAAAAGCGCGAAAATCAGGCGATTGCGGCTAAAAATGTTGGATCTCATAATGCGGTTTTAATTGGTTTATCGACTTCAAGCGGTAATGGCAAAATTGGGAAGAAAGAGTCGAGCCCGTATTGCCAACTCGCCGCACGTATTCCAATCCGCAGGGCTAGACTTTCGCTATACTATGGTTAAAATAAGACATTACGCGATTTTCCGCATTGCAAAAGATCATTACTTTTCAATATGGCAGGTGAGAAAAGTCAGGTGGTGCATCAACCCCATTTCCCTATCGATTTACGCGACGCCGCTCTTCGGCAGCTCCGAACTCGCTGCCGCTGTCCAATTAATTTCCTTCCTCCCGAAATTGCACGAGTAGGTCAACATAAAGGTCCGTTGGGAAAGGTCGAAGCGACTGTTTGAAGTGATATGCTGTGCAAGAAAGTCGCTTAGCACTCGTAATTCCAAGGAATTAAGGGCGTCATTTACATTAAATCGCAGCGTGCCGCCGTTTTTGCCCGATTCCGCTGCGGTAACGATACTGTCCTTTACAGCTTACAGGATAGGCATACGGCGTGACCTCAATGGAAATCCAATCTTTTCGTTTTTCCAAATGCAAATTGACGTCAACGATTATACTCGGAGGTTTTGGATTTTGTCGAGCAGATTTTCCGTTAACTTCTGTCTGTCATTAATTCCTACCACCTTCCTTTTTTCATCTTTACCAATCTTTAATGTACCGACGTCGGCGTTGGCAAAGCTGCATATCCATTTGATATAATCGTCCTGCCAAGCTCTTCCAATTCCAGATTTTGCGTTTCCTCCATACTATTTTAACCGGAATCTGACTTCCAAAAATATGGTTAAGTACAGCATATTGGAAGTGTAGGGAGGAGTGGATGCTTTGAAAAAGCAGTTTGTTCTGATCAAGCGAATTCATGCGCTTACAGCAACAGCACTTCGTCGGTAGAGTAATACAATAGAACCAGTATTCCGGGTAGAGGGAAAGTAATCTAGCACCTGAATCTTCAGCAACTTTGCGGTTTCCTCCAACTTCCCAGTTGGATCGCCACCGGCCCAACTGGGCAAAAAATCACCATACAGGGTGGCAGCGCCAGGAGGATGGAAGTAACCGGTCGATTTAATTCCGGACTAATCCTATTTACCGGCACACTCTAGCATATAGACGTAGTGGTTATTTTCCACAGTTTATTGTCGTGTGACCTCGACTGGCGAAACCTACAGCGTTTACGATAAGAAGGCCTATTTTCAAAAGGTAGGGATTAAAAAAACAAACCCGCTTTTGCTCTAGTGAGCATCAGCGGGTGGAGGCGGTCCGGACGGGACTCGAACCCGCGACCCCATGCGTGACAGGCATGTATTCTAACCAACTGAACTACCGGACCAGGATTAATTGCATGACTTGCAGCCTTCTGCAAGCAAACGGACCCGGCAAGCTAACCAATCCCGAAAATCTCCAAATCTTTGATTTGGTTAGATTTTCGAGGACCCTCGTGAAAATATGAAATCGGAGATTTCTGTTTTCACGGGGCTGAACTACCGGACCAGGATTAATTGCATGACTTGCAGCCTTCTGCAAGCAAACGGACCCGGCAAGCTAACCAATCCCGAAAATCTCCAAATCTTTGATTTGGTTAGATTTTCGAGGACCCTCGTGAAAATATGAAATCGGAGATTTCTGTTTTCACGGGGCTGAACTACCGGACCAGGATTTTTATTAGGCTGCACCATTGTGCAGTAAAGATTTTTACAAGTTGAACATTGTCCGGACTACCGGACCTGCTGAAGTGAGCCTCTGCTTTGAAATACGCTTCGGAATAAAGCCCTGCGCATCCAGACGCCTAAAATCCATACCCGATTGGCTCACAAATGCCCCTTCTTTCATAGGCGAGTGCAAAGATAGATACTGTTTTTATCTCAGACAACCGTTTTATCAAAAAATGTCAAAAAAATACGTTCTTTTAGTACTCCCCCATCCTCAATTGCTAATTTTGCCCCACTGTTGGCCGTGAGGGGCTAATCTGTTCACATAAGGAGTTACTATCATGGTGTTTCTGGAATTCGAAAAACCGCTGGAATCGCTCTACGAACAACTCGATAAGCTCAAGGAGGTGGGCGATGAAGGCGAGATCGACGTGAGTGAAATGATGCGTACTCTGGAGAACAAGATCCGGACCAAGCGCAAAGAGATCTACGGCAACCTCAACGGCTGGCAACGCGTGCAATTGTCCCGTCACCCCGAACGTCCCTACACCCTCTACTACATCCACCAAATGTGCAGTAAATTCGTAGAACTGCACGGCGATCGCTACTACAAAGACGACAAGGCCATCGTGGGCGGCCTTGGCCGATTAGACGGGCAAACCGTCGTTCTCATCGGCCAGCAAAAGGGGGTGAATACAAAAATGCGCCAGTACCGCAACTTCGGCATGGCCAATCCCGAAGGTTACCGGAAAGCCCTCCGCCTCATGAAACTGGCTGAACGTTTCGGTTATCCGGTTGTTACGCTGATCGATACGCCCGGGGCTTATCCCGGCCTGGAGGCTGAGGAGCGCGGGCAAGCCGAAGCGATCGCCCGCAACCTTTTCGAAATGGCCCAACTTCGGGTACCCATCGTTTGTACGGTGATCGGAGAAGGGGCCTCCGGAGGAGCCATCGGGATCGGACTCGGAGATCGGGTTTATATGCTCGAAAACACCTGGTACTCCGTCATTTCGCCGGAATCCTGCTCTTCCATTCTGTGGCGCAGCTGGGATTACAAGGAAAAAGCCGCTGAAGCCCTGAAGCTGACCGCAGAAGATATGTTCTCCTTTGGCCTGATCGACGATATCATCAAGGAGCCCCTGGGCGGGGCACACAACAATCCCGAAGAAATGGCCAAATTGCTGAAGCGACAGATCAAAAAAGCGATAGCTGAACTGCAGGAAATGGATCCCGAGGAAAGGATCGAAGCCCGCATCCAGAAATATGCTCAAATGGGACAATACGAACGGGTCGAAAGTTCCCTCAATGAGGTAGAATAACCGGATACTAGACTCCGGAGATACGATTACCTAACGCTCCGTACGGAATATGAATTGGTTAACCCGAATTCGGCTACAGGCACACGATTCCCTGCTGCGCAAAGCCATGCAAGGCCTGCAGGTAAGTCGGTATAGTAAATCCTTCGACGAGATGAGCCGGATCGGGATCTTTTTCGACGCCACCGAGCTTCCCCCCCGGGAGGCTGTCCTGGAATACGCGGCAGGACTTAAAAAGCAGGGTAAAAAAATTCGGCTGCTGGGGTTTTTCGACAGCAAGCTGGAGAATCCGAATTATACTTTTCCCCATTTCAATCGAAAAAACCTCGATTGGGCATTTCGCCCCAAAAAGAAGGAAGTCGATCAGTTTCTGGAAAAGGATTTCGATCTTTTGCTGATCGCTTTTCCCCACAGCACATTCGTCTCCGAATACATCGGCGCTCTTACCCAGGCCCATCTCCGGGTAGGGCCCGTCACCGAACACACCTATGCCTATGATCTCATGATCGACGGTGGGCCAAATATGGATCTGACCGAATTTTTCCGACAGGCCGAAACCGTCTTAAAGCTGAACAATCGACAGCATGAAAAAGAAAGGGTTTGAAGGTACAGGTGTCGCACTGGTTACTCCGTTTCGGAATGGGGAGATCGATTTCCCGGCCCTGGGAGGTCTGATCGAATACGTCATCCGGGGCGGCGTGGATTACATCGTGGCGCTGGGTACGACCGGAGAAGCCATCACCCTGTCCTCCGAAGAGTGCCGGCGGGTATTCGATCATATCCTGGAAAAGGTGAACGGGCGCTTGCCGGTGATCGCCGGGTTTTTCGGAAGCAACCATACAGGCCGCCTGGTTAAGGCCACCCGCGATTACGACCTCAGGGGATTCTCGGCGATCATGGCCAGCAGCCCTGCCTACAACAAGCCTCCCCAGGAAGGGATCTATCGCCACTACATGGCCCTGGCTGAAGCCTCTCCCTTGCCCATCATCATCTACAACGTTCCCGGCCGCACCTCATCTATGGTGCAGGCGGAAACCATCCTGCGCCTCGCCGAGTCGGGAAAGCAGTTCGCAGCCGTCAAGGAGGCTTCCGGCGATCTGACACAGGCCATGACCATCGCCAAGTACAAACCGGATACCTTTACCCTTCTTTCGGGCGACGATCCGCTCACCTTGCCCCTGATCGCCTGCGGCGCCCGAGGGGTGATTTCCGTGATCGCCAACGCCTTCCCGGCCTTGTTTTCCGGTATGGTGCGTGCCGCCCTGGAGGGGGATTTCGATCTGGCCCGGGAACTCCACCTGACCCTCCACGATATCCACCCCTGGCTTTACATCGACGGCAACCCGGCGGGCATCAAGGCAACCCTGCATATGCTCGATCTGTGCCATCGGGAAGTACGTCTGCCTTTGGTAGAACTTTCGGAGCCTCACACCCAATCCCTGCGCAAGGTTTTGGAAGAATCCGGCCTATTGACGGCAGTCTCCTGAATCCACAAACAGAAAGGTTTTGATCCGGGTCCGGAATATTGGAAGAGCTTTCCCTTTAGGCAATAAAAGGGGGTAGGAGTGTAATACGGTAAAGTGGTTGAGTAGGCAAATGGTTGAGCGGTTAAGTGGGTATCGGGTATCAGGTATCGGAGTACTGGAAAAGTGAGTTTTTCGGAACGGGGGCGGGCCTTCCCTTTAGGGAATAAAAGGGCGCCGGAGGATAATGCTGTAATGCTGTATTGGGTAATGGGGTGTTTGGTATTGGGTGACAAGCTGAGGGATAGTTCAATTAAGTGTGTCTGGTTTGATTAAAGGAGGTTTATCCAGACT
>CAZHCA010000041.1:0-13193 GCA_964530825.1 uncultured Saprospiraceae bacterium
TCATTTTGTTGAGAAAAACTAAAACTACTACAAATCATTTTTAGACAACTTCAATGTACCATTAGATCATGAAGAGAAACGGTATAAAAAAAGCCATAAACCTCCGACTACGGAGATGATGAAATCAAGGATTGCGGCCTACCATCAACTCGATTATGATCTATATGAATTTGCTTTGAAGTTGTTTAAACGTGGATAATTTTAATATTTTCCAAATCACTAATAATTTTCCCCCTATTATCGGTGGCGTAGGTGATTATACCTACTATTTGTCCCAGGAGTTTAGCAAGAAGGGGATCAAGGTAACTGTGGTTTGCCGGGCGAGTGATGAGGTGATCGAGTCGGCCGGGCAGCACAAAGGCCTTGAGGTACGACCTGAAATCGCCGACTGGGATCAAGCGGGTATCCAAAGACTGCTTCGGATCATAGCGGAAGAAAAGCCGGATTGGGTGATTTTACAATACGTGCCGTACGCTTTTCAACAATGGGGCGTGCCTTTACAGCTACTTTTTTTGGCTAAGGCATTAAGAAAAAAAACACTTAGTAAGTTATTTATCTTTTTCCATGAGGCTCAAATCCGCTGGCCGGGTATGCGTCTGAAATATTGGCCGGTAGCTCTAGGGCAGCGCCTTATCGCAAGGCAATTGTGCAGGCATGCAGACCAGATTGCGACCAGTATTCCAAAATACGCTGAGCTATTAAAGCAGCATGTGTAAGCTTCCCCAAAAGCGGTGCATTTGCGGCAGCTCTAGCTGCAGGACTTACCATTTGCGCAATAGCCGGCGATCATACTGAAAAAAAGAAATTGATGGAGAGCGGTGTCCAATTTTTTCAAACGGATGAAGAGTTTAAAACCCTTTTGAAAAATCTTTACTGGGATGAAGAGAAAAGGGCGGATCTAGCAGAGTGTTCTAGACAGTATTTCGAAAGCTATTTGAAATGGGTAAATATTGCAAACGATTTTTTATTGATAAATGACCCATCAGTTGATTAACCTGAATCCAATCATCAATTTCTAAATTGTTTTTCACCCTCTTAAGGTTGGAGATCGAGTCTAAAAAGAGCAAGGATTACCAGGTTAAAAGACTCTTAGAAAGATTATTCAATACTTTTAGATGGGTAGAGAGAAGAATAAATCTATTAAATCAGAATTGGAACGCAGAAAAATTCACTTGATTATCGGTGTTGAAAGAAGTGGTACGTCCCTTCTTGCAGGTCTATTAGCAAACAGTGGAGCGACATTTGGTCTACAACTTCGAACAGATTGGGTACGTTCTGGAGGCTCTTTTGAACATCCGAAGTTGCTTGAAATTAATAAAGTTATAAGCCGGCTCAAGAAACAAAAAATAATTTCTGATCGATTGAATCGCATCAGGGAAAATAAAATTATTACTCTTGCAAGGTCAATTCCTGAGGGAATAGAATATTTGAAGTTTCCCCTTAATTCTCATCTTTATCCGTATTACTTCCACAGAGCTGGGTTTGATGTAAAACTTATTGTTTCCTTGCGGAAATTTTCAGGGTACTTTACAAGTAAGCACAGAAAGAATGGCGCAGAATTTAAGCAAGCTAAGGAGGAGTATATCAATATTTATGGTACAATTTGTGCTCTGATCAATTTATTTCCCGCCGTGGTAATCACTTACGAAGGACTCATAAGCAACCCTAATCCAATTTTGGAGGAGTTGGGTAAGTTTACTGATCTTTCTTACGAAAGATTAATCGGGAATTACCAGAGAATAACCAAACATTCCCGGGTTTATAATTTTGATGTACCTTGTCCAGAATGTGATGAACTTTATCAGAGGTTACATGCACTCGGAAAAGTCAATAGAGGCTAATTCTTTCATTGATGACTATTGCTTTTTACTCCCCTAATTTCTATCCGCTGGTCGGAGGCTTGGAAAATGTAGTTTTCGATCTGGCGGAAGAACTTTCTAAATTGGGTCACAACATTACGGTGATCACCAATACCGAAGGTGATGGAACGGATGAATTTTCGTTTCAAATCTTAAGACAACCATCAGGCAGGGTCATTAGAACCATTATCAAAGCGGCCGATGTATTCGTCCAGTTTAACGTTTCCATTCCCGGTACCTTGCAGTGGCTGGGTACCGGTACGCCTCTGGTTGTCTCTCACCAGGGCGAAAATCCCAATAACATCAAAGGAAAGATAAGGATAAGCATCGCTAATAACCTGGCACGCAAAAATGTAGCTTGTAGCCAATACATTGCCCACAAATACCGCCATTCGGTATTTGTGCCCAACCCTTACCGGCATGCGCTTTTTCAAAATACAACGCCCATTGCTCAACGTAGTCGCGATCTTGTTTTTTTGGGTCGCCTGGTTTCTGATAAAGGGGCCGATTTATTATTGCAAGCCGTAAGGGCGCTCCGGCAAGAAGGTGCCATCGTCACCGCCTCTATTATCGGGAGCGGACCCGAAGCATCGGCACTCCAGGACTACACCTACCGGTATCACCTGGATGAACAGATTGTTTTTACAGGACAAAAAACGGGCACAGCGCTCGTCGAGTTGCTTAACCAACATAAAATAATGGTTGTTCCTTCTCGCTGGCAGGAGCCATTCGGTATTGTAGCATTGGAGGGTATCGCCTGCGGCTGTTATGTAATCGGATCGGATGGAGGTGGACTCCCGGAAGCCATTGGGCCCTGTGGTATCACCTTCCCCAACGGAGACCTTAAGGCGTTGGTAAGTTTGTTAAATGATACGTTTGCGAATTTTGCTTCCGTACATGCACGGGCTCAGGCGTCGGCTGCAGATCACCTGGTCAAACACCGCAAGCAGGAAGTGGCCAAAGCTTTCCTGCAGGAATTCGAAAAGGTTGTAAATGGGTAAAGCTCTTTCGATGCGATCGGCTACCGGGCAGATCAACTGGGCCATCCTGCTGTCTTTTCTGTTCACGACCTTCAGTGGAGCGGCCCGCAAATGGTTCATCAGTTCGGGTGCCTTTGGCAATGTGGTGCTGCTTGTGCAGTTGGTCATGCCCTGGCTGCTATTTGCCGTACTCTTTTTGCCCAAGAAAAAAATGGCGGCGCCTGGCCTGATGGCTAGTTACCTGATTTACCTTATTATTGCGGCCGCCAATGTATTGAATAAGACCCTATACCATGGCATCCTGGGCATCGTATTGCACGGCGGGTTTTTTATATTGCTCTTCACCTACCTCGCCAACCGGGATAAGGTGCAGTTAGGGCCCCTCCTGCAAGTTTTCACCCTGGTGGCCGTGCTGGAGGTCGTGTTGGGGGTCATTCAGTACCAGTTACCCCCTATCCACTTTCTGAATAAATACGCCACCGATCAGGTCCAGACGATTGCAGTGGTCGATGGAAGGGTACGCATCACGGGTACCTTCAGCTATATTGGCGGTTACGGTGCCTTTGTCATATTCATGGCCATGCTGGCCTGGGCCTATCCCTTGCTGACCCAAAAGGTCAACGCCTTCTTTTACTTGCTGCCTGGCATGAGCTTGATTGCAGCCATCATGAACGGAGGGCGTGGCCCCACGGCTTTGGTAATTATGTTTTTGATTTTGGGGCAGGTTTTTTCTCCGCACCGGGCACGCTCGCTACGGCTTTTTTTGGCGGCTTTGGTCCTGGGGGGGGCTGTGATCGCCTTTTCGCCCAGGGTGCAGGACTTTGTCGTCAACACCTACGAAAGCTTTATGACCCGGGTGCGCGCCAACCAGGCCTCGGGTGAGCAAACCCGCAGGATACTGGGACCGATCGAAGAAGTCATTTATTTCAGGGGCCAATATCCCGTTTTTGGGGTGGGCCTGGGCGCCACCTACCAGGGGGCCAATGCCGTCTGGGGAGAATCCTATTATGCCAGGCAATACGGCGGTTACGAAGAAGAAATGGAACGGGTGATTATCGAGGGCGGGTTTTTGTTATTTTTTTTCAAGCTGATCTTGCTAGCCGTTTTTGCTTTCCATTGGTCTGTTCCCTGGATTCCCAAAATTATTCTATTGGCCCTTACAGTACTATTTATTCCTATTGTATTTAATATCTACCAAGTTTACTACATGGCTTTAGGGTTTATTCTGTTGGATCAGGCTTACTTAACACCCACCCAAACCAAAGATTGAGAATTATAGTCAGCCAGCCCGGCAAGCAATATACCGATCAGTTATTGGCGGCCATTAGTCAGCGAGATTGGTTAGAGGTGTTTTATTCCGCATTCGTTACGAATAAAATTTTTCCACAAATACCCGCAGGACTAACCAAGCCTTTAAGGGACGGTCTAAAAAAGCGTTATTTTAGGCATCTCTCTCCTCAAGTTGTCCAGCATTTTCCCTTGCTGGCCTTACGGGAGCAGCTGGCGAAAAGGTGGAAAGCCTATGAGGGCCACATTTATGTACTTCGGCAATTTGACCAGCAGGTGGCTAAAAAGCTGGGCAGCGTACCGTACGATCTGGTTGTAGGCTATGAGAATGGCAATCTACTCTCTTTCCAGCAGGCCAGGAAAGACGGCAAGCCAACGGTACTTGACCTGGCCCAGATCCACCATGAGGCCATCGTCGATATTTTGGCCCCCATCCAAGGACAAAGTTGGGCGGCATTCGAACGCGAGGTGGTCAACCCCTATAAATCGGAGGCCTTGCAGTCTACTAGCTATATTTTGACCCTTTCTACTTTTGCCAAGCAAAGCCTGATTTTCCGGGATGTACCGGAACAAAAAATCTACGAGGTTAATTTAGGAGTCGACCATAAACGCTTCCAACTGCAATCGAATGCCAAAGATCCGAATCGCAAGTTGCGTTTCCTGTTCGTGGGGACCCTGACCCGGCGAAAAGGCCTGGGATTATTATTAGCCACCTGGAAAAAGCTGGCACTCCGGCACGCTGAGTTAGTCTTGGTTGGTCCTATGGGCGACGCAAGGGACGTCTTACATGCATACGATGGATTCTTTACCCATATTCCTTTTTTACACCACGAGGCGTTGGTAAAGGAATACCAGCGCGCCGATGTTTTCGTCTTCCCCTCCCACCTCGACTCCTGGGCTCAGACCGTGATCGAGGCTATGGCCTGCGGCACCCCGGTTATCGTGACCGAAAACACCGGGGCCAAGGATGCGGTTCAGCAGGGGGGCGGCTTTGTGATCCCCGTTGATGATGCCCAGGCATTGGCTGAAAAAATCCATTATTTCTACGATAACCCCACGGAAATTGAACGAATGGGGCGGGAGGCCCACCGGGTAGCCCAGCAGTACAGCTGGGACAACTACCACCGGCAAGTTGTAGAAGCCTTAACCGACATTTGGAGGCGCGAGGGATTACTATGAAGAATAAACCGACCGCTGAAGCAGCGACATTATTTGAAGTTGTGCTCATTAGCCGTAAGGCATTTTCCGGGCAGTACAGCATCGAGCAGGTTTTCCAACAGGTGGTCCCTCATTTGCAGCAAAACTATAAAGTACGTGACTACCGTTTGCCATATCCAAGCAAAGGACTATGGCCACGCATCCAGTCGGCCCTGGCTGCCCGTCGCCACCAGGGCAAGGTCAACCATATTACCGGTGACATTACCTACGTTGCCCCTTTTTTAAAAGGACGCAAAACAATCGTCACCGTCCATGACTGCGGCTTCGTGCACCGGGCAGGCGGGATTAAAAAGGGGCTCCTAAAATTTTTCTGGCTTACTTGGCCCTGTCGCCACGCTCAGATAGTGACTGCCATTTCGGAGACCACCAAAAGAGACTTACTCCAATTGGTTCGTCTACCTGCCGGTAAGGTGCGGGTCGTGCCCAATCCACTTACTTTGGTGAAGGAAGCGGAGCAGCGCACCTCTTCCCCCAATAACCCTAAGCCGGTAATCCTGCATATCGGCACCAAGGCCAACAAGAATTTGCAGCGCCTTATTCCAGCCTTGCAAGGACTCGAGGTAACCCTCCACATAGTAGGAAAATTGAATGACCGTCAATTTACGCTGCTTGAGGAGTATGCTATCGATTACCGCAATAGCTGGAACCTGACCGATAGCGAACTCCTTGAAAAATACCGGCAAGCAGACCTATTGGCTTTCGTATCCACAATCGAAGGCTTCGGCCTGCCCATTATTGAGGCCCAAGCATTGGGATGCCCGGTGCTGACCAGTAATTGCTCCAGTATGCCCGAGGTAGCAGGTGCAGGTGCCCACCTGGTGGATCCTTACGAAACGCCGGCTATTCGTGCGGGTATCTTGCGGTTGCTGGAAGACCGACCGTATCGAGAGCATTTAATCGAGCAAGGCTATCGAAATATTGGTCGCTTTCGACCTCAGGCTATTGCCCGGCGATACTTAGCATTATACGACGAAATACTCGCCGACACCTAATGCCACGCCTCCTCCTCCTCACCGACTGGTTTGCGCCTGGCTACCAAGCCGGGGGGCCGATTCGTTTAGGTGCAATTACTAGGAACTTTTTTAGCCCATCATTTTGTTTTAATAGATGATTTTTGCTGGCTTGCAAAGTGTCCAATCCTTATGCGTACATTAAAAGATAAATATATCAATCCCCTGACGGATTTTGGTTTCAAGAAGCTTTTTGGGACGGAACCCAATAAAATACTCCTGATCGATTTCTTGAATCAAATACTGCCCGCTAAGCATCAGATTAGAGACTTGAGCTACTCCCGCAACGAACAGATGGGGCATAATGAGCTAGACCGCAAGGCTATTTTCGACTTGTACTGTATCGGGGAGTCTGGGGAAAGATTTATCGTAGAAATCCAAAAAGCCAGACAAAATTTTTTTAAGGATAGAAGTATCTACTATGCTTCTTTCCCTATTCAGGAGCAAGCTCAGAAAGGGGATTGGGATTATCATCTGGAGCCGGTATACACCGTAGGTATACTGGATTTTATCTTCGAAGATCATAAAGCAGAAAAAGAATTACTGCATGTAGTAGAGTTGAAAAACCAGCATTGTGAGGTATTCTATGATAAGTTGACATTTATCTACATTGAGCTGCCCAAGTTCAAAAAGACACAAGCAGAATTACAGACACAGTTTGATAGGTGGCTGTACGTTTTCCGGCATTTATCCGACTTACAGGATCGACCAACAGCTTTACAAGACCGAATATTCACCAAATTATTCGATGCAGCAGAGATCGCAAAGTTTTCGCCTGCGGAGCGGGAAGCTTACGAAGAGAGTTTAAAGTACTATCGAGATATGAAAAATGTGGTAGATACTTCAAGAGAAGAGGGTCTCCAACAAGGTCTCCAACAAGGTCTCCAACAAGGCATGATGCAGGGAATCGAACAAAGATCGGTAGAGATTGCCAGAGAGATGAAAGCGAACCAGGAATCAGTAGAGAAAATAATGCAGTACACCGGTCTCAGCCGACAACAAATAGAAGAACTATAAAACGACTCCTCCTCCTCACCGACTGGTTTGCGCCTGGCTATAGAGCAGGTGGCCCCATCCGCTCCACCGTCAATTTAGTGCAGGCTCTGGAAAAAGAGCTATCGATTTCAGTACTCACTTCCGACCGCGATTATGGTATGGGCCAACCCTACCCGGAGGTTGCTGTCGACACCTGGCTGCCTTACGGCCAACATGCTCAAGTCTGCTACCTTGCTCCCGGGCAGCAACGGCGATCCGTTATATTTGACCGGATTCGGGAGATCCGGCCCGACATCATCTATCTCAATAGCATGTTTTCTACTGTTTTCACCTTGCACCCGCTATGGGGGCTTTGGCGAAAATCTTTTAACAGCAAAGTGGTGCTGGCTCCCCGCGGCATGTTGCAGGCGGGCGCCATGCAGTACAAAACGCTTAAAAAACGTTCGTTTCTGCAGTTATTGCGAGCTACCGATTTGCCCCAACGGTTGCGCTTTCACGCTACCGACCAGCAAGAACAAGCCGATATTATTCGGTATTTAGGCGTCGGGGTAGATCGCATTCAAGTGATTCCCAACCTGCCGCAGCCCCCGGTGTGTCAGGTGCGGCAAATGGAAAAGAGAAGCGGGGTAGCCAAAATGCTTTTCTTATCGCGCGTTGTACCTAAAAAAAATATATTGGGGCTATTGCAGCTCTTAGTAAAGATGCCTCCGTGCGGGCAATTGCAGCTTACGATTGCCGGTCCAGTAGAGGATGCAGCCTACTGGGCAGATTGTGAAGCCGTGATCGCCCAAATGCCTGCGCACATTGAGGTCGACTACCGCGGAGCGGTTCCGCACCCGGCTACGCGTGCCCAGTTGGAAGACCATCACTTTTTCGTGCTACCCACCTTCGGCGAAAATTTCGGACACAGCATCTTTGAGGCCTTGGCTTGCGGCCGGCCGGTGATCATCAGCGATCAGACGCCCTGGCGGGACCTGCACGACAAGGGGATTGGCTGGGATCTGCCGCTCGACGATGCCCCGGGCTGGCAGCAAGTCCTGCGGGAAATGCTGGCTATGGACCAGGATGCCTATGATACCCTTTGCCAGCGGGCCTACGCCTTCGCCCAGGCTTTTTTGCGGGAGCGGAAATTGAAAGATCGGTACCTGGAGCTTTTTCTGGGGGACTAACTTTTCACCACTAAGACACTAAGATTCACGGAGTGGTGAAAAACGGATTAGGGTCGAAGCAGGAGCTTCTTCCGATCGGGCTAAAGGATAAAAAAGGTATAGTGGTGAGGAAGGCAAGGGATCACTACGGTGTTGCATGGCGTTTGCTGTGGCCCTTTGCGAATCGGCACTCGACACATGCCCGCCCGGAACTGTCGGCAAGGAAAAATTGTTTGGTATTTCATGATACAGAAAGTAGCGTAAAGGAATCCCTGATAAAAAGACATCGTTCAAGTGTACAGCCGTTTACTATGACGCATTTAATTTGATGAAAATGGAAGAAGTAATTATCAATAGGTACCTAAAGATGTTTGACTTACTCGATATAGAGACCAAACTGGAGCTATTGGTGAGACTATCCGATAACGTCAATCGTTCTTTCAAAAGGGCAGAAAAAGATAAAGCGGACCTCCTGGATTCGATCAGTGGCTCCTGGTCAGATGTAGATGATCGTATTGTCGAAGAGATATATACGGCCAGAACGCTCTCTAATAGAGAAGTTGATCTTGGTGGTATAGATGAGTAACTTTTTAATCGACACGGATACCTGTATCTTTTTGTTGAAAGGGTAAATACGGAATAAAAGAAAAAATACTCGAAGTGGGTATTGACAACTGCTTTGTCTCTGAAATAACGTTATTAGAACTTTCTTTTGGCGCCTTTAAAAGCAAACGACCTGATCAGCATATCAAAGAAATAGATGCTATTAAGCAATTATTCGGAGTAGTCCCTATCTATGATTGCTCGAAATTATATGGCAAAGAAAAAGCGCGTCTGGCACATATGGGGCATTTAATTCCCGACTTTGATTTGATTATCGGAGTTACATCGGTAAATAAAGGAATGATTCTGGTTACCGGCAATGAAAAACACCTGTCTCGTATAGAAGGAATAAAAATCGAAAATTGGATTGATCGATCTGAATAGTTTTTCTCATGCCTGCCGTGTGCAATGTTTTCAAGGATTTAGTGAAAACGCCATGCAAGGCGCTGCCTTTCGAAGAAGCGGCTATCCTGACCATCGATGGTATGGGCGATTTTACCTCTACCATGCGGGGTCTCGGCAGAGGTAATCAGATTGGTGTTCTTGATAGCGTATCCTATCCGCATTCCATCGGTATCTTTTACACGACCTTCACGCAGTACCTCGGGTTTCCCCATTACGGGGACGAATACAAGTTTATGGGCCTGTCCCCTTACAGCATCCCCCGGTACCTCGACAAGTTGCGCGATGTGGTACGCTTCCGGCCGAATGGCTTGAGAAATACCGCTACCTTTTTCAAGTCGAAGGGATATAAATCTTGCCATTAATTTTGAAACCACAACTTAAAAGTCAGATCAAAATCTGGTTAGAAAATTTTCCAGCGATCTTTCTCGCGGTACAGCGATACCGATTCCGGAAAAGTAAATTTTTAACCAATATTGTCGGTGCACAAACGGATATCGTGATCGATGGTTTTCCTCGATCTGCGAATAGTTTTGCAGCGCATTCTTTTATCCAGGCCCAAAATAATCCGAGTTTAATTGTAGGTCATCACACCCATTCTTTTGCACAGATTTTAAAGGCTACGCGATTGCGTAAGCCCGTAATTTTGCTGATCCGGCATCCGTATGCAGCAGTATTATCGCTGAAGGCGCTGGCGCTAGAAAATAATGAGGGTGATTTAGCGTCAATCGATCGCTATCCTCCGCATTTGGATTTAGAATACTACACCCAGTTTTATCGAAAGACCTTCTCTGTTCGGGATCAATTGTTGCTTTCTCCTTTCGAAATAGTAACATCCGACTATGGTATAATCATAGAATGCTGCAACTTAAAGTTCGGGACCCACTTTCGGACCTTTGACCACAATCAAGAAACGCAACGAATGATCTTTGATAAGGGTGGCTACCACCTTTCCCCTTCGCCCGATAGAGAAGCCTACAAGAGGATTGTGAAAGATTATTTAGATAGTCCTCGTAATAAAGTATTACTCGATCATGCTCAAGAGTTGTACCTAAAGTGGATCGATTATCATTTAAGGCTTTATCCTGAAGACCAGTCCATAATTAAAAAAATCCAATAGGGGGTTAACCTCCAAATAAATGAACGCCAAACTCCCCCTCGCCGAAACCTTACAAAAAATCCACGCCGGTAAATTCTTGGAAGCCTTTGCAGTGGATTTGCAAAGCAAGCAGATGGTGGTCCTGGTTCACCATGTAGCTCCCCAAAGCATAAATAACTATACTGGCAGTGTGCATCCATTACCAATGATGCAGCTATCACCGAAGATCCGGCAGGCGATGGCCATGGAGCAGGCGGAATACAAACAGTGGTCGCGTGCGGCATACGATTTTGCGCAAGCGTACTTTGCGGAGCAGGATTTGGTGGAGCGGTATGTGGCGTTGTTTCAAGGTTAAAGGTTAAAGTGGAAAGGTTAAAGGTTTCAGGGTTAAAGGAGGTTTTAATGCTTTAGATACCTGGGAGCAGGCGGAGCCCCTGAGTAAAAAAGCGGGTTTGTTATTACACATTCACTGTAAACCCCGGACCGATGCCAAAATTTGCCTGGGATGAGGATAAGAACAAGAAAAATCAGGATAAGCACGGTATAAGTTTCGAAGATGCCAGTGATATTTTTAATGACGAAGATCGATTAGTTTCTGCCAGTAATCGGGCGGGGGAAAAGTGATTTCTGACCATTGGGAAAGCCTTTCTAGTTATTCTCAGTTTGGTTTATACCATCCGGGGTACCGTCATCCGAATCATTTCTGCCAGAAGGGCCAGCAAACGGGAACGAAACGCTTATCTTACTAAGAAATTAAAAAAGTCGCAGGACCATGAAAAATAAATTGAGTGTAGCGGAAGCCCTGCAAAAGATAAAGGCCGAGGAACCACTCGAAGATTATCAGGTCGATTTCGCGGATGAAAAGGTAGAAGCACTGGACGCTATGCAGCTGAACAAAGCGGGTGTAGCCGTGCCGGAAGAAGCAATTTACTACGACGACGAGGCCATCGCCTACGACGAAGCCTTCGAAGGGGACTGGATCCCCGTAGACACCGATGGTTTGGCAGAAGCCGAAGCCGGCCTCACCACCCTGCATCTGGCACTTGATCCCGAGCTGAAAGCCTGGTTGGCCGAGCAAGCGGTACCAGCCGAGCAGCTGGTCGCGCAATTGCTGGAAGATTTTTATCACACACAGAAACTGTTGGAGAAGCAAGGAGATTAGCTTTTTTCACGCGGCGGTCGCGGAGGGTACGCGGCGGATCGCGGTGAGCCTAAGCAAAAAAACACTGCGCATCTTTGCGGGCCTTTGTAGCTACTTCTTGCAATAAAAACTTCAAAAAATATTGCTTAGAATTAAGGACTGTGCACGAAAATGATATTGCTACTATTATCCTGGATGAAGCATTCGCGGTGCATACCCATTATGGGCCAGGCGTTTTTGAGCGGGTTTATGAATCTGCATTAGAAGGAAGGCTGCTTAGTAGAGGACTTTCCGTATTACGTCAACATACTGTACATATTTCAGATGAATACGTAAAGGACGAACCGGGGTTTATTTTAGATTTATTAGTGGGTGGGAAAGTAATTGTAGAATTAAAATCAGTAGAGGCAATTTCCCCCGTTCACAAGAAGCAAGTCCTGACTTATTTGCGATTAACTAACCGAAGGATGGGCTTACTCATCAATTTCAATGAAGATCGCCTAAAAAACGGAATATGGCGAATCGTGAATAATTTAAGCGCGGATGATCATCCGTCGTATTAAATAGATTGATTCATCTCTAAGCCCCGCTGCGAACCCCTGCGATTCTTAGCGCCCGCCGCGTGCAAAAAAACAAAATGCAACAACTCAATACCTTCCAAAACAAACACTTTGACCGCGGGGCCTCCCGCTGGAAAGAACTGCTGTGGATGATCCTCAGCGCCCTCTGCTTCCGGCATTCCCTGGCCATCTGGAACGGTGCTAAGATCTGGCTCCTGCGTCGCTTCGGAGCACAGATCGGGCGGGGCGTGCTGATCAAACCTTCGGTACACATCAAATTCCCCTGGAAGCTCACCATCGGCCACCATGCCTGGATCGGAGAGAAGGTCTGGATCGACAACCTGGCGGAGGTGACGATCGGCGACCACGTATGCCTCTCGCAGGAAGCCTACCTGCTCACCGGCAATCACGATTACAAACAGTCTACCTTTGATCTAATCACGCAACCCATTACGCTGCAGCCCGGCAGCTGGATTGGGGCACGGGCAGTGGTCTGCCCCGGCGTGACGGTGGGCGAGGGAGCGATCCTCACCGTCGGCTCAGTAGCAAACCAAGATTTGGAGGCGGGCGGTATGTATCAGGGGAATCCGGCAGGAAAAATTAGAGAAAGGAATTAACCATAGAGTGGCATAGCGTTTTATAGAGTACTCTATGTGACGTCCTGCTACGCTATGGTTCAGGAACCACGGAGCCACACCGCGTCCCAGGAATTCAGCATCCAGGAAACCACTACAAAATCATCGTGATCATATTCACGCCGCGAATCGCCGCGATCCTTTGCGGGCGCCGCGTGAGGCCCTTATGTCCAAATATTCCGATACCAAACCAATATTGAGCACTGAGCGCATCAGGGTACCCGCATACACAAAAAGGAAAAAAACGCCCTGCTA
>CAZHCA010000042.1:0-12526 GCA_964530825.1 uncultured Saprospiraceae bacterium
TCAATGAAGGGGAAATTGATCAGCACAATAATTTTTCCGTTGAATAGCTGCTGGTACACTAGCGAACCATTATGCTTGATCAGGTCCCGGCGCAGTTCGTCGCCCAGTTGCTGGTACATCCCGCTTTTGACGTCTCCCAACGACAAGACTACGGCCTCCAGGTTTTCCATCTGGCTGCGCTCGTCCACTTTAGCCTGCAAGCCGGTAGCACCAGTCAGCTTTTCCAGGGTGGCTATAATTTTGCTCTTGAGGCCGTCTTTCCATACCTGCCGGTAATTTAGCGTATTTTGCAGTACCTCTTTATATTGGTCTACTTTGCGCTGGAGGTTGAAAAACTGCACCTCCGTATCGCCTTCACTATGGTTCTGGCCGAAAGTTATCTTAGATTTTTCCATCATTTGGTTGGTTAGTTTTTAGTTAAGGTCGTAAAAAAACAGGGCCCTGACAAATGGATCGATCGTTCAGTCTTTAGATGGTTCCCCAGACTTTACTAATTTTAACTGGCTGGAGCCCACTCGGCCGTACAAGCAAAAAAATGCCAAATGTTACTAGCAGTAGATATCGGTAATTCCAATGTCGTCATCGGGGGTTGGAAAGGCGAACGGTGGAACCCCCTGTGGCGGTTGGCCACCCAGCGGACCGAAGATGCTTTACTCTTTTACGAATCCTCCATTCAGGACCTGTTGCTGGAAAACGGCCTGCGTCCAAATCACATTTCCAGCATGGTGCTGAGCTCGGTAGTACCCGAGCTGACCCCCGTCATGGGGCGCTTACTGACCAGCCTTTTTAACCGGCAGCCCTTGCTAGTCGACAATACCTTGCTCCCCCGGCTCCAAATCCAGGTTGATAATCCGAACGAGATTGGGGCCGACTTGCTCGCTAATGCCGTGGCGGCCTACCATACCTACCGGCGCGACCTGATTATCGTCGACTTTGGAACCGCCCTGACCTTCACGACCGTCAATAGCAAGGGGAAAGTCCTGGGGGTATCCATTGCGCCAGGCCTCAAAACCGCCATGCAATCCTTATTTGCCAACACCGCTCAACTCCCGGAAGTGCCGCTCGAAGTGCCCAGCTCTGCGCTGGGACGCAATACCCAGCATGCCATTCAGAGTGGTGTCTTGCTGGGATATATCGGGCTGGTACGCCACCTCCTGAATGAAATTAAGCGGGAAGCCGGGCCCGGATTTTCAGCCATCGCCACCGGTGGCCTGGTTCAAGTCCTCCACCCGCTGCACGAGGCGTTTCTGGACATAGCGCCTACCCTTACGCTTGATGGATTGCGCTTAATCCATCAGCAACTGGCTAGTTAAGCCCCTTTCTTTTTTTTCTGAAAAAATTGATAATTTACTGCGCCTATCCTTTTTACCATCCTAAACTATTGCCACGCATGAACGACAACAAGATCCTACTGACCGAAAAAGAGATACCGGAAAACTGGTACAACATTGTAGCCGATATGCCAAATAAACCGCTGCCGCCGCTGCACCCGGCCACTCATGAGCCCATCGGGCCCGAAGCCTTGGCGCCTCTCTTCCCGATGGGGCTTATTCAGCAGGAAGTAACGCCCGACAGATGGGTCACCATACCCGACGAAGTTCGCTCTATCTATGCTACCTGGAGGCCTACCCCGGTTTACCGGGCCCACCGGCTGGAAAAAATGCTGGACACCCCAGCCAAGATTTACTACAAGTACGAGGGCGT
This sequence comes from uncultured Saprospiraceae bacterium, assembly GCA_964530825.1. GTDB lineage: Bacteria > Bacteroidota > Bacteroidia > Chitinophagales > Saprospiraceae > CAZHCA01. Next base: position 1,705 of record CAZHCA010000042.1, read on the forward strand.
GAGTCCTTCGGGTTCGCACAAACCGAATACCGCGGTAGCCCAGGCCTATTACAATAAAGCAGAAGGCGTAAAACGCATTACTACCGAGACCGGAGCCGGCCAGTGGGGTTCGGCGCTCAGCTACGCTTGTAATATTTTCGGGATCGAATGTGAGGTATACATGGTGAGGATCAGCTACGAGCAAAAGCCCTACCGCAAAATAATGATGAACACCTGGGGAGCGCAGGTATTTCCATCGCCTTCGGACAAAACGGAAGCCGGCCGTAAAACCCTGGCCAAAGACGCCAACTCTACTGGTAGCCTGGGTATTGCCATCTCCGAAGCCGTAGAACGGGCGGCTACCGATGAGGAAACCAAATATGCTCTAGGCAGTGTACTCAATCATGTACTGATGCACCAAACCATCGTGGGGCAGGAGGCCCTGCTCCAACTCGAGAAAGCAGGCGACCTTCCCGATATCGTGATTGCGCCTTTCGGTGGTGGGTCTAATTTTGCCGGCTTAGCTTTTCCCTTTCTGAGATTAAATCTGGAAAAAGGTAAAAACATCCGCTGCATCGCCAGTGAGCCCGCCAGCTGCCCCAAGCTAACCCGCGGCGTATTCCGCTACGACTTCGGCGACACGATCGGCATGACACCCTTGCTGCCTATGTATACGTTGGGCCATAATTTTGTTCCCGCTCCCATTCATGCCGGCGGTCTCCGGTACCACGGTGCCGGTGTAGTGGTCAGTCAGCTGCTGAAGGATAAATTGATCGAAGCACGCGCCCACGACCAAATGATATGCTTTGATGCCGGGGTGAAGTTTGCCCGCGCCGAAGGCATCCTGCCCGCTCCGGAAGCCAATCACGCCATCGCCACTGTCTTTGCCGAAGCCGAGCGATGCAAGCAGGAAGGCCGGTCGGAAACCATTCTCTTCAACCTCTGCGGTCACGGCCACTTCGACCTGCAAGCCTACGACGACTATTTTGCCGGTAAACTCGTCGAGCACGAGGTGACTGCGGAAGAAATTCAGTCTTCGCTGGCCGAACTCGAGACGCCCGAGATTGCATAAGGGGCAACCGTTGTCGAGATTTTTGGTCGAACCCATCTTTTCAAGGATCACCCCTAAGCCCCGTCGGGGCTTGGGGTACTTCATGCACCTTCCCAAGGAGGGAAGCAAGTATCTTATCCATTGGTGGTCTGTCCTTTTGAAATAACACATTTTCCCATTCTCAATTATCCCCGTTCAACGGAACTAATTGCGCTTAGCACGCCGTTATAAAAAATGAATCTATTTTCCTTTCTGGGGCCCATCTGCTGTACATACCTGCACCTGGATGTGAATTCGTACTTGGAAAAAAGTAACGTTGAGGCTATCGCATCGTCAAAAGAATAGTTGATTAAGTAGAAAATCCCAAACTCCCATGCAACATATCCGAACGTTCATCCGAACGTCTTGGTATCGGTATGTCCGTACCTGGACGGCGCCCTGGCAGCAAAAGTGGCAACAGTTGAAAATCGATGCGCCGGAGAAAGCAGCCCTGCTGCGATTTCTGAGTATTACAGCAATAAGTATTTTTTTTCTGGTAGGCCTTTTCCTCCAAATTGTCAGATGGGGCGCTTTCGGCCCCTTACCCCAAAAGTCGGATCTCCGCAATATCAGCCACCCGCTCGCTGCTGAAGTGTACACTGCCGACTCTGTTCTACTAGGGCGGTACTACTTGGAGAATCGAAGTTTCGTACGCTATCCCAATATCAGCTCTTCTTTAGTTGAAGCCCTGATAGCCACCGAAGATGCTCGGTTTTTCGATCACCATGGTATTGATTTCCGATCATGGTTACGCGTGGGTTTTCGGTCCCTGCTGCTTAACCAACGATCGGCCGGAGGCGGCAGTACGATCACCCAACAACTCGCCAAAAACCTCTATCCAAGGCAAGACTACGGTAAAGCCTCCATTTTAATCAATAAGGTAAAAGAGGTACTGGTTGCGAAACGCCTGGAGCGGCTATACAGCAAAGAAGAGATTCTTGAGCTGTACCTCAACACCGTTCCTTTTAGCGAGAACACCTATGGCATTAAAGTGGCGGCCCAACGCTTTTTCTCTGCCACGGCGGCCAGCTTAAAGCCTGAAGAAGCAGCGGTGCTGGTGGCCATGCTCAAGGCCACTTCGACTTACAATCCAAGGCGCTTTCCGGAACGGTCGAAAGCGCGTCGCAACCTCGTTTTGGCCCAAATGGCCAAATACGGCTACCTGAGCCCGGAAGCTTCCGACACCCTGTCGCAGCAGCCGCTTAATCTTCGCTACACGCCCCTGACCAACAACGATGGCAATGCAACCCACTTTCGCGAACATTTACGGCTGCAAATCAAGGAGTTACTTAATGGAGTCATCAAAACCAACGGGATTGCCTACAATCTCTACACCGACGGATTGAAAATTTACACGACCCTGGACGCCCGCCTGCAGGTCTATGCCGAGGAAGCGGTGCTGGACCACATGCCCAAACTGCAAAAAGACTTTCAAAACCACCTTCGCGGAGCAGACCCGTGGGAGCACGATACTATTCTGTTGCTAGCGAAAGAGCGATCGGAGCGGTACCGGCAGTTGGCATCCGAATGCTACGCGCTAGAGCACATCGATTCTGTTTTCAACCAACAGGTTCCTATGCGCATCTACGCCCGCCCAGGGGAAGAAGTAGAGGTTATGATGAGCCCCATGGACTCCGTCAAATACTATCAGCAATTCCTCAATGCCGGCTTCCTGGCGGCCGATCCGCAAACCGGGGCCATTAAAGCCTGGGTAGGTGGTATCGACCACCGGTATTTCCAGTACGATCATGTACGCGCACGCCGGCAAGTCGGATCAACCTTTAAACCGATCGTTTACGCGGCTGCTCTGCGCGCAGGTTTCGAACCCTGCCAGTTTACGCCAAACTACTTGCGCACCTATTGGCAATACGAGGGCTGGCGCCCCAAAAATGCCAATGACCGCTACGGCGGTTGGTATTCTATGGAAGGTGGACTGATCAACTCCGTAAATACCATAGCCGTACAGACGGCGCTGCGCGCCCGCCCTCAACGGGTTGCCGCCCTAGCCGAAGAGATGGGACTTGAACAGGACGTGCCGCGGGTGCCGGCAATTGCGCTCGGCGCCGTGGAGGCTTCCCTAATGGAAATGGTGCAGGTGTATGCCACCTTTGCGGCCCGCGGGGTGCGCCGGGAACTGTATTACCTGCAACGCATCGAGGATGCTCGCGGAACCGTAATCTGGGCGCACGCTCTCACCGATACGGTACGCCAAGTCCTGGATACGGCCCACGCCGACATGATCAACCAAATGCTGCGCAAGGCTACCGTTGCCGGCACCGCCCGTCGCCTGCACTACCGCTACCAATTGCCAAACGACCTGGCCGGTAAGACCGGTACCAGCCAGAATCATGCCGACGGGTGGTTCATCGGCTACCAGCCAAAACTAGTAGCCGGCACCTGGGTAGGGGCCGAATCTCCTGCCGTGCGGTTTCGCAACCTTCGCCTCGGACAGGGAGCGAACACCGCATTGCCTATCTTTGCGGAGTTTATGTTGCGCGTCAACCGCGACAGTAGTTTGAAAAAATTAGCGGAGACGACCTTTCCGGCTATGACTAAGGAAGTAGAAATAGCATTAAGTTGCCCAAGGGTACAATACCCGCACCACAAGGAAGCGGAAACGAACGAGGGGGTGAAACAGGCCAAAGCTGACAGCTCCCCGGATGCAGCAGTGGCCGAAATCGTTGCCGCAAAGGAGGAAAGCTGAAAGAGGCCGGCGACCGCTTATCGCAATTTTTGCAGGACCCGCTCGGCCGCTTCGGCTTTCCACTGCTCTTCCCGGACGATTTTCTCCAAGATATCGCGTGCTTCCCGCCGACTCCCCGTTTTTATTTTTGCCAACGCCAGAAACCACTCCGCCTCCTCCCGGTAGACACTTTCAGCAGCAATGGTGGCTTGCAGTTGTGCTTGAGCAGCTTGGTATTCTGCGGTATAAAGATAAGCGAGGCCTAAATAAAAGCGCCGGTCATCACTGTTGCGGTCAGTCGCTTGCGCATTTTCAAGTATTCGGATAACTTCGGAATATTCTTCATTCAGGTAAGCATCCCGCACGGCGCCCCAGTCGGTAATTTCACCGCGCGAGTCGTCGCGGGTTATTTCTGGGGGTGGGTGCGCGTCGCGCAGGTATCGATTGACTTGGTAGTTTGCAGAGTTGGTATAGAAATAAATGCCCAGCGGTAATCCGATGAGTAATACTAAAGCCGCAATCCGCACTAACATCTGCAGGGTTTGCCACGGCCGAACTTTGGCTCCTGCAGCGACCTGCCCGGGATCCATGGTTTGCTTGTGCAAATCCTCTGCTTGGGCTATGGCTTTCCAGCGCTCCTTCTCCTGAACCCGGTCTGCTGCTTCCAAATAAGCAGCTAAGAAAACCTCATCCTTCAATTCGGGATGCTCGCGCATTAATTGCTCGAAAGCCGCCTCCTCTGATTTTGACATCTGCCGGCTGAGATACCTTTCTATTTGCGCTTGATTTTCAGTCAATGCTTGTTGGTTTTTTAGTGCTATAGTTCATCGATAACCTGACAGGCGGCACTTCGCAGTTGGTTAAAACATCTACGCCGAATGGACTTTATGGTGTCATAAGTGCTATATCCCATTTCTTCCTGTAGGTCTTTGAGCTTAGCTTTTTCCAAATAGAAACGCCGAAGCAGTTTCCGGCACTGCTCCCCAAGGGTTGCCCAGGCTTGCTGGAAAGCTTTTACCCTTTGCTGCTCGGTGGTCTCCGTAGCTTCCAGTAGTTCGGCTTTGAGCAATGGATTGAAATCGTCGTCGTACAATCCTGCTTCCATGCCGAGCTGGTACTCGATACTGTCGACCGAGACTAGAGGTGCATTTTGCTTTTTGCGCTGCCGCTGTAGGAATTCATTGCCGGCCACCCGGATTAAGTAGCCGCGCAAATTGGTATTGCTGATCTTTCCCCTCAACATTTCACGCCGAAAAATGAGCATAGCATCCATAAATAAATCCTCCGCGTCGGGTCGGTCCAGGCGATATTTTTTAACCAGCCAATCGACACAATAAGCAAAATGAGCGCGAAACACCACATCTAGCGCCTGACTATTACCCTTTTTAAGTTCTTCGGCCAGGTGATCGAATTGCTGGTCCGTCATAATTTACTCAAGTATAATACATGAAGAAGAAAAGGTGAACACCACGATGGCAACAAGGCAACCATGGACGTCTGTTGTCTCGACCTGCTATGAAAATAAATTGTCTGTTGTCTCGCTCACCTTTTTGGCAATGGGAATTACATCTTTACAAGAGGCCATTACTCATACTACTCCGGCCCCAGCCTTCGCTAATTTAAAAATACTGGATCATTATCGAGAACGCTAGAGAACAAGCCTCCGTAGGCCCCAAAATAGACAAACGCGTGAAGCTAAAGCCGCTGAGGTCATTCAAATTTTGGCCATTTTTACGCCAAAAAACTCAACAGAAAGCCGCATGTATCACCTAAGGTTATCCCTGCTGTTGCTGGGAGCAAGTTTCGTACCCGGTTTGGCCCAATCCGGTCAGCTTTTACAAAAAGGGGTTTCGCATTTTGAAGCCTTTGAATTGGATAGCGCCGCCCTAAAAATCAGTCGCGCCATCGAATTAGCGGAAGAAGACGTCGACTGGATTAATTGGGGCAAGGGGTGGGTACAACTGGCAGCGGTGGAAGTCAAGCACACCCAGCCGCAGTGGCTTTTTGACACTTTAACCAAACTCCTACCATTGGCTCAACAGCGGTTAGCCGGCCATCCAAATATTTTAGGGGATTACTATTACCGCATCACCGACGCTGCAATTCGATGCTACGACCCCAAATCAGCTTGGTCGGCTTACGAAGAAATGCAAGCCCTTTACGCATTAGGTTATCCGGATAATGACCTCAAACAGGGCCTTCTTTACGAAACTAAGGGACGAATCCTGATGCTGGAAGGGCGCTTCCCGGAAGCCTTGGAGCCGATCCAACGATCTCTGGACAAACGAAAACTACACCCCCAGACCACCTATTGGCATGCCCGATCCTTGGCCTTTCTGGGCGAAAACTACTTGCGCATGGAGCGCCTCGACGATGCCTTTGACTACATCAACCGTGCTTCCTCCATACTCGAGGGCGACCCGGCGCCCCGCTCTCGAGATCTCCTATCCCGCGTATCTTCCAACCTGGGGATCGTCTACAAATGGCTCGACAATCACAAAAAGGCACTGTACTACAGTGAAAAAGCCCTCGGGATTAATCTAGCATTATTCGGTGAAAATCATTTTCAAATCAGTGGCAACTACCTTAATCTAGGATCGGAGTATTTTCGCTACGGGGCTTATACGATGGGGACCTTTTACACGGAAAAAGCGCTGGAAAGCGCCCGTACGACGGTCGGAATGAATTCGGTTGCGGCAGCGAATGCGTTGACCAACCTGGCTTCGGTCTACCAGGTAAAAGGGGCATTTGAAAAAGCGGTGGACTATTACCAGCAGGCCCTGGCAATTTTCGCCGATCTTTACGGCGAGGATCATCCAAATGTGGTAGCGCCGTATTACCGGTTGGGTGATGCGCTCGCTTACACCGAGGACATTGCTGAAGCGAAGGTTTGCCTCGATAAAGCTTATGCGCTCTCCGTTAAATACTACGGGGAAGAAAGCCCCTCAACAGGTTACATCCACGGCTGCATTGGAAGTTTGTACGGCCAGGCAATCGATGGTAAGCCCGTCTTGTCGGAAGAGCAGGCTTTTTACCACCTCAACCGGAATATTGAGATCACGAAGAAGACTATGGGCGAGTACAACTACAGCACTGCACTTGCTTATTTTTTTAAAGGCGATGCTCTGATGAAAGCGGGCGATTGGAAAGAAGCACTCTATAATTTCAAGGAGGCCCGACGCACGAATACCTATCCCGGCAACCAAAATTTTCCCGGCCACCTGCACGACTATTACAACCCGGTACTTTTTCTAGGCAACGAAAACTGCATTGCCGAGACCTACCTAAGCATCTACCGCGCTAAGGAAGATATCCAGCAGTTGCGCAATGCTCTGGGCACGATAGACCATCTTGATAAAAAGCTGGACGAAATCACCCAAATGGACCTCGAGCTCGGTGACTTGATCACGATCAACCGAGTCCTATCGTCGGAAATGATCAAAACTGGTATTGAGGCCTCGTATTTACTGTACCAGGAAACCGGTGACCTGGCCCACCTCGAAAAAGCCTTCTACTACGCCGAACGCGGAAAGGGACAAAGCTTATTGCACCACCTCCATTCGATCGATGCCCTTAAGTTTGCCGGCATAGCGGATTCTCTTTTGACCACAGAAAAAACGCTGAAAAAAGAAGTCACTAAATTGCGGGTTGACTTATTGCAAGCACGCCGCATGGGCGACGAACAAAATGCCCAAAAGATTTACAACCTGTGGTTCAGCAAACAGGAAGCCTACTCTAAATTACTCGATCGGATTGAACGGCGCCACCCGGAATATTATCAGCTGAAATACGACTACCGCATACCGGCAGTAGAAGACATCCAGAAACAACTTCTCGCTCCAGAGCAAGCATTAGTATCTTTCTACAAAGGCGACTCTGTGGTATTCGTATTCACCCTCACGAGGGAGCGCTTGGACGTACGGCGCATTGCCGATGGTAAAGCCATTGACAACCTGCTCGATAGCATGCGGTCAAGCATTACACAGGTGCAGCACGTAAATAACCGGCAAAACTTTCAACGGTTTACGGAAAAAGCCTATACGGCCTACCTGTATCTGCTAGCTCCCTCGCTGGCAGCCTTGCCGCCTTCGATCAATCGCCTGACCATCGTTCCAGACGGTCAATTGGGCTATTTACCATTTGAGATCTTACTAACCCAGCCGCACACCGGGCAAGCTAAGTCGTCGTACAAAACGCTGCCTTATCTGATCCGGGAGTACCCAATCTCGTATGCTTACTCGTCGGCCTTATTGCGGCAAGAAAAGACCTCGCCAATCGGGTTTCGCGGATTGGCTTACGGTGGTTTTGCCCCGGTTTATGCCGATACCATGCCGGCACCTGAGTTGTCCGATATCGGCGTCCCGGGTGAGGGCCGCAATTTGATCTTCATGGCCCTGCGCGATGGCCTGAATGACCTGCCGGCTGCCCGCAAGAGTGTAGCGGCCGTAGCAAGGCGACTAGGCGGCGACGCTTTTTTAAAAGAAAAAGCCACCGAGGCCACTTTCAAAAATCAGGCCCACCGCTACCAGGTGATTCACCTGGCCATGCACGGCCTTCTGGATGACGAAAACCCCATGTACTCCAAGTTGGTATTTACCCAATTGCCGGACGACACTGAAGACAACTACCTCAATGCCGTCGAATTATTCAACATGGAATTAAACGCGGAGCTAACCGTGCTAGGGGCCTGTAATACGGCCTACGGAGAGATCCACCGCGGCGAAGGAATTATGAGTTTGTCGAGGGCCTTTGCTTTTGCGGGTTGTCCGAGTATGTTAGCCAGCCTTTGGAGCATACCCGATGACGCCACGGCGCAAATCATACAGCATTTTTTTGAGGGCTTACAGAGGGGGCTGCCCAAAGATAGAGCTTTGCAACAGGCTAAGCTATCCTATCTGGCCGATCGACCGGAACGCTTGGCGTCTCCCTTCTTTTGGGCCGGCTTTGTACAAATTGGGGACCGAAAGCCGATCGAGCTCCCGAGACCATGGTACCGATCACCATGGTTAGCGATCGGTATCGGTCTGGCACTTGTGGGTATAATTGGGCTCGTAGCGTTGCTTCGCTACAGACCAAATTTGCGGGTAATATGAAATCCGATGTGAATATTTTGGCCCTCAAAAAAACTCCCCGTGGTGCGGGGTAGAAATTCCTGCGATACAATATCCGTGTTGTTCGTGAACTGAAACTGAAATTCGTGGCGAACGGTGGCAAAATCAAAGCTCAGCCCAAAAGTGCCGGTCAGATCCTCTCCGCCGAAAGTATAATCACCCAGGGGCGGGTAATATTCTGCTGCGATACCAAAGGTGTTAGACAGGTTGAATTGGGCACCTGCGCCTAACCACAAGGTGGTATTGTCATCCTCGAGGGTATTGGCAATGTTACGATGTACAATCGTCGGCGCTAATTGCACGCTTATCCATTTGGCCAAACGGCTGCCCACAATGACCTGCCCCGTATAGGACAAGCGGTGTGAGAAATTTAATTCCCCCGCTTCGACCGCATCGAATTCGGTGGAACGAACCGCTGCCGACCCGACGACAGTGGCCGAGAAGGGTTGCCCTTCGTCCTCTTGCCTTACAAAACGGTACTTGGCGAAAAGGTCGTATACCTTAGATCCGCTAGTGCGGCCCAGCCCGACGGTGATATTGTCGGTCACTCCATAACCGAACCCCAGGCGCGTGTTAGCCAGGGCATCCATCCCGAAGAGCTCGCCAAACCCTTCGTTGATGGTGCCGCCAAAGCGGTGCGATACGTTAAACATGAGATTGCCTTGCCAGATCGTTTCCGGTGTGAACCCACTGACCAGGCGGAAGGTGCGGAAAGAGGGCGAAGGCGGCGCCTGCGCGCTGAGCAGCATCGGCATCAGCAAGCACAGCAAGCTGAAAAACAAGTTTTTCATGACTTTTAGTTTGCTTATAGAATAAATCAATTATTGGGCGCCCCGGCCTTGACCCAGGATCTGATGGCTTGGATTTCCGCGGCCTCTAACTTCACGCTTGAATTCCAAGGCGGCATGGGGACGTTGATATCAGTTATGCGTTTGACAATACGCTTCTTCTGGATCTCGATTTGTTCGTATTCAGTAAGGATCGGTAGTTGTTTTTCCCCATGGCATTCCTTGGCGTTGCACTTGGCTTGCAGGATGGGGAATATATCTGCTTCGAAGGAGGGCGGATCGGCCGGCATAGTGTGGAAACCCCAGCCGGCAATTGCCAGCAGCAGGGCGAGGTACAAGTTTTTTCGATTCATGATGAGGGCTTTTCCCGGTTTTAGTTGTTTGGTGCTCCTTGATCTATCCAAAGTAGGATCAAGTCAATTTCTTCTTGCGTCATGGTAGGCGTAGGCGGCATGTAGCCGGTGATAAGAAATTCTTCGACGTCGTTGAGGTAATCTATAATTTCTTCGTAGTTGGTCAATGGCTCTTCGGTGTTTGAGTTTTTGCCGTGGCATTGGGTGGCGCAGTGCTGTTTAAACACCGGCCATACATCCTGGCTAAAACTGAGAATAATTTCTTCAAATACGGCCTCGAGACGAGCATCCTCGGCAGGCATAATCGCAATGGCTTCGGTACTGTCAACATCGCTCTTCAGAATACCAATATCACCTTGCCAACCGGTAAACTCGTGAAAACCAGGTGCGGGATTAGCACTTACCAGGACTTCCGTACCCAACTGGTAGGCACCCGAGCCCGTCCCGTTAATTACCTCCAGGTAAAATAAGGGCAGGTCACTGTAGGTAGATTGCAGGTTTACATCGCGGAGTGGCATTTCAAAACGCGTAACACGAGCGGTAGGCTCGCCAAGTAGTGCGGTATCACCTCGCCAGCGGTCAAAGACCATACCATCGGGCGCTGGATCGGCTTCAATTTCAACGGTAGCCCCTAAGGTATAGGTTCCCGAACCGGAACCGCCGATGATAGCTACCTCATGCTCATAATTTTCCCGTTCGCAACTGAGGAACAGAAAAATTAATACCAAAATTGGTACTAATTGCTTCATGAATGATTGTTTATTTGTAACTATTTACCCCCCTCAATACTGAGGGGAAATTATTAACTTGGATCAAAA
>CAZHCA010000043.1:0-12090 GCA_964530825.1 uncultured Saprospiraceae bacterium
GCGCATCTCTGGGAAGCCCGAAGCCCACCAGTCTTTAGCTGGTGGGTAGTTCACTGTCATCAATTCCAGCAATACTGTCCCTAAAGCCGAACGGCTGGAGGATTTTCGGGCTTTTGAATTGGCTGCCAATCTAGGCGACGAATGACGATTGGAGCCTGGTATGTCCACGCCTTAAAGGATCTGGTAAAAGGGTTGGATGCAAGGGAAGTGTTTTTTTACTTCGGACTCGGGTACAGGATTTACTAATTGGGTAAATAATAGTCGCCGGCCGACCGGCCCGGGCCTATCTTGCGCGACCAGTTCTGTAAGGGCGTACTAGACAAACGGGAAAAACGCCCTTAGCGGGGAAACGCCTATCGGAAAATCGAGTATTTGTATGCTTTGGAAGGAAGAATTCAAAGAGGGATAGAAAAACCGGGGCGTCTCCAGTTGCACACGGCATGCTGATATAGGTTGATTTGGCGAGTTTTTACAGTTCAAAAGGTAGGGTTCTTTTCTTTTTCTGTTTTCACTGATTTCTATCCGGCCCACCCTTCCCGATCCAAGTTCCGGAAATGGATGGCCTCGGCCAGGTGTTCCGTTTTTATGTCGGGACTGGCGGCCAGGTCGGCAGCTGTGCGTGCAACTTTGAGGATGCGGTCATAGGCGCGGGCCGAGAGCTGAAGTTTTTCCATGGCCTTTTTGACCAGGGCACGACCAGCCTCGTCGATCACGCAAACTTGCCGGACGAGATGGCTGGGCATTTGAGCGTTGGCGAACAGGCCGGGCCGGTTGCGAAAACGGTGGGCCTGAATAGCGCGGGCCTGCACCACCCGCTGTGCGACCTCAGCGCTGGTGACGGTAGGCCGCTCCCGGCTAGCGAGCTCGTCATAGGAAACGGGCGTTACCTCCACGTGCAGGTCGATTCGGTCGAGGAGCGGCCCGGAAATCTTACTCAGATAGCGCTTTACAACTCCAGGATTGCAGCTGCAAGCTTTTTCTGGATTATTGTAATGACCACAGGGACAGGGATTCATGGAAGCGACCAGCATGAAGTTAGCCGGGTAATCGACTGTTATGCGGGCCCGCGAGATCGTAACGCGCCGCTCTTCCATGGGCTGGCGCAGTACTTCCAGTACGCTGCGTTTGAATTCCGGCAGCTCATCCAGGAACAACACCCCGTTATGGGCCAGTGAGATCTCTCCCGGCATTGGATGCGACCCTCCGCCGACGAGCGCCACATCGCTGATGGTATGATGGGGCGAACGGAAAGGCCGCTGCGCAACCAAAGCGGTACCAGCGGGCAGGACGCCGGCTACCGAATGGATCTTGGTATTCTCAAGTGCTTCCTGGAGGTTGAGGGGTGGCAGGATGGTGGGCAGGCGTCGGGCTAGCATAGTTTTTCCCGCTCCGGGCGGACCGATCAGGATTAGGTTATGCCCTCCGGCCGCTGCGATCTCCATGGCGCGTTTGATATTTTCCTGACCGCGCACGTCAGCAAAGTCTACGTCGTAGCTCATTTGCTGGTTGACAAATTCATCGCGGATGGCTATCGTCGTTGGCTCTAATTGGCGTTTCCCCTGAAAAAATCCAATCGCTTCGCTCAGGGTGGAAAGGCCGTACACCTCCAGCCCATCTACCATGGCAGCTTCGCGAGCGTTCATCATGGGTACCAGTAGCCCCTTGAATCCTTCTTCCTTTGCCTGGATGGCAATAGGAAGCGCACCTTTGATCGGGCGTAATGTGCCGTCGAGCGATAGCTCGCCCATCATCACATAAGCACCCAGTTCGGTACAGGGGATCTGTTTACTTGCTGCCAAGATGCCCAGCGCAATAGCGAGGTCATAAGCCGAGCCCTCCTTGCGGATATTGGCCGGCGCCAAATTGACAATCGTGCGCGAACGCGGCATCTTAAACTTAACGTTGGTGATGGCAGCCTCGATCCGTTGAAAGCCTTCGCGCACGGCGCTGTCGGGCAAGCCCACCATGTTGTAATAATTGGTACCGGCGACCGGGTTGCCGCCAGAATCGATCTCGATGTGGATGGTAATCGCATCTACGCCATAAACGGCACTGCCAAACGTCTTCACTAACATCACTCCTCCGCTTATTCCGACCATCAATTTAAGCGCAATCCGGGTTCGGCGCTAGTTCGGGAACGTAAGGAAGGTGACGAAACGCCATTTTACAACAATATGATTACGGGGCCAGGACCTGATATGTTTCGACGCTGCTTCGAGCGCCCGTGCCTAGCCTTATTCCGTTATGATCAGCTGTTGCGTTCGGATACTCCCGTTTTCCCTAATGGAAAAATAGTAGGTGCCGTTACCCAGGTTACTTATGTTGACCGTTTCCAGGTAATGACCGTTAGTAAGATAGCCGTCGAAAACTACCCGGCGGAGTTTTCCCGACTCGTCGAACAGTTCGATACGCACCTGCCCGTCTGCGACGATCGCATAGGAAATCGTAGCGGTGGATACGGCCGGATTGGGAAAAACGCGCACGTTTTGTATGGCGTCTTTCTGGGCGGGTATTTCAGGTGCCGCCGATCCAGTATTGGGGTCGAGCAGCAGGAAGCGACCTTTGTGTAAATCGCCTTTTTCGTGCCGATGCTTCCCGTGACCGTTCGGTTTGTTACCCTCCGGCAAATATTCAACTGCGATAGCTCTCAAGTCGTTGCGCCATTTCTCGGCCTGCGGTTTCAGTTCGTATAGGAGATTGTCGATAGGCGTTTCGTATTTTTCCACCATTCTGTACAGGCTGTCGCGGAAAGCTTTCATAGTTGCCCGGTCTTTTTCGCTGCAGAAGGGCTGGTTCCTTTGGCGCCAGCGGGGTTCGAAGGCACTGCGTTGCTCGCGCAGCCGGGCAATGGTAACCTGATCCTCGGCGGTGATCTCCGCTTCGAGGGCGGTGCGTTGCTCGAGCAGGATAGGCAATATGTTGTCTTCGCGGTAGGCCGATACTGCGGTATGTAGCGCTTTGCGGTCCTCATCGGAAAGTCGCGGTTGGCGATCTTGAAGATCGCTGATCCGGCCGGAGCGATAAGCCTCCAGCTTCTCCAGTTGTTCCGAAGTGAGCAGGTTTGCTAGCGCGACCCGGTTGCTTTCCAGTATGTCCCGGAAAGCTGCGATGCGGTTTTCGCGTTGTTCGAATGTTTGATCGCGCAGCTCCTTGAGTTGTTCGCGTGAAGCAACGGCCAGCTCGGTAACTGCTGATACCTGATCATCGTCGAGTTCGAGTAATTCGGTAAGCTTTTCGATCGGAGGAAAAAGAGACGTGCCAGGTTGCGCGGTCAGCGCCCCGGCGATGCCCCAAACGGTGAAAAGTAAGATGAAAATGCTGCTTTTTTTCATAGCGCTATAGTTTGGTCTGAAAAGGATTTATCCTTTAGACCACATCGGAAGAAGAAGCTTACGCTGAGCGCCAAAAAAAATTCATTAGTAGGCTTTGGCAAACAGGACCCTGCGCTTGGATGGCTTGCCGGTGAGCACACACTCTCCGGTTGCTACATCACCATCTTGCGGTATGCACCGGATGGTGGCTTTCGTCAGTTCTTTGATCTTGATCTCGGTCTCGGTGGTGCCGTCCCAGTGCGCATAGATGAAGCCCGGGATGTCTTGCCCGATCGCCTCTTTGAACTGATCGAAGTTGTCGGCCGTTGTGATGTGTTCGTTGCGGAACTGCAAAGCTTTTTGGAAAAGATTTTGCTGGATGTTTTCCAGTAAATGTCTGACGTGCGGTACGATACCGTCGACTGGTTGGGCGTATTTTTCCTTGGTGTCGCGTCGTGCCACTTCCACTTGTCCGTTTTCCAGGTCGCGTTTGCCAATACCTAATCGAACCGGTATACCCCGCAGTTCATGTTCGGCAAATTTAAAGCCGGGGCGTTTTTTCATGTCTGTATCGTACTGCACCGAAATACCGGCAGCACGCAGTTCGCGCATGATTTTTTCTGCTGCCTCGTCGATAGCTGCTGCCGGCTTGGGGATGGGTACGATCATCACTTGCGTAGGGGCCAGCTTGGGCGGGATTACTAAGCCGTCGTCGTCGGAGTGGGTCATGATCAGCCCACCCATCAGGCGGGTCGATACGCCCCAGGAAGTAGCCCACACCAAATCTTCCTGGTTGTTTTCGTTGAGGAATTTGACATCAAAGGCACGGGCAAAGTTTTGGCCCAAGAAGTGAGAGGTGCCTGCCTGCAGGGCGCGGCCGTCCTGCATCAGCGCTTCTATGGTATAGGTATCTTCGGCGCCCGCAAACCGTTCGTTTTCCGTTTTGAGGCCCTTGATGACCGGCATGGCCATGTAATCTTCGGCAAAAGAAGCATAGACGTTTTGCATGCGTTCCGCTTCTTCGATGGCTTCCTGACGGTTAGCGTGGGCTGTGTGGCCCTCTTGCCAAAGGAATTCGGCCGTGCGCAAGAAGAGCCGCGTGCGCAGTTCCCAGCGTACGACGTTCGCCCACTGGTTGATGAGCAAGGGCAGATCGCGGTACGAATTGATCCAGTCTTTATAAGTGTGCCAGATAATGGTCTCGGAAGTGGGGCGCACGATAAGCTCTTCTTCCAGCCGCGCCTCCGGATCGACGACTACCCCGGTGCCGTCGGGGCTGTTAATCAGCCGGTGGTGTGTGACCACAGCGCATTCCTTGGCGAAACCTGAAATATGGTCTTCTTCCTTACTGAGAAAGCTTTTGGGTATGAATAATGGAAAGTAAGCATTGACGTGTCCGGTTTCCTTGAACATGCGGTCCAACTGGTCGCGCATTTTTTCCCAGATCGCAAAACCATGCGGTTTGATCACCATGCAGCCGCGCACGGCGGAATTGTCCGCCAGGCCGGCTTTCTTGACAATATCAATGTACCACTGCGCGTAGTCTTCTGTTCTACTGGTAATGGCTTTTCCCATAACATTTTCCTTGTAAAAACAGGACGTCCAGTCCTTCGGTGACAAATTGTATAATGTGCGTCCAAAAATAAAGGATTTAAACTTAGTTGCCGTTTATTCGTCCTTATTATTGAGGAAGTTGTTTAGAGCGAGGAAAATGGCCTTAACAGTTGTTAAGGTGACAGATTAACGGATTTAACGCCCCGGAATTATCGGTTTAGGACTACTTTAACGATATTAACGGAATGAATATCCTAGTTTTCCTGTTGTAATTGTTGAAGTACAGAAAGAAAAAATTTTTTATTATGAACAGGTGGAAAGTTTATATCGCGATAAGTTCCCTGCTGTTTTTGGTGGGTTTTTTCCCTGCCTTGCAGGCACAGTATGACGATGTTTATTTTGATCCGAACCAAGATTCGGAGATTTACGGTTTTGGGGACCGTGCAAACAACAATACCTATCAGGGTGACACCCGTAGCAGCGATTACAGTGGTTACGATGATAGCCCCTACGATTATTACAATGACTACGACTATTATTATACGTCACGCATTCGCCGTTTTCACCGGCCTTATTACGGGTTCGACTACTTCGATCCGATTTACGTAGATCGAATGTTTTATGATCCCTTCTTCATGCCGGCTTTCGGAAGCACTGCGCTGATCTATAATGACTTTGGGTATCGCAACTTCGTGCGCTACCAGCGCTGGCGGAATCCCTTTTTTTACGATCCGTTCTTCAATCCATGGGCTTTTGGTCCACGACCAGGTTTTGGCTTTAACGTAAGCTTTTCCTTTGGTTTTGGCTTCGGCAATCCGTGGTTTGGTCCTGGCTTCGGCAATCCGTGGTTTAATGCTGGGTTTGGCAATCCGTGGTTTAGTCCTTGGAGAGGTGGATTTTTCAATCCATGGGTAGGAGGTGGTTTCTACTGCCCGCCGACCTGGGGTAATGGATTTGCTTACGAAACGGTAGCGAGCAATACGTACTTCGGTCCGCGCACGACACGCACCGGCGTAGTTGGTCCGAATACCAATACTGGACGCAACCGGGCTGTTAACCGCTCGGGCGATACGGAAATTCGCCGTTACAATCCCGACCGCGAGGTGATTAACCGCGAATCGGAAGCTATGCGCCGCTCTCGCGAACGGGCAACGACTGACCGCAGTACAACGCGGACCGCACAGGATCGTGCCAATGAAGCACGCCGTCGCGCGGAAGAACTGCAACGCAATCGCACCCGTACGACGACGCCGCAGCGTCGTACATCCCCTACCTACCGGGGTAACGAAAACCGAACCCGTGAGGTAGAGCGCTACAATCCGAGCACGCGTTCTCGCCGTACACCGACTTACAATCGGTCAGGTTCCTCGCGCAGTCGCGGAACGTACACACCTTCACGCAGCAGTGGCCGTACCCGCTCCAGCGGTAGCATGCGCAGCGGCGGTTCTAGCCGGTCCAGCGGCGCTACACGTAGCCGTAGCAGTGGAGGGAGCTCGCGCAGTCGCGGCGGTAGCAACTAAAATTAACCCGATACGTTGACATTATATTGAAAGTTTATGTGGGTGGAAGGATTTCTATTTTTCCACCCACATTTTTTTGCCACACCGTAAACACACCCCTTGTTTCCTTTTACAGAAATAAAAAATGGAACCCATGCGAGTAATTAAAAAAATTTTGGCAACCGCCCTATGCGCTTTCCTTGCGTTTACCGCTCCGGGCCAAACGGTGGGTGATGCACTGCGATATTCCCAATTTACTTACGGTGGTACGGCACGTTTTATCGGTTCGGGGAGTGCGATGGGGCCGATTGGGGCCGACTTTGGCGCAATCAGCACCAATCCGGCTTCAGTAGGTTTATTCCGTCGTAACGAAGCTATCTTTACCCCTTCGGTTATTGTCAACAATGCTGATGCGCAGCTTATCACCGGCGGTAGTAACCCGATGATCGATGACTATGCGTCGCAGTTTAACATTCAAAACTTCGGAATTGTATTTACTTCGCGGCCCCGGCGGTCGCCGAAGTGGAAGCAGGTAAATTTTGCCATTGGCTTCAACCACCAAGGCAATTTTAATAGCCGCTTCGAATACCAGGGTCGTTCGGCAGGGTCACTGACCGAATCTTTTCAGGAAGCGGCCAATGATTTTGGGATAGATCAAATTTTTACCGGTCCTGCCCTGGACGCTGGCGCGATCTACGACTTTGACGATAACGGTGTTTATGATATTGATTACGAACTCACTCCCACCGAACCCCTTCTGCGCGGCCAAACGGTAGAATCTGCCGGGTCGCTCAGCGAGCTAACCTTTTCTTTTGGCGCTAATTACGATGAAGTACTGATCATCGGTGTGACCTTGGGAGTGCCTATCTTTACCTACGACGAAGAGCGTTTATATTTCGAGCAAGACGAGAACGGCAACGTACCCTTCTTTGTTGATTTAGCCTACCAGGAAGATTTACGTACTACAGGAACCGGAATCAACGGTAAGCTAGGCCTGATCTACAAACCCATACAAATGCTTCGCATCGGGGCTTCTGTGCATACGCCTACCCGTTATTCGCTCGAAGATGATTTTTCTAACCAGATCTCTTACAATTTCTTTACTGAAGAAGACGACTCTGGGGAATTTGTGCGCGGCTTTGGGGAGTCTCCGCAAGGATTTTTCGACTACAATCTTTCTACCCCGTGGCGCTTCCTGGGCGGAGTCGGGTTGATTTTCGGTAAAAACGGGTTCCTGACCTCAGAAGTTGAGTTCGTTGACTACAGCGGCAATAACTTTGACTACAACGGTGCCGGTGGCGCCGAGCAAGCAATTAATAACGAGATCAGTAATACGCTCGCCTCGGTCCTCAATGTACGGATAGGTGGCGAGTATGCTTACAACAAGTTGCGGCTACGCGCCGGACTGGGAATTCTTCCCTCGCCATTCGAAAATGACGATACCACCAACCTGACCTATTCCGGCGGACTGGGCTATAGAGGTAAGCGCTTTTTTGCCGACCTGGCTTATCGCAACCAAAGCTTTACCCAAGGCTTTCGTCCTTATGTGACGGAATTCGTGACCGATCAATTCGTCGAGACGGACTTCGACACTAATTTCTTTGTGTTGTCTCTGGGGGCTAAATTTTGAGTAAACCCCCGAATGCGGTTCGGGTTTACTAATATTGGATCACAACCGCACCGCATCAATTATGGATTCACTAACGCAGATTGTGCTAGGCGCAGCCGTAGGGGAGGCTATTTTGGGTAAAAAAGAAGGCAATCGCGCCATGTTTTGGGGTGCTTACGCTGGCACCCTACCCGACTTGGACGTATTGGCGCAACTGGCTACCGACGAAGCCAGCTCACTCGCCTACCACCGGGGCATTACCCATTCGATCTTTTTCAGCATATTGATGGCGGCCCCTTTGGGCATTTTGGTGCAGCAACTCTATCGTACGGGCCATCCCCTTCGTGACCGCGGTTTTGGGGCTTGGTTGGCCATTACGGCATTTCTTTCTTGGATCCTTTTTGCCCTGGGCGTACGCGTCTTGCCCATACCGACCGCCGACACCCCCTATATTGCCGCAACGGTAATGACGGCGGCCATGCTGCCGGTTATCCTTTACGCAGGGATTCGGACGGTTCGGCCCCGTGTAGATCCCATCGTTTATAGTCACTGGAAGGGATGGGCTTGGCTTTTTTTCGGCAGCCTCGTGACGCATCCGTTGCTCGATGGATTTACTACCTTTGGGACCCAAATTTTTCAACCCTTTACGGATTACCGGCACGCTACGATGTCGATCTCGGTGGTGGATCCCATCTATACCATACCCTTTTTAGTGTTGCTCGTTACTGCTCGATTTTACCGCAAGGGCCATCTGCGGCGTAAGCTACTCAATCGGCTAGGTCTCCTCGTCAGCAGCATGTATCTTTTGTTTACTGTAATTAACCGGGCCCAGGTGAAGCAAGTCTTTGTCCAAGCCCTCGAAGATCAAGGCGTACCGTACCGCCAACTGACTACCGGCCCTACCCTAGGTAACAATTTTTTATGGCATGGCGTGGCTGAGGGGGATTCGGTCTATTACCAAGGCTTTTACTCCATCTTTGATACGACGACCGCTATCCGGTACCGGACCATACCCAAACGGTGGTTACCCCTGGATCCCTACCGCGACGACCGGGTAGTCCGGATACTAGAATGGTTTTCGAAAGGCTATTATACTATTCGAGAAACGCCCGAGGGGGAACTCACCTGGAATGACCTGCGCTACGGCACCCTCGATTTTGGACAACCGGGAAAAGAGGCGTATTTGTTCCGCTTCGGGCTTCACCCCCGTCCCGATGGCTCCCTCGAACTGACCGAGCGCGGCCGTAACGGCCCCGACGATAGCAATGATTTTTTCCTGCGTTTCTGGTGGCGAATGCAAGGCCGAATTTTGGAACCGCAGGAATGAGCAAATACCGCTTTTCTATCTTCCCTAGCACTGAACCCTCTGTGCCCCTTGTGGCCCCTCTGTGTTTAAATTTTACCCATCTCCGCAAACAGAAATTGGCGGTTGGCCTTCGAGAGGGGCGCCAAAGGCAGGCGAACTTCCGAAGAACAGAGCCCTATTTTTTCCATACCAGCTTTTATGCCGGCGGGGTTACCCTCAATATAAAGCCAGGGATGGATGTCCAGTAGGTCGAGATTGATCTGCGCCGCCGTTTTGAAGTCGCCCTGGAGGGCCGAACGAACCATGTTGGAAAACCGTTCTGGGTAGAGGTTGGCGATCACCGAAATAACGCCGTCGCCACCGTGCGCCAGCATAGCCAAGGTGAGGGGATCCTCGCCCGAAAGTACCAACAAGTGTTCGGGGCGGTTTTTGATGATTTGCAGTGCCTGTTGCAAGTCTCCGGACGCTTCTTTAACGGCAATAAATTTTTCGCTGGCTTCGGCCAGGCGAAGCACCGTTTCGGGTTGTACGTTTGACCCAGTGCGGCCTGGTACATTGTATATGATTATGGGCAGGGGCGAAACTTTTTCGAGCGCCATGTAGTGCCGGTAGATGCCCTCTTGGGATGGCTTATTGTAGGCGGGGCTGCTCGACATGATGGCATCGAATCCTTCGAGGTTGTATTGCTGCGTGCGCTTGACCAGGTACTCGGTATAATTGCTGCCGAAAAAGCCGGCAACGAGCGGTTTGCGACCGTTGACGGTTTTGATAGTAAAATCGAATACTGCACGGCACTCCTGCCCTGACAGGGTCACTGCCTCTCCCGTCGTACCCAGGGAGACGATAAAATCTACCCCGCCTTCAATGACGTGTTCGATAATTATTTCCAGCTGTGCGTAGTCCACGGCTTGGTTCTTGAACGGAGTAACCAGGGCGACCCCGGTACCTCGGAATTTATGCTGCTTCATGGGTAGGCGAAATCGTTTTTAGAATGAGCAGAACTTGTTCCATAAAGGGTTGGATCCCTTTCTGGGACGATTGTTCGATCATGAGGTCATAGGCATGAGGACTGGACGAAACGGGGCCCACCTTATAATGGGCTTTGGAGAGCGCTGCTACAAAATCAGTATGGAGTGAACTGGTGGGATGCAGGTGCAGGAAGAGGTCAAAAGTCGTATTCATGAAATCCTCCAGGAGCTCACCGGTAGGATAGCCACCCCACTTCACCGATTTGGAGTCGTAATAGCGAAATTCGTAACTCGCTTCTTTTTCCTGGGGATGGTCAAAGTACCCCAGCAGCGATACGCGTTTGCCCTCATTTTTCAGGCGGTCGGCGAAGTCAATTACCGCCTTGCGGTGGTCTAGGTCCGTAGCGTTGAACAGCAGGCCCAACGAATGCACTTTTTCGTAAGACAAGAAGTAGCGTTTGCGGCGCAGTTGCTTGAGCCCCTTTTGGAGCTGCTGGCGGTAGCGATATTGTTTGATCTGGTCGAGCATGCTGGCTAAGGATTATTGCGATTTCTCTTCTTGCTCTTCGGGCTCCTTCTTTTCAGTTGTTTCTTCTTCTTCAGCGCTTTTTTCCAATGGTTCGAGGGGCACTTCCCGGTAGACGCCCATAGTGGCGTACTTGTCGATGCGCGCCTGGATGCGTTCGTCCGGATCCAAATCGATCAGTTCGGCCAGGGCCTTTTTGATATACCGTTTGAGGATCTTGGCCATCTCTTCCGGATTGGAATGCGCTCCGCCCATGGGCTCCTTTATGATGCCGTCGATCAAGCCGAAGCTATGCATGTGGTCGGCGGTCAGCTTGAGCGCTTCGGCCGCTTGCTCTTTGTAGTCCCAGCTACGCCACAGGATAGAAGAGCAGGACTCGGGCGAGATTACCGAGTACCAGGTGTTTTCCAGCATAAACACGCGGTCGCCCAGCCCGATGCCGATAGCGCCTCCCGAGGCCCCCTCGCCAATGACTGCGCAGACGATCGGCACGCGCAGTTGCGACATTTCGAAGAGGTTGCGGGCAATGGCCTCTGCCTGGCCCAGTTCTTCGGCCTCCACCCCCGGGTAGGCGCCCGGCGTATCGATTAGGGTGACGACCGGAAAGTTGAAGCGCTCCGCCAGCTTGAACAAGCGCAGTGCTTTGCGGTAGCCTTCGGGGCTTGCCATTCCGAAGTTGCGGTACTGACGCATTTTTGTGTGCACCCCTTTTTGTTGGCCCAGAATGACCACCGTCTGCCCATCCAGCGTGCCCAGACCACCCACGATGGCGTGGTCGTCGGCGTGGCAACGGTCGCCGTGTAATTCGACGAACTTGCGGCACATATTGCGGATGTAGAAAAGGGTATAGGGCCGTTCGGGGTGGCGTGAGAGTTGTACCTTTTGCCACCCGGTAAGTTCACTGTAGATTTCTTTGCGCTTCTGGCGTATTTTGGTTTCCAGGGTCTTGATCATCTCACTGACGTCCACTTCTCCCTCTTCGCCGATTTCTTTGAGCTTTTCCAGCTGCTCGTAGAGCAACTCCAGCGGCTTTTCAAATTCTAAAAAGACCATGTTGTTGCGTTTTTGGCTTCCTATACTTTCCTGGCAACGCCCGGAGCACCTTTTTAAAGGCGAAAACAAAATTAGCAATAGTCCTTGGGAGTTCGGGGAAAAGGTCCTTTTTTTTGAGTTTTTTCTGCGGCAGTATTGCGCGAGCCGGGAAAGAGTGCTACATTTGCACTCGCGCTGATAAAGAACGGCGCATTATCCACCTCAAGACGAAAGGTCCGGTAGTTCAGTTGGTTAGAATACATGCCTGTCACGCATGGGGTCGCG
>CAZHCA010000044.1:0-11580 GCA_964530825.1 uncultured Saprospiraceae bacterium
AAGGGAAGACCCTGGCTGAGGTCGGGGCGCATCTCTGGGAAGCCCGAAGCCCACCGGTCTTTAGCTGGTGGGTAGTTCACTCCTGGTGTTCGATCGAGTCTAGGACAAGGTCCCACAGCTTTTCAAAAGGTATAATTTCCATTTCCACATTTTGGTCGGTCATGTCTTTGGGCATTCGGTGGAGGAGTTTGAGATAGCGTTGGGTATGGCGTTCTACAGCTGTGCGGTGAAAGTGATTGGCGGGCAGTTCCAAAAGCATCTTAATAAAGCAATTACTACGCTGGGTGGCGCCGCGTTTCAGATGCCGGTAGGCATACATTTTGAGGCGATCCATCCGGTCGTGGATTTCTCCCAGCTTTCCTTGTTGTAAGAAAAAGAGAATTTGCAGGATCAGGATTGAGGCATTGGTGCCGCGCTTGTCTCGTGCGAATGCCGGAATTTGATTCAAAAAACGATTGAGGCGAAAGCTTCGGGCGGGCGGTGGCGGATCGGGCGAAATCATCCCTAGTTCGATCAGGTAGTGAATAAAAGCTTCGTGTACCAGAATGGGTTCCCGGACTCTCGGCGGCTGTTTTTTTAGGCTGGGATGTTGGATAGCATCGAGGTAGGCGCGGTACGCTGCTTGATAATCCTCGCTGTGAAAACCGAGCATCATTTCGTATTCCTTGGTGGCAAACCAGTTACCTGAACCATGGGGCGCCAGCTCCAGACAGGTAGCCAGGGACTGCCAGGCGCCCTGGTACTGACCCAATTGAATTTGGCAAGCAAGTATTTTGAAGTTAAAGCTCCATAAGACGGAATTCGATGCCAGGTGCGACTGCTTAATAAAATAATCCAGTCCGCGGCGACAGATGCGCATGACCCCATCGTAATCGTTGGCTATTTCATACCTGAGAATTAAGACATTAAATGCATACAGTAAAAAGCGGTAGGAGGCATTTTCTTCTATTATGGTCTCTAGTTCGTCGGCGTACTGGACGGCTTTTTCTAAGTATTGCTTTTTCGTGGCGCGGGAATGGACAAAATGGACGGCCAGTTCTGTATAATAGCGCTCGGCCAATACTTCAGCCTCCAACTGCTGCATGGCGCGTTGGGCAAGCTTCTGGTAATGGCGGGCTTTTTTGCGACTCAACTCATGAATACTGTAATGGATGGCTAAATCGCGGGACAGACTTAACACGATGTCGGTAAATTCGAACCGCTTGGCGATTGCGATGGTCTGTTCGGCAAGCTCCCTGGCTGGCAGGCGTACGTAGCGGCCGATCATGATCTTCGTTGCAGCCGCATTTTTATAGCAATTGTAATATGCGCGCTGAATATCCGCATAATTCGGCTCAGAAACGTTGATAAAAAAAAGTGCATTGATTAATTTTGACTTCAGCAATCGTTTAAGACGACCGAAATACTTCCTGCCGTGGCGAGCATCTCCGTAAAACCGGTCAATGAGTACATCCTCGTCCGCGTCTCTTTCCGTTAACAACAAATCATAGAGTTCCTGGACTTGCGTGGTGCTGCCATTCGAGTTGTTCCATATGTCAATTTGCTTGATTTTCTGCCGGGAAATCAAACTGACCAGTTCTTTGAGTTCGTCCATTTCCATTTTTTTTATGAGGGCAAATTATGCATGTAGCAGAATAAGGTAAATGCACTAAGTGTTTGATAAATAGGTATTTGTGTTTTGTGAGGTTCGTTTTTTCCCGAAAGTCGACTGTGCAAATCAGAGTCGATTGTTATCCGGCCCCTGCTGAATGCTCCATAGTTTTAAAACAAATTCAAAATTTTAAAACTATGGATCTAGTATTTACCATTTTCCGATTTTTTACCAACTGGGTTATCGACGATTATTCAAATCCTGGCCAACAAAACGGGTCAGCCAATAGCAACATTATTATTGGCGACCTGGATGGTATGTAAACCGGTGACCCCCATATCTATCAAAATAACGGCTTAAGAAGTCATCTGGCATTGATGTGCGAGGTAGTGGGTCAGTACGCCTAGTCCGGTTGGGGTAGTTTCTGCGTGCAGTAGCTTTCGAATGAACGTCTCCGGAAAAAACGGAAAACGGCTCTTGGCAGATACAAAGCACGTGCCTTAAAGTGGATTTGTTTCTACTGGTGGTGTATCGAGCGGTGCAGAACGCCCAGAAAACAGCCATCATCCGGTTTACACGCCGGGACTTAGCGCTTGAAAAAATTCCGGCGTGTATGCCTGTTTTGGTTATGTTAACAAAGTTAACGAAAAGAGCGTTTATTCCAAAAGATAGTTGAGTAGAGAGTATAACTCGTTGATATTCAGCAATTAAAAATATTTTTGGCATATAATTGTGCCAAAAATAGGCTGTTCCAATTGCATTTAGGTGTTATTTACTGGTGCCTAGAAGGGTTTTATATTTGGCTATAGCTCAGATATAGATTACAACTTATTTTAAGCATTGGATTCTTTTCTCGTATTTGCATGACTTATTTAATAGAACGCAAGTTGTAAATTTACTGAGCGCTTCTAGGCATCAAGTGACTTCCTAATCGGTAGCAACACTTGATGCTTTTTTTTGGGCAAAAAAAAAGCAACCTAAAGGGCTGCTTTCCTACGCCAAACTAGTGAGTGTGTAATAGGGGTGTGGTTAATCAATCATCCCTAAAACGCAGATACTTCGAAAAGTGCTGCCTTCTGGTTTTTAATTTATATCAATTTCCCGTGTCTACTGGTATTCTTACCAAGTGGGCAAGCTTTGCACCAACTCCTTAAGGTGTTTTTGTTTGCGCTCGGCTCTTCTGCGCAAATTGGTACGCGTAAAAAAGCGATGTTTGGTTAGAAAGCGAACCTGCAGTTGATTCCATTCCTGGCGGGAGGACAGTACCCGGTAGGCTCTCAACTCTTCGAACAGGGTATTGCCGATTTCGTAGAAATCTTCCCGGCCCAGGTAATCCAGATCTGCATCGCAGATGATAGCTTCGAGGAAAGTCTTAGGGGTTTGCGGGATTTTTGTTGCCATGATCATTCCGCAGATGCACTCAATTTCTTCGGGGCGATAGTCGAAGCGGGGTAGGTGCTGACGGGCAATGGAGCACCCCAGTTGCTCGTGGTCGCGGTTGCTGATGGTAAAGCCGGAGTCGTGAAACAGTGCGGCCGTATGCAGGAGGAGAGAATCGTGCGGCGTTACAGCTTCTAACTTGCATAGCTCTCGTGTCGTTTCGAGTACATCTAAGGTGTGGTGGATGCCATGATAGGTCAGGTCCGGGGCCAGTTCCCGTTCCATTTTGTGTAAAATAAATGCCTTGGACGCGTAATAATTCATACCCCGAATAGGTTGTCCTTGGACCCTCTCCGTATGTGAAGGCCCCGTCGTTTTCTCAATAGTCAATTTATGGAATATACAGGCAGGGTAGGTAAATAACTCGCAAAAAATAACGATAATCCATAATGGGTTATTGCCGTCCTGGACAGAATAATATCCCATCCCGGTAAAACGGCAATAACCTCTTCGGTGGAGCATACAACCAAGTTGTAGTGCTGCCGGTATTTTATTCCTCCAACAGGGCTACACCGGTAGCGATAAACTTAAGCTCCTCTTTGGGCTCTGTAATCGCCTCGATTTCAGTTTTGGATTTGCCGGCGTCTTCGGCATAGTGGCGCAACTCCTCTACGGGCGTAACCTCACGGAATGCAATACCTTGGAGTACCACCTGGCGCCCGGATATGTCTTTGGGTACGAAGAAGCCATAGTCTTTAAATTTGACCATTATTGCCGGTAGGTCCTGGTCAGTGGCGCGGATGGTCATCCAGCAGCCTTTCATTTGGCAGACTTCCTCCACGAGGCCAAGCAGTTTTCCACTTAGAGAATCAGTGGTCGATGCCTGCTCATAAAAATCGGAAAAAGAGGTGGCTGCCTCCGGGTCGAATGGTTCGCCGTAGTAGCTGTCGACACTTTGGGCTTGTAGCGAACCGGAAAAGGTCAACACTAAAATGGTGAAGAATAACTGGAAAAGATGTTTCATAAAACCCATTAGATTAAATGATCGGTTAAAAATGTGATTGGTGCACCTCGGGGTTAATTTGATTCCCGGGTGGTAGCGCCAATTATCCCGCAAAAATGCTGTTTTCCTGGCATTAATACCGGTTTGAGGGTGGTTTTTGGGTGTTAAATTATGTTAGTGTTTCCGCATTGGGCTGAATGTAAAGGAGGAATAATTGCTGCAACCGGTTCAGTAGCTTTGGCTTGTTCGCTGCGAGCAGGGGACCAAAACAAACCATTTCCTCAATAAAGCCTACCGCCTAAATGAACGAGCATTAAAAAACCTTAAAAGCCGTCTGGACAAACAATATTGGGTAGGTTTAGCGGTTAATTTAACATCTGCATTACGCAGGTGCCGACAATCCAATCCAATTGAATCGCCTATGGAATGACCGTTACTCAACAGGGGCGGCGGATTCACACCGCAACATACCTAGCCGCCGTCAAATGACTTTGAGTATGGGAAAAATGCACTATCTACTGATCTTGCTACATTGGGTGGCGGCTATGCCCGCACAGCCATTGTGCCTAAAGGGGAACTGCGAGGAGGGCTACGGCGAGCAGCACCTGGCCAGCGGCGAACGCTACATCGGTGAGTTTTTTGACGGAAAATTTCACGGCCAGGGTATCATGTATTTCCAGAATGGCGATAAATACCTAGGATCCTGGCGCCACAACCTGCGCTACGGGCAGGGGCGTTTGCAGATGGCTAGCGGCGACGTTTACGAGGGCGCTTTTATCAATAACCAATTTCAGGGCTTTGGAACAATGATATTTGCCGATGGGCGCCATTATGAAGGTCAATGGGTCGCCAATCGCATGGAGGGGATGGGAAAAATAACCTATCCCAACGGGGAATGGTACACGGGGCATTTCAGCGATGGTTTTTTCGATGGAAGCGGCACCTACCACTACCAGAATGGTGCGCGGTACGAGGGAAGCTGGAAAGATGGTCGCCGCCATGGTCCGGGGAAACTTTTTGCGGCCGATAATACGGTTCAAAACGGTGAATGGATAGCCGGCGTTTTTGAAGCCGACGGTGATCGCAGACCGGAAGTTGCCTTCAATACCGCACCGGTCGAAAATGAGCTTACCGAACGTTCTGCAGGCCTTCGCGACTGCAACGAGGTGTTTTGCGCTTTGGGAATCGGGCGGTTTCGTTACGATGATGGCCGGATCTACGAGGGGGATTTTTCAGCTGGTATACCCAGGGGCTTGGGTACGGTTCATTATCCCAATGGCGACCGGTATGAGGGAAATTGGGAAAGTGATGAGCCTCGCGGGCGCGGGGTTATGTACTACCACAACGGCCGCACGGTAGGAGCGGTTTGGGAGAACGGCGAACCCGTAAAAGTTATCTTCGAAGAGCAGGGGGCGCCCGGTGAAATGGCAAGCCGGGGTGATGATTTCGATCCGCAGGTCAAAGTGTGGGCAGTAGTTGTAGGGGCTTCCCAGTATTACCACATGCGGTCTTTGCGCTATACCGACGATGATGCCTACCAGCTATTCGCCTTCTTGAAAAGTCCGGCCGGTGGGGCACTGCCCGATGAGCAAATCCGTTTGCTCATTGACGAGGATGCCAACTTGCGCAATATCATCGGTGCAATGCGTACGTCTTTTCTTAAGGCGGATGAGAACGACGTCGTGTTGTTCTATTTCTCCGGGCACGGTATCCAGGGTGCTTTCCTACCGGTCGATTTCGATGGGTTTAACAATCGCTTGCATCACGAAGATATTCGAAACCTGTTGGACAACAGCCGGGCAAAACACAAAATTGTCATTGCTGATGCCTGCCACTCCGGGAGCCTTTTTGCGCAGCGCCAGCCGGCACACGAGTTGTTGGATAAATTTTATACGGCATTTGAAAATGTAGCGGGCGGTACCGCCCTTTTGCTTTCCTCCAAAGGAGAGGAGTATTCCATGGAGGACGGTGGCCTGCGTTCCGGAGTTTACAGCCATTTTCTGGTCCGGGGTCTAAAAGGAGCAGCCGATGCCGACCGCTCGGGAATTGTTACCGTCCAGGAGATCTACAACTACACCTTTGAGAATGTTATGGAATACACCGGGAGCATTCAGCACCCCATACTAAAAGGAAATTTTGATGTACGCATGCCGGTATCGGTTGTGCATTAAAGTAAAATCTCAAAGACTATGCGGAATTATTACGCAATTGCCTTTTTTTGGGCAGCTATCCTTTATGCACCCTCCGGCTGGTCTCAGTGCATTGCCGGTAACTGTGATGGCGGAGCCGGCATTTATATTTTTTCCGGTGGCAAAAAATACATAGGCGAATTTAACGCTGGTTCCCCTCACGGGGTGGGCACTATGTTTTACGCCAGCGGAGAAAAATACTACGGCGAGTGGTCTCGAGGCGAATACCACGGTCAAGGTATTCGGACTACTACCCGGGGAGGTACGGAGCAAGGACAGTGGAAGCGGGGCCAATTGGTTCGGCCCACAGAAGAAGCGCTCGTACCCTACAGATCCCGGTTTTCGGGGACGGTTTGTTTCCAGGGTAACTGCCAAAACGGTTCGGGGATTATCGTCTTTTCCAACGGCGCGGTTTACGTCGGTGAGTTTTTAAACGGCCGGATGCATGGAGATGGGATTTGTTACTATTCTGATAATAGTACCTACGAAGGCCGTTGGGCTAATGGCTATCCGGATGGCTACGGTGCTAAGACGTATGCCAACGGCAGCTTCTGGAACGGACGATGGTCGGCCGGTCAGCCTATTGATGATTACGGGAACGTCATTTCCGAGCATCGGCTCAAGAATCAGGCAAACAACACCCGTCGCACCGGGTGTGTGTCGGGAAATTGCTTGGAGGGTTACGGGACGTTCCTTTTCCCTAGCGGCGACCGGTATGTAGGCATGTTTCGCGCCGGCAAACCCCACGGGGTGGGGTCTATTCTGTACGCCAACGGCGACCGGTATGAAGGACAGATGGAAAATGGGAATCTGAACGGGCAGGGTACACTATATTATGCCGACGGGCGCGAAGTGGCCGGGTACTGGAAAAAGGGTAGCCTGACTAAGCAAGGGGAGAATAGGACTCCGGTGCTGGACGAAGAAATGCCCAAGGTTTGGGCAGTGGTGATCGGGATTGCAGCCTACAATCACATGCCTGCTCTGAAGTACACTGATGATGATGCCTATAAAGTGTATGCCTTTCTGCGATCCCCCGAAGGAGGGGGGCTTCCGGAGGAGCAAATCCGCATTTTGATCGACGAGGATGCCACCCGGGCCGAAATTTTGCAAAGCTTGAAGGCAGTTTATCGGCAAGCCGGTCCCCAGGACTTGGTCATCACCTATTTTTCCGGGCATGGCCTGCCGGGCGCCTTTTTGCCCTACGATTTCGACGGCAGCGTCCAGCAGCAAATCCGGCACATCGAGATCACTAACCTGCTGGCCGATTGCCGGGCGAAATATAAACTATGGATTGCTGATGCCTGTCATTCAGGAAGCTTGCCAGAATACAATACCCGGGGCGGGGGGAGCGATCACACACTGATTAGCTATTACCACAGTTTGGCCCAGGCACGAGCCGGCACGGCGCTCATCATGTCCTCGAAATCCAACGAAACCTCACTGGAAGCTGGCGGACTGCGTCAGGGGGTATTCAGCCATTTCTTGATTAGGGGGCTTAAAGGTGAGGCAGATGTCAATGGGGACTATCTGATCTCGCTAGAGGAAATTTTCCAATTCGTATACCAGCGGGTACGTAAGTATACCAACAATCGGCAATCACCGGTGATCCGCGGCAACTACGATCGCAGCATGACGGTAGCCGTGCGCCGGCAGTGAGCAATGGATTATGGTGTTTTTTTAATCACCAGTAGCAATTAACGCAGAATACGCTTATATTTGCAGCCAATTTTTGAATAACTCCAATGTGTAATGTCTGAAACACAAAAGAATTTTGAAGTAACTTTCATCGTAGACCCAGTGCTGTCGGGCGATGAAATTAAGGCGACAGCTCAGACATACCTCGATCATCTGGAGAGTGAAGGTTGCAAAATTATTCACCTCGAAAAGATGGGGCTTCGCCAACTTGCTTATCCGATTAACCGCCGTACTTCCGGCGTTTACTATTGCATTGAATTCGAATCGCCCGATGGCGAAGTCATCCCCAAAGTGGAGTTGGCGCTGCGACGCGACGAGCGCATCATGCGCTTTCTGGCCGTCAAGCTCGACAAGTTCGGCGTGAAGTACAACGACGACAAGCGCAAGGGGCTGATCGGTAAAAAATCGAAAAAGCAGGACGAGAAAAGCAGTCAGGAATCTGGAGGCGGCCGGGGAAGAGGTGCCAAATCGGCTCCCGCTAAATCTGCTCCGGTTAAGTCGGCCGCCCCGGCAAAAGCTGCCGAAACCCAGGCTCCCAAAGCCGAACCCAAGAAAGAAGAGGAGGAATAATTTTTAAAGCTTAAAAACAATCAAAGATGCCGAGTAAGGACGATATCAAGTTTTTGAGTAATCCAAAGATTGGTCAGAAGCGCAAAAAATACTGCCGTTTTAAAAAATACGGTATCAAATACATCGATTACAAGGATCCCGAATTTTTGATGCAGTTTGTGAACGAGCAGGGCAAAATATTGCCGCGCCGCATTACCGGTAATAGCCTCAAATACCAGCGCAAGGTAGCCACGGCTATCAAGCGGGCGCGTTACCTGGCTATGTTGCCTTATGTGACGGACCTCTTAAAATAATAACGGGCTTGTTTTCCCGGTGAATTCAACGATTAGAATCATGGAAGTAATCTTGTTAAAAGATGTAGAAAAGTTGGGGGACAAGCACGAAATCGTAACTGTCAAAAACGGCTACGGTCGCAATTATCTGATTCCCCAGGGCATGGCTATTATCGCCAACGGTACGAACCGTGCGCAGTTGGAAGCCATGAAACAACGCGAGGCAGAAAAAGAACAGGCGCTCATTGCCGAGTACCAAAAAACAGCCGAGCAATTGCAAGCCAAGCAACTGAAGATCGGTGCAAAAGCCGGTACCAGCGGAAAGATTTTTGGCAGTGTTACCAATATTCAGATTGCCTCCGCCATCAAGGAACAACTGGACGTCGATGTGGATCGCAAACTCATTGAAATCCAGGAGGAAGATATTAAAGAACTGGGCACATATACCGTTGTTATAAATCTACATAAGGAAGTCAAGCCCACGCTTTCCTTTGAAGTTGTAGCGGAATGATCCCGCAAGTATTTTAGCGCTTCGGTTCGCGAACCGAAGCGCTTTCCAATCTTCTCTTTTTCAGAAATCACACATCCTTCCCGTTGTGCGTAACCAGTACTTTTGCCGGGAGTAATCGGGTTGTACAGAGGCTACTCTTTCCCAGAAGGCGTCCGAATGGTCGAAAATTTCGAGGTGCACCAATTCGTGCACAATGACGTAGTCGATGACCTCAGGTGGAGTCAAGAGCAATCGGGTGGAAAGGCTGATATGGCCGCTCCGGGAGCAGCTTCCCCAATTGGTGTGGTTGTACCGCAGCCGAACCTTTCCGAGCGGCTGTCCGAAATGACGTTCATTCCAGTGAGCGACTCGCCGCTCGATTTTTGGGCGGTACACCCTGGCCAGTGTTCGGCTGATGGCGCTGCGCACCGCTGTATTCAGCTCGACCTGCGGTAGATTCACCGGATACCGGACTTCCAAAACCGGGGCCCGCCAGTGGCCCACGGTTGTTTTCCGCTTTTCCGAGATTAACTCTAAATGGGCAACCGTATCGGTCAGGTTGATGGTTTTCCCCGTCCAGTATTTTTGGCTCGACCACTTTTCGAAGGCCTCGGGCTTTTCTTCGATCATTTGTGATAACCAATTGCGGTACCAACGTTTTGCATCCAGGCGTTGGAGTCGGCTCAGCTGCATTGGAAGTCTTACGAGCACGAAATTTTTTCCAAGAGCTACCCGAAAGTTGGTGCGTCGCTCGTGGGTGATCTTTACCGGTATGTGAAACCCGTCGAAGGTGAGGATTTCGGTTTCCGGTTGCCGGCGTAATGGCATCGGTTCGTTAGCCGTGTTTTTGAGCAAAATCGTGCATGACCTGCGTCAAGACTTCTACACTTTGCAACGGCATAGCGTTGTACATAGAGGCGCGGAAGCCGCCAACCGAGCGGTGGCCCTTTACACCGACGCAGTTTTCAGCCTCGCAGGCTTCCAGAAAGGCGCGCTCCAGCTCCGGCTCCGCTAGCGAGAACGTTGCATTCATGATAGAGCGGTCTTCCTTGACCACATGTGGCTGGAAAAGGGGTAACTCATCAATGGTGCTGTAGAACAAGTCAGCCTTGCGTTGATTGTATTCGGCAATTTTTTCCACACCGCCTTGTTCTTTCAGCCAGCGCAGGGTAAGGAGCGACACGTAAATCGGGAATACAGGTGGGGTGTTAAAAGCAGATTGCTTTTCGATGTGGGTTTTGTAGTCGAGGATGGTCGGTATTTCTCGGTCGACTTTGCCGAGTAAGTCCTTGCGTACGATGACGAGAGTGGTGCCGGCCGGGCCTAGGTTTTTTTGAGCACCGGCGTAAATAATGCCGAAGCGCTTCACATCAATCGGTCGGCTCAGGAAATCGCTTGACATATCGCAGACGAGCGGCACGTTGGTCTCTGGCAGGGTGTGATATTGGGTGCCGTATATAGTATTGTTGCTGGTGATGTGCAAGTAGGTCGCACCTTCCGGGATCGCGTAGTCCTTGGGAATATACCGGTAGTCCCGGTCCTTGCTGGAGGCGATAATATCTACCCGGCCGAACTTCTTGGCTTCTTTAATGGCTTTGCTCGACCAGCTGCCGGTGTCGATGTAGGCCGCAGTGGCATCGCTGCGCAGCAAGTTCATGGCCGACATGAAAAACTGGCTGCTGGCGCCTCCAGTTAGGTAAAGCACTTCGTAGTTATCGGGCAAGTGTAAGAGCTCTTTAGGAGTTTGAATCGCCTCCTCCAAAATGGCTTTAAATTCTTTGCTGCGGTGGGATATTTCAAGGATAGAGAGGCCAATGCCTTCGTAGTCGACAACCGCTTTTGATGCTTGTTGGAAAACCGACGGCGGTAAAATAGCCGGGCCTGCGCTAAAGTTATGCTTGTGCATGTACAGGGTGTTTTGATTTCGTAGATGATGACAAAAAAACGCTTAGGAGGTTATGGTAAGTTGCGGGAAGCGCTTTATCCACATCCGATTGTGTAAGCAAAGTGGAAAAATAGCTGGGTTTGGGGCTTGCTAACTGCCCGCTTTTCTCTTACCTTTAATTTCCCGGCGGAAAATAAAAAAAGGAAAAGTCCTTTCCTAGACTACCAAGTCCAGGTAAACAAATATTTACGCCGGGCAGACACCGTAGAGACGAAAAAACCATCTCGCCCTCGGTGTAAGTTTTTTAATGATTTTTACAGCAGGGGTTGCAAATCGTTTTTTTATGGTCTATATTTGCATCCGCTTTCCGAAAGAAGGAAAGAAAGTTAGGTTAAGAAAAAAGGACTTGTAAAAATTGGCCTTTTTTCTTGGTTAAAATGCAGCAAGTGCCTATCTTTGCACTTCCTTTGCGATTGAGCATTGGAAGAGGAGAGACAAAGGATTT
>CAZHCA010000045.1:0-10491 GCA_964530825.1 uncultured Saprospiraceae bacterium
CTGCTTCATCTTTTTAACCCAAATATACGAATTCAACTAATTTGACCCATTACCGCTCATTTTATTGCTCATTTAGTATTGACATGATTAATTGAGCCGTTTCATGGCTTGAATTTTGATTCTGACCGGTTACGAATCGTTTCTCCTCATCCTTGACCGTAATCGTAGCCAAAGGGTCCAGCCATTTATGATTGGCCTTATAATCGGCTCCAGCTTTTTCTAATTCTTCCTGGGGATGCTTGGGCGTATACTCGATACCAAATTGCTTTAATTGCTTCTGAGTTACCCCCGTCATGGTTCTACCTGCCACTAAATAATTTCCAGTAGAGTCTTTAGCTTCTGTAAAAGCTAGGGCACCGTGGCATACACTTCCGAAAACCACATCAGAATGGTAGTAGGCTTCTGATACTTTATTTCCCATCATTTCAGAAGCCATGTCATAGGCAGCCCCCCATCCACCTGCAAAGAAAACAACATCATAATCCTTAAAATCCACCTCATGGATAGGAATTGAGTTTTTCACCTTTTGCTGAAATACCTCATCTTCTAAATATCTCTCGTCTTGAGGTGACTTGAGAAAGTAGTAAAATGATTGAGGATCGATTGGTATTTCACCACCCTTGATACTGGCCAGATCGACTTCCATATTAGCATCCAAAAATTCGTAATATGGGATCGTCATCTCCGAAGCAAATACACCCGTTGCCGGGCCATCGGTTTCGCCGGGTTTATTCAATACCCCATGACTTGTAGTCACAACCAGGGCCTTCTTCCCTTTCAAGTCGTATTGTTCCCCTTCATAATTAGGATGAAGCCCCAATGAATGGAGAATCGATGGCAGGAAAATGAAAAACAATACTATTAATATCGCAATCGCTGACAGAACATAAACACCTTTTTTATTGAGTTTCATGTTATCATTGATTTTTTAGTTATTAGATTGAGCTGCTGTTGTATAGAATCACTTCATTAGATTAATCCCCATTCAGATTTTCACCGATAAATGGTATCTGTGAATAAATTTCAGCCTGTATCATCGCGTTAAAATAGCTTTCCAGTTGCCAAAACTGAGCGGCTCTACTTGTGCCAACTTCTTTTCTCATTCGATTGAAATAGGTTTTCTGAAGTTTAGCAAATGATTTTTTAAAGGCTTCAGTCCTTTTGAAAAGCGCCAGTATCTCTTCATCAGAAATGGTTGGGTAGCTTTCAGCGTAATCTGCTATAATTTTAATTCGATTTTTTCCAAGTTCCTTGCGTTCTGCTTCGTATTCATCGTAGATTTTCCAGAAACTCTCAGCAGCTTCGTCTAATTCCATGAAATTGGCAACGGCCACCTTTTTATCCAGACCGAAAGCCTCCTGGATAATTTCTATTTCCGTTTGGTTTGATTGAGCAAATGCCGTATTAGCAACGGTTAACAGGATTAAGGATGTAATTAACGTTCTGGGAAAAGATAGGTAGTTCATAATGTGAAATTTTATTATTTAGTGACGTAAATTTCACGTTTATGGATGCACTATCCTTTTACATATGTTGAAAAACGGGTGTACTTATCGTTTTTCTTTTCTGATTCTGCTAAGCTGTGTTGGAGTCACCCCGATCATGGATGCAACATATTTGAGTGGAAATTTCTTAAGTATTTCAGGGTTAGTTTCCAATAGGTATTGATATCGCTCTTTGGCTGTGCCATTAAGAAACATGAGGTGTCTTTTGAGTAACACCATTGATCGGTCCCCGATATATTCTCTTATCAAAATATTAAATGTTACATTACGTTGGAGCAAATCCCAAACGCTATCCATATTAGCTTCGAGGACGATAGATTTTTCTAGGATTTCTATAGTGATAGGAGATTTTTCTCCAGTTCTAACACTTATAATGTCGGAAAGGAAATTGTTTTTTTGAACGATCTCGTTCGTTATTTCATCACCTTTGTCATTTATAAAATAGGTCCTTGCGCTACCATTTACGAGAAACCCTAGTTTTTTAATGACTGTATGTCCCTCTTTGAATAGCGCTCCCTTATCAAATTTTTTCTCGGAGAAGATAGACAAGATTTCTCGAACCTCGTGATCTCTTGATTTTTTTACCCGCTGATGTATAAAGTCTTCGAATTGGTTTTTCATAGGCTGTACTTGAATCTGCACCAGTAAAATAAATGCTTTTGGTCATTAAATCTAGATCACAGCTAAACCGGCCATGAATAGCTTTGGGAATCCCAGCACGAAGTACAGTGCCCCTAAAACTAATCATGGCCGGCATAGTTTCCGAACGCGCAAATGCGAAAAGGCCGCCAACCAGGCCTGGGTTGCAGAATTGTCCGGAAAAATCGACCGAAACACCACTGCTTTGTCCTGGATGGAGACCTTTTCACACTTTGGGTAGGGCAAAAAATGCGCTATCGATTTGGCAGCAAGCAGATAAGGGCAGGGATACCATTCCCGAAGAAATTAGCCCAAACCACATCGTAGCCGGTACCGGGAAACTACACCACATCGTTGACGGTATCGTTTATCCAATTGTGGACATAAGTGGCTACTTCTTGCCAGTTATTTGATCCAACGATGAAGTGATCTTTACCTTCAAAGATTTTATGAGCTCTAATGCTGTTATGATCTTTATATCGTTTGAAGTTTGTCGAGTTCAGTGAAGCAGGAGTAATATGATCCTTTTCTCCTGAGATAAAGAGCATTGGTGCATGGGGCTTTTTGAAGTCAATTTTACCCGCTTTCCCTAATGTTTCCCGTGGAATATTTCTGCTCTCAGGCACCACCAATTTTTCAAAAATACGATCAGATTCTGCTCGGGACAAGGTGTTGGTAAAGGCATAGTGGAACCACTTTTTAGTGGGGTAATACACGGAATTGCCTTTAAAGGGATTCAACAAACCAAGATTAGCTTTGGCAAAGCTTAGTTTTGTCGTAAAAACGCCCCTCGGAGGCGCGCTACTGATAATGACGGCCGCTTCAGCCAATTCTTTTTCCACTAGCTTTTGAGCAACTAGTGCCCCCATTGAATGACCAATGAGTATTGGTTTCTCAGGTAATGTGCTAATAAATGTTTCCATTTGGTTGAGCACATCCGTGAAGGTTAATTGGCCTAAATTGGCCGGGGCATTTTCCCTTAACTGCGCGGGATCGCCAGCATGACCTGGATTAGAGGGGGCATAAGTGGTATAGCCCTTTTCTGCAAAGAAAGACTTCCATCCGGCCCAACTTTCTGCGTTTACAAACAGACCATGAATAAATACAATTGATTTTGATTCGATTGACTTTTTCATTTCACCATCAGGTTTTGTTTACGAAATTGTTTTTGGTAAAGGCAACAGAGTGGTTAGCAAAGAAAGACGCGGTGTTTTCCATTTGCTTTCCCAATCAATTACAATACAAAGATGAAGAAGGAGATGGTGAATGTCCTTAACCCAGGTTAAAATCGTCCCTTATCTACCAGTCTTTTTCTTATCCGGCTGAGCGAAGGGCCCTGAATACCCAGGTAGGATGAAATGTGGTAAAGCGGAACTTTTTCGTAAAGTTCGGGGTGCGCATCTATCAGGTCGAGGTATCGCTCCTCTGGCGACTTTAATAGAAAGCTTTCGACTCTGTCAATGACCACATTTGCTGCCATTTCCGCAATCAAACGTCCAAAGCATTCCCATTCGTGAGATTGTTTATACAGCTTTTTGAGTGCAAAGAGGTTGATGACAACGATCTGAGCATCGGTCAATGCTTCTGTATAATAATTACAAGGAATTTGCCGAACAAAACTTTTGTAGGCAGTAACAAATCCATTTTTGGAAAAGAAAAAAATGTTTTTCTCATCTCCGGACTTTTGGTCGATAATGTAGGAGCGAAAAGTACCTGTCATGACAAAGCCCAACTCCTGGCAAACATTTTGGTAGCCGTTAAAAAGTTCCCCTTTTTTGAACGATTTTTCACGCCAGAAATTCGCAGATAAACGGAATGTTTCTTCAGACATTCCGGAGAAATCTTTAAACGATGTGCTTAGTATCTTGAGGTTTTCCATGTAAGCTTGATGTGCCGTGTTGCTATCCGCACATTCATTGCGGATATACCGATGGGTAGGTCTAAATATAGTCAAAATATCCGTTGAGGTGAACGCTTAAGCTGGCCTACCTCCAGGCCGGTAGCCGTTTTGATGATTCATGTCGACCAACCCGGAAAATGGGTCGATCTCTTGTACACATCCCAGCCCTTCTTCTTTTTTTGCGAAAGCAAATAACTACACCGGAAAGGATGCGTATTGTAGGACCAGCACGAAGTACAGTGGCACTAAAACACATCGCAGCGGCATGTTCGCCAGACCTATATGGGCGAAGCCCAAACCACTAGGTGATTGGTATAATTTACGGATTAGACCAACTAAGCTACTGCCTCGAATTTGGGGGAGGAGGCACGGTTTCTTTCAGTTTGCTCCTTCGACAGTTTTAAAATCGAATACATCCTGAGAGACCATCGAACAACCCAATTTTTCAGCGTCAGTTACACAATCAGTTTCCCTGAGTAGGAGAGACCATGCCCACAAAGGGCACTGCGACATAGGTTCTGAAAACCCACCTTTTCCTGAAACTAACCATTTTCAAAGTAATTCAGACCTGGTTTTTGCAAGAGCGTGCCAAAATCCGTTTCCAAAATGCAGGACGCCATTTATCCAGGTCTAGACCGATTTTTGGGGAAGGCTACAACACTACCTTCTGATCGTTGCTGATGGCGATAAGATCTGAGTAGGTCACTATTGGTGATTTTATATAAAACTGGGTCCGGGCCGAGGGAAAGGGGCTACCGGAGGAACCAACTGAAAATTCTTCTTTCACGAAAGTATAGGAGGAGCTTCCATCCGGTTGAGTACGGATTCCAGATCCTCAACTGGATTGTTGCGGATATCCAGGCGCTGTAGTTGCGTCAGGTTTTCAAATCCGGCGGGAAGTCGGCTCACCTGATTGTTGGCCATAAAGAGCCATTCTAACTCCTGTAGTTCAACGAAGCGCTCTGGTAAGTGCGCGATCCCATTTCCACTGAGAAAAAGCCGCTTCAAGCCTTTCAAACGACCGATTTCTTCCGGCAAAAAGTTGAGGGAAGGCATTCCCGACAGCGCCAGGTCTTCCAGGCCAGACAAGTTCCAGAAGGAATCTGGTAAATTGGAAAGCTGGTTGGCGTTGAGATGGAGTTCTTTGAGGCTGGTAAGCTCCCCGAAGCAAGCTGGAAGTTGGCTTAGTTGGTTTGAAGTGAGAAACAAATGCCGTAGTTGAGATAGCTGACACAAGCCTAATGGAAGAGCAGCAAGCTCATTTTTTCGCAAACTCAACCAAGTGAGCTTTTCGAGCCTGCCGATCTCAGGCGATAATTCCTGAAGCGGATTGTCGGTAACCACTAACTTTTCCAGGCCAGTCAATTCCCCAATCACCCCAGGCAACTCGGTCAGCGAATTGTCGCTAAGATAGAGTTCTTTGAGTTTGTTTAACTTACCGAGCCAAGAAGGTAAATCAGTAAGATGATTATGAGTAAGATGTAAGTATTCCAGGTTGGTTAATGCCTGAAGTTCATTAGGTAGGGCCGTCAGCTCCATAGATGACAGGTCAAGATTCAACGCCTCACTGTCAAATGCAAAATTAATTCTGCTGAGCCATTGTGGAGTATTGGTTTGCATATTTGAAATAGGACGGTAAACCCAGCCCCGGTCAAGCATCCAGCATTCTTTGTTTGGAAACCGACTGACTCAACGACTGTGGGTGGATGATGAAAATATGTCTTCGATCAAAATTAATGAGGCCTTCTTCCTCGAGTTTATTGAAGCATAGAGAGGCTGATTTTCGAGACGTGCCCAACAAGGCAGCAATATCACTTTGGGTTAAATTGTGTGAAATCCAGATTCCTCCATCGCGGGGTCTTCCGTAATCCTGTCCCAGGTCGTGTAAAAATTCCAATACCCTGGTTTTGATGTTTTTGCACATTAGTAATTCGATACGTCGTTCCAGTTTCCGGACATGATTGCCAATGCGACGGTTTATTTCAAGCGCAAAAGGTACGTAGTCTCTGGTCAGTTCTTTGGCTTTGCTTACACTCATTCTACAAACTTGTGTACCATCTTCCATAACTTGCGCAAAAGCCCGATGTTCCGTTTCACCTAATAGTGCCATTTGACCCATTATTTCACCCTTTCCAAGAAAAGAAATAATGGTTTCATTGCCTTCAATATCGTAGTGGCCAAGTTTTACTTTCCCTTTATCAATGAGAATGATTTCCTTACATGGATCTTTTTCCATGAAAAGAAATTGATTTTTCCTCAAAATATCATTTGGGTTCTTTTTTACGTGATCTTCTAGTTTATACGGACAAAGAATCTTGTAAAAGTTAAAATTGTCTAGATACCAGATCTCTTTTTTCATAGACTCGGTTTTATGAGCCTAAAAATTACCATTCTTTGAGATCTTCTGAAAGACGAGAACCCTTTTAAATCTGGTTGAAGATACTTTTGATACGAGTACGCATCGGTAAAGACCTTCAGCATGCTGCTGAATAAGTCATCCTCTATTTTTATTAATTCTTGATCCGTTGAATTTGAAGGGTGGAGGGTGCTACCCCGAAATGCTTTTTTAGTTTTATGTGTGGAGCAATTACTTGCAGGCCAATTCTGAGAATAGCCATGTGATGGATGGCATGCTCAATATTGTAAAAAAGTTCTCTTTCAACGTTTGTCTTAATGGGGTTTATTCCCGCTTCCGCTGTTTCGAGCACCAGCTCGGAGGTTGGCCTTAAATGCGCCAGATTATTGATCAATGCTTCAATCGCCTCAATCGCTGCTTGTTTATTTTCCTCGATACGAGGGTCTCGTTTTCTAAGGGCATAGTTGATGACGCTAGAGTCAACTTGTTCTTGCAGGCATTGAAAAAATTCGATAATATGGCGTGTATGTTGTCCTATCGTAGCATCCGACAAGAGGGTAATAGGCTGGGCATATGATCCTGCATCGACAGCAGATAAGGCTTCGCCCAATTCATCCAACAAAATGGTTGCAGTTTGTATTAATCCTTTCATCATTTTAGAGCATCCAATTGGAATTGTTTTTTAAAGCAAAAAAAGAGAAAGACTAATGGTTAGGAGCGCCACATTCAATCCAATTTAGTATTCGGTAGTTCTTCCATTTTCCACGATGAGCAGGCTATTAAATCCGCCTAGGCCATCAGTCCTTCTGTACAGGTTACGGCTATCTCTCAGCCATTTACTTCCATTTATCAAGTATTTGTAGGGGTAAATACCCGGTTTTGGTAGTGGAATTTCTACTTCCCATAGATATTGTTTGCTTTGTCGCATGGTTATGCCTGGTTGTTGCCATTCGTTAAAGGCACCGATAGCGGAAATACTCTTCGCTGCTTCTTGGTGAATTTGGAATCGTATGTTCCCCGCTTCGTAATTTATGGCTGGGCTGAACAAAAGAGGAAAGGGATAGTGGGCTTCCTCGGTATGATAGATGGCGCTTAGAGGATGGACGACTCCCAATCCTTGCCTTTCGGCAGGCAATCCATTTAGAGGCCGTGCGGTTCTGAGTAGTAGATCGCGTACTTCAGCTGGACTCAATTCCGGTCTGGCCTCCAGCATCTGTGCTATAATGCTACAGACAATAGGCGCAGCAAAAGAAGTGCCGTCGGAATGCTGGTAGTGTCCGGATAGGTATTTGGCTACCTCAATCCGATCAGCAACTTGCTGTTCTAATGTATCCAAGGATTGATGAATCAGCTTCTGAGGTAGGCAGGTCTGCTTTAGCAAGTTGGCGGCTACGGCTCTTTTATAGCGTCGTTTGGTAAGGTGAATGCACCACAGAGCCTCGGCTTCCCGCTGCTCAACGCTACCGGGCAGCAGGGGGACGGGTACCCAGATGGCCGGCACGATCAGTTCAGACTTATGCGACAATTCTGTCGGTTCTTCGTGTTTGGTATAGTAGATGGAATGAGAAAGCGGATGCAGTGTATTGCAATCCTTCAGGGAGTCTACGGTAATCAGGTGGGGGCTTTGGGCGTACGCTCGGGGGGGCTCCCCTTCATTGCTATCGGCAGGCGCTACGATAGCCACTC
Source organism: uncultured Saprospiraceae bacterium (assembly GCA_964530825.1). GTDB lineage: Bacteria > Bacteroidota > Bacteroidia > Chitinophagales > Saprospiraceae > CAZHCA01. Next base: position 8,087 of record CAZHCA010000045.1, read on the forward strand.
CTGCTTCCACCAGAGCCGCCATCGTACCTTCTATGGTACGCTCGTGATTGGGGTCGACAAAAACATCAAAAGCGGGAAGATTGACAATGCGGATAGCAAATGCCTGGTGATGCTTCAGTACCCATTGCAGGGCCTCGGCAATGGCTTCTCCGCACACGGCACCCTGTTCGTCCATTACCTTTATCAAAACAACCTTAGCATCTGGTGCCAGGCTGCAGTAATGCCCGCCGGATAGCCAGCCATTGCCAGCACCAGCCACGGAATTCATGGTGCCGGGCCAACTTTGTGTAGGAGATTGATCCCAGTTAAGTTCTTGCTCAGGATGGTGAATGCTAAACATTTTTAATATCCGATTCTCGGGCTGGCAAAGATCTGGGTGAGGAAAAAAGCCGCTGTCAAGAAAACAAATGGTGACACCTTCTCCTGTGTAACTCGGATGCGCAGCCAGGCGTTGGGGAATGGAAAGCACCCGATAATCACCTGGTTGCTCCTCTGTGTAGGGATAATCCCTTCCGGCACCAGCTCGCCACTGCTCCAGTTGAGCCTGGTCGATACAACGGGTGCAGGCACCATCCTCCTGCAGCCAGCCCTGCTTTTCAGAAGCGAGAATATCTACCAGGAAGGAATCGGCAATGCCCTTGAAATGATAGACGAGCGGGCCATGGTCTTGATTACAAATGGGACAAGTCATTATTCATACCATTTATTAATGGCAAAACTCTCCAATATTTTCTCAGTACAATGTTACCTGGGTAACAATCAAGTTTATTTGTTAATGCAATTTAATTGGTAGCCTCAATCAGCATTCGAGAAGAAAAGGCCCTTCCCAAAACCGGCCAAAGCTAATGCTGGCCGGCGGGAAGAAAGGGAAACAATAGAACGGATAGAAGGGCAATGGGAGATCATTTCCCAGTGGCGGTTACAACCTTTTTATCAAAAAGTTACGAAGGTCGACGGCCGATTAGCGATGATAGGATACGTGATGCCAACTGCATTCAGTTGGGCTTCGACGGAAAGGAAGGAAAATCCGGCTCCACCTGATTGGTTCGGGGCCTATATTCTGGGGAAATCATTGCAAAGTATTGTATTTGGACTCTACCTGAAAGCCTCCACTGAAAATGCCGGAATTGGCAGGCGTAAAAAAGCAGCGGAGCGTCAGCCTGGGCGTATAGAAGATCAAAGGTTAGTAAAAACGATCGATGACCAATATGTCCACTGAATCAATTTAATGAAAAAAAGGCCTGTGTTTAATGCGATTCCACCACTTTGCCTTCGATCTCGATTTTGGCCGTGCTAATCCCTCCTTTCAAAAGCTCTTTGTATTGGAAATCAATCTCAGCCGAGGTTTTGACGATGCTAGAAATACTAACGGTCCGAACTACGCCGTTACGATTCATGATAATATCGTTGCTGGGGTTTCCCTCACCGGCGTGTTGGTGAAAATCGAGGATATCCTCCCGGGTGAAAGCGGTGCGGCCGCGGAGCCATTCGGAGAACCAACCCTGGCGTTTTTTACGGACTTCCTGGTCGTATAAGGTTGCGGAGGACCACAGGTGAGGCCTGTTGGAGTTCAGCTTTTTCCGATAGAGCTGGTCACCGTCCCATCTCAATTCGTATAAAAGGCCACTGTCGTAGGTAACTAAAGTAAAGGGCTCCATACCCTGGAAATCGAAGCCTTTGAAGAAAGCCTCGCTGTCGGTAAAATCGAAATACTCCAATACCATTAAGCCCCGGCTCATGCGGTAGGGCGGGGTGCGATCATGCCGGTCAAAGGCCCCGTTGAGTAAGCACGCAAGCCGGTTGTCGCTACTGACGGCGAGCCAGGTACCACCGGCCATCTCGTCTCTCGGAAAAGCCAGCTGCCGGCTTTTTCGCCGAGTGAGACCTACCTGGCCGGGCGAGCGAGACGGCGTTTCATCGCGATTGAATGTTAAGATGAAGTGATCACATCCTTTGGGTAAATATGTTACCGTGCACATTGGTTTGTAGTTTTTTCATTTGAAACGCTAAGCAGTACAATTTAGTTATCAATGTCCAAACCTGTAAAGGCTGCTTAAAGAATGCGCTTCCCCTAAAATTCGAGCTAGTGGCTTAGTTGGTAATTGCCGTAAATTACCCACCGATTACGAAACGGAAACGTAGAACACTCAGTGCAGCATTCCAACTAAAGGTTATTCTGGCCACGCCTCATGAACGGGAGGCACTATCGGAATTAGCACAAAAATACATCCTTCATCCGAACCAAATCTTCAAATGGAAGACAAACTTTTTAGATAACGTTGCGCAGTACATGAAGTCTTTCGGTAAACAGCGTAAAGACGAAGATCAGGTCAAGTTCCCTTATTTATACAACGGAGCGTAAAACCCACCGGTCTTCAGCCGGTGGGATGAAAGCGACGCACTTT
>CAZHCA010000046.1:0-6901 GCA_964530825.1 uncultured Saprospiraceae bacterium
AGGTCGAGCGAGGGGGCTGTTCAATGCACTAGAAATCCCCATGGGGGATTGAAACTTCGATGGACCAGCCCCCTCCCCCTCGGACGAGGGCAGTTCAATGCACTAGAAATCCCCATGGGGGATTGAAACCGATGCCGCCGTACCGGGTCGTGGGAAATAGAGAAGTTCAATGCACTAGAAATCCCCATGGGGGATTGAAACATCGTGTCGCTTGCCACAGGCGTGTAAGCTCCAAAGCCGTTCAATGCACTAGAAATCCCCATGGGGGATTGAAACTGCTTGCCCTGTGGTACAGTGATATATCGTCGTCGTGTTCAATGCACTAGAAATCCCCATGGGGGATTGAAACTTCAATATTTGTTGGCATCTCTGGGATGTCAATCATCGTTCAATGCACTAGAAATCCCCATGGGGGATTGAAACTGCTTGTAGTGATATATGGCCGCGGCGAGCCTATCGTTCAATGCACTAGAAATCCCCATGGGGGATTGAAACCTGTCGGTATGGACACGCGTGATGATGACGACCTTCGTTCAATGCACTAGAAATCCCCATGGGGGATTGAAACTTGAGGTTTGGGCACGGGAGGGAACTGGACTTCTATCGTTCAATGCACTAGAAATCCCCATGGGGGATTGAAACAGCAGTTAGCCTTGACAAGTGGTTGTATGGCAAACGTTCAATGCACTAGAAATCCCCATGGGGGATTGAAACTTCGCTGCAATAAGGCTATCTGCACTGTTCTGGATGTGTTCAATGCACTAGAAATCCCCATGGGGGATTGAAACTTCCCATAAACACGGGGTTTGGCTTTTGCAATGCTGTTCAATGCACTAGAAATCCCCATGGGGGATTGAAACTCCAGATGAGAAACTAGACGCTTGCATGGGCAAGATAAGTTCAATGCACTAGAAATCCCCATGGGGGATTGAAACCTTCAGATGCGGCTAGAACGCATGCTGCCGCGCTAGTTCAATGCACTAGAAATCCCCATGGGGGATTGAAACGCGGACGCGTAGCTCGTCCCCTGCTTGATCGCTTCCGTTCAATGCACTAGAAATCCCCATGGGGGATTGAAACTGTGCTGATCATTCTCAACAGTGGGTTAGGCATTGCAGTTCAATGCACTAGAAATCCCCATGGGGGATTGAAACTCGCAGGGCATTGCACGGGAGAAGGGGCACGAGCACGTTCAATGCACTAGAAATCCCCATGGGGGATTGAAACACCTCAACCCCAACGCAATCGCGGCTTCCTTAACCGGTTCAATGCACTAGAAATCCCCATGGGGGATTGAAACTGCAGTCTCCGCCTCGACTGCCTCTTTGATGATGAGTTCAATGCACTAGAAATCCCCATGGGGGATTGAAACCCCCGTTAGCAAGCCCCTGCCCGTTTGTGGGGGCTTATGTTCAATGCACTAGAAATCCCCATGGGGGATTGAAACCTCCAGAACAACGATGGAGAGACGATTGATCGTTTGAAGTTCAATGCACTAGAAATCCCCATGGGGGATTGAAACAACCGGCAAGCGTTTACGTCACTACAAAGGCAAATGGTTCAATGCACTAGAAATCCCCATGGGGGATTGAAACTCGCCTTCGGGGACCATTATTGTTGGCACAAATTCAGTTCAATGCACTAGAAATCCCCATGGGGGATTGAAACCGAAAGGGCAAAGGAAGGTAGGAGTGTGATGGAAGTGTTCAATGCACTAGAAATCCCCATGGGGGATTGAAACATCTTCATTTACCGGATCGATACGTGATTTATGGTACGTTCAATGCACTAGAAATCCCCATGGGGGATTGAAACCTGCAACGCATCGCTGACGACACATTGAACAATGAGTTCAATGCACTAGAAATCCCCATGGGGGATTGAAACATCAATCAGAACCACACAGAGGAGCGACGACGATGGGCAGTTCAATGCACTAGAAATCCCCATGGGGGATTGAAACATAAATGAAAATCGTAAACCTTACACCCCACACCATCGTTCAATGCACTAGAAATCCCCATGGGGGATTGAAACCACTGACCCGTTCTGGGTCAGTACATCAGAGGAGAGTTCAATGCACTAGAAATCCCCATGGGGGATTGAAACAAAAAACCCCCCCCCGACCTGCATCCTCATCCTCTGGTTCAATGCACTAGAAATCCCCATGGGGGATTGAAACTTATAGCATAAGCGCATAGGGAAACGCAAGGGAAAATGTTCAATGCACTAGAAATCCCCATGGGGGATTGAAACTCCCTAACATATCGTGCCACAAACTCGGCAACCTGGGTTCAATGCACTAGAAATCCCCATGGGGGATTGAAACACAACGGAATATGGCATTGCAATGGCAAACGGTAACGTTCAATGCACTAGAAATCCCCATGGGGGATTGAAACTACATGGGACACAACAACAAAACAATGGGATTTACTGGTTCAATGCACTAGAAATCCCCATGGGGGATTGAAACTCCATTTGTTCTTGCAGTATCATCCTACCCTCCTTGCCAGTTCAATGCACTAGAAATCCCCATGGGGGATTGAAACTCGTCAGTGATGCGTTGCAGGACGCGATCACCGGCCGTTCAATGCACTAGAAATCCCCATGGGGGATTGAAACATCCTGTATCAATAGCGGGGGCTTCGCCAGGTGCCGACGGTTCAATGCACTAGAAATCCCCATGGGGGATTGAAACTTTCGTAAATGCCGACGTTGACACCTCTATTGCGTCGTTCAATGCACTAGAAATCCCCATGGGGGATTGAAACTATCCATAGCCGACAAGAACGCTATGGATACTGTTAGTTCAATGCACTAGAAATCCCCATGGGGGATTGAAACGGGAAATGGGGGCGACTTGGAGCATATCGAATACAGTTCAATGCACTAGAAATCCCCATGGGGGATTGAAACAGGACTCGCACACGATAGCGTCGGTGTGCACATACGGTTCAATGCACTAGAAATCCCCATGGGGGATTGAAACGCAAGACAGAAAGCTAACAGAACAGGACGTGCATGTGGGTTCAATGCACTAGAAATCCCCATGGGGGATTGAAACTCTTTAGGCTTCCCCCTTCCCATGTAGCCTTCCTTAGTTCAATGCACTAGAAATCCCCATGGGGGATTGAAACTGGCAAGGGGAACTAAATAGCCTTGCTCCATGAATTAGTTCAATGCACTAGAAATCCCCATGGGGGATTGAAACCAATTTCCTACCCCATTGACTGCGCATGGACAGGCGTTCAATGCACTAGAAATCCCCATGGGGGATTGAAACTCGCTTCATGCTTGAGTACTTTGGAGCATGGCGCAGTTCAATGCACTAGAAATCCCCATGGGGGATTGAAACGCCAAGAACGGACTGAATGCCTCACAGATACTTGGGGTTCAATGCACTAGAAATCCCCATGGGGGATTGAAACAGCAACTGCCATCTTGGGATCAATAGTGCTCCCCCCGTTCAATGCACTAGAAATCCCCATGGGGGATTGAAACTTGTAATCACCTAAGCCGTTGCCTATGGGGACATCAGTTCAATGCACTAGAAATCCCCATGGGGGATTGAAACGCAATGTGCAAGCATTTTTGGGCAAAAAGCCGTGTCAGTTCAATGCACTAGAAATCCCCATGGGGGATTGAAACATCGGATTGTCTGTGTTTTCATTCCCAACGCAACCGCGTTCAATGCACTAGAAATCCCCATGGGGGATTGAAACACCCCATCACAAGATTTTTGCTTGCAAATGCCGGTCGGTTCAATGCACTAGAAATCCCCATGGGGGATTGAAACTCATTGTCGTCCATGAGAAACGACGTTCGTTTCTCAGTTCAATGCACTAGAAATCCCCATGGGGGATTGAAACTGCGGCCGGTTGGAACCACAACAATTGCGGTGGTGGGGTTCAATGCACTAGAAATCCCCATGGGGGATTGAAACTTAAGGAGCATAATGTTCTTCCCCATACCAGGGGGGTTCAATGCACTAGAAATCCCCATGGGGGATTGAAACCCACCCGGACGCTTGGGTGGGATTTGCTACGGGCGAGTTCAATGCACTAGAAATCCCCATGGGGGATTGAAACTTAATGTCCATTTTTGGTTTAGAAGGTGGCGATGACGTTCAATGCACTAGAAATCCCCATGGGGGATTGAAACTCTACTAATGTTGCGCATAGCGATTTCTGCGAATACGTTCAATGCACTAGAAATCCCCATGGGGGATTGAAACCGCGTCCGCGGCGAAGCTTAGCGGCATCAATCCGATGTTCAATGCACTAGAAATCCCCATGGGGGATTGAAACCTATCTAGACGACCAAGGATTTCCCTCCCATAAGGGTTCAATGCACTAGAAATCCCCATGGGGGATTGAAACCCGTGTATTGTCTCGCCGTCAAAGTCATGTCCAGAGCCGGTTCAATGCACTAGAAATCCCCATGGGGGATTGAAACAGTCCCGTTTTTAATCATTCCCCTAAGGAAACAGAGTTCAATGCACTAGAAATCCCCATGGGGGATTGAAACCCCTCTAAATGAACCAATGTTCGTTCGAGTAGTTCTAGTTCAATGCACTAGAAATCCCCATGGGGGATTGAAACACAAGGCATGGTGACAAGGGTGTCACCCGCGCATTTGGTTCAATGCACTAGAAATCCCCATGGGGGATTGAAACTTAGGCGAAACGTTGGTACCGTTGGTACCGCAAGCCTTGTTCAATGCACTAGAAATCCCCATGGGGGATTGAAACAAGTTGATTAGTAGTTGATTAGCAGAAGGGATATAGGTTCAATGCACTAGAAATCCCCATGGGGGATTGAAACTCATTCATTGCATCCGAGGTAGAAATCCTCGGATGGGTTCAATGCACTAGAAATCCCCATGGGGGATTGAAACCCAAAAAAAACACGAGTATGGTACCCCCATCAAAAGTTCAATGCACTAGAAATCCCCATGGGGGATTGAAACAACTATCATTTCGCACGCTTGTTCTGCTTTGCGTTGGTTCAATGCACTAGAAATCCCCATGGGGGATTGAAACCCCAGATGTCCCTTATTCAGGCAGCAATAACCTTTGTAGTTCAATGCACTAGAAATCCCCATGGGGGATTGAAACGGTTTTCGATCAACGGGTCGCCGATCCCATTGCTTTGGTTCAATGCACTAGAAATCCCCATGGGGGATTGAAACATATCAACGACTTGCTCGCACTTCTCAGTAGTGATGGTTCAATGCACTAGAAATCCCCATGGGGGATTGAAACAAGCGATTGGGACTTAGAAGCGCTTGGCTTTGACGCCGGTTCAATGCACTAGAAATCCCCATGGGGGATTGAAACTTCAATCAATGATGATAGGGTTTGTTGTAGGAACGAGTTCAATGCACTAGAAATCCCCATGGGGGATTGAAACGGAAATGTCTACCCTGCGCTCGAATTTCAGGTCTAGGTTCAATGCACTAGAAATCCCCATGGGGGATTGAAACTGTGCAGAACCATCGTCCCGCACAGCTTTCTCCTCAGTTCAATGCACTAGAAATCCCCATGGGGGATTGAAACTATTCCCTACACTCATATTAGCACAGATGCTTGACGTTCAATGCACTAGAAATCCCCATGGGGGATTGAAACGGCGACAAAGTGGTTGCTCTCAAGACCTCATTCGGCGGTTCAATGCACTAGAAATCCCCATGGGGGATTGAAACTATTCCCTACTCTCATATTAGCACAAATACTTGACTTGGTTCAATGCACTAGAAATCCCCATGGGGGATTGAAACACAATAAAACAACGCTTGCGGACAATCCCATCGTCGTTCAATGCACTAGAAATCCCCATGGGGGATTGAAACGGTTTCGTGCGTTACCCGCACGGATATTACATCGTAGTTCAATGCACTAGAAATCCCCATGGGGGATTGAAACACAATAAAACAACGCTTGCGGACAATCCCATCGTCGTTCAATGCACTAGAAATCCCCATGGGGGATTGAAACGGTTTCGTGCGTTACCCGCACGGATATTACATCGTAGTTCAATGCACTAGAAATCCCCATGGGGGATTGAAACTGCAGTGCGTCCAGCTTATTCTGAAGCTCTTCGATCGTTCAATGCACTAGAAATCCCCATGGGGGATTGAAACTCACATTGACAACCTTCAAGGAGGGGACAACAGCGAGTTCAATGCACTAGAAATCCCCATGGGGGATTGAAACCACTCCCATACGCACGCTACGCATGGAAGGGATATTTGGTTCAATGCACTAGAAATCCCCATGGGGGATTGAAACCATCCTTATCAGCTACTGTACAATGGTACTCGTGCTGGTTCAATGCACTAGAAATCCCCATGGGGGATTGAAACTTGTTGTCACAGAAGAGAAGTGGGACAACTATAGAAAGGTTCAATGCACTAGAAATCCCCATGGGGGATTGAAACATTTTTATCCCCCTAGCCACAACATCCCTCTAGATATAAGTTCAATGCACTAGAAATCCCCATGGGGGATTGAAACCAACGTCCAGAAAACCCCTTGGTCGTTTATTTGTATGGTTCAATGCACTAGAAATCCCCATGGGGGATTGAAACCCCTTCATTGATCCCGGTGTGTGCCTACCACCACCAGTTCAATGCACTAGAAATCCCCATGGGGGATTGAAACGCTTTGTCTTGAACCACGAGTTGTGCCGGTGGTAGCCGTTCAATGCACTAGAAATCCCCATGGGGGATTGAAACTGAACTAACAAAAAGGGGTGGTATGAGTTAGCCAGGTTCAATGCACTAGAAATCCCCATGGGGGATTGAAACGTTTATCAAGTTGATGTGGCAATTATAATCTGATTTGTTCAATGCACTAGAAATCCCCATGGGGGATTGAAACTGAACTAACAAAAAGGGG
>CAZHCA010000046.1:7001-7801 GCA_964530825.1 uncultured Saprospiraceae bacterium
TGGTATGAGTTAGCCAGGTTCAATGCACTAGAAATCCCCATGGGGGATTGAAACGATTTATGGTGTAAGTTGAGAAATTTGCTTCATAATGGTTCAATGCACTAGAAATCCCCATGGGGGATTGAAACGCAACCGTTTCGTCAGGGGGTTGCAACGTGGGAATGTTCAATGCACTAGAAATCCCCATGGGGGATTGAAACTATCCGTTTTCACGATAATACTGACCCGTGATTGTTGTTCAATGCACTAGAAATCCCCATGGGGGATTGAAACGACTCTGCCCTTTGCGGAGCCTTGTCTATCTCATCGAGTTCAATGCACTAGAAATCCCCATGGGGGATTGAAACACCGATAATCATGTAACTGTTTCTAGTGAGTAAACTCAGCGATTAACGCCGCTGCATGTGCTATATCATACAGCAATTTGTGTGCTTTCACTGCGCATACACACACACCTTTTCCCGATCAATCGCTTGGCGAAAGTAGGAGTTGCGGATGGCATGCGACTCAACAATATCAATCGGGCATTGAAACAAAGTTTCTAGCTCTTCTTTCAGCCCGAAGTAGCGGTCGAATGCCCCCGCCACATCATGCGTGGTGAATGTCACGAGAAAGTCGAGGTCGCGGGGCACCACGCCTAGCTCTTGCCGCGCCGCAGAACCAAAGAGTTCAAGCCGCTGTACGCCATATGTGCGACAGATGGCCACGAGTTGGTTCTTGTTAGACAGTATGCGTTCTCCTGCCTGTATTGATGTCGTTGCTCTGGTTTATAGAAATTCATTGAACTATATGTTTTTGTA
>CAZHCA010000047.1:0-5784 GCA_964530825.1 uncultured Saprospiraceae bacterium
TTTATTTTCAGTCAGCAGTTTTTGTCTGATTCTTCTAAAGAATTTTATCATTGGTTAGTGGTTTGTCATAATAAAGCACAACGGGAAAGCGCGATGCGCAGTCCGAGGTGAAGAAAAAGAGGTTCCGCGAAGCGGAAAAAATTTTTCGAACCGAAGGATTGCGTTTGCGCGGTGTTGTGCGCTCGTCCGACCGAAGGGAGGCGAGTGCACAACACCGGCGCATCGCGCTTTCCCGTTGCTGACGCCTCCGACCGAAGGGAGGATGGCGTCAGCAACGGTTAGGGTATGGTGCGTGTCCCGCAGGGCATGCACTATACCCATTGTTGTGCTTTCGTTATTTACCTAGCGCTTTTAGATGTTTATCAATTTGTCCTTCCAACATTTGAACTGATTGATAATTTAATTCATATTGATTCTGCATATAATAACGCCATTTTATATTCATTTTAAGTACTTCATAAAACTCCCCATCATTAATCCATAAATCATAATTTCGAGGCTTCCCAGAGACCCAAAGTTCATCCAGAATAATATGTTCTAAAACTTGTGGATATAAGTAATTCCAATGATACCTATCGTCAAGTCCTTTTTCCAAATTTTCTAAATATTTATATTGGGTTGAATAAAGATTGGATATGTTCTTACGAAGTGAATCATTTGAAATCAGATCTAAACCAACAGATTTTAAGTTTTCCCACGCTGATGTATTTTCAACAAGTTGAAAATTGCCGAAAAAATTTGCAAAATGAGTCTTTAGCGTGTCGTTATAAAGTGATTTCTGTTCAATTACTTTCCGGATTACTTCGTTACTGTATATTCGATTTTTATTATTCTCTATGTTCCATTGTAAATCTTTGAGATCCGTTTGAAGATTGCTTCTCATTTCTTTCAGCAATACAGTCTCTCTATCTCGGGTCTTTTTCATCTCATTGGCATTATTGATCTGCAATGCTATTAGAATACCAATAACAACAAGTACTATTTCGCCAATTGCATAAATCATATACTTACTGAATTTATTTTCAGAGAGTAGTTTTTGTCTAATTTTTCTAAAGAATTTTATCATTGGTTAGTGGTTGGTTTTAATGAAGCACAACGGGAAAGCGCGATGCGCAGTCCGAGGTGAAGAAAAAGAGGTTCCGCGAAGCGGAAAAAATTTTTCGAACCGAAGGATTGCGTTTGCGCGGTGTTGTGCGCTCGTCCGACCGAAGGGAGGCGAGTGCACAACACCGGCGCATCGCGCTTTCCCGTTGCTGACGCCTCCGACCGAAGGGAGGATGGCGTCAGCAACGTTTTGGCTACGCGCCGTGCGACGAAGGAGCATGGACGTCGTAGCCTTTGTTGCACGCATTTATTCATTTACTACTTTTTTTCCTCTCCTAAATATATATTTCTAAACTTTAAATATTCTCTAGACTGATAATCATCACCCCCAGCTGCTATATGTAAGAGAGGAATTTTATTACAGTCTAAAGGAAAATTTGCAAATTTAACTGTTGCTTTTGTTGGTAAATCTTGAATTATTAGACTTTTAGACCACTGCGAGCTAACTTTATTGGCTAGTGTTGAACCAATTCCCTCGGAAGATCCATTATTACAGTCGTATATCATCGAACCGTCTCTATATGGATTAGACCCACAAATAGCAAAATTTCGATCTTTTCCCTTACTCAAAACTGTAAAATTACAAGTCACTTCATCTCCCTGTCGCGAACATCCTTCCAAAGTAATTGTCCACATTCCTACGCTTCGAGATTGTATATTATTCCGTTCTCTAGTCGTTACTTGCGCCGCTCTTTCTTCAGGATAGATATTAGAACACTTTATTTCAAAATCTTTATTAAAAACAAGCGTTGAAGGATTTTGAATTGTCTCTCTATAATCTGAACATCCATTTGCTTTTATTTCGATTTTAAATCTTTGCGACATTGAAAATATTTCAGAAGAAATTTTAAATCTGTAATTACCGCTTTCATCGCTTTCAGTTCTAAATACTTCTCCTGCGATATTTAATTCCACAGTAGCCTCAATAATTTCATCCCCACTGGCGGCATTAACTATTTCTCCCCAGATGATTTTCTGTGGCTTAACCTCTTCCTTAGACAACTCTACTATAATATTATTATCAGGACCAATGTCTTTATTTGCAACAATATCAATACTCCTGAATTGATATCCAGGCTTACGGATATTCAATTTCACCTTTCTATCTTCTGGTACATTCTGATAAACAACCAATCCGTTTCTATCAGTATACTTGTCACCCAGTGGTATTTCCTCAATATAAACAATTGCCTCCTGTATGCTTGCTTTAGATTCAGAGTCAACTACTTTAACTCGAAACCAACTCTGAGAATACAAAGTTAAATTAGAAGAAACAATTATTAGAAGAAAAATAAAACGCAACATTTATTTAGAGTTTAATTTAAAAATTTGATTTTCTGATAATGAAACCACTAATTCCTCATTATAATATTGTGGATGAGAAACTAAAATAGTAATTGCATTATACTGTCCAAAGCTTTCAGCGACAGAACCAGGAATCGTTATTTCTCCATGGTGATTAGTTGTACTATTTATTGACACTTCTGTTGAAGTTATTGAAATATTCTCAATCGGTTCCATAGTTTTTCCATCAAGAAACCTAATAACAACTTCTTGCCCTTGTTCACTAGATAGGTTATTTAATTTACTTCTTGATCGACTTTCTTCGGGTGAAACATTAGAACTTCTTCTTTGATTTACATTTTCGTCTATTTCTTCGCTTTTAACAATAGTATCGCCTTTTATACTTTCTACGTTCTCTGTATCAGTGGTATTGTCATTATTTCCGTGCTTTGATGGATCATAAATATAGTATCCGATTACGCAGATCACAATTACAACGAAAACAATTGTCCAATTTTTACCTATGAATTTAGACAACTCATTAAAATCAATCTTTCCATCTACATTTAACATTTTAAAAGATTCTAACTAAGGTAATTGTTTTTAAATTTTTTCCAGCTTTTGAAGGAATAATTGTGTGTTATTTCAATTGATCTTACCTGATCTCATTGCGTGCAACGTTATTGTGTATGATTAGTGGCGTGATTAAGCACCTAATTTAGCAAATAAAAACTAAATAGAAAATCTGCGAGGATTTTCGTAAGTAGGCGAGAACTAGCCATTAATTATACACGGTGTTGTGCTTTCGTTATTTTTTATTGTGATCTTCTATCGCTGTTAATAATTCATTTCCAAAGGCAACTTGTTCTTCATAAAAGCCCGTGAGTTCTGCTGTGAACAAAAAACCTCTATATAAAATAGATAGCACTATGTCATTTCCTTTGTGTTCGGTCAAAACATCGGTATAATTTCCTAATACTTTTCGCATTTTTTGATTTGGTCTTTTTTCAAGTTCAATCCATTCTGAAAAGAAGCCACTTTTGTGTAATTCTAAATCTAAATCATTTGCCCAAACTTGTAAGCTTGATTCTTCAAATATCACTTTGTCTACAGCATTATAATAGTTATAAATCAGTTCTTCCACTTTCGGATTGTCAAGATGCTGTAAATATCCAGAATTCTTTAGAGATTCAAATCCACTGCGATTAAAATTCAAAGGTTGTTCTATAATCATCGCAAATACAGCGTTTGTAATTTTTCGTTGGTCACTCCAATTTTTTTTAGAAATCAATTCGGTAGCCTCCGCACATAATAATGATTGTTGCGTCCTTGTCTCGATCATATTTTCCGCAACTTTAATATCACTTTTTACATTGATTGCTATTTTTTCCAAGTAATTCTTGAGGGCTTTTTTTTCGTTTTTGATTTGATTTTGATTATTCACTTGAAGAGCAATCAATATTCCAAAGACAACAAGTATTATTTCTCCAATTGCGTAAATCAGATACTTACTGAACTTATTTTCAGAGAGCAATTTTTGTCTAATTTTTCTAAAGAATTTTATCATTGGTTAGTGGTTTGTCATAATAAAGCACAACGGGAAAGCGCGATGCGCAGTCCGAGGTGAAGAAAAAGAGGTTCCGCGAAGCGGAAAAAATTTTTCGAACCGAAGGATTGCGTTTGCGCGGTGTTGTGCGCTCGTCCGACCGAAGGGAGGCGAGTGCACAACACCGGCGCATCGCGCTTTCCCGTTGCTGACGCCTCCGACCGAAGGGAGGATGGCGTCAGCAACGACCCGGCTAGCCGCAGTACGGAGCATCGCAGAGTATTGTCGGCTAGCCTGTGTTCTGCACCGTTTTCTTACTTTCTGCACTTATTCTTTTATTATTTTTATAGTGTGGATGATCTATAAATTATAATTAATTTAAAAATAATCACTTATCAATGTAGAAAGTAAAAGGCTTAATATTATCATAAAAATTATGATGATTAAATTCACCCCCATCATTATTGACAAAAAAGCTACTAAAGAAGTAGTAATAACTATAGTACCACCTCTAACAAGTAACATGTTAGCTGATGACTTTCTATACTCAGAACGAATATTTTTAAAGATTGACTCAACTTCAGAATTATCATTGACTTCAGAATCTTGAATTACCCTAAGTAACTTTATCAATCGGTAAGTAATTTCATTCTTTTCAGAATTTTTTATTTCTAACCCTAGTTTTTGCCTTCTAGAAAAATCTTCAAATTGATTATGTATTAAAATTAAATCATCGATATACATTTCACGGTTTGGACTATTTTCTAGATACTCAATTAAGTACTTAATCGCCTTTTCATTATAATTTTGAGAGATAAGACCTCGAATTTTCTCAAAAGTGTTATCAGAATTCATGTTTTCTAAGGTAAGTTATTTCTTATAGATGTTATATAAGTCACGTTGGAGAAGTTTAATATTTTTCCGAAACTTCTTTGAATTCTTTGGCCTTATTAAGGCAATATCCTCATCTGCATACTCCTGTATTTCAGTGAAAATGAACGAAAAAAAATATTTTACAGTCTTAAAAGATTCAATATCTTGACAATCATCTATAAGTCCTTCAATCTTGTGAAGTATTTTAAAGTATAACAAACACCTACTCTTAGAAACTTCTAAAGGTTTTTGAGGTAACATTTTTACTAGCATTACCACATTCTCATATCTATTTCGCTGGTTCGCCGAATCAATGACAGCAGAAATGCTGTTTTCTAGTTTTTTATTTTCTTCAATATGCTCTTTGAATCCACTTCTGACAGAATTTTTTCTAATTAAATTAATAATGAACGCTGCAAGTGTAGAACCAAATATGAAAATAAAGACCAATTTGTTTTTATCACTTGACAGAATATTATTACTTGAAAAAAAGTCCCCAATATCTGGGTATCTTATTTCTAATACGCGCCAGGATTCACCACTTATAATAGTGTAAACTATGACCAAGCCTAAAAGAAAAATCAATAACAACAAGGATCTTAAAAATGAATACTTAAAAATAGTTAAAAAATTTTTATTCTTCTTATATTGAAACCTTATCATTATAGCATTCTTAAAAAAAAGGTATTTTAGAGCCAACTCTCCATATCCAGAGAGGATATAGGTATTTAGAGCGGATTTATGAATTAAAAAAAGAATCAATGGGATGCCAGCAATCAAATACACAATAATCATAATATTTATCTATCATTCATTCGTAGTATCACAGATATAAGACTGTTGATTCCGGTTGAATTGTAGCCTTCCCCAAAAATAGGACAACTTAAAAGTTGAAAAACGAATAACTTTAAGTTGCTATGAAAAAATCGTAACTATTTAGCACCCTCTGGGTGCGGCTAAGAAATTCCGGCCACCGA
>CAZHCA010000048.1:0-5683 GCA_964530825.1 uncultured Saprospiraceae bacterium
TTTTGTCAAACGCCATTCTTTACTATTTTTTGGTTTTCTCAAGGTTGCACACAACATCTTGCTATCCGGAACTTTGTTCCGGATATACAGTTATGTTTTGTCGCTTGATTCCTCTTCAATATCCAAAAAATCAAGTGGCGAAACAAGCTTGTTACGTGCTTTGGACGTGATGTGGGTGTATATTTGTGTCGTTTCACTACTACTATGCCCCAATAATTCCTGAATATACCTTAGATCCATCCCCCGCTCCAATAAATGAGTAGCAAAGCTATGCCTCAGCGTATGCACTGTTGCATAAGGATTAATACCTGCTTTTTTCACTGCTCTTCGAAAGACTTTCTGAATACTGGAGGCACTATACTGCCCCCCATCCTGACCTTCAAACAGCCAATACGCCGGCTGGTACTCCTGCAGATACTGACGAACCAGGGTTGCCGTTTTCTTTGCGAGCAGGATGTATCGGTCTTTCTTACCCTTTCCGGCATGAATGAAGATCTGCTTGCGCTCGTAATCGATGTCCTGTACTTTGAGCTTGACCACCTCACCCAGGCGCAACCCACCCGAATAAACCAGCATCAGAATACAACGATGCTTGATGTTCTTGCAGGCGCGTAGGGTCCGCAATACGTCCGTTTCCCGGAGTATTTTGGGCAGTTTTCTCGACTTCTTCGGCCGGTCGATGTAATAGGTCTTGCGCTCCTGGCCCAGTACCTTTTCATAGTAGTGATCGCCTCCCCACCGCAGTCCTTGACTACCGAGATGGACGGACCTTCCGTGAGAACCGTAAAATAGGAATTGCCGCCATACCGAGTGTGATAGAAATCCATGGAAAAAGACAATTGGGGTAACGCTTGTCATGCCTACGAAATAAGGGATTTTCCCACTTCCTGCTTTAAAATACTGATTGTTTTACTTTAGCGCAAGCAACTTGTTTAAGCGCCTCACCTGGCACCCGTATTCGGACGTGGTCCAGGGATGGACGTCCGACGACCAATCGGTCATTTTCCGCTCGGGACGCGAGCGGTGCCGGCCCAGTCGAATAAGCTCTACGGGGGTTCCATCGAGGGTGGACTGCCCGAAGCGCTGCCCGTAACCCGCACCGCTTTCGGCGAGCTCTCCCCCGACGGCCAATACCTCGCCTACACGCCTATCGCCTTCTAAGACCGCAACTTTGGCTCGATGGTATAAAATAAATCAAGTACAGAAGTATTGTTAATTTGAATATCATATAAATAATCCATAGACGCTCTTCGCACATGGCTCACATGCTGGGTGCACTAGCTGCTTATTCGTTCATGGACCAAAAACCGGCTGTTTTGCTGCCAAAACTGCTTGGTTAACCCCAACCTCACGTTAGGCAAAACAAAATAGATGAGGAGAGTTGACCGGGGTTAATCAAAGACCGAAAGAGAAAAAAAACTGCACCGCAGTCACGCGCGCTCCGTTTTCTGCATAATTATTAGTGTAAGCAATGGCTAATCCGGATTAGTGTCTGATTTCAAAAGATCAATTTACATCACCAAAATCTGTTTTGTACAGATAAATGAAAAATAAAATGCGCTATTACATAAAGATATTGTTTCCGATCACCTTGTTCGTTTTGATCTTGGCGGCTTCTTGCACCAAAGAACAAGATGTGACCACCGTAGAAGTAGAAGTAGAAGAGCCCCAGCCCGGCGAGACCCTGATCCTCCGCGGAACCGTACGCGATACAGCAGAACTGGCCATAGGCAAGGCCGTTCTGCGGGTTCGTCGGGGAAATTTCGACAAAGAGATCACCGCTGACGAGAACGGATTCTACGAAATTGAGTTGCCCGCTTCCCAAGAAAAAGGACTGATCATCGCTGCTAAAGCCCAGTATAATCGCACCATTCAGTCGATAGACTTGGGCAGTGGTGAAGCAACCCGGAATATCTATCTGTTAGAAAACCCCGACGTGCAGACCATTGATCTGGAAGTGAATATCAATTCCTTGTTTACCCTCCGCGGCAGGATCGTCGACCAATACGGAGCCCCGGTTCCGGATCTTTTCGTATTAGGAGAGAGCCTGCACGAAGGTGGCGACGAAGTGAAATACAGCGGTCAGACCGACGCCGATGGTTTCTTCGAATTCATAGAGGAACAAAAGGAGTACCAGATACACCTTATAGTTTCGGGAAGATTTGAGGCCCCTTGTTTCGATCGACTGATAGAATTTCTTCCCCACGTGAATGATACGCTGCTGGACATGGGCAATATCGTTTTTCCCCTTTCCGCAACCCGGGAGATAACGCCAACAATAACAATAACCGACTGCTCAGAGATCGAATACATCAATCACATCTATAATCCGGGCGATTTCAACATCATTCAAGAACAGATTACGGCCGGCCAAAGCTATACGATCTGCGATACCAGCCTCACTGGCAGCTGGATGTATAACGGCGTCATGAGTATCGACAAACAAAACTTCAACGGCCAGTTTCAGAGCATTAACGACTTTTCCGATACTCAGTCATTTTCACTTTGTACGCCGGCCGGCAGTTTCGCAGAGATCCGCTCCGCATCAGGTATTTTATTGGATCTCGACCCGGTTTACGACGATGCCGCCAAAACCATTACGGTGGCGGATGGTTCTGATTCCATAACTTTCCGTTGGCAGGGTTCTTTCGGATACTCTGGCAGGAATAGTTATACCTACAGCAACATCGGCGCTTTTAAAAAAACCGACGCCAACCAAAATATCATCTACCAATTGAGTGACAGTAGTCGTAGTCTGGTCAACTGGGTGACGCCGCAAGCCGGGGTGTTAACCGTCAACGTCGTATTTCCCGATGGGGATACCGACCTGATTACGGTGCGTTTTCGCTTGTGAGTTCCGAAAACTGCGACGGCAAGTAGTATGCTTTCAGCTGCAAGTTCCGGGAAAAGAGCCCCTGTCATGGGTGTCTTTTCCCAAATCTTTGACAAATAACGAGCTTACAAATCATTGGAAAACAAAACCTTACAACTTCTTCGAACGGAAGACCCACCGACGCAAAAGAAAGTTTACTACGAACATTGCGACCGGCTCATGGGCGTAGTTTACCGTTACCTCGGGTCGGTCGCTGATGCCGAAGAAGTTCTGCAGTATGTTTTCCTGACAATCTTCACCAAAATAGACGATTTTGACCCGGAAAAAGGCGCCTTTACTTCCTGGACTCACCGGATAGCCGTGAATAGCGCCCTAATGTTTCTGCGAAAAAAGAAGCGCATGGTCTTTGCTTACGAAGACCTGGCCGCCCTTCCCGCTACCGACTATACGGTCGTTCCACCTCACCAAATGGAACAAACGGACATCGACTACTACCTAGCTCGGTTGCCCGATAAAACTGCAGTCGTTTTCCGGCTAAAAGCGGTAGAAGGCTACAATCACCAGGAAATTGCCGAAATGCTGTGCATCCGATCGGATGCCTCGCGCGCCATTTATTCCAGAGCGCGAAAAAAGCTCAGGAAGTACTTGAACGCCTTCAGTATAAACTATAAAAACCGAAAAACATGAAGCCGTTGCAGCCGCAAGACTGGGACCGGGATAAAGTCTGGGACAATATCGAGAAAGCACTCCGTGGGCGAAAGAGGCGCAGGGGGCTTCTGTTGTTCTGGTTGGGCTCGGGTGTGTTGCTTGCGGTCCTGGCGGTTTCACTTTGGTTAGTACCAGAAAGACCGGCAGCAATAAACGAGCGAAAGAAAGAAGCGGCGCCTGCTTCCTTCGAAAAGGTCCGCCCCGGTCGTCCGGAAGCTGTACCTTCCAATGCTCGGAAAACAACAAAAAGGGATAGCTCCGGCCTTTCCCGGCCGGGCGGGACTGTATCGTCAATGGAAGCGGATTCGCTCCTCAGTCAACCCGATACGGATAATCCGAAGGGCGCCACCGTTAGTTCCACTCTGCTGACCGCCGAACGTACGGATACTGTTCCTGCCCCACCCGTTTCCTCTCCTTTGCCGAGAACGGCCGGTGAGGCTCCGGTCGTGCGCACGGAAACGCTGTCGGCGATCCCCAGCAGCCGGATGGCCGTTTTGCCCACCATTGACCGCTTATCCCCGAATCCGCTTCAGTGGGCGGCCGCACCGGATCTGCTCCCAGCACCGGATTCCCTGGCGGCTGCCGCTCTGCCGCTTTTCTTTCGGTTGGAAACTGCCTTGGGCGTCGGAGACGCCGTTTACGAAGGGCCGAATGCCTGGAAGCAGGCTAGGGAGGACAGCGAATCCTTCGAATACGCTTCCACCAGCACCGTAGGTCTGGATTGGTACTTTGCCGAGCACTGGTACGCCTTCGCCGGGTTGAGCTATCAATTGCTGCGGAGCCGTTACCAATTCACGTCCAGCCAAACCACGGTCCAAGCCGTTGCGAGCGATTCGGCGGTCGTCTATAATTTTCAATTGTCCGGCGAACAATACTACGAACCGGGTGTCCGCGAGGAGACCCGTACGACCAGGCGGTTCATCATCCACAACAACGCCCTGCATCGTTGGTCCCTACCGCTGGGTATCGGGTTTACGCAACCGGTCGGCCGCTTTTACCTGGAGGCGCGCGTCGGCGCCCGCGTCCGGGTGATACAGCATTTTGACGGCGTCGCCCTGGATGAAACGACCCAACAGCACATACTGGACAATCGGCTGATCAATGAACGTTACTATCGGGATCGACCAAACCTAGATCTTACCGCTTCGGTATTACTAAACTATCATTTGAAGGCCGGGAATTGCCTTTTTTTAGGTGTGCAGTACGAGCGGGGCGGCATTCTGGAGTTTGGGTCCGCCCGGTATCGGACGCACTATCATTTGCGGGGCGCCCGGCTGGGGTGGCGGGTTAGGTGGTAAGCGGGCAGACAAAACGGTTTTGGATCCTTCATAATATCGCGGCTATTTTGTTCAATTGCCGCCTTCGGTTCCTTCACTTTCGTCAACAACGCCCGTCGGAAGCTGCGCCGGTTGCGGCAGGGGGTATTCGGTTTCTCATTAACGCCGGTCCCTGAGGTGTTGCAACACAACACCCGTAGTCGAAAGGCGACCAGCGGGCGGTTTTCACCTGTGCTTTTTTCAGCGCCTGGTTCGACCAGTTGTTGCAGGTGCAGAGGAAGGAGTAGTTGACCGTGGCTTCGTAGAAGCGGTCGTGGGGCGTATAGCCGGCATTGGGAATCTCGATGAGTTGCCCTTGTTCATCGCGCTCGAACGATTCCAGAAGGCAGGCAATCAGGTTTTCGCGTCGAACCGGGCACAGACTGATTTCGTACCAGGCCTTCGACACGCCGTAGTGATAAGTGAGGTGCATGGCTGTTTCGCTCCGGAAAAACATAGCCCGCAGGGCGGTTCCCAGTTGCATATCGCCCCAGGTGGGCGTCTCCAGGTAAAAGACTTTGTCGCCCCAGCCGAAAGAGATGTGTTCGGCCCGCGGCAGCGCCTGGAAGGCTTCGGCCAGCTCCTTTTTCATCAAGGCCCGGGGCAAGACGACCTCCAGGTGTTGGACATCGGCGCTAGCTACGGTGGATCGGCTCGCTACCTGGCTACCGAATACGACTGCCCGGTTTGCTGCCTCAACCTAAGTGAAACCGAAAACCGCCGCAACCCGGGAGAAAAACCTCGAACAGGGGCTTGCCGGGCGCATCGAAGTGCACGCCGTGGTGCGCCAGTACGACGAAATCGTACGCCACTGCAGCCAGTCGTA
>CAZHCA010000049.1:0-4501 GCA_964530825.1 uncultured Saprospiraceae bacterium
TCGCGGAACCTCTTTTTCTTCACCTCGGACTGCGCATCGCGCTTTCCCGTTAGCTCTCATTGAGAAAAAAATGAAAAGACAACAATTGACAATCTTTTTGGATGATATCGAATCAATTACAATTGAATCAATTAGGAGAATATTTAATCCAAAACAATTCGAATTGATTAGAAGTCACATTACGCTTTGCCGTGAAGATGAGATTGAAGATTTAAATCTAATTCAGAGTAATTTAAGGAAGATTGAAATAGATGAATTCCAGCTTAATCTAGGTAGACTTAAAAGGTTTTCAGAAGGAAAAGGCGTTCTCATAGCTCTTGAAGATGAAAAAAATCAATTTCGCAAATTAAGAGAGCTGATTCTACAAAACGAAAACTCATCTCCACGGGAACATAAGGCTCATATAACGTTAATGCATCCGAGAAATTCAACTTGTGACGACAAAATATTCAAAGAGATTCAAAAATTCGAATTGCCTGAAAAATTGAGTGTTAAAAACATCAGTCTTATTGAACAAGAGATAGACAAAGAATGGAGAATATTAAATGAATATAAATTGAGAAAGAAAAACGAGAGCTAACAACATGTATGTGTTCATGTCGGGCAAAAGCCCTACACGCCACATACACAAACCGTTAGCGTCCAGCAGAAAAGACCACACACTGGCATATCCTTTGAAAAGGCTGTAAATTTACCCCAACAAAGACCAGACAACATGGCGCTTCAAGATAAATACATCAACCCCTTTACCGACTATGGTTTCAAGAAGCTGTTCGGGACGGATATAAACAAAGACCTGCTGATCGATTTCCTCAACCAGGTGCTGCCGCATCGCCATCGTATCCAGGACTTATCCTATACCCCTACGGAACAGTTGGGCGCCAGCGAGGTAGACCGCAAGGCCATCTTTGACCTATACTGCACCAGCCCCAGTGGAGAAAGGTTTATTGTTGAGGTCCAAAAGGCGAAGCAGAACTACTTCAAAGACCGGAGCGTGTATTATTCGACCTTTCCCATCCAGGAACAAGCCAAGAAGGGGGACTGGGATTACCAATTGGCGGCAGTATACACTATAGGGATACTGGACTTTGTATTTGACGACGGCCGACATAAGAAACAAGTACGCCATGAAGTGAAGTTGAAGGACCAACATTGCCAGGTATTTTACGACAAGCTTACCTTCATATACCTGGAGATGCCAAATTTCAAAAAGACAGAAACAGAATTGGAAACGGACTTTGACAAGTGGATGTATGTATTGAGACATCTTCCGTATCTGCAAAACCGACCGGCGGCTTTGCAGGAGCGCATATTCCAGAAACTGTTCGAAGTAGCGGAGATTGCCCGATTCGACCCGGAGGAAAAGGCCAGGTATGAGGAGAGTTTGAAATATTACCGGGATTTGAAAAATGTTGTGGATACGTCTTATGAAGAAGGCAAAGAAGAAGGCAAAATCGAAGTAATTCTCAAATCTCATGAAGCAGGGCTTGATGTAGAAACTATATCTAAAATTACCGGGAAATCTATTGAAGAAGTAAAGAAGGCCATCGACGAAGCCAAACGCTAACAATGGCTATGACGATCAGTGGCTCCATTCGTCGCCACCGGCGCATCGCGCTTTCCCGTTAGATGAAATAAACTAAGTGAATAGAATATAAATTAATGGAAATTCTAATTATAGGACTAATCCTGGTATTCATGATTGTTAAGGTTTTTTCATCCGGAATAAAAGGTGCTATTGGTGAATCGAAGGTTGCTATACGGTTAGACTTTTTGAATAAAAAAGAATATAAAGTATTCAATAATATATTATTACAGTCAGAAGGTCGGAGTAGTCAAATTGATCATTTAATAGTCTCTGTTTATGGCATATTTGTAATTGAGACGAAAAACTATAAAGGATGGATTCATGGACATGAAAATTCTGAATATTGGGTTCAATCCTTCTATAAGAAAAAATATCGATTTAGGAATCCGGTACCCCAAAACAAGGGACATATAGGGACCTTAAAAACTATTCTTCGAGAATACAACCATGTTGTTTATTATCCTATTATCGTTTTTACGGGCCAAGCAAAATTAAAAAACGTATACTCAAAAGTCCCGGTAATTTATAAAGGACAATTGCTTAGAGCAATAAAGAATAGAAAAGGCAAAAAGATACTTACTGTTGAAGAAGTTAATGAGATAATTAGAAAAATATTCAAATCTCATGTTCGAGGAAAAAGTGCAAAAGGAGAACATGTACGAAAGGCAAGAAAAAATGTTTATAAGCAAAAAAGAAGGGAGAATTCATCACTCTGCCCAAGATGTGGAGGTAGTCTTGTAATCAGAAATGGGCAATACGGTAAATTTTATGGATGTACAAATTTCCCTAAATGCAGATATACTAAAAAGTTAAAAAGAAAAATCATCTAACAAAAGGTAAGCGTCAATAGGCGCGGGCTGGTGGCCCGCAGCTTCGCTCAAGTAGGACTTGCACTCCTCCCGCTCCCGCCTTATCTTTAGTGGGGACGCGCCAACTGCGCTTACCCCAACATTGCTGACGCCATCCTCCCTTCGGTCGGAGGCGTCAGCAACGGGAAAGCGCGATGCGCCGGTGTTGTGCACTCGCCTCCCTTCGGTCGGACGAGCGCACAACACCGCGCAAACGCAATCCTTCGGTTCGAAAAATTTTTTCCGCTTCGCGGAACCTCTTTTTCTTCACCTCGGACTGCGCATCGCGCTTTCCCGTTGCCTGCCATAAAAAACAAAAAGAGGATGTTCAAGAAGATCAAAGGATTCAAAAACTCGAATGGCAAGTTAATTTACGTTGACAAGCGTTTTGAGTTCTTTCATAACTATTGGACTACATTTAAACCAAAAGATAGTTTGATTTTTTTTCACGAAGAAAGATTTGAATCTCATAGGTCAATAATAAAGAAAATAGAAGACCAACTGAAATATAATTTCGATAATTCTTATGACAAGTTTTTTTATTTGTTCATCGATAATCATTTGTTCCAACAATCAAATACTTTTGCGAACAAGTTATCTATTAGAAGAAGGTATCAAAATATACTCAGCATAATAGACCCTAACGGAAGTACCTCCAATAAGGAAAAGAAAAGAAACTATCTTCAGAATAAAGACAGAATCGAGAAAGAAATCAAAAGCATCAAATCAATTTTACTTCAAAGAGAACCGTACGATTTGCAAATTGCAAAAAAATTATTAAAAATTATCTCCACAAATAAACCCCTAAGTGAAAACGAAAAGAATACTTTTAAATTCTTGATCAATTCATTCATTGTAGAATTGTTTTATTATGGTTATGAATTAGACTTTATCCTAAAGGTTCCTGAAATTTTAATTTTCAATCAAAATCTTCACGACTTTCCATTTCAAAAAGTCAGATCAGATTTTAGAAATAAATCCGAATATGAAAAATATATTCAAGCTGAAAAAGAATCAATGAATTTAGCAAAGATGCTTGAAGGATTACTAAATTTAGTAAGGAGAGAGAGTAAAGTTGGATATTATGTATTTAAAGTTGATAATATTATTTTGCATAACCCTCATCCAATTACAATTGGTGAATCAACTTTTTACAACCCACAGTTAAAACGATATATAAATTTAAAAGGTGAAAATGAATTATACAAGAAAAGATATATGGATGTCGAAAACTTTTATTTCCCTGATAAGGATGAAGTTTTAGAAGAATCAAGGTTATCGAAATGTAATGTTATCATTAAATCGAGGTTTAAAGCATCAAAAAATATTGAATCGCCCAGTGAGCTATATAGAGCTTACGAAGAAGTCTGTAAATCACTTTCCATCTTAAATCATTTAATGAACAGATATTCAAGAGGGAATGAAGGGAAAGGAAAAATTCAGTTTCATAAACATTTTAGACTCCGAGATAACAAAAAAGTATCTGGCTATAGCCTTGGAATCTTTTGGAATCAGATTAAGAAGATTGAAGTAGAAAATACTAATAAGGAATTGGAGTATTTTAATATGGAATTAGATTTCATTAATACAATTGATCAAGAATCAGAATTGGGAAGGAAGCTTTTCACTGTAATTAGTACACATTACGAATTAGAATCACAAAGGGAAAATTTTAACTTTAAGGATTTATGGATAGCTTGGGAAGCTATTGCTGAAAGAAATAAAATAATAGAGTTGGCCCAGAATTGTTATAGAGTTATGTTTAAGAAAAACTTTATATCAAAAGTTAAAATCTTTCTTTCTCACAAATTAGAGAAAAACTATTTCTCTCCTGATTCAGAGTATTATACAATATCTAAAGAAAAAATACGCGAAATAGGTTTAAATGTTCCATACCACAAAGAAATACCTGAAAGGAAATTCAAAAACAATTATAAAAAGTTAGAGGATTTGGTGCCTACCTATTTTATGCAAGATTTTATAACAAGAATTGACTTGTTTTTAAATAATCGTAACTATTTACCCCCCTCAATACTGAGGGGAAATTATTAACTTGGGTCAAAAC
>CAZHCA010000050.1:0-4477 GCA_964530825.1 uncultured Saprospiraceae bacterium
TCTGGAACGAGATCTCTAACCGAATTAGGGAAGTTATTTTTCTCGCCTTACTTAGGGAGAAACAAGTTAGGTATAATGAACTTAAGCACAAACTGCAAGAAGCAGAGAAAGATGAAATTAACATACCGGCTTTCAAATCAGATATTGCTATTCACAATCTGACAGATCAGAAGGCAAGGCAATATATTAAAGATGCAGTTCTGAGTAAATTAGATATGCAATATCAATTAGACTATCATAATGCAGTTACTTCAATAGCTGTATATAATCAATTGGCAAGAGAGTACAGAAGGTTGTACGAAACTGCAATGGACGGTGAGGTGGATTCCGAACAAACAATTAAAGTCACTTATATGACAGGGAACAGTCAGTATGCGAGCAAAGAAACCAAAACTACTGCAAAAGTTCTTGTTTCTAAAACTGAATTGAAAGAAAGGGCTTACTCGGCATTGTCAAATGTAGGAAAATACGAAAATATATATAATATGGTTGAGGAAAGTATAAATGAAATGAAGAGTAAGATGCAGGAAGAAATATTGAGAGAAAAAAAGCAATACGAAGAGGAGAAAAGCAAAAAGATTTTGGAACATAATGACAAAAAGCGAAAGAAAACAAATCATCTAAAAGATGAAATAGAACAGTTAAAGCAAGAGTTTGAAATATCAGAAAATGAAAGGGAATATGAACATAAAAGAAGAATGAATATTTTAAAACAGGAGTTTTCAAAGCTTAAGGCAATTATTCCGGTTGCAGATTTCACGGAAAAGGTTATTAATGCGATTAATTAAAAAATAGCAATGTGTAATGTATGGTTTTTGGTAGCTTCAAGTATCAATCCCCCGAGGGATCCGGAAGGAAGCCCCCTCGAAATTTACAAACGACCAATGGCGCACACGATTGTTTGACAATTTTTGACAATTCTGACACATTGGAATAAACAAAGAACACAGTCATGGATGTTTTTTCGGTGGTAGTATTGCTTTTCGGTAATATTGCGGAAATAGTAAAGTATGTCTACATATTCTGGAATATTCACCAATAGTGTTTAGTGCTATTTCGCTTGAAAGAACATGTGGCTGTTTGGCTACTGACTACATAATTTGATTGCTCAATTTTGATTGGACTTACTGACTTATGACTTCGAGCAATTGGATTTAAGTACTTTACACATTGCTTACTAATATATAGACAATACGAATCAAGGGGTAGCCTCACTTGACAGGTCAGTTTTTGTTGCCCCTTCTCTTGGAATCAGATAGCTATGAGGCAGTGCGGCTGTTGCTGCGTCGGCCTGTAGCGCGGTTGCTGAGCCTGTCGAAGCATGGCGTGGGGCTTCGGCGCCAAGAAGGATAAGGCCCGCGGCAGGCGAAACTCCACTGGAAAACGAGGTATGGAACTAAAAACCCCCGCTCGCGAGCCTTTGTAAGGCGATGCGTAGGGTCTTCAAGTCTTTGACTTACGTGGCCCTGGGCGTCTCAGACGCAAAGACCACTCGTGTCGGCCTACCATGCCTTACGAGCCGGGAAAGATGGGGGAGGTGGAGGGGAAACCACCTCAATTTACCCTCTCTGTCCCTCTGCTCTCTGCTCCCTCACCCACCCCGCAGATCCAGCACGTCTCTGGCCCCCAGGCGCTCGAAGTCGCGCAGGTTGGCTGTGTAAAGCACCTCGGCCTTGGCTCGGATGGCCGCTTGCAGGTGCAAGGCGTCGTAGATCACGCCGCTGACCAGGTTGCGCTCGGCGCAGCGGGCCAGGGCGGCTTGGTAGTCGGCGTCGGTGAGGGGAACGAAGGTAAAAAGTGCTCCCAAGCGATCTGAGATGGCCTGCTGAGCTTCGGTAGGTATAACATTGAGATCGTAGGGAAGCTTAGTTAGGTTGGCGTACAATTCTGCCGAAGTATGCGTGGCGGTTAGGAGCTGATAACCACCAGCATGAACTTCCTCTAAAAGCGATAAGCAAGCTCCGTGGCGGGGGTGTTCTTCGACCATGGCCGGTAGCAAAATCGAGGTGTCGACATACACGATCATAGCCAACCCATGGTTTTGCGGTCCCGTTCTTCGCGGTCCAGCTTGATTTGCTCCACCACGTCCCAATCGGTGGTCTTTCCTTCAGGGTTCCGAAAAACTGGAAAACCAGTAGCCGTTTCCGCCACTTGCAGGGGGGCGGGCGCGACAGGGCTAATCTCCAGGACAACGCCGTTTTCGCTTACTCGCAGCTCCAACGGCTGCTCCAGTTGGATGCCCAACTGCTCGCGCAGGCGCTTGGGGATCAAGATGCGGCCGTATTTGTCGATGGTTACTTGCATGGCGATGGTTTTTGCCAATGATACGGATTTTTTGGCAAACATGATGCGGGGTAGGGTGTATGCCTGTTCTCTTCGCAAATGAAGCTTGGAAATTCGGTTGGTTGCTCGCAAAGGGGAAAGAGAGGTGCAGGGAAATCCTCTGCGTCCCAATTTTCACGTGCCTTACGCTTCGCGCGAAAGGCTTAGGGTGTCAGGCAAAGAGGACAGCAGCGCCATGCCCTCGCGGATCAGGTGGCTCAGCTTGGGCCTGCGCTCAGCCAGGGCCTCCAAGGCCGTGATCAGCGTTTCTCTCAGCTCGGGGGTTTGGGCCAGTTCGAGCATTTCGAGCTGCAACAGCCACTCGTCGGGATGATCGGCCTGGGCGCGTGCGTGTAAGGCTGCCAATTCCGCTTCTTCCCAAACGCCGACCTCGCGCCAACCGCGCACCGTGGCGTACCACTCCTCAAGCTGACGCCGGGCCGCCGAGGGGACAGGTTGCTGCGTGGTCACGGGCGATGCGCCGTACAGGTTGGGGAAGGAGGTATGGTCAGCCACTCCCGCGTAGGCCGCGATGATCTCGCTGCCCACCGCCATGTCGAAGATCCCGTCAGCGGGGCTGAACAGCACCTCGCCGCGGTAGCGCACGTGGCAGTCCCGCAAACGAATGAGCATCAGCTTGCCCTGGATGTTGCGGATGCCGGTGACATTGAGGCCTTCCACCTTGACCCCGCTTTCGAATTCGAAGGACAGCCACTTGCCATCGTGGAAATTATAGGCCTTGAGGTCGTAGGGGCCCATGTCCTCGATGGCCAGGTTGATGTTTTTGAGCTTGCCCAGGGGCGAAGCAAAGCCCTCGGGGTGAGCCTCGATGCCGTGCCCGATTAGTTCCTTCTCCCGGTAGGCCAGGGCCGTGGGGCCTTGGGTCTGGAAAAAGACCACCCGCTGATCGTCATCGACGATGGCCCGGGCAAATTGTCCCGAGATTTGCAGGCCGGTGTTCAGCTCGATGGTACCCACCATGCCCGATTCCACCAGTTTTTGCAGGCCCTTGGCCCCGCCTTTGCGCAGGCTCAGGGTGCTGGCAAATTCTTCCAGCACCTCCATCAGGTGGGCGAAATCGGGGGTTACGTACAACTGCGGCTGGGGCTGGGTGATGTCGAAGCCCTGCTGAGCGGCCGCGATGGAATAAGGAAGCTTGCGCACCGCGTCGCTAAGGCAGGATTTGCTCTCTCCAATGGACGAGAGCAGCCCTGCGCCGTAAATGCGCGGCTCCTCCAGGCTGCCGATCAGCCCGTATTCGACGGTCCACCATTGCAGGTTACGGATTTGCGCCATCTCTGAGGGCGCAGGCTCCTGCTGTTGCAGGCGGTCTACCTCCGCGGCGGCGGTGGCGATGTCGGCGGGGTCTGCGTCGCCCGCTTCTTTGAGGATGGAGAGCTTGCGCACCGCTTCGTACAGCTCGATGTCGTAGCGAGACAAAATGGCCTTGGCTCCGATGGCCCCCAGGCGGCGCAGGTATTCGGCGTAGTCGGGGTTGGCGATGATGGGCGAGTGGCCCGCCGCCTCGTGGATGATGTCGGGCGCGGGGGTGTACTCGATGTTTTCGAGCTGCCGGATGTCCGAAGCAATGACCAATACCTGGTAAGCCTGAAATTCCATGAAGGCGTTGGGCGGAATGAAGCCATCCACCGCTACGGCAGCCCAGCCGATCTCCTTGAGAATGCGGTTCATGCCGTACATGCTGGGGATGCGCTCGATGTCAACCCCGGTTTTTTGCAGCCCCTCCAGGTAGGACTCATGTGCCATCTGAGAAAGGTAAGCCACGTTTTTCCGCATCACGTAGCGCCACACCGCCTGGTTGATGGGGGTGTAGGCCTCGTAGTTTTGGGGCTTGATGAACTGCTTGAGGTGGGCCGGCAGGCGGTCGATCAGTTCGTTGCTTTCGTAGGCTTGATCTTGGGGCATAGCGGGATATGCGTGGTCTTCGTTTTTCGCAGTCACTTCGGGGCCAGGGCGGTCAGGTTGGCCAAAGATGGGATGCTAACATACGCAACAAACTCGATTCGCAAGAAACGATGTGAAAAATCTGGTTCGCTTGCGCGGGTCCTAAGGGAGAGATAGTTGGTTACATGCAGAGACGCAGAGAAGCAGAGAAGCAGAGAAGCAGAGAAGCAGAGAAGCAGAGAAGCAGAGA
>CAZHCA010000051.1:0-4250 GCA_964530825.1 uncultured Saprospiraceae bacterium
TTTCATACCAACTAAATATTCGGCCTCACTGGTTTAAAATTGGGGGTAAGTACAGACAGGACGACCATTTTTTTCCTTCAGCACACGAGTATTTGTTGGTATACGCCAAAGACAGATTACAAGCTAAAGTAAATACGCTTGGTATTTCGCAAAAGAAATTGAAGGAGTTTAAAGAAGAAGACGAATTTGGGAGATATAAACTTAGAGGTTTTAGAAGAAGCGGAAGCAATTCAAGAAGAGTTGACCGACCAAAGTTGTATTACCCAATATATTTTCAACCCACAACCAAAGAATTATGCTTAGAGAAAAAGCAGGGCTTTATTGAATTATTACCTATAGATGACAAAGGTGTTGAAAGATGTTGGAGATGGGGTCAAGAAACGTTTAAGGATAAACAAGAAAAATACATTCAGGTCAAAGAAACAAAAAACGGATATGATTTATACACTAAAGAGCTGGAAAGCGACTACAAGGGAGAAAAACCAAAATCATTCTGGTTTAAGCCAGAATACACAGGGCAAACTGGCACAAATGAATTAAAGAACACTTTCGGAAAAAAGGTATTTAGCTATCCAAAATCGCCTTATCTAATGAGGGACATAATCAATTGCTTAACTGATGTAAATGACATCATAGTTGATGTTTTTGCAGGTAGTGGCACGTCTGGTGTAGTAGCTCACAAACTTGATAGACAATATATCTTGACCGAACAAATGGATTATGTAGAGCCAATTCCTGTTTCTCGTCTATTGAAGGTTATTGAGGGTGAACAAACAGGAATATCAGAAGAAGTCAACTGGAAAGGAGGTGGTTCATTTACCTATCTCGAACTCAAAAAATACAATCAAACCTTTATTGAACAGATAGAAGAAGCCAAAGACACCAAAGCTCTTTTGACTATTTGGGAGCAGATGAAAGCTAAAAGCTTTTTGAACTATAATGTGGACATCAAAAAACAGGAAGCACACATTGAGGACTTCAAAGCACTTAGCCTAAAGGAACAGAAACAACACCTTTGCGAATTGCTGGACAAAAACCAGTTGTACGTAAACCTTTCCTCGCTCAACGATAAAGACTTTGAATGCACGGATGAAGAAAAGCAAGTAACTCAAGACTTTTACCAAATAAAAACCAAGTAGCACTATGGCTTATTTATACGATACCATCGTGCAGGAATTTGGCAAAAGAGAACTTGCACGCACCGAAGTACCCAACACCATATTAGATAATCTTCGCCCAGGTTACGGTCAACGACCTTATCAGGTTGAGGCATTCCAACGTTTTATTCTTTGCTACAACGAAGATTTTGAGGGCAAGCCACACAAACCATTTCATCTGCTTTACAATATGGCAACAGGAAGTGGTAAGACCTTGATAATGGCAGGCTTGATGCTTTACCTCTATGAAAAGGGGTATCGCAATTTTCTGTTTTTTGTGAACAGCAACAACATCATCAAGAAAACCAAAGACAATTTCCTGAATCCACAAGCCAGTAAATATCTGTTCAATAATAAACTGGTGGTTGACGGCAGAGAGGTACTAATCAAAGAAGTTGAAAACTTTGAAGAGGCCGACACGGAAAACATCAACATCAAGTTTACCACCATTCAGCAACTGCACATTGACCTGAACAACACCAAAGAGAATAGCATCACCATTGAGGATTTTAAGGACAAGAAAATTGTTCTGATTGCAGATGAAGCCCATCACCTGAGTTCGGCAACCCGAAACAACGGAGATTTATTTGGCAGTTGGGAAGGTACGGTAATGGAAGTGCTGAAAGCCAACTTTGACAATATCCTTTTGGAGTTTACCGCAACATTGGATTATGAAAGTCGGGAGATTGCCGACAAATATCAGGACAAGGTCATTCACAAATACGACTTGGCTCAATTTCGTTTGGACAAATATTCAAAAGAAATCAATCTGGTTCGGTCGCTTTATGAAGAACAGGAACGAGTTATTCAGGCTTTGATTCTCAATTTGTATCGTCAGGAATTAGCGACATCCAACAACATCAATCTAAAGCCTGTAATTCTATTCAAAGCCAAACGCACTATTGCGGAATCTGAACAGAACAAAACAAACTTTCACCAACTCATTGAGGACTTTTCGGCAGAAATGGTGGAAAACATTCAGCAAACTTCCACCGTACCAATCGTACAAAAGGCATTTCAATTTTTTGAAGACAAAGGCATTTCGAGTAACGAGATAGCCAAACGAATCAAAGCCAACTTTAAGGAAGAAAACTGCATCAGTGCCAACAATGACGCAGAAGCAGAGACCAATCAAATTTTGCTCAACACCTTGGAAGATGAGAACAATCCAATCCGTGCCGTTTTTGCCGTTCAGAAATTGAACGAAGGTTGGGATGTTTTGAACTTGTTCGATATTGTGCGTTTATACGAAGGACAAAATACAGGAGGTAAAAACAAGGGAATTGGTAAAACGACAATTTCAGAGGCTCAATTAGTTGGTAGAGGAGCAAGATATTTCCCTTTCAAATTGGAAGAAGGTCAAGACCCTTTTACCCGAAAGTTTGATGATGACGTTTCCAACGACTTAAAAATCCTTGAAGAACTTTATTACCACACCAAAGAAGACAGCCGTTACATTTCCGAACTGAAACAGGCATTGATTGATACAGGAATTTATGAAGATGATGAAAATTCTGTACAACTTTCATTGTTCCTAAAACCTGAATTTAAGGAAACAGACTTTTATAAAACTGGTCAAGTTGTATTCAACAAAAAGGTTGAAAAGAGTTACGACAATGTAAAATCGTTCGCTGATTTAGGCGTAAAGAAAAAGAACTTCAGCTATGCCCTTTCGTCTGGAGTTGGACGTATGACAGGCGTATTCACCAAAGAAGAAGAAAACGGTGATACAGGCAAAATTGAGCAAAAGGACATTTCGGTAAAGGACATTCCAAAACACAT
The DNA here is from genome assembly GCA_964530825.1 of uncultured Saprospiraceae bacterium. Taxonomy (GTDB): domain Bacteria; phylum Bacteroidota; class Bacteroidia; order Chitinophagales; family Saprospiraceae; genus CAZHCA01. Next base: position 2,940 of record CAZHCA010000051.1, read on the forward strand.
CATTCGCTTTGCCTTATCGCAAAATCCATTTTACTACTTCGACAGTTTGGAAAGATATTTCCCGAATGTTGAATCGTTATCAAATTTCGTAGAAAGTGAAGATTATCTAAGTGGTTTGGAAATAACTTTTAACGGAACGAAAAGCCGTTTGGAAAATATCAACCATCAAGATTATTTATTTGCCATCAATGGTCTGCTTGACACAATTGAAATGGATATAATGTCGAACCTTACCGAGTACGAAGGTTCTAACTACGTGAAAGATTACGTCCACAAAGTTTTCAAAGACAAAGAGATTAAGGTGTACAAAGACAGTGAACGAGCAGACGGACAATTAGATGTTGTAAGCGAACCTGAATGGTACGTTTACAACGCTAATTATGGAACAAGTGAGGAAAAGGAATTTGTAAAAATGTTCGCCAGACGTTTTGAGCATCTAGAGAAAAAGTACACCAATATCTATCTGATACGAAATGAAAGAGAACTGAAAATATTTGACAAGTTGGGTCGTGCTTTTGAGCCAGACTTCATTCTCTTCTGCAAACAAAAAGACGGAGAAGAACTGACCTATCAGGTTTTTATTGAGCCAAAAGGTGCTCATCTGGTTGCAAACGACAAATGGAAAGAAGACTTCTTAAAAGAAATTAGAGAAGAAAAGAAAACCATCAAGATTGACACGGACAAATACCTGATTACGGGCGTACCGTTCTACAATAATGCAAACGAGAATGAATTTAAGGACACATTAGAAACAACATTGAATGAATAAGCCAACGCTAAAGTCATACACATTTGCAAGCCGCACAATGCCAAGCTCAAACCCAAGCTTGCAAAAGAGTATGCCTTTGCCGACCCGAAAAAAAGAAAGCCAGCGTACAACATTGGCTATACGTAATGCGGGTTTAAGTGCTGACATTAAAGTAATTTCATTAAATAAACTAAGTGCAAAACGGAAAGTGAAGTGCCTTGAAATCCCGCACTACGCATAGCCGAGACCGTTGCTGACGCCATCCTCCCTTCGGTCGGAGGCGTCAGCAACGGGAAAGCGCGATGCGCCGGTGTTGTGCACTCGCCTCCCTTCGGTCGGACGAGCGCACAACACCGCGCAAACGCAATCCTTCGGTTCGAAAAATTTTTTCCGCTTCGCGGAACCTCTTTTTCTTCACCTCGGACTGCGCATCGCGCTTTCCCGTTGGCATCAATCTAAAAAAACTCACTAATGAAAAGATATTTGATATATTTATTTACGATAGCTGTACACCTCATTGGTTGTGACAATGTCAAAAAATCAAATCCTGCACTTGAACAAAG
>CAZHCA010000052.1:0-4048 GCA_964530825.1 uncultured Saprospiraceae bacterium
TCCCATTCAAATTTCAGCATATCGCATAGTTGGTTTTTATTATTTCGCAGAACGGCCAAATATAAGCGTAGTGCGGGATTTCGGAGCGATACAGTGTCCGCCTACCGCAAGTTTCTTAGGAGCAAAAATGCTAATTTTTAGCCGTTCAGCCCGCATTACGCTTATATAATGTTAGCCCACGTTTTCATTTATTAGTTTTCTCAATTGTCTTTTTAACTCACTGTTTCCAGAGGATACGTTAATTCCATAACCTAAAATATTCTTAGGATATCCGTAAAACTTAGGCATAAATAGTTCTGTTAGCTCTTTGCCAATTGAATAGTCTCTGCCTTGGAATTCTGTTTCTATCCAGTCTCGAGTTGCACCTAAAACAATATCAGTTAATTGTAATAAATTCGAATGATTGCAGCGTGCAAAATACAATGTTTGGTCAAAACCTATTTTATTCAAAGAACCGCTAATGTAATCTTGTTTATTCGAGTTAGTACCTCTATTATATGCATAGTAATACTCTTTATCAAAAGGTTTAGAATTATGTCCCTCTGGCCAATCAAGGATTACTTGAATATGATTCATCTGATTTTTGGAAGCAAAAATTCCAACTCTCATAAGTGCATTAGAAAAAAGATAAGATGATAAATCTTGTTTAATTGACTTTTGGTCCTTTTTGTCGGTCTGATAGTTTTCAATGCAGGAAATGAATATTTTATAATCAAATGCTAAGGATTCTTGAATAATTCTTTTTCTCCATGCTGCGGAGTTTTTTAAGAGTTGAGCATATTCGTCAGAGCGATTAAATCTATCATACATCTCTTTAAGATCTTTCATGTTGTATTTAATCGGCATATCTTCACCCGTGAATTCTTTTTTGACACTTTTCATAAGTGCGCTTAGTTCGATCTCATCCTTACGGGAGATTAAAATGCCACCAAAGAGCAATACGGGTCTCTTGGAATCTCCATGATTCTTCTTCAATGCACTATCGTCAGCATACCATTTGAACATTTACTTCTTATTCTTTTTCAATGATTGCTTTATCAGGCTTAAAATATATTCCAATTCTTCGTCCGTCCGCATTACTATTTCATAGTCGCCATTTCCCCAATGTCCGACCGAGGAAACATCTCTTGCAATTTCTTTTGGGTCGTCAAGGTCGCCTTGTTGTAAATTCAGCCACATTTTTAAGGCGTTCTTCTGAATATGAACGTCCACAACATTAGAGCCTGATACAAAAGCAATGTATTTTTTCTTTGGTTTTACTTCTAATTCGTCAAGGTTTAAAATGGCACTTTTTAAGGTCTCATAAAGTTCCTTCGTTTCTTCTTTTCCTTTTTCTAAATGCTCGTCTTCTGTATAAACTTTGATTTCCTTAGTCACTTTTTCAATCGCTTCATCTTGTCGACTAATAGTCTTGACACTTTCTTGAGCACCTGAAGTCTTGATTTGGTTGTAATTGACCGTTTGGTTGTCGTAACGCTTTATTTCCCAAAGTTCAATCGGTAAATCTTTAAAATTGATTGCTTCTTTTTGATAAGTTGTAAATGAAGGCGAAATGAAAATCACTCTGGATTGCGACCAATCAACGTCATTTCGTTTTAAAGTCTCTTTCGAGTTTTCGTTGAACTCAAGAATGAAGTCCGCTTTATTGTTGAGCATTAAAGACAGATAGGCGTATCCCTGGTCAATTACGCTAAAGTTCTTGTCTCGTTTGTATTCTATAATTACAAAAGTGCCTGCGTCATTGTCGAATGCTAAGGTGTCGATGCGAAAATTATTTAGGCTGAATTCCGACTTCACAAAGTCAAGTCCGAAGATTGATTTAAGGTTTTTCTCTGTCAGCGATTGAATGTCTTTTTCGAGCTTAAAGGGTTGTTCCTTTATGTTCACAAGTCGCTCGTTATTTTCTATTTTAAAAAGTGCCATTTATGTCTTTCGTGTCGTTTTTTCTCATGTGGGCTAACGGGAAAGCGCGATGCGCAGTCCGAGGTGAAGAAAAAGAGGTTCCGCGAAGCGGAAAAAATTTTTCGAACCGAAGGATTGCGTTTGCGCGGTGTTGTGCGCTCGTCCGACCGAAGGGAGGCGAGTGCATGACACCGGCGCATCGCGCTTTCCCGTTGCTGACGCCTCCGACCGAAGGGAGGATGGCGTCAGCAACGTTGAGTATAAGAGCAGTAGCGGATTGAACGCATGGACTTTTCGTGGAGTAATATACTTAATTAAACACAGTAACGACCCTAGTTTACACTCGAACCGCTATTGCTTTTATACATTGTTAGCTTTTGTTATTTTTCAATCGTATGTTTCCAATAAGCACCACTAATGTCTGTGATTTTAAGCGTATATGTTCCTTCAGGCAAGCTTGATAAAGCTTCATTACCTAAGTTTAGCTTTGCTTTTGCTCCTAATGGAATAATTAAACTATGTTTTCCTGGTTTTATTTTGGCTACATAATAATTAGAAATACTCTCATCATTCAACCTTGCCAAATCTTCCTGAGTATATTTTATAATCGCATTATTTTTGTTGTCAAATAATTCAATTCCAATAACCCAAGAGCCATAAACATCAACACCTTCCGTTCTAAAAACATCAAAACTTAATGCGTTATTGGTAATTTTACCTTCGGTAATCTCCAGTTTTGGCTTAACCGATTTATTATGAAGTGTCCCCCATAAACCACCGTGAAATACTTGATTTGTCATTAGCGTCATTCCTAAAATAAATAGGGAACCTATTAAAACAATTTTTGGAAAAATACTATCCTTTATTGGCGACACACCTGAACCCAACCAAGCAAACCATTTCTTTTTGGTAATTTCAAAGTTATTTTTCATTAAATAATTATCCACAGAATATTTACCGCTTCCTGTCAAAAATAAGACAAAACCTGTAGCGATGCCTAGCACTCCTATTTGCCATTCGTCAAGACAAGTTGTGCCAATCCAACCAGAACCTAAGAGGATTCCCATTGCTAGCCCAAAAACACCAATGCTCATTATTCGTGTAAACAAACCGAACATAATAAACAAGCCTACAATGCCTTCAATAATTGTAAAAATCACCATGTTAATCCAAAGCACATCTGGATTTTCAACTAAATATTGTATAATTGGTTTTATACCTAGAGCGTTAGGTAAAAAGTGATTAAATTTTATTCCTATATATCCTGCTAAATCAGGATCAAGTTTGTCGACTAAAATTGTTCTTCTCCAAAAGGCTGAAAAATACGTCCAGCCAATAACTAATCTAAGTGCTAAAGCCAAAAGCCCAGCATCATTTTTTATATTTTTCATTTTTTATTATTTGTAATTGATAAAATGCAGTCGTGCAACTGCCTTACATTTTTCTTGAGCAGAAAATCAATTACGAATAAACCTGAATATTTTGGTATAAAATATATAAAGGAACATTAGAAACCAGTTGATTTCTTAATGTATGAAGATTAAAAGAGTACTTGATTAAATTGATTGCAAACTCAACAATAGAAGCCTCTGGAAATGGAAAGTCAGGTTGCTGAAAAGTGTGTCTAGAAATAGTTTGAACAGTTCCAGAAAGCTCAAAATTCTGACAATTTGATTGGGAAATTGTTGATTGACTCTTGTTTAAAACTTTGGTTTGAGGAATTCCTAACTCAGCTTGAATAAAATTCCGAACCTTGCAAGGCGAAATCAAAAGTAACAATACAAGTCCAAAAATGGACAGGATTGAATTATTTTTATTTATGTGGCAACTTTCTTTCACTTCTGCAAATTTATATTTAAACGGTTTCATTACCGCATTATTGTTTCATAATAAAAGCTAACGGGAAAGCGCGATGCGCAGTCCGAGGTGAAGAAAAAGAGGTTCCGCGAAGCGGAAAAAATTTTTCGAACCGAAGGATTGCGTTTGCGCGGTGTTGTGCGCTCGTCCGACCGAAGGGAGGCGAGTGCATGACACCGGCGCATCGCGCTTTCCCGTTGCTGACGCCTCCGACCGAAGGGAGGATGGCGTCAGCAACATCTTGCTATCCGGAACTTTGTTCCGGATATACAGTTATGTTTTGTCGCTT
>CAZHCA010000053.1:0-4030 GCA_964530825.1 uncultured Saprospiraceae bacterium
ATTCAAATGAAAATGGACTGTGCCTAACACAGGCTACATGCCATGCCGGTAAAAATCTTCGAAAGGAAAATGAAGATGGAAAAACCCGCGCAGGCAGCAAAAGCCAGGCTGCGCCAATTTGGTCTTTTGCTGCCTGCGCTAGCATTTGTGAAATGGAACGAAAATGGTAAATTTAGAGTCCGGCACAGCACGTAGCCGGGCCGTTGCCTGCCATTTAGAAAAACAGCATCTTTGGAAAGAAACAAGTTTTAAAGATATGGAAGAAGGAAGCAAGGAAATTTTAGATAGAATAAAGGAATATGTCAAGGAGATTGAACCAGAATCAGAGGTTATTCTATTCGGTTCAAGAGCCAGAAATGAATCAAGAGAAGACTCCGATTGGGATATTTTGATATTAGTCCCCGGTGAAGTGAGTTTAAAGGAGGAGCAAGCGTTTCGACATAAGTTGTTCGAATTGGAATTACTTTATGGACAAGCTATATCAACGTTTGTTTATTCGAAGACTGATTGGGAGAAAAAGCACCAGGTTACTCCACTTTATCAAAACATAAAAAGAGAAGGAATAACAATATGAAGTCCTCAGAAAGAGAAAATTACGTGAGATATCGGTTAGAAAAATCTGAGGAAACTTATGAAGTAGCAATGTGCATAACGTCCAGCCCTCCTACTGTCGGGCCGGCGCATGCACTGTACGTAGTGTAGCATTAAAAAAACGGTATCAGAAATTTTCATGAACGGCATATTCAGAAACCTACTTTTCATATTGCTCCTACCTGTCATTGTAGTCGGACAATCCTCCGAATACATGAAATATCATAAGTACATCAATAAAGCCGATTCTTTATTCGGCAACGAACAATTTGAGGATGCATTAAACATTTACGATTCTGCATTTAAAGAATTTGAACCAGCATTCGTAAGAGACTACCTTATTGCTGCTCAAATTGCGACCATTACAAATTCAAACGATCGCATAACATTTTACCTTGAAAAGGCATTGAAATGTGGCTATCCATGCGATTGCGTTGAATCATTGCCAATTTTTGAAGACTATATCAAACTTGAAACTTGGGAAACGCTAAAGTCAAACGAATCGGAATATAGAAACATCTACGCCTCCAATGTTTCCTTGAAACTGAATAACGAATTAAGTATACGCTATAGAGATGAACAGGACAAAAAGTCTCAAAAGGGGAATATGTACAAGTGGTTAAGTCGAATTATACCAGAATCAAATTGCTCATAGACTCTTTAGGCTTTCCTTCAGAGAATAACATTGGATTGGACGATGGCAGAATTGCTCCTAATAGGATTAACCAAATCTCAGGACTCGAAACCTGTACACCAAGTAATCAAAAAGTAATTGTAACACTCTTGCACTATGATAATCCAATAACCAACATTGGCCTCGAAAAATTTGTTTCTGCAATTGAATTAGGTCTGTTGCACCCAAGAGACTTTGCTTATATTTTTACTTTCGAAAAGAATAATATTAGTCGGATAAGCAGTTCTCTTAACGTCAACAAACCAAACCTTCCCGACTACGACTTTAATTTTCTCTTTGGAAGTAAGAATGAAGACTATCAAAAAGTAAATGGAGATCGAGCCAAGTTTGGAATATGTTCATTGGAAATTGACCAAAAAGTTAAGTCCGTTCAGAAAAAGTATAAATTCAATATTCGAACACCATATTAAGAAACAATATTTCTGACAACTTAGACGACTATCATACTTAGCATAGAGTAAAAAAAGAATAAACGCTACACAACAAAACCTATAAGCAGTAGCGCCCTGCGGGACGCTACTGCTCATAGCCAATCCGTTGTAGCCAATTAAAAATGAAAGTGATTTTAAATACAAGAACAAGAATTTTAATCACTACACTCGTAGCTGTTTACGTATTGTGTATTCTCATTTTGGAGCATTTTCGTGGCGGTGTTATTTCGCATCACCTCTTAGCTAGGGAAGACATGCCTAAAATATCTAATTGGTGGGGGATTCTGATCGTGCCATTAGTGTCTTGGGTATTGCTGACCCTTATTCAAAAGGGTCATAAGAGTTCCTCTAAAAATAAAAAATTGATTTCTCAACAGGAAATTTATGGTTTTGTCGGTGCGTTTATCTTCGGGATAATTATTACAGTTCTATTTTACAATGTCCCTGAGCTGCTAGGATATCTCTTGTTAATAACATTTGTCGTATCCCTTCTTCTACCCATATATAGACCTAAGTATTATTTAGGTTTTATTTTAAGTATGTCCTATGGTTTTGGAGGGATTATACCAGTTATGTTCGGCCTGGTATTAATGGCAGTCTACATGATAGAATATCGTTACATCCGTAAAGGATTGCTCTATATTTTAAACAAAATCAAATAGGTTATTTCATAAATTAAAGAACTGGCTACAACAACGCATATACCCCATGCCCACATTCATACACAAAAAATCAGTAGCTTTTAACGAACTAATTTTTTGTTTAACCCTGATTTGCGGATAAGCAGGCACGGCGTATGCACGGGCCGTTGTATCTCATAAAGAAAAAATAAAACGGGTAAATCAATGCTAGAGGTAAGAATATCCAAACATGCCAGAGAGCAGATGGACGAAAGAGGGATAACAGAAGAAATGGTAATGGATATAATTGAAGACCCTGAGCAAACGATCCCCGAGGATGAAGACAAGCTAATCTATCAATCCATAAAATTTTTTGAAGAGGAGGAAAGAAATTTTTTGGTGCGAGTATTTGTTAACGTAATAAAAGATCCCAATCTTGTGATAACGGTTTATCGAACTAGCAAGATTGAAAAATATTGGAAAGATGAAAATTAAATATGATCAAGAGGTTGATATCCTGGTGATTAGGTTGTCAGATGAAAAAATAGTTGAAAGTGATGAAGCCAAAAAAGGAGTAATATTAGATTACGACAAAGCAGGTAATGTAGTCAAGATAGAAATATTGGATGCCTCCAAGCGAGGCGACGAAATGACAAAGTTGGAATACGAACTCATATCCGCATAAAAAAGAACGAGACACAACAAAAGCGCAACCGCACATAGTCGTGACTCAGAATCCCGCACTCGGCCTCTCTCCACACTTGCAACAGTCCACATTCCGCGCTAAATTTATTGGGAAGGCGCGCCAACGTCGGTGGCGCCAACGTTGCAGGCAAGCAAAGAAAAAGGCCTGAAAAAAGGTAAAACGCCAAATCGGAACCAATTCGACCAATAAGATGTCAATATTAAAAGGCTATTTTAAAGAAAAAATGAGATCATGGAAGCTGCAAAGAATTTAAGCAATCTACAACTGGAATTGCTTCGTGTCTTCAACTTCGAACTCAGTGAGGAGCAGTTAAAAGAGATCCGGGCACTTCTAGCTGACTATTTTGCCAGTAAAGTGAGCTCAGAAATGGATGCTCTTTTCGAAGAAAATGAATGGGGAGAAGAGAAAATAGAGGAATGGTCTAAAGAACATATGCGGACCAAATACAAGGACGAATGAAAGTCGTCATTGATACGAATGTACTTTTGATCTCGATTCCAAAGTTATCAAAGTATCGCCCTATTTTCGATGGATTGCTGAGAAAGAAATACAATTTGGCGATAAGTGAAAGCATTCTGCAGGAATACCTAGAGATAATCGGAAGAAAAACGACCGGACAGATTGCAAAAAATCTCGGTGAATTATTGCTTTCTCTGGATAATGTTGAAAAGACCGAGATTTACTTTCGCTGGAGTTTGATTCAGGCGGATCCAGATGACAACAAATTTGTGGATTGTGCGATTTCGGCCCGGGTAAGATTTATTGTTACCAATGATAATCACTTCAAAGAATTAAAAAATATTGAATTTCCCCCTGTTGAAGTAATCAATGCAGATGACTTTTTAGAGGAACTGAAAGGCTTAGAAAAAAAGTAGCCTGCCTGCAACATAGTATAGCCGTAAAGTCTCCTGTCGTCGGCCTGCGGCTATGCAGACCGTTATGAGCAAATTAACCAGAATACACGATCTCTTGAAGAACCAAACAAATC
>CAZHCA010000054.1:0-3940 GCA_964530825.1 uncultured Saprospiraceae bacterium
ACCCCTGACCCCTGACCCCTGACCCCTGACCACTAGTCCTTACACAAGGAGAAAGAATCATGAAAAGGCTATCACTTTCGGTAACGGTTCTGGTTGCAGCGGCATCCATTGTTGCTCTCGTGCTTGCCGGACGCGCACTCGCATTTGGAGATATGGCATCGGGAACGATAGGTAGTGTCAACACCGTTGAGCTTGCACTCATGAACGGCGCAGACGGGTGGGCTACGAGCGCCACTACCTACACCAACGAAGTAGACGTGTTGAACTATCACCAGAGCGACATATGTGTGACACTACCCGCTCTGGCAAGCGGCATTTTTACCGTCACTGTGCAACATACCAACGAAACCAGCCCAACATTGCGTAGCATGCAGAGCAGCACGCTTTACTGGGACGACGCGGGCTATTGGAGCGCCGCCGGCACCACTGCTACCTATCAGCGAGCATTGAGCACCGCCGGCACAGTGTGCCTGAGCACGCCCAACAATGGGCGCTACATGCGCCTCAAGCTCACCAAGAGCACTGCTACACCAACGGCACCACGTATGCACGCCGTGCTCAAGAACAATGGTGGCAGCTAATAGGGATTAGGTGCTTAGGTGCTAGGGATTAGGTGCTAGGTGCTAGGGATTAGGTGCTAGGTGCTAGGGATTAGGTGCTAGGTGCTAGGGGACAGGGAATAGGGGATAGGCTTTCTGACCCCTGACCCCTGACCTGACCCCTGACCCCTGACCTGACCCCTGACCCTTGACCCCTGACCCCTCACACCTACCAAAGGAGTTTTACCTATGGCTTACACAACACTTACCGATGTAAAAACCTATCTTGGCATTGGCATGGACATAGACGACGCCTTGCTCACGACGCTCATCAGCACGGCGCAGCGCCTTGTGGAAGCGTGGTGTGGGCGTGTGTTTGAGGCAAGCGCCGATAGCACACGCGCATTTCATTGTGTGTATCCGTATGTCATTGGCAACACGCTCTACGTTGATAATGACCTATGCCAAATAACCACCGTTACCAATGGCGATGGCAGCATCATTGCACCTGAAAACTATATCGTGTGGCCCAGCGCCCCGCCCTACCACGCTATACATCTCAAAGATTCAAGCTATGCATGGACCTTCAACGATAACCCGTGGGATGCCATAGCCATAACCGGGCGCTGGGGCTACTCCCTTGCCGTACCCGAACTCGTTGCGCAGGCAACTACCATGCTCACCAGTTGGCTCTACCGCAACATCACCGCCACTGCTACTGGCAACGGCAAGGGCAAAACGGCGCAGCACCACAACGGCCACCTACCTGGCCACGTTGTGGTGCTGCTGGAGGCATATCGCAGAGTGTGAGGGGACGGGGGACGGGGGACAGGTGACAGGGCACAGGGCACAGGGCACAGGTGACAGGGCACAGGTACCTGAAACCTAACACCTAACACCTGAAACCTGAAACCTGAAACCTGAAACCTATCACCTGAAACCTAACACCTGAAACCTGAAACCTATCACAAGGAGAAAATACTATGGCAGATGCAGGACTAATCGGGCTAACCCAAGGCGAAGCACCCGCTACTGTGCCAAGCGGATTGGTGCGGCTGTACGCCAAGAATGACAAGCGTTTGTATTGGAAGGACGCCGCCGGCAATGAACGGCAAATTATTTATGCAGACACTCCAGAAATGTTTCTGTTGCATAGAAACAGCGTTGATCTGAATAATCTACCAGATAATACTTGGGTGCCTTTACCATTCACTCATGCGTCTATTGACACAAAGGTTGGTTTTCGGTCCGGGTCTGGTGATTATCAAATTCAAACAAGCGGCTACTACCTCGTCACAGCGGGTGCTACATTCAAAAATACACAAGCTGGTGGCTGGGTGGCTTTGAGAATATCCAGTAATGGCAACCAGATGGGAATATTCAGAAATGGCATTCCGGCAGATGGAATGTACATCTCTACGTCGGTGTATATCCTTGGGAATTTTACAGCAGGCGACGTATTGACTGTGGAAGTGAAACAAAGAGGTGATACTGGAAACAACACCAATGTATATGGTAACGGTGCTGATACAAGTTTTTTTGCCACAGAGATAGGTTAATGATATGGGAAACTGGTTACTTATTAGTCCTATGGGCAACGAAATAAGCCTACGCAACCTCGGCGTCGCTGTTTCAATGCAAGCTGGCGTAGGCATGCCGCCATTGCATCACGTTGCGCTTGAAAGCGCCACCGAAGCCGGCGCACTGTGGCAGCGTAGCCTCGCCGGGGTGCGCACACTCACGCTCACGCTCACCTCGCGTCAGCGCGACGCTACTCTGAACGCCATACGCATGCAGCTCATCCAAGCGCTCAACCCGCACCTTATTGGCAACATTGGTGTAGATAGAAATAGTCGCCGCGCCCTTTTGCGCTACACCAGCCCTAGCAATGCTGTGCAAATGAGCGTCGTCTATGCGAAAGGGTTGGAAGATAGCCCCATCGCCGCTGAAGAGCGTCTAGCTACTGAACCGCCACCACTCACGCTCACCTTTCTCGCCCACAACCCGCTGTGGATAGCCGCCACCGCTACCGACCCCTTGCCGCTTTCCTTTGTAGCACCTATCAATGGCGGCTATGTGTATCGGCGCGTGTGTGGGCACTGGTCTGCTATGGGCAATGTTGGCGGTGCCGTCAACGCGCTTGTGTTCGATGCCCATGGTACGCTCTATGCGGCCGGTAGCTTTAGCGGTTACATTAAGCAATGGAATGCTACAACTGAAACGTGGGATGCTGTGGGAGGTAGTGACGGCCCCGATTGGGTGCAATATGCCCTTGCTGCTGCCCCTAACGGCGTTGTGTATGTTGGTGGGCAATCGGCCAGCGCCATTGTGCGCAGGTGGGATGGCAACACAAGCACATGGTCTCCCCTCGCCTTGTGGAGCATGATCCACACGGTGTATGCCCTGCTGGTGGGCGACGATGGCACACTCTACGCTGGCGGTGATGGGGCAGGCGGCATCAAAGCCTACAACGGCAGCACATGGGCCGACTTGGGCGGCGGCGTCAACAACACCGTGCGGGCCATAGCGCGTGCGCCCGATGGCAAACTCTATGTTGGCGGCGACTTCACGATAGTAGACGTGGGGAGCAGCAACCTGGCCGCCAATCACATCGCCGTGTGGAACCCTGCCACGGCTCATTGGGCGGCCCTTGGCGAGGGGCTAGACGGGCCCGTTTATGCTCTCGCTGTCAAGCCGGATGGGAAACTCGTCGCTACTGGCTCTTTCAGCGGCTATATAGCCGAATGGAATGGCCTCATTTGGCGCACGCTCGGCACACTCAACGACTATGGCACATGCCTAGCCCTCGACTCGCGTGGCGTGCTCTATGCGGGCGGAAATTTTACCCTAGCCGATGGTATGAGCTTGCCCGATACCATGGCGCATTGGAATGGTTACGCATGGTTTCCACTCGATGCCGATCTGCCCGGCGCAGGCGGCGTCAATGCGTTTGCCATAGACGATGGCGATACGCTTATTGTGGGCATCGGTGCAATTGGCACTGGCAATGCTGCCGCCTTGACAAATGTTGCCAACACCGGCAGCGCCGCTACCTACCCGTGCATCACTATCACTGGTCCGGGGCGCGTGCGCGAGTTGACCAACTGGAGCACGGGCGACAGCATCTACTTCGACCTAGTGCTGGTTGCGGGCGAAACGCTCACCATTGACCTAGCGCCCGGCGTCAAGTCGGTTGTTTCTAGCTTTCGTGGCAATGTCATCAACACGGTGCTGCCGGGTAGCCACCTTGCATCGTGGCGCTTGCTACCCGGCAACAACACCGTTGGCCTCTACATTGTGGAGACGAGCGCCAACACGAGCGCTAGTATGCAGTGGCATGCCCGCTACTGGAGCGTGGAGTAGGGGGGGATAGGGGTGAGGGGGCAGGTGCCAGGGGTCAG
>CAZHCA010000055.1:0-3927 GCA_964530825.1 uncultured Saprospiraceae bacterium
TACAGATCAATCCTAATAATTTACCGCTACCCGATTTTTAGTAGGGTAGAGTAGATTAAAGGAGAACTTTGTGATGGTTTCAAAACGAATGTCAGGCATGATTTTGGAATTTATTGACAAAAGGAATAAAGACAGTTTTGAGTTAGCTTTAGAACGAATAAAAAAATATAAAAATAGAATATAATATGATACGGCAGGCAACAAAAGCTACCACGGCCATGCCTCCTAATCGTCGGCACGTCGTGTAGCTTTCCCGTTGCTGACGCCATCCTCCCTTCGGTCGGAGGCGTCAGCAACGGGAAAGCGCGATGCGCCGGTGTCATGCACTCGCCTCCCTTCGGTCGGACGAGCGCACAACACCGCGCAAACGCAATCCTTCGGTTCGAAAAATTTTTTCCGCTTCGCGGAACCTCTTTTTCTTCACCTCGGACTGCGCATCGCGCTTTCCCGTTGGCGGAAATGCCAGGAGCAAAAAAACCGAAGAGCGAAAAAAGGAACTCCCAATTGAGGAAATTTGTAATTTGTAGGAGAGCAAAAGATAGACAACCATGACAATCGAAGGCAAAAAACTATACCTGATCCGGAAAATCATGGAAATCAGTGACGAGTCGGTCATAGACCAGCTCGATGAACTCATTGAGAAGCAACCGGAAGGAGACAAAGACTGGATCTTGCGGCAATTGAATAAGCCCATAAAGGAGAAACTGGATCTGGAAGAAGTCAAGAGAGAACAGAACTTTGAAGAGATCGATAAGGAAGAGATTGAGGCTCTGATCAAGGAAGCGGATATTCAGGAACCGATTGAAGAGTTGCTGCAAATGGTGTGATGGATGAACTATGTTTTAGACACCAATATCCTGCTCATCTATCTGAGGGAGGCGCAAACCAAGGATTTCATTGAAGAGACGTACGATCCGTTAGGAAGCGGTAATAACCCGATCATTTCAGTTGTCACGTTAGGGGAAATTAGATCCATCGCCAAGCGTAATTATTGGGGGGCTAGAAGGTTGAAGTCCGTTGAAAAGATGATGAATAAGCTCATTATCACGGATATCAACTATGAAGACCTGATTGAAAAGTACGCGGAGATAGATGCATTCAGTCAGGGAAAACTTAAAGAAAACCCACTTGGCCTGAGCGCCCGAAACATGGGAAAGAATGACTTGTGGATAGCGGCCACTGCGGTAATCACGGAGTCAAAACTGATGACAACGGATGGGGATTTTGACCACCTGAACGGGATCTACCTGGATTTAATCAAAATTGAAATAAAGAAGAAGTAACCTAAGGACTTCCGCCAACACGGCATAGCTGGCCATGCCGCCCAAAAGGCGGCACGTCAGCTATGCTGAACGTTGTGCGTCATTTTGGCAAGACATCACATATCGAGATAAAACATATAATTGAAGGATTGAAATGAAATATAGTAGACACATAACCGTATTAACATTGCTTAATTTTATGCTTTGACTGTAAATGATTCTTTTGCACAAAACAATATGGTTGATATTAAATCTGACGGCATAATATTTCTATTCTCGATAGAAATCGACCGGATGGAAAAACTGCTTCTGGTCAATTTTGAAAAAGACCCTGACTCGATTTACGTGGGTTTTGAACCTCAGGTATTCGATGACACCATAAATGGCACCGGACATTTAATCATTGGATGGAGAACAGACAAAAAGATTGATGTTTACCATCAAAAATCTCTGAAACTGGATACTTCAAAGTACAGCATTGTCGGAGCAGGTCTAAACAAAATGATTCCAGTCGATATGGAAAAAGCATTTTACGAAGTGAATGACTTTGGTGTTCAGGCTCATTATAAATTCAGGGATATGCTGGAGAGAGAGGTTGAAATTTCAATCAGTGAAAAAAATCAAAGGAAACGAAAGCCATTCGGTTTGCTGGCACCGATGGGAGATGCTGCAACTAATCCCGCATCGTTGCCTATGGTCCTACTGCATGATTTCTATTTCGTCAGAAAAAATGAAACAGAATTTAAGTTTTCAATAAATGACAAATCTCACAAATTGGATAATCTTCCAATGCGTATGGATTGGCAAAAAATGACATTTGCTCGATACAGCCCTAAGCCATTGATAGCAACTTTAAATCCGGAGTATAATGGAGTGTTGAATGGTTTTAAACCATTAGTTGGACAAGAAACCTTACAAAAAGGCGACTGTATCTATGAAATTGAATGGACTGACCAAACAGCATCCATTAAATCAATGAGCATAAAGAATAACATTCATTTGCTTACCATGAGTTTTAGCCCTTCTTTTCAATGTTTGAATACGATTCCGGCAAACACCGGGTATAAGGGTAAGTTTACTATTTCTGGACACGAGTCAGTAGGAAGTATTATCGGAGAATATACCATACAATCTGGTGAGGAATCCATGCACATAAGGATAGTTCCATCGAAAGGTTGGAAACCAAAAACAACCAAATTTTCTACATGGCTTTTATTTACTTTTGCCAAAGTTTTTAAAAAATGGCCTACCACCTATCAATGGGATGCTGAATTGCATAAGAGTCCGGAAGGTTTGTGGCATATGCAGTCTAAATGGATACGTACAGGGAAGATTTTTAAAGATTAAATCAGTTTTTATAAGTACGCTGTGCCTACTTAAATGACTGCTTGAAATAAATATAATTGAATAAAAACGAACGCACAACGTATATGTGCCATAAGGATTTCAGTGGTTTTTCAAGCACTTTAGCCCGCTCAAACTTTCGTGTCGGTGGACAGGTAATTACTCAGCAATCCCTTACGGCGCATCGCGCTTTCCCGTTAGCGTCCAGCCTTAAAAAAGCTTAACTTTGGATAAAAAGAGAAAGCATGAGCACCGCAGAAGCAAAGTCCGAAATCCTTGACCTGCTTGATCAACTACCAGAGAGGCACTTTCCAGTCATTCTTGAATACCTGAAGCAGATTAAGCAACTTATTGAGATGGACGAGGAGGCAGCCACTCATCTGGAAGAGATCATGAGGGAAGATGACAACTTACTGAAAAGGCTTGCCAAATGATCACTATCGAAGTAGTGATAGGTATTCATAGTATCCTGATAAAAAGGTATGGGTGATCTCCAGGGATCAGGGATAGAGGGGCATTGGAATCAGCGGCGAATAGACCCTATCAGACCTTTGATGGGGAAGCATTATATAAAACATCGGTTGAAAAAGCTGCTGCCCTGATAGAAAGCATAGTAAAGAATCATCCATTCATGGATGGTAATAAGAGAACGGGATATGCAGCCATGAGAATACTCCTTCGTAAACATCGAAAAGACGTCCAAGCGAAGGAAGAGGAAAAATATGAATTCGTGATAAAGATAGCTGAAGGGAAAAGCGAATTTGACGATATCAAAGGCTGGATTGAGGAAAAGCTGATCACATGGGCCGGCCGCTAACAAAGTGCAGAACGGCCAGCCCTCCTATGGGTCTGGCCCTCGTCTGCACCAACCGTCAGACTGTGCAAAAACCACTTCTAAAGACAATGAAAGAGTCGTATCTTACCTATGTACTTATGAAGCACGTTCATGGCTAGTAATGACCGGCATATTCAAGGCCAGGATCGATTCCAGTGTAAGCTTACACCGGGTTATAAACCGCAAGATGTACACCTGTAGTTGCTCGGACGCTTACCCCTAGATTGAAAGGTTGCCCGAGCCATGACACGCTCGTCTGGGGTTGTGTAAAAACTCAAGAATATCAATTTTTGTGAACTGACATCAAATAATATTTGGTTTTAACAGGTGACAAACACCCGGTACTGGTTCAATTCTATAGATAAGGGTGTCAGCTCAGGTTTTCGAGTTACCAAGCGCCAGTAACCCGTTATTTATAATCCGGCTTCCTTAAAAAGGAAAAAATCTACACGTTATCAACAAGTTGTGTTAGTAAAAGCCGGGATA
>CAZHCA010000056.1:0-3837 GCA_964530825.1 uncultured Saprospiraceae bacterium
CTACTATCCCTATCAACTTACCAACTTCTATTGACAGGTTGATTATTTTAGAGGTCCCTTCATAGTACTTTTGAATCATGATGCCATCATTTGATCGCATCAAAGATACAAAATCGTCAAAAACCTTGGATTTATAGCGTCATTTTATTCAAACATATTTTATTAGCTTCTATTTCTTTTATAGGATTGTGCCTAACGGCCAGCGCTGGCGACGTGCCCGCCCATCCATTCTTTTCGCACGTACAAAATTCTTTTTATCGAGCAGTCCACAACTTCGAGCGATGAACTCATTTTCGCGGCGGGCATGTGCGCTAGCGCCATGTTGGGTGCCGCATCATTTTTCTTCAATCTTTCTTCGGAGCTCGAATAACTCCTCCGTCGAAATACACTTTTCGTAACCTTTCGCTCTTAATCCTTCTAATAATTGCTTATCACCTGTCCACAGCCTGGCGTCTTCCAGGTATTCGTTTAAGGCGACAAAGGCAATATCATCCATATCTATATCTCTGACAAGCTGAGCTGCTTTTGTCCAGAAAGCAAATTCGATTTGTTCTTCAGAAATGAACTCAATGCAATTGAAGGTCTGAAATTTGGACTCTTCCAGCTCTTTAGGGCTCAACTTCGATATTTCAAGTAATTTATTGTGATGTTTGTGCAACTCTTGGCGTAGATATTGGCAGGAATAGAATTCAAAAATTTGGAAGGAGTTCATCAAGAGATCCCCGATTTTTCCATCGGTGTTGAGAATTCCACTAAAGACGATATTGGTATCGACTACAATCTTCACGACTTCAGAAATCTGTCCTTATTTTTCTCCCACCATCCTTTATTGACTTCTTTTGCCAACTCATCTACTTCTTCCTGAGTAGCTCCACTCTTTGCAGTTACTTCCCGGTAAACCAGATAATTGATCAACCGCTGCAATCCCTCTGCCCCTACACTCGCGGGAATCTTGATCACTATTTCATCTCCAATTCTTTCGATATTCATGATAGTCTTTTCTCTAATTTACGCTTTTCTGACGACTTTGGTTGCATGATCTTATGTGGCACTCCAACGGGAAAGCGCGATGCGCAGTCCGAGGTGAAGAAGAAGAGATTCCGCAAAGCGGAAAAAATTTTTCGAACCGAAGGATTGCGTTTGCGCGGTGTTGTGCGCTCGTCCGACCGAAGGGAGGCGAGTGCATGACACCGGCGCATCGCGCTTTCCCGTTGCTGACGCCTCCGACCGAAGGGAGGATGGCGTCAGCAACGTTGAGTGTATGATTTCGTAAGGGATTGCGGGCTTCAAACCTATCATGTTACCACCAAAATTGATGCGGGTGATACCGCTCGAAAACCTCTGAAACCCTTATGAATTATACACATTGTTGCCAATAGTACTTTTTTCAAACGTCAATTCTACTCCAATTCATATTTAATTTGTAATTAAATCTTTCACATTAAAACTCTTTAAAAATCAATATTTTTTCAAACCTTTACTAATAATCCAACAAATCCATTGAAGTTTATTAATCTTTCAATTTTATATTCAGGTATAGGTACATAATAAAAAGTCATTAATTACTATAAAATACCATATATTTCACGCGTTTATAATTTTCATTTATTGCATGAAACACTAAAGAAAATTTAATCAATATTTGTGTGAAAAATTAAATTAATTAAACTTTATATGGTCTTTTTATCCATTTTTTTTGTCTTTGTGAAATTATCGAAAGTGAAAATAAAAATCGTCCCTAATAAAAAGACTACAATAAATAGTAGCCACAAAATCAAATTCATTTCGAAATAACTTTTTGCTACATTCAAAATAAGCATCCAAAGTCCAAAAGAAATTGCACCAAGGAGTCTTCTTTTATTGTCAAACGTAATTTCTTGCTCACATTTTGGGCAACCCCATTTCGACCATATAAATTTAAAAAGCAATCTTTTCACATAGTCAATCCTGGAGTATTTATATCCGCAGTATGGGCATGTTCTTATTTTCATAATCTATTGTAATTATTTACTGTCGTATCTATTTTATTTTCAGTATTATTGGCAACGTGTAGCGCCACGCAGGTGGCGCGGAATCCATACTAAGATAAGGCGGAAGCGGGAAGGGTGCAAGTTGTGATCTTAACTATGTAGCGGGGTAGGGAGTGCGCCACTTGACGCTGGCGCTTTTGTTAGGTCTCGTATTCTTTTATTATCTCCTCAATTCTTTCTCCCAGGCCAGGTAGGATTTCATGGACAGTTGTCCAAACGACTAAATAATCAACATCAAAATAATCATGGATTAACTTATCTCTCATACCAGCCATTTTTCTCCATTCTATATCTGGATAAGTTTTTCTTGTTTCAGTTGAAACATTTTTGGTAGCTTCCCCAATTACTTCAAAGTTTCGGACCACAGCATCTTTTACCAATTGGTTTTCATAGAATTCATCTTCAGTTAACTCGGAGGTGTATTCCTTGATTTGATTAATGCAGTCTAGAATATGGGTGAGATAAATCAAGTCAGATTTCATCCTATTAGGCAATTTTCTTTAAGTCTTTCTCCACATAGGATTTTATAAGAGGGCTGAGGGCATTTTCAGTCACAAGGTCTACTTTGATTCCTAAAGAATCACTAAGATCCAATTCCAATCCAACTAAGTCTAACAGGGAAATCCGCATTCCGAATCGGACAAGTAGATCGAGATCGCTGGCTTCATTATTTTCCCCTCGGGCGTAGGAGCCAAAAACACCAATATACTCTGGCTTGAAAGGGGCCAGGATTTTCTTAATTGTCGCTATTTGTTGAGACGTAATCATGTTAATACCTAGTCATTTACTCCATTCCAAGATAAGTTATTTTTTTTTATGAGACCTAACGCCAACGTGTATGCGCCGGTGCGACGTCTAGGAGCACTGGCCGTCATGCACACTGTTCTCGGCAGCCTGATTCATCTTTTTATTTTTAGTACGACAGCCAGGGCATCTTCAATTTCATTCAATTTGCTCGATCCAATTGATCCGATTTTCTTTACCATCCGTTTTTGAGAAACAGATCTTACCTGAAAGCAATCAGCCGTCGATGCTTTTGAAAGTCCATTTTGTTGATCTGCTTCCAATTTCACCATCCAGGAGGCTTTGCTGTATCTTTCTTTCCAATCTGTTATTCGGAACGATTACGCGCAGGGGAAGCACACCCAATCCATCTCTGTTCACGATGACGGCAGGGCGAGTTTTCCGAATTTCCGCGCCAATGGTGGGATCAAGGTTGATTAGCCATATCTCACCCCTCTTCATAGAAATCGACGCTATCTAATTCCGTAAAAATAGTTAGTTCTTTATCGGTCTGGTAATCCTCCAGGAGGTCCCTGGCAGCATCGGCCAGTTCTTTTTCCTCTTGTCTTTCGGCTTCTTTCTCCCGAAGAATCGAGCTCAAAATAGCCTCCGCTATCTCTAACTTTTCAAAAGATGGTAATTCCTCAATCAGTTTTAGTATTTCTGCCTTTCCCATTTTTCAAAATTTCTTCCTCCCAATTTAATGTTATTTGGCCGTAGACACAAGCGGCTCAAAGGATTAACCTGTGGTAGTTTTCGGTTGGTCAATTTTTATGTTCGATGTAAAGAGAAGTTCTTGACAGTCGGGCTTGTTGTTTGACGAGAACGGTTTTCAAATATGAGTTGGCCGGGATTCTTTGGCACAAGCCAATCAAACCCATACAAATTTGGGTAAATGTAGTTAATTTCGCAAAACACATCAACCCGGCTTACTTATATTTGATGTTAGCTGCTGGGCTTTTCATTGTCTATTTGTAACTATTTAGCACCCTCTGGGTGCGGCTAAGAAATTCCGGCCACCGAA
>CAZHCA010000057.1:0-3806 GCA_964530825.1 uncultured Saprospiraceae bacterium
GTAGGGGTCTTTGAGAGGCGATCGCCAATCGCTAAAGTCAGCATAGTCCGGGTCTCCCTGATAGATATAGTCAATTCGGTATCCTCCCTTGGCTTCGTCCCGGCTCGTATTCGCTCCCAAACTGGCCACTCCAATATATTGGTCATCGCTGGGCATATCGCCACCTTTTGCACCGCCGTGCAACACCGATAGCTCTCCAACTAAGCGCGCCAGTACTTGATTTAACTCATTTCTGGTAGTTACGCGGTCGACCAGGGGCAAGTACTTGTCATACATCGCATCCCAATCTACCCCGTGCATATTCTTGTCATAAAAATAATCGCGCTCCATGCGCCAGGCATCTTTGTACAGTTGTTTCCAGTCTTCCCTTGGGTTGATAGAAAACGTACATCCGCTGAAATCAATCTTACCTTCATCTAAGTTTATACTTTCGGTTTCTGCATCAAATAAATGGTATGAACGCCCTTTCTTAATGAGTATTTTCTCGCCATTTTGGGTCAATTCAAATCCACTAATTTCCGAAGCCATATCGGTAAGTTTGGCTTCTTCTTTTGTGATTTTAACCCCTTTGAGGTGAGTCTTAGCGTTAGAACCAGTTTCCTTTGTTAGTAAATAAATGGCCTTGTCATTGACTTCTAGTTTATTGTAGTTTCCTTCGGGGACGGGCACTTTAATGTTTCTGGACTTAATATCCTCCTTATCGATGGTGACAATCAAGGTGTCGTTGGCAGCTTCGTCTTCTTTATGTTCAGGCAGGAGTTCGTCTTTTTCCCGGAAGGGCGACCGGTAGCTTTTTTGTAAGGGCACATGATAGATGCTCTCGCTTTTGTCCCAATAAACACCACCCAATCTTGCACCACGAGGACTGCCGATCATGGTCCTGAAGGCCCGGTCAGAAAGGAAGTAGATGAATTTACCGTCTGGACTCCACTTCACATTGTGGTTATTTGACCTGTCGGTGGTCAGGTCGAAAAGAGAACCATCATTGACGTTGTACACTTTAATTTGGTACATCTGGTTGGAAGCGCGTTGGGAAAAGGCAAGCCACTGATTATCCGGTGACCACGAAAAGTCCCGAATGCCTTTTTGATTGGTGGATATTAATTGGCTGACTCCGGTACTTTTATTGAGTACGTACATATTATTTTCAACATCATTGTAAGCAATCCATTTGCCATCCGAAGATGGGATACCCCGGTACCTGAGCCGTTGACCATCCTCCGTAATGGGGTTAACGGTACTAGATCCATCAGCGGCAAACTGTACAAATTCAAATTCCCCACTGTCATCTGATAAACTGATGATGTGCTTACCATCATGCGAAAAAACGGCATCACGGTGCCGAATGACAGCAGCGTACTGCTCGACGAATCCGAGCGTGCGTCCGCCCTTTACCGGAACCACAAATACCCGGCCTCTTGCCGTAACTACCACTTTGTCACCTGCTGGATTCGGTTTTACTGAGGTAAAATATTGGGCTGGATTTTCTACCCATGTTTCCTGCAGATGTTCCAGGTCTGAGGCTAAGCGGATATCTATTTTGTTGTATTCACCGGAAGCAATATCCAACAGCCAGAGATCAGCGGCATGGTGGTAGACAATTTTCCCATTGTCCAGATTAGCAGACCGCACATCAAATTGAGCATGTTTGGTGTGTTGTTTAAAGTCTTTGCCATCTGCATCCATCGACCAGATATTCTGTATGCCGTCCCGGTCAGTGATAAAATAAAGCCGGCCTTCGTGCCACATAGGATTGAAACTTTCACCCAGATGGTCTGTAGTTAGCTTTACCGCCTCATTTTTTCCATCGAATTTCCAAATTTGCTGCGCCCAACCGCCTGTATACCGTTTGACATTTTCATTATTGTCAGAAAGATGCGTAAAGAACCAGGTTCCTTCTTCATTTTGTATGCCATGGTATGCGGAAGCCAATGGTACTATGGATTTCTGTTTTGTATCCAAATCAAGGGTGACCAACTGTGAAGTAGGTAGTTTGCTAAATTCGCCTGAGCTGTAAATAATGTTTCCCTCAGGTGTCCAGCCTACCACTTTTGATCTTGCAGAATAGGTGCAGCGGGTAGGCACCCCACCCTCTACAGGTAGGGTATATACCTCCATAGGCCCTTCGTAAGTAGCGGAAAAAGCAATGGTTTTGCCATCCGGAGAAAAGGCGGGATAACGCTCTTCCTCGGCGTGAGTGGTCAGGCGCTTGGCCAGACCGCCACTAATGGGAACTTTCCAGATATCATCTTCCGCAACAAAAACTATGGTGTTTTTATGGATGTCTGGATACTGATAGTATCCCTTGAAACCGGAGGCAGCAACCTGGTTTAGGCCAATGGATAGGCAAAGTATAAGTCTAAATAGGCTTAATTGCATTTTGATCTACTTTCTTTATTAAAAATCCAAAAAGCTATTGGTAATATCCAACCTTAAAAAAGGCGCTTAAAAAGGTGTTTCTCCCCCGTTTCTTGGATGGTTGAACTGCGATGCGCAATTGGGTTATTTTCAGGATAAAGTGCACCTTTTAAAATGAGCACATAACCTGTATTAGCTTGTTGGATTTGCCCCTCATCAAAAGGCTCTTTTTCATTGCAAACCCTGCTATTTTTGCCTTCAGTAACCCATAATATCCCTAAGCCTGCATACGTGCAAAGTAGCTTAAGATCATTAATATCCGCATGGAAATTTCGGCACATATTGTTGTTTACAGTTGAGAAAAATAATCGATACGAGCTTGCATTGGCAACTGCATAAAAATGAGTCAATACCCAAACAATATCCTTTTTCAGCGCCTGGCATTAGGGAAAATTCTCGGCAAAAAAAAGCGTTAAGCAAAGAAGCTATTTCATCGTTTTTTCTACTTGCCTGAAAGTTTACTTCTTTCTCCATTGCAGCAGATAAATCCCTTTCCAACTGTTGTAAATCTCTTTGGTAAACCGCAATACTCACCTCCTTTTATTTAATAGTCCTTGCTGCTTTGGTTCCACCAAAAAAGTTGAAGAAGTCAAAGTGCTCATGGACAGGTTCCTCATCAAATTGGTTATCAACTGCCATGGAGCCCGTATACCGTTATATTGTAAATGTAGAAAATTTATTTGTAAGTGCAACTCAGTTGCGTTAAATTTGTGGCATGGGCATAGTCAGAAAAACAAAGTCGGTTACTAGCTTACTTGAACTCTTTGAGCAAAACAATACAGCACTATCAGCGATAGACTTAGTAATACGCCTTAAAGGAGTTATGAACAAGACTACTGTTTACCGTATTTTGAAGAGGTTGGAAGATGAAGGCATGCTCCATTCATTTAAGGGAATGGATGGTTTACAATGGTATGCTCGGTGCAATGGCTATTTATCAAATCGACATCCAGATCTACACCCGCACTTTCAGTGTCGTATCTGTGGTAAGACGGAATGCTTGGATTTAGAACTTACCGTGCCAAATGTACCTCAACACAAAATTGATTCAGCAGAGCTTCTATTGATCGGTCAATGTAAGGATTGTATTTCTTAGTATTGGCTACACCATAAAGGTGTTCGTACTTGTAGCTGCGCCAAAAACGCTCAGTGAAGACGTTATCAATCGCCCGACCTTTACCATCCATGCTCTGGCTTATACTGTTATCTCGCATGATGTGAACCCAAATATCCGAAGAAAGCTGGCCGTCCCTGGTTAAATAGTGGCTGATACATACAGGTGCTGTCGGCAACCCGGATCTGATTGGGGACGTTAACATCCACTTGTCTCAGCAAGTGAACTACCCACCAGCTAAAGACTGGTGGGCTTCGGGCTTCCCAGAGATGCG
>CAZHCA010000058.1:0-3697 GCA_964530825.1 uncultured Saprospiraceae bacterium
AAATCTATAGATTAGAAATGAGAACGAGGCACAACACAGGCTATGATGTCCATGCTTCCTAAACGTCGGCACGGCACATAGCTTAACGTTGCTGACGCCATCCTCCCTTCGGTCGGAGGCGTCAGCAACGGGAAAGCGCGATGCGCCGGTGTCATGCACTCGCCTCCCTTCGGTCGGACGAGCGCACAACACCGCGCAAACGCAATCCTTCGGTTCGAAAAATTTTTTCCGCTTCGCGGAACCTCTTTTTCTTCACCTCGGACTGCGCATCGCGCTTTCCCGTTGGGCTTAATTAAAAAAACAATCGAACAAGTAAATGGAATTACCTAAATATCACGAAACCTTTCTTCCGATCTTGGAAACATTGAATTCGATTGAGTCAATAAGCAGTCGTGAATTAGCAACTAGAGTCCGTGACAAGTATTATTCGGACTTACCGAAAGAACTTTTAGATAAAAAAACGAGTACGGGAGCCAACACGCTAATTGATCGGATATTTTGGGGTAAGTCATATTTAAAAATGGGAAAGTTTGTGTCGTACCCAAAAAGGGGAATTGTACAAATCACGGACAAAGGAAAGCAAGCTTTAACGAGTGGACAATTACTATTAGCTGACCTACAAAACGACCCTGATTTCATTCAACATCGTTCTTCAGTAAAGAGTAAAAAGGACAGCGAAACAGAATTAGAAACTGTAGATGTAGAAAGCGCATCCCCTCAAGACTTAATTGACACAGGTTTCTCGACAATCGAAACGGAAGTCAAAACTGAACTTCTTGATAAGCTAAAGGAACTTGATCCCTACTTTTTTGAAAAAGTCATTTTGATTTTGCTCAAAAGAATGGGGTATGGCGACTTCATAGAGACGTCTAAGTCAGGCGATGGTGGAATTGATGGAATCATTAACGAAGACAAACTTGGACTTGAGAAGATTTACACTCAAGCTAAGCGATACACGGAGAACAAGGTTCGTGAAAAAGACATTCGAAACTTCATTGGCGCTATGAGCGGTGACACAACCAAAGGGGTTTTCATAACAACTTCCACTTTTGACGATTTAGCAATTAAGAAAGCAAGAGAAGCTCACCACACGATCATTTTAATTGACGGACCTAAGCTAGTGGACTTAATGCACCAATACAATGTGGGTGTGCAAGTGAAAACAACTTACGAAGTGAAAGAACTCGACAATGACTTTTTTGAAGGAGAATAAAAAAAAACTAAGCCCAACAAGGCATATAGTGCATGGCTTCCTGACGTAAGCCACGACACCATATGCAAACCGTTGCTGACGCCATCCTCCCTTCGGTCGGAGGCGTCAGCAACGGGAAAGCGCGATGCGCCGGTGTCATGCACTCGCCTCCCTTCGGTCGGACGAGCGCACAACACCGCGCAAACGCAATCCTTCGGTTCGAAAAATTTTTTCCGCTTCGCGGAACCTCTTTTTCTTCACCTCGGACTGCGCATCGCGCTTTCCCGTTCTATGCCATTTAAAAACCGAAAATATTTGGAAATTTAAAATATTATTTAGACATTTACCTAAATAACTAAATGAATGAACTCTCTTTTTAAAGCACTTAATGATGAAACTCGAAGACAAATTATCGAGCTATTAAAAGAGAAGGATATGAATGCTGGTGAAATTGCAGACCGATTTAATATTTCGAAACCAAGCATTTCTCATCACTTAGACATTTTAAAAAGGGCTGACTTAATAACAAGTGAGAAAAAAGGGCAATTTGTTGAATACTCACTTAACACAAGCATATTAGAAGATTTACTAAACTGGATTTTAACTTTAAAAAAATAGATTATGAGCTTAAAAAAGGAATTACCACTTATTGCAATTGTGCTTTTGCCATTTATCTACTTGGCATATTTATGGAATGATTTGCCAAACAAAGTACCTATGCATTGGAATATAAAAGGCGAAATTGACAGGTATGGAGATAAGTCAGAGCTTATAATAATTCCTATTTTATTACCTCTACTCGTATATTTAATCTTTTTGGTAGTTCCTAAAATTGACCCAAAGAACAAACTAAATACAATGGGTAGCAAACTTCAAACAATCAAGTTTTTATTGACAACTTTTATGTCAATATTGGCTCTATTCATTATTTATACAGCAAAAAATCAGACATTTACTAATCCTAATTATATTGTATTATTAATAGGATTACTATACTTAATTCTTGGAAACTATTTTAAAACAATAAAAGCTAATTACTTCATTGGCATGAGAACACCTTGGACTTTAGAGAATGAAATGGTCTGGAAGGAAACCCACAGATTAGGAGGAAAAATGTGGTTCATTGGTGGTTTCATCATTATAATTTCAAGTTTGATGTTCGAAAAACAAACAAATTTCAAAATATTCATAGTAATCACTGCAATTATAACTGTCATTCCGATAATCTATTCTTACCTAAAATTTCAAAATCTCAAAAAACAAACAAAATGAAAACAAAATATTTATTCCTTATAGTTTTAACAATTAGCTCATTCAATTTATATTCTCAAAATAATAGACCTCAAGAGCCTAAGAAACCCTTTAAGTATAATATTGAAAATGTAGATTTTAAAAACGACTTAGATAGTGTCTCTTTGGCAGGAACGCTAACTTATCCCAAAAAAGGTTCAAATTTCCCAGCTGTAATATTAATTAGTGGTAGTGGTCCACAAGACAGAAACTCTGAACTATTGAATCATAAACCATTTTTAGTAATTGCGGATTATTTTACTAATAGAGGAATTGCTGTATTAAGAGTTGATGATAGAGGAACTGGCGAATCAGGAGGAAATCACAATGAAACAGGACTTAATGGATTTGTTAATGACACCAAAAGTGCCTTTGAATTTTTGAAAACCCACAAACAAATCAATCATACTAAAATAGGATTAATTGGTCACAGTTTAGGAGGTGTAATTGCACCAATTGTAGCAAGTGAAAATTCAGATATTTCTTTTATTATACTTCTTGCTGGCTCTGGTATTAGAGGAGATGAATTAATGCTTCTACAAAAGGAAAAAATAGAACGAAAAATGGGTGTTCCAGAAGCAGGGATTACACAAGGACAAAATAATATAAAAGGTGCTTATGATATAATTTTAAAATCTGACAACAATAAAACCCAATTAGAAACAGAACTAAAAGATTACTTTACAAAAGTATTTGGAGCAATGTTACCTGAAAATCAAATCCAAACACTATCAGAACAGATGTCAATACCTTGGCTAGTAGACTTTATAAAGTTCGACCCTCAAACATCTTTAAGTAAAACCAAATGCCCAGTTCTAGCTTTAAATGGTGCCAATGACTTACAAGTACCACCAAATGAAAACCTTGAAAATATCGAGAAAATTTTGACAGAAAATGGAAATGAGGATGTTGAAACAATTCAATTTGAGGAATTAAACCATTTGTTTCAAGAAAGCGAGACAGGCTTACCGAATGAATATGCAACTATCGAACAGACTTTTTCGCCAAGAGTTTTAGAAGAAATGACTAGATGGATAAAAAATCGAACTGAATAAAAAATGGCATAGAACAATATATAAGCGTAATGCGGGCTAAAGCGCCAAATTTAAAAGAATTGAATATTAATAAACATATTGCTAAACCGAAAGTGAAGTGCTTTTAATCCCGCACTACGCTTATACTTTCCCGTTGCTGACGCCATCCTCCCTTCGGTCG
>CAZHCA010000059.1:0-3562 GCA_964530825.1 uncultured Saprospiraceae bacterium
GATTTTTTTCTGATTCTCGCGCGGGCCTGGGGGCGAGGCACTGGCTTTTCCCGATGGGCCACAACGTCCGTACAGCCGCCGTGCCCGTAGGGCATGGGCGGCTGTACGTTGTTAGCTGAATTTTATCTTCTTCAAAGCAGGAATATTTCGCGTGCCCCAACGAGAACTTTTGTGATACTGTCCCTCCCATGTATATGAATGTAGCAATCTTTCCCGTACTGTGGTTTAGGGGTAAGGATCATCTTATATTCATATCTCATATACTCCGAAGGCTTATCAAAGGCTTGGCTTGTAGGCTTGCCAAGCATGCTCACAATCTTACTAGGAGGCATGTCGATGAGACAGGTATCCATTATTTTAAACATCCAGAGGAACTGGGGACCGTTAAAACTATCCTCTATAATCATTTTTTTCCCTTCATCTGAAAGGAGATAAGCATTAAGTACTGAATCATATTCCCAATTCTTCTGAACATACTGCCAAAAATCTTCACAGTTTCTTGTCGCTGTGGTGCTGTCTAGCAAAACAGCCGTTGCAGGAGCCTCCTGTGATCCCTGCCGCGCGGTGCGGCAGGTACACAGGCTCAAGATGATGAGTAGGCTCCCTATAAGGAGAAGGAGCTTACTCATGGCGGATCACAATTTTTTGGGTAAAAGCTTGTTGGTCGCTACGAATGGATAAAAAGTACAAGCCTTCGCTCAGTCCTGGTGGAAGGATTAGGGTATGAAGGCCGTCGAGGGTTGAGGCGAGTTGCCAATTGCCTACTCGTTGGCCCTGCATGCTGATGAGGCTTACTTGAGTGGGCTTTCCGACATTCAATTCCCTGAGCCGTAATTGCAGTCGATCACTGGCAGGATTAGGAAATACCTCCCAAGTAGACGCAAGAGGTTCTCTGATATTGGTAGCGGCACAAGGGGGAAACCACTCCATCGAATCCTGAACACAATTCGGATCGCTATCCAGGCTGGAGTTGAATTGCATAACATCCAGACCGCCGTTGATGTCGGCTTGATCCAATATCCGGCTCAGAAAACTGGTACCAGTTTGAGCAGCCGGATACATGACCTTCGATTGCTCAGCCACGTGTTGGAGCATGTGGGCATGCCCTAGCTCATGAGCTAGGATATATACTACATCAAATTTTCCCGTCGGAATGATGGGAAATTGGCTGGGATCGAAAATGAAGTCTTTGTCTCGATTAAGAGCAATGTCTATTTCTTCTAAAAACCATAATGTCCCAAAGTTGCAAGGCTGCCTTCTTGCAAAGATGATTGTCTGTCCTACTGTATTGGGCGTAGGAAAAATACCGGAGCTTCCATCTGCAAAGAAGAATGTACCACCATCTTGATTGGCACCTGTATTTCTGAAAACGGTATCTCCAGAGATGAAATTTACTCTTGTGTTACACTGCCAGATTTCCAAAGCGAGATCAATACACTCCCTGCCAAAAGGTCGATTAGTAATTGATGTATCTAAATCTAAGGTATATCCGCCAACCAGGTTTCTATCGGCAAGATTCACGCAAAAATAATCACCAGTAGGACTTTGGACATTATTCACCGCATACTCCACTTCCACCGCCTGTAAACTGGTGTCTCTGTCGGCGGCGCCATTGGCTTCTACGATAATTTGCCCTGAGGAAGCCGTTTGCCCTGTCTGGTCATCACTAGATGGCACCGCTAGCCGGATTTCATTGTCGCTCCACGGCCCGAGATAGAAGGCAGGCACTTCCATATAAGCAGGTTCGCTCGGATTGGCGATACTCTCTACGTTTTTGAAGAAAACTTTGCCCGGCACATTGCCGAAATTTCCCCCTTGTATGATCAAGGTGTCGCCCACGCCTCCGGCTAGTTTCAGGGGCGAGAGCGAACTGATAAACAAGCCTGGTCCAGGACAGGCGACTATCCCATCGATATCATCGGCGATGACGGGGCTATATATTTCCAAGCCAAAGGGGCCCTGACCAGTGTAGTGGGCATTGTTGATGGCCATCGTGGTGGTGTCAAACCCCAAATCGGCACTTTGGGTACAGTCAATCCATTCTAAGGTAACATGAACTACCTGAACAGGAGAAGTTGGCAGTTGACTTAGACCTACACTATCAGTCGCAAAAATGGAAATAGAAAATAAATCTGGCGAACCATCGGACACGAAGAGCTGATGAACCGACGGATTCAATAATGCACCTTGGGTAACCGTTACTCGGTTGTTGGTCTGCACATAGGGACCAAAGGCAAACGTGTTGAAGGAAATGTCGATCCAGCCATCCGAGAAAAAAGTTCCTGGTGCTGTTCCTGCTGCCATGACATCAAACTCTAGAAACTCGTCATTGACTCCTGTTACCTGCACGTTATCAAACGTGAATTCGATACCCACGGCACTCCCATCCGTTGCTTCAACGGCTCTGATTTCATCCTGAGCATGGGGACCTGTGCATACAGTTGAAAGGTATTATTGGCAGGCTCGTAATAGTCGTTGCCATTCTGCATCGCCCCTTCATCGAAACTCACCTCACCGATGGAAAACCAGTTGGCAATGTTGAACTTCACATGTACCACCTCCCTCGGAATGGCATCGATAGGGCTGAGATTCGCCGCTGCCGCCGAAGCTGCCACCTGAATCTTGATTTTCTGAAAGGTTTCGTCACTAACTGCCAAGGTATAATCCGGACTTTGGATCAGCAATCCCTCGGTGACTTCCACATCGCCATTCCCTACCACGTTGCTACCAAAGGTCGATGCGTTGTAGTCAATGTACATCACCGCGTTGCCAAATTCGTCTCCACTGCAATTGCACTCGGCGTATACGTCAAACTCAATGTATTCGCTGTTTGGGCCTGAATAGTGGATGTTGCGGAAGGAATATGTTATCTCAATTGGCTGAGGAACCGAGTTCGCCAACTCTAATTGTTCCGAAAGTTGTGCTTGCCAGTGTACCTGTTCCGCACTGTTCAACCCTATGCGCCGGAAGCGCTGTCCTGCGGCCTGTTCGATCGGCTGGTAAACCTCGCGTTGTAAGGATCGGTAGCTCTGGTAGCGATCCTGGGCCAGCGCAATGCGATCTCCCGACACCTGATAGCGAATGGGTTCCTGCCGGGGGAATAGTCGGTTTTCGCCATCTACGCTCAACTCTTCCAGAAAGAAGATGCCCTCCTGCTCCGTGCTGATCGGTAAGCGATGGGCCAATGAGATGAAATAATCATCTACCTCCCCACCTGTTGTCATCATCGTGAGGGTATCAGGGATATCTTCCCCCTTGAATAGCTTAGAAACCACAACTAGGTGGCTAGTATAAATGAAGCTATTATCTGCGTTCCAACGACTTTCTGATTGAATAATTTTTCCCTCAATTACCCAGTCTGATGCCTCCGTTCGTTGGGTAATGCTGGTGTTGTCAGATTGTGCCGATACAGAAGTGAGACAAGCCATCCATACCGCTAGCCACGTGATGCTGTGTAGAATCTTGTTTTTCATTTTTTTGAATTATGGTTGATTTTTGATTTCAACTAACGTCAGTACAGCCGCCGTGCAGGCTTTTCTCGCCATCGCGCTTGGGCCTGCAT
>CAZHCA010000060.1:0-3435 GCA_964530825.1 uncultured Saprospiraceae bacterium
TCAGGATACCCGCATACACAAAAAGGAAAAAAACGCCCTGCTACGCTATGGTTCAGGAACCACGGAGCCACACCGCGTCCCACGAATTCAGCATCCAGGAAACCACTACAAAATCATCGTGATCATATTCACGCCGCGAATCGCCGCGATCCTTTGCGGGCGCCGCGTGAGGCCCTTATGTCCAAATATTCCGATACCAAACCAATATTGAGCACTGAGCGCATCAGGGTACCCGCATACACAAAAAGGAAAAAAACGCCCTGCTACGCTATGGTTCAGGAACCACGGAGCCACACCGCGTCCCACGAATTCAGCATCCGGGAAACCACTGCAGAACAATCGTGATCAAATTCACGCCGCGAATCGCCGCGATCCTTTGCGGGCGCCGCGTGAGGCCCTTATGTCCAAATATTCCGATACCAAACCACTATTGAGCACTGAGCGCATCAGGATACCCGCATACACAAAAAGGAAAAAAACGCCCTGCTACGCTATGGTTCAGGAACCACGGAGCCACACCGCGTCCCACGAATTCAGCATCCGGGAAACCATACTGATTTATCCAATATTTGTTTTGCACACAACCAATGAGCGGAACTATTTTCTAGCTTTTATGGGTTTGTATCTTTACAAAACACCAGCTACCTGTAAATTCACAGGTTATGAAAATCTGTATAAGCAAACAAAAACCCAATGAAATTTGAGTGGGACGAAAATAAAAACTCAAAGAACAAGCATAAGCACAAAATAGGTTTTGAAGAAGTGAAAACCGTTTTTGATGATAAAAATGCTATTGAGTTTGAAGCCACTCGTAATGGGGAATACAGAATCGTACGTATTGGAAAGACCGCTGCTAAGTTTATTCTCTTCGTTGTGTATACAATGCGAGGCATGATCGTCCGATTAATTTCGGCAAGGCAAGCCAAAAAAGAGGAGCGGAATCTGTATATTAACAGAAAGTTCAAAAATCAAAATGATGAAGGTGCTAACCGTTGAAGAGGCCGTAGCGCGGGTACATAGTGGGCAAAATTTAGAAGGTGTTGTCCTGGACGAAAACAGTATGAAGCAGGTAAATGTCCGGGATGCTATGGTATTATCGGAAGGGGGTATTGTAGTCCCCGAACAGAATATCTATTACAACGATGAAGAGATTGAATATGATGAGGATATAGATGAATTGGTGATTACCCATGAGATTACCGGTTTGTCCTGGGAAGAAAAGGCAAAAAGAGCTAAAGCACAACAACACTCATCCAGTCAGGAGGAAGGAATCGTAGTTGATGTATCCACCCAAAACCCAGAAGTGGACGCCTGGATCCGTAAAAACAAACAAAAAATCGCCTCCCTGCTCAAGCCGATTATTGTGAGCTTGTTCCAGGCCGAGAAAAGGATTAAGAAGGGGCAAAAATAAGTACCTTTTGTTCCAAAATTCCGCTCTCGCCTTCCACACTGAGCGCATCAGGGTACCCGGAATGGTTCCCCACACACCAAAGGAGAAAAAACGCCGGTTTACGCTATGGTTCATGAACCACGGAGCCACACCGCGTCCCACGAATTCAGCATCCGGGAAACCACTACAAAATCATCGTGATCATATTCACGCCGCGAATCGCCGCGATCCTTTGCGGGCGCCGCGTGAGGCCCTTATGTCCAAATATTCCGAAACCAAACCACCATTCCGCACTGAGCGCATCAGGGTACCCGCATACACAAAAAGGAAAAAAACGCCCTGCTACGCTATGGTTCAGGAACCACGGAGCCACACCGCGTCCCACGAATTCAGCATCCGGGAAACCACCACAGAACAATCGTGATCATATTCACGCCGCGAATCGCCGCGATCCTTTGCGGGCGCCGCGTGAGGCCCTTATGTCCAAATATTCCGATACCAAACCAATATTGAGCACTGAGCGCATCAGGATACCCGGAATGGTGCCCCACACACCAAAGGAGAAAAAACGCTGGGAAACGCCAGGCTACTTTAGTTCATGGCGAACGGAAGGTTATCTTGTTCAGGACATAATTTTTGTGTAAATTCAAACTTTAAATTTGAATTTACACAAAGCTATGTATCTACCGCGAATCCTGGAACCGTCAATTACAGAATCTTTAACATACAATCCGGCAACAGCTGTTTTAGGGCCAAGGCAATGCGGCAAATCAACATTGGTTAAAGAAATATTGAACGATAAGGAGGGGACCCTTTATTTAGATCTGGAAAGACCTTCTGATCTTCAGAAATTGCAAGATCCTGAATGGTTTCTAAACACGCAGGCCGATAAACTGATATGTTTGGATGAGATCCAGCGGATGCCTGAGTTATTTCCTGTACTTCGTAGCCTCATCGATACAACCGGCCGTAAGGGTATGTATCTTATACTGGGAAGCGCATCCCGGGAATTAATCAAGCAGAGTTCAGAATCATTAGCTGGTAGAATCAGTTTCAAGCGTTTGACACCATTCCTTTTCAAAGAGGTCAACGAGAAGGTCAGCCTGGAGACTTATTTATCAAGGGGAGGGTTCCCGCTCAGCTTACTGGCGCCAAAAGATGACGTGTCTTATGAGTGGAGACAAGACTTTATTAGTACTTTTCTGGAACGTGACCTGTTGCAGTTTGCAGGTTTTACCCCTCGGACTATGCGCCGACTATGGCAAATGCTAGCCCATACCAATGGACAAACCGTTAATTTTAGTAAGCTGGGAAGTTCGTTGGGCGTTAGCGACACAACCGTCAGAAAATATATTGATTTGCTAGAGGGGACTTTTATGTTGATCCAATTGCCACCATACGGACAAAACACCAAAAAACGGCTGGTCAAATCCCCTAAGGTATATATATCAGATTCAGGCATCACGACGGCCTTACTGCAACTGAAAAGTTTTGAACAAGCGGCCGGTCATCCGGTCTTTGGTTCCCTTTGGGAAACTACGGTTCTAGCCAACTTAAAGGGCCATTTCCCCGATTTAGATATCTCTTTTTACCGGACCAACCATGGAGCAGAAATAGATTTAGTGCTATCCAATGGCCATAAGACGGTGGCGGTGGAATGTAAAGCCTCCGTTGCACCGAAACTAACATCTGGCAATTACTCCTCCCTGGAAGATATCAAGCCAGACATGTGCTTTATTGCTGCTCCAATAACTTCAGGCTATCCTAAGGAAGAGGGAATTGAGGTGGTTTCGTTACATGAATTGATTGCTAATATCGGAGAACTAATCGTTTGACAGTAGTGCATCAAATAACCTTTTCACCGATTCACCCGAATAATCTGAGCACCACAGAGCTACTGTTTGTTCAGCATAAGTGTTCTTTTTGGATGAACGAATAAAGTTGAAAGTGTTCATTGTCAAAGCACTTTATAGAGGATGCCCACTTGTTGTACTGTACTTACCCCCAATTTTAAACCAGTGAGGCCGAATATTTAGTTGGTATGA
>CAZHCA010000061.1:0-3099 GCA_964530825.1 uncultured Saprospiraceae bacterium
GTATTTTCAAACTTTGCTCCAGGTATTCCAAGGCTTTGCCGTAATCGCCTCGCGCATAGGCAGTGGTAGCCATATTATTCAGGGTGGTCCCTTCCCCGGAACGGTCGCCTTTTTTTCTATACCCTTTTAGGGATTTCTCATAATACTGCAAAGCCTCGTCGTACTGACCATATAAAAATAGAACCCTCCCCAGATTATTGTAAATGCGGTCGTGCGTGGCGGATTCCAGTAGCTGCTCCGTCTTCAAACCATAGAAATAGCTAAGCCGAAATTGGGAAGTATCATGGTGAAACTGGCACAGCACATCCCCAATCTCATTCACCCGCTCTTTTTGCTTGGCGGCGTAGTAATGCTGCCAGGCTTCTTGCCAATCGCTCGCGATATCTCTAACATTTTTGACTTGGTGATAGTAGTAATCCCCCGCCTTCTCTTCCGAAAAAGCCGGCAGCGGCAGCTCCACCTGCTCCAGCATGCCCCGTACCAATGGGGTGAGGTAATAGTACTGTAGCGATTGCTCCGTATCCAGGGGTTCCTCCTGCCGCTCCAGAAGTGTAAGCTGTACCAGCCGATCCAGGGCTTTTGCCTCATCGCTAATCTCAGTCTCTTGCATAGCAATCGCCAGCGGCAGTACCGGGCGGCGGAAGTGGTACATCAGCCCCAGGCAGTGGCGCTCCTCTTCGGTGAGCAGGCTGAGTAGTTGGTTAAAGACCAGGTTTTCGCTCATTTCGTGCAGCACATCGCCTTGGTACTGCTCCAGGTAATCGTGCAAGGTAGTCAGCGTACTTTCCGCCTGTCCTTGGTGCTGCCGGTACAGCTTATCAAAGAACTCCAGGGCTCGGT
Source organism: uncultured Saprospiraceae bacterium (assembly GCA_964530825.1). Lineage (GTDB taxonomy): Bacteria > Bacteroidota > Bacteroidia > Chitinophagales > Saprospiraceae > CAZHCA01. Next base: position 841 of record CAZHCA010000061.1, read on the forward strand.
AGTTGCCGCCGAAGCTTTGGTGCAGCTGCTGGGCGAGTTCCTGGAAAGTGCCTGGTGTCGCTTTTTTGAGGACCGTTGTTGCTTTTTCCCGCAGCAGTTTGTCAAGACCCAGTTGTTGGCATTTTTTCAGAAAATCGGCAAAGCGTACTTGGTTGAGGTCGATTTCTTCCACATCAGGGAAGTCCGCCAGCGGGTAGCGGCCGGTAAGCAGCAGGGGGCAAAGGGGATTTTGGTAGAGGAAGCCGATGACTTCTTTCGTATCGCTGTACTTGGGGGCAAAGCTGCCGCCCGGCTCGCTTTGGAAGGTCTCCAGGTTGTCAAAAACGAAGCAGGGAGTGCAGACTTGCAGTACTTCCTGTAGCAGGTACAGAAACTGCTCCATGGCTTTGTCGCTGTACTTCTGGGTCTCTGGTATAATTAGCAGCCGCTTATGCTCGGTGCGCAGGTAGTCTTGCAGCGCCTTGATCATATCTTCCAGCCGAGCGGTAGTCTCATTAAAAACAAACGGGTAAATACTCCCATCCTGCAAAGCCAGTCGCTGTACCAGATGCTCCGCCATAGCCGTCTTGCCCACGCCGCCTTGCCCGCGCAACAGCACCGGCTGCTTATTCATCAGCAAAGGCAAAGCCTCCTTTCGCTCCTTGCGCCGCCCCAGGAATTGGTAGCCCTCGTGCCGCTCCAGCAGCAGGGCGTGCTGCCCGGTGATGAACTTGTAGTTTTGGAAGGTCAGCGGAGTATATGCCGCTTTCCAGTCTACAAGATCGCTCACTGCGCCGTTGGTATATAATTGCGGGATCATCCACTGTGCGGGCGGTTGCTTGGGCAGCAGCCGGGCTTCTTCCTGTCGCGTATGGCGTACGGCGCTTTGAAAGGCACGGTGCAGCGGCTCTTTTTCCGCCAGCTGCTGGTACAAGTGGCTGGCAAAGACCGTCGCAAAGTAGTCGCTAATACTAAGCCCCATCGCCACCACGGCGGGTACGCCGATCTCCAGCAGCCGGTTGCTCACCCCTTTGAAGGTCTCCTCCTTCTGACCCTGCGCCGTTTGGCAGGAAGACAGCAGCACTAGCGCCGGGCAGTACTCCGGCTTGGCATTCAGCGCCGCAGCAAAGTCGGCAGCGGAGGTCAGCTGCTTTTCCATGCGCAGCCCGTCTTCCAGTTCCAGCCAGCCCTGCCCATCGCGGAAACTGCCGTGCCCGCTGAAGTGCAGGATGTGGTAGTGGTTTTCTTTCAGCTTTCGTTTTAGGCTTTGCAGGGAGCCGTCTTCTGTGAAGTCGAGCTGCACCTGCCCGTGCTCGTACAGTGGGCCGAAGGCTTGGATGATACGGTCTTCTTCCTCCTCATAGGAAAGGCGGGCATGGGTGTCCTCTGGCGCGGAGATCATCACCAGCACTTTGAGGGGGAGCGGGTTTTGCAGCGCCTGCTCGTTTTGCCGAGAGGCAGGCAGCCCTTTGGTGAGGAAGAGATTAGGCATATCTTCCACCGCCACCCGCCAGGGGAGGTTGAGCAGGGTGTTGTCTTCGTGGGTGAGCTGCACGAGCTGGTGTTGGGTGCGGGCGGCTTCTAGTATTTTGGGCAATTTGGGCTGGGCTTCCAGCACTTCGCGCATGGATTGCCGGAGGCTATCGAGCAGCTGCGGGGTTAGGGGGCGACCGTTTTCCAGTTTTAGGAGGAGGTGGTCGTAGTGGTTGGTGAGGGTCTCTTGTTGCTGGGAGGTGAGGTGTAGGGCTAAAGTATGGATGTTGAACGGTTGCATTTCTAGATCGGCTTTAAGTATAGGGGAGTGGAGACCTCCGCCTGCACCCCCTCACTGAGATAATTCTAGTTGAATTTGATAGACTTAAGGCTTGACGTATTTACTTCAATTTCTTAAGCCCCCGGAAGGTCGTCTCGTTGTCATGCACCGTACCTGGCAGCTCTATGGTCAGCATATCCTGGCAGAAGGGGCAGTGCAGCTCTTTGGTGTTGGGTCCTTCAAGCTTCGTCTCATCGAACTCCAGTACGATGGGGAATTGCTTGGCTTTTTCACAAGGGCATTGGATGGTGTGTTTTTCGCGGCGCATAGGGTTTGGTATATTTTTTTTATGCTAATAAAATGCAAAATTTAGGGAAAATGGAGAAACGAAGGGATATCTTTTTGAGAACGCTGATGATGCCAACTACGGCGGCTTTAGATGAAGTCTTGTCTATTACATATAACTTGCCTTTTTTGTAACTATTTAGCACCCTCTGGGTGCGGCTAAGAAATTCCGGCCACCGAAG
>CAZHCA010000062.1:0-2843 GCA_964530825.1 uncultured Saprospiraceae bacterium
ACCTGCTCGGCGTCGTAGCCGCGCTCGGAGATCGCTTGGGACCGGCTCTTGAGCCCCGCGCCGATCGCCATGATCTCGGCCTGCACGTCCTTCATCGGATCGACGTAGTCGAACTTCGGCGGCAGCCATTCGCAGCCGAGATAGGCGTCCGGGTTCCGGTCGAAGTCCCGCGCGGGCAGGTCGCCCGTCAGCACCGCGAGCCGCACGAACCGCTCCCAGACCGGGCGGCAGAACAGGTGGACGACCACGTTGTGCTGCAGCTGCTCGACGCGGCGGCGGAACTCGATGAGCCCGGCGCGGATCGAGGAATAGGTGACGCCCTCCAGGTCCCCCGAGACCAGCTCGTAGGGCAGCCCCAGCCCCGCCGCGACGGCGCGGAGGTGGTTCTTCACGAAGGGCGCGTAGGCGTCGTGCTCAGTCGGGTTGGAGAAGCGGATGTCGGTGCCGGGCGGCAGCGGGATCAGGCTGCCGGGCTCCATGCCCACGGTCAGCGCGCCGCCGGTGTTGGTGCCCGACAGCCCGCCCGCCGTGCCGTCGGGATCGGTGATGAAGCCGGTGAACAGCGCCGCGACCTTGGCCTTCACCAGCGCGGCGTCCTCGAACTGGTCGAGCTCGTGCAGCCGCAGCAGCACCGGCGCGAGCCAGGTGATCCCGCGCAGCTGGCCTGCCGCGAGCGGCTTGAACAGGTGCAGGCAATCGGCGGCGGGGACGCGGAGCGGGTCCATGCGGAGAGACCCCAGCGGATCGCTCGGGCGGGAGGACAAGACCCGGTAGGCGACCCGGCGACCGGCGGCATCGAACTCGATGCCCGCGCGGATCCGCGCCCCGCCGCCGATCTCGCGGTGCAGGTCCATGGGAACCTGCTCGCGATCCAGAAGCTCGAGGTGGAGGGGGATGCTGGCGGCGTCGCTGGCGACGCGCAGCCGGGCGAAGCTCTCGCCGCTCTCGACCATCGCGCGCACGGCCATGGCCTGCAGCCCGTAGAAATCCGCGAGGCCGTCCGGGGCGGCATGATCGGTCCAGCGCAGCCAGAGCGCCTGCAGCCGTTCGCGCACCGCGCGGTCGGGATGGGTGGATTGCGGCTTGATCCCGGCACCGACGACGTTGCCGACCAGGCTGTCGACCGCCGCCGCGACCCACGGGTTGTTCCGTGCATACCACCCGGCCCGCCGCGCCGCTGTGGTCGCGCCCGCGAGGATCGCCGCGTTCAGCCCGTCGACCGTCCGAGCGCCCTCCCAACGCCGCCCACCACCCGCAGCGTCGAAGCCGCGAGCGCGAGCGAGGCCGAGAAGGCGATGGAGGAAGGTCCGCATGGGCGACAGAATCGCCCGAAACGGACCCTCAAGCTATTGGGAATGTTTGGGAATGTCGGGCGACGCAGCCTCGGTCACATTCCGGCGCCGACATCGGCAGGATCCCCCTGAAGCTTCGACAAGCGCATTTCGACCAGCCAGGTTCGCTGTGCCCGCACAAGTTTCCTCTCCACATCGCTCCAATCACGCGATAGGGTCTCAACACAGACCTACGACTACATCTTGTGGACGTGGAGGTGGGCTATAGTGCAGAGGTAGTAGCGCATGAAGGAAAGGTACCGGGTCGTATCGCTGTTCTCAGGCGCGATGGGGCTCGACATCGGCCTTGATCAGACCAACCGGTTTGAGCTTTTGGCTGCTGTCGAGGTGGAGCCAAGCTTCTGCGAGACAATCTCCAGGAACGTAAAGGCAGGCAGGGTCAGTGGGAGCCCCGCAGTTCTATGCCGCGATATCTCTGAACTGACCGTGGACGAACTTCTGGAGACTATCGGCGTAGCCCCCGGGGAAGTTGACCTCCTCGTCGGTGGGCCGCCTTGCCAGTCGTTCTCAACTGCAGGTCGGAGAAAGAGCGTCCAAGACCCTCGAGGTACACTGCTCTGGGATTACTTGCGCTTCATCGAAGGCCTGCAGCCTAAGTTTTTCCTTATGGAGAACGTTCGCGGCCTAGTTTCTGCTGCGCTCCAGCACCGACCCATAGCCAAGCGGCCGGAAAAAGGTGGTCCGCCACTTAAGGCAGAAGAAGAGCCCGGTTCGGTAATTCGGCTTTTTGCAGATGACCTGCAAAAGATTTCTGGCGGTCCATATCATATGGACTGCTTCGAAGTTACTGCAGTCAACTATGGCGCTCCTCAGCTAAGAGAGCGAGCCTTGTTCATCGGCAACCGCTTCAACGTGGAAGTGGACTTCCCGAGCCCCACCCACGGGAGCCACGATGTCGCGGACACGCCAGATCTGTTTTCCCGAAATGAACTGCAGCCGTGGCGTACTCTGGGCGATGCCCTTGCGGGCCTAAATAGCCCTGGTGATGTCATCATGGATTTTAGCCCCCGCAAGAAAGGCTTCCTCAGTATGGTGCCTCCGGGGTCAAACTGGAGAAGCCTGCCTGATGAAGTGCAGCGGGAGTCAATGGGCAAGGCTTACTTTGCAAAGGGTGGGCGCTCAGGATGGTGGCGTCGCCTCAGCTTCGATCTGCCATGCCCGACGCTTGTAACGATGCCAAACCATGCGAGTACATCGCTATGTCATCCCACAGAGACACGCGCGCTTAGTCTTCGTGAGTATGCACGAATTCAGGAGTTCCCCGACGACTGGGAGTTCTGTGGAAAAACATCTCAGCAATATGCTCAGGTCGGAAACGCCGTTCCAGTTCGTCTAGGACGAGTTGCGGGAGACGTAATTTCGTCCGCCTTGGACTCGCTCGCTCAGAACGACTGGAAGGCTCATCCAACTCCGCCTGAAAGCTTCCGAGTCATCTATAGGGCACCTCGAAAAATCTCCCATCCTGACGCGTTCCGGTTAGACTCTCCGCTA
>CAZHCA010000063.1:0-2769 GCA_964530825.1 uncultured Saprospiraceae bacterium
CTTCGGTGGCCGGAATTTCTTAGCCGCACCCAGAGGGTGCTAAATAGTTACCTTTTTTTTATCTCTGATGAGTTTATCAATCAGTTTTATCAAAAATATTATCAACACTTTGCGAAACTTGAACCCACGGAAGTATTGCCCTACGTTGCTAAAACCAAGGTTGATGAGGTCCTTTCCAACTTCCTGTTATCCATATTGCTGATTATCAAAAATGATCAACTGAGATATAAAGAAATCCTGAATACAAAACTGGAAGAATTGCTATTCTACATCTTGAATCTCGATTCCTCAAGGGACTTTAAGCTATTGTTAAATACCACTTTTGCAGACGTAACAGATGATTTTTACAGTACAATTTTAAACAATTTTGATGTGCATTTTACCATCGAAGATTATGCACACTTATGTGCTGTTAGCCGCTCGACCTTCAACCGAAAATTCAGTAATATATTTGACTGCTCCCCCGGACAATGGATACGCAATAAAAAAATAGAAATGGCCGAACAGCTATTGAGAAGTACTACCATGACCATTGAAGCGATTTCTTTTGAAGTAGGCTATGAAAATACTTCTCATTTTATAGATGTCTTTAAAAAATCACGAGGCACTACCCCGGCCCAGTACAGGCTGGAAAAGAGCCAATAACCGTATAATCTGAGCCGAATCTGGTAAAGACTAAAGCACAGTCACTCTTAAATTTGTGATGAATCAAAACAAAAATTAGAAAAATGCTAAAATTATTCATTACAACAACTTTTTTTTTAATTATCGTTACAGCGAATGCACAAAATCAGGTAGTCGGTTATCAGGTGCACGGTCATGGCCCTGATAAGGTGATCGTTCTCCATGATTGGAATGGAGATCATAAGAATTGGAATCCTGTAACGAAATATTTGAGCTCCCGAAAATTTACTTATGTTTTTATGGATGTGAGAGGACAAGGGCTTTCTTTAGGCATGGATGGTAAATATACCATCAACGAAATTGCCAACGATGTATTTAGGCTTGCGGATCATCTGGGATGGGACCAATTCAGTCTGATCGGACATTCCTTTACTACCCTGGCAGCCCAGGTAGCTGCAGGATCGGATCGTAAAAGTAGAATCGAAAAGGTGATTTTGGTCTGTGGCTTTCCAGCGCAAGGCGTGAAATTCTCAGCCGATGAGCTACGTTTTTTCCGTTCCGCCATCAACAATAGGGAGGTTACAGAACAGGCAATGGCAGGATTGACCGGCAGTCGATACTCGAAAAATTGGGGGGCTGTCATGGCGCAATACTATCTGGAAACCTCGGAGCCCGGGCCGTCCAGGTCTTACTTCGAGTCATTCGCCAACAAGAATTATTCGCAAAAGGTAAAATCCTTGGAAAAACCTGTGCTTGTTATCACAGCAGAATACGATTATCCTTCACTTCGGCACGACAAGGTAAAGCCCTTGTTCGATGGGCTGAATTATAAAAATGTGCAATTTGAAGACATCAAAAATTCGGGACATTATCCGAACCAGGAAACTCCTGTATATCTTGCTACTGTTATTGAAAAATTTCTGGAAAAGTAAATATCATAAGTGTGAGTTAATGACTTCTATTCTCAAAGGGCACTTAGCCAAATGTTGTAAGAAGTTAAACCCATTTAGTGAAAATATCATCCAATATGAAATAGCCTATGAAACATATTGAAATCGTATTTTATTTAATCATCTTGCTAGCATTGAGCTCTTGTAACAAAGAAGATGATACAGTCGGAACAAGTACTGATAGTACTGATAGTACTGATGGAAATGTAACGATCAAATCACATGATTCAAGTATAGAAGCACCATTTGGTGATTTAGATTACCGGGTTTACTATCCCGATGAAATAACTGATGAAACTAACGTCATTCATGTATCAAGAGGTGGGAACGGAATAGGTGATGATAGAGGAGCTCTTGAGCCTTATGTAGAGGCTTATGTGCAGGAAGGTTACGTGGTTGTTCAGGTTGACCATAGATTTGCAGGAAATGATATTGAACAAATTGCCCAATATAGAGGAGAAGAAATACAATTTATGGGAGAACAAGTTGCCCAAGGTATTCTCAATTATGGGGATTTTAAAGGAACAGTAGAAGGCTCAAAGCAAGGGTATGCTGGACATTCAGGAGGCTGTATGGAGGGGCTTATGGCAGCAGGAACAGAAATGACCCATGGGAATTATCAAGTTCCACAAATAAAGGCAGTATATGGTATGTCACCTGCGGGTTATAATCCTGATCAATTTGGTATAACTCAAAATCCTATAGGATACAGCCAAATTGGTTCGACAGCTATATTTGTAATTATTGGTGAGGAAGAAAAAGACGTTAACGGACCTGGTGCATTTATGGCAGAAAATTGGCGTTTACAAGCATTTGAGGCAATGAACACCAACGGCTCTCGCTTTCAAGTATTGGTAAAAGGTAACAATACCGACCATCTGGATATTAGAGGTGAGAATTCAGAAGTAGAAAAATACAATATAGAAAATTCAATAGCTCTCTTTGATATGTATATAAGAGGTAATGACCGAAGTGGAGAGATTGGAAATTTATCATTACCCGAATCAAATGACATTGAATTGACTGAAAAATAAATAACATGCTTACAACATTGCATAAGCGTAATGCGGGTTGAACAGCTAAAATTGAGCATTTTTGCTCCTAATAAACTTTGTGCTGGGTGGACAGCGAATCGCTCCGAATCCCGCACTACGCTTATACTTTCCCGTTGCTGACGCCATCCTCCCTTCGGTCG
>CAZHCA010000064.1:0-2465 GCA_964530825.1 uncultured Saprospiraceae bacterium
CATTTGTATGTTGTTTATAATCACCTTTATGCCATTCATCTTTTTTGCTGTACTTTAAGAGCTGATTATGTAGATTTTTAATATTTGTTTCAGAGATTTCTATCTGTTCGTATGAGTCACTAATGATGTCAAGTACATTGAAATATCCCACTACTTCTTGTGAATCTCTGTCTTCAATTTTAGAAATGTCTATATTGCTCAGCAAGAATTCAACTTGTTCGTCCGTCATTTTTGAACCTTCGATTCTTGTAGATGCTCCGACACTTCTAATGGTTGCAATAGATTTTAATTGTTTTAAGCTTTGGCCTTCTTTTTTCTCAATGGATGACCAGGATGCATCAAATCTATCAATTTGGCTGATTACTCTTAAAAGATTCCAGTCTAGAGTTAATTGGAAATTATATACATTCTCTTTCATACCATAAAGATACGATTATTCCGTAGCCTTGATACGATTTGATACGAAAATATTCGATTTTGATACGATCTGGCACACAACGGCTCGGCTAGCCGCAGTACGCAGCGACAGCGGAGTATTGTCGGCTAGCCATTGTTAGGTGCCCGTTCACTTATTTAATTTCTCAATTTCTTCTCTTAGTTTCACCAATTCTTGTGTAGATATGCAATTAGAAAAGCCTTTATCCATCAATCCTTTTATCAATTTCTTATCTCCAGTCCAAAGGTTATATCCCATGTATTCACTCAATGCAACAAAAGCTATATCGTCCATATCTATATCTCTTACATAATTGGCTGACTTGTGCCAAATTCTAAAAGGGATCTGTTCCTCTGAAATAAATTCTATTTTCTTGGTTATCTGAAATTTACAATATTCAACTTCATTAATTGACATTCCTGATATCTCAACAATTTTATCTAGATGCTTGTCAATTTCTACTCTCATGTAGGTAACTGAGTAAAATTTCAGGAAAGGCTCAGAATTTAAAAGTAAATCTCCAATTGAGCTATTGGTATTCAAAATCCCACTGAAAACAATATTTGTATCAACTACAAACCTATTCATTCTTCAGAAATCTATCTTTATTTGCTTCCCACCAGTTTTTATTTATTTCTGACGCCAATTTATCTACATCTTCTTGTGTAGCTTTCGATTCTTTAGTTATCTCTTTATAGGTTATAAAATCGATTAGCCTTTGAATCTCTGAAAATTCAACAGAATCTGGTATCCTTATTATAATTTCGCCATCAGTCCTTTCAATTGTCATAAGTTATCTTTTTTAGGTAATTTACAACTATTTGATGAGATTGGTTTCTATTCAGGTTGATTTTTTAGGCTAGTTTCAACTAACCTTAACATACATCCCTGATTATCAGTTGATGATGGCACCTAACGGCCCGGCTACACGCAGTGGGGGACTCTTAACCTACCCTTTCCATTCTCATTTCAAAGATACAGCGCAGCCAGCAAAAAGGCTAGCTTGCCAAAGCCTGGCTTTTTGATGGCGGAGCGGTTTTGCTATTTCCACTTATTGTCTCCAGCAAATCTACCCCCATTGTGTGTAGCTCCTGTTGGGTGCCGCCGCTTTCCTTTTTTATTCATCGAAGTGAACGATAAGCGGCAATCCGTTAAATCTTTCGGAGGGTTCAAAAAGGGGGCGCTTATTCAATCCCCTCCAATTATTCGTTAGGTGCAAAGATTTCCCTCTCCACCAATCTACCGTCCCTAGTTCATCTACCCTTGACTGCCCGAACTTTCTCTTTGTCAGCAGAGCTTTTTGTTGGATAAAAATCTTACTGTCCCCAACTCGCAACCGTCTCAATCTACAATCTATTCAATGCACCGATAAATTCAAAATCTCAATTTGCCCCCACCGTTTATAGTTCCAAGCCCCCTGGACGAAATCTTCCACATGATATTCCCCTTTTTACTCCATTAATGAGGCCGCGCTTACTTCTGGGACCCGGCTTTTTCCAATGGAGTTCGATTAACTTTTTAGGAGCAATGCTTTTCTTCTGCTACCCTGCCTCACTAATCCTGCCTGACATTTCTGGGCCGACCAAAATTCACATTTTGCGATTCCCCAGTTTTGTCTGCAGTTTACAAGGCAGGGCTCCCACTCTACTCTTTTTCATAGATGTTAAGTTCACTGTAGGGGCGGTGGCACCCAACGGCCCGGCTACACGCAGTGGGGGACTCTTAATCTACCCTTTTCATCCCCATTTCAAATATACAGCGCAGCCAGCAAAAAGGCTAGCTTGCCAAAGCCTGGCTTTTTGCTGGCGGAGCGGTTTTGCTATTTCTACTTATTGTTTCCAGCCGGTCTACCCCCATTGTGTGTAGCTCCTGTTGGGTGCCGCCGCTTTCCTTTTTTATTCATCGAAGTGAACAATAAGCGGCAATCCATCAAATCTTTCAACCGCAAATTTAAGGGGGCGCTTATTCAATCCTCTTCAATTATTCGTTAGGTGCAAATGATTTCTCTCCCCACCAATCTACCGTCCCT
>CAZHCA010000065.1:0-2286 GCA_964530825.1 uncultured Saprospiraceae bacterium
GTCATCCTTTTTTACCCCTAATTTACCGATTTTATATTAAATTGGGAATTGCTGGAAAAAAGAAGCTTTTGCGTCTGCATTGAAGCTGCTAAGTTTCAATTCCAATCTGGTGCGATTAAGCGTTATCTTTCTTTGCCGGCGGCGGCGTGGACATAGGTTGTTTCAATTCCAATCTGGTGCGATTAAGCGGACTTTGTCTCCTGTGTGCCCACCGCTATAAAAACGTTTCAATTCCAATCTGGTGCGATTAAGCGCTGATTTTGGCGAGCGCTTCCGGCAAGGCTACAACCGGTTTCAATTCCAATCTGGTGCGATTAAGCGATTGGGGCGACACCCAGGACATCATCGAGGTGATCAGTTTCAATTCCAATCTGGTGCGATTAAGCGAAGCGGGTATGGAGGTTAAAACTTTAGTCCCTCTAGTTTCAATTCCAATCTGGTGCGATTAAGCGAAGGTACCAATGCCCCGTTATTATCGTGATCAAATTGTTTCAATTCCAATCTGGTGCGATTAAGCGGGCTATTGAACTTCTTATTCAGAGCTTATTAAAAGTTTCAATTCCAATCTGGTGCGATTAAGCGACGATCCTTTTATTCTTGAACCTGGTACCCATTCATAGTTTCAATTCCAATCTGGTGCGATTAAGCGAAGACAAAGCAGAGATTCAGCAGATAAAGCACAATAGTTTCAATTCCAATCTGGTGCGATTAAGCGATTGGTGACCAGGCAATTCTGAATAAGGAAATATTTAGTTTCAATTCCAATCTGGTGCGATTAAGCGACTTCTTAAAGACGGCAACGCTATTTCCTCAGCGAGTTTCAATTCCAATCTGGTGCGATTAAGCGAGATACTGTAATTATTAGCAATAACGTAGCTAACAAGTTTCAATTCCAATCTGGTGCGATTAAGCGATGCAGCGAACGATAATGCTTCGGGCGCAGTTGCGTTTCAATTCCAATCTGGTGCGATTAAGCGTGCTACAGCTTGTCCTGCGGTTTAACTTGAAAGAGTTTCAATTCCAATCTGGTGCGATTAAGCGGAACATAGTCAAACATTATTAAGGTTTGCAATATCGTTTCAATTCCAATCTGGTGCGATTAAGCGCCGATTAGGTATTGAAAAGCAGGGTCACCAGCCGGTGTTTCAATTCCAATCTGGTGCGATTAAGCGACGATGAAGAGTCAGTATTAATATTTGATTTTTTGTTTCAATTCCAATCTGGTGCGATTAAGCGCAAAAGCCCTGTCCACCGTCCTGGACATTTTGTCCGGTTTCAATTCCAATCTGGTGCGATTAAGCGCGCCCCGCATCCAAAGCAGTTGTACCGCTGCTTTTGTTTCAATTCCAATCTGGTGCGATTAAGCGAACGTTGCGCCGTGCTGTGTTGCCCTATCCCCTAACGTTTCAATTCCAATCTGGTGCGATTAAGCGCTGCCCGGCGCATCCGTTTAATGGCAGCCTTGTCCGGTTTCAATTCCAATCTGGTGCGATTAAGCGTTTTAAAAAAAATTACTATGCAAGTAAACGTAAATCGGTTTCAATTCCAATCTGGTGCGATTAAGCGCCTTTTGCTGGGAAGAGACATTGCCTGGCGACTTAGTTTCAATTCCAATCTGGTGCGATTAAGCGGGCTGCGTGAATGCAGCCCCTTTTTAAATACAAATTAGTTTCAATTCCAATCTGGTGCGATTAAGCGGATATGCCACGAAGAAAAATAAAGCGCAAAATGTATGTTTCAATTCCAATCTGGTGCGATTAAGCGGGGGAAGGCTTATACTATATCTACAGCAACGAAGATAGTTTCAATTCCAATCTGGTGCGATTAAGCGTAGTAAGCCGCCACGTCCTTGCCAGAAATCGCATCTTGTTTCAATTCCAATCTGGTGCGATTAAGCGAAATTTACTTGTTATACTGCTTGTTTTTACCGCCTTGTTTCAATTCCAATCTGGTGCGATTAAGCGTATGATGCGGGGGAGCCTGGTTTCGATGAGGTATAGTTTCAATTCCAATCTGGTGCGATTAAGCGTGTAGGCTTCCAAAATGGGGAAGAGGGCTTTAGTAGGTTTCAATTCCAATCTGGTGCGATTAAGCGAACAAAAGGGCGATATGGCAGTAGCCGACCTGCTCGTTTCAATTCCAATCTGGTGCGATTAAGCGCCTGAAAAGCATCTGCTCCACATAAATCGCAGATGAGTTTCAATTCCAATCTGGTGCGATTAAGCGCAAAAAGGCAGCAGATTTATTAAACATCAAACTGCGTTTCAATTCCAATCTGGTGCGATT
>CAZHCA010000066.1:0-2257 GCA_964530825.1 uncultured Saprospiraceae bacterium
AGCACCCGTCACCTGAAACCTAGCACCCGTCACCTGAAACCTAGCACCCGTCACCTGAAACCTAGCACCCGTCACCTGAAACCTAGCACCCGTCACCTGAAACCTAGCACCCGTCACCCGTCACCCGTCACCTAGCACCCGTCACCTATTCCGAGCTTTCAAGCTTTTTCGCAATCCCCATAGCATTCGTCCAACCGCGCCTGTCATAAACAGTATTTCATCAAGCTGGTCCTGTTCTATATATCCTAATCGTTCTGCTATCAAGAGATGGGTCTCTAATTCCATGAGTGAGGCATTGGCTATCGAAAGGTGATGTAAATACTCACCCATATGCTCGCGCCCGTGGCCTTCTGCAATGTTTGCTGGAACCGACACAACCGCTCGCTGAAGCTGACTTGCCAAACCATAGAGTTCGCTTTTGGGGAAATTTTCTGTAATCTGATAGCACGCGACAACGGTGTCCATAGCTTTGTGCCAAACGTTCAAATCTCGATAGCTCTTAACATCACACACGTGCTTCATCCTTTGTTAGGGTTCAGGTGACAGGTTTCAGGTTTCAGGGGCTAGGTTTCAGGTTTCAGGGGCTAGGTTTCAGGTTTCAGGGGCTAGGTTTCAGGGGCTAGGTTTCAGGTTTCAGGGGCTAGGTTTCAGGGGCTTGTCACCTGTTACCTGTCACCTGTGCCCTGTCACCTGTCACCTGTGCCCTGTCACCTGTGCCCTGTCACCTGTCACCTGTTACCTGTCACCTGTGCCCTGTCACCTGTGCCCTGTCACCTGTGCCCTGTCACCTGTTACCTGTGCCCTGTGCCCTGTCACCTGTGCCCTGTCACCTGTGCCCTGTCACCTGTCACCTGTCACCTGTCACCTGAAACTACGGAGCAAGGATAACGCCGGCTTGGTCGTTGTCGAGGATTTGGACGACGGCGTCGGGCATAACGAGGGCGTTGTAGTTGGGGTCAACACTTTCAAAGCGATAGCGCACGATGCCAGCGTGGGTGCCTTCAGCATGGGCGTCATCCACCGCACTCACAGGCACCATTTGGATGATGTTCCAGTTTTGGGGTGTGAAGACAACGGGTTGGATGGGTGCAATCTGGCTATCGGTTTCAAAGTAGACAACAACATCGGTGGCTGGCTGGCTGCTGAGTGCTGTACGCAGCATGGCTGGTTGGCCACCCTCGGTAACGGTTAAGGTTACGCTGCCGGGTTGCTGAGTCATTTGCTGAGTAGCAACTTGGGCACGCATACCAAAACCAACAGCAGCATAGTTGTCGGCTAGCAAGTCGCGGTCGCTCTCCGATGAGAGGCTGGCTTCCATGTAGTTGTTGGGTGCCGACATCGGTGCAACAACTTTGACCACTGCATGAATAAGGACCACGTCACTTTCAAACAAGTCGCCAATGTCTACGAGCAAGCGGTTGCCCATCATAACGTGGGCGGTACCCCAACTCGTCGTGGTGCAATAGGTGCCCCATTGGTCTTGCGCACATTGCTGCAATTGCAAGAATGGGGGCAGAGTTGCTTGCACTTGCACGTTTTCAGATTTGCCACGGAAGTTTGTGACAATCAAAGGAATTGCGACGTATTGCCCAACTTCAACCTGCAAAAATGATTCTCCAGCCTCAAGAACCGGGTTGCCTTCGGGGCCACCACCACCATGACTTGGACCGCCACTATCGCCGCCACTATCACGACTAGGGCGTTGAGGTGGTGGCTCCACCTGTGCATGTGCCGTATTTGCCAAAGGCAAACCGTACAGCGCTATTGCCAGCATCAAAAAGACGCCCGCCAAAACCTTACCACATTTCGCTACGAACTTCATAATCACTTTTCCTCCCTCACCAAAAATTGATTGAATTGATACCGACACAGGGCAAATGCCTGTGCCACAACTTCACCAAACGAGAATGCACCGGCTGCGTACATTCTGAACACACACATATATATTACCATAAGTGAAGATGCAATGCGACTATTGAAACGCACATATACTACCATATTTCTGCACCTATGATGCAGGGCTACCATGAGCCACGTAGGGCCTGCATACGAACAGGCGATAGCACAAGATGCACGTATTACATGGCTTTGCAAAGAAGTAAAAAGCACTTTGTTGTACTCGGTTGATATGCTGCTACCCAACATAGCAAAGCCCCAAACGCTATGAGAAGTGGTAAAAAATCACCTCTTGTAAGCTTCAGACATCAGAAAACTATCATCTATTTTTCAGGTATCGTGGGGGTCTGGGGTCTGGGGT
>CAZHCA010000067.1:0-2122 GCA_964530825.1 uncultured Saprospiraceae bacterium
TGAACAACCGCGCCTACATCGGCGAGGCAGTCCACAAGGGCGAGAGCTATCCCGGCGAGCACGACGCCATCATCGACCGTCCAACATGGGACCGCGTCCACGCCATCCTGCAGGAAAGCCCCCGCAAGCGCGCCGCACGCACCCGCGCCGAGACGCCCGCGCTGCTGAAGGGACTGCTGTTCGGCCCCGATGGCGCAGCGTTTTCGCCGACGCACACCCGCAAGGGAGACAGGCTCTACCGCTACTACGTCAGCCAGACGGTGTTGAAGCACGGGGCCGGATCCTGTCCCATCGGCCGCGTGCCGGCGGGCGAGATCGAAGCCGCGGTCATCGATCAGTTGCGGGCCGTGTTCCGCCAGCCGGAGATCGTTGCGGGGACGTGGAAGGCGGCGCGAACCCACGCCGGCGACATCACCGAAGCCGACGCGCGCGCGGCCTTGCAGCAGCTCGACCCGCTGTGGGACGGGCTTTTCCCTGCCGAGCAGTCGCGCATCGTGGCGCTGCTGGTCGAGCGCGTGGACATCGGCGCGGACGGGCTGAACGTCCGACTCCGGGTGGACGGCCTGAACGACCTCGCGCGCGAGATGCTGGCCGGCGGGATCGGAGAAGCCGCATGACCCGCGGGGCTCCGGTCCCGGAGACGGTGACGCTCCATGTGCCGTTCCGCCTCGTGAAGCGTGGCGGGCGGAAGGAGATGCAGCTGCCGGATGGCGCCGCTCAGCCGAAGCGGACCGACAATACGCTGGTCAAGGCTCTGGCACGCGCATTCCGCTGGAAAAGGATGCTGCAGTCGGGCGAGTTCGCGTCGATTTCCGAACTGGCTGAGCGAGAAGGCATCGCTTTCACCTACATGGCGCGGCTGATGCGCCTGTCGCTGCTGGCCCCGGAAATCGTGGATGCCATAATGGACGGCCGCCAGCCTGAGAGTGTTACGCTCGCGAACCTGATGGATCCCTTCCCACTCGACTGGAAGGAACAGCAGATGCAATTGCTGCAACGCGGAACGAACGAGCGGTGATGTCAGACACCATCACTGCAGCCTTCACGTCCAGATTTCCCCTGCTCGGGTCGTGAAGGCCTTCTTGGCGTCGACATCTGCGACGAACTCAGACCACAAGTCCTTGCCCAGCTTTCGACGCGCGAAGGCGCCTGCCATTGCGATAAACGCCTTGAGCACAGCGTGCATGTCTTCCACGTACCCGGAGAGGATCGTCTCGGTGCTGGAGCCGTATGCGAGAAAAAGCGCCTCGCGATAGTTCGCCTTGCCGCGATAGCGGGCTGCCTGGTGAACAAACCCCACTGGCTTCCGCTCGAGCCAATTGTCCCGCAGCGTCCTCGCGGGTTTCGAGCGGAAGTTGCTGACGCCCAACTCCTTGAAAGCGCGATTGCCTTTCAGGTCCTCCTCCGTCTTCCACGCGTACCACTTCGCAGATCCCGACAGATACCCGGCAGCGGCGCCCAGCGCGTCGTCCTTCGACACCGGGCGCGTCTGGAGCTTCCCGGTGCTGCCATTACGCAGTGCATCGACCTCCGCCTTGTAGGTCTTCTCCACGAGACTGCTCACTCTCCAGCTGAACGGCGCCATGGCGAGGCCCCGGCTGGCGATCTGCTCGTCCCATAGCCGCGCCGTCCCAGCATGGTCCTCTTGAAAAGACCCGGATTGCGCGGCGGTCATCGCGCTCGCGGCGTTGGCGATGCCGTAGTACCAGGCCAGCACGCCGACGCGCGCGTAGTCCGCCGCCGTCGTTCCGCCTCGGAACTGGTCGAGGGCGGAAAGATGATGGAGCCCGAGGAAAAGTTGCTCAAGCACGGTGTTCTCGACGCGGATATCCATCTTCCGCTTCCCTTCCTTCCCGTAGACGGCAGTCGCCGTCCCGAAGTCGATCCCTTCGTCCTCCGCAAGGATTCGCAATGCACGCATCCAGTTGACCGTCGACGGCAGCGCGAACTGCGGATCCGGCTTGCCGTCTGGCTCGTTGATGGTGCCCTGTTTGATGATGCGGTCGTACAGCATGGTTTCTCGATCTGACGTTGAGGATTGCCGTGCCGGATCGGAGGAATCGGGCGTGCAAAACAAAGACTCGCGCGATAGTCTTCTGGAAAACAAGCCCTTTTCGTGAGT
>CAZHCA010000068.1:0-2110 GCA_964530825.1 uncultured Saprospiraceae bacterium
TAATTTACGGTTTTTACCAACTAAGCCACTGGCTCGAATTTTGGGGGGAAGCACAGTACGCCCTGAAACGCCAGGCTACTCCATGCTGAAATAACAATCCGTGTACATTCGTGTCCAAATCAGAGTAAATCTGTGGAAGAAACCGCCAGGTGACCCTTACGCAGAGCACCACAGCGTTACACGAAGATCGCTCTGTGTATCTCCGTAATCCTCGGGGAATCTCTGTGAAAATAGATATCCTGAATAGTTGCCTTTTTCCTAAAAGTCCAATATTTTTTCATTATCACCGGGTTAAAGTAAATATGTGCTTAAGTTTTAACCCGGTAAATTTATATTCAGGGTGAATGGAAATCCAACGTGACTTACTGGCTAAAGTGCGTGCTCACCTTCAAGAGCCCGAAATTACCCTGGTCGTAGGCCCTCGTCAGGCAGGGAAAACAACCTTGCTCCGAGCATTGGCCGATGAGTTGAAAAGGCAAGGTGAAACGGTACTCTTTTTCAATCTGGATATTGATCGGGATGCCTCCTATTTTCAAAGCCAGTCTCGTTTGGTAGAGCGTATTCGGTTTTTTGCCGGAGCGCAAAAAGCCTACATATTTCTTGATGAAATTCAGCGCTTATCAGATGCTGGTCTTTTTTTAAAAGGGCTGTTTGACCGGGGCTTACCTTATAAGTGGATTGCTACCGGCTCGGGGAGTCTTGAGCTGAAAGAAAGCATTGCGGAGTCTTTAGTAGGCCGAAAGCGAAATTATTATCTGACCACGGTGTCTGTTCGGGAATACCTGGACTATGCCACCAACTACTTGTACCAGGGTCGCCTACCAGAATGGTGTATTCAGGATGAACAGGGAGCAGATCAATTGCTGATCCGGTATTTAACGATGGGGGGATACCCAAGGGTGTTGACTAGTACTGGTTTTACCAGTAAAAAAGCTGCTCTGGCAGAAATCTTTCAAGGGTACATCGAGCGGGATATTACAGCCCTGCTTAAACTGGAAAAATCGCAGTCTTTCGTTCGTCTTCTTCAGCTTTTGGCCAGTCATTCCGGCCAACACATTAATTTTCACGACCTGTCCATAAAATCAGAGCTGAGCCTGCCTACCCTGAAGAAATACCTTTGGTATAGTGAAAAAACGTTTGTGACCGCGAGTGTCTCTCCTTTTTTTCGGAATAAAGAAAAAGAAATCACCAAAGCGCCACAGTATTATTTTTATGATCATGGTCTTCGCAATTTCTTGTTGGATACCTGGTCTATAGAGGAACGCCCGGAGGATTTTGGCTTCTTGTTTCAGCAACTCGTCTTTCATCTTTTACAACAGTATTACGAAAACTCAGTTGCTAGTATTCACTATTGGCGCACCCAAAATCAAGCAGAGGTAGATTTTGTAATTGATCTGGGGCGGGGGCTTCTCCCGGTGGAAGTGAAATTCGGCAAAAAGGAACGAATGAGCATGCAACGGTCTATGCGAAGCTTCATTCAAAAGTACCAACCTGAAGAGGCATGGGTAATAACCCGTCATTTAGAAGACGTACAGCAGGTAGATAAGACAACCGTGCGGTTCAGGCCGTGGTATTCGCTAATGTAATGAACGCCATGTCGAAAAGAAAAATGCTGCTTGGTCAACACGAATACTCCTAGTGGAGGAACGGCTCAGGACGAACATGTTCATTGCCAAAGAACGCTATAGATTAAGACCACTTGTTGTACGCCCTGAAACGCCATGCGCCTCCGTGGCAGACTAACCATCTTGTATGTTCTGCCTTCATCCTGGGTATTCTGATGCTAAGCCGTTGCACAGAATGAGATTCAAAGGAATGGCCAGTAAGGGGAGAATGACTTATGTAGATCGAAACTTCAAGTTTAGATTTACCCAGATCATCCTGGTTTTATGGTGGGGGGCGGTTATAGGTTTCATTAGTGCGAAGCGTCGAATCCTTCATGAAACGCCCTGCTACGCTATGGTTCAGGAACCACGGAGCCACACCGCGTCCCACGAATTCAGCATCCGGGAAACCACTGCAGAACAATCGTGATCATATTCACGCCGCGAATCACCGCGATCCTTTGCGGGCGCCGCGTGAGGCCCTTATGTCCAAATATTCCGAAACC
>CAZHCA010000069.1:0-2097 GCA_964530825.1 uncultured Saprospiraceae bacterium
AGACAAGCCCCGGTTGCCCTCGCGTGGAATTGTAGACGGTTTCGACGACCTCTGGGGCTATGGGTTGCCCGCTTTCGTCTTGATATTGCCGATACATTTCGCGCACCTCGTCGGCGGTGAGGTTGCCTACCTGGAGTGAACGCTGGATGTTGAATGGCGACCCACGCTTGCTCTCAACTCCGACCACCGCCCGCACACCCGTGAGTGCCAACCCGTGCAACCAGTTGGTGGCACGCTGCAAATACATTTCACGAAAGCGCCCGACCAGCAAGTCGAGCAGGGCCGGTGGAATCGTATCCACCTCATCTATGAGCATGATAAGTGGTTTCTCGATAAAAGATGCCTCTTTTGAAAAGGCTAGGATTACGTCTTCCCAATTGCGTATTGTTGGTTTCCCTAGCAACGTTCTGCTCAACAATGATGCTAATTCCTCTGGCATAAACGTTGTTGCTTGATCTGGAGGTGGGTTAAAGGGCATGCCACGCAAAACGCCAAGGGAGAATTCAAGGAATGTAAACCTATCGCCATAGCGTTTGGGTATTTCGTGCATGGCTTGGCGCATGAGCCATGTCTTGCCCGTTTGTCGTGCGCCCCAAATGGTGAAGTAATGCCCGCCCTCATCGGGAATGCCTACCAACTGGTTGACGCATCGGTCCACTATTTCTTTCCGTTCGACACAAAAATGGTGTCGTGCATCTACTGGTCCATACGAATTGAATGAACGCATGGGTTGTGCTCCTTTCGCCATTTGTACAAACATTGGTGTGCTTCATTATACACGATGATTGGGGGCTAGGGTATAGGTTTCAGGGGTTAGGTTTCAGGGGTTAGGTTTCAGGGGTCAGGGGTCAGGGGTCAGGGATTGCATCTTTGCGCATTTGCACCTTTGCGTTAAAAATTTTACATTCATTTTGGATCAGCGGTTCAAACATGGCTACGGGGTTGAACCGCTGAGACGCTGTGTGGTGTGGTGTGTGGCGCTGAATGGTGGGTGCGAAGCTCGCTGGACCAGAGACGAAAGACCGGGGACGAAAGACCGGGGACCGGAGACAAGACATTCATCTTCCGTCCCCGGTCCCCGGTCCTCAGTCCCCGGTCCCCCTATCACCTACTACCGCTATGGTTCAGCATCAGCGGCAGGTAGATGCCACCAGCATGCACCTTCAGCACGGCCACGTCGTCGTCGTCGGTTCTGCAAACGGTATAGTTAGGTCATCGTTGATATTGGTAATGTTGTAGTTGTACTGGTTCCACACTTGGCGAGATGTTGCCCAAACTTTATCGTTGCCAATAATATAGGTTCCACCATCACAACTCGTGACAATCTCTGCATGGTCATCACCATCCACATCAGCGACAACAGGATACTCGTACCACGGGTAGTCCTTGTATGGTAGTGATTCGTCCTATACCAAGGATGCATTATAATGGTGGATGAACTACCAAATCGCACCAATATGATTCTCAACCTTCTTCGAGAACGACAACGTCTTGCGTACCAATCGAGCAACCCGTTGCCGCAATGTGTTGTTGAACCGCTCACTGTGGTTTGTCTCCCCGCTATCCTTGCCCACCGGCCGGTGTCGCTTCGATGGCAACACACACGCATACGCTTGCCAGAAATCGCTGTAGCAGACCGCACATTGGCGGTAGACAGGTGGCAACGACCCCCACAATTGCCGAGCCGTTGCCTCGTCCCGCGGCCCAATGGCACACCCAATACTTTCACCGGTGTCACGGTCCAGGGCCAACCAGACCCATTGCTTGGTGCCCTTCTTGCCCACAAATGACCACAGTTCGTCGCACGCAACAGTCAAGCGCCCTTTTTTTTGGGACGCACCTGCACGTGACGGGGTTGCTCGGCATAGCGCTCATTGACATACGCTTGCAACCAACTCTCTGAGACATCAACAACCCGTGCAATACCCGCCAAAGAAATACGTTCCAGCAAGAGCTTGTCAATAAGCGCTTTGGTCTCGTCCGGGATGATGCGATAGTGTGGGTTTTCGACGAACTGGCGACCACAGGCTTTGCAAGCACATGTTTGCTTCCCCGTGTGGATGGAACCATTTTTGACCACCCGTTCCGAGTGGCAAG
>CAZHCA010000070.1:0-2096 GCA_964530825.1 uncultured Saprospiraceae bacterium
TCTGTTTTTGTTACTGTTTTAGTCTGTTGCAGGGTTTTATCCACTGAATGCTAACATCTTGCTATCCGGAACTTTGTTCCGGATATACAGTTATGTTTTGTCGCTTGATTCCTCTTCAATATCCAAAAAATCAAGTGGCGAAACAAGCTTGTTACGTGCTTTGGACGTGATGTGGGTGTATATTTGTGTCGTTTCACTACTACTATGCCCCAATAATTCCTGAATATACCTTAGATCCATCCCCCGCTCCAATAAATGAGTAGCAAAGCTATGCCTCAGCGTATGCACTGTTGCATAAGGATTAATACCTGCTTTTTTCACTGCTCTTCGAAAGACTTTCTGAATACTGGAGGCACTATACTGCCCCCCATCCTGACCTTCGAACAGCCAATAAGCAGGCTGATAGCTCTCCAGGTACGTGCTTAATTGGTCTATCATCTTGTCGGAGAGCACCGTATACCGGTCCTTTTTCCCTTTGCCGGCTTTGATGAAGATAGTTTTCCGGTCAAAAGATACGTCTGCTTTGCGCAGACGGATGCTTTCCCCAATGCGCAGACCTCCGCTGTAGATCAGCATCAGTATGGTACGGTGCTTGAGGTTCCGCACAGCTCCAATGAGTTGCTGTACCTCCTGCTCGCTAAATACGCCGGGTAGTTTCTTTTCTTTGCGCGGACGTAATTCATAAAAAGCACGGGGTTGGCCCAACACCTTTTCGTAGTAAAACTTGATGGCACTGACCGCCTGATTTTGCGTAGACGCCGACCAGTTCTTCCGCTCGGATTGTGTCAGTAAAAAGTGTAGGATGTCTTTTTTCTCCAGTTCCTTTGGGGCGCGTTCAGGGTAGAAGGCCAGCAATTGAGCGAGGAAGTTCTTATAGGTTTTGACGGTATTCCAGCTATAGCGTTGTACGCGCAACTGCTGCTCCAGACGGTTTATCTCCTCTCCGTACCGCAAAGATGTGGAAGGAGACGGCACAACAGATGACTTGTCCTTACGTAACACCGGTCTGTTTTCTAAAACCTCAATTTGGCCATCGCCAAAGAGCATACGCAATTTGGCGTAAGCATCACTATTGTAGGGGATATGCCAGCAGCGTTCGTCGGGCGTCCAGCGACTGCCAGTGATCTGTTTCATCATCCCGGGAAAGGACCGGTCAAAACCCAGCGGGCGAATGCCGATACGTTTTTGCCCGTCAATTGTCAGCGGGAAGACTTGTAGGCGCATGTTTTTGCCCCTAAAATCGGGAAGCGCTTGCCTTGAGGCAAAAATTAGCTGATCTTAACAGTTAGCATCCGATCCTAACGGTTAGTAACCGATGTTAACGGTTAAAAACGGGTAGGCCCCGGGGGCAATGAGCCAGTATCGGTCAACTAACCAACCTTTGCACCGGAACCGTAACAGCCTGTGACAGCGCAAGTATTCAGCTGCGGTGCCCAGCACCTAACGTCCTGCCTGCCACAACCTTCCGAACGACACCCACCATAACACCACCAAACCTTTTATTATGCGTGCTGCAAAACGTATCTGCCGTTTGTGTAAAGGACCGGTCGTGGGACGGTCCGACAAAATCTTTTGCTCGATCGGGTGTAAAAATGAATACCACGTACGCCTGCGGCAGGCCACCGACCAGGCCGTGCGCGATGCCGATAAAATCCTGCACCGCAATCGCTCTATTCTCCTGGAAATTGTAGGCAAACATAAAACCCAGCAAAAAGTACACCGCTCCGTACTCGACAAAAAGAAGTTTAATTTTCAATACCTTACCGGTTACTACGTCAACAGCCGTAATAAAATGTACCACCTAGTCTATGACTTCGCCTGGGTGGAATTCCTCGACGGTGAAATTCTGATCATTCGCCGAAAAGCCGGTAGCTCATAAGCATGGGTGCTCACCGTTCGGCAGCCTCTTTTTTCTCCTCCCCTTTGCTTAGTATTGCCTCAACAGCCGTAATAAAATGTACCTGCAAGGTCAAACGAACTTGGGGACACTTTCCCCAACACCAAACGCCTCTATGAACCATCCTTTTTGGTATCCTCCGCGGGTTTTTCGGTCTGTGCGGATGATGAACCTCCTTTCTTCTTGGGCGGCTTGCCGT
>CAZHCA010000071.1:0-1984 GCA_964530825.1 uncultured Saprospiraceae bacterium
TCCATCACGGCAATGCGGGTGCCTTTGATGCAGGGCTTGCCAAAGCGGATGTGGGGGTCTAGGCTGAGGTAGGTGAGGGGGGGTTCGTTTTGCATAGCAAATGGTTCTGGTATGCATTGAGACAGATTAGTATACACATTTCGAGCGATTGGGGTTAGAGGCTGTTTGGAAATTTTCCTCGCCGAAGTAGACGTGGCCTAGACAACTCACTGGAAGGTAATAAAAACACGAATGTCCACTCGACGGTATATCTGATCGTCATTATCGAGATCTCCCGTTTCGGCCAGCCCCTCAGTAAATCCTCCCCCTGAAATAAACATTCCGTCTGCTGGCAGTGGGTTTTCAGGTGTCATGATAAAGTCACTAGCCGGATTGAGTACGACCAAGGGAATCGGCCCTTCATATTCACTATAGCCACGTTCGATGAAGGTCTGTGTGTTATCCGCTCTATCTCGCGCCAACGTTTCATTTTCAACTGCTGCAGTTTCCTGATCTGGCGCAGAACGCCATCTTGGTGAAGCATGGCCAGTGATGAATAGATCTAAACTATCGACTACTGGGTCTTCGCCATAGTCTGCCAGAGTTGAGAGTACTCTGTTTAGCGCAATCCGATTCTCGAACTCATGTGTACCACCCAAAATGCTACTACTGCCCGTATCGAAAAAGATCTGATAGCTAAGATCAATGGGTTCGGGAATAGGATCGGGCTCACGTCTGGGATAGCAATGTAGACTGTCTTTCCACACATATCGAAGGGGTACTCCTGTAAACATATCAATCGCAGGTTGACTAATGGCTTGTACCTGAATCCGCTCCCCACCGGAAAAAGTCTGCCAACTAGTCCCTTCCCTTGCAATCACAATGATTTGATCTTCAGCCCTCGCCTCACCTGTTCCTTCTATGGTACCTATCACCTGAAAAGTGGGGCCACAATCCTCAATGCTAGTGCTATTGAGCAAGGCCAGTGCTTCTGCCATAGACATGCCCTGATGATGCCTTAAGATTGCCGTATACCAAGGATCATTGATAATGACTCGTCGCTGCTCGTTGTTCAGCATGTGTACGAGGTCTCTGATCTGGTTGCGGTTTGCTCCGGTATCAGTCATCAAGGAACTTAGCTCATGCACAGGATTCATCCGGTCTACCTCTTGCAATGCCCCCCCGTTTTGATAGTTTTCGGGCACCTGAGGTACGGTCAATCCCTCCGCCCAGGTCTGAGACGTACTGGCATCCCGATTTTCGGAGGTGAAGTAATGGGCTAGCATCATTCCATACCGAAAACGATGATCGGGATTCGTCAGATCATAGGCATCGGGAAAAGATGGAACGTATCCCCCTTCGTGATACTCCCCTCCTGAGGCTCTGCCAAAAAGCGCACTTCCAATGGTCAAAAAGAACCCTTCTTGTCTGGCTAAACCTGCCATAGTTTCTAGATCCTCTGTAGACATATCCTCGTAGAGCGGTTGAATCAAGTTTTGCTCCTCGATTAAGGTACGCATATCCCAAGCCAAGGCTTCTTCACCAGTCAGAATGTTGTCTTGTAAGTATAACCGTCTGAGTTTTGGGAATACATCATCGAAGATTACTTGGTTACCCCTCCGAAGCAATTGCTCTAATTTGTTACCACGTACTGCATTTATTCCACCAGGATCTCGGTTAGCTCCCTCATGAGCTCCCCCTGCCACGACATACGCGGCCAGAGGCCAGCGAACCTCATGCCCTTTGGATCTAATGGCTGCGTAGAACCAACCATAAAAATCACGCCGAACATCAATCTGCGTGTAGGCTGACGAATGGCCATTAATAAGATTATATTCATTCGCTTCATGCCATTGGTCAGTCTCATTGATCCTATCAGCGTAAGTCCAGTCGCCTTCGGACATGTTTTCTAACGTCTCAACAGGACCAAATTCACGTCGTCGGATGCTCCCCCCCTGCTGCACCACATGCGTCAGCTCATGCGCCAGCAGATGCTGTCCTTCCC
>CAZHCA010000072.1:0-1943 GCA_964530825.1 uncultured Saprospiraceae bacterium
GCTTTTTCCTGAAGTTAAAGTGTAGCACGAATGTTCCTTTAGGTTGCAGATAACGGGAAAGCGCGATGCGCAGTCCGAGGTGAAGAAAAAGAGGTTCCGCGAAGCGGAAAAAATTTTTCGAACCGAAGGATTGCGTTTGCGCGGTGTTGTGCGCTCGTCCGACCGAAGGGAGGCGAGTGCACAACACCGGCGCATCGCGCTTTCCCGTTGCTGACGCCTCCGACCGAAGGGAGGATGGCGTCAGCAACGGTTGGCATAGCCGCAGGCCGACGGCAGGAGGCTTGACGGCTATGCTGTGTTGTGCCTAGTTTTAATTATCATGGTTTCCTCTCCTTGAAAAAATTCTTCCATAGATACCTCTCAACTCGTTTTGATTGGCAGTATCACTGTAAAAGCTATCAACAAATATACTAAACAAAAATTGATTTACTCTTTTGGGACTTTCATTAATACGGTCACCTATCAATTTGACTAAAAGTTTCACTCGCCTCTTAGCTTTTTTTCTATCTATTCCAGTATCGTTTCCACCTGCATTGTAGTAGTCATCGGTTTGTTGTACTAAATCTGCTGTGTTGAATGTTATTCCCGAGTAATGTTGATCAACACTATTTTGGAAAAGATGAGGATTATCGTTAATCCACTGCCACAAACCTAGTTCAGGAGTAATCGGCAGATAATTTATCCTATTCTCCAAATTCCGAAACAGCTCAAAAAGTCTCTGTTCTGGCTCATCACGACTATTCCCTTTTAGTCTCAACTCGTTTAGTGATCCTGCAACATCTTGATCTGGAAAAACGTATTGCCCTATCCTTGAATTAAATAGATAGTTCCTTGAATGTTCAGCAAAAGCAAGAAGTTGCGGATAACCACCAATAGGAAGTATTTTGCAGATTGGGACTTTACGTGTTTGATCTAATTGAAAATAATAATTCAAAGTCTCTTTTAGTAGCATTTCTGCCATATCATCTTCAACTAAAAACACGTAATCAGGTTGTATATCTTCTTCAATCGCCACTTCTTTCAAAACGAGTGCAGGGTATGCATTATAGTCAACCGTAATGTTCCCAGATCCATCGTTTTCTAAATAAATAATCTTTTTCGCACATTTAATTATACTACTCGAATGTGTAGATAGAATTACGACAAGATTTTTTTCCTCTGCTTTCTGTTCTAAATAACTCAATAATCGTATCTGTACTCTTGGATGCAATGCCATTTCTAATTCATCAATTAGTAGCATTGACTGATTAGGAACATCTTCAATTAGAAGCAGAGTATTAAGTACTAGGATTTCACCAAGGCTAAAGTTTTTTTCCGAGTAGTACTTATTATCTCTTATTTTTATCACATAGGCTCTCTTCCATCTTTGGCTTCCTCCGCCTCTTCCTCTCGTACTACCAGTTTGGACAAATCTTAAGTTATTAAATTTATTTGTTTCTAGTATATGATTTAAGTCATTTTTCAATTGTTGGGAAACAGCTCTAAAGGAGGTTGGATTTATGTCTTGCTCATGAATGAACAATCTATTACCAGTAGCTGGTAAAAATCGAACTTGTGGAAATTCGAACTTTTCAAATAATTTACTTTTACTCCTAGGTCTCGGCGGCCATCTTGTACCTGCGTGATGATAAGCGACCGATTCACTGTCTACCTGATAAATGACTTCACCCTCATAATCGTCTATCCTACTCGTTCCTGTCTTAAAATTATCTTGAAAAGCCCTGTACCACCCTATCCTTAATAAACAAGTCATCAAGGTAGTTTTACCTGAACCATTACTGCCGGTTAGAACAAATACTCCTTTCCTGTTAGGTATCTCAAACTCTAGATTGTTTATGTGTCTAATATTATCAATAATTACTTTTTTCATTTATGCTTATTTAATTGGGCACAACGGGTGGTGCAGCCGCAGTGCGTAGCGCAGCGGAGTATTGTCGGCTGCA
>CAZHCA010000073.1:0-1892 GCA_964530825.1 uncultured Saprospiraceae bacterium
ACCCCCAGATTCTAACCAACTGAATTTGTGGGATTTATAACCGGACACTAGTGAAGTCAAATCATTATTGAATGATCAGTTTCTTAATCTGACCTTCTTCCGTTTGCAGGTAGTACATGCCGGCAGGCAGGTTTGATACGTTGATTTCATTCACCTGGCGGTGTACAGACAGGCGCTGGCCCTGATTGTTGTACAGTGCAACGTCCAGTACTTTGCTGAACTGAATGTAGCGAGTAGCTGGGTTCGGATATACCTGGAAATCGTCAGATACTACATTCACACCTTCAAGGTCGGTCACCGTCAGCTTGTCGAAGCCGTGGATAGCGTAAGTCAAAGAGTTGTTGAAGGGGAACGGATTGTCAGTAGACGGGTGTTGAGAGTTTACCAGCAGCGACTTGCCATCAGGAGTGGCGATTGCACCTGTTACTTCCGCACCAGTAGGTACGATGGAAATACGGATCAGGTCCTATTGAGTAGGATTTTCGATATTCAAATCCAGCAGGAACAATTCGCAGGTGCGGTTACCGGTTCCGGCAGGTACGCGACCCCAGTCGTCACCATTCAGGTCTTCGCAGATGACCAGGAAGTTGGTGCCGTCGATGGTCATTACGTTCAGGCCATCAGGGTTAGACAAGTGCTTGTTGAAGTATTCGGCTTCAGAAGGGCTCTCCTCTTGATCCCACTCTGGACCACCGGCAATGTGTACACCTACCTCTTCAGTTGCTGGATCGTAATACAAGATGCGACCTTAGAAGTCCGAGTAATTATCATCTGCCAGATTGGTCAGACCCTGTGCTTCTGCACGCGGAAAGTGGTGAGCAGCAGGGGTGGCATTGCGGTCAACAAACTGGCTGCGCGCAAAACGCGAACCGATGTTGTCACGGCCAGTTTCCGTCATGTAGATGCGGCCGGTTTGATCGTCGTAGGTTACCCACTCAATACGAGCAAAGATGGTGCTCTCTACCAAAGCAGATGCTTCGATGATATCCAGCTTGGTACCAGCCGTGTTCGGCAATTCGATCCAACGCTGATCAACAGGGTTGTCTTGCTTGTAGCAGTACAGTGTACCTTGAGAATAGTCACCAGCTACGTCGGCAACGAACTTGGTCAAGGGGCCAGGGCTGTTGTCTACGCCCAGGATTACCGTGCGCTCATCAGGCAAGAAAGCACCGCCTTCGAAAGCCTGGCGACCCCAAGCGTATTGCTTACGCAGTGCAACGGCTTGACGGGGATCGATTTCTACCATGTAGTTAACGGTCTGGTACTTTTTCACCAACGTATCTTTTTCCCAGCCTGTCAAGGAAGCAGGCAGCAATACATCTGAAGTATCCGTGACCGGGAAAGAAGCGTTAGAGGTGCGGAACCATTCTTCAGCAGTCCAAATACGACCGTTAGGACCAGTGATACCACCGCAGTTCATACCCGTCTCGCCAACGGTATTGACAAAGTCAACATTGAAGAATTTGCCTTGGCGGCCATCTTCCAACGTTTGTTCCAGAACGATAAGGGTATCTGTGTTCGGGTCACGACGTACTTTAAAAGCCGTCATACCGCCACCATCACCGATGTTCGGGTTGTTTTGGATCATTTCATGGTTTACAGAAACCCATCCCAGATCATCAGAGTCGTTGTCAGGCGTGAAACCGATGAAGTCGTGCCATTGCTTAGCAGGAAATTCGCCAGCAGCATTACCGTAAGTTTCTGTGGTTTGAACCATGTCTGTGCCACCGATAAACAACACCTGCATTTCCAGCGGTGAGGGTGGCATAACTACTACATCCGGGTTATAGCCTTCCGGAATTTGTACCTCTTCTTCAAAGAGTTGAGCATTAACCAGTGGTTTGCCCCCCTATTAATCGGACTTTCGAACAGCTCGGTTTGAAAAATAGATT
>CAZHCA010000074.1:0-1890 GCA_964530825.1 uncultured Saprospiraceae bacterium
CGCGCGCCGAGGCTCATTAGACAGGATTTACAGGATTTACAGGATTCACAGGATTGGCAGGATCATGAGCACTTGAAATCCATTCTGCTGATCTTGTCCACTCTTGATTCCTCTTGTTTCTCTTGTTCATTCTTGTTTCTCTTGTCCCTTCTTTTAATCTTGTCCCTCTTGTTCCTTCTTGTCTCTCTTGTCCCTTCCGTCCAAAGCCGCGCACCGAGGCTCATACCCAGTACCATGCTACCCAATTTTTCTTTACCACAGCAGGCAGAGCCGAAAAACCGACCACTTGTGTATCTTTGCTCAACCAACGTCCCTGGTAATCACCACCAAGTCATGCCAGACCAATCGCTCAACATCCTCGAAATTCTCTTTACCGGCCACATCGAGCCTTGGGAGGTTCCTGCCCTGCGGGGAGCCATCGGGCGCAAGGTCGGGGCCGAGGGGGTCTTGTTTCACCACCATGAAGGCGACGGCCTGCGCTACCGCTACCCCCTGATCCAGTATGGACAGCTACGCGGACGTCCCCAGCTCATCTGCCTCGGCGAGGGGGTGGACGCCATCCACCAGTATTTTGGCCAGCCCGACTGGAGCGTGACCCTCGGCGAGCGACAGCTCGACATGCAGGTAGATTCGCTCAACCTCTACCCCTTTACCTTGGGCATGTCTGAGGAACTGCGCCCCTACCGCGTGCAGCGCTGGATCGGCCTCAACCAGCGCAACTATCCCCAATACCGCCAACTGAGTAGCCTGGCGGAGCGGATTCACTTCCTCGAACGAAAGCTCATCGGCAACCTCCTCTCCTTGGCCAAAGGCGTCGGCTGGCACGTGCCCGCCCAGATCGAGCTGCACATCGAAGACCTGACCGAGCTGACGCCCATCAAGCTCAAGGGCATGTCCTTCCACAACTTCGACGTGAAGATGGCCTGCAACCTGGTCCTGCCCCCTGGCCTCGGCATCGGTGGCAAGGTGAGCCTGGGCATGGGCAGGCTGCGACCGGGGGGGCAATGATCAGTGAACAATGATCAGTGAACAATGATCAGTGAACAATGATCAGTGAGCAATGATCAGTGAACAATGGTCGATGATCGATGACCACTGATCAGTGGTCAATGTTTGCCGATCGTTGCAGGATCCTGACCACCGGGGGGCGGCTGATGGCCGCTGAGCGGGGGGGGGAGGCTTGGCCTGGGCTTTGCCAAGCTGGGGCAAGACCTTTTAATCCCCGTTGCTATGTCTGCTCCCCCTTCTCCCTGGGACCTGTACCACCGCGCCAAAGCCGCCAAAGCCGCAGCGGACTGGCCGCTGGTGCTGCAGCGCCTGACCCAACTGGCGGCCCTGCCCGAGGCACAGCGCGCCGATGCACGCCTGGGCAATGCCGTGGGCTGGCTGATCCACCACCTAGGCAAACATTTGCTGTCGCTAGAGCCTCCGCAGACCGCTGGGGTCATAGAGGTGCTGGCCCTGGCGCGCCGCTTTCCCTACCCGGTCGAGGGGCAGCCCAGCGCCTACGCCATGCTGCTGCGCCTGGCCCTCAAGGTGCGCCGCGACTACCCGACCTTCCTGGACTTCATCGCCTGGTGGGACCTGGCCCACCTGCGCCCTGCCGACCATCAGCCCTACACCCCGCCGGGAGGGCGCCCACTGCCAGCCCTGGCCGAGCAGGCCCTGCTCGGGGTGGGCAAGCACCTGCTGGCCGGGTACGACCGGTCGGGTCGCCTGCCGCAGGGCCACTTTGACCGGGCAGCCATGCGGGCCTTCATCGCGCGGCTAGGGCCGGTGATCGAGGGTCACCCCCAGCATCGCTTCCTGCCCTACCTGCGGGCGCAGCTATACCTGGCCCTCGACCGGCCCCAAGAGGGGTTTCAGGAGTTTGAAGAGCTTCTGAAGGTA
>CAZHCA010000075.1:0-1838 GCA_964530825.1 uncultured Saprospiraceae bacterium
ATCAGCGTAGCGCACCAGCCAGAAGCTCTTATCGCCCGGAATGCCGTTGTTGTCAAAGTCGCGGTACAGATCCCAAGGATCTTCCGGATAGAAGCCATCGTACTCGCACCAGTTGATCACCGTGTAGGCACGGAAGACCTTGTAGCACTCATCATCGGCCGTCAGGAAGGTGTCGTCCTTGACGTTTACGGCCAGAATGTCACAGGCATCTTCTACGTATTCCAGGGTATCTACGAAAGGCTCACCGCAGAACATCTCGGCATCTTTCGGGAACTTGATCGCATAGCGATTCACTTCCTTGATCACGATCTTCTGCTCGCAGATCGATCCGGCCATGCCCGTCTTCGCGTTGAAAGGCTGGAAGCGGCGGGTTACCACACCCGATCCACAGTCATCCAGATTTACTGTGGGCTCCAGTTCGCGTACATCGGCGTTACAGTACACGATCTCGCCAGGGCCGAAGATCTCGGCATCGCCGAAGTTCTCTTGCAGCAACAGCGTATCGGTCAGGTCGATAGCCGCCAGGGGATCCGTACAGTCGATGTGCACATCTTTCGGGGCCAGACACTGTGGCGTGGTCTTGTCTTCGATCAGCACTTCCATCCAGCAGATGTTGCTGTTCGGCATGTCCATGAAGTAGCACTTCGGTCCGTTGTGGCTATTGTAGTCGATGTACTTTGGATCTTGCCAAGTGCCGTCTACCAACTCGATCTGACCGTTGCCATTGTATTTGTGATAAGGACGCACGGCATCGTCTTCGCCGCGCAGCTCGATGGTCACAAAGTTGTGAACGTCGCAGCAGAAAAATTCCACGTAGTGGTCGAACGGTGTAAACAGCACCAGCTCGCCGTCTTTCTCTTTGGTCTCAAAACCGTCTTTGCCATCCAGCACGCCGTCGTCATTCAGGTCGTAGCCACGCGCAATGAACTCATCAATGCACTCCGCAGGCACCGAGCGGCGCACGCTCAAGTCTACTTCGTGATCGCAGTTATCCCAGCTGCCTTCATCGATGTCTTCGGCGTATACCCGAGCGTATCCACCCAAAGCTTCGTTTACGTTCGGCGTCAAAGAGACGTTCAACTGATCGTCGCAGTTCATCACCGGCTCGATCAGGTCCTTGACGATGAAGGGGATCGTATCGCGGTTCGAGTTGTAGCAATCATCGAATGCTTCGATGTGCAGGCTGTAAATACCTACCGGAATGTCGGTTACCATGTTGTTGGCATTCGTTCCCGAGATCTTGCGGTATTCTTTCTTACCGGTCGGGATACCGTATACCATCTCATCTACCCAACCGTAAACGGCCAGGTTGATCTGCGGCGTTACGCCCGGGCAGTCCGTTACGAAAATGCCCCACTTGTTCAGCGTGTTCAGGCTAGCCGAAAAAGCAGCCGTACACTCGTAGGGGCCCGTAGAGATCAGGGCCGTATCGACGTGCGAGAAGGTGATGTCCGGTCCTTTGAAGTCTCCGATCTTTCCGGTTACCGAAGCAATCTCTTGGGCCTTGCCGGCAGGAAAGCTCACCCCACACCAGTCGATCACTTTGTAGGTGCGTACCACTTTCAGGATGCGGCCGTCGCACACTTCTACCACTTCGTCTTCGAAGCTTACTGCATAATTGCAATCCAGTTGTTCCAGGGGAACCAGATCGCCGAAGGCGTTGGTCACGCCAAAAGACTGACCCAGCGCTCCTTCCAGCTCGCCGACCGTCGGCGTGCAGTCGTGTACTTCGGGAACATCAATGTGCCCCATGGTCTCGATTTTCGGAATGATGAATTCGTACGTCACGCTCGTCTCGGCCCGCTGTACTTCTTTTTTCTTGTTGTCGCCATTGTCTT
>CAZHCA010000076.1:0-1804 GCA_964530825.1 uncultured Saprospiraceae bacterium
TAAGATACTGGGCAATGCCGCCGGCAAAAGCCCCTTTGCTGCCGCCGCCCGAAATGACGAGGGCACGCTTAGTTGGGTTAGGGCGAGTTGACATTTTTCTTCTTAAGATCAACTTTTTAGCACTACGGAATTGTCCTGTGTGGAACGTTTTGCTGGATCCTTTTCACATTTGCATTCCACCAAGCCCGCATTTATGACCGCCAACTTGCCCTATTTTTCCTTTATTTGCAGGGATAGTAACGACCAAAATGCACCGCCAAAGAACACAATACCATGAGCACAATGATCATCGTTTTCTTCATCATAGCGGCAGCCTCTTTCCTTTTTGCAATGCTTGGGCTGGGGGGCGGTATGGTTTATGTGCCGGTGCTTACCTGGGCCGGTATGGACGTAAAAGACGTAGCTATCCCATTGGGCTTGCTGCTCAACGGGCTGAACACGCTGCTGGCGCTCATCCCATTCAGCCGTAAAAAACTAGTGGATTGGAAAGGCGGCGCGGTGATGGCGATCGCTGCCACGGTGGCTTCCCCCGTAGGTGCCTATACCAGCGCGTATGTACCCACGAATACGCTGCTGATCGCTTTCGCCCTAATGGTGCTGGCGGCAGCAGCGCGCATGGCTTACAGCGCGGGGGAAGCAGAACCTTCCCAAAAGATGAGCCTGAAAAAGCGCAGCCTGGCTGGCCTTTTTACCGGCAGCTTTGCTGGCTTTGCCGGTGGCATGCTCGGCCTGGGGGGCGGCTTCATCATTGCGCCGGTACTGATGTGGCTGGGCTACAAAGCTAAAGAAGCAGCGGCTACCACGGCTTTCGTCGTCACTTTTTCTTCGGCCTCCGGCTATCTGGGGCACATGGCGCAGGGAGAGATCGACTGGTTGTTTACCGCGGGCATGGTGCTGGCTGTGATCATCGGTTCACAATTGGGTGGGCACTTTATGGCGGGACGCGCTAAATCCGGGGATGTAAAGCGGGTCTACGCTGTCGTTTTGGTGGTGATCGCGCTTAAATTGCTTTGGGATGTGTTTGGCTGATACTTGGTGATTACGCTTACGAATCCTTGGAGGCTTCGTAAACGGGCGTGCAAATTATAGCTGCCGCCCTCTACGCTTTCGGCCAGTCGCGCGCTCAGCCGGTCGTCTGCTTCGCCCACCTGACGAATACGATGGCACAACAGGAAGGCGACTTCGAAAAAGGCGAAGCCTTCGGCAGCTTGGATACCCTGGCCTTGATTAGTAAAGTCCTCGCTATGGGCGTGCCGGGATCGATTGGCAATTAATGAAGCCCGGTAGAAGGTAAAAGGAACTATTTTTGGTTAAAACTCATTATTATCATTGTGGCTAAGCGTAAGAGGCTAAAATTCGACTTATGAAACTCGTATTGGAACTAAAAGATCTTTCCGACCTTGAAATATTACTACCGCTGCTCAAGCGGCTTGGCATAACTATTGTTCAAACCCCCGAAAAGGCTGAGAAGCCTCAGAAACCACCGCTTTCCACGCATATAGGAACCCTTCCATACATTGATGTTTCTGCATTCGAAACCTATCTTAGCAAAACTCGCAATGAATGGGAGCGTCCTATCTCTTAGGAATGGTGCATTAATAAAACGTGTTTTTATGCGCCGTTATTTTTTCTTTGTGCAAAGCCTGCCCCGCAGCACTGCGGGGGCGAAAAACGTAGGCGATGCAGGGCATCGGCGAGGCTTTTCAACGCAGCAGAAAGGAAAAAGAACAAGCAGAAGAATCGCGGTTTATTATAGTTCAACAACCCAAGATTTGTGATTTTTCATAGCGCTGAAAAACGGGGT
>CAZHCA010000077.1:0-1788 GCA_964530825.1 uncultured Saprospiraceae bacterium
GATAAAATAATATTTATCACCTTAAATCACTGTCCTAATTTTGGGGAGTACTTCACCCCTCCGCACTGCCGGTGCGCTCTTCCATCACCATCCCGAAGGGATAATAGTCGCTATGGGCATGCACATCGGCCTGATAGCCCGTTACGGTGCTGCCGTTGTTGAGGGGCAGCTTGCGGTCGGAGAAGAGGACCAGGACAGCTCAGGCTTAGGGCCCCTACCCCAAGTCTTCGCATGGTGGTTGGAGCCTTCCCTTCGGCTGTCGCTCAGGGCAGGCTCCTCGCTTACGGCCCCGGGTGTTTAGGGGGCCTTTACAGTCTCTATTGACACTCAAAATCAAGCTTTATTAGGTCGGAGACCTGAAGACATCAGGTGTCGGCTCGGAGAGCCTCAGCAGCGCCATCCTATAAGATGGTCATCATGTTGAGCACTGCTTCAGCAGTGCCGCTCGTGAGCCCTGTGCTGAGCACAGCCGAAGCATATCCGAAGCAAAACGTCAAGTCAAAGCGTCTCTGACGCCAGGAGCACTCGAAAACGGAATGGTCAGGAGGATAAAAGTTGATCGAAGACTCCGATCCTCGATCCTGCTAGTCTTCGGGGCTCCGCACCCGCCGGACACACCCTTGCTGCGGGTTAAAACTGCGCAGCAAGTAAGATGGCTGCCTTTTACAATATCCCCAAAGTCATCCTGAACCTCGCAGCATAGCGGAGAAGAGAAGGACCTTAGCCATAGTACTTTCCAGCGCTACCCGATCCAGTGCTATGCGGGAAAGTGCTGCCTGTGAGGTCCTTCGTCGTTCCTCCTCATGATGACCCCGGGGGAGTGATAAGGAAAGGGTTGATCGAGGACTCCATCCTGTCCGGACCTCCGCAAAGGCTTACCTTTCTCCTTGAACCTTCGTATATTGGACTTAAAGCAACGAATTATGGCACCCATCAAAAAGGAAGGAAACTATTTTTTGCTTACCATAGACCAGGATCTCGTCTCGGAGGATTATCTGCAGCGGTTTCTTGAATGGTTGGAGTTTCGGGCCCTGACCCGGCAGAATGAAATGACTGAGGTGCAGGCAGAAGAACTGGCCGAAGAGTCAAAGGCCAGTTGGTGGGCAGCGAACAAGGATCAATTCCTAAGCAAGTGATCCTGTGACTGTAGTAGTTGACAGCAATATCCTGTTTTCAGCCTTGCTGAAGGAGCATAGTAAGCATGCCGAGACCATCTTTCTCGCGGATGAAAGCTGGGTGGCCCCCAAGTTTGCTATGGTCGAACTATTCAAATACAAAGAAAAAATCACCCGCTACAGCCAAATACCTGAGGAGCGATTGCTCCAGATGCTGCACCAATTGCTCAAGCGGATTCAGTTCATCAATGTAGAGCTTCTGCCGCTTCATTTTCGGAAGCAAGCCTACGAAATGTGTCAGGGTGTGGACGAAAAGGATACACCTTTTGTGGCTTTGACCCTGGCTATGGAAGCCAGGCTTTGGACTGGAGACAAAAAGCTGATCAAGGGCTTAAAGGCAAAAGGTTTCGATCTATTTTATGGGTTGGAGGAGTGAAAACCTAATCCTATACAGCCTCCAGGCTATCACCAGCCGAGACACTATCGACCTGAGTAGGATGAAAAGCCCAAAGAAGCTGTGACCAGGCCCGGCAGCAACTGGAAGGTCAAATGTTTCATGGAATGGAAGTTTGTGAGGTTGATGGTTGCATGTTGATGGGGGGATCTGAGGCAAAATATCGAGTCGGATTATCAAAGACCCGCCTTTGGAGGATGCTCCGGGCCTGCACGCGGC
>CAZHCA010000078.1:0-191 GCA_964530825.1 uncultured Saprospiraceae bacterium
GGGTTTAGAGGGTTGGCTGGGAGAGTGCCGGGGAGGGTTTAGAGGTTAGAGGTTATGCTGGAAGAGTGCTTGGGAGGTTTAGGGTTTAGAGGGTTGGCTGGGAGAGTGCCGGGGAGGTTTAGAGGTTAGGCTGGGAAGAGGGATTACAGGATGAGCGTATTAAGAAATGTGTGGCGCACGCAAATACGCGG
>CAZHCA010000078.1:291-565 GCA_964530825.1 uncultured Saprospiraceae bacterium
GAGAACGCAGAGCCTGACTACCAATGGGTTAGCTATGGTGTAGCTTCCAAAGACGGAGAGTATCTAAAAATGTGTGGCGCACGCAAATACGCGGGAGAACGCAGAGCCTGACTACCAATGGGTTAGCTATGGTGTAGCTTCCAAAGACGCAGCTTAATGTACACTCCCAGTATTTCAACAGACATCATTTTCCGATCAGCCCCTAAACCCTAAACCCCTAAACCAAACCACCAATAAAAGCGCAACGCCCTAAACCCCTAAACCCCTAAACCCC
>CAZHCA010000078.1:665-1784 GCA_964530825.1 uncultured Saprospiraceae bacterium
TAAACCCCTAGACCCTAAACCCCTAGACCCTAAACCCCTAGACCCTAAACCCCTAGACCCTAAACCCCTAAACCCTAAACCCCTAAACCCTAAACCCTAAACCCTAACCCCCACATCATGAAAACCTACAGTTTCGAATCCCTAAAAGCCTGGCAAACCGCCAAAGAGCTAGCCAAGTCCATCTACAGATTGACCAGAAAGTTCCCTAGAGAAGAACGCTTTGGCATAACCAGCCAAATCCGGCGCTCCGCATTATCCGTGCCGACTAATGTCGCGGAAGGCAGCGGAAGAATCACCGGAAAGGATAAAGCCCACTACACGACACAATCCTATAGCAGCCTGATGGAAACCCTGAACCATACCATCATTGCCCACGAATTAGATTTGATCGACCAAGAAGAATACATAGACATCAGAAGACAAGTGGACCAGGTGGCACCGCTACTTAGTGGCCTACGCACCGCCCAACTCAAGCAACGCCCCTAAACGCTTAGGTGAATAGTTTAGCCTTTAGCTCCGGGCTGAAGCCCGTGTAGATTTAGCATTTAGAAAAATGCTCCGCTTGATTTAGTGCTATTCTGAGGCTAAAAACCCTCATAAACAAGCCAACACTATTTAGAATACCCCTAAACCCTAACCCCCTAAAACCCTAAAACCCTAAAACCCTAAAACCCTAAAACCCTAAACCCCTAAACCCCCTAAACCCTAAACCCTAACCCCCTAACCCAACCAAGCAACAACCCAAGCCCTTGAACAAACTCAACAACCCCGACCTAGCCCCCCCCGAGCCCCAAGAGCAAGACGCCCTAGACGTCCGCGAACTCCTATTCGCCTTCCTGCGCAACTGGTACTGTATCCTCCTCTGCATGATCCTGGGCTTCCTCGGAGCACGACTCTACCTGCGCTACACCGTGCCCATCTACCAAGCCAGCGGAAAAATCCTGATCAAGGATGAAGACAGCGGCGGCAGCGCCCTCTCCGAAGAAGCCGTGCTACAGGAAATCGGCATCCTCAAGCCGAGCAATAACCTGCAAAATGAGATTCAAATCCTGAAATCCCGTACCATCATGCAGGAAGTGATGCAGCGGTTAGGGATTGACGTGGCCTACCTCGGGCTGG
>CAZHCA010000079.1:0-1749 GCA_964530825.1 uncultured Saprospiraceae bacterium
GAGTACAACCCTGTGGCTGGTACCGGCTTCGAAATGACCACCTCCGAGCGCCTGGAGGCCTTCATCGCCTTTCTGGAAAAAAACGGCGTCATCGTCAACGTGCGCCGCAGCCGCGGCAAAGACGTAGACGGAGCCTGCGGTCAATTGGCCATGAAGCGCTGGGAGAAGGTAGAGGCTTGAAGCGTTCGACGTTCACAGGTAGAAATTACCCATCGTGATGAGCAGCATGTGCCCTCATACGTCGGCTCGATTCACTACGATTGAGCGCATAGCTCATGCAGCCTAAGCCCGATGGTCCCCCAGCACCTCCCCCAGCACGATACAGGCCCCATTAGGCGCACCCAGATCCAGTTCTGTCAATTCTTCAGCAAAAGACCGAAAGCGATGAAAGCGATCCTGCCGCAGGATGTGTCGCCGCATCATCCCCAGTTGTTCGGCACGCAGGGGCTGTTGCCAATCCACAAAATGCAAGTCTCGCCGCCAGGCGGCAGGCAGATGCTCCGCAGAGAATTCTCGACAGACCAGCGATAGCAAGCCACGCAAACGGGCCTCCGCTTCCGCATGATGCAGCCGGAGCAGCAGGTGAAGGTGATCCGACTGCGCGTTGACCAATTCGAGGTAAAGGCCATGGCGGCGACAGGCTCGCTGAAGCTCATGGCAAAGCTGCATCTGTCGGTTTTCGGGGACCCAACTGCGCTGATCGGCTGAAGCCCAAATCAGATGGAGCCAGCGCGGCGTAGCAGTGGAAAAAGGAGGTATGGACATCGCTAATGCTTAGAGTTAGAAGTTTCGGTTCAAAAGTCATCCTACTGGACAGGAACCTTGAGAGCGCTTGTTTTTTTGACAGGATGGACAAGATGATTTTCAAGTACTTATGATTCTGCGAATCCTGAAATCCTGTCTAATCGCATGGTCAAAAGTTGAAATCAGTAAATATTGATTTGATCATGAGGCTATGAGATGAAAGCAAACATAGCCGCTTGGGCGGCCACTGAGTGAGCCAATATGTGGGGGAGCTGACCAACGTGCCTGATACCCTTATACCTTATTCCCTCATACCCCCTGACCGTTCATATAGGTGAGGGATAGGATCAAGCTATTTCGGACCAAAGGCCCTTGTTTGCGATCCAGAACGGTTTTGGCTGAGCCTTGATCCAGCGCATCCAGCGGGGAGCAGACAGAACGACCAGGGTCAGAAGCAGTTGCAGGGCAAGAAGGGGCAGCCCTTTTTCTTGCCAGGAAAATTTGTCGATCACTGCGTGTGGCAGCTCGGCGATGCTACCGCAGATCAGATCCAGCAGTTGCAGCAGGCGCGTACAAAATACGCCCAGCAGCTCGCCCACCAGCGGACAAGCGCTCAGCACCACCGTCAAGAAGCCGACCATCACCAGCACGCTGGCAAAGAGGCTGATCAGCAGATTGGTGATCAGAAAGTAAGTGGGAAACTGCCCGAAATAAAAGACCACCAGCGGCGCTGTGGCCAGGGTAGCCACCAGGCTGACCCCGATAATGCCATAGAGCTTACTCATCAAGCCAGGCCGTGCTTCGAACTGCCGCTCGAACGCAGGCAGCATCAACACGATGCCCAGCACTGCCGCGTACGAAAGTTGAAAGCCTACTTCGAAGACCACCCCTGGGTCGACCATCATCTGAATCAACGCCGCCGCCGCCACCACATTGAGCCGATCAAAGCGCTGATAGCACATCCGCAGCAGCAGCAGCAGGCTGAGCATCAGCGTAGCACGAGAC
>CAZHCA010000080.1:0-1691 GCA_964530825.1 uncultured Saprospiraceae bacterium
TGCGGTTCTTTCGATGGGCTGTTGATAGGCTTGAAGATCGAGACGGGGTCATCTGTTTTGTAACCAACAATTCCTTTGTTTCTCAACTAGCATTTGATGGTATGCGTAAGCATTTGCTCCAAGACTTCACGCATATCTACCATATGGATTTGCATGGCAATGTGCGTCAAAATCCCAAGCTTTCTGGCACAACGCATAATGTGTTTGGCATTCAGGTGGGGGTTGGTATTACCTTGCTGGTGCGTAAAGGTGGTACAGACGAGAAAAAACTCTTCTATCACCGCGTGCCAGAAGAATGGCGCAAAGAGCAAAAACTCCTCTTTTTGGCAGATACAGGAAACGTACACCATGTGCCATGGGAAACCTTACACCCCGATGCCAAACAGACATGGCTGACACAAGGGTTGCATGGTGACTTTGACACTTTTTTGCCCATGGGTACAAAAGATGCAAAGGCTGGGCGAGTATCTACAACACAAACGGTCTTTACAACATTTTCGCTTGGGGTTTCAACCAATCGTGATAACATAGTGTATGACTTTGACCAAGCAACAGTAGCTGCGCGAGTTGAAACATTCATTGAAGAATACAATGCCGAGGTATCGCGGTGGGTACGTGCAGGAAAACCAGCGAATACAGATAATTTTGTCAGATATGACAAGGTGAAATGGAGTGAACATCTAAAAAGTGGGTTAAAGCGTGAACAGCAATATCAATACAATATCAATCAGATACGATTGTCTCACTATCGCCCCTTTTGCCAAAAATATCTGTACTATGATAGACTTATAAATGATCGTCCTGCACTATTTGCCAACATTTTCCCTACCCCTGAAAGCGAAAGAGAGAATGTTGCTATTTGCCTCACAGCTATTGGTAATACAAAGCCATTTCACTGTCTTGTAACTGATTGTATTATTGACCTGCACTTGACAGGTGACTCGCAATGTTTCCCCTTCTACACCTATGACGAAGACGGCAACAATCGCACAGAAAACATCACCGATTGGGCATTGGAGCAATTCCAAACGCACTATGATAGCAGCGTAGGCAAGTGGGACATCTTCTCCTACACCTATGCTGTGCTCCATCACCCCGACTATCGTGAGCGCTATGCCAAAAACCTGCGCCATGAATTGCCGCGCATCCCCATGCTCGGCGATAGTGACACCTTCCAGAACTTGGTAGACATAGGCAAGCGCCTAGCGAATTTGCATGTGTACTATGAAGCGGCAGAGGAGTACCCGCTACAAACAATCGAAAACCGCGATGTGGCATGGACCTGGCGCGTGGAGAAAATGAAGCTCACCAAAGACAAGACAGCTATCATCGTCAACGACGCCCTCACCCTCTCTGGCATACCGGCGGAGTGTTTTGCCTATCGCCTTGGCAACCGTTCGGCGCTAGAGTGGGTGGTTGACCAATATCAAGTGAAGACCGACAAGCGTAGTGGCATCGTCAGCGACCCCAACCGCGAGGACGAGCCGGAGTATATTGTGCGCTTAGTGGGGCGTGTCATTACCGTGAGTGTGGAGACGGTCAAGCTCGTGGAGCGACTCGCCGAGGTGCCCCTAGGCGATTGAGCGATTGAGCGATTGGGCGCATGAACAGTTGGGTCACGTAGGTATCACTACCACTTCACGAAAACGTGTTATACTGTCCCAAACATTTGCATAGGAGTATCGGACACA
>CAZHCA010000081.1:0-1685 GCA_964530825.1 uncultured Saprospiraceae bacterium
GCTTCGCGGAACCTCTTTTTCTTCACCTCGGACTGCGCATCGCGCTTTCCCGTTACAGGCAATTAAAATAAAAGACTATGAAAAATCTCAATATAATAGCATCTGCTCAACTGTCACCTGTATTCTTGAACAAAGAAAAAACAGTTGAAAAAGCATGTAAGGCAATTATTAAAGCCGGAGAGAAAGGTGCCAAGTTGATTGTTTTTCCTGAAGCATTTATTTCAGGTTACCCAGACTGGGTATGGCTTATTCCAAACAGCAAAGGAGCCGAATTGAATGCACTTTATGTGAAACTAGTTGATAACGCAGTTTCCATACCAGATGTCTCGACAAATAAGTTGTGTGAGGCTGCTAAAAAGGCAGGCTTGAGTGTAGTAATGGGCATGCACGAAAGAAACACCGAAACAAGTGGCACGAGCCTATACAATAGCTTATTATTCATAAATGAAAAAGGTAAAATTGCAGGTAAACATCGAAAACTAATTCCAACAGGCGGTGAACGACTTATTTGGGCGCAGGGTGATGGATCAACATTCAAATCTTACGATACAAAGGCTGGGAAAATTGCAGGCTTGATCTGCTGGGAAAATTACATGCCCTTGGCACGAAACGCTATTTACGAAACAGGAGCCCAAATATTGGCAGCTCCAACATGGGATAAGAGTCCAAACTGGTTGCAATCCATGCAGCACATTGCTCGTGAAGGAGGAATATTTGTAGTGAGCACATGTATGGCAATCCGCAAAGATGATATTCCTAACGAATACGATTTTAAAAATCTTTATCCACAAGACAGAGAATGGATCAATACAGGAAACAGCTGCATCATAGATCCGAAAGGCCGAATTATTGCCGGACCATTGGAATCAGAAGAAGGAATTCTTTATGTAGATATTGATTTAAATACAATTACGGAGGCAAAACGAATGTTTGATGTCGTTGGTCATTATTCAAGACCTGATATCTTTAACTTTTCACTAAAAAACAACCAATAAAACAATCAAGATATGCCAAATTTAAATAAACGAGCAAATGCCCTTGCAGATCGTCTAATCAAGGGAGCCAAAACACTTACCAGCTTCACAAAAGGGTTATCCGATACAGAATGGAATAAACCAGTTATTGGAGATGGCAGGACGATTGGTGTTGTTGTCCATCATGTTGCGAGCGTATATCCGATAGAAGTAGAACTAGCACAAACTCTCGGTAAAGGAAATCCAATAACAAAGGTCACCAAGGAAGTGATTGATAAGATGAATGCTGAACACGCCATCGAAAACAATCAGGTAGATAAACAGATGACCTTGGACTTACTGAGAACCAACAGCGAAAATGCTGCTAAAGCTGTGCGCGAATTTATGGATGAGGAACTAGATAAATCAGCATCGGTATCATTATACTACACTACGATGCTCCTCTTACTGCACAGTTCTTCATTGAAAACCATGCTCTTCGACATAGTTTTCATCACTTAGGCAAAATTAAGGCATCCCTCAAATAAATTAACTGCCTGTAACAGCGTGTATAAGAAATAGCGGGTTCAGTGATAAATCAAAGGTCAGTACTTTTCATAAAAGTCAGTGCCAAACTGAAATTGAAGTGCTTTTTAATCCGCTACTTCTCATACACGCAAAACGTTGCTGACGCCATCCTCCCTTCGGTCGGAGGCGTCAGCAACGGGAAAG
>CAZHCA010000082.1:0-1673 GCA_964530825.1 uncultured Saprospiraceae bacterium
CAGGATAGTTAAAGATATCCTACTTGAGGAAATACCTCTTGAAATAATCGGAAGTGTTTTCAGGCTAATTTCTAGACATCCCCAACAATCTGGAATCATTTGGATTGAAACTGAGATTGCGGATGAAAAACAAATTGTAGAAGTAAGGTTAAAAAGCGAGCAATATTTAGAGGCTGTTGAAGCTCATAAGTTGGAGAGGGAAATCCAGATAAAAGGAATTGCCAAACAAAAGCGAGATAGATACTTCATCGAGGAAGTAGATCTGTTCGTAGTGAGATAAAACCAAAATTTAAAATCATTCAAATCTCAGCATGAACAAAATAAAGGTGTTTAAAAAATATTTTGTGTCCGTCTACATGATTGTTGCTGCTTTAGCAATAATTGCGTTCTTGTTAGCATATTTGAGAGGCTCAGATGATATTTGGCAATCAACACTATTGAACCTTGCTACCGAACTCTTAGGAGTTGTTCTTGTGTTTTTCCTAGTTCAATATCTCTTTAGGATAGATGAGTTAGATACCAACAATCGCATAAATCTACTTCTTGATAAACTAGAAAATAAGGAACCAGCAAAGGCATCAGAATTCTTTCATCCACAACCAGAGGTTGATGAATTAATACGAAAATCAAAATTGATAAAAGTTCTTGGAGTAACATTAACAGTTTTTATTGACAAAGGGATGGGGGCATTTAGGGATGCGTTAAAAAGTGGAGCTGATGTAAGAATTATTTTAATTGACGGTAGTGAAGAATCATTCAAATCATCTGCCAATAGGAGTGAAAACAATTCTACTTCCTACTATGAGAAAAAGCATGCTACTACTTTAGATAACCTTGATTACTTACTAAAATATACTGAATCTCTTGAAGAAGGAAAAGGAAATTTAGAGATAAGGATGGTTAATTATCCACCAACTGTCGGTATTGAAGTGTTTGATATTCAGAATGGATTACCGGATTCAGGAAGTTTAAAAGTTGAAATATACCCTCAGCATACTGGATGGGATAAGCCCCCAATCTTTACCGTTGATAAAAAAAATGACCCCGAGTGGTTCCAATATTTTAACAAGCAATTTGATTCAATTTGGAATAGAGCAGGAAAGTATCCTATCAAGAAAGAAGAAGAGTAAATGCGCGGAACACCAGCTACCTGTCCATGCCTCCATTCGTCGGCACGGCAGGTAGCCAGACCGTTGTAGCCAATATGAAATGAAAGAGATAATTGACAAAATATCAACGTACAATATTTTTAATTACCTGTTTCCAGGAATAATATATGTCTTGTTCTTACGTGAAATAACGGCTTACGATTTGGTTCAAAATAATATAGTTTTAGGAGCTTTTCTATACTATTTTATAGGATTAGTAATTAGCCGAATTGGATCGTTAGTCATAGAAAAAATCCTTAGAAGCAAAAAGTTGAAGTTCGCAGAATTTGTTAATTATTCAGATTTTGTTTCTGCATGTGATAAAGATGATAAAATTGAGGTATTCTCAGAGATTAATAACATGTATCGAACATTGATTTCTACTTTAATTATCTTGTTGTTTGCTAAAATTTATGAATTATTGG
Organism: uncultured Saprospiraceae bacterium; assembly: GCA_964530825.1. Lineage (GTDB taxonomy): Bacteria > Bacteroidota > Bacteroidia > Chitinophagales > Saprospiraceae > CAZHCA01. Next base: position 1,574 of record CAZHCA010000082.1, read on the forward strand.
AAGGGGCACTAAATATTCCGGTCACAATATCATATATATTTTTGATTATTTTGTTGATTGTTATATTCCTGTTTTCTTATCAAAAGCAAACAAATTTCAT
>CAZHCA010000083.1:0-1671 GCA_964530825.1 uncultured Saprospiraceae bacterium
CCCCGTTTTTCAGCGCTATGAAAAATCACAAATCTTGGGTTGTTGAACTATAATCGCACCAGATTGGAATTGAAACAGTAACTGTGCAGCTAGGCGAAATTCGCGCATTGTCGCTTAATCGCACCAGATTGGAATTGAAACATGATATCATCCAAGGCTTTATGAATTGCTCTATCCCCGCTTAATCGCACCAGATTGGAATTGAAACACAGCAATAGTGCCGAATGAGGACTATAGTGTAGACCGCTTAATCGCACCAGATTGGAATTGAAACGAACCTGTTCGGCTATCTACATAGTAGGATAGGTACGCTTAATCGCACCAGATTGGAATTGAAACATAACGCTGCTGTAATTATGTACTTCATTGTTGTTGCGCTTAATCGCACCAGATTGGAATTGAAACAGATAAACGCCTCGGTTTCTTCCGCAACATCCCACGCTTAATCGCACCAGATTGGAATTGAAACATCTTTGCGTTGAGCTTTTCCAGCGTGGCGGTGATAGCGCTTAATCGCACCAGATTGGAATTGAAACATATCCAGCTTGACCAATCGTGATTCCTGCCTAAAACGCTTAATCGCACCAGATTGGAATTGAAACTTGTTGTTGTTATCGCAATTCAATATAAAAGCCGGTCGCTTAATCGCACCAGATTGGAATTGAAACCTACATTCTGCCAACGCCACCAACCGCCCAGCTATCGCTTAATCGCACCAGATTGGAATTGAAACGAAATAAACTCTTCCCAGCCAGTACCAGCATTGCGAACGCTTAATCGCACCAGGTTGGAATTGAAACAACCAACAAAATACAGACAATACAATAGGGGATTGGACGCTTAATCGCACCAGATTGGAATTGAAACGGCCAATGGGAGATCGAGGAACAGTTCGCCCAGGAGCGCTTAATCGCACCAGATTGGAATTGAAACCATAGCGGCACCGGTGAAGACCTCGCCGGCCTCTACCGCTTAATCGCACCAGATTGGAATTGAAACTAGCATTACACACAACGTAAAAGCTAAGGTGTCGTCGCTTAATCGCACCAGATTGGAATTGAAACTCTCTTTGATCTCCAGGCAGTCATTGCGGTAAAAATCGCTTAATCGCACCAGATTGGAATTGAAACGCGGTGCGGCCGGCGGAAGCACCGAGGAGGAACTCCCGCTTAATCGCACCAGATTGGAATTGAAACTTCATATTGGGACAGTTACTACCGATTCTATTGCTTCGCTTAATCGCACCAGATTGGAATTGAAACAAGAACTTAGCAAGTTGGGTTCAGCAGTCAGCGCCCGCTTAATCGCACCAGATTGGAATTGAAACATACAGAATCTACTCGGTACATCTGGCTGATCTGCGACGCTTAATCGCACCAGATTGGAATTGAAACCACACTTGGCTTTGCCGAGGGCGGGTTGTCATAAACGCTTAATCGCACCAGATTGGAATTGAAACTCCTGTAAGTTGATACGCTGTCTGGAGACGTCTCTACGCTTAATCGCACCAGATTGGAATTGAAACCTATAAAAGATAGAGGGGCTAATCCCTGCTTCTTCGCTTAATCGCACCAGATTGGAATTATAAATATAAAAAATGCATAAGATTGACGCATATTTATAGTCCGCCAACCCAAGATTTGTGATTTCTGACTTGCTCTTTTTCCACCT
>CAZHCA010000084.1:0-1649 GCA_964530825.1 uncultured Saprospiraceae bacterium
CAAACAGCGCTGCGCCATCTACACCCGCAAGTCCTCCGAGGAAGGGCTGGAGCAGGAGTTCAACTCCCTCCATGCCCAGCGGGAGGCCTGCGAGGCGTTCATCGCAAGCCAGCGCTCTGAGGGCTGGGTGCTGGTTCGCGATCAGTATGACGACGGAGGCATTTCCGGCGGCACGCTGGAGCGCCCGGGCCTTCAGAGGCTGCTGGAGGACATCGAGGACGGGCTGGTCGACGTGGTCGTGGTCTACAAGATCGACCGCCTCAGCCGCTCGCTCGCCGACTTCGCCAAGCTGGTGGAGGTGTTCGACCGAAACGGAGTAACCTTCGTCTCCGTGACGCAGTCGTTCAACACCACCACGTCGATGGGCCGGCTGACTTTGAACATCCTGCTCTCGTTCGCCCAGTTCGAACGCGAGGTCACGGCCGAGCGCATCCGCGACAAGGTCGCCGCCAGCCGCAAGAAGGGGATGTGGATGGGCGGGGTGCCACCCTACGGCTACCGCGTCGAGAACCGCAAGCTGGTGATCGACGACGAAGCCGCCGAACATGTCCGCTGGATCTTCGCGCGCTTCCTCGAGATCGGCTCGGGCACGGAGCTGGCGCGCGAGGTCGCAAAGCGCGGCATACGCACGCCACGCGGTAACCAGATCGACAAGAAGTACCTCTACCGGATGCTCAACAACCGCGCCTACATTGGCGAGGCGGTCCACAAGGGCGAGAGCTATCCCGGCGAGCATGACGCCATCATCGATCGCGAGACGTGGGACCGCGTCCACGTGATCCTGCAGGAGAGCCCCCGCAAGCGGGCGATGCGGACCCGCGCCGAGACCCCCGCGCTGCTCAAGGGACTTTTGTTCGGTCCCGATGGCGCGGCGTTTTCACCGACGCATACTCGGAAGGGGGATCGCCTCTACCGGTACTATGTCAGCCAGACCGTGCTGAAGCATGGAGCCGGATCGTGTCCCGTCGGCCGCGTGCCTGCGGGGGAGATCGAGGCCGCTGTCATCGACCAGCTTCGCGCCGTGTTCCGCCAGCCGGAGATCGTGTCGGGCACATGGAAGGCGGCGCGTGCCCACGCTGACGACATCACCGAGGCCGATGTCCGCGCGGCGCTTCAACAGCTCGACCCGCTGTGGGACGAACTGTTCCCCGCGGAGCAGGCGCGCATCGTGGCGCTGCTGGTCGAGCGGGTGGATATCGGCACTGAAGGGCTCAACGTCCGGCTACGCATCGACGGGCTCGGCGGCCTCGCGCGCGAGATGCTGGCCGGTGATATCGAGGCCGCAGCATGACACGCGGCGCTCCGATCCCCGACACGGTGACTCTGCACGTCCCATTCCGCGTTGTGAAGCGCGGCGGGCGGAAGGAAATGCACTTGCTGGAAGGCGCCACGCACTCGCGGCGGACAGACAACACGCTGGTCAAGGCGCTGGCCCGCGCTTTCCGATGGAAGCGGATGTTGGAATCCGGCGAGTTCACCACCATCGCCGAACTGGCCGAGCGCGAGGGCATCGCGCCCTCCTACATGACCCGCGTCCTGCGCCTGACGCTGCTCGCGCCCGACATCGTCGAGGCGATCCTGGACGGTAAGCAGGGGCCGGAGGTGACGTTGGCGCGACTAACCAGTTCCTTCCCGGAGGAATGGAACGC
>CAZHCA010000085.1:0-1639 GCA_964530825.1 uncultured Saprospiraceae bacterium
TTAAAGTTAGTCGTTTTTCAACTTTTAAGTTGTCCTATTTTTGGGGAAGGCTACACCAGCAAGAAATATACCTATCATTCCCCAAAACCGGTGCTGTCGCAATTTTCCATGGGTTGCCAAATAAGGCTGTATTACTATAAGCGCATACCAACCCATTGCAGACAGTGCATGTAGGTGATATGCCCAAGGTTCTGATAGCCATGTCATAAAGTATTGAGGAGTAAATCCAATTAGAATCACAATCCAAGGGATTAACATCCATTTATGGGCATTTCGATATTGATTTAAAACATTTTTCATTGCTCAAGTTTAATTTGCTACAACGGGAAAGCGCGATGCGCAGTCCGAGGTGAAGAAAAAGAGGTTCCGCGAAGCGGAAAAAATTTTTCGAACCGAAGGATTGCGTTTGCGCGGTGTTGTGCGCTCGTCCGACCGAAGGGAGGCGAGTGCATGACACCGGCGCATCGCGCTTTCCCGTTGCTGACGCCTCCGACCGAAGGGAGGATGGCGTCAGCAACGTGTAGCTACACGCAGGTGGCGCGTTTAGCGACATTTGTCATTGTAGCTTTTGTTGGCGGTTCGCTTTTTATTTTTCAGGCACTTTCCCTCTAGCTGTTTTGAGCTTTAGTTCACTGGCTAAATTATCGATGATGGCATCAACTTTATCAGCTAAATTATCACGAACGTATGTTAGTACATCATTCCATTCATGGGTATATCCTTCACTTTCATTATTGTTAGTTATTAATTGACCCAATTTCAGATCAACACTGAGCAAATCTTTGTAATAAAGGTCTTTTAGTTGTTGGTATACTTGGGGGGAGACTAGACGAATAGACTTGCTGATTTCTGCACGTATTCTGCCAAGCAATTTACCCGAATTTTCTTCATAAGCCTTTATCGCAGCAGAGTATAAATCACGCTTTGGGAATTGTCTGACGTAGGGAACTTCAATAAATAACATTTGATACTCCCAAAGAAGACTAGACAAATCTTCTAGGAGTTTCACTTGTGAATCAATAACCTTATTCTGACGTGACAGATTGGCTTCAAATACCTTTTGCTCTCTATTCCTTCGGTGATCTATCCTTCGAAATAGAAGAGGCACAAGCACTCCTGTTAAAACAGCTGTCAATAACAGAGACAGAGCATTTTCTATAAATTTTTCGCTAAACAAAATGTCAAACATGTTTTGGATTTTTAATATTCTTTTACCAATTGCGGTATTATCCAATAATTAAAAAATATATTGAGCCATTTGGGCAATCAACTTTACAATCTTTTCCTTTTACAAGGATTCCTTTGAAGTGAAACAATCCTCCATAAAGGTGTTTTCCATTTTCTAGTTTCCACACATGATATATTTATTTATTTTTATTTTAATGACCGCCAACGGGAAAGCGCGATGCGCAGTCCGAGGTGAAGAAAAAGAGGTTCCGCGAAGCGGAAAAAATTTTTCGAACCGAAGGATTGCGTTTGCGCGGTGTTGTGCGCTCGTCCGACCGAAGGGAGGCGAGTGCATGACACCGGCGCATCGCGCTTTCCCGTTGCTGACGCCTCCGACCGAAGGGAGGATGGCGTCAGCAACAGCCTAGTATAAGTGTAGTGCGGGATTTAGAAGCGATTCACGGTCCACCTA
>CAZHCA010000086.1:0-1606 GCA_964530825.1 uncultured Saprospiraceae bacterium
GCATGGGGTTAGGGGGTGGAAATTGACGAATTTGCTATGTATGCCGCCCCGTCTGCGCCCCCGGCCTTGTAGCGTTCAGGGCAGGGGGAGGCAGCCTGCCGGAGAAGCAGATCCCTGTTTGAGCTAAAAACCACGCAGGAGCCCGCAGCAAGAACCCGCGATCAAGTGCGATTAGCTGTGGTAGCAGGGGCCATGGTCCCGGTCCTAGCGTAGTAGCTAAGTGAAACGAAGCGCTCGCAGGGTCCGTATGGGTCACGAAGCTTAACCGGGAGGACGGTACACAGCCTTGATTTTTTGGCCCTTTTTCATTAGGGAAAAGAGCATGTGAGCTTAGTTGCCCTAGCCATATGGGCGGTACAACAAGCGCTGTCGGCCATGGCTCCAGGAGCTGGTTAGCTGGCGGTTTTCTGGTCTCCACTCCCTAGCCCCCGCCGAGGGAAAGTTTGCTTCTATTGAGGTGTACGGGGTGGCGGGGGACACCAGCGTTGCCGTTCGATTGGGCAGGCGTTGCCCAGGTGCTGCCGGTGTGTCAGCTCGGCGGCCGCTATTGCCGCACTCACCCCGCCGCCCCGTCTGCGCCCTTGGCCTTATAGCGTTCAGGGCAGGGAGAGGCAGCCTGCCGGAGAAGCAGATCCCTGTTTGAGCTAAAAACCACGCCAGGAGTACGCCGCAAGAACTCGCGATCAAGCGCGATTAGCGCAAAGCACCCCGCATTAAAGCGAGTTTTGAGCTGCGCGGCATGCTGGTTCCCCATGCCCGGCCCCTGCTTGCTCCTAGCCCTCTCCTAGCGCAAGCAGGGGGTACGGTACACAGCCTTGATTTTTTGGCCCTTTTTCATTAAGGAAAAGAGCATGTGAGCTTAGTTGCCCTAGCCATATGGGCGGTACAAGCGCTGTCGGCCGTGGCTCCAGAGGCTGGCTGGCTATCGGTTTTGGTGGTCTCCACCCCCTAGCCCCCGCCGAGGGAAAGTTTGCTTCTATGGGGTGGTACGGGGTGGCGGGGGATACCAGCATTGCCGATCGATTGGGCAGGCGTTGCCCAGGGGGTTGCCGGTGTGTCAGCTCGGCGGCCTCGCTTGCCCCCGGCCTTGTAGCGTTCAGGGCAGGGGGAGCCAGTATGCCGGAGAAGCAGATCCCTGTTTGAGCTGAAAACCACGCCAGGAGTACGCCGCAAGAACTCGCGATCAAGCGCGATTAGCGCAAAGCACCCCGCATTAAAGCGAGTTTTGAGCTGCGCGGCATGCTGGCTTACTTGCGCAGCCCCGCCCAGCGCAAGTAAGGGAAACGATTAGGGCAAACGCACCAAAATAGAATTTGCGGAAGCAACCGCGACTGGCACTGCTCGTGTCCCCCGCAACTCAAAATAGCCAATAAGAGTAAAATTTTATTTGGCGGGGGTTAGGGGGTGGAAATTGACGAATTTGCTATGTATGCCGCCCCGTCTGCGCCCTTGGCCTTGTAGCGTTCAGGGCAGGGGGAACCAGCCTGCCGGAGAAGCATATCCCTGTTTGAGCTGAAAACCACGCCAGGAGCAAGCAGCAAGAACCCGCGATCAAGTGCGATTAGCGCAAAGCACTAGGCACCAAAGCGAGTTTTGAGCTGCGCGG
>CAZHCA010000087.1:0-1558 GCA_964530825.1 uncultured Saprospiraceae bacterium
GCTTTCCCGTTGCTGACGCCTCCGACCGAAGGGAGGATGGCGTCAGCAACGGTTGATGGTATGGTGTCGTGCGGGATTACGAAGCCATTTCCTATCAGTTTACACCTACCTTTTTTAGGAGTCACAAACGCCCGAAAACACCTGAAACCCGCATGCACTATAACATGTGTTATAAGCATACCCTTTTTATCTTTATTATTTAATTATACTATACTTTCCAAATGTCTGTATCAGGATGAAATTCCTTCCATCCCAGCCACCAATGACGCTCTACTAAAATTTTTCTATCTTCATCTTTGGTCGTTGCAGTCATGGAATTTGAATTTTCATTGTATTTTATTGATAGTTCTATATCGCCAAATTTATCAATAAGAATCGGTTTTTTCTTCAACTCTTTCACCGGATACGCCCTGTCTATACCGTTAAGACTAATGCCAAATACGGTCTCTCGTTTATTCAGTCCTTTTAAATCGGTAAATCCGGGTGGTGTAATTCGCGTAGTGGCAATTTCAAGACCTTTGAACATTGTTTTTCTTGATAAATAGCCTCTTCTTGCTTCTTTGCATTCATTTGCAAATTCACTTTCAGGATGAGTTTTTTTCCAAGATTCCCATGTGGTATTTTCACCCGAAAGCAATGTAAGCGTTCTGCCTTTGAAATGCCCGTAGATGCATTCTCCAGAGGCTTGCTGCCATAAACTGCCGGTTTGATTGTCGGTCATAATCATATTTCGCCTCCACACCCCTGCTACTGTAAAATATAGATTTTGTTCATCAATTACTGAGTTGAACACTAGTCCACTTCTACAAAGAGCGCAATAACAAACAACTATTTTTGTATTGTCAATCGTATCATTTACGATATGTCTTGTGATTACAACTTCTGAAGGATAAGCCACAGCATTGTTATTAATTTCAACGCCAATAACTTCCAATTTGTCGTTAATATTAAGTTGAGTTCCTTTTTTTCTTATGACTTCCTTTATTTCAGGAAATATAACTTTAAAATCGAATAAAAAAGAGAAAATAATTAATGCCAAAGCAAATCCAGTCAGCCAATAAACTAAGTTTTTATCCGGATTGAAATAAATTGCCAAAAATCCTGATACAATTGCCAATGATGAAAAAATCAATCGTTTTTGTTCAAACCGGCTAAAAAACCACAAAAACAATTCAATTTTTCCGAATACAGCAATTGGTCTGCCTAAGGCTATAAAAAATGCAATTAAAAATGAAGCAAGTGCAAATATCATAATTTTTCGTCATTAAAGTTTTCAAAGTTCTATTCTGTCTCTTCTTGGGTTGCTTATAACGGGAAAGCGCGATGCGCAGTCCGAGGTGAAGAAAAAGAGGTTCCGCGAAGCGGAAAAAATTTTTCGAACCGAAGGATTGCGTTTGCGCGGTGTTGTGCGCTCGTCCGACCGAAGGGAGGCGAGTGCATGACACCGGCGCATCGCGCTTTCCCGTTGCTGACGCCTCCGACCGAAGGGAGGATGGCGTCAGCAACGTTTAGTATATGCGCTGTGTGCCTGTGTTGCGCCTGCGGCAGGCACATAGTC
>CAZHCA010000088.1:0-1545 GCA_964530825.1 uncultured Saprospiraceae bacterium
GTAACTACCTACCCACCTTTGTCGAAATCCTCAAGATGATTATCTTTATGACAAGATGAGCGATGCGGCGCACATATCCAAGTTAGAGCAACAGGTCCTTGATCTGATGGATCGGGTGGATGAGCTGAGTCGGGAGTCATCGGCTCTGCAAGCGGAGAATCATTCGCTCAAGGCAGAGAATGCGGCCCTGAAGGCCGAGAATGCGAAGCTCAAGGCGCAGTTGACCCAGCATAGCGGCAACAGCAGCCAGCCCCCTTCGCAGGACAAGCCCTGGCAAAAGACCGCTCGTCGCAGCGCGATGCCCAAGGGCAAAGGCAAGTCCAAAGGCGGTCAGTTTGGCCATGGTGGGCGAACCTTGGAGATGGTGGCCAGTGAAGCCGCTGACGATACCAGGCAGCTCCGCCCAAGCGTCTGTGCCCGTTGTGGAGAGGCGTTTGCTCCGGAGGCTGAAGGAGTTTTGATCGCCCGTCGGCAAGTCTTTGAAGTGCCCGATCCGAAGCTACACGTAACCGAGTACCAACGGCTGAGCTGTACCTGTAGTCGTTGTGGGCACCAGCAAGCGGGCGAGTTTCCGGCCCATGTGCCTGCGCGGGTGCAGTATGGCCCACGCGCTTATGCGTTGGTCAACCTCTTGCGGCATGATTACCACCTGTCGTATGCTTCGGCCGAGCAACTGTTCGAAGACCTCTTCGGTCAGCCCATCAACCAAGGCACGCAACAGGCCGCAGAAGAAGCCTGCTATGAGCACCTTGCCGATACCGAAGGCCAGATTCGGGATCGCCTGCTCGCCTCTGAGGTAAATCACTTTGACGAAACGGGCCTGCGTAAGCGGCAGATGTATCTGCATGTGGCCTGCAACGCGCTTTATACTTTGCTGTTCGTGCACCAGAAGCGCGGCAATGAGGCCATCGGATCAGCCCCCAGCATGCTGCCCGATTACCGAGGCTGGGCCATGCACGACTGCTGGGCTACCTATTTTATGTACGACGATTGCGAGCACGGCCTCTGCTGTGCCCATCTGCTGCGCGAACTCGAAGCGGCCATTGAAGCGGGTCGGGCCTGGGCCGAGCAGATGAAAGCCCTGCTGTGGGACCTCTACCAGCGTAGCGAGCAGGGCACCGCCTGCCTGCCTCTGGCAGAACACCCCGCCGTGAAAGCGCGCTACGCCGCCATTCTCGAAAGCGCCCGCCAAGAGGAGCCACCCCCCGAGCCCAAACCCCCTGGCAAAAAAGGGCGTCCCAAAGCCAGCAAGTCCTACAACCTCATGTGCCGCTTCGACAAGCACCAAGCGGCCATCCTCGCCTTTGCCTTCGAGCAAAAGGTGCCCTTTACCAATAACCTCGCTGAGCAAGCACTGCGACCCGCCAAGACCAAGGTCAAAGTCTCCGGCGGCTTCCGCACCATGGATGGCGCGAAGCGATACGCCCGCATCCAAGCATTCCTCGACACCGCCCGCAAGCATGGCCGCAACGCCTTGCGTGAATTGATACCCTATTGCCGAATCCGAGAGAACTATCCACCGCCAGCGTGGTGCTAGGTAGTTAC
>CAZHCA010000089.1:0-1489 GCA_964530825.1 uncultured Saprospiraceae bacterium
AAATTATTTTAAACAGAATGAGGTGAAAACAAAATTTGTGCTCCAAACATGCTCTAAAAAACCTAAATCTCGAAAGAATAAATTCTTTGGAACTAGAAAACAAGCATTCAGGTCTGCAAAAAAGGATAACAATATCCCTGTCTCTGAACAACCAGATGAAACGGTAAAACCATCTACTCCAAGAGGAAATGAAGAAAAACTTGATAAGAGGAACAAAAGATTGTATATCTTTAGGAGAAATAAAGGGATGTTTAAAAAAGACGAAAGGGTTTATTTTAGGGAAGACAAGCCAACAAAATATGAGGATGGTGGAGAACAAGGTAAACATTTCAATGTTGGCAAAAAAAGTGATAAATTGGGAGACCATTATAATTTTGAGAAATGATTGAGATACATAAAACTGATAACATTCTGAGTGAAGGGTTCTTTAATTTTGCCTATAGTAAAGAATTCCTATCGAAGACTGACTTTACAAAAATCAGTAAAATAAAGGGATTAGGTTTTTACTTTAAAGAAGATGATATTGAATCAACTGAATTCAAACATTTTTTCAAAAGTTTCAATAAATTATTGTTAAATGAGAATGCAGTTTATTTAGTGCTAATTGAAATATATCCTAAGAAGAGAAATCGGGTTAGAAGTAAAAGGTTAATGTTTTATGAGGAACGAAAAGAACTAGGAGAAGAGAATATATTGGAATCAGAAATTGAATTCATAGGCGATGAAACAATAATTATAGGGGCTGTAAAGGTTACCGAAGATAACTTCGATTATTGTATGGATAATTTAGTCAATGAATATTTTTCATTCGGGTATGCAGTATATAAGAAGAAAGATAGGTTCCAAAACGATGTTAATCAGATATTTGACAAAATCATAAAAGACTTTTCGAATTCGGATAAAACTTTTCAAATTAATTACCTGAAACTATCGAATTATATCCTGAAAGAAGAATCTTTAATTTACAGGGTTGCATTGGACGGTAAGAGTAATCAATCATTGGAAGTATATGGGACCAATAGAAATATAGAAAAACTTGAAGAGCGGGTTGAAAATCAATTGAATAATTTTTACCATTTGAGAAGGATGTGGATGGTAAACAGCCGCTAACAAAGTGCATACGTCCATGCCTCCCGATGGTCGGCACGGCGCATGCACGGGCCGTTGGGCGCACTCCATTTGGGAATAAACAACTGATAAACAAACGATTAGAGATTAAGCCTGCCTTTGAAAATCGTGAAGAATTGGTTTTAGAACCCGAGTTTTGTTGGTTACGGTCAATTAATTGTATAGCCCAATTAGGCAGGCAAAAAAATAGAAAATCTGTATTTCTATCGGGTAATCCGTTATCCCGAATAATTGAGATCCTTAAGAATTACCGCTCCCTGTCATCGAAAGAAGAAATCGAGTTTTTTGGAGAGTTTACGTTTAGGGCTAGGGTGTGTAATCTGCCCCATTTTCAGCCCGGCGTTTTTTGTATAGGAAGAAG
>CAZHCA010000090.1:0-1426 GCA_964530825.1 uncultured Saprospiraceae bacterium
TGGGTGTCCCTTTCTTGGTTCCAATTTATACATGCCATCATAGCACAGATGTAGGGATGTATCAACTATAGGGGACCGGCGACCGGGGACCGGCGACCGGGGACCGGCGATTCAGCCCAATGCTACTAAGAAATGGTAGGATGCATCCGGACTGTCCCTGTTCCATACCCTGCCGACCACGAATGGGGGCCACGAATACACGAATAGGGGTTCCCCCACAACCGTGCTCGTCGCTAGCAGACGTATCATAGAGGCAAGGTTCCTACGCGGCACAACGTAGGTGGGTGCGAGAGCATTCGTGTATTCGTGTTCTATTCGTGGACGGCACAACTAGACGACCGGGGACCGGCGACCGGCGACGGGGGACCGGGGACCGGCGATTCAACCCCAGCGATTCAGCGCAACGCATCAGCGACTCAGCGCTCCAAACCCCTTGACGTCCACGAATTGGGGTTCCCGCGAGACTTCCGAAGTCTGGAGCAGTCTGCGATTCTATTCGTCGGGAGGTACTACCATTTCCAGATTTTTTATGAGTATTGGCATATCTATGGTTGCAACTTCCCAAACCAAATCCTCATCAACATCCATATAGTCATGGACAATCTTGTGACGCATACCGGTTATTTCACGCCAAGGAATATCAGGCAATGACTGTCGTCTTGTATCTGAGACACGTCTGGCTGCTTCACCAATTATCTGAACCAGATGCACTAACGCCAAACGTACATTTTCATCGGCATTATAGGTTTGGCGTGAAATACTATGGACCTTGGCAGTGATTTTGCGAGCGGTATCTAGCATGTGACCAAGATAGACCATATCATCGTTGTGCATAAATTTCCTTCGCTTCGGATAGCACGCGATCTCGAATGCGACGGTTCAGAAACTTTGGTGTCACGAGATCAACTGGAAAGCCGCCGAGCAGTTCAGATAGTTCGTCTTGTATCCGAATAAAGGCCAGACCTGGCATATGCTCTGGCTCAAACTCGACTAGCACATCTATGTCGCTCTCAGGACCAAAGTCATCGCGCAACACGGAACCAAACAGTGCAAGGCGGCAAATATGATGACGTTGGCAAAATGCTTGTATTTGCTCTCGGTGCTGCTCAACATTGGGACGAGAAACGCGAATTTGAAGACTATTCATAGAACATTCTTTCTTTTGTTACTACTAGCTTCTTGTTCGTATACAGTATTGTCTGTATTATACACGAAATAAGCAACCCAACCCCCACTCCGCATATCCGCAGTTGCAATCGTAGCTACCCATAGCTGTACCGTGAGACTTCCGAAGTCTCCCAGACTTCTGAAATCTGGAGATCAGCAACACCTCACACCTCACACCTCACACCTCACACCTCACACCTCACACCTCGCACCTAGCACCTAGCACCTCACACCTATGACAACCTACTTGGGCGCTCAA
>CAZHCA010000091.1:0-1421 GCA_964530825.1 uncultured Saprospiraceae bacterium
GCTTCTAGCCTGTCCCGTAATGTAGGATAGGCTTCTAGCCTGTCCCGTGATGTAGCATTAGGCTTCTAGCCTGTCCCGTTGCAAAGCCTCTAGGGTGCCACGCACTTTTGGGAATGCACAAAACTCATTCCACAAGGTTTTTGTCAGATGGTGGGTGGGAGCGACGTAAGACCTGTAAGGTGCGCCCCTGTGGAATGCATCTGACACAGGTCGCGCTCCTGACAGGTTTGGCAAAGGTGGAAAGTCTCCATTTTGGGAAGATAAAGACTGTATGGGAAGGGGGCCACGCACTTACCGGCGAGTACGTCGCACCGAGACTCGCGTGCCTTTGCGCCTCTGCGCCTCTGCGTTAAAAACTTTACAAATCATTTTGGGTTGCAATATCATGGTCAAAAGACCTCCGCTTGCAAGCTTCTTCACGCAACTGTCGGGCATAGTCAGCACTATCCTGTATATCGTCGCGGTCTTTCCACATCCCAATCAACCCAGATTCACGAAACTGGCGTATGGTCATGCGTGGCTTGGGTGTCGGTGCCTCTGGAAGAGGAATGAGAAGAACCTCAATATATTGACCTTTTTTATACGGCAATCCCGTAAGAACAAGCTCGCTATCACAATTCATCGTATGTTGTATTTGGACTGTTTCCATAGTTACCATCCAATTCAGGCTCTATTTAAGCACACTATATATACTCATGATTATTATGAGAGAATCCTATCATAATATTGCAGTGTAACACGGCTGATTGTGTTCCGCAAATGCTATGTATATTAGCCTGCGCCAAGCTTACAATAGCAGCAAAATGGTCTGTAACCTTTGTGTCCAATCGTCAATCCCTTTGTAGCAACATTCCCATTCGGCTTGGTCTGTTTCCCACATCTTAGATACATGTTTTTCTATATGGGCGATGAACTGCTCATCGTTGCTGATACGCTCAACAAACGTTGGATAATCACAACTGTATTTTGCTTGGAAGGCTCTATCTTTTTCGCGGAGGTGTGCTATTTTGGATGTAACTTGCTCGATGATATATCGTTGTAGAGCCAAATCAACAGATGCTTGCACATCCCCTAGCATATGCAAAACATCAGCATAGGTATCTCTGATGAAAACTGCTTGCAACGGTTGCATGGTCATTCCTCCTATCACTGCAAAACGTATTTGTAGTAAGTATACCACAGAGATGAACAGATGCAGGGTGTGCGGCTTTCAAGGGTAGGTTTTTTTGCGAGGCTTCAGAATCGGGTAAAACTGGTACAATTTCGCTCTTTCCCCCCCTAGCCCCCCCGTACACGGGGGGGGATCGGGCATCTCCCCCCTGCGTGCGGGGGGGACGGGGGGGGCTTTTGTGCCTTCAGTGAGCGATTCCGAGAAACCTACCCCTGACCCCTGACCCCTGACCCCTGACCCCTGACCCCTG
>CAZHCA010000092.1:0-1392 GCA_964530825.1 uncultured Saprospiraceae bacterium
TTCTTTTCCGGAAATCATGACTCAGTTGTGGCGTTACCTCGATCCCGCAGAATTTGAAATTCTACGTCCTAAAATTACCGCCTTGAAGAAGGGTTGAGGTAAACGTTAGATGCGCTGAGAGGGCCGCCTTTTACCCTGATTCTACTTTTTTAATAATCCATTTCATGAACCGTATTTTGAAATTTTCCGCTTTGCTCTTTTTTCCGCTACTCTTGCTGCTAGGCAACAGTTGCCGCGACACCGCTACTGAAGAGGGGGGGATAAATCCTGCCTGCGGAAATAAGATTGAGGGGTATTGGGTGGATCAATCGGACGATCTTGAAATAATTTATTTTATAGAAATTCAAGCTCCCGCCGAATATGAAATACAGCTTTCATTTCCTTATGAGGACTTGGATTTATCATGGACTGATTTTTGGGAAGATTTTCAAATTGCGACACCAGTTCAGATGGTGAAAAGGAGTGATCAGCCCCTAACTTATTCAACTGAGCCAATACCTTCCCCATTCGGTTATGACGATTTTGTGGGTAGGTTGGTAGTGAGTTTTACCGCCTGCAACGAATCTATGCTCGTAATTGGAGAAGCCTCTGACGATGCTGGCGCGAGTTGGCGGTATATGGATTCGTGGCGCTTCAAACATTAGCTTTCTCGCGCTTCCTCTGGTGTTTTCAAAGCGCAGCCGTTGTCCCCACCCTGAATTGATTGGGTACACGTTGACGCCAAGTCGCCAGAATCTATAGCGATTATAGCCTGATCTCCCTACAATTTTGAGTACCCTGAGTAAGCCGCTTTTTACAATTCTATCCCCATGCCTACCAAAAAATCCCTCGACGATTATTACCACGACGGCCTCCATGACGGCCGCGCTGGGCGCCCCCTGGACTTACCCTTTTCCCTCGACCTTATCGCTGGCATATGGGATGACCTTGGGGGTCGCATCAACAGCAAATTCCAAAACCAAGCCAATAACGCCTACAAGCGCGGCCATAAGGATGGCAAGCGCAAGCGGTGAGGCGGTTACTTGTTTACCTACCCATTTATGTATCCTTGAAATATTAACTCCATGAATAATCTCCTTCCCAATCGTGAAACCGGCTTTTATGGATGGCTGCTTTTTGGTCTCATCTTTTTTATGCTATTGAAGAGTTTATGGGAGCTATTTGCAGGCGTAGCTTTTTTCTTGGTACGGGACGTCCCTTTTGGAGAGGACCTCCATGCTTATACCAAGCCTTCTATGCCACTCACGTCAATTTGGGTTTTTATTGCCTACTTAGGCATTTTGTTTCGCGTAAAAGGCTCAGTAGTGATGATATGGATTATTCCTGCTATTACCGTGGTGTTTGTTACGATTATGAGCTTAGGATTGAGAAATGGCGGTGCTTTCTTTGGGT
>CAZHCA010000093.1:0-1360 GCA_964530825.1 uncultured Saprospiraceae bacterium
CCTTCGCCGGATAGTCAAGCCGCAACCCCAAGGGTGATCGCGCCCCGCTTACGGTCTTTCCGGTGCCCGTCGCCATGACGAGCAGCACGCGATCCTGCCCCTTTGCGATAGCCTCAATTGCGGCATTGACAGCGTTGACCTGATAGTAACGAGGCGCCTTGCCGCTGCCGTCGTCGTGGTAATCCTGAAGGAAGATCCGCTCCGCGTCGCTGTCGAGCCCCTTCTAGGCGCGAAATCGCGCCCACAGGTCAGTCGGCGTCGGAAAGGCGTCGAGCGAAAACGTCGTTTCGCGTGGCGTGCTGGCGCCGGTTCGATCGTGGAACACGAACCCGTCGCCGTTCGAGGAAAACACGAACGGGATGTTCAGCGTCTCCGCGTAGTCGAGCGCCTGCTGGATGCCGTCGCCGACGCTGTGTCTGTTGTCCTTCGACTCGACCAGAGCGATGGGGATGTTGGGCTTGTAATTGAGGATCTAATCGGCCCGCTTCCCCTGACCGAGGGTAACCAGTTTGCCCCGCACGATGATCCGGCCCTTGGTGAAGCTCACTTCCTCCCTGATCTGCAACATCTCGTCCCAGCCGGCGTTGCGAAGGGCCGGCGTGATGAACTTCGTGCAGATGTCGCGTTCCGAGAGGCTGCGTTTGTTCATTCCGATCAGGCGCCTCCCGCGTTCGCCCAGGGGTCGATCACATCCACCCCACAGCCTTCGAAATCGGCAACGTTTCGGGTCGCCATCGCGGCACCGTGGGCGCGAGCCGTGGCGGCGATCTGGCAGTCGGGGAAGCTGATTGGCCGGCCCGCGTTGCGGCGGTCCGCGAAGATGGCGGCGAAGGCTGTGGCGGCGGCGCTGTCGAAGGGTAGAACGCGGCCCGCGAAGTCCTCCGCGATCATCGCGTCAATCTCGGCGATCAGGCGGTCGCGGCGTTTGCCGTCGGGCAGGATCGCCGCGCCGCGCCGCAACTCGGCCTCGCCCACGGCACTCAGATGCAGCGCCACGGCGTCTTGGTCGCCGAACCATGCCAGCAGCTCAGGGGCGGGGTTCGGACGCATCAGCTCCGATATGACGTTGGTGTCGATCAGGATCATCGCCGCCGCCTTAGTCGAACCGCGGCGGTTCGGGCATCGGCTCGCGCGGCGGCAGGTCCAGGTCTACCCCGCCCAGCGCAGCGAACCTGCGATGGATGGCCTCGCCAAGGTTCGCAGGCGCGGCCGGCTTCCCGATGGCCTGGCGCAGGATTTCCCGCGCCTCCTCCTCCATCGACCGGCCATGCTCGGCCGCGCGGATGCGCAGGCGGCGTTTCAGTCCGTCGTCGAGGTTGCGAATCGTGATGCTGGCCATGGGGTCCTCCATCGGGATGAG
>CAZHCA010000094.1:0-1350 GCA_964530825.1 uncultured Saprospiraceae bacterium
TCCTGACACCGGTATGCGCCAGCGGCGCTGACCTGAGCTTCCAGGTGCAGATCACTGACGACTGTGATTTTGATCTTTCGGGGGCTACCTTTACGCTGAATGGCAGCCCTGCCCCACCAATTGATGCCGATGAGTCAGACCCGATGAACGGCCTCTATGTATGGAACCTCACCGGTATACCTGCCGGCTCCTACACATTGGACGCTTCCTTTACGGATAGCAACGGGGAAACCTCTGAGGGCACAGCAACCTTTACGGTAACGGACCAGCCAGACGTGTCTGCGCCGATCATCGTTTACCCTTCCCAGAATATCAATGTAGCTCTCGACCCCTGCGAAGAGTCTCCGGTGGAAATGGTGACTTTCCAGGTTTCGGCTATCGACAACTGCGGCGGCGAGCTTGACCCAGCGGTTAGCATAACTGCCCCAGCTACACTGGTAGCTGGATCTGGCAATAACTACGTTGTGGCTGCACCTGCGAACATGGGCCCTTACACCGTAGACATTGAAGCATCGGATGCAGCGGGCAATACCACTACAGAATCTTTCGATATCAATGTAACGCAAGCGCCGGCGCCACAGCCGAGCCTGGCTTGCAACGACAATATCAACGTGACGCTTGACGACGGCTGCTCGCGCGTGATCACAGCGGACATGGTGCTGGAAGGCAACCCTGGCTGCTTCACCAACGAGGACTTCGCGATCAACATCGTCAACGACGACGACCCGTCTAACGGCAACATCCTGGACGGCCACGGCGAGTTCATCTACGAGATCACCGGTACGCAAGTAGACGGCAGCCCGGGCGTTCCTGATAATGGTGGTAACCAAACGGTTACCATTGAAGGCTTTACCGGTCCATTTGCTGAAGACAACTGGGATGTTGAACTCCTGGACCCTTCTAACCTTGGCCCTGGTGAAGACCCTACAACTGTAGAATTTACATCCACCTCACTCTTGATTGCAACGCCTGATGCATCTGGCGACAACTTTGACATGGACGGCGCAATAGTGTCTATTGCAGTGCCTAGTAACGGGCAGCTGACCTTTGATTATGAGTACCAGCAGGAAGCACAGATCCAATTCGATTTCATCATGATTGATGTTGATGGTGAAACGCTGCTTGATGTAGATTTTGAAAATGAACAGGTAAACACAGGTGATGGGACTATTGAGGTAGACGTACCTGCGGGCGCTTTGATCATTTTCACATTGGAAGGAGATGGCTTTGCTACCTTCGGAGCTATTTCTTTCCTTGAAATCACCAACTTCGAATTTGTTACTGACGGCAGTGGCGGCATTGCTGGCGCCTTCGGCGGTTTCGAAGACTGCTGGGGCTACATCACAGGCG
>CAZHCA010000095.1:0-1294 GCA_964530825.1 uncultured Saprospiraceae bacterium
ACCGTTTGTAATGGATTTTTCATTTTGAGTATGGTTGAATTTTAGTTGCTAACGTTTTGCGTATATGACTTGTGGCGGTTTCAAAGCACTTTCTTGTCGGCTTACACCAAATTTACTTAAAAGCACATAGCTTGAATTTGCCACTTTCCCCGCCATGAGTTATATACGCTGTTAGTGGCTGCCTTTTTTGTCTGTTCGTTTAGTTTTACTTTCTACTGTTTTTGGCTTTGATTTTGTTGCCTTCTTCTTTGTGGTTGTTGGTTTGGCTGATTTCTTTGTTTGTGTTTTTGATTTTGTATTTTCCAATAAGTCTTTCAGGTCGTCAAGTGTCATACGTCCCCTTGACACGTATGATAGAAACCAATCCTTAAATTCTTCAAATTTTCCTTTGTCACCAAAAGTTTGAATAGGTAAAGTCCAAAGTTCAGCGTGTCTCGCAAAATAAAGCCCGATATTTTCAATTGGTCTGTCATTTGGGTTATCGTTTACACCACCAATTAGTGATAAAATATAGTATCCTAAAACTTGGTTTAGATGTGCTCTATCAAGTTTTAAATGCTTGGTTGCTTTAATGTCAATAAGTGTATTGTCAATTATTAAATCTGCGTCCGCACCGCCAACAAGCATTGAACCTTCGCCAAATGTTGGATTGAAATAACACTTTTGTTTTGCGGTAAAATTACTTTTGTCAACAAGTGAGATTAGTGATTTTAAATCCTTGATGTCATCAGGTTCATGATAGTCTAAGTTTTGGTCGATTATTCCTGCCCTGAAATAAACATCAAGCTTTGCAAGAAAGATTGTGTTTGCAATTAAGTCATCTGTTAATTCTCCATTTTCAAGGTATTTGGAATAATTTGTTTTCGTTTGGTCGTATTGGTCAATTAGTAATTTTAAAAGGTCTTTTGTTTTGAAAACTTTATCACGGTGAAAACCCGTTCTAACTTCTGTCGATTTAGATGTAGAAAATTGGTTTATCAATCTCTCATAGGAATGGTCAGCAACCCATGTGTCTCTTTGTATAAAAGTATTTTTGTTATGATACTGTAAATAAAATCTCATAAAGTAGTCAAATGCCGTACCTACCGTTCCCCAATTTTTCGTCAGGGGTTCTGCCTTTATTTCAGCCTTCAAGGTAAATGTAGGTCGCAAAAATTCGGTTTTCAACTTGTCACGTAATTCTTGATTATTCTTGTCTGAAAGTATTGATGTTAAACTCATTCTGTTTTGTTTTTTAGGTTGCCACTAACGGTCCAGTGCATGCGACGCCGGGCGTTCACCTACCCTGCTTGAT
>CAZHCA010000096.1:0-1287 GCA_964530825.1 uncultured Saprospiraceae bacterium
AATAGATTTTCCATTTTTTTGCCTGCTTAATTGGGCTATACATTCAATTGACCGTGAAAACAAAACTCGGGTTCTAAAACTAATTCTTCACGGTTTTCAAAGGCAGGCTTGCAACTTAATCAATTGGTTTACAGATTCTTATTCCTAAATGGAGTGCGCCCAACGGCCCGGCTACGTGCCGTGCCGGACTCTAAATTTACCATTTTCATTTCATTTCACAAATGCTAGCGCAGGCAGCAAAAGGCGATGATGGCGCAGCCTGGCTTTTGGTGCCTGCGCGGGTTTTTCAATCTCCATTTTTCATTCGAAGATTTTTACCGGCATGGCATGTAGCCATTGTTGTAGCCAGCCGTTTTCAATTAAATATCTATATTATCAGGATTTCTCTTGGAATGGATTATCGCATGAATATTAACAACTCCACCAATAAAATCGTAGATTATAATGTGTTTTTTAAAATTACAGCACCTGAAACCCAATTCTCTTAATCTACTATTCCTACATGGTGCACAAGATTCAGGATGATTTTCGAGTTTTTCGGTATATTCTACTAACTCATTCATGTATTTATCTGCCGATAATTCTCCACTTTGCTCTAAAATATAATCATGAATCTCCGCTAACATTTCCAAAGCTGAAAATGTCCAATTGACTACTGTTTTCTCGTCCAACTTTCAACTTGTTTTTTTACCTCTTCAGAAGTTAATGTATTCCCTTCTTTTACTTCTTGCCTTGAATATTCTAATACTGAGATCAAATCTTCAATAGAAATTGGGGTCCCCTCTCTTGCCAATTCACCCACTGAACCAAATGAATCAATAATTCCAAGATTCTTCAAGGATTTAATGATCTGATGGAAATCCTTTAAATTCGAAGACTTCACATTTATATAATATGTCTTGCTCATAACTTTGCTTTAACTGAATATTGCCTTACTCAATATCCAAATTTATTTTGAAATCTACAAGTTCACTAATTTTTCTTCTTCTGTCTGGATACTCTCCAATCATCCTTATTGCCAGAAAAGTTTTACTTGGGCTTAAAAAATCTACAATGTTAAATGAGGTTTTTATTCCAAATAGTTTAACCGGAACTTCTTTTCATCTTTTAAATGGCCATATTTTTGATTTGAAACAGCCTTCGATAGAGTTGAACACAGCTGAATCTTCCCTTAAATCAAACAAAAGTCAGAATTGTAATTTTCTTAATTTATCGGTTGGCTACAACGGTCCGGCTACACGCAGTGGGGGATTCTTGATCTACCCTTTTCATCCCCATCTCAAAGAT
>CAZHCA010000097.1:0-1283 GCA_964530825.1 uncultured Saprospiraceae bacterium
TGCAGGTACTCAATTGTAGCCACACCCCCGTACGCAGCCTAGACCCGCTGCGCTATCTCAGGCGCTTGAAGCGTTTGGATTGTAGCTACACCAGCATCTCCGACCTCCAAGCCCTCAGTGGCATCACCGCGTTGAGTCATCTCAACGTATCAGGCAACCGACTCCGCACCATGGAGCCGCTTTATGGACTTTCCTCCTTGCAGCGGGTCGAAGCCGATGACACCCCCTGGCTCCCCTCGCAGGTGGCCGACTTTCTGCTGGAGCGCCCTGATTGTCTGGTCATTTTTCAAAGCAATCAACTAAAAAGCTGGTGGGCGGAGCTGTCTCCTGCCTGGCGATCCTTCCTGACCAACGTCGTGCGGGCCACTGAGCCCCTGCGCAGCGAAGACTGGCACCGGATAATTGCCCTGGTCGAGTTGACCATCGAAGATGCGCCAGATATCCAAGACCTCAGCCCCCTCAAACCTTTTTTACGATTGGAGCAGCTTCATCTGCGCAATACAGCAGTCACAACCCTCGACCCCCTGATCAGCCTGACTTCCCTGCGCGAGCTCTCTTTTCCCAAGCATAGGGTGCGCAGCCTCATGCCCCTGCATCGGCTTAGCAATCTACGGTATCTCAATTGTGAAAACACCCCCGTAGAAGAGCTTACGCCCCTCAGCTCGTTGCTGCGCTTAGAAGAACTGAACTGTGCCGGCACCCAGGTCGATGAGCTTGATGCCCTCGAAAATATGTTTCAACTGCGGCGCATCAACTGTAGCAATACCCAGGTCAAAAAGCTCAAACCACTCTACGCTTTACCGAGCTTGGAAGTCATTACTTGCTTCAACACCCGTGTTTCCGACCGGAGGATAGAAAAATTCAAAGCAGAAAGACCCCAGGTCGAGATCGTTTCCTATTGATACTCACCGCTCTGTGTATTTGTGGAAAAAATAGCCTCCCGGATCTTTTGGAATTGTCCTGCCGACTATCCTATCTTTGTATTCACTCAAGTATGGAAACAGATCGGCTGAGTCGTTTTTTGAACCGTTAGGGTGTTTTAGGTAAGATGTTTGATCACATCAATCGTGGAGATGTCTGATGAGCTTCATCAGATTTTTTTTCCTCAAGATATTGCGAAAGTCAAATCTACACGTCTGCCTTTTATCCTTGTTTTGGAGAGGGTATTTAACTTTGAAGCGGCCAGCTAAATTTTTCAAAGTTTAGTTTGGTAGTTAGCGAGGAGTTTCTCACCTTTGCCATCCCTTCGGGGAAACGTTCTATGAGGAGTGCTTGCGGATTTT
>CAZHCA010000098.1:0-1231 GCA_964530825.1 uncultured Saprospiraceae bacterium
AGTGCCTTCGGGTCATCCGGTTCGGCCAAAGTAAAGCCCCGATGATCCAGATTGAGGGTAACGGTCTCTGGCGGCAAACTGATTTGCCGGAAAAAATACTTCAGGTCGCCGGGCAGCACCTTGAGCGATGAACCGAAAAAAATCGGCTCGCCCCGCAACATGCGTGTCAGTTGAAAGGGCACCAGTAGGTTTTGGCGGGTATACACCGCCTGTTGGGAGTCCATTTGCCGCAAGAATACCTGTCGGTTGACGCGCATCACCAGCAGGCACAAGCCGGGGCTAGGCAGCTCGACGTCGCCCCCTTCGCCGTAGCCGGTGAGCCGCAGCCAGCGCAGGTTGGGGCTTTGTCGATCGGGCTGGGCCTCCGCGTCGAGCAGCAAGCTGCGCAGCAGCGTCAGATCGCTGTTGGGCACCTCCATTTTGCCCCCCATATCGTGCCAAAAGGCCACTTCCCCCTCCGTAATCTGGTCAACAGCGAGCAGCTCTAGCAGTTTGCCCAGCAAAAAAATGCGCTCCTCGTAGCTCAACTGCACCCGGCTGCTCGCCGCAATGCGCTCGGGGTCGAGGTCTTCCTTGGCTAGCCGCAAAAACTCGCCATGCAAAAACTCCGTGAACTCCGGCGGGTAGGTCCGGGCCAGGTATTGCCGAACGTAGGCCGACTCAGAGTCGGTCACGACATGGTCTGCTCCCGCCGCCAAGGCAAAGAGCTTGACAGTCTCGATGAGCAGGCTCTGGTTGAGCGACTCGCGGTCGATGGCAGAAAGGGAAGATAGCGCCATGAGAACAGGGATTCTAGCAGGTTGACTGGTTCAATATGCAATTATTTGGGGAGAGTCACAGGGATCATTGGTTTCCTTAACTTTGGACATGAACGACCCTTCAGTGCCTTTGGATCGAAGGAATAGATCAACAGCAGTTTCTTGTATGGCGATTTTGTGAACAAGTGTCAGTTAGCCATAGAGCTTGGACAACGTTGGCAAGGTTTTGCCGTTGTTTCTGGCTCAGCCCTGCCAAAGTTATCACACTCAAGAAATTTTGAATTGAGCGCACAAACCTATTTGTATCTCGCGCAAATCTCGCTAAAGACGCAGATCGCAGATCCTGGTAAATCACAAAGCCGGGAGGGAAGCGTATTTCTGCGAAATCCGCAAAATCTGCGCGCAATCAAACGCTCAATTCGGGGGACGTTGAGTATATCTCAAATAAGAAACTGCTGATAGATAAATTTTCC
>CAZHCA010000099.1:0-1218 GCA_964530825.1 uncultured Saprospiraceae bacterium
CCGCTAAACAGTAAACTGTTTATTTTTAACCTGTCCTAAAAAGGGGAAGGCTACACTGGTGCTGTTGTGTTCTCTGCTCTATCCATAGTACCAACCAATGTCTATTTTGGAGCAAAAGGAGGATTTGAGCCTATTTTTCCAGCATCATTTTTTTATGGGCTTGTGTTTACTGAAACCATTCAAGTAATAGGTTTTGGATTAGCAGTAATTATGGCAATCATTAACTCAAAGAGATCAGAGGAGCATGCTCTATGGATGACATCAACAATATTTTTCGGATTAATGCCTGCATGGGGGCGTTTAATTATGTTTCCAGTTTTAATTACAGGAGGTGAAATCGCATGGCTTGATACTCAAACATCTTTGAACATCGGAATTACGTTATTCTTCATTGTAATTCTTTTTATTGGTTATAGATTAAAAAAACTAAAACACCCTGCGATAATTCTTTCTTTGATATTCGTATCCTTTATGTTTTTTACGATTAAAATTGGTGAGTTGGATTGGTATCAGGAATTGGTTACCAGAATAATGAAACCTATTGTCCCCTGGAACCTGTAAACTTGCTACAACATCTGGTATAGCAAATAGCTACTATGGGCTAAATCGAAAGGTTTTTTTATATTTATAAACTGAAATTTAAAATTGAAAAGTTAGTGTGTTTTTGTACGCTACTTGCCATACCAGAGAACCGTTGCTGACGCCATCCTCCCTTCGGTCGGAGGCGTCAGCAACGGGAAAGCGCGATGCGCCGGTGTCATGCACTCGCCTCCCTTCGGTCGGACGAGCGCACAACACCGCGCAAACGCAATCCTTCGGTTCGAAAAATTTTTTCCGCTTCGCGGAACCTCTTTTTCTTCACCTCGGACTGCGCATCGCGCTTTCCCGTTATGCAAAATATTAGCTAATAAAAAAATTGCAAGTGTATAATCTGTGACAATAAGAAATTTCTGGAATGGAAGGTATTATTTTTTTATTGATTGTAATTATAATATTCGGTGCATTATTAGGAGGCAAAACCTTTGGCGGCACCGTACGAAAAGGTTGCAGTTTATTTTTAGCTGTATTACTTGTATTATTTGGGGCTTACTTTTTTTTGAACTCGAATGCCGAAGAGGATTCTACTCATTCTGATACTATTCCAAATATAATTGAAAAATCAAACGTAACTATTTACCCCCCTCAATACTGAGGGGAAATTATTAACTTGGGTCAAAA
>CAZHCA010000100.1:0-1193 GCA_964530825.1 uncultured Saprospiraceae bacterium
TGTACGTCTGACCACCTTGGAGATCGTCATCCGTAACTACGATTTCATTTTGTGCAACTGCCTGTAGGGCAAAAGCCACCACAAATAGGAGCACCGCGTAAAGCTTACGGTTCATAATGGTTTTGAGTATTTGGTTTACAAATAATGCCATAGATTGATTATTCGACCAGCCAAGCTAAGCCAGCTCGCCGATCTTCCAGTAGGCGTCCAACACGCAAAAGGCGGCCGCCACAAATAAGGAAATGCCCATGAGCAAGCCCAGGAGCGTATCCATAAAAGCAAATCCGGTATAATGAATGAAGGCCGTCACGACGAAGGCCAACACGGTAATACTAAACAAGGATTGGAGGGGAATCTGCCATCCGCCCCAGCGAATACGCCCCACCTGGGCGCGTACGAGTAACAGCAAGAGCAGCCCGTTACCGGCCGCCACCGGCAGCGCTGCCAGCATCGCCTTATTGGGCCGCAACTGCGCAGGGCTTGTCACGCGTAAGTAAGTTTCCAGGAAAATGTAACCCGTAAACAACAAGCACATAAATCCGCCAATAAGCATAGCCACGAGTCCAATACGGCGGTAATCCGTAGCATTAGGGGATAGATGTACAAATAAATGATAGGATAGCAGCAGTAAGGAGACGCTTTGTAGAAGCGCTAAACCGAAGAGAACCAGGCTGTTGGTGGTAGAACTGAAGAGGAAGGCAACAGTTCCCCGGGTAAAGTACACACGTAGGTTTACCGTGTATTGCACTTGTCAAGCTCAGTAGTGTGTTTTATCTTATGCAAATGGGAAGAAAAAATTATCAATACTACCGTTCTAGACTTGATGTCAATCAATTGATTTTAGACAATTTAAAGCTGTTCAGGGAAATTCCGGATCCTCGCAATAGGGTAATTAATCAATCCTTAGCTGATGTTTGTCAGTCAGGTTTCGCGATGTTTCATCTGAAATTTCCTTCGCTTCTTGATTTCGATAGTGCGACCGTTCATCAAAAAGCCGTAACTATTTACCCCCCTCAGTATTGAGGGGGGTAAATAGTTACTATATTTTTTTGTATAGTTGATCCACAAACATGATCTTTTTTTATTGGTAAAGACCGAGTTTAATTGTTTTTTCTCTATTAGGTCTTACCAATCGTCGAGGTAATGGGTCAAATTGGTTGATCAAGCTCTTAAAGCGCCAGCAAATTGCCCGT
>CAZHCA010000101.1:0-1190 GCA_964530825.1 uncultured Saprospiraceae bacterium
TGAAATAGGTTTTGTGGCCAAAGAAGACCTCGGCTGGAGTCTTCTTGTTGAGATGTTGATGACCACGTTCAAAGTTATAAAAAGTGATGTACGTTTCGGTTTCCTTGTATAGTTCTTTTCCTCCTTCTGGAGCATTCAGGTAAAGGTACTCGTACTTGTAGCTGCGCCAGAAACGCTCAATGAAGACGTTGTCAATCGCTCGGCCTTTACCGTCCATACTTTGTTTTATGCCATTGTCCTGCATGGCGTGAGCCCAAATATCCGACGAAAACTGGCTGCCCTGATCGGTGTTGAAGATATCCGGTGTTGGATACCAATAGATGCTTCGATCAAAGACATATTTGCACCATTTCGCAGTCATCGCATTGGCCATATCCCAGGCCAAAATGAACCTGGAATATAAGTCCATGATCGCAAAAAGATACAGGAATCCTCGGCGCAAAGGAACATAGGTGATGTCGGCAACCCAGACCAGATTGGGTGCAGATATCTTCGTGTTTCTCAGCAGATAAGGGAAATTTTCATGATCAGGGTTCGATTGACTTGTGTACGGATTAGGGCCTATAGCTCTGATATCCATCAATTTATAGAGTCTTCGAACACGCTTCTCATTCACTGGTCGTAGGCCGAGTCCATTGAGATAATCCGTCATCCTGGGGACCCCATAAAATGGAGTGCGTTGATATTGCTGGTCAATCAACTTCATCAAATGAAGGTTGAATGGATCTTCTCCTTTAGGCTTATAATATTTCCTATTGCGGCTAACCTGGAGCAGAGATGCCTGTCTGCGAACGCTCAGCACATGGTCTTCGTCTAGCAGTTCCTGGCGTTTAATTTTGGGCATCATGAGCGCTTTTTTTTGAGAAAATCCAGCTCCATTTGCAGTTGACCAATCTTGGCGTAGAGCTCGGTCAACTCGACCTGATCTTCGTCTTTATTCTGCTTGCCGGAAGACTTCATGTACTGCGTGGCGTTATCTAAAAAATCCGTCTTCCATTTGGAGATTTGGTTCGGGTGCAGGTCATATTTTTGCGCTAACTCCGATAGCGTCTCCCGTTCCTGGAGTGCTGCCAGGATGACCTTTAGTTTGAATTCTGCGCTAAATGTTCTACGTTTCCGTTTCATAATCAGTGGCTAATTTACGGTTTTTACCAACTAAGCCACTGGCTCGAATTTTGGGGGGAAGCACA
>CAZHCA010000102.1:0-1174 GCA_964530825.1 uncultured Saprospiraceae bacterium
CTGATGCGCAGGGTTGACGTTTGAACCGCTGATGCGCTGAGGGGTGCTGATGCGCTGATGAGTGCTTTGAACCGCTGAAGCGCTGAGGGGTGCTGATGCGCTGATGAGTGGTGCCACGCACTCCCAAAAGTGCGTGGCACCCTAGGTGGCTTTGCAACGGGGAAAACCCAATGTTAAGGGACGCTGAATCGCTGTGGGGTGCTTGAACCGCTGAGTCGCTGATGGTGCTGATGCGCTGAACCGCTGGGGGGTGCTGAACCGCTGATGAGTGCTTTGAACCGCTGAGTCGCTGTGGGGGTTGATGCGCAGGGTTGACGTTTGAACCGCTGAACCGCTGAGGGGTGCTGAAGTGTTTTGTATTGACAAACCCTTATGTCGTACATATACTGTCACTATATCTTTGGCTTGTAGAAACATATGGTTAGCACATGTACTCAATTAAATACACCGAAGAAGCCCTTGCAGACTTGGCCTATTTACGAAAACATGAACGTCGTTTGATAACAGATACCGTTGACCGTCAATTGGTTAGCGAACCAACAATTGAAACAAATAATCGCAAACGTCTTCGTCCTAATCAGATAGCAGAATGGCAATTGCGTATCGGAAAGTATCGCGTATTTTACGATGTGATAGAAAAGAATAGTGTTGAAATGGTGAAGATTGTCAAAATAGTGGCTGTTGGCTACAAACAACATAATCGGTTGTTTTTTCGTGGTAAGGAGTTTCAGTTATGAAAATGGTTCAGGTTTCATCACATTCAAAGATGTTGTATGCGCTTTTGCAACAAGCACGGAGTGGCAATCTGATCTTACGGACAGAAGATGGGGTAGAGTTTATCCTTGCAGAACTCCATGATTTCAACAGAGAGATAGAGTTAGCGCGTGAGAACAAAGAACTTATGGCTTTTTTGGAAGAACGTGGGCGAGCGAGCAATATGGTTTCTTCTGCTGAAGCAAGACGCCGGTTGGGGTTGGATGACGAATGACAAAGGCACCGGCTGGTAAGCCGGAGTTAGCAGATTTGAACCGCTGATGCGCTGAGGGGTGCTGATGCGCTGAGGGGTGCTGATGCGCAGGGTTGACGTTTGAACCGCTGATGCGCTGAGGGGTGCTGAACCGCAGGGTTGACGTTTGAACCGCTGATGCGCTGAGGGGTGCTGATGCGCTGATGA
>CAZHCA010000103.1:0-1148 GCA_964530825.1 uncultured Saprospiraceae bacterium
GTGAAAGTCGAACAGGTCTGGGTGTTCGTTGCCGTTGGGGTAGAGGTAGAGCGGAAACAGGTTATTGCCACCGCGCCGGTAGAGGTTCAGGTCAGTGATATGTTGCGAACAAAAAACAATATTCCATGCACCATGGGTTTGTATCACTTGCCC
The DNA here is from genome assembly GCA_964530825.1 of uncultured Saprospiraceae bacterium. Taxonomy (GTDB): domain Bacteria; phylum Bacteroidota; class Bacteroidia; order Chitinophagales; family Saprospiraceae; genus CAZHCA01. Next base: position 154 of record CAZHCA010000103.1, read on the forward strand.
CGCTCGCCCTGTCATAATGGCGAGGTTGTTGCCAGATAGCATATGGCGCATTACGTCGAAACGGGGTCTACTCAGAAACCCGCTTGTTTGACCAGAGTAGTAGGTATAGCGTTGGTCGAATGGTCTGTAGAGAATGGGAGTGATAAACGAGTCGGCTATGCCATGATGTTGAATATCTGTTTGTGCCAGAGCAACTTTCCAATCGCGTGCGTCTGGGCCAATACGGTAGTGCTGGCGTGCTTCTTCTGTGGGAAGCGATGCAAAATGCTGTGCTATGTGCAGCATATCGTTGCGTGACCATTGAATGGTGAGATGGTCGCGTGCGGTGGTTATGCTTGAGGACTGCACAAGCATACTATCTACGATATTCCAGAACGATTGATATTCTTTGTTATGGTCGGTATCTTGTGGTATAAACAGATACCATGGCGTGGTTGGTGATATGGTTTCCCAAGGGGTATGTTGCACGTCTTGCGCGGCGAGGGTGGCATACTTGCTATTGCGCTTGCCCCACAGGTCGGCATAGTAGACGGTGGCGTAGTTTTGGGCTTGTGTTGTGCTTGTACCTTGCTTGATAAAGATACCAATGGCGACGCCCTGTTGAATGTCGAACACGTTTTCGTCGGGGGAGCCATCGGGTGTGCGCTCTTTCTTTCTACTGTTGCCGTGCAAGTTGAGAATGTAGATAGCGTCAAACTCGCACAGCAGGCTCTGGCGCATGCCCCGGAAGGTAGGGTTGTCGAGGTAGCCGTTGTTGCTGATGAAAGCCAAAATCCCTTCGCCCGTGTGGTGGATACGCCATTGCCCAAAACGGATGAATTTCACGTAGTCATCTTGTAATCCTTTGGGATTGCGTTCGCCAAGGGGTTGCCCATCTACTTGGTAGTAATCGCGCACGAGGTTGCCTATCCACTCCCCGGTGTTGGCGGATGCATAGGAATAGGGCGGGTTGCCCAAAACGACCATCACGGGTTTACTATGCTTGACAGCGTTGG
>CAZHCA010000104.1:0-1147 GCA_964530825.1 uncultured Saprospiraceae bacterium
TGTAGCCTTCCCCTTTTTAGGACAGGTTAAAAATAAACAGTTTACTGTTTAGCGGAGTTCTCCGGGGGCTAGCCCCCGGAGAACTCCGCTAAAACTTGCCAGGGGCTCTTTCGCCCCAGCGATTTATGTGGGTGATTCCGATTATAGTCTTGTCGCCAATCCTCAGCCAGGATATTGACCTGCTCCAGACTGTCGAACAGATAAGCATCCAGGACGTCCTCTCGAAGATGACGGTTTAGTCTTTCCATGTAGGCATTCTGGGTTGGCTTACCAGGTTGTATATATTTGATCAACACTTTACCGTGACAATATTGCTTAAAAGCTTGGGCGATAAACTCTGGGCCATTATCCACGCGAACCTGATGAGGAAGTCCTCTTTCTTCTTCCAGTCTTTCTAATACGCGTACGACACGTTCTGAAGGGATGCTGAGCCCTACTTCGATGGCAAGCATTTCCCGATTGAAGTCATCCATAACATTCAAGACCCGGATCTTTCGTCCGTCACTTAGCGCATCGCTCATGAAGTCAAGTGACCAAGTCTGATTAGGGCCTTCAGGTACCACTAAGGGCTCCTTAACCCTTTTTGGCAGACGCTTTTTATAAGACCGGCGAAGCCCCAGGCGCATCTTTCGATACACCCTTAAAACACGCTTTCTATTCCAGATTAAGCCCTCCTGACGTATCCTGCCATAGTATTCATCAAACCCTCGGGTGGGCAGTTGTTCGGCCAACTCAGCCAGCTTATCCATGACGGGTTGATCGTCCTTTTTCTTTTGGTAATACCACATAGACCGAGAAAGGCCGATCAAACCACAGGAGCGCCGAACGCTTACTTGATACTTTTTCTGCAGATAGTCACTCATCCTCCGTTTGCCGGAGAGCTTCACCACTTTTTTGACAATACGTCTTTGAGCATCGTATTATCCAAGGCCAGGTCCGCATACATTTGCTTCAGTTGCCGATTCTCCTCCTCCAGCTCTTTGAGCCGTTTTAGGTGTTGCGCATCCATACCAGCGTATTTCCTGCGCCAGTTGTAGAACGTACCTTTAGCAATACCCAACTCCCGGCAAATGTCATCTACGGAGCGGCCCGATTCGTTTTCCTTGATCGCCTTAACGATCTGCTTTTCGCTGAACTTTGATTTTTT
>CAZHCA010000105.1:0-1067 GCA_964530825.1 uncultured Saprospiraceae bacterium
GGATCTTCGGCATCTTCGGTAGCTTGGATGAAGCCATTGTCGCCAACTTCTAGTTGGTCGCCGGCGCCGAAAACAAACCACAGGTTGTTGGCCAGCGTCAGTTCGCCTTGCTCCATATACTGGCGGGAATCGACGCCAGAAGCACGGTCTTCCACCTGAATGGCAAAGTCGGTGAAGATAGAGTTGCCGTAAAAACCGCGTGTTCCGTCACGGAATAACAGGGCGTGCTCATTATCCAGACCGGCAGTCGTATTATCCGCGCCGGAACCAATGTAAGTAACGTTGTAAATAGTCGGGTTAGCAGAAGGGGTGTTGGCGTCTGGCTTAGCGCCATCCATCTCTGCGCCGTTACCCGCTGCGTCGGCGCCTTGTAGGTTCAGCCAGAACTGTCCCTTACCACGCCAGCCAGTATCCCAGTCATAACCGTCGTCACCACAGAAAGCTACCACGCCGTAGCGCAAGTTAACCGTACCTCCGAAGAACTCGATACCATCGTCGGAGTTCGCCAGTACTTCGATGAATTCCATAGTGGTACCGCTACCAACACCACCCAGGGAGATACCGTTGATCTCTTCACCAGGTGCCAGCTCAGCACCGCCGTGGCGTACGGATACGTAACGCAGCACACCGGAATTCTCGGTGTCGTCCGATCCCCCGTAAAAAGAGCGCGGATCATCTTGTGGCAGACCCTCGACAACTTGCTCCTCGGTTTCGTCAGTAATAGAAGCATTACCCAAGATGATCAAACCACCCCAAAGGCCACGGTCGGTTAATAGCGTGACGGGATCATTGGGGTCCAGGTTGTCAATCTCGGCCGTGAAGATGATGGGTTCCAGTGCCGTACCCTCGGCAAAAATCTGCGCGCCGCGCGTGATAATCAGGGTAGAGGCTAGGTCAGCCGTAGATGGTGAAGCCAGACCTTTAATTACGGTACCCGCCTCGATGTTCAGCACACCGCCTTCTTCGAGGAAGACGAAACCATCCAGCAGGTAAACGTTGTCTTTCGTCCAGTTGTACGTCTGACCACCTTGGAGATCGTCATCCGTAACTACGATTTCATTTTGTGC
>CAZHCA010000106.1:0-1065 GCA_964530825.1 uncultured Saprospiraceae bacterium
GCGATTAAGCGTAGGCGCTATTGGCCAAATTACAGAGGCGAGTATTTTGTTTCAATTCCAATCTGGTGCGATTAAGCGTATCTGAAACTAATCGCTATTGACATCCTTAACAAGTTTCAATTCCAATCTGGTGCGATTAAGCGAAGGTAATCCATTTCTCGTCTATGCACAAATTTTGTTTCAATTCCAATCTGGTGCGATTAAGCGTCAACAGGCAGGTATTTCTCCCTCTATGTTCTACTCGTTTCAATTCCAATCTGGTGCGATTAAGCGCCAAAAGCGCTTATTACCAGGGTATTCCTCGCAAAGTTTCAATTCCAATCTGGTGCGATTAAGCGGTACAGCGAACGTAGACCCCTCGCTAGGTGTAAGCGAGTTTCAATTCCAATCTGGTGCGATTAAGCGCTTAAACCGCCGGGGCGGGGCGCAAGGGTCAATTAGTTTCAATTCCAATCTGGTGCGATTAAGCGATCGTTGAAAAACCCTTTTTGACCCTCCTTTTCAGGGGTTTCAATTCCAATCTGGTGCGATTAAGCGTGCTTTAGGCTCAATATGTAGAAATGTAAGAGTAAAGTTTCAATTCCAATCTGGTGCGATTAAGCGACTATGTAGTAAGAAAAGATCGAATAATTCTTTCAGTTTCAATTCCAATCTGGTGCGATTAAGCGTTTTTTTTTGCCGTGCTTTTTTTAAAAATTCTTTATGTTTCAATTCCAATCTGGTGCGATTAAGCGCGGCGTCTTGAATGTTTTGTAAGAAGGAATTCCAAGGTTTCAATTCCAATCTGGTGCGATTAAGCGCAATTCCGCTTGTATCTATATTTTTTAAGTCTAGCAGTTTCAATTCCAATCTGGTGCGATTAAGCGGTTGTTGATAACAATCAAATAGATATATCGTTTAAGTTTCAATTCCAATCTGGTGCGATTAAGCGCTCTACGGTTTGCGTGTCATAATCCCCTTCTAGCCCTGTTTCAATTCCAATCTGGTGCGATTAAGCGTACTGTTTCTGGGTATATGCGCACAACCTATGAGCGCGTTTCAATTCCAATCTGGTGCGATTAAGCG
>CAZHCA010000107.1:0-1059 GCA_964530825.1 uncultured Saprospiraceae bacterium
CTGAAAAAATAGCTGCGCCATAATTTCACAAATCTTAAGTTGTTGGACTATAATATGAAAAAACCTGGATTGATTTGTTCAATCCGGGTTTTTTCGTTTTCGGGCTGGTTTCTGGTAAATGTAATGCAGTAGTCCCCAAACATCTGCACCAACTAAAGTATCACGCCTCATACTGCCCCGTAAATACCCTCAAATCTATTCGCCAGCCAAAGATAGGGCGGCGTATTTCAGGCATGGCAGCCCTTTGCGTTTGCCAGGCGCTTTGCTGAATAACCAAGCATTTTCGAGGCTATCCGTTAGGGTGCCAGGCGCACCTTTTTCCAGGCTCCCCCGCCTTCGAGGGTATACAGGATACGGTCGTGCAATCGGCTACTCCTGCCTTGCCAGAATTCAATCTTATCCGGAATGACTTTAAACCCGCCCCAGTGCTCAGGCCTCGGGAGGGCTTCGGCTTGGGCGTAGGTAGATTCGAGGGCCCTGACCTTTTCTTCCAGCACCGCCCGCGAAGCGATAACAGTACTCTGGGGGGAAGCCCACGCACCAATCTGGCTGCCCTTAGGGCGAGACTGAAAATAGCGGGTGGAGGCTTCGGGAGATAGTTTTTCGGCCCGCCCTTCGATCCGGACCTGCCGTTGCAGCTCATGCCAGAGGAAAGTCAGCGCAGCGTAGGGATGGCTTGACAGCTCCTGCCCTTTTTGGCTTTGGTAGTTGGTGTAGAATAAAAAACTACCATCCTCGATGCCCTTCAGCAGCACGATTCGGGCGGAGGGCCTGCCCTGAGGACCTACTGTGGAGAGCGTCATCGCGTTGGGCTCCGGCACATCCGCTTTCATCGCTTCTTCAAACCACTGTTGAAACTGATCGGCGGGGTGATCGGCTACTTCTTCCATTTCCAGGGTATGAGCCGTGTAGTCTTTTCTTAATTGCTCAATTTCAGCACTTACAGACATGGCATTTTTTGGCAGGAAACACAATTAGCGGAAGGAGTGTTGATTTTCCAGGCAAAAAAAACCCTGTCATACAAGTATGACAGGGGTCTAACGATAAACAAACACTATG
>CAZHCA010000108.1:0-1050 GCA_964530825.1 uncultured Saprospiraceae bacterium
ATCTAGCTTTAACCCGAATGGGGGTTGGTTGTACGATTTGTCGGCAACCGGGGTTCGAGGCCCCGTAAAGCGACTATTGCCAGGAGAGACCATTGAAGGTATCCGGTCGTCGGGATGTGAGCCGTCGGGGGGTACGGGTCAGCTCCAAGGCGAGAAAGTTCATTGACAAGATTGGAAATGAAGTCGAGTGCAAAACTTTTAGTGCGCAATAGGATACGAGTGATATCGTTATCACGAAATCGCGTTTGAAGAAACGTAGAAAGCAAATAAGGGCGTACGGGGGATGCCTAGGCTCTCAGAGGCGACGAAGGACGTGGTAAGCTGCGAAAAGCCGCGGGGAGGTGCAAACAACCTTAGATCCGTGGATGTCCGAATGGGGCAACCCAGCTGTTTGAAGAACAGTTGCGAAAGCGCGAACCCAGGGAACTGAAACATCTAAGTACCTGGAGGAAAAGAGATCAAAAGAGATTCCCCAAGTAGTGGCGAGCGAACGGGGACGAGCCCAACAAGCTAAGTGGATTCAGTGGAATGGCTCTGGAAAGGCCAACCGAAGGAGGTGAAAGTCCTGTACACGAAGATGAATCTTAGTGAAACGAGTAAGGCGGAGCCGGTGAAACTCTGTCTGAACGTGCCTGCACCATCAGGCAAGGCTAAATACTCCTGAGAGACCGATAGTGAACCAGTACCGTGAGGGAAAGGTGAAAAGAACCCCAAGCAGGGGAGTGAAAAGAACCTGAAACCGTACGTCTACAAGCGGTCGGAGCGAAAGCGACGGCGTGCCTTTTGCATAATGAGCCTACGAGTTACACCTCATTAGCGAGTTTAAGTCCCTCAGGGACGGAGGCGCAGCGAAAGCGAGTCTGAATAGGGCGCAAGCTAGTGGGGGTAGACGCGAAACCGAGTGATCTACCCATGAGCAGGTTGAAGCCCCGATAGTATCGGGGTGGAGGACCGAACCCGTTGATGTTGAAAAATCTTGGGATGACTTGTGGGTGGGGGTGAAAGGCCAATCAAACTCGGAAATAGCTCGTACTCCCCGAAATGCATTTA
>CAZHCA010000109.1:0-1046 GCA_964530825.1 uncultured Saprospiraceae bacterium
GCCACAACGGTTTATCGTGATGAGGAATGTGAGCGTGCCCTTGATGAGACGATGCCCGGCAGTTATCATGCGCTCTCCGAATCAAAAGCCGCCCCCATGCTCGTCACTGGTTCCTATATCAGTTGGATACTGAAAATCAGCGCCCGCTTCCTTGAAGCCGGGCGACTCACCCAATGGCATATGCCGCCATATCTTTCCCCCGATGAAGGGTTGCAAGCCGTGTATGCCTATGCCAGTGTCTACAACACGCCCGTTACCAACGACACCGCTATGCAAATTAACCAAGCTTGCCTGTCTGATCCGTTCTTCATTTCGTGCGTCATGCAGAGCACCTGCCCCGACCACGATTTGACAACCGCCGAGGGGGTGGTGCAAACGGTGGCCTATGAATTGCTCGACCGCCGTTCGGAAATGTTCAACACATGGGGCGAGTACATTCATAAAACACTTGACACTATTAATGACCGCAACGCCAAGGCCATGCTGCTCTTCCTGAGCCAAAACAACCATCGCCACTGGAATACCCGCGAAATCAAGGAACAACTCGACCTTGATATGGACCTGCAAACCATCCAAAAGAAATTGCTGCTCTTGGTGGATGCCGATGTACTGGAGTGGGGGCCATCGGATATATCGTTTCGGGGCTTGCAAGATGGCACCTTGAACCTCATTCTGCGCCACCGCTTTGAGGAGGAGATCAACGACTTCGTTCCCGACGTGAAGCAAGATATGCGTGAGCAATTAGCTGCCGTGACACAGGATAGGAACCGGTTGCGCGGGGCGCTCAACGAAGTGATAGGGCGCTTTGCCGAGTTGCAGTTGGCGAACGAGTTTCGTAGTCGCAAGCGCTTTCGGTTGTCGGTGTTCTTTGCCGGGGTACACGATGATACAGAACTGAACCTGACCGATGTGCGGGTACGGGTGCCGTTGCAACGGGAGGATGGCAAGGGCATGGAGCTCGACGTTGTGGGGGAGTCGGCGTGTGGGCGTGTAGTTGTCGTTGAGGTGAAGAAACGCCAGCAGAAGATGGGGAGGAAGGCGATTGA
>CAZHCA010000110.1:0-1039 GCA_964530825.1 uncultured Saprospiraceae bacterium
GATTGATTGAATGGCCTTGTTATCAATAAGTGATCGTGTCTTACCACTCTACAATCCTTACGCCACGTGGTATAGTGGGGAAGGCTGACTGCTCTAGCACAGGTGCTTCTAGCGGGCCCTATTTGCACACCATCGTAATGATCAATCGGGCGATCAGGAGGTTGTCGAAGCTCGAAACTTTGCTCTTAAGGTAGCCTGGATAACGAGAGATGACGCTCAGGCTTTTTAGCGCGGGGAATTCGTGGTAGTGGGTAATGTCGGCCTGTTGGCGAGCCTCTTGCCACAATTGGCGGTATTGCTCGATAGACCAGCCATTCAGCTCTTGATGTAGGCGAAACTTTAGCGGAGAAAGCTGATGGTTGCGGCAGTAGGTATCGAGGGTTTCATGTGCAAAGAGGAGTTGGCAATACGGGACCAGAAATTTGTCGTAAGCGTGTAGTCCCTTGGGAGCATAGTAAATCGGTCCAAAGTCGAGGTGAATGGTTCCACCAGGCCGCACCACACGCAGCAGCTCGTGCAAGGCAGCCTTGGGATCGAGGATGTGTTCGAATGAATTGTAGGAAAATGCCAGGTCGAACTGCCCGGCCTCCAAGGGTAGCTCTGTCGCATCACCAGCGACGAAGTTGACCATCGACTCATCGACCCAAGCTGCCGGCTGTGGCGCCAGATCGATACAGGTGACCTCTGCCCCGTAGTGCTTGGCCAGGGCATAACTGGCTACGCCGTCTTGGGCTCCCACTTCGAGCGTACGAGGCCGATGGCCACGGGGCAGCAAAGCGCGCAGGGATTTGGCGCGCTCATCGCCTCGCTTGATCAGGGTAGAATCGTCGTACTGGTAGGGGATAGGCTTGGGATACTGATGGTTGATCTCCTCTAGGGTAGCCAGATTCAAATACTCATGCTCCCCTTTTGCTTCGGCCCGCTCAAAAGCGTCCCTGGCAAGTTGGTTTTGATACTGAATGTAATACCCCTTAATCACCCATTTTAAGGGCACATGATCGAGTAACAGGCGATTAAGCATAGGTGCTATAGCTTGAGG
>CAZHCA010000111.1:0-1011 GCA_964530825.1 uncultured Saprospiraceae bacterium
GAACGGTCAGGGGTATAAGGGAATAAGGATATAAGGTGGTCAGGCACAGCGTTTATCTATCGGTCATATTAGCTCACTCAGTGGCCGCCCAAGCGGCCAGCTTTACTTTCAACCTTAAACTTTAAACCGCGAAACTAATGCCTAGCGTAGCATCACTTTACCTTGCCAGTTACCTTGCTGGCTTTGTAGGGTGAGCAGATATAGCCCCGCTGAAAGTCCTGCGCGCGAGAGAACCAGCTTTTCACGGGGAGTAAAAGATTGTTTGAGCAGCTCGCGGCCCTGCAAATCGTAGAGGTGAAGAGTCAAGGTTCCTTGGGCCGAGGCTGGTCGGGTGATGTAGAGGCGGTCTTGCCAGGGCTGAGGGTATACACGCAGCTCGCCTGTGGTTTGGGTCAAGCCTGAGATGCTCAACTCCTGCACCTGATAGATGGTGCCTGCGTCGCGATTGGCAGCGTAGAGTTCGCCGGCCTGGTCTTCGCCAAAGGTACTGAGGTCATTGCCCCCAAATGCAGCAAACGTACCCAGCGCAAAGCTTTGCCAGCCGCCACCGCCATCAGGGCGAATGGCCCAAAAGTCTCCGGTAGCGAAGTCGCCCAACACATAGTATCCCTGCAAGCCAGGGTATTGGCTGCCGCGATAGACATAGCCCCCGGTAACCGAACGGCCTGCGCCGTGATCATACTCAAAAACGGGCGCTACGAAGCCCGAGCCGTTGCAGCCTGCGAGGTTGTAGGTTGCGTTACCTTCATAGCAGCGCCAGCCATAGTTGCCACCGCCAGGGGTGCCAGCCGCTTCGTAGCTGATCTCTTCCCATTCGCCTTGCCCCACGTCGCCGATCCACATATCGCCAGTCTGTCGGTCAAAGCTGATGCGCCAGGGGTTGCGCCAGCCGTACGACCAGATTTCGTCGCGGGCATTGGCCTCATTGACGAAGGGGTTGTCACCGGGAATGGCATAGGGATCGCCCTCGTCCACGTCGAGGCGGATGATGCTTCCCAGCAAGGTGCTGAG